>CBFCZY010000011.1:0-97805 GCA_965602905.1 uncultured bacterium | reverse complement strand
TGTTCGAAGTAGATAGATGCATTAAATGCGGCCGAAGCCGCATCTAATTATGGCATCCCCAAGGGGATTCGAACCCCTGTCGCCGCCGTGAAAGGGCGGTGTCCTAGGCCGTCTAGACGATGGGGACACTAAGACTGTAATAGTTTGTGGTGAGCCGGGCGGGGGTCGAACCCGCGACAACCTGATTAAAAGTCAGGTGCTCTACCAACTGAGCTACCGGCCCACAAACTATTCAGACAACTTGCCTAAATAATTTTTAACTGTCAACCGATATATTCAGCTTTTTTATTTTATTTTATTTACGCTTATGATTGGTAAATTGAATTACCTGCAGATTTTAGATCTTCAGCTGCTTTTTGAATCCTTTCAGCCATTCCCGTTTCACCCTTTTTGTTATAGGCTCTGGGGTCGTACTGCTTTTTATTACCAACTTCTCCATCAATCTTAAGCATTCCAGCGTAATTTGACAATATGTGATCTACAACGGGGCGAGAAAATGCGTATTGAGTGTCTGTATCAATGTTCATTTTGATCACACCGTAGTTTAAAGACTCATGAATATCAGATAGTTCAGACCCGCTACCACCGTGAAACACGAGATCCATTTTTGAAGCATCACCATGTTTTGCCATTACGCCTGCTTGGCCATCACGTAAAATTTGAGGCTTTAAAACCACATTCCCTGGCTTGTATACACCATGTACATTGCCAAAAGTTGCAGCAAGCATAAAGCGGCCATTGGTAATTTTGCTTAAAGACTCATAAACATAAATCATATCTTCTGTTGTTGTATAGAGCTTTTCTGCGGGAACATTTTCATTATCCACACCGTCCTCTTCACCGCCAACAACACCAGCTTCCACCTCAAGAATTAATTCTAAAGCAGCGCATTCTTCCAGTAGTGTTTGGGCAATGGTCATATTTTCATCTAGAGGTAACTCGCAGCCATCAAACATATGGGAACCAAAAAGATTTGGTAACCCTTTGGCTCTACGGCGTTTTGTCTCTTCCATCAAAGGCTTTACAAAGGTTTCTAATTTCCCTGCTTGGCAGTGGTCGGTAGAAAGTGCAATATTGACATTATAACGGTCGGCTAATAGATGTACGTGCTGGGCAAGAGTAATTGCGCCTAGGGCCATGTCATTAACTTCTAGACCACTGGCAAACTGGCCAGCACCTGTTGACACTTGAATGATCCCATCGGAACCTGCATCGGCTAAGCCCTTTAAGGCTGCATTAGCAGTGGCAATGGAACTGACGTTTATAGCTGGGAAAGCGAAGTGATTTGCTTTGGCATTGTCCAACATTTTGCAGTAGGTTTTAAAATCGGCAACAGGCATGGGGAATCCCTTTAAAATGGTTCGTAAGTCGTTTTGATCTGTCCAAAATAGTAGCTGAGCATGGACACAAAGTACAGCAATTTTGTAGCGCCTTTGGCCTAAAGGTTGCTTTTGTAAGTGTCTAAATTTGAATTTAAAAAAAGTTAAAAATTATGAAATACCGAGACCCCGCTACTGTCAGCCCCGACCCACAAAAGAAGAGGGCTATATTAATGGAAGCCCTTTCTTACATTCAGAACTTTAAAGGTCAAACCATCGTAATTAAGTATGGTGGCGCTGCTATGGTGCAAGAGGACTGTAAAGAATCCTTTGCGCAAGATGTAACTTTGCTTGCGTCCTTAGGGTTAAGGCCAGTTGTTGTTCACGGTGGCGGGCCTGAAATATCCAAGGCTATTACCTCATTTGGAGTGGAATCACGTTTTATTGATGGCCTGCGGGTAACTGATTTAACGAGCTTAAAAATTTCAGAAATGGTTCTTTCTGGTCAGGTAAATAAAGAAATTGTAACAGGATTAAACCGAGCTGGTGGCCTCGCTGTGGGGCTGAGTGGCAAAGATGGTAGGATGATTGAGGCCAGTAAACTGGAACATCCTGATCACGACCTTGGCTATGTCGGTCAAATCGATTCTGTGCGGCCCTCTTTAATCAATAGCTTACTAGATGATGGTTATATTCCTGTGATCAGTCCGATCGGTATGAGCCCGGAAGGTGAATCCTACAACATTAATGCCGATACGGCAGCGAGTCATATTGCAGGAGCTCTAAAGGCATATAAGGTGATATATATGACAGATGTAAAAGGAGTGATGGAAGGGGACCGACAAATAAGCCAACTGAACAAGGCCGACGTTTTGAGCTTGATTGAGTCTGGTGTAATAAGTGGTGGTATGATCCCTAAGGTGCAAGGAATGTTATTCGCCTTGGGGCAGGGTGTTGGCTCCGCTCACATCATCGGCGGGATGGATATGCACGCTGTGATTGGCGAACTTTTTACAGACCTTGGTAACGGTACGATGATTACTTTAAAGTAATGCCCTTAAGGTGACTTCTGAGTTATTTTATTATAGAAGTTACCTCTTTTCAATCAAACTGGGTAGTTTGCAGGCTAAACAATTACCCCAGTTGACCTCGCACCAATCATCATAAATTTGCAGTAAACCTTGGTCAAAACTCAAACCCTGTTTGATTTTTGGTCGTTCCCCGCCAAATAGACGCTCCTGCATCTTCTGGGTTTTGCTATTTTGCCCTTCTGTAGGCAGGGTCAAATAGAGTGAGAATAAAGTCTTTTCTAGTTTTTTATCCTTAAATTCTCTGGCCCAGCTTAAAAAGAAGGGCATCACAGCATTGGTTAAGATCACCATTTGCCTGCTAGCCCCAACTAGATTCTGCGAGTTTTGGGCTAATTTTTTGGAAGTAGGGACTAAAATCTGGCTCAAAGGCTCTGTTTTAGGTGTTGGGAATAACTCATTGAGCTCGGCTATGATTTTTTTTAAAGCGCCCTTTTTATTTAGATGCTCCTCTGCGTTCCAAAAAAACTTTAACCAAGACTTAAGTAAGCCTTGGCCCTTGGTTTTTTCTAAATGGTAGTAGAGGCCTGTGAGTCGTCGCCAGGGGTTGTTTGCAGGGCGTAACCCTTTGATTAATAGGGGTAGGGTTGCGCTCAATCCCTGTGTTTCTGCTTGCATCAATTGATAGTTTTTTTTGTAACTTTCATGCAGCAGGTCAGAGTCTACTTCCAGCAATCCCAGGGTTTTAGCCCACTGACCTAGTATCCTCTCTTTATTTTTGATTTGGCTCGTGATGCCGCTCAAGGGAAAGGCCTCGGCCAACTTTTCAAACTCACTGGGGAAGTTGGAGTAGCCAAGGGACTTGAAGATTTTACTAAAAAGCAACCACTCCTGTTGAGCAGGACCGAAATCTTTTAGGTTCGGTGCCAAAGCTTGCGCTTTACGAAGCTGCCTTTGGTCGGCTGCGCCAAAAATCAATCTTTTTATAAAATCTACCTGAGAGTCTTGTTGGCTCAATCCACAGGGAGTAAGCATTTGTGGGTTTTGGGAGCTTAGTTTTTTTGGCATCTTGTCTTTTTTGGCGTTGCTGCATACAATAAAGCGAAAATTTTCATTTGCAAAGTTGTTTCTTATGTTAAGCCAATCTATCCACTTTATGATCGTCCCGCAAAAGGATGGCAGAGTCTTCCGTTTGCACATCTCCGCCTTCGCTTTACGCCTAGTCGTTGCTTTGTTCATGTCCATTGGCATGCTCAGTGTGGGTATGTTTGGAGATTACATTTTGGTTCAAAAAGAGGTGAAGGAACACCTGCAACTGGATAAGGAGATTAAGATCCAGAGTTTTTCCATCCAAGAAATCTACAATGAGTTGGAAAGAACGAGGGCCAAGCTCGCAAAATATGAAGAGTTCGACCGTAAATTACGAATCATTTCAGGTCTCCAAGACTCAGGCCCGCTGAGGTCTTCTGTAACCAAAAGCCAAGGGGAGTACCAAGGGGATATTCTTGAAATGTTAAATCTCTTGACCCGTGAAATCATGATGCGGGAAGTGAGCTTTTTTCAACTAGAAGGCTACTTGCAAGACCAAAAGGATAGGCTCGCAAGAACGCCTTCGGTAGCGCCAACTCAGGGCTATCAATCTTCCAAGTTTGGGTTTCGAAGTGACCCCTTTACAGGTAAGCCAAAACTGCACCGAGGGATGGACTTTTCCAATGGGCCTTTCTCACCGATCTATGCCCCTGGTGATGGTACTGTAGTCGCAACCTATGTGAATGCTGGATACGGTCAATTTTTAGTGATCGACCATGGTTACGATGTAGTGACCCGCTATGCACACCTTTCTAAATATGAAGTGAGAGTGGGGCAAAAGGTAAAACGTGGGGACTTGATCGCTCGCATGGGAAACACGGGTCGCAGTACAGCGACACACTTACATTATGAAGTTTTAGTTCGGGACCAGCATGTAGACCCAGAACAGTTTATCTTACAATAATGCCTCTTCTATTATTCCTTACTTTTTTTTTCTTTTCCTGCTCTCCGCTAATAGCTGCAGAGAAGTTTGCCAAGCCAGAAGCCAAGTCTTTATTTGTTGAGGCTGTTAAAGAGCTCAAGGCCCATAATTCTATTTCCGCCATATTGTTGTTTGAAAAGGCCCTAAAGCTAGAGCCTGAAAATGGTCATTTGCACTGGGAACTGGGCTGGGCTTACTGGCAAGAGCAAGACTGGAATAAGGTCGTCACTCACTGGAGGCAGACTAAGAAATTTACTCCCAACCAAAAGGACCTAAAAAAATACCTTAAATTAGCCACTGACTAC
This sequence comes from uncultured bacterium, assembly GCA_965602905.1. Taxonomy (GTDB): domain Bacteria; phylum SAR324; class SAR324; order XYD2-FULL-50-16; family XYD2-FULL-50-16; genus JASJGK01. The sequence goes on along the minus strand of CBFCZY010000011.1, from coordinate 93,142 downwards.
CAGCAATTGGAAAGGTCAGAGGGTGTTTTTAAAGTTGGGGACACAAGCCTCAGTAGTGGAGAGGGCATTATCATCACGGCCGTTGGGGATATTATGATGGGCAGCGACTTTACTAAGGGTGAAAAGGGCTTGCCTCCCTTTCGGGGCACGCAACTTTTTGCAGCCACAAGTGAAGACCTTAAAGGTGACCTTGTATTTGGAAACCTAGAAGGCCCGCTGACCACGGCCACAGAGTCTGATAAATGTAAGAGAAACAAAAAGTGTTGGGCCTTCCGCACGCCGCCTGTTTACGCAAAAAATCTGAAAAAAGCAGGTTTTCAGATCATGAACTTGGCTAACAATCATATTTTAGATTTTGGCTACAAAGGCTTAAAAGAAACTAAAAAGGCCTTAAAAGAGCAAAATATTGCCAGCTTTGGTACTGTGAGCCAACCTTCCATTCAAGTGCAAGTAAAGGGCTTAAAGGTGGCTTTTATAGGGGTTGCCGCTGTCAGTTGTTGCATTCATATTGATCAAATTAAAAAAATGAAACGCAAGGTTGCAGCCTTGAAGAAAAAAAATGATCTGGTGGTGGTTAGTTTCCATGCAGGTGCCGAAGGGTTGGAGGCCGCCCACGTTACAGGCGAGCCTGAGATCTACTATGGTGAGTCCCGTGGCAGTGTAAAGGATTTTAGTCACGCTATGGTGGATGCAGGTGCAGATTTACTTTTGGGCCATGGGCCCCATACCTTAAGGGCTATGGAGCGTTATAAGGGTAAGCTGATTGTCTATAGTTTGGGGAATTTTATGGGTTACTTGGGCTTTTCAACCTCTGGCCATCTTAAATATTCTATGATTCTACAGGCGCAATTGGATAAAAATGGGGATGTCGCCCAGGTGCAAGTGATTCCACTGCTACAAAGTGGGGCTGCCGTGCCGACTGTTGACCCAAAGGGTAGAGCCATTGGTTTTATGAATCAATTGGGTAAAGAAGACTTTCCTCGTTCCACTATTACCCTAAGCCCGCAGGGCAGTTGGAAGAAAGAGCAATAGGCTTTAGGGCACTAGAGTTTTAAATTCTTTAATCTGCCAGCTCGACTTAATCTGTCAGCTCGATTAAAAAATCACTGACTTACAAATCTGTCGACTTAAAAATTAGCCTCTATGGACTAATTCCATAGGCATCAAAGGTGATTTAACCTCTCTTGCCTGTACCCAACCTAAGCCTTCTAGCAGGTCGTTCTCTTTTTTCTTTTTTTCATTATTGATGGTAAAGCCTTTCTCACCCTTGCGGCGGATGCCGATCATTACCAATTGTTTTTTTGTGCCTTGTTTCATCCCCGAACCTAAGCTAAAATTAAAAAACTGTTTCACTTTGAGTAGTTTTACCCAAGTTATAGGGTACCTGCTGCAAGTGGTTGGCCAAAAGGGCCAAAATGACGGAAAAGTGCAAAAAAGACGACTTTTCTATCAAAAGTGAACAAGTGTATTATAAATTAAGTGAACAAATGGTCAAGTTTTTATTTTAAAAAATCAAAATTTGTCGAATTTAAATCTTAAATAAACCCACAACCGACGATATAGTCATATGGAAAAAAGTAAAAAAACCAAAGCAGAGTGGAAAGAAATTCTGAAGCCAGAAGTCTACAATATCGCCTTTGAACATGGCACTGAGCGCGCCTTTAGTGGTGAACTGACTGACAATAAGGAAATAGGCACATATGAATGTGCTGTTTGCGAGGCGTCACTTTTTAAGTCTGACGCCAAATATGATAGTGGGTCAGGTTGGCCTAGCTTTTATGAATGCCTTGACCCTGCAGCCATTACCGAAAAAGTGGACAATAGCCTTTTTATGAAACGGACTGAGGTCTTATGTAGCTGTTGCGACGCCCATTTGGGGCACGTATTTCCAGATGGCCCGAAACCAACGGGAAACAGGTATTGTATTAATAGCCTCGTGTTGAAATTTCAGAAGGACTAATACCTTATGATATAGAGTGAAAACCCTAGTTTAATTCATCAATCAAAACAGTGGTATGCATTTTTTCTTATTCTTTAACCATATTCAAGCGAATTGGGGTTGACTAAGGAATCACGCAAGGGTTAGGTTCAATCGTTTTGCGAAGAAAAAGTATGGTCCTCTTTGCATTTTCACTGTTTACGATTCTTTTTTTTGATTCTTTAAAGCTTTCGAGCGCATCAGGAGTGATAATATGACATCTAAGATTATTTATACTAAAATTGACGAAGCACCAGCTTTAGCCACCTATTCACTTTTACCAGTTCTTCAGGCTTTTACAAAGAGCTCAGGGATTTCTGTTGAAACAAGAGATATTTCTTTATCAGGCAGAGTGATTGCTAACTTTCCTGATAACTTGAAAGAAGACCAGAAGATAGCTGATGAGTTAGCTGCACTGGGTGAACTTGCTAAGTCACCTGACGCTAACATCATTAAGTTACCAAATGTTAGTGCTTCTCTTCCACAGTTACAGGCTGTTATCGCTGAGTTGCAGTCAAAGGGTTATGATATCCCTAACTACCCTGAAAACCCAAAAAATGATGCAGAAAAAGAGCTACAAGCTCGTTTTGCAAAGGTTTTAGGTTCTGCTGTGAACCCTGTGCTTCGTGAAGGTAACTCTGACCGTAGAGCACCAGGTGCTGTTAAGGCTTTCGTAGCTAAGTTCCCTCACTCAATGGGCGCATGGTCAAAGACTTCGAAGTCTCATGTTGCTACTATGAAAGGTGGTGATTTCTTTGCAAACGAAAAGTCATTCACATCTGCTGCCGATACAGTGGCCAGCATTGAATTTACTGGAAAAGATGGAAGCTCTCAAACCTTAAAGTCGGGCGTTGCTATTAAAGCTGGTGAAGTTGTTGATGGTACTTTTATGTCCGTGAAGGCTTTAACTAAGTTTTTAGCTGAGCAAATTGAAGACGCAAAAAAGCAAGACGTACTTTTCTCCTTACACATGAAAGCAACCATGATGAAGATCTCTGATCCAATCATCTTTGGTCACTGTGTGAAAGTATTTTACGCATCTGCACTTGAAAAGCATGCTGCAGTAATTAAAGAGTTGAATGTAAACTTAAACAATGGACTTGGCGATCTTTACGCTAAGATCCAAGGTCATGCTGCTCAGGCAGAAATTGAAGCTGATATTCAGGCAATCTACGGTGATCGCCCAGATATGGCGATGGTTGACTCAGACAAGGGTATCACTAACCTACATGTACCTAGTGACGTGATCATTGATGCTTCTATGCCAGCAATGATTCGTGCTTCAGGCCAAATGTGGGGGCCAGATGGAAATCAGAAGGACACTAAAGCGGTAATTCCTGATAGCTCATATGCTTCACTCTACCAAGCAACCATTGATAACTGTATTGAAAATGGTGCACTTGATCCAACAACAATGGGCACCGTGCCTAACGTTGGTTTGATGGCTCAAAAGGCTGAAGAGTATGGTTCACATGATAAGACTTTTGAAGCTCCTGGTGACGGAACAATCAAGATTCTTGATGCCTCTGGTGCCACTCTGACTGAACACGCAGTTGAAGCAGGTGATATCTGGAGAATGGTAATGGTTAAGGATGCTCCAATCCAAGATTGGGTTAAGCTTGCTGTTACTCGTGGCCGTGCTACTGGTTGGCCAACTGTATTCTGGTTAGATCCTGAGCGCGCACATCACATTGAAATCAGAAAGAAAGTTGATATGTACTTAAAAGACCACGATACAAGTGGTTTGGATATTCGTATCATGAGCGTTTACGACGCTGCAAAGCTTTCTATTGAGCGCCAAAGAAATGGTGAAAACACAATTTCAGTTACTGGTAACGTACTTAGAGACTTTAACACTGACCTTTACCCTATCTTGGAATTGGGTACATCTGCGAAGATGCTTTCTATCGTTCCTTTAATGAACGGTGGTGGTTTATTTGAAACTGGTGCTGGTGGATCTGCTCCTAAGCATGTTCAGCAGTTAGTTGCTGAAAACCATTTAAGATGGGATTCTTTAGGTGAGTTCTTGGCTTTAACTCCTTCATTGGAGCATTTAAGCACATCAACTGGTAACGCTAAAGCTCAAGTCTTAGCTGATACGTTAGACTCAGCCGTTGCTGTATTACTAAACAACGACAAGTCTCCAAAGAGAAAAGTGGGCCAGCATGATAACCGTGGCTCACATTACTACTTGGCTCTTTACTGGGCACAAGAATTGGCAACACAAGATAAGGACGAGGAGCTTTCCACTCAGTTCGCTAATATCGCTGCTGATTTAAGTGGAAAAGAAGCAAAAATCAACGAAGAGTTGATGGCTGCTCAAGGTAAGCCTGCTGATATCGGTGGGTACTACCATCCTGATCTTGCAAAAGTGACTGCTGTTATGCGCCCAAGCGCTACCTTCAACAGCATCATCGATGCGATCTAAAAAATAGTTATTTTATAACTAGCTTTTAAAACCCGCCTCTGGCGGGTTTTTTTTTGTCTAATCAAGAAATTCAAGTACAAATCTTTTTTCCATGCTTGCAGCCTAGGCTTCCCTAAGTTAATCTTACGAAAAACCTAATATTGATTCCTTTTTAAGCCCCCTACAATGTTACTAGAAACCAAAAACCTGATTAAAATTTACGGCAAACGAACTGTTGTGAAAGGTGTTAGTTTTAAAATTCAACAGGGTGAGATTGTTGGTTTGCTCGGAGCGAACGGCGCTGGTAAGACAACCAGCTTTTATATGGTTGTGGGGGTAGTTCGGCCCAATGAAGGCGAGATCTTGATTGATGGTGAAGCGATAACCCATCTTCCTATGTACAAAAGAGCACGCAAGGGAATTGGCTATTTGCCACAAGAGGCCAGTGTGTTTCGCAAACTTTCAGTAGAACAAAATTTGTTTTCTATTTTAGAAACCATGGATTTAGAAAAGAGTGAGCAAGAAAGTGAGTGCAACAGGTTGCTTGATGAACTAAATATCCAGCATATTAGGAAATCTAAGGGCTACAGTCTTTCTGGTGGGGAACGGCGTAGGGTGGAAATTGCTCGGGCTTTAGTCACCAAACCCAGCTTTATTTTGCTCGATGAACCCTTTGCTGGGGTTGACCCTCTGGCAGTATTAGATATCCAAGAGGTAATCAGAGAGCTTGCCCAAAAGGGGATCGGTGTTTTGATTACCGACCACAATGTCAGGGAAACCTTAGGTATTACAGATCGAGCCTACATTATGAATGATGGCGAGATTTTAGTAGAGGGTACTCCTACAGAAATCATTGAAAGTGATCTTGCAAAAAGGGTCTATTTAGGTGAGAATTTCAAGCTATAAGCCAGCCAAAGCTTAAATTAAATTATTGAATTCGGGGATGAATTAAAGAATGCGGCTAACTAGAATCGAACTCCAGGGGTTTAAATCATTTCCCGATAAAATGTCCATCGACTTTGTGCAAGAAGGTGTGAGCATCGTAGTGGGCCCAAATGGCTGTGGTAAATCCAATGTTGTAGATGCGATTCGGTGGGTTCTTGGTGAACAAAGGGCAAAGATGCTCCGTGGCTCTGCTATGGAAGATGTGATCTTTGCAGGTTCCGCTTCTCGGGCCGCTGTCGGCTTGGCGCAAGTTTCTTTGTTTTTTTCTAATCCCCAGCACGATACCTTAAAAAAATACTCTGAGTTCTCAGAAATTTCTGTAACTAGAAAGCTCTACCGCAGTGGGGAAAGCCAATACCAAATTAACAAAACCAACTGTCGTTTATCTGATATTCGTGAGCTTTTTATGGATACAGGGATCGGTGGCAAGGGCTACTCCATTATTGAACAGGGCCGAATTGGCCAAATTGTTACCTCCAATCCTGCTGAGCGGCGGGGAATCATTGATGAAGCCGCTGGAATTGTAAAGTTCAAATCCAAACGAATTGAAGCGGAGCGGAAATTTGACCAGTCAAGGCAGAATCTACTGCGAGTAAAAGATATACTCGGTGAACTGGAAGTCCAGGAAGTCACTTTAAAAAAACAGGTCGCCCAAGCTGAGGCTTTTTTAGAAGCTAAAGGCCGCTATGAACGTTTGAGTCAATTGATCGGCGCTGTGCGCTGGGGCAGACTCCGTGATGAAGGCCTAGAGTTGCACACCAAAAGATTGGCCTTGGTGGCAAAACAAAATGACTTAAATGTAGAAGCCCAAGCTTTGGACTCAAAAAAGGGAGCCATTGAGGCTGCCACTGCGGGCCAGCGAGCGAAGCTAGAAGAGTTAAAAGAAATTCTAGGGGAAAAAAATAGAAATGCCATTCGTTTAGAAGGGAAGATCGAGTCTGACCAAAGGGAGCTAAAAAACCTTGAGGAATGGGAGCAGCGTGGTGGCCAAGAAAAAGAGCAACTGGAAGAGCGCCAAAAAACCTTTGCTGAGCAAATTGAAAAGTTAGAAGATGATATCTTTGCTATTGTTGAAGAATCCAAAGAAGTAAAAGACCAAGAGGCTGAAATTTTAGAGCGCTTGAATGTGCAGGCCCAAATGGTAGAGCGTGCTAAGGCTGATATTGACGCTTTAAAGGAAGAGGAAAAAGAACTCCACGGTCATAAGACAGGCCAGGGCCAAGAGATTGAACAAATATTAGAGCGTGCAAAAGAGCTAGGCGAACGAGAAGAAGCTGCCACGGAAAAAATTGAAGAATTAAAGGCCAAAGAGAAAGAAAATGTAGCCACTACTGAGCTGGTGAAGATCGAACTTGAAAAAAAGGCGGACCAGAAAGAAGCCTTAGGCCCAAGGTTAGAAACCTTAAAAGCTAAAATCGAAGAAGAGGAAGAGCTCTTTGATGCCTTAGACCAACAAATTGAAGATGCAGCTAGGGAACAAAGTCAGGCGGAGTCGAGAAGGCAATCCATTGAGGAATTTTTACACGGTCATGAAGACTATTCTCAAGGTGCTAAAACGTTACTGGATTTTTTCGAAGACAATGGGCGCATTAGAGAAAAATTAGGTTTTTTAGGAAGTCTCACAGATTTGATTAAGGCAGGTGAGAGTTTACCTGCGGAGACCCAAGGCTTTATTGATCGCCATTTTGATTTGTTGATTTTTAAGTCGGCCTCGATTTTACCTGAACTTTCTAAGTTCTTAGAAACCCAAGAAATTACCTACATTGAAGTTTGTTTCTTAGACTTGGCCCCAAATGGGGACTCCGTTGAGTCCAATTTAGGTAGAAAAATCCAGTGGGGGGCGAACTCCTTTCCTCTAGCGGAAAAAACTCTCTGCCTTACCGATCCCTTAGCGGCAGTCACCTTAGGTGCCTTGCAGTCTTCCCTTTCTGTTGTTGGGGCCGATGGCTCTATCATGACCGCAGAGAAGATTTTTTGCTTAGGTCAAAAGTCACAGGTTTCTAAAGCAGATCAATTGCTAGGCCGAAGAAAGGAACTGGAAGAGTTGGATGCTAAATATGCCAAGCTTTCAAAACAGGTGATCGATCTGGAAAAAGAAGAGGTCAAGCGAAAAGAGGTTTTAGAGGAACTGGATAATCTTTACGAGGATACCAGGAAAGAGCAGGTGGATATCGACTTAGAATTGGTACAACTCCAAAGAAATCGCCAGTCCGCCGCCGAAGAAGAAGTGCGTATGCACAAGCAGCTGGAAGATTTAGGGAAAGAATTAGCCGAGGCCCAAGCTGGGCAGGCTCGTTTTAAAGAACGACTCAAAGAATTAGAAGAAGGCCTAGATGAAAAGCAAGATCGTTTTGCTAAGCTCGCCGAGGAATTAAAGATCTTAGAAAGTAAGCTGGAGGGTGCCGAGTTAAAAAAGCAGATGATCCAAGCGGAAGAGCAACAGCAAAAAATCAAACTGGTCAGCTTTACAGAACGACGGGAATCCATTGTTAGTTTGAAGGTGCGGGTTTTAGAAGACATTGCCATGGCAACAGAACGCCTGTCAGAAATCCAAAAGCAAAACTCAACTACCAAAGAAAAGAGAGAAAGGCTAACCGAAGAAATGGAAGAGGCCAAGGCGCAACTTCCTAAAATCTTAGAAGAATTAAAAGAATTGGATGAAGCACGAAAGGTGGTTGCTGATCAGGTGGAAGATCGATTAGAAGAGATAAAAGAAATCCAAAAGCTAATTGTTGCTGCAACCAAACAGATCAGTGAGGTGATTGAAGAGCGCCATCATTTAGATATCCGCATGGCGCAGGTTACCCAAGAAGGGGATACCCTTGAAGTGAACCTCCTAGAAGAACAGGGTATTAAACCGCAAGAGGTTTTAGATACCCTAGACGAAGAGGAAAATTTTGATGTGGAAAAGGCTGAAGACGAGCACCGAAAATTAAAGCGCAAGGTAGACAACATTGACGGGGTGAACTTGGCTGCAAAAGCCGAGTACGATGCACTGGCTGAAAGATTGGTTTTTCTGCGTGAACAATCCCAAGATTTGATTGACTCCATTGAAACATTAGAGAGTTCTATCTTAGAAATCGACCTAGAATCAAAACGACGCTTTAAAGAGACCTTTAAAAAGGTGAATGAAAATTTCAAAGACCTTTTTCCCAAGCTTTTTGGTGGTGGCGAAGCGGAGTTGCGTTTGGTGGGTGATGAAGATTTGTTAGAAGCTGGTGTAGATATCATTGCCCAACCACCGGGGAAAAAGTTGCAAAACATGACCCTGCTCAGCGGTGGGGAAAAGGCTATGACAGCGATCGCCTTGGTTTTTGCAATCTTCAAAATGAAGCCTAGCCCATTTTGTTTACTCGATGAGGTAGATGCTCCTTTGGACGATGCCAATAACGGGCGTTTTAATGAGCAGGTAAAAGAGATGACGGCTAACAGCCAGTTTATCATTATCACCCACAATAAAAAGACCATGGAAATTGGAGATGCTCTATTTGGGGTGACTATGGAAGAACCTGGTTCCAGCAAGATTGTTTCTGTGGACTTTAGTAATCCTGACGAGAAGTTTTTAGCTATGGCCGTATCTTAGTTTTTGTGGGGGCTATTTTTTCTTTTTGCCAAAGAAAAGCCAACGTTTCTTTGCCTTTTTGAAGTTTTCGTCTTCAAATTTTTCAATTATAAAATCAATTACCTGACTGTTAATCCCCGAAGCCTTTAGGCGTTCTAACTTGCCTATTATACAGTCTTCGTGGGCCCAGAGACCTTCGTCTTTAAAGATCTTATCTTCTGGCCCAATTTCAAATTTACACAAAGAACAAATTTTTTCAGTCATGGCTCGGTAATATTAAACTCATGGCAGAAGCATACTTGACCCATTTAAAGAGGTAAATACCTTGGGTTAAAATCTCGTGGGTTTCTGCTCCATTTAGATGAGTCGCACCCTTTAAAATAAAGGTAGCTTCTTTCCCCTCTGGGTTTATAATCACAGCGGTAAAGGGCTGTTTTATTTCCTTTAAGACCTCCATCACCATGTAGGTCTTTTTCTTGGCTTCAATCACTCGGCCAACGGCCAAGTTGGCTTTTTCCTGCAATTTATTATTGGTCAGGCGTTTTAAAGGTTTGTCGGTTCTGTTTTTATGAAAAAACCCCACCGTGGTTTTTTTGGGCCAAGCCTCGGCTATTGAGCCTTGTAGTATTCCATCTTTAAAGTGCTCCGAGACCAGCTGATATTCTGGCAATGTATCTAATTCTAAGCGAAATGTAGATACTCCAGCCGCGGCAGCCTCTTCTTCAAGGCCCATTAGGCAAAGGTCTTTATCGTGGAAATAAAATGTCCCGTGGGCATTTTGCTTTAACCTGCCAACTTGGGTAGGTCGGTCGTCACTAAAGGCAGTTGTCGAGATCTCATCTTCAGCGATGCCCATTGGCCTAGAGATGAGTTTTCTTCTTGAATAAAAAGTTTCAATGGGACCTAAGGCCATAAGCTCAAATTCAATCTTTGGATCTATGTCTTTTCGGAGCTTGGCTATTTCTGCAATAGGCAGTTGGTTGGAAAAAATTAATTTTTTTAAACGAGGCCCAAGCTGCCCTGCCCACGCTAGAGCAACCTCCCTGTTGGGTGCGGCATGCTCCAAATTAAATTCAATGTTAATTCTGTCGATTTCTGTTAGGGTTAGGGCTAATCCTGGATCTGAGCAACGAAGGCGGTCAAAATGGATAAAGTAGGGCTTAAGCTCTTTAAGTTTGCTTTGTAATTCGTGCTCTTTAACCAGAATTGAAAAATCCAATATTAATTGATTTTTCAAAGGCTCTAGTTTTTTAACCAATTCTTCGACTTCGTCTAAAGAAATTTGACCAAATTTACTAAAGTCTTTGAGCTGAACCAAAATGGCCGCATTACCAAAGGATTTCAACTCTAAAACGTCCACTAGTCTGGCAAGGGTAAGGCAATATTTCATGGTGCTTTAGGAATGAAGTCTGGTAACTTTGTAAACTACCACTCTAATCCTGTTTATTTCACCAAGTAAAGGCATAATTACTCTTGCCACTTAAGGGCAAAAAATATACTATACCTAACAGTTTGTGTAAAATTTTTTATAGGGTAAAAAACCCAGATTTTGCACTGAATAAGCTCTAACCTATCAAAGCTATTAAAATGAACGAACCCTTAAAGATTCAAGAACTTGATAAGGTAGTCATCCGCTTCTCTGGAGATTCTGGAGACGGTATGCAGCTAACAGGTAACCAGTTTACTGGTGCCTCAGCTCAACGTGGTAATGATGTTGTAACCTTACCTGACTTCCCTGCTGAAATTCGAGCAACTCCTGGTACGATCCCAGGAATTAGTGGATTCCAAATGCAATTTGGTGATCACGCTGTAAATACTCCAGGTGATTTTCCTGACGTGCTAGTGGCAATGAATCCTGCTGCATTGCGTGCAAATATTAAAGACGTTAAAAAAGACGGATTTGTTATTACTGATGCGGACACATACACAGAAGCCATGATTAAAAAAGCTGGCTACGCTGATGATGTTGATCCTTTGGACAAAGAACATGTATTGCATAAATCAGTCATTGCTGCGCCAATTACAAGTCAGACTATTGAAACTTTAAAAGATTTTGACATTGATAAGAAATCAAAAGCTAGATGTAAAAACTTTTTTACATTAGGGATTCTTTTTTGGCTTTATGACGTAAGCCCTGCTTTTACCATTGAGTGGTTAAAAGGCAAGTTTTCTGGAAAGAAGGCAATGTTGGCTGACATGAACATTAAAGTTCTGAACGAAGGCATGCTCTACGCTCAGAATTCAGGTCATTTCCAAAGCCAGTACCGTGTACAACCTGCTGTTTTAAAGCCAGGTACTTACAGAAGTGTAACTGGTAACGAAGCTTGTGGCTTAGGTCTTGTTGCTGCGGCGGAACTTGCAGGACTTGATTTATTCTTGGGTTCTTACCCAATTACACCTGCAACTACAGTTCTAGAAGAAGTAGCTTTACACAAAAATCATAATGTTAAAGCTGTGCAGATGGAAGACGAAATCGCTGGTGTTTGTAGCGCAATTGGTGCTGCTTGGGCTGGTTACTTCGCTTGTACTAACACTTCAGGCCCTGGTGTTGCCCTAAAGGGTGAGGCTTTAGGCTTAGCTGTTATTACGGAAATCCCTTTGGTTGTAGTAAACGTTCAACGTGGTGGCCCTTCAACAGGTTTACCAACAAAGACAGAGCAGTCTGACTTAATGCAGGCAATGTACGGTAGAAACGGCGAAAGCCCAATGCCAGTTCTTGCTGCTAAATCACCTGCAGATTGTTTTTATCAGGCTATTGAAGCTTCAAGAATTGCTTTAAAGTATATGACGCCTGTTATGCTTTTAACCGATGGTTACTTAGGAAACGGTGCTGAGCCTTTCTTAATCCCTGACGAAAAAGACTTACCAGATCTTAAAGTTACCCAAAGAACAGACCCTAAAGGCTATCAGTCTTATGCTCGTGATCCAAAAACACTGGCACGTGAGTGGGTTAAGCCCGGTACTCCAGGAATGGCTAACCGAGTTGGTGGTTTGGAAAAGGATATTACAGGCGCTATTAGTCACGATCCTGAAAACCATGATGAAATGGTTAGAATCAGAGCTAAGAAAGTCCAGAACATCGAAAATGATATTCCAGACTTAGAAGTACTACAAAGCCCTGCTGGTGATGATATTCTAATCATTGGTTGGGGTTCTACTTACGGTAGTATCAGAAACTCAGTGGATAAGTACCAGAAAGAAGGCAAGGCTGTAAGCCAGGCTCACTTTACTCACATCTTCCCATTTCCAAAAAATACTGGTGAAGTATTAAAGAAATACAAGAAGATCGTTGTAGCTGAAATGAACTTAGGTCAACTATCAGCTCTGTTACGTGCAACCTACCTTACTGAGACCATTCCTTTGACAAAAATCCAAGGAAGTCCTTTTACAGAGAAAGAAATCTCTGATGTTATTGATACTTTAATCTAGTGCTAAGGATATAAAAATGAACGCAGAAAGCAATTTTACTAAAAAAGACTTTACCCCTTCAGGTGAAGTAAAATGGTGTGCTGGTTGTGGTGACTTCGGCATCCTATCACAGACACTAAAGGTTTTATCAGAAACAGGCAGAAGCCCTGATGACTTTGCATTTATTAGTGGTATCGGCTGCTCAAGCCGCTTCCCTTACTATGTAAATACTTATGGCTACCACACTATCCACGGTCGTGCCTTGGCAATTGCCACAGGTACTAAGATCGCTAATCCAGACTTAAGTGTTTGGGTTGCTATGGGTGACGGTGATGGTCTTGCAATTGGTGGTAACCACTTCTTGCACGCTGTTAGACGTAACGTGGATATGGTTTGTATCTTGATGGATAACCAGATTTATGGTTTGACTAAAGGTCAATTCTCTCCAACTAGTTTTAGAGGTCAGAAGACCAAAACAGCTCCACTTGGAACAATGGAAGATCCTATCGATCCTGTTGCTTTGACAATGGGCTTAAATGGTACTTTTGTTGCTAGAACAACAGACAGAAGTGCTAAGCATATGCACGAAGTGATCACTAGAGCATACAACCACAAGGGTTTCAGCTTAGTTCACGTACTTCAAAACTGCCCTATCTTTAACGATGGTTGCTTTGATGAAGTAGTTGGCAAGGATACAAAAGCTGACGCAACTTTGATGTTGAAGCAAGGTGAGAAGATGCTATTTGGTAAAGAAAGCGAGAAGTGTATCGTTTCTACTGGTTTCTCTCCTAAGGTAGCACTTGTTGCTGACGTGGATGAGAAGGATATTCTAGTACATGACGAGCACCAAGCTGGTCTTGGTCACTTTTTAGCTCAAATGCAAGGTGAAGACTTCCCAACTCCATTGGGTGTATTCATTGAGCGTAAAGCTCCAACTATTGATCAAGAGTATATTGCTCAGAACAATAGTGAAATTGAGAGAAAAGGCAAAGGAACCATTGCCAGTCTTCTTAATTCTGGTGATACTTGGGAAGTTAGTTAATTTAACTAAAGACCTAAGATCCTATTAAATTTAGGGGCTGCTTTGTTTGCAAAGTTGGCCCCTTTATTTTTCGCCTTCCTTTTAGATAGAAACCTCACAGGTAATTTAAGTAAGCATGCCACTTGCTCCCAAAAACTCTCTTAAGAATTTATCAATTCTAAAAATTCTAGCCCTTGCTAGCGGTGGGTTTTTCCTCATTTTTCTGGTCATCTTTTCTATTTTTAAAACTTCAGTCATCACTGAGTTTAATAGCAACCAGCGAAGCCAAAGTGACAATACCATTTTTTACGATATTGATCGTCAGCCCTTTCATGTAATCAAAGGTGAAGAAGATCGAAAATATATCCCCCTAAAAAGAATATCCAGAAATTTACAAATGTCAGTTGTCGCTGTCGAAGATGCAAGGTTTTTTAAGCATCTCGGGTTTGATCCCATTCGGTTAGTTGGTGCTACTTTAAGGTTGTTGAAGCCAGGTGCAAGCTTGCATGGCGCAAGCACCATTACGCAGCAATTGGTAAAACTTTCTTTGCTGACTCCAGAAAGGACATTCACACGGAAGATTAAAGAATTATTCATGGCCATGGCTTTAGAAGCGGAATTTTCCAAGGCTGAAATCTTAGAATTTTACCTGAATAAAGTCTATTTGGGGCACAGAAACTATGGCGTTGAAAACGCAGCCCTGAATTATTTTCACAAGTCGGCAAATGACTTAACCTTAGCAGAGGCGGCCTTCATTGCTGGGTTAATTAAAAAACCAGAAGGCTACAGCCCCTACTCTAATATCAAGGGCGCTAGAACTAGACAGATTCTTGTTCTCAAAAGATTACGGACTATCGGATGGATAACCCAAGAAAAATATAAAGAAGCTTTAAATGAGCGAATTCAAATTCGCAGAAGAAAGCACGCCGATTTGAAAATGGCGCCTTACTTTACTACCCATATTTTGAGTCTTTTAAAAGAACGCTTTTCACGAGATGATATCTATGGCGGCGGCTTGCGGGTATACACAACCTTGCACCGAGGGCGGCAAAAGTCTTTGAAAAAAGTTATTGATGAAAGGTTTAGCAAGGCGAGGACTTTTTCTCAAGTTGGTGCTGTGAGCATCGACCCTAAAACGGGCTTTGTTAGTGCTTTAGTTGGGGGAATTGATTTTGAACAAAGCGAGTTCAATCGTGTTACCCAAGCACGAAGGCAGCCTGGTAGTAGTTTTAAGCCTATTTTATATACCACAGCTTTGACTCGGGGAGTGAAACCCAATGATACTTTTGTTGATGAGCCTATCCAATACTCTAGAGGTGGCTTTGGTGAGACCCAAGCATACTATGAACCAGCGAACTTTTCTGGCAATTACCTAGGGCCGATTACCGTGGCGCAAGCCTTGAAACGTTCCAATAACGTGGTCAGTGTGCAAATTTTAAAGCAAATTGGTGTTCCAGCCTTAGTTCGGACGGCGAAACGCTTTGGCATTGATATTCCAGATGATAAAGGCCTCTGTTTAGCCCTTGGCTGTGGGGAAGTTACCCTTTTACAGTTAGCGGCAGCTTACGGTGTCTTTGCCAATGATGGCCAAATGAATCTGCCTGTTTTTATTTTGAAGGTGACAAATTCAACGGGTAAAGTTTTAGAGGAGTACCGACCCCAAAAATCAATACCTGTTATCACCCCAGGCCAAGCCTTTCAAATGAACCGCATGTTGCAAAACGTGATCAATGCTGGGACAGGTAGGGCTGCAAAAATCGACCAAGTAGCAGGTGGTAAAACAGGAACTACTGATTCTTACCGAGATGCATGGTTTATGGGCTTTACCTCAGAACTAGTTACAGGCTTTTGGGTTGGCAATGATGATAATTCCCCCATGAATCATGAAGTCGGTGGAAGAACTCCAGCAAGGCTTTGGAAGGCTTACATGACAGACATTGATCGAAATAAAGATCATGCCTTTTCTACTAATATTGAGTTTGAAGAGTATTTAATTTGTGATGCCTCGGGGAGGCTTGCCACTTCGTGGTGTGAGGAAACAAATTGGTATCCATTGCGGCCTGAGGCGGCCCCTCAAGAAGAATGCACCCTACATGATCAACCTGTGACTGAAGTACTCATTTGCAGGGTATCGAAAAAACTGGCCACGCAATATTGCCCCAATGAAAAAGTTGGAAAGCAAAGGTTACTTGGTGGGGCGCAGATCACAGAAGAGTGTGATGTTCATGGAACCTTTGGGAACTTTGAAGAGAACCACAGACCCATGTTTAAAAGCAATGCAAACCAAGAAGATTCACAGCAACTGGACCTACAGGTAGAAACTCCTGACCCTGTTGCAGAGCCAGATAATGCGGCAGGTAATGCGCCAGAAGCGCCTGAGCCTTTAGCTGAACCACCGCACCTGACACCTGATTTTGGAGAGTAGGCAGTTACTGGACTGCTTTTTCTAATAGGGTCATCAATTCCGCCTTGCCGTGGCTCGACATAGAAGAGTGAGCGATGGGCATTTCTGTTTGCTTCAAGATCTTTTTAATGAGGCTAGATTGCTTTGCAATCTGGTTTTTACCAAGCTTATCCGATTTATTAGCGACGATCTTAAAGGGAAGGTCTGCATCCATCAAACTTTGAGTAAAAGCTTTATCCTCTTTACTCGGTTCATGGCGAATGTCCACTAGTTGCAAGATTAAATTTAAATCAGGCGAATTTACTAGATACCCATAAATCATTTCTCTCCATGCTTGACGGACGCCTTTTGGTGCCGCAAATCCATAACCTGGTAAATCGACAAGGTAAAAGGAGTCATTGATCAGAAAAAAGTTGAGCATCTGGGTTTTACCTGGAGTGCCACTGGTTTTAACCAATTTTTTTCGATTTAATAGATGGTTGATCAAGCTGGATTTACCGACATTAGATCTGCCAATAAAGGCTACCTGCGGGAGTACAGGGAGGTCGAAATCATCCCACCTGACTATTCCCTTTACAAATACAGCGCTATTTATTTTCATTGCCTTTCCCTGACCTTTTCATTGATGGAATTTTGAATTTCTGAGATAATGGCCGAGTTTAAACCTTTTGTAAATCTGCGTCAAAGAGGCAATGAAATTAGTATGAATGACCAAGCTGTTTTTCCAGTTAGCTTCGGGCAAGTTTTAGGCTTGAGTTTTGATGCCTATAAAAGGTTTTTCCCCAGTTTTTTTTTCATAGCTATTTTAAGTTTTTTGCCCTTCTTTTTTTTAGGCCAAATTCTAAGCTATAAAAATACTGAGATTTTAGGCTTAGTTCACGGGTTGTTGTTGGATATGATTATTTTTCTCGCAATCCCGACCATTTACTCAGCTGGAAAAATTTTCCCACTTACCACTCTCCAAATTTTTCAGAGGTTTTTTACTTCAGCGATTTTAATTTGCTTTGCCCAGTTCTTTTTTATGATGATTGGCTTAATTGGCGCTGTACCCCTGATGTTTATTATCTTTGCAGGCCAGTTTCTGATCTTGAACAACCAAGAAAAGTTTGTAGATATCCTACCCAATTTAAAAGACAGCGTGAGTTTGGCTAAGGATAATTTTGGGTTGATCTTTTGGAGCTTTATAGGCATTACCCTAATCAGTATTTTGCCTGAAGTTATTTTTCGTTTAGGCTACGTACTTTCCCATCCTGAGATCCAAGCTTTAGCTGCGCAGGGGGAAGAGGGCGAATTGATTGGTGCTGAGTTCACTAACAAAGTCTTTAATCTCGTCGAAGTCATTGCTGCCGAAAATGGGTTTCAAATGTGGAATAACATCTTGCATTTGATCAGTCGCCCCTTCAAGGCTCTGTTTATGGCCTTTTTATTTCTAGGTTGTTTCAACCAAAAAGATTCGGCTCGAATTAAGAGCTACCTGCAAATTTCGGCTACCGAGACTGAAGAGTTAAAAACCAGTCCCCAAAATGAGGAGTAATCTTGGTCACTATTAATAAGGCGAAAACAGCCAGACCTAAAATTCTTACAGAGTCAGACCAGATTTTAAGTGAGTTGAGCGACGAATTGGCCTCTTTGAAAGATCGGATGGAACAATTAGAAGGTGAGCAAACGGAAAGTCGGGATATGCTTAATAAAATGGGCATGTATGAGGAGTTTGCGGAACAAAGCTTCGATAAATTGATCGAAGAGAGGGGCCAGCACAAAGAAAACTATCAGGTGATTGCCAATGTAATGCAAAACCTAAAATCCCCTGTAACCAATGTTGTAGATAACCTATCAGGTTTGATTTCTGAAATTGGGGATGAAGAAACGAGAGCCACCTTAACAGAATGTATGAATATCGCTGGCACCGTTTTGGACTCATTCAGCGAGGTCCAAGATTTTTGTATTGATGAAGGTAGCGCCCTTGAAGTAAACCAAGACCTCATTGATATTAGAAGTTTTTTAAAGGAATTTTTAAGCAAAATGCAGGTCGATGGGTCCACTGCGCTAGCACGCCCAATTCAGCTGTCTATTGACCCTGAAGTGCCAGTAGAATTTCCCCTCTATGTTGAAACGATGAAATCTGTTTTAGAAAATTTGCTAAAAGAGTTGGATCAGAATCTGGAACAAGGTGAAATTAAAATAGAGGTCAAACTCAGTGGTGGCGGAGAGAGCCAAGGGATTGTGTTCCAAGACTTACAATTGAACATCAATGCTACTGTGAACTCAAATTTAGTTTGGGGCGATAGCTGGGTGGATGCAATCAAAGAAAATGAAGAAAACCTGCAAAATGGAGGTTTAGATATTCTCCATAGCCGTAACCTACTTCGTGGGCTTGGCGGCAGTTTGACTGTCAATCAAACAGAGGGAGAACAGGTATCTGGTTTTACCTGCTGTTTGCCCCTGACCTACTAATACTCACTCTACCTAATTCACTGCTCCCGCAGTAATCAATTGCACAGCCTTTTTAGAGTAGAGCCTTCCATCTTCTAAGTTTGGGAATCTCTTTTGATAGACCTCTCCTAGCTTTTTTAATTTTTCCCCTTGTTTTTGCCTGAGCCAGTAGTTTGCCCATCGTTCAAAATCATTAGGAGTGGAGTCTCGGGACGCCAGAAATTCAAATATCTGTACTTTTGGGGGCCTAAAATCACGGGGGATCAATGCCGAATGAACTACCCAGCCTGTTAGATCCCCTTCATTTTCTTCGATAAAGGCTATTTTTTTTGATTCTTCTGTGTAGGAAAAAAAGAGTTTTTCTAAAAGGTTTGCCGAGCTGAGTTGCAGTAAAATGGCCTTTTCAATCTCTTCTGGCTTAGGGCTGACTCCTGATAGCACGAGATTCCCAAAGTCTTGGTACAGAAATTCTTTTACAATCTTATTCCAAGTTTCCTGGGCCTTCTGGTCTTGTTCGGTGAGCTGATAGTACCAAAGCCAACTCAATTGGACTTTTTCTTTTTCTTCTAAATTTTTTGGTTTGAACTTTTCCAATGCTGCCGCTGCCTTTTTGTATTGGCCTAAGGCTAACTGGGCGTGAACGAGCAAAATTTTCCCTGAGGAACTTAAATTTGCAGTGGATTCCAGCAGTTTTTTAGCCTCCCCGTAGTGGTGTCTCCAAAGATAGTAATTAGCTTGGAACAAAACTTGGGTTTTAGAATTGGGCTTACTGGGTTTGTTTAGATAAAATTGGATAAAAAAGAGATGATTTGCTTTGGTTGGGCTATTTGGCAAGGCTTTCCAGGCAATCTTAGCCTTTTCTAAGTCACCGATTGACTCAAATTGATAGGCCTTAAGAAGCTGCTTGATTTTCTCAGCCTCTATTTCTATTTCTTGGTCCAAACTCACAACTGGTGGCGCTGCTTGCGCAAAGCCATAGAGACAGGAAGAAAGTAGGAAAAATAGAAAAAGGGTAATGAGTTGGCGCATAAAAAAAAGGGCTTTAAAGCCCCTTCTTTTTAATTTTAGAGGCCAAGACCTCTAGAATATAGTTGTTTTTGTTTAAACCTGCCAGAGCCTTTTTTCTCTAGCTGTTTGGAGGGTCACAAAGTTAGTACCTAGTAATAAAGGCGCCTGTGAATTCACGCTTCGTCCTAAAACTATCCAAAGCCATTCTTGCTTCTCGCTTATTGGTATAAGGTCCTGCAAAGATTTTTACGGTTTTGTAATTTTGCTGCATGTGTTCCAGATTTAGCATTAAACCTTCTTTCGGAAATAGACCTTCAAGGTAAACCTTTAAGCTCTTTGCCTTCTCTAAACTGGTAAAGGTTCCCATACTCACACGGTAGCCGTTACTTTGCTTCACGAGCCCAGCAACACCAACACGTTCGTTTGCTTCATTGATCATGCGAATCCAGTTTTCAGCATCACGAATTCCAAAAATTTGTTTGGTGACCAAAGAGATAAAGTCGAACTTTTCCCCGCTGGTTCTGTAATGTACTGGTTCACCCATCTCACGAATTCTTCCTGCAAATTCTTTTTTGCAGCGCTCAAAGGAACAAGAGCCAACCTGCACTAAAAACCGAGGTGTTGCCCTTACCGCTTCAACAATAGGCGCTGGCGGAGGGGGTGGAGGTAACCGTTTCACCACTTTTTTAGGCTGGGGTTTTGGAGCTGGCTTTTCTTCCATTTCCAAAACGAGTTTTTGCTCTACGGGCTCCATGGATTCTTCCATCTGCGGAGCTTCTTCCACTACAAATTCATCTTCAGGTTGATTCATATAAAACCAACCACCACCACCAAGGCCTGCCAATACTAAAATTAGTGCTATGATTTTCTTCATGGCACCCTTTTTAGAAGGGGCGTCTGCTGCTGGAGCTGCCGCCGCTGCTGGAGCTGCCGCTGCCGCTGCTGCTGGAGCAGGTGCTGCCGCTGGAGCAGGCGCTGCCGCTGGTTCAGGTTCGGTATCGTCGATAGAACTTAGGTCTTCAAAAAATGAATCTAACTCGGTTTCCCCAGAGTCTCCGCCGGCATCTAAGCCAGCATCATCATCATCCATATCAGAATCTAAAGCTCCAATGCCGTCATCGCCGCCATCGTCATCCAAACCTAGATCGTCGTCTAAGTCGAATCCGTCTTCATCACCCATGGTTTTTCTCGTTTAAGGTTGAAAGGCTTTTAAAGCCGTGTAAATATTTTTTAGTGCCAGTATTGTAGCGTTTTCCTGTACTTCCCACTCTTCACCTAAATAAGGGTGCATGAGTTTCGCTGAACCGCCAGTGACAATTTTGTAGAAGTCAAAGGAACACTGAAGGGAAAATTTTTCCGCAAGGCACTTGGTCATGTAAGCATTTCCAAGAATGATGCCAGATTGCATTGCTTGGGTCGTATTTTTTCCAATTACTTCTATTGGGGCCTCTAAAGGCACCTCAAAAAGCTGTGCCGTATCCTTCTGAAGTGCTTCTGAGCAAAGCTTTAGCCCAGGGCTAATGGTGCCACCTAAAAATTCGCCACTTTCACTTATAGCATCTAGTGTAATGGCAGTTCCAAAATCAGCAATGAGTAAATTTTGTCTATATTCTAACCACAGACCATAGGCTGTGGCAATACGATCGTTACCTGCGCCAAGAGTCTTGGTTTTCATACCTAGTTTTTCAAGTAGGATTTGGTCAACTTTTACTGTTTCAAGGGCGAAGGCCTTTTTTGCCTCTTGGCAAAGGAATTCTGTGCGTTCTGGTTGTACTGAGCAAAGTATAATCCCCTGCACCTTTTTTAAAAGGCGGATCTCTTGGAAGAGGCTCCTCAGTTCTTGTTCTATGTCCTCAGAGTTGAGAGGGAAGTTTGTGACTTCTGAGCCAGATAATAAAGCAGCCTTGAGCCTACTATTTCCGAGGTCTAAGGCAAGTAGATTAGTTTCCAAATCCATGCTCACGTAAAAATTCCAAACTTACTTTAGATTCTGAATTGTTCGCCGCAGGACGGAGTAAGGATTCGGTGTAGCGAGCAAGAATATCTGACTCTAAATGAACCTTAGAGCCCACCGTGAGATCACTTAAATTGGTTTCTTGGTAGCTGTGAGGGATAATGGCTACAGAAAAGCCTTCGTTGCTTAAAGTGGCTATAGTCAGGCTTATACCATTGATAGTAATGGAACCCTTATTTGAGATGTATCTTGAAATTTCTGAGGGTAGAGAGAAATGAAGTTCGTAGAAACTCCCCTCTTTGACCGTTTTGGTCAGGCTCGCAATTGCGTCTACATGGCCTTGCACAATGTGGCCACCGAGGCGGTCACCTAGCCTTAAAGCACGTTCTAGATTTACTCTAGCACCACCAGGCTTGGTTCCAAATTGGCTATGATTCATGGTTTCAGAAGACAACTCTAATTCAACAGAACTCTTGTCAAAAGCCACTACCGTCAAGCAAACGCCGTCAACAGCTAGGCTATCGCCCAGTTTCATATCATCTTGGACAAGATTACAGTTTAATTTTAAACGAGATTGGCTAGGGCCAATGGGATTGATGGAAATTACCTGGCCAACTTCTTCAATTAAACCTGTAAACATTAATTATACCTTGGGTTTTAAAATCATCATAAGATCACCTGCTGGCAGTATCTCAGAATGTACAAATTCAAAATTAGGGGTCTGGCTTAAGCTCTCTAGGGACAAATCTCCGCAAAAACTAGGGGCATCCGTTCCACCAATCAACCTAGGAGCCACAAAGAGGAGCATTTCATTGACTAGTTTCGCCTTGATGAATTCGGCAATGGTCAAACCACCGCCTTCAATTAAAATAGAAACAATGCCTCTTTTACAAAGCTCTTTCATACCCCAATCTAGAAAATTTTCAGGTGAAAAGTCTTCCCCGCTCGGCGGAGTTAACAGCTCTATGGAGGATTCTAATAGTTTTTCTTTAATTTCCTTGGTAGGTGCAAATTTACTAAGCCAGAACTTTTTTCTTTTTTTGTCTTTAAAAAATTCTAACTCTTCAAAAATTTCAACTTTATTGGAAATTACAATGGGAACTGGTTGAGCGGGGTCCTCTCCAATTCGAACATCTAATTTTGGATTGTCTTTGATCAGGGTCTTTTTTCCTACTAAAATCCCTTGCCGCTGGCTACGAATATGGTGAGAGACCTCACGTGACTCTTCGTTTGTAATCCACTTGGACTCGCCACTTTTTAAAGCGATACGCCCGTCTAAGCTGACACCTGCTTTAATGGTGATAAAGGGTAAACCAGTGGTGATGTGGTGATTATAAATTTGGTTGGTATCTCGGCATTCATGCTCTAAAATCCCAACTTCAACCTCAATTCCTGCAGCCTTTAGTGCTTCTACGCCTTTGCCGCTGACCAAGGGATTTGGGTCTAGGGTACCAATGATTACTTTAGGAACTTTTTTATCTATGAGTAACTGGGTGCAAGCTGGAGTGCGACCAATATGATTGCATGGCTCAAGTGTTACAAATAGGGTTGAGTTTTCTGGGGCTTGGCTTAAATCTTTGAGGCAATCCACTTCTGCGTGGGCGAGCCCTGCTTTCTGGTGGTAGCCTGTGGCTATGATTTCACCAGATTCATCTACTAGAACAGCTCCAACCACAGGGTTAGGCTGTGTTTTGCCAAAGGCTTGCAGGCTAAGAGAAATAGCCTTTTCCATAAAATGGGATTTTTGTATTGGGTCCAAGTTTACTTTTGGGGGCTAATTTAGAGAAAGATTAAATTGGGGATGGACCAAGTCTTGTGACTCGTTCTTCAGGTGATAAAATTTTAGTCAATTTAGCACCAAATTTTTCATTCACAACAACAACCTCGCCTGTGGCCAATAGGTTGCCATTAACTAGGATCTCTAAATCTTCACCGACTAATCTGTGTAGCTCAATAACTGAGCCCTGACCTAAACTTAAAAGATCACTAATATACATCTTGGCTCGGCCAACTTCAAAGGTAAGAGTTAAGTTGATATCCATTAAAAAATTGATATCTACATGAAACTCACCATCGTCCTCTTTGGCGCCTACAGTGGGGGATGTTTGGGCGTCTGCTATGGCTAAAGCGTTAGCTATCGGGTCTGCAGCATCTGCACCTGTATCCATTGAACCTAGAGCCGCTTCAAAGGGATCGATAGAAGCTTGGGCCGCCTCAAAGGGATCTATAGCAGCTTGGGCCGCTTCAAAGGGATCTACAGGTTTAGCCTGAGGGGCAGCGCTAGATGCGAGCTCTTCTTTGGTTTGCGCCGGTGCACTGGTAGTTTTGGGTGCGTCAGAAGGCCTAGCTCCAGGGTCTTGCTGGAGTTGCGCCATTGCCGCTTCAAAAGGATCTACTGCCATTTTTTTAGCTTTGCTTAGGTTGTGGCTGTTGCTTTAAAATCGCTGGGTATCTTTTTACGCAACGATGAAATTTTACCGTTCTCGGTTGGTGCTGAGCATTTTTACTCCTTTGTTTTGCTAGTTTTAAGCAAAAGAAAGGGGCTTTGTCTTCGTACTTTAAAACACAACTATATCTAGATTGAGAACACTCTCTAGGGTATTCAAATTTAGAAATTGGGTTTGAGGCATAACCAATCTGGTAGCCGAAAAAAAGTATGGAAATAAGTATTCCTAATATAACTGGTTTCATTTCAGGTCGTTTGACTAGGGGTTGCTTTTTATTGAGCCTGCTTTGATTAAAGCAATTTCCTAGCCAAAGTTGATTTCCCGAGGGCTTTAACCTTAATTTATGCCAATAGTTACTAATTACAGGTTCTGAAAAAAATCATTTCCCTTATCATCTACTATAACAAATGCAGGGAAATCTTTCACCTGAATTTTATAAATAGCCTCCATACCTAATTCAGGAAATTCGATCAGTTCTACCTTTGTAATACATTCTTTACCCAAAACAGCTGCGGCACCGCCAATACTGCCCAAGTAAAATCCACCATTTTCTTTACAAGAATCAGTTACAATTTGGCTTCGGTTGCCCTTGGCAAGCATTACCATCGAGCCACCAGCCTTTTGGAAAGCGGGCACGTAAGAATCCATTCTTCCTGCTGTAGTCGGTCCAAAGGAGCCTGATGCGTATCCCTCGGGAGTTTTAGCTGGGCCAGCATAGTAAACAATGTGCTCTTTAAAATAATCAGGTAATTCTTCCCCACGGTCTAAAATTTCCTGTAACTTAGCGTGAGCAATGTCACGGGCTACTATAATGTTACCTTGGAGCATGACTCTAGTTTTAATGGGATACTTTGAAAGTGTTTCCCTGAGCTTGGTCATTCCCATGCTCAAATCCAACTCTAATACCTCTGATTTATCAGATGCAGCGCTAGGGGGTAGGTACTGGGATGGATTGGTTTCCAGTTGTTCTAAGAATATGCCGTCTTTGGTAATCTTGGCCTTTACATTTCGATCGGCAGAGCAGCTTACACCTAAACCGACGGGGCAAGATGCACCGTGACGAGGCAAGCGGATGACTCGAATATCATGACAGAAATACTTACCACCAAATTGAGCACCTAGGCCTAAACCTTGGGTTAGCTTTAAAACTTCTTGCTCCATTTCTATATCACGAAAGGCCCGACCTTGCTTGTTGCCGCTGGTAGGCAGGTCGTCATATTCTTTAGTGCTAGCAAGCTTCACTGTTTTTAAATTCATTTCAGCGGAGGTGCCACCAATCACAATAGCTAAGTGGTAGGGTGGGCAGGCAGCTGTACCGAGGCTTGCAATTTTTTCTTTAAAAAACTCCATGATCCTAGTGGGGTTGAGGAGCGCTTTGGTTTCTTGGTAAAGGTAAGTCTTGTTAGCCGATCCGCCACCTTTTGCCATAAATAAAAACTTATATTCCATGCCCTTAGCTGCGTATAGATCAATTTGCGCAGGTAGGTTGTCGCCAGTATTAACCTCCTCAAACATGGTCAAGGGGGCCGTTTGGGAGTAGCGTAAATTATCATCTTGGTAGGTTTTCCAGATGCCTTTGCTCAAAGCTTCTTCGTCTGTCCCTTCAAGGAGAACCTGATCACCTCTCTTACCTACAACGATCGCAGTTCCTGTATCTTGGCAAGAAGGAAACTCACCTTCTGCGGCAATAATAGCATTTTCTAGTAAATTAGTTGCAACATAGACATCATTTGGGCTTGCTTGGGGGTCTTCTAAAATATTTTTTAGGCTCTGCAAATGGCCTGGTCGAAGCAAGTGAGAAACATCTTTCATAGCTTCTTCGGCTAAAAGAGTTAAGGCTTCTGGCTGAACAAGTAAATATTCTTTACCGTTGAAATCTTTAACTTCAACATGGTCGCTTGAGATTTTTTTAAAGGGGGTATCTTGCCCAGAATGTTCAAATAAAGCTTGGAATTTAAAGTCTGCCATTGGTTAACCTTTTAAGTTGATCGTTTTTGAGGGTTTAAAGCCAAAGAAATTAAAGTTTGCATTTAGTTCTTTCTATGCCATATAATGGAGAAAATGTCACATGAGAATTAAATTAGTTTTTCTTAGGTTAATTGTACTTAGTTACAATTTTTAACAAAAATGAAAGAAAATTAACTTGTGCGAATTTGAACGCAGAGTATAATAAGCCTATATTACAAAAGCTTTATATATATTTTAGTATTTTAACCTAAGAAACATATAGTAAATACAGTTTTTTACCCAAAATGAATCGAAAAAATCAGCAAATGCTTAAAGGAGTCGAAATGGGAATTTCTGAACCACATGAAAATGAAAGGTCAAACCTTCTTAGTCCACAAGAAGTTACACAGCTTTTTATGGAACAGGGGAAGCTTATCACTTTCCAAAAGGGAAGTAACATCTTCACCTCGGGACAACAAGGCGATAGGATCTATTTAATCAACCACGGTGAGGTTAAAATTTCTAGACAAACCACAGACGGCAAGGAAATTATCTTAGACCGCCTTGGGCCAGGAGCTATTTTTGGTGAAGCCGAAGCCATTACAGGACAGGATTGGAAAAACTCTGCCTCAGTTAAAAAAGATAGTATTTTGCACTATGTGACCAAAGAGGCAATGTCTGCCAAAATGGAAAAAGACTGTAGGATTACCAAATGGATTTTACAGCGCATTGGCTCCAAGCAACTAGAAACAGAAAACTTGCTTGAAAATTTACTGTTTAAAAGTGCAAACGCAAAGGTCGCCCAAATGTTACTCGCTTTAGCGAAGGATCACGGGAAAGACTCAGTGGATGGAACATTAATTGATTATATGATAACTCACCAAGAAATTGGTAATAGTATCGCCACTACACGTGAGACTGTATCTTATGCCTTTATGGAATTTCGCCAAAAGGGTTTGATTGATACCATTAAACGTAGAACGGTAATCAAAAACAAGGAAGCCTTAGAAGCTTTATCTGAAGAAGCCTAGGCTTCTTTAAGTTTCAGGACACCTAAAGTTTAAAGTTCAGCCTAACGGTTGTTTGTCTCCCTTTCTCTAGCTGGAGGGCTGAACCTTAATAAATTGTCTTTTTTTTGATCAAATCTTGCCCTTCTGCCCTTTCTGTGGCAAATTAGTTTCTTTTGAAACCATATTTTTTATCCCCACAATGTACGAAACTAATGACCTTCGCAAAGGCTTGCGAATTGAAATTGATAAAGTCCCATACCGTATTTCTGATGCTCAATTTGTAAAACCTGGAAAGGGAAATGCTTTTGTTCGCGTGAAGATGAAGAACCTAGTCAATGGTTCTATGCTTGACCGTACCTATAAAAGCGGAGAAAAGGTTTCTAAAGCGGCTGTAGAAGATACGAAGATGCAATTTTTATATGTTGATGGTGAGAGCTACCACTTTATGGACCAATCCAGCTATGAGCAGATTGAGCTTACCAAAGAACAGGTAGGCGAAAGTTGGAAATGGTTAGTTGAACAAATGGATGTGGAAGTGAGTCTATATAATGGCGTCGCTATTGACCTGACTTTGCCTAATTTCACTACCTTAGAGATTACCTACTGCGAGCCTGGTGTTAAAGGCGATACGGCTACCAACGTTAGTAAACCTGCTACCCTTTCAACAGGTGCTGAAGTGGCTGTCCCTCTTTTTGTCAATCAAGGTGACCGTATTAAGATTGATACTCGAACTGGCGAATATGCGGAAAGGGCGAAAGACTAGTCTTTTTTAAAGGCTAATTGGATTATTTCTGTTTCCGGTTCACTACTTTTAAGTTTGCCGGGGTATCCTTTTTTTCTGCTGGCACTGGGCAAAAATCAATTGCGTGATCTAGCATTACTGTCGCAGCCCTAACCAAATCCCCTTTGGAGAATCCTTTTTCAATCAAACACTTGGCGAAGGATTTACTTAAAATTTCTACATCATCTAATGGGTTTTCTTTTGTTTTTGGTAACATGGTAACCTTGAGTCTTAATTAGTTTGTTTTACCTACAGGATTCATGATCTATGCCTTGTAGATACTCATTTGATATCTAAAGCCATTACCCAATTGCCACTATTCTGAGTCGACATTTTTGTCTGGATCTTGTGCATCGTTAGGTTCTTCTCGTCTGTCCCAAGGTGGCGCAAGTTGACGCAGGGGCTTTTCTTTATGTAGCCAATTGACTCGTTCCTCAGCGTCATCACCACAACTGGCGTAACAGATTATACAGCCGGAGTGGCAATGCAGCAGTCTTAATATTTCCAACATATCTTCATCTAGCTCAGAACTTAGCAAATCAGAAATTAAAATTAAGCCTTTTGGTTGAAATAATAAGGCCAGTAGCGTGAATTTTAATCGGTCTTCACCTTTGAGCTTATACACAGGGAAGTGGCGGATGGAGCGGCATTTTAATTGTTCAAGATAGCTTCTTTTATATTTTTTTTCCCCTCCAAGGAAAAAAACCTCATTTTTCAAAACCCAATATTTTTCTGCTGTTTCGTCATAAACTTTCCCGCCGAGCAGCAATCTATCGCTTTGGGTATGGGGTTTCAGTCTGTCATAAAAAACTCGGCCTGAATCTGGACGGTAACGACCTTCTAAAATCCCAAATAGGCTATTGAGTTGGTCTGGATCTTCTAATTTACAGTGAACACGGTCTTTGTGCTCTAGAGATAAGTTAACATCCTTGAGTCCAAATTCCTCTTGGCTAAATAAATTCAGATTAACAATTTTGATCATGGGTGTAACTTTAAGATTTGTTGTTTCAATTGGTTTAAATAGATTCCAGCTTCGGGGGCTGCCTCATTAGGTGCCCAGTCGGCAAAATCTTTGTCGGTTGTGGGTTCATAGGGGCCTTTTTTGACTTCAAAAAACACGCTTGATTCTTCCAAGGAAACCACTGTGTGCCAAATTGCCACTGGAACTTCTACAACAAGCTGCCCTTTTTTAGGGTCCAACTCCAAAATCTTGGTGATTTCACCCTCATCGGAAAACTCCACAATAGCCCCTTTGCCCCTAAGAACAAAAAAAAGTTCTTCTTTTGGTGGGGAAAGATGCCTATGGGGGCGAATGTAGGAATCTGGTTCAATAGCATTTAAAAAACGCTGCACTGTATCTTCTAGCTGATGGAAGTTATGGTTGGTACGTCTTCGTTTTGCTTTTTGGGCTTGGGTACTAACCTCGTCCAGCAGCTTAGGGGTGACTGTGAATATGCTCATATCTTTGTATTAACTCTTCGATAGCTCGTTGTTTTTTTGTATTAAATGCAATTATTTCTGCTAATTTTGTATAGACCAAAAGCCCAAAGAATATACAGAAGAAACTGGCAATTCCTACTGTGATCCAGGGGGTAGCTAGGGCCTTTTCTAAGATCATTTCTAACCCGATCATATGGGCTCCTTTGGAGATTTAACTTAAAGGGTGTAACTTTTTTTTAATTCTTCCTTAGTTAATACAATTTGTAAGCCAAGAGGGGAATTTTTTTGGTGATTTTGATTTTCAAAATCCGTTCTTTTTTCTATGGTATATTATAATTAATCTACGGTGGAATGATGAGCGAAGAAAATGAAGAATCTAAAGAGGCAGAAGAGCCAAAAGCAGCAGAGAAAAAGCCTGAGCCCCCTCCAGCAGCGCCTGCTAAAAAAGCAGATGTAGAGATTAAAACAGATTTTAAACCAAGGCATTACGAAAAACCGAAGAAGGGTGTAATAGGCAAGCTTTTTGGTAAAGGGAAAATAGGCGGCAATGAGTTTGTTACTGATGGTAATATTCTCCTAAATGAGCGCAACTACGACGCTGCTATGGCCGCCTTTGAAACGGCATTGAGCGGGGATAACTCTTTAACTGAGGCCTATGTTGGTCTTGGAAAGGCTTACGCCGGTGTTGGTGGGGTAAAAAATGCTAAAGCTGCGGTGCAATACTTTTATAAAGCACTTGAAGAAGATTACACGAGAGAAGAAATATACGATGCCATTGTGAAAATGTACCAAAAGCTAGGCGATAGCAAACGTGCCCACATTGAACGTAAAAAGTTGCAAACAGTAAGGACGCTTAAAACAAGCCCCAACAACGCTGTTGCCAATAATAACCTTGGGGTGATCCAACTTGGACAAAAGCACTATGACGGGGCCATTCGGTCTTTTATGAAAGCTACAAAAGGCCAACCTTGTGACCATATTTCTCAGTTCAACCTTGCCAATGCCTGGCTTCAAAAGGCTAGTGTTGAGCAAGACACACATGAGAAAAAAACACAGTTAACAAGGGCATACAAGGAAGTTGAAACCTTTATGAAGCATAAAAAAACCTGCGCAGGAGAGCTTTTAATGGCTAAGATTTTTATAGCTTATGGTGATTTTGGTAAAGCGTTAGTCTCTTGTAATGAAGCAATCCATCTAGATGCGACCAATAAAGAAGCGTTAAATACAAAAATCGCTATTGATGAAAAGTTAGGTAATATCTCAGAAGCGTCAGAAGGCTTTAAGGACCTACAGAACTTAAAAGAGGGCGAAAGTAAGGGATAGAGATATTTCTTCCTTCAAAACTAAATGCAACGAATCCAATTTTTTATCTTTTACCTTGGCCAGCATAAACTAAGCTACTCCTTTGGAATAATTTTTATTGTTCTCACCAACTGGCTGGCCGTTACAATCCCCGAATACATCGAAAAATCAGTAGATATTCTCAGCCTTGGCGCTGAGAAATTGTCTAGTTCTCAGGTGGAGTTAGAGTCCTACCTCTGGATTATTTTTATTCTTGCGGTCTCCATCATCTTTACTCGATCTTTGTCTCGTGTGCTGTTCTTTAACCCTGGGCGAGCAATTGAGTTTGAGGTGAAGAATGACCTCTTCCAAAAGTTAACCTACCTCCAGAAAGATTATTACGATAAAAATCCAACAGGGGGCATAGTTAGTAGAATACAAAATGATATCACAGGTGTAAGGCTTCTCTGTGGTTTTGTGATGATGCAGATATTTAACATCATTACAGCCTTGAGCTTGACCCCATATAAGATGTGGCAGCTTTCCCCTAGCCTGACTCTCTATTGTGTCGCCCCTGTTGTGGCAGCTTTTTTGATTGTTAAGGTAGGTATGAAGGTTGTTGTGGTTCATAGTCGGACGAGGCAAGACCTACTTCAAGATATTTCTTCTTATATTGTAGCCAGCCTTGGCGGTATTGATGTGATTCGTGCCTACCAGCTTACTGGTTGGTCTGCGCTGCAATTTGAAGATAAAAATCAGGAGTTTTTGAGTGAGTCTTTAAAGATTTCCTTTGTTCGATCCTTTTTAATTCCCATTTTAGCCAACCTCGAAAACATTTTAAAGATTTTGATTTTGTTTGTCGGTGGTTACTACGTGATCGAAAGCACCATGACCATTGGGCAGTTGACCGCATTTATGGCCTACAGCGTACTCTTGACTATGCCCTTGATGGGGCTCGGTTGGATTACTACTATCATCCAGCAGTCTATGGTTGGAGTGGAGTCCATTGAAAGTATTTTGTCCAAAGAAGAGCCTACCCAAAATATTGCCCCCATTGACCAAAAGGCAACGGAGCTTTTTGAGGGCGGAATTGAAGTGAAGGGCTTGAGTTATACCTATCCAGACCAAACTCAGCCTGTTTTAACAGATATAAATTTTAAGATAGACCCATGCAAAACCATTGGAATATTAGGCCCTATTGGTAGTGGTAAAACCACCTTAGTGAACTGTTTGAACGGCTACTTGCCCACGAAAAAGGGGGAAATTAGTCTCGGGGGGAAGGATATTACTGAAATCCCTAGGCAAGATTTAAGGCAAGTGGTGAAAACCGTGAGTCAAGATGCCTTTTTGTTTTCTGATACCTTAAAAAATAACATTATCTTTGGTGCGGTAAAAGAGGATATTTCCCCTGAAAACCTTGATAGATCCATTTATGAGTCCGCCTTACAAGAGGAAGTGGAGCGCTTCCCTAAGGGTGTAGAAACCATGGTGGGCGAAAAGGGAATCATGCTCTCTGGGGGGCAAAAACAACGAATTAGTTTGGCTCGAGCTATGGTAGAATCGGCGCCACTATTGGTTTTAGATAATGTTCTCTCTGCTGTTGATTATGCGACCGAAAGATTTTTACTAGGGCAAATTTTAAAGCGAGATTCCTGTCAATCTTTGCTCATTGTTTCACATCGGGTGCAAGCATTGGAAAACTGTGACGAGATCTTAGTTTTACAGGGCGGTGTAATTGTAGATCGAGGCACTCACTCTGAGCTTACTCGCCGTGCAGGCCTTTACCAACAAACTTGGGAGTTGCAACAGGGGGATCATCATGAAGGATGATTGGAGACTAATTAAACTCTTTTATAGTTACGTCAGCCCCTACAGAATTTGGGTTTACTTTGCAGTAGCGGCGATTCCTGTAACAACAGCGGCAGCCATTGTTATCCCTTGGTTGATTGTTAAAATTGTGGACGATCACCTGATTCCCAGTAAAATCGAGGGCTTACAGTTTATGCTCCTAATGCTTTTAGCGGCTGTGGTGATAGGCTATGTGATGGATGCGCTTTATACCTATAGCTTGCAGCATTCAGGGCAACAGGCCATTGCCGACTTACGTAAAGCTCTTTATGAGCACAGTTTAAGCTTACCTAGAATCTATTTTGACAAGACTCCCATTGGCGTAACCTTAAGCCGTATGACCAGTGATATGGAAGCCATTGGTGAATCCTTAGCTGTGGGGGTAATGGGTCTTTTTGTGGACATCACTAAAACCTTAGCCTTGTTGGCTCTCCTCTTTTATTTGAGTTGGCAGTTGACCTTGGTGATCATGGTTGTGATTCCCATAGTTTACTTTATTGTTAGCCAGTTGCGGCAAAAGCTTAGGAATTACTTTAACCTCAGTCGTGAAGCCTTGGCACAAGCAACTTCGTACCTTACAGAAAGCTTAAATGGGATCAAGACGATCCAGCTTTTTGCAGCAGAAAAGAAAGTTGCCCAAGTTTTCTACAAAAGAAACCAAAGGTTTTTAAAGGCACAGAACCAGTCCAATATTTACGATGCTGCGCTTTTTTCTTTGATTGAGGGGATAACCACCGTAACCCTTGCCATGGTCATTTGGTATGGCGCAGGCGAGATAATAAAGGGTGCGATTACCATTGGTGTTTTAATTGGTTTTATCAACACCTTAAATAAGATCTTTATTCCTATTCGGGAATTTGCCCAGCAGGTGGCTATGATCCAGCGAGCCTTGGCCGCCTTGGAACATATCGACAAGCTATTAAAGCAAGAGCCTGAAAAAGAGGGTGAACAAGCGAAAAACCTCAAGGGTTTTGATTCTTTAGAATTTAAGGATGTTCATTTTCAATATGGCCCAGAGTCGGAAAAGGTTTTAAATGGTGTGAGCTTTACTTTGGAAAAGGGAAAAAAGTTGGCCATAGTCGGGGCAACAGGCTCGGGAAAATCAACAATTTTAAGGCTGATCACCAAGAGTTACCGTGATTACACTGGTGAAGTGCATATCAATGGGCAAGAACTAGATAACCTTTCCAAGGCGCAACTCTTGACTACCGTTTCTTTGATGCAACAGGATGTCTATCTCTTCAACGAGGCCTTGAGTTTTAATATCAGTCTGGAACGACCAAATATTGGTATGGATGAGATTGAATCTGCCGCCAAGTATGTTTACGCCCACGGATTTATTGATGACTTGGATGAGAAATACCAAACCAAGGTAGTGGATAATGGCAAAAATCTTTCAGCTGGTCAGGCCCAGTTGATCTCTTTTGCCAGAGCCATTGCAGGGCGCTCTGAATTGATTCTGCTGGATGAGGCCACCTCGTCAGTGGATTCGGTAACAGAAGATTTAATCCAAAAGGCCATAGACAAAATCTTGGCTGAAAAGACAGTTATAGCCGTTGCCCATAGGTTAAGCACCGTCCGAAAAGCCGATATGATTTTGGTGATGAAGAAGGGTGAAATTATCGAAAGGGGCGACCACCAGTCTTTGGTGGACCAAGGTGGTTACTACTTGGAACTTCTAAAAGATCTGGATAAAAAAGAGGGCTAAAACGGCCTAAGAGGGATTAATCGAAGACCTTAAGTAAATACCTTAAGCCCCTTAGGTAAAACCTCAAGACACTTGAGTTCCATAGGGTGGTGCCACAGAAGATGTTTCATTAACAGTGGAAACCACCTGACCCATAGCTCTCTGGGGATTTGCATCAGAGATTCTTTTTCAGCCATCATCCATAAAGCCTTGAGCAGACTCCCATCAATGGGGCCTGGCCCAGAGCAGGCTTCACACCACAGTGCACCTTCAGACTCTCGCAAGTTATAGGTGCTTTTGCGAAATTTTATTTCCTCGCCTTCCTTTTTGAAACTCTCCCTATGGCAATGTTCGCAATGGGTGATGGAAAAACCGATTCCTGAGAGTTCTATAAATGCCCAAAGGCATTCGACTAAAATTATGGGTACGGATTCTGCGCCCCAGGACCTGCTCAATTTACTTTGGATCAAGTTAAAAAGACCACTGGGCTCAATTCCTCGATATCCAAACTTGTGGGTTAGCTCCAGTAAGAAGGATAAGCCAAGGTAGGAATCATAATCTAATTTTTCAGGATCAAATGAGCGTAGACCTTTATGGTTGCTGATTTTAATGAAGTCTTTTCCCTCTTCAGCAAGGTACTCCACCTCAATCAACTCACCGCCTTGGTAAGCAAAGGTAGAAGCCTTACCCATCTTTTGCCCGCTATGGAGCCTTGCTGATAAAATGCCCTCTTCGGCGGAAAGAAAATGGCAAATCCAGTCGGCCTCGCCGTAAGAATATTTGGTTAGGAGCAGCAATGGCTCTTTGATTTGGCGCATAGGGAGGCTAGTTTTTCAAAAATGGCTTAATAACCAAAACCCAAGGCAAAAACCAAGCGGGCCTGTTGAATTTTCTGTGAGCCGCCTAAAGAATCAAACTTAGAGTAGAGGAATTCTAATCTTGTATCGATAGAAACAAAGGATTCAGCACCAAAAAAACCAAAGGTTACAAGGCCGATGTTAGCTTGGGATTCTTGTGTAATCTGGGAGCTGTTCCAGCTTCCGCCAGAGTAACTGTTCGCTGATTGGGTTTCTGTAAAATTGGCCTTGGCAAATCCAAGCCCTAAGTAGGCGCATAAAAAATCAAAGGGCTTTTTGCCTTTGTTGCTATATTTTTGGTAATCTAGGAGCCAGAGCAGGCTAGGGATATTGACTTGAGCTTCACTTTGCCACTGCGTGGCTGTGCCGCCTGAAAAGACGATGCCTTCTGCGCCCCTGATTGCAGGGTAGCTGCTGTATCTAAGTCCTAAAACAGGGCCAGCGAGTAAGGTTAACTCGGTGCCGGCCTGTTCAAAAGTAGTGAAATCTTGGTGGGCCGAGGCGAAGCCGTGGAGATCTTGGGCTTTTAGCTCTGTTGAAAACAAAGCTAAAAGAAACACTAAAATCCAAGAAAAGTGCTTTGCCTGGAGCATAAACTAATTCCCTAAGTGAATTACCTGAACCCTGTCGATATTTTCTTGGGCTGTTAATTCATCCAAAGTCTTTTGTCCTGCCTCTCCATCAATGGTAACCATGGCCATAGCTAGGCCACCTTGGTCGGCACGGGAAAGCTCAAAGCGGTTAATATTGATACCATTTTCTGCTAAGATGCGGCCTACATGGCCAATTACACCTGGCTTATCCTGATTTTCAATGGAAAGAATGCAACCTTGGGGGTCGATCTCAAAGGCAAAGCCGTTGAGGTAACTCAAGCGAACTCGCTTGTTGCCCAAAACAGTGCCGCCGATGGAAACAGAGTGACCGCCGCCAGTAACTTCAACACGAATGGCAGAGTCATAGTCACTAAAGTCTTTATCTTCATTTTCAACGATATGAATGCCTTTAGTTTCTGCGATTTGCATCACATTAACATAGCTTACAGTTTCATCTAAGGTTCCTTGTAAAAAGGACTTGATAAAGCTCATTTTAATTAAGGCAAAGTCTTCCGGTGGTAAGGTTCCACGGTATAAAAATTTGATCTGTTCTGGCTCAAATTTTTGGTGCATGAACTGGCGAGAAAAGGAACCCAGTTTGCCAGCAAGATAGGCATAGTGCCCAGCAAGCTCACCGCTCAAGGCGCCAATATCAGGCAAGTTAACAGGGGTGCCAACAATATCGCCTCGTAAGGCCTTTAAAGTTTCCGCAGCAACAGAGCTGCCAATTCTAAATTGAGCTTCAAGAGTACTGGCTCCAATGTGAGGAGTCATAACCACATTTTCAAATTTCTTCAAAGGGTGTTCAACAACAGGCTCAACATCCCATGTGTCTAAACCTAAACCATGAATTTTACCTGATTCTAGGCCTTCTGCCACAGCAGGTTCGTTATAAAGACCACCACGAGCGGCATTCACTAAGATCACGCCGTCTTTCATCATGGCGATTTCTTTGGCCCCGATCATATTTACGGTCTCAGCATTTTTAGGTGTGTGGACTGTAATGATATCACAGGTTTTACACATTTCCTCTAAGCTTACTGGAGGCGCATTGTGGCTGATGCAATAGTCTGCTGTAACATAAGGGTCGTAGCTCACAACATCACAATCAAAGGCGTTGCAAAAGCGTGCGACCCTGTGGCCTACGTTTCCAAGGCCGATGATGCCCACTCTTTTACCTAATAGCTCGGTGCCATTAAAAGTATGGCGGTTCCACTTGTTGGCAGCCATGGAGTTATGGGCTTTGATCAAGTTTCTCATTACAGCCAGCATAAGCATGATTGTAAGTTCTGCTGCACTGTTGGTATTTTTTCCAGGGGTATTAAAAACTAAAATCCCCTTTTTTGTGGCTTCTGCCACATCAATATTCCCAATTCCAACAGCTGCACGGGCAACTACGGAAAGCTTATCTGCTCGACTCAGTAGCTCTAAGTCAACATCTGACTCGCTACGTGAAATATGGCAATCATAATTACCAATAATGTTAAGTAATTCTTCCCTAGGAATATCGACTTTATAGTCATATTCAACTGTGGGGTCTGAGTCTAAAATATCAAAGGCTACTTGGTGAAGAGCGCCTGTGATGAGGATTTTCTTTTTCATATTAGATTATAGGAATAAATGAAAGATCATAAAAACACTGCCAAAATATCCCAATAGACCAAGGTTGTCTATGGTGGTGGACACAAAAGGCCCTGTGGCAACGGCAGGGTCGATTTGGAATCTTTGAAAAACCATGGGCATTAAGCTGCCAACGGTAGCGGCAATCAGCATGGAGAAGATCATCCCCGCCATTACAGAAAAGCCAATTAAAGGTACGTTTTGGAACTGGAAACTGGCAAAGGTACCGAGCAGAGCGCCAAAACAGAGGCCTAAAAGCAAACCTATGGAGATTTCTTTGTACAGAACATCCCAAAGCTCACTGATTAAAATTTTCCCTGTTGCGAGCCCCCTCACAACAATGGTGGAAGATTGACTGGCAATATTCCCACCCATTCCAGCAATGACAGTGATAAAGGCCAAAAACTCAACTTGAGGAATTTTTCCAGCAAAGTAGATATTGGTTTGGATCGTAAGTATTCCCCCAAAAAAGGAAACCATTAACCAGGGCATTCTCCGTTGAAATCCCTTTAAAGGCGACTGTAATGCAAATTCTTCTACTGTTGTACCAGCAAGCTTCATGATATCTTCTGTGGCCTCAGAGCGAATGACTTGAATGACATCATCAACGGTGATCACCCCTAGAATTTTATGGCTCTTAGAAACAACAGGCAAAACATTAAGCTGGTATCGTTCTACCATTTGCGCCACTTCTTCACGGTCAACATCGGCGGTAACAGTAATCACCTCTTCTTCCATGAACTCATTTAGTTTTGCATCGTTTGGCTGGGTGAGTAACTCTCGAAGCGAGCATACTCCAATCAGGTGGTTTCGTTTGTCCGTAATAAATAAGGCGTAAACGGTTTCGGCATTATGCTCTTGCTTTAAGGCCGTAAAGGCTTCTAAAACTGTGGAATCCTCTTCCATGGCAAAGAAATCAGGCGACATAATTCGCCCAGCTGTTTCTTCATCATATTCCAGCAGGCTTTCCGTTTCTTTCGAATTTTCAGGCTGCATGTGGGTTAACACCCATGCGCCCAACTCTTCTGGAAGTAGGCCTATAATCTTGGCGGAATCATCAGGGTCAACTTTAGAAAAAAGGTCTTTGATCTGATTTGTGGGCATGGCCTCAATCAGTTGGATTATAGGCTCCTTTTCCATCAAAAAGATGATTTCTTCTAATTCAGGGTGAAGCTGCACCTCATTTAAAAACCCTTTGAGAAGATTTTGCTCAATGTGAGAGGCTAAATAGGCGATGTCACCGGGGTGAAATGACTGGATAAACTCGGCTAAGGTCGCACTAGGGCCTGCTTGTAGATGGGTCTCTAGTGATTGGATTGCTTTGTCGTAATCTTGGAGCATCCTAGCCTTCGAAGGAAAGTGAATCTAATTTTTTACCAAAGTAAATGCTTTTAGGCTAGGGGTTATAATACTGGTTGTTTAGGTAGGAAAGGCCACAAAAAAAGAAATAAAAGTTAAATAATGCTGTATTTTGCGCCAGCCAGTTGGTTGATTAGGCCTTGCATTTCCAACGTCGTCAGGGTTGCGAGTAGCTTATGGACAGGGGTCTCTAATTTTTGGGATAGGCCATCTGCGTGGGAGGGGCCTTCTTCTAGGGCCTCCATTACAGCTGCTGCATCGGGGCTCAAGTGGAGCCATTTTGAAGTTTCTGCGCTTGGTTCTGCCAAGGGTTCTGCTGGGGCAATTTCCTCGTTTCCTATAGCCACCCTTTCAATGGGTAATTCGAGTACTTCTACTGGGTCCTTATCATGGGTAGTATCAAAGGCTACCTCAGGATTGATTTCATTTAAAATATCCTCAGCGCAAAGGGTAAGCTTGGCGCTCCCTCGTTGGATTAATCTATTTACCCCAATATGGAATTTAGAATCCATAGGGCCAGGGAAGGCAAAGAGTTCTCGACCTTGGTCCAGAGCGTAATTGGCTGTAATACTTGTGCCGCTTCTCTCCCCTGCCTCTGCCACTAAAACCCCACGGCTTAAGCCTGAAATAATACGATTTCGCAGTGGAAAGTGGGACGCAATGGGTGCGGCGAATACGGGAAATTCGGTTATGAGCATACCGCCTGATTGCAGAATTTCATGAGCCAAACCTATATTTTGCTTTGGGTAAGTGCTACTCAAACCACCTGCAAGCACAGCAACGGTTTTAAGCCCTGCCTCCAGTGCGGCCTCATGGGCAGCGGTATCTATGCCTAATGCTAAACCACTGATGATTCTTATTTCTCTATGCTTTTCGCCCAGTTCCCTGACAATTCTTTTGGTCTGGCTTTTGCCTGCGAAGCTTGCTTTTCTGCTGCCAACAAAGGCGATGGGGAGGCCATCGTTTAGGTTTAAATTGCCTTTATGATAAATGACAGGTGGTGCCTGATCAATTTCTCGCAGGAGCGAAGGATAGTGGGCATCGTCAAAGTGGGTGATCTGCACATCAAAACGAGCCATGTCTTCTAGTTCTTGTAGAGTTACAGGGGATTCAGGCGCTTGGGCAATTTCAGCAGCCTGATTAATATGCAAACCTGTACGCTTATTTATTTCTACTGGATCAGCGGCCATCAAGGATTCAATTGAGCCAAATGCTTCTACAAGCGTGGCAATGCTTTTGGGGCCCATACCTGGTAACAGCCAAAGGCCGAGCCAAGCTTTCGTTTTAAAATCAGACATTTACTCTGTTGGTCGCTGGAGGTTATTTTTTTCTTTTTGCGCTTTTTTCGCTGAATGCGAGCCTGGATATCTTTTGATCACCTGATCAAAATAATATTTTGCTCTATTAGGTCTTAGCTTAGCTTTGTATATTTTACCAAGCATAAAAATCGCATCAGGTGTTTTAAATCCTGCAGCAGTTGGCCCATGCTTATAGTTGATAAGCACTTTTCGAAAGGCTGTTTCCGCTTCGTTATAAGATTTTTTATTAAAGTGAGCTTGCCCAATCCAAAATTGAGCGTTGTCAGCATCATGGTCATTGGGGAAGCGGCTTAAAAAGAAATTATTCAGCTCAATGGAGTCCCTGTAATCCTGTTTTGAGAAAGCCCTAAAGGCTTCATTATAACTCAATTTTGCACCAGGGGTATGTTGCAGTATAATGGGGCTATGGGGTGCATCTAGATCAGGGTCCATGTAACTTTGTTCGGCAACTTCAGATCGAGCAACAGAGAAGGGCGTGTCTGAAGGCAGCTTTTTTGTAGTCCGTTTTCTCGGTTCTGCTTTACTTGGTGGAACCATCACCACTCTTTTTGCGCTTCCCTGGGGGTTTTGTAGTAATCCTCTTTGGGCCCTGGCCGCTGGGTTTGGTGGCGGTAAAATGGGTTCATTGATGGAGCGAATCAAGGGGCTACTTGCTCGCCTAGGTGCTTCAGGCAATGGGGCCGTTGGCCTGATCTGGGCTGCTGAGTTTAGGGGGCGATTATTTGAGCCTAATTTAGGGTCGTTTTTGGGCCTCGTCTCATTTTTAGGCTGGACTAGCTTCTGTGGTATTGGCTTTTGAATTTGCGCTTGTGCCCTTGGGGGTTGCTTCATTTGAGCTAGATTCTGCTCCATTAAGCTAATGGTTTTATCCATTGAGGCAAGACGCTTTTGTTGGGCAGAGGCATCTTGTTTGCTTTGGTTTTCAAGATCGGCAAGTTTTTTTGCTAGTTCTTGATTTTTTTTGTCCAACTCCTGATTTTTTTTAACCAGTTCTTTGGTGGGGTCTTTTTTCTTTTTTTGGGAATCTGGCCCTGGCTGCGCCATTTGGCAGGAGCTTAAAAAGAACAAAAAGAGTAAAAATATCCGTAGCTTCATGAATAATAAAAAGAAAAAGTTACCTAAAGGATTCGTTTCTTAAGGGACAACTTACTTAAACATGCAAAAAGCGAGCATTCTTTGCTTTTTATAGGAGTGAGGCTTGAGATTCTTGGGTATAAGCCAATTCAAGTTCAGCAGCAAGGCCAGGCTGTTGGTTTTTTCTGTAAGCTTTGATCAACTCTAATACCACCTTATTTCTATCAGAAAAATTAGGGTAGATCTTCAAAATATGAGAGTATCTAGCAATAGATGAGGGGAAGAGCTTGTGTTTATAGTACCAAGCGCCAATGATAAATTCATGCTCGGCAAGAGCTTCTAGAGCCTTGTTACGGTATTCTTGCGAGCCTACAAGGTAGAGGCTACTTGGGTATAGTAAATAAAAAGTCTGGTAGTCATGGATGATGCTTTTAAAGTGACCTGGGTCACGGGAATAGGCATATTCATCTCCCCAAAGCTTACTAATATTTCTTTTGTAGTTTAACTCGATCAAACGGCTCAATACGTAGGGCACCAAATGGCTATTGGGGCTTT
Source organism: uncultured bacterium (assembly GCA_965602905.1). Lineage (GTDB taxonomy): Bacteria > SAR324 > SAR324 > XYD2-FULL-50-16 > XYD2-FULL-50-16 > JASJGK01. Next base: position 52,204 of record CBFCZY010000011.1, on the reverse strand, counting down.
TACGTAAAAAGATACGGTAATGAAGCTCTGCTTGGTCAAAATTTTCTTTGGTATCACCAATCTCAAGGTAGCAATCACCTAATTTTAAAAAGGAATAGGTGGCGTATCTTGTGCCTGGGCTTTCTTTTAAAATTTCTTGTAAAATGGGAGGAGCCATATTGTATTCCCCCTTTTCAATGAAGACCATAGCCTTATCATATTTAGCTTCCACTGTTTTTGGTTCAATGGTGGAGCAAGAGCTTAATCCAAGTGATAGCAGTAGATAAGCTGTAAGTATCGATTTTAAAGAAAAGTTTTTCATAGTCCTAACAATAGTAAATCCCAATGACTAGAAGCTGCCATAGCCTTTTGTATAAGTCAAAGAATGCTTCATCGCTTTTCTTTTTTCCCAAGTACTGCTAAATTCATTCAATTAAGCCGAATTATACTTCCAACAAAGAATTTGGTGGAAGAATTTTAACAAAAAAGCAGCATGATCGACCTATGGGGGCTTTCCCCCTTGAGCCAATTTATTTTACTTACAGTAATCCCTGCAACCTTCATGTTTACAGGTGAGCGCTTAACATTGAGAGCGATCAATAATGCTTCTTGGGGCTATGAATGGGTGCGGCGCACTTTCTGGATGCATCCCAATTTTATAAGCTATTGTCGTTACCCAATGGGTATAATCAGTGCTCTGATTTTTCACGCCGGCGTTTGGTTGCCTGGCGGTGTTGCTCTTTGGCAGCATTTGGGAACTTGGTGCTTTACCTTTTGGATTATAACCGACGTTAGCGATGGCACCATTGCTCGTTACTTTGACCTCCATACAGAAGAGGGAAAATCCATTGACCCAATGTCAGATAAGCTTCTGCTCTTCCCCCCGCTTTTTTATTTTAGCTGGCTTGGTTATGCAGATATGACCCTTTTGATTGTTTATGCAATCTTTGATTTTACAGGTCAGTTTTCTAGGCACTTTATTAAAAATACAGCTGCGAGTTTATTTGGTAAGGCAAAGACCTTTTTAACTGTGGTCACTATTGTTTTACTTACCTGCCAGATTGTTTATTTTGGCGGTGAAACTTGGATCTATACCAAGATAAGTCTTTGGGGCGCAGTCTTTCTAGGCTTTTTCAGTATGTTTTTTAAGATTGTACCTAGTTACTGGTATGCAAATGTATTGAGTATATTAAATTTTGTCTGTGGGCTTGTTGGTATTTACCTAGTGCTTGCCCTAGGCAGAGTTGACTTGGCTTTTGCAGCAGTTTTTATCGGTCAGTTCTTAGATCTTTTTGATGGGCGAGCAGCAGACAAATGGGGCTCTACACCAAGAGGTGAACTCTTAGACGACCTTGCAGATGGAACCAACTTCGGTGGTACCATTGCTATTATTATCTTTGCCGCTGTGGAACAAACCAATATTGCAGCAGGCTTAGCCCTTTTGCACTTTGGTACAACGAGCTATAGACTGGTAAGGTTTTTAGCCAACAAGAAAAAACTAGGCCAGACAGGCGGAGTGGAAGTCTTTATGGGCCTACCCTCACCTGCTGGGGCATTGGTTGCAGGTTCTATTATTTTATTGGATGTTCCTCTTGAAGTAAAAATCGGGGTTGTTGTTGCCAACAGTCTTTTGATGATTTCCAAGGTACCTTACATTCATTTTGGTAGAGTGATATTGCCAAGCATCCCTAAGATTGTAACTGTTATTGTCTTAACCTTAATTTTAGTATCAGTATTGGTCGGCTATTCAACCAATGACCACCAATTGCTATACTGGACAGTTTTTGCCTGTACCTTTTCCTACGTTATTCTAGGGTTTCCCTGGAAGAAAAAACACAAACTACAACAAGAAGAACCACTAACTTAAAAAGGAATATTATGGATATTTATGTAGACTCAGCTAATTTAGCAGAAATTAAAGCGGCAGGTGAACTTGGCCTCTGTGATGGTGTTACTACTAACCCAACTCTTTTGCTTCGCGAAGGGACAAATCATATTGAGATGTTACAAACCATCGCTAAAGAAGTAGAAGGCCCTGTGCATGCAGAAGTTTTAAGCCTTGATTATAAAGGCATCATGAAAGAAGCCCTAGAGCTTGCTAAGATGGGTGACAACATTGTGATTAAAATCCCAATGATGAATGAAGGCCTAAAAGCCGCTAAATCTTTAAAGGCTGAAGGTATCCCAACCAACATCACTTTAATTTTCTCAGCTCCTCAGGCAATTTTAGCTGCTAAAGCAGGTGCATCTTATGTTTGCCCTTTCTTAGGTCGCTTAGATGATATTGGTGCCAGTGGCTTGATGCTACTCAGCCAAATTAGAACTATTTTTGATGCCAATCCTGATTTGGAAACAGGTATCATTGGTGCTTCTATTCGAACTCCAGATCACGTAATTGAGCTTGCTCAGATGGGCGTTGATATCTTAACTATCCCAGCTAAAGTTTTAGCTATGATGGAAAAGCACCCCCTAACTGATTCAGGAATTGCTCAATTTACTGAAGATGCCAAAAAATTTAAATAGGCATGGAAGTTCGCACAAGCATAATTGAGGTGATTGAACTGGAGATCAAGGCTTTAGAAGATCTAAAAGCCGTGGTCGATTCCAGTTTCGAGAAGGCCGTAGAAATGATCTTAGCCACCAAGGGTAAGGTTGTTGTGACAGGGATGGGTAAATCGGGCCACATTGGGGCTAAGATTGCCGCAACCCTATCTTCTACTGGTACAACAGGCGTTTTTTTACACCCATCTGAAGCCCTACATGGGGATTTAGGTTTGTTGAAAAGTGACGACATCCTATTAATGCTTTCAAAATCAGGGGAATCAGATGAAATGATTGCCATGATTCCGAGTTTAAAAAAAATTGGCTGTAGCTACATTGCAATTACAGCCAATTTAGAGTCTACCTTGGCGCAAAATGCCGAGATAGCCCTTTACACCCCCATTGAAAAGGAAGCTTGCGCCTTAAACCTGGCGCCTACCTGCTCAACAACCTCCGCCTTAGTGGTAGGTGACGCTTTGGCTGTTACCTTGATGAAGGCCAAAGACTTTACTCCTCAAGATTTTGCTCTTTACCACCCTGCTGGGAGACTTGGGAAAAGGCTGCTCTACTTGGTGGATCACCTTATGCACAAAGAGGAAGAAAACCCGATTGTTGCCGAGGATACTGCTTTTGATGATCTTCTGGTAGCTATCAGTAAAGGTGGTGTAAATAGTGTTTGTGTTGTCGATGCAGGCCAAAACTTTTTGGGCTTGATTACTGGTTTTGATATTAGAAAGGCCTTTGGTGAGGTCTCTGACTTGAAATCTCTAAGGGCAAAAGATATGATGAACCCAAATGGATGCTGTGTTTCTAGTGGCACCTATGCCATTGAATGTTTGACTAAAATGAGCGATAGCAAAAAACCCTTGAACCTCATGCCTGTACTGGATGGCAAGCGTGTTATAGGTATGATTACCTTGCAAGATCTGGTTCGTGCTGGACTCTAAGGATTCATCATGATGTATCTCTTTGAATATCTATTTCTACACTGCCTGATCGGGCTGTTTTATATTCTGCCACGGAATGCAGTTGCGGCCTTAGGCCGTGGCTTTGGCCTGTTTTTACATGCATTGGGGGTAAGAAAGAGAATTGTCTTAGAAAATCTAAATATAGCCTTTGCCCACAAAAAATCTCCCGAAGAAATAGCGAAAATCTGTAAAGATTTTTATGCCCATATTGGCAGTGTTATGTTTGAGCTGATGATGCTCAGGACGATTAAACCTAAAGACCTGCACCAATATGTAACCTTAGAAGGCGCAGAAGTATTAGAAGAAGCGAGGCTAGAGGGAAAGGGCGTTGTCATGGCAGGCAACCATTTTGGCCATTGGGAATTGTTAAGCGCCGCAGTCAATCACCTTGGGCAACCTTTTTCAGCCTTTGTAGGTGGACAGAAAAACCCCCTTGTAGATGAACTAATAAATACTATTCGCAGCCGTTTTGGTTTGGATTATATATCAAAGTCCCCCAAAGCTGGCCGAGAGATGATTGCCGTATTGGCAAAAAAGAAAGGCATTTTAGGCATGCTAGGTGATCTGAATGTGCCTCGGATGAATCTTTTTGTAGACTTCTTTGGTGTGCAGGCCGCCGTTGGCGAAGGCCTTTCCTCATTCACGGCCAAAGGAAATCGCCCGCTGGTTATGATCTGGATCAGAAGAGTGGGGCCAACGACTCACGAAGGCCATATTGAAAGATTGGATTATGACTTTACTGGCAATCAAGCAGAAGACACAAAGCATGTGGCTCAAGTGATTTCCAATCGGTTGCAAGAATTGATTGAACTTTACCCAGAGCAGTATTTTTGGTTTAACCGCCGCTACAAAACTCGCCCCCAAGTTGAAAAGGACCAAGGCATTGAGTATTATCAAAAGAAGAAATAAATGAAACGCAGAGTCTATAAAGCTCCTACTGGGTTCACTGCCTACTTAGTTGCTAAATTTGTAAAAGAACCAACTGAGGTTGAAAACCCAGATATTAGAGCTTCTTACGGTTATCTTGGTGGTTGGGTAAGCTGCATTGTCAATTTGCTTTTGAGTATTTTTAAGCTGGTTCTAGGTTTAAGCATTAACTCCCAAGCTTTGATTGCAGATGCTATCCACTCAGCAAGTGATATGTTTTCTAGTGTGATTGTAATTTTGGGGTTCAAATGGGCTAAAATCCCTAGGGATAAGGAGCATCCCTTTGGGCATGCCAATGCAGAATTGGTTGCCAGTTTGGTTATGGCTATTCTTTTGATTGTCGGCGGTTTTGAATTATTGAGAGTCAACGCCTATGACTTGTTTAACCAAGATTTTCACGAAGTAAACCCCACCTACGCACTGATTGCCGCTGTCACAGCGACCATTTTCGCAAAAGAATGGCTTTCTGCCTTTTCTATGGGCTTGGCGAAGGCTATTGGCTCAAGTGCATTAGAAGCGGACGCATGGCACCACAGAATTGATTCCATTACTACGGGGTTAGTAGTTGTGGCCTTGATCGGTAATACTCAAGGGCTTTTTTGGTTAGATAGCGCTATGGGTGTGGTAGTGAGTTTGGTGGTGATGTGGTCTGGAGTTGAGATTGCTCAAGAATCCATTTCGCCCTTACTTGGTGAAATGGTAGACGAGGAAACTTTATGGGAGATTCGAGCTATTTCCTTAGAGACGGACAAGCGGATTGGAAATGTGCACGATATTATGGTGCATAGGTATGGCCATTGCCACTTTGTGACCTTGCATATGGAAGTTCTAGGAAATTTAAGCCCTGTGGAAATGCATGATATAGCAGCAGAGGTAGGCATCAGGGTTGGTGATCGATTCAATGGTGAGTGCAGCGTGCACGTTGACCCCGTGGATTTTGATTCGCCACATTACAAACAGGTAGCCGAAATTTTAGAAGATATGATGAATGAAAGTCATGAAATTATCGATTTTCATGATTTGCAATTTCGGCCCCACGAAGCAGGTGAAATTGTGCATTGGGAATTTTCTGTTGACCCGACTTTTAGAGAAGAGGATTTCCCTAAATTAAAAAGTCAGATCTTAGAAAAAATAGAGCCACAACTCCCAGAGTACCAATTAAAATTTTCTCTAGAGCCGGGTTATAACATTGTTAGAAAGAGATAGTTTACTTATTAACCATGTCTCTTAGTTCTCGCCCTGGGCGGAACACAGGTAATTTCTTAGGTTGAACTTGAACCTTGTCCCCCGTCTTTGGGTTACGGCCAACATAAGAATCATATTTCTTTACACCGAAACTACCAAAACCACGAATTTCAACACGGTCGCCATTTTTTACAGCATCTTTGATAGATGTAAAAAATAAGTTAACTGTCTCACGGGCAACTTCTGTTTTTTGCTTGTTGTTGGTTTCATCAGCAAAATCATCCATCTGCTTAACCAACTGCTCAATAAGTTGAGATTTTTTAATTTTCATTTTTCCTCCGAAATGATTTAAGATTTAGTGATTTGGGCCTTTAAAGCCTCTAATTCTTTTAGGTGAGGGCTTTGGTCTTCAATTTGCTCTCCACCTTTTAACATATCCAATTCCTTTTGATAACTTGAATCGTCCGCAGAGCTGCCTAAAGCCCCTTGAATTTCTTCTTCCAAGCTTAGGCCAATTTTGGAGGTTTCTCCAAAAGCCTCTGCCAAACTTTCTTGGTCTTGTACCTTTTGCCGTGCGCGTTCTAGCATTTCCAAGGTTCCCCCTGAATCTACCTGAGCCAACTGGCGGTTGATTCTTTCTGTTGCCTTGGCTGTAGTTGATCTCGCTTTTAGGGTTTTAAGCTCATTTTCATATTTTTCAATGAGGCCCTGTAATTTTGAGATATCCTGCTCAAGTTTACCAATATTTTTGCTTTGCTGGGCATGGTTCGCCATAAAATCAGCTATCTTTTTCTTGGCTTCGTCTCTGCGTTTAAGAGATTCTAACGCCAATTTCTCACTCTGTGCTGCCGTATCAGGTGCATCTTGGGCTCTTTTGATCAAAAGTTTGGCCTTATTTTCCCAGTCACCAGCTTCGGTTTTCGCTTTCTCAATTTCCTTTTGCAGGTTCAGGGACTCTTTTTTTACAATAGCAAAGGACTCTTTAGATTTCCCTAAATCGCCTTTTAAGTCTCTAATACCTTGTTCCGTCATTTTTACTGGGTCTTCTAGCTGATCGACGAGGCTGTTGGCCTCGGAGCTACCTAGTGTAAAAAGACGTTGAAATAATCCTGCCATAATTTTAATTTGTTTAACTGTTAAGGCGCATGAGTTCAGAAGAAAATTCAGCAAGGCCTAAAGTTAAGGCGTTGATGCTTCCTTCAAATTCATTAAAGTCTAAATTTTCAATCTGTAAGGTGTCACGAAAAATTACTCTCTCACCACTTTCGTCTAAGATAAATGCACCATGCACAAGGCTACGGTTCATTTGTAAAAGCCTTTTAAAATGCTCAATGCTCGGGCTTTTTACATCATAGATCAATTGTTCCATGACTAAAATTGGATTTTCACAGTCGAGTATTAAATGGAAAATTCCTTTCTCTTCGGCATTAACCACAATGAGTTCTTCACCTTCGTCTTTTTGGATGATCTCCAAGTTTAAGCGAAGAGAAAAATCTATAATTTTATCTAAATGAGATGTCATGTTAGCCAATAAAAATATTTTATAATCTACTTAAGTTAATAGCCTGCAAAGGACTGCTTTTCAAGGTTTTTCTGTTATTGTCTTAAAAAAGTTGTTTCCGCTTGTTGGAAGGGAGAATGTTCATCGCCTCTCGGTACTTAGCCACGGTTCTGCGAGCCACTTTGATTTTTGCATTTTCTAAGAGCTCATTTTTTATTTGCAAGTCAGTAAAGGGCTTCTTCTTGTCTTCAGAGTCGATCATTTTTTTGATGTAGTCCTTGATTTTCTTACTACTAACAACGTCGCCATCACCTTGGTCAATGCCACTAGTAAAAAAGTACTTTAACTCAAAAATCCCTTGGGGGGTGTGCATGTATTTATTTGTAGTAATTCTGCTCACTGTGGACTCATGCACCTCAATATCGTCAGCTACATCTTTTAAAACAAGTGGCTTTAAATAGTCGATGCCCTTTTCGAAAAACTCATATTGGTATTTTAAAATGGATTTGGAAACACGGAAAATAGTCTTTTGTCGTTGCTCGATGGACTTCATCAACCAGTCGCCTGATTTTATTTTTTCTTGGATGTAAAGAGTAGTCATATCCTGCTCTTCTTCCTTTTTATTTTCCACTTTAACTTCTGCTTTCGCATCGGCCTTTTTCTTTTCCATCTCCTTTTGGATCAACTCTTGGTAATAGGGGTTGATTCGTAAACGGGGGATAGAATCTTGGTTCATGTTAACGATGTACTCAGCACCACGCTTGTAGATGTATACATCAGGAATCACATACTGGGTCACTTCACGGCCAAAGGGTCTGCCTGGCTTAGGTTCTAACTCTGTGATCAAGTGGTAAGCGCTAACAACTTCTGAGATATCTACTTTATAATTTCTCGCAATGCGTTTTAGGTCTTTTTGTTCTAAAAGGTGCATGTTTTCTTGGATAATCCGGAAAGCCAAAGAGTCACCCATCTTAAGGTAGACCAGTTGATTTTCTAAACACTCTTGCAAGCTTCTAGCTCCAACGCCGGGGGGATCAAAATTTTGAATCACCATTAGCATTCTCTCTAAAACAGCGCAGTCTTCATCGGAAATGTCTTCTGTCGACAAAATTTCTTGAGGTTCCTCGTCCTCGTTTAGAATAGGCGCCTTCTTTTTACCTTTATGCTTTTTTTCAACCTTTTTGGTCATTTCATGATGAAAATCAAAAGCAGCGTTGCCGCTTTCAGGGTAAAGAGGCTTAATGGAACCTTCTTCTAGGGCCTGTGAGATCTGTTTTTTCAAGAGGGGGGTGGTGGCGATCAATTCACGTAAACTTGTAGAAAGGTAACCATCATCGTCTAGATTTCCAATGATATGCTCCCCAATCTCCGTCTCTAATTCTGTAAGCTTTGTTATTTCTAACTGCCAAAAAAGATGGTCCATTAAGCTTTGGGTTCGGCTTATGGTAGCTTCTAAAGGGTTGGACTCATCATCATGGTCGTGGTGACTTCTTGACTCTTGGATCACCCCTGCGCCGCCTTCTACGTACTGCTGCCACTCTTCATCGTAGCTGAGTTGGGCTTGGTCGTCGGTGAGATCGTCAGTTTTGCTTTCGTCTTTCTCTTCTGGGGTAACTTCTTCTTCTTCAGGATTTTGTGTTTCTAGAGTTGGGTTTTCAACCAAAGCTTGGTCGATCAACTCTTCCAATTCAACACGAGAAAGTTGCAGGAGTTTAATGGCTTGTTGCAGTTGAGGGGTCATGATGAGCTGTTGGCCCATCTTCATCTCAAGACCCATTCGCATACCGACCATATGTATTCTCCCTTTTATTTAGTTAAAAAATCTTTTAATTTTAAGTAGTTATCTGTAACTCTTTCTTTCTATGAGACTTTAATATAGGCCCATGAAACAATAAAATCAAACTTTATCAGTCCTTTTATCCTGTTATAGGCTTTTTTTTCCTGCTTTTAAAGCAGAAATGTAATATTTTTTAAGGCAAATGCGCTTTTTGGCATATTTTTTATCTGCCTTTTAGCAGCTTGGTGACTAAAAACTTTGAACCAGTGGCATTATAGCCCTGTAACCCCCAGTGATTTTTAGCCTCTAGCTTCAAGTCTAAGGGCGATTTTAAGGCAATATGGAGGCAGTTATTTGCCTTTTCTAAAGAATAATTTTCACTGTCCCAGTCGCTTCTTAAAAATGCATCACTAGAAACCAATAATAAAAGGGCTTTTTCTGCATTTGCCAAGGTAACTAAGGATTGAAGCTCAGCTGGTCGATTGATAGCCTTGGAAACTTTAATCGGCAATGTGGAATCGTTGAGTCTTGCCAAAAAGGGATGCTGCTGCTCCCCAGCATTGACCCCGCTTTTCTTGTATTTTCCGAGGCTACAGCAGATAATTCCTTGTGAATAATTAAAGCCCTCTCCCCTTTGGATCAAAGAAGCCTCGTAAAGGGCATCAATCTCTTCTGCCTTTGGTTGCTCTGCTTTTAGTTGGGGGAAGTTCCTTAAAAAAGCTTGAATACGGGCGCCTGATTTGTCATCAGTTTGCCTTTTTAGCTCTTGTGCCAGTTCCAGTTGAAACTCCAGACTCCCCTTCAAACTAAAACTGCTCATCCAGATATCTAGCCCTGCCAGCCTTCCGAGCCTCACCATTTCTGCTGGGCTGTAACTGTCTTCGGTGGCAGCCATCTCTAAGCAATCTGAGATGATTAAACCTTGGTAGCCCATTTGCTCTCGAAGTAAGTCATTGAGGATTTTCTTAGAAAAGGTAGCTGGTAGGTCCGAGTCCAATTCAGGCACCCAAAGGTGGGCCGACATCATCATAGGGCAGCCTGCATCAATGGCAGTTTGGAAGGGGATCAATTCGGCAGCTTCTAGTTCTTTTTTGCTCTTATCCAAGGTTGCCGCAGAAAAATGGCTGTCTTCCAGACTTCTACCATGACCTGGGAAATGTTTTGGGCAGGGAGTTACGCCTGATTTTAAATGTGAAGTAAGAGACTCTTCTCCACATTTTGCAACCACCAAAGGGTCGGCGGAAAAGGCCCTAAGATTGATAACTGGCGACTTAGAATCATATAAATCTAGAACGGGGGAAAAGTTTAAGTTGATTCCCAGTGAAGCCAGTAGCCTTGCTTGTAATTTCGTAGCTTCAGTAACTAAACCCGCTTGAGACAGGGCAAATTGAGAAGGGATTGCCAATTCGCCAAGGCGTTCTACAGCGCCACCTTCTTGGTCAATGCCAATTAAAACATCGCCTAAGAGCTCTTTTATCCCTGCCACCAGTTGTGCTGTCTGGGTAAAGGATGTAATGTTACGACGAAAGAGGATCACGCCAATGGGGTTGATCTTCTTAAAATGCTTTGCCAAATCAGAGGTTACCGTGACCCCCTCAAATCCAATGAGGATTGGCGTTTTTTCTTCAAGGTGCAATTTGGAACGACTCATCAAAATAAAAGAAAAAGAATCTAGTTTAGTGCTTGGGTTAATGTCTGGGACTTCGCTCGATGGTTTAGATATCGCCTTAGTCCACTTCGACGGTGCAGGATCATCTGTCCAAATAAGGTTGGAAGCCTTTCAAACTTACGATATGCCAATTGAGTTAAAAGAGCGAATACAAAGTGTTTTTGTTTTGGGCAATTCCAGGGAAATTTGCCTATTAAACCAAGACCTAGGGGGCTATTATGGTGAATGCTGCAACAGGTTTTTGAAAGAATATGGCTTTACTCATGAGGAAATTGACTTGATTGGCAGTCATGGCCAAACCATTTACCATCTTCACGGTCATTCCAGCTTGCAAATCGGCGAAGGTGAGGCCTTGGCTCATAAAACGGGTTTGCCCGTCATTAGTAATTTTAGGGCTAGTGATATTTCCGTTGGCGGCTGTGGTGCCCCTTTGGTGCCTTATCTGGATCAGGCTTTGTATAGTGACCTGTCAGAAAACCGAGTGCTTTTAAACTTAGGCGGAATTGCCAATTTTACTCTTTTGCTAGGTGGACATGTTGAATGCGCCTTTGATACTGGTCCTTGTAATGGAATCTTAAATGAGCTGGCAGAGGTGATATCTGAAGGCAGGCAAAACTATGATAAAGATGGCTTGTTCGCAAAAAAGGGTAAGGTGGTCGCTGAACTTGTAAATTCTTGGCTAGAACACCCCTACTTTCAGTTGCCTCTACCAAAATCTACGGGACGAGAGGAATTTGGCAAGGAATGGGTTAAGGCTGCTCTGTTAGAATTCCCTAATTACTCTGTTTTTGATCTGATTCGCAGTGCCACCTTTTTCGTTGCGGAATCCATAGTTTTAAATTTGGATAAACATGCAGGTGGAAAAGGCGCTGTCTGGGCCAGCGGTGGAGGGATTCATAACCCTGTGCTTTGGGGGGACTTACAAAAGTTATTAGGGGGGAGGCTTGTCGTGCTGCCTGAAATCGGCGAAGTTACGGCAGACGCAAAAGAAGCGGTGGCTTTTGCTTTGTTTGCTTGGGAAAAAGTCAAAGGCAACCCAACTAATTTGCCCCAAGTTACGGGGGCAAATCAGTCTGTCGCCATGGGGCAGATCAGTTTACCTTAAATATGCAGGTGCCTTAGGCAGTTCTAAGGTCTCTGACTCCTTGTAAAATTAACTCAAAAAGTTCAGAAATTTGTACAGCCTCAATGCAGCTAAAGGCAATACGTAGGTCTGTCTTGCCAATGGCAATGGTGCCGACTCCGTACTTTTCTAGTAGATGCATGCGCAAAACCTCCACGTCCAAATCAGCAAACTTTAAGCAGAGAAAATAACCGCTGTTAAAGGGGTAGTATTTTAGCTCATCCTTATAGGGAGCTTGGTTTAAAACCTCTTTTACCTTTAAAGCTCGAGACTTCATGATCTCATGCTTTTCTAAAGCATCAGCTGGGAAATCAGGATCGGCTAGAACCTTTTCTACAACCGTTTGAGAAGTATGGCAGCAATTGGAAATGCTACCTCGAATGGCCCCTTTAGTTTTTTCTTCCAAGGCTTTAAAAATTTTAGGGTCCACACCTTTTGGTGCTCCAAAGGTAATAAAACCTGTTCTAAAACCCCATGCGTAATACTCTTTGGTTGCTCCATCTAGCTTTAAGGGCAAGATATTCTCATGCAAACCAATAAACCTGCCAAATAAAGATTCAGTAATGGAATCCTCGTAAAAGAGTCCAAAATAAGAATCATCAGAAACGGTCAGAATTTTAGTTCCTGTCTCTGCTTGGGCCTTAATGGCAGCTACTGTAGCTTGGGCTTCCGCCTCTTTTGGGGTATAGCCTGTGGGGTTGTTTGGGAAATTTAAAATAAGCACCAACTTGCCACTTTTTGCAGCCTGCTCTTTCATGCAAGCAGCTAAGGCCTCAACGTTAAACTCATCTTGTTCATTAAAAAGCTCAAAGGTTTCAATCTTTGCCCCAAGCCTTGTCTCATAAGTTAAGCGGTAGTTTCCCCAAAGCTTGTTTGGTGAAATGATCACGTCACCTTCATCGATAAACAGCTCGCCAACCAAACTTAATCCGTGGGTAATGGCAGAGGTTACAATGGGCAAACCAAAATCTTTATTTTGAGTTGAAGGGTTTTCTCGTTCCACCTTTTTCTTCCAGCTTTGGCGCAACACAGGTCGTCCTGCTGGAGGTGCATAGGGGTAAACGTCTTCCGCTTCAAGGTTAAAAAACTTTTCCGTAGCTTTTAAATGCATGGGTCGGTCATTTAATATCGCTGTTCCAATAGTGGCATTGTATTTTTTAGCTAAGCTTTTGGCCTCAGCAGATTGGGATAAAATACCTTTTGGGAAAAAGAGCCTCTTGCCTAGGTTGGAAAGTAGGGCGTATGTAGTTGGAGAGAGTTCTTCAATCTCCTTGTTCAAACTTTGGGCTATAGGGTTCACGGGCAAACTCAAAAGTGTTTAATTTAAAGCAAACAATTCATTTTTAGGCCTTTCCTTTTGCTTGTCAATAGGGCTTAAGATTAAAAGGTAAGTTACCATGCAAAAGTCTCTGATTCTTCCTGACCCAAAGGGTTTTCCCAGCCTACAAAAAAAAGTGATTTGCTTTGCGAGCCTAGGCCATTTTTTCGGTTTTAAGGATTTTGTAAGCGGAGGCAAGGCCAAAGCTTTTGGGCCTTCTAAGACCTTCTCGTACACTAATGGAACGGAACAGATAAGTGTAATTGGTGGTTTGATTGGTGGTGGTTTAACATTGCTCGGCTTAGAGAACGCAATGGCTGCAGGCTCAGAGGACTTCACCTTTTTTGGTACGGCAGGCTTTATTGGTAGTGGGCAGTGGGAAGTCGGTGGGCTTGTAAGCCCCAAATCTGCTTGGGACGAGACAGGTATTGCTTCAAAAATCGGCGTGGCTACAAAGGGCGAGTTTGATCTGTTGCCAAACGTTAAAAGCAGCCAAGGCATGGTATCAGTGCCGCACTTTTACGCCATGACCCCTGAAAAACTAGCCCATTACCGTAGCCTTGGGGCGGATTTAGTGGATATGGAAGTAGCCTTGGCAAATTTATTTTTAAAGTCAAAGGGGTTTGGGTTAAAAGCACTGGTCCAAATTACCGATGGTTTTGATGGTGAAAGGTGGCTGGATAAGAGAGCAGAAACTTTTGCAGAGGTATCCCTGGATGTAGCCTTTGGTCTTTTACGATAGGGTGAAAAACAGACCTACAATCATATTGTAGGCAAGCCCTGTTAATCAGTTGACGAATGAGATTGATATTGGATAAGATTTTATGAAGTTTAAAGTGACTTAATCAACCAAAAAAAAGCATTCATGACAACAATCATCTCATTTGTGAGCCAAAAAGGTGGAGTAGGGAAAACTACTAGTGCCACTAATTTAGCCAGCGCCTTTGCATTTGGTGGTTATTCTGTGCTTTTAATTGATCTTGACCCCCAATCTTCGGTACGATTTTCTGTTGGGGTAAAACGTGAGCTTGATCAAGGTACTTTAGAATTACTGACAGAACCTAACACCCCAATGCAGCGGTTGATTCGGCGCACAGACTTAGAAAATTTACACTTTATTTTTTCTAATATCAGCACCTTAAGCGCAGAACGAGAAGCCTATGAGGCAACTGCAGACCCTATGGTTTTGAGTGAGCGGATTGCAGAAGGTGCCAAATCTTATGATTTTGTTATTATTGATGCGCCAGCTTCAACCAACAACTTAGTACTAAACGCCATCTACGCTTCAGACCTAACCATTTTGCCTTTACAGTGTGAAAGCTTGGCAGTGAAATCCTTAAAGCGTTTTTTAGTCAGCTTTAATGAATTGCAGGCAGAAGTCCCAGAAAAAAGATTGCGGATTGCAGGCATTTTAATGACTATGTTTGATAAAGAAAATGAAGTTCATCGCAAGGTTTCAAAGCAGATCTATCAAGCCTTAGGCAATTCCGTTTTTAAAACGATCATTCCTAGAAACGATTCCATTACCGAGGCCAGCGCCTTAGGTAAGTCTGTGATTACTCACAAATTAAATTCAGTAGGGGCTACCGCCTATATCCGTTTGATGGATGAACTGGTTGATAAATTTAATTTGCGTTAGTTTTTACGCTTTTAAAATCACAGCACCCCCAATATTCAGTAAAAAATGAAAGAAACCCCTCGAAGGCGAACCCGTCTTTTTGCTTTGCAAATTTTATTCAGCCGAGCCCAGCTTGGAGTTAGCCCTGCACGTGAAAATTTGTTAGCAAAAGAATATAAGCTTAAAGAAGACAATGTAAAAAGCGCCAAGGACTTGGCAAATTTTGCGTGGGAAAATTTAAAACAAGTTGATGACTTGATTGCAGAATTTTTAGAAAACTGGAGTCAGGAACGTTTGGTTTTAAGCTTGAGTTCTCTTTTACGTCTGTCTGTTGCCGAATTGATCAGCTCGCCTGACCTTGATGCAAAGGTTGTAATCAATGAAGCTATGGGTATTTGTGAATCCCATGCAGATTCGCAAGCTACAAGTCTACTCAACGGCGTTCTCCATAAGGTTTCTGTGAAGTTAGGCCGTAATTTATAAAGGTTAAATTCCAAACCTTTTTTCCTCTCTTTTAAAATTCTTTTTCAATATTGCCTCTTGTGGTTTCCTATTTGCATTTTCTGATAGGTACTACAGTCTTCACTCCCTTAAGGTAAAACAGAGGCTCATTTATGTTCAGGCGTATTCTACTATTTTTATTGGCTTTACTCTTCATGATGACAGGCAAAATTTTTGCTGAAACCATCTTTATGAAAAAAGGCGACCCTATCATCGGTAAGATTTTAAAGTATGATAAGGATACTATTACCATTGAATCCATCAAGGATCATGGGATTTTACAGATTAGAAAGAGTCAAATCTACCTGATAAATTTTGATTCTTCTTCTGATGTTCGTTACAAAAAACATAAAAAGAATTTAGCAGCAAATATTGTCTACCTGAAAAATGGTGAGATCTTAATGGGGAAAATCACTCAGTACAATTCTGAGTTTTTAACCATTGAATCCTTGAAGGGCCAAGGTGTCTTACAGCTTCCAAACTCGGAAGTGAATATGATCACCTCTATGGATACGCAAGTTGAAATGGGCCAACGAAGTGGTATTGGGTACTTGACCCATAAATCTACTCTTTCAGGCCAAGGTGGGCCATCGTCCTACCAGAGCGATATGCTCAGTTATAAAACTTACCTTAGCGAAGATCTTTTTAGCGATGTCCTTTTTGCCTTTGGTAGCGCTTCTTATGGTGGCAACACCTTAAAGGTGTTGGCCTTTGATTACCGAATGGGACTGGTTTTTGAAAAGTATAGAAATGTAATGCTTTACTACGGTGCTTCCTTAGGTTATATGTCCATCACAGACACTGCCAATGGTATTTCTGGCTCAGGAATCACTATGGGTGGCTTTGCAGGAGCAGAAATGTTTTTTGCCTCTTTACCCAATTTCGGATTTTCTGGTGAAGTGGGTATGACAAGTAGAAAGGTAGGCAACTACTCTTCTCTTGACCTTTCCGCCTCTACTTTCCCCGCTCTTTCAGTTCGTTACTACTTCTGATTGCTTGACGTCTATTTTTCGGCGGCATAGACTTAAATTTATCTAAATTTCAAGTCTATTACCGCTCATGATACCTAGCCTCAAAACACAAAATTCCCCTGACACCTTAACTACAAAATTCTTAGTTTCCCTAAAAGCTAAAGGCTTTAGCGGCGAGATTGAATCTAGCTTTGCTGAAAGGTTAGCTCTCGCTACGGATAACTCAGTCTATCAAGTGATTCCTAGTTCTGTGTTATACCCCAAAAATAAGGCAGATATTGCCAAGGTTCTGGCTCTCTTGGGCACAGAAGAGTTTGCGGCCATTAAAGTAACCCCACGTGGCGGCGGAACAGGCACAAATGGGCAGTCTTTGAGTTATGGTATTATGATGGATCTTTCGCGTCATTTGACCAAAGTCGGCCAAGTCAATGTTGCTGAAGGTTGGGTTTCTATCGAAGCTGGCGTGGTGTTAGACCAGCTGAATCGAGAGCTAAAGCCCCATGGATATTTTTTCGCTCCAACCCTATCTACTTCTAGCCGTGCAACCTTGGGCGGCATGATCAATACGGATGCCTGTGGTAAGGGAAGCCGTGTTTATGGGAAAACCTCCCAGCATATAATTGAATTAACGACCTTAACCCTTGGTGGGGAAGAGTTAGTCACTACAGAGATAACCTCTGAGGAACTGGAGACAGCCAAAGGTGAACCAGGGTTTTTGGCAAAGGTCTATGGAAAAGTGGATGAGATTATCCAAAGCAACCAAAAGCATTTGGCTCAATTGCCACAGCTGACTCGTTTTTTGACAGGCTACAATTTGAGCAAGGTGAAGGACTCAGAAAACCAGCTTTTTAATTTAAATTACCTGCTTTCTGGTTCTGAGGGTACCTTGGCTGTCATTGCCGAAGCCAAATTAAAATTAACACCCCTTGTGAAACACAAGAAGCTATTCCTGTTGAAATATGACGATTTTTTAGAAGCCTTGGCAGATGCAAATATCCTTGTAGATTCTGACCCAATTGCTATAGAAACCATTGATGAGCGTATTTTAACCTTGGCCCAAGAAGACGAAATTTTTACTCTTGTCGGCCCACTGCTGGGCGATGATGCAAAGGAAGTAAAGGCTGTAAATCTGGTGGAATTTTCAGATGATACGGCAGCAGGATTAGACCAAAAAATACAACCCTTGATCGCTAAATTAGAAGCCAAAGAGTCGAAAGCTAGAGGTTATTACATCGCTCAAAATGAAGGTGAAATTTCTGCTCTCTGGGAGCTTCGTAAAAAAGGCGTCGGTCTGCTGGGAGCCCTAAAGGGAAAGCGCAAACCCATTGCCTTTGTGGAAGATACAGTGGTGCCACCTGAAAATTTGAAGGACTACATCACTGAGTTTCGTGCACTTTTAGAAAGTTACGGTTTGGTTTACGGTATGTTTGGCCATGTTGATGTCGGTTGTTTGCATGTGCGCCCTGCTTTGGACATGTTAGATCTAGAGGATGAAAAGTTGCTGGTGAAGTTGACTGCTGAGGTGGCTACACTGGTAAAAAAACATGGTGGTGTCATTTGGGGGGAGCATGGAAAGGGCTATCGCAGCCAGTATTCTGAGACCTATTTTGGGCCTGAACTCTACGAAGAAATGAGAAAGGTGAAGGGGCTTTTTGATCCTCATAACCAATTGAATCCTGGGAAAATTGCCACTCCTATCGGCGCTTCTGAAACTTTGGTGGAAGTGGATGGTCCCTTTCGGGGCTTGCAAGATCGACAGATTCACCCTGATTTACTCAAAGCCTTTGAGACCAGTGTAAATTGCAACGGTAATGGTGCCTGCTTCAATGCAGACACTACTTCTATTATTTGCCCGAGTTACCGAACCTCCATGGATAGGCTTCATTCGCCTAAAGGCAGGTCTGTACTGATTAGAGAGTGGTTACGTAGAATGAGTTTAGAGACATCCCACTTTCAAATAGAGCCTAGCCTTTACGCAAAATTTAACCTCCTAAACTGGGCTAGACGTGCAAAAAACAGCCTATTCAAATATTTTGGTGCAGAGGACTTTTCTCATGATGTACTAAACGCACTAGATGGTTGTTTGGCCTGTAAGGCTTGCCAGGGGCAATGCCCCATCAAGGTCGACATCCCTGAGTTAAAATCTAAATTTTTAAGCCTCTACTACCAGCGTTATCTACGGCCCCTTAGCGACTACTTGGCAATTGGGATAGAAAAAGTTGCCCAAGACCAAAGCAGTATGGCGGAATTCTTTAATGGCCTTTTGGGGCTTCCTTTTGTGCGGTCTGTGGTGAAAAATGTTGCAGGCATTGTTGACCCTCCTAATTACAGCGAGGTGCCTTTGCAATCAGAATTGGCAGCCCGTGGAGCTTTGATCGATTGGGAATCGGCATTGTTTGACTATGATAAACAGAAAACCGTGATCTTGGTACAGGATGCTTTTACTAGTTTTTATGAAGCCCATATTTTACTTAAGCTTCACGACTTTTTACAAAAACAGGGCATTAAGCTTTTGGTTTTACCCTTTGCCGAAAACGGCAAAGCCTTACATGTAAAAGGTTTTTTAAGCGATTTTAGGAAAGTTGCAAGGTTGCAAAGTGAAAGGCTAGAAAAGGTTGCAGCCTATCAAATCCCAATCGTTGGCTTGGACCCCGCTGTGACTTTAACCTACCGTGACGAATACCCAGAAATTCTTAAAAAAGAAATGGGTTTTAAGGTGATGCTGCTCCAAGAGTATTTGCTTGAATTTTTAAAAGAACCCAAAAAAATAACCAGCAATAAGGGAATCAAGCTTTTTGCCCATTGTACCGAAAAGACAGCTAACCCGAAAAGCGAAAGCCAATGGAAAGAAGTATTCGTCCGTTTAGGGCTTACTTTAGAGTCGGAATCCGTTGGCTGCTGTGGAATGTGTGGCATCTTCGGGCATGAAACTCGTCACTTAGAAGCGAGCAAAGATGTTTATAAAATGCACTGGGAAGAGAAGTTGAAAGATGCAAAAGAGTCTGGGGATGATGTGATTGCCACTGGTTATTCTTGTCGCTCGCAGGTGAAGCGTTTTGAAGACTTTACGGCAAAGCACCCTGTGGAACTCCTTTTTGATTTGAGCAACGAATGAGATATATTTATTTTGCCTTACTATTTATGGCCTCTTGTAGCCAAGTGGAACAGGTTACCCCTCGTGAAGATCCCTTAATTGGAAAAATATATAGTCAAGCGGGCCTAGAACTATCCAGGGCCGAGGTTTATTCTCAGGCTGTAAAGGCGGATGTCATCTACCTTGGTGAGTCCCATGAAAATAAAGACCAGCATCAAATTCAGTTGGATTTGTTAGCTCACTTGGTTGAAAAAAAGCAAAATCTAGCCATTGGTTTAGAGTTCTTTTACCAGAGCCAAACTTCTTTGCTTATGTCTTATGTGCAGGGCCGCCCAAAAAGAAAAGATGGCAAAGTAAAAAAAACGCCAGACCCCAAAAAGGCGATTCAAAACCTTAGGGAAAGGCTCGGTTGGGCCAAGGTCGACGATGAAACGTGGGAGAAATACTTCGCCTTTATCGCATTTGCAAAGAAGCACAATTTAAAGGTGTTTGGGGCTGATTTACCTCGCTCATTAAATTACCGCATTAGCCGCAACGGCAAAGAGGGCCTGACAGGTCTGGAGCAAGCCCAAGCCCCCTTGGGCCGGAAGCCCTCAGCTGCCTATGAAACTTTGATGAAGGAGCGCTTTACTGCCTCGCATTGTGGGTGGTCAGAAGAAAAATTATTAGCGAGGCTTTATGAAACTTGGCGAGCAAGAAACGAAGCCATGGCTATCTCTATTGCCGCCATGAAAACAAAAACGAGCAAGGTGGTGATGATCGTAGGTAATGGTCATGTGGAAAATAATTTAGGACTTGTTTCCCAGCTCAAAGCCAAAGAGCCCCAGTGGAAACAATTGAACTTAGGCCTCACTGAGATTCCTCTAGAGGAAATGACTCTGCAAGAAATTCTGGCACCTACGAAAAGTCTAGAAGGTCATTCTTTTGGTATCAGCCATGATATCTTTTGGTTTACAGGTCGTCATTCTTGGGTGCATCCTTGTAAAAGATTTCAAAAACAACTGTCTACTCACAAACAAACAAAATGAAAGATCTAAGCCACTTGTTTCATCATGATTTTAAATCACTACAGCCCTATAGTCCTATCGAGCCACCTAGCCAAATCGCTAAAAGGTTGAAGATTGCAGAGGATGAAATTATAAAATTGGATGCCAATGAAAACCCTTACGGCCTTCACCCTAAATTGCAGCAGGTTTTGATTGAGCAGAAATATTTGCATATCTATCCCGACCCTGCCCAAGTTGAGCTTCGCTCAGCGATAGCCAAATATGCTAAAGTAAGCCCAGAGCAGATAGTAGCAGGTGCAGGTGCAGACGAAATTATTGACTTGGCAATGAGGTTGTTTTTAGAGCCAGGTGACCAAGTTTTAAGCTTTGGCCCTACCTTTTCTTATTATGATCACGTAACAGCCTTGAATCATGCCCAATTTGTTTTGGTTCCCCGTGAAGAGGACTTTTCCATTGATTTAGAAAAAGTTAAAAAGCTTGATTTATCAAAAGTAAAATTGGTTTTTCTCTGTTCTCCCAATAACCCATCAGGGAATTTAGTAGAAGAAGAGGTGTTAGACTATTTTCTGTCCCAAGATCTGATTGTTTTGGTTGATGAGGCCTACAGTGAATTTTCAGGTGTGAGTTTTGTGGGAAAGCTTAAAACACATAGCAACTTAGTGATTCTAAAGACCTTTTCCAAGTGCTTTGCCCTTGCTGGAATGCGGGTTGGCTATGGAGTGACTTCAGAAGCCATTGCTAGCCAATTGATGAAAATCAAACCGCCTTATGGGGTCAATGTAGCAGCTGAGGTGCTGTTAATTGAAGCTTTGGAAAACCTAGATATTTTTACAAGTCAGGTTGAGCAAATTATAGAAACGAGAAGCTGGTTTTTTGGTGAAGTAAGTCAACTTTCTGGGGTGCAAGCCTATGAGTCTCACTCCAATTATATTTTGCTGCGAATTTTGGAAAAGGATGCCTTAGTAATTAAAAATCAGTTGGAACAAGAAGGAATTTTAGTGCGGTATTTTAACCGTGAGCCTTTGACTGGCTGCATTCGGGTTACCATTGGTTTGTCCGAGCAAATGGAGAAGTTACTCAAGTCGTTAAAGGCAAAACTTTAGTTTATCGCCTTTAAAAATTGACCTTGAATAACCCAAGTTCAAGCTCTTTGAGGGATCTATAATTATAGTTTTCTGCATCTTCAAAGGCAGCATTGGCACCGCCAAAATACCATCCCATTTCAAAGGTGAAAAATACCAAGGCTGAGGCGTTATTTCCTGCTTGGAGGGAGTCGCTTGTCGCTTTGATAAATATTCCATTTAAAATAAAGCTCCCTAAGGCCTTCCAGGGGGAGCCTGTGTAAAGTAGCCCCGAACCAGGAACAAAGTAGCTGATATTTTTGGATAAGTTGGGGTTTTTCTGGGATACTATGGGCCAAGTCTTTTCTGGATTCACCTGTGCGAAGTGTTCTTCTGCCTTTTTTAGGTCTTTGAGTCGGATTAGGTTTAAACCTAATAGCTGATTGGCTTCAATGTCCTTGGGCTCTTTCTTTAGTATGGAAAGGGTCAGGTCTCTGCTTTTACCGTATTCATTTAGTTGAAAGTGGGCCTTTGCTTGGATCATTTGCAAATTTATATTTTGATCCCTTGCAAACCCCAGTCTTTTAGATTCTGTTACTGCCCTGTAGTAATCCCCTTCTAAATAAAGCTCTTCTGCAAAGCTGGCAGCCTTAAGGGGAGAAGTAGGTAGGGTAAAAATAAAAAGTAGTATCGCCCAAAATAGCCTCATTGTTAAAGCCCCCAAGCGGCCAAATCAAACTGGCCAAGGTTTTCTAAAATCTGGTCGGCGTCCTTGTACTTTTTTTTGTCCATTTTACTATCTGGAACGGCAACTACACTCATGCCAGCGGCAATGGCCGCCGCAACACCTGTCAGGGCATCTTCGAAAACTAAGCAACATTCAGGAGCTATCTTTAGCCTCTCGGCGGCTTTTAAAAAAATATCTGGAGCAGGCTTGCAGGATTTAACTTCATCACCAGTGACAATGCAGTTGAATTGTTCAAACCAAGGCCCATGGTTGCTTGTTTTGATCTTAAAATATTTAGTTGAAGAACTGGTTGCTACAGCGACTGGTAAGCCTAAATCTTTTAATTTAACCGTTAGCTCTTGGGCATGGAGCATGGGCTTAGACTCTAAAAATGCCTTTTCAAATAGCGGTCTTTGGGCTTCACTAAAGCTTTTTGGCGTTAAATCTAGGCCGTAGTGGTCAATGAGCATTTGAGCGGCCAGGGTTGCACCTTGGCCCATCATTTTTGATTTTAATTCCCACTCAAAGGTAAGGCCATAGGGGTCTAAAACCTGTTGGGTCACAAGGGTGTAGATGGGCTCTGTATCTAGCAAGAGGCCATCCATATCGAAAATAATTGCTTTAATCTTTTTCATAGTAATTAATCACGCAGCGATTAAGTGTCCCTGATCGATTTATCGATTACATATAGAGGAAGCAAAGCTTTCCTAAGTTGTGACTTTTTTTAAGCTAAGAGACAAGCAGAATTAAATGACCCTTTGACCAAATTGGCCTTTAAGGCTAAATTTACAAAAAAAGGAATAAAAATGCAGTTGTTTTTTGATATTGACGGGGTTTTATTAGATTTTGAAAAGGGTTTTATGGAATATATCCGCACCCACTACCATCCTGAACTGCCCATGGGCTTTCGCCCAAAAACTTGGGAGATGGACGGAGAATTTGCCGATGTAGACATAGACGAAGCATGGGAGGGCTTTACAACCTCAATAGAGTTTCAGAGGCTTGAAGCACTCGGTGATGTAAAGCTGTTTAATGAGCTTTTTAACCTACACGAAGTTCATTTGGTAACTAACTTAACCTATAGATTGCAAGATTCCAGAGCGAAAAATTTGGATTGGCTTGGGATCAAATATCACTCACTAAATCTTGGGGGGCACCATACTTTTGAAATTGAAGGTTACCCCCTCAAATCAGCGGTCATGTTACCACTGGTAGATGAATCTAAACAAATGGTCTTTGTAGATGATCATCCAAAAAATTGTGAAGATGTAAGTGCAAATTTTCCAGATGCAAAGGTTTATTTAATGTCTCGCCCTCATAATCTGGGCTATAATTCCCCTTGGGAACGAGTAGAATCCATAGACCTCTTGATTGGCCTACTTGATACGTGAATAAAGCTTGCGACTTCAAGCCAAATGAGGTTCAATAAGAAAACTTTATTAGCCCAAGAGACATGTCAGACGATACTTTTAATATAACAACAGAAGCACAATACAGCATATTAAGCCCCCTGCTGAATTTTATGTGCAACACCCTGGCGAAACATTATTCTCACGAGATTAAAGTTGACTTAGAGTCGAGTGACTGGTTGTTTATCCAAGATAACCGAACGGCAAAAGATCTAACCAAGCCCTTTATTTTTGATCTTGATTGGCCTTCCTTTCAAGCTTACTTCCAAGGCAAAAAAAAGCTCTATTTATTTCTGCAAAAACCTGTTGTTGGTTTGGCAGTAAAAAAAGGTGTCTTCTGGGTGTTTTTTGACCCTAAAGTTGCCCAAGCTTATTTTGGGAGGCAGCAAGAAAGACCTAAAGATTTTTCCTCTTCTGTGATCAAGCCCTTTCCTTTTATTGACCTTTCGAAAGGTCTTTCTAAACAAATTATTGAGCTTTTAAGCAACACAGAAGCCGACCTAGTTAATTTAATTCGCCAAGCGGAAGAATTTATCGCTGTAGCTGATTTCTTCTTAGGCCCTGAGGAAGCTACCTATTTCAACGGTATGATCCGTAGAATCTTGGTTGATTTGGGCTTGAAAGATGTAAAAATGCTGCGTAAGGATATCACTGATCCTGGCGCTAGCCCCAGAGTACTAGAGAGGAGATTAAAATCTATCTTTAGAATCTGCTTGAGGCTGTACAGTAAAGGTGCGGATTCTAAAGAAAAAGAAGGTTTGAAAACCTTACTTTCACAGAAGTCTATTGTGAGGGCTAAAGCTTTAGAATATATTCAAACTAGGTTTGAGTCTGAGCAGAGTTAAATCGATCTCAGTTGTAAATATTTAAAACATAATAAAAAAAAGCCCGCTTTAAGCGGGCTTTTTTTTGCCTAGATTTATGCTCACTGCTTACAGTGAAACCTCTCTAACAGAGGCCTATCACAGTCCCAGATGCTAAGCCAAGGTGACTCGCAAACATGCTAAAATCAACTCTTAGAATCTATCTAAGGCCTTGAAAGTGGGGCCCCAAAGAAGATATGAAGCCCTTACTTTCGCAAAAGTCCACTGTGAGGGCTAAAGCTCTTGGGTAGATTCAAACTAGATTGGAAGCGGGGTAGAGTTGGAGGGAACTCCGTAGGGAATTTGTAAATTTTGATCAAAAAAAAACCCGCTTAAAGCGGGCTTTTTTTTGTCTAGAATTTTGCTTACTGCATGCAGAGCAATTCTCTAAAGGAAACTTTACTATCCCCTTTTGTATCTGGGATAGCTGTGCCTGTAGAATCCTTTTGAATGTTCGTTAGGGACAAAAAGGTTGTATAGGTTGCAGAGGATGTTGGGCTAGTAGCTGGAGCATAGTAGGGATAGTACAGTCCATCAGGATGCTTAAATACCAATCTTGTATCTAAGGCGTCAGCGTTCGTACAGGTAATACCTGTTGTGGTTGGTGCTGTAGTGGTACTGTCTGATGCGCCCGCCAATGTTGTTAAGGCAATGGTGTTTACTGAAGCATAGGTAGTAGTTAAGGCATCTTTCTGAGAAACAGCGATTAGACTTAAGAGTTTGTTAACTCCCGTCACAGTATCTGTTGTGCAAGTTCCCCCGTTATCCAGCTTGGTCTTAAAGTCATTCAGGCCTTTCGTTAAATCTGAATCAGCGGGAACACCTAGAAGAGTTAAATCTGTATTCATGTTTGTAACTCCAGTAAGAAATCCACCTGTTAACCCAGTGATGGAACCACCATCTGCTGAAATAGTCTCCGTGAACATCTTAGAAATCGAATTAACCTTGAAAATAAGGTTACAAGAGCCGCTGGTTGTTCCTGCGTTTACAAGGGGGCAATTTGCCCTTGTTGTATCCGTTAAGTCAAAACCAGTGCCGCCATCTAGGAAATAGGTTCCTGCAGCAGTTGATGTATCATTGTAACATTTTGCTGTAGCTAGATTGATCAGTGCTATATCCCCATTCGCTAGGGTAACCTGAACTTGTGACTCTACCGAAATATCATTGGTTCCATAGTCGCTTGCAGTGGTGCTATTGACCTTAGAAAAAGAGTTTTTCTCAGCTTCGGAAATGGTACCGTTGGCATCTTGGTCCAAAGTGATATAGTTTTGGGCCATCAAAGCTGCTAAGGATGTAAAGAAATGAATTTCTGTAAGTTGCTTCCCTTCGTCAGTAAGTTTGCCGTTGCTTTTTAAAGTAGGGTTTTCAGTGAGGGCAATGGCCGCATCATAATAAGTCTTCCCTTCCCATGTGGAAAATACCGTTGCAGAGTCAGGAATACCAAGTGCATGGCGGTAGTTTGCAGAAGCGTTAGCGGCGAGGAAGTTTTCAAATAAAAATCCTGCACGGCCCAAGTATGCGCTTGCACGGTGGTAATCGCTACAGCTCGTATTGTCACTTACTGCTGCAAACTCACGGTTATCCAGAGAGGTTAGGCAGTCGGAGCTAGACTCAGACCCACAAGCTGTAAATACAAAGCTTGCAAGTAAAATAGCGGCAAAGGTTTTGATCTTTAAACCGCCTGATTTTTTATTAAAATTGATCTTCATGTTTAGTATACTCCAGTCAATTTAATTAGGGGTTTGTGAAGGTATTGCATCGTCTTTCTTGACTTCTGCTTTAGCGTCGCCATCTTTTTGGTCCTCTTCCTTCATTTCTTCTTCCTCATCTTCTTCAGGCATAATCATGGCCAAAGGTTCAGTGGGGTGAAAGAAAAGTGCCTTTTCACAAAGCTTTGGTGAAGGTGTGTTTAGGTTAGAGTTTTTATTGATCTTGCCTTCTGGTGTCAAGTAGGGATCCATGTAGCCTTTATGCCCACGTACCCTGTCTTCTGCCATGTTTTTTGAGTAGCTATCAAAATCTTTAAAGAGCTCACAAACTAAAGGCTCGGCCTCGTTTTTGTAGTAAGGTACAGCGCTAGCTAAAGCTACTAAATGCAAACGTTTTGCATATAGATCTTTGCTTGCGTTGGCGCCTGTTACGAGTCTTGCCAAGAGGCTTTTCACGTTTTCACGATTTTGCTTCAAACTAGCAAAAGAGCCTGAAATTAACTGTAACCTTCGGGTCAATTCTAGCTGCGAGACTGTCTCTGTGTCATCTAAGCTACTTTTTAGCAAAGAGGATAGCGACTTGGTCCCGGTAATAACATAACCCTGCTCTAAGGCCTTCAAGGAATAGAAATATAAGATTTCTTTTTGCTCTAGACTTTCAGGGGTATCATCGTAGCCTGCAAAAAAGAGCCATCCTACGGGGATTTCTTTAGTTCTACCGGCGGTGTTACTAAACAGCTGGTTTTCTAAAATCGGGCCTGCGTTGTTGATCCAAAAATTTCTTTGGTTGTACTTCACTAAGCTTTTATAGTTGGCATTTCTAGTAAAACTACTTGAGTTAACGCTAATTTTTGAGGTCACCTTTTCTAGATTTGTTCTATTCTTTTCAAGCATTTTAGCCATAGTAATGGGGTCCACTGTGGTCCATTTATTTGCTTTTTCTTTTGATCTAGAACTATCAGCTTTTTTCTTAAAGCTAGAGGTGAAAATATCAGGGTAGTAGCTTTTTTCGTCGTTTAAAACGGCATCTAAAAGCAATTTCCTCTCATCAGAGATGAACATATTATTGCCCATTTCTTCTAAAGCCTGAATCTTTTCGGCTGGTACTTTCAAGTGATCCGTTGTGCCTAAGGCCATAATTAATCTTGTGGCAACTTGAGGGCTAATATTATTGTCTTCTAAAAGATCCCCAATGCTTTCCATTAGTTCAACTTTTAAGTCTTCTTGGTTGTCTTGGTCCCATTCATCACAGATGAACCCTGAAGCCGTAACATCCTTATTCGTTTCTGCTTTTTTGGGCTCAACTTTAGCTGCAACAGTGTCGCCACTAGCGTCACCAGAAGCATCTACTAAGACAGCTTGCTGTGCCGCCAACTCTTCAGCGGCCTTTCTTTCTTTTTCCGCTGCTGTTTGAGCATCTTCCCACTCTAAACATTGTTTTGGATTGCTTAAGATAGTAGAAAAGGCTCCAGCTATTTGGTACTGGGAGAGTTCATTAGCATCTTCAAAACGATCAACTAAAAACTCAACAGCATCTTCTCTTTCACTTTCGCCAGCCAATTCGTATTCTAACTCTAATGAGTCACTGAATAAGCTAGTGTCCTTAGTTGTGAGTCCTAGGTCGCCTGTTGCAAGGTCTCTCTTGGCTTTAATTACAGCGCCCTGTAGGAAGGGGCTACCATTAAAGAAGATCCAGTCTAATCTTGATTCGGCTCTTTTAGTAACTTGGTTGTCATCACCAAATGCGGCTAAAAAGACAAGGCCACGAACGGCTAATTCTTGTTTACCTGGGTCATCAATATGTTTTGAAATATGGCGTAAAGCCACAACCGCTTTATACTGGTCTTGGGTTGAACCGTCCTCGATCGCTATCTTTAGATCTTCTAGCGACTCAGAAAGCATCCTGTAATCAGCGTTTTTGTATTCAAAAACTTCATGTGTTTTATTTGCTTGGCTAGCGCATGATGTTAAACTTAAGAGCGCTACCGCAAAGATCAGCTTTGTAAATGTTTTCATATCCTGCTTGCTCAAAAGTTAATTGCTAATTGAAGAGACTTTCTTTCGTCTCTATTACTGCCACCATATGTTCCAATTTCTTCACTCCACTCTGCATAATCAATTGTAATTGGGAGGTAAGGAGGGTTTATTGTGAAACCTTTACTTGGATATCCCCCTTTCATACCAAAACGGGAACTTAAGGCGTGGTGCCCATTGTTTCTCATGAACATCCCAAGCTCAGCACCAATATTGAAGTTTCTTTTTAAGCTTTTAACGGGAGTGTTTTTAAATCCAATGTCAACAACATCAGCAGCGAGAAGCATATCTAACCCCACGAATTCTGACTCACTGGCAACGCCTAAATCAATGGTAGTGGGAAATTTTCCTGTGCTTCCAAAATCCATACCACCGATATTTTTCATAACGGCACCAAATTTTGTTTGGAAATTGTAAATGCTTTCCAAATGATAAATAACACCAACATCAATAGCCTGTTGTTTTGTTCCTTCAACGAAGTCATCTTGGATGTTGTCTGCAAAGTCGTCATCTAAGAAGTCAACAATATGAACCTCTGTTCTAATACCCGTTCGGCTAACAGATTTAAGGCCAACACCAATGTCTAAAAGTTGATCCATAAAGTTCATGGAAAAACCAACAGCTGCCCCTGACTGCACAAATCCTGATACATCAAAGTAAGGTACAACTGGGTTGTGAACACCTGGATCAATGACCAAACTGCCAAAAAGCGACCATCCCCAACCTGGAGCAGTGAAGCTCATAAGTGATACGTTCGCTTCACTGTAAATTTTACCACCTGTGATGGAACCTAATGTAGCCGTTGAATCAGTGCCGTCGGCATTAGCGATATCAAGTAAGCTTTGGTTAGCTGTCACAGCGACGCTTACAAATTCAAAGGTGTAATTTTTTACAGACTCTAACCCCGCAGGGTTGTAAAATAGTGCTGATTCATCATTTGCGACAGCTATAAAAGCGTTTCCCATCCCCAATGCGCGGATAGAATTTCGTAAATGTTGTACCTCTTCAGCCGCAGCTGCTGGGGTAAAAATGCAAGCTAGAAAGCTTGCGCAAATCAGCCCTGTAAGTCCTTTAGTCCAGATTTTGCTTTTTTGTAGCGTCATTGGGAGTCTCAAAACAGATAATTAGTTTGGGCGTAATTGGGTATCAAAGAAATTTTTTCTTTAGTGAGTACTTTAATATTATTAGCTTCTCCCAGTCAAGATTTTTTCTATAAAGGTAAAGCAAGTCAAAGCCTAAGAGGATTTGAGGCCTGGAAAAAAATGAAGATAGGTGATTGGCAACACTGAGTAAATATAATAGTCTGACACTTAAATTGTCGCAGGAAGTTACTGGGGCAAGGAAAAAACTTAAAGCAAAAAACAAACTGGAGAAATAGGGAATGATTATTCATTTGACCTCGGGGACACAAGAATTAGAGGCTGGAGCTACAGGCGTTGAACTGAGCCGAAAATTAAAAAAAGAATTGAATGGCCCCGCTTTAGTGATGGAAGTGAATGGAAATTTACAGGACCTAAAAACCCCTTTAACTGATGGGGATAAAGTAACCGTCTTTGATTTTGATAGTGAAACGGGAAAAGAAGTCTTTTGGCATTCTTCAGCTCACCTATTGGCCCAAGCGGTGCAAAATTTATTTCCTGATTCCCAAGCAACCATTGGCCCAGCAATTGAAATTGGTTTTTACTATGATTTTGCCAATTTGCAGCTGTCTGAAGAGGACCTTGTGAAAATTGAGGAAGAAGCCATTCGCTTGTCAAAAAATAGAGATGAGCCGAAAAGGATCGAGTTTGCAAAAAAAGAGGATGCTCTGGCCCAATTTGGTGATAACCCCTTTAAGAAAGAAATGATCGATAACTTGGATGAAGGCTTAAGTGCTTATTCCCAAGGGGAATTTATTGATTTATGCAGGGGGCCACACATTCCCCACATGGGTCTGATCCAAGGTTTTAAGGTAATGAAAACTTCCGGGGCATATTGGCGTGCCAATGCCGAAAATGCGCAGCTTACAAGAATCTACGCCGTAGCCTACCCCGATAAAAAATTGCTAAAAGCCTATTTGAACTTTTTAGAAGAGGCTCAAAAGCGTGACCACCGAGTTTTAGGTAAAAAACTAAATTTATTTTCCTTCCATCCTGAAGGACCGGGCATGCCTTTTTTTCACCCTAACGGGATGATTGTATGGGACGAGCTTATGGCCTTTTGGGAAGAGTGCCACAAAGAAGCTGGCTACGATAAGATCAAAACCCCCATCATGCTTTCCCAAGAGCTTTGGGAGAAATCGGGCCACTGGCAAAATTACCGTGAGAATATGTATATCTCTGAGATCGACGATAAATCCTTTGCCATCAAGCCAATGAATTGCCCAGGCGGGATGCTTTATTTTAAAGAAGACCAGTATTCTTATCGACAGCTCCCTTTGCGAGTGGCTGAAATTGGAAATGTGCATCGCCACGAAATGTCAGGTGCTCTTTCAGGTTTATTTAGGGTGAGATCTTTCCACCAAGATGACGCCCATATCTTTATGAAACCTGAAGATATCCCTTCTGAAATCCAAGGGGTTTTAGCTCTTGCCGACAAGATGTATAGTCTTTTTGGATTGGAATATCATCTGGAGCTTTCCACTAAGCCTGAAAAGGCCATTGGTACAGACGAGCAGTGGGAAATTGCTACAAATGGCTTAAAAACGGCCTTAGATGAAGGCGGCTATGAATATGTGATTAATGAAGGCGATGGTGCTTTTTACGGCCCCAAGATTGATATGCACATTCGTGACGCCATCGGTAGAACTTGGCAGTGTGGCACCATTCAGCTGGATATGATGCTACCTGAACGCTTTGACTTGAGTTATATTACAGCCGACAGCAATAAAGAGCGCCCTGTGATGATCCACCGTGTGGTTTATGGCTCAATTGAACGCTTTTTTGGTATTTTGATCGAGCACTATGCTGGCAAGTTGCCATTATGGCTGGCTCCCTCCCAAGTGAAGGTTCTAACTGTAACAGAAGACCATGATGAGTGGGCTTTAGAAGTGGTGAAGGCCTTTAACGATGCTGGTCTTAGAGCAAGCAGCGACTTGGCCAACGAGTCCATTAATAAAAAGGTTCGAAATGCTCAGCTGGAACAGGCTAACTATATATTAGTGGTTGGTGGCAGAGAAGTAGAAGAAAAAACCGTCACTGTGCGAACAGGCAACAAGGTAACGGGTGCTTATCCGCTGGCCCAAGTTGTAGAATCTTTAAAGACGGAATATAAAACTCGGGCAGACCGCATGGATGCCATTGCGTAAGGGATTGGTTAGTATTCTGCTCCCTGTTTACAACGGAGCAGAACGCTTGTCTTTTGCTTTGGATTCTCTCTTTGCACAAAACTACCCTGATCTGGAAATCATTGTCTGTGATGATGGCTCCACTGATACGACTTTAGAGATACTAAAGTCCCATCAAAACAAAGCCTCCTCTCTAAACATCCCTTTTAAAATTCTAAGCCACCTTGAAAATCTGGGTGTCGTTGCCGCCGCCAACTCCTGTTTAGAAATGGCGCAGGGCGAGTTCACTGCTCGCATGGACCATGATGATGAAATGTTGCCTGATAAAATTGCCAAACAAATGGAATTTGCAAGTGGCCTAAAGGGCGACTATTTGATTGCCACGAGAATTGATATCAATGATATGATGGGCCTGAGGCAAGGCCAGTGGCAATATATCAACTGGCAAAATGCCCCCTTGACTCCTGTAGAACATGAGCGGGAAATTTATACAGAATGCCCCATGTGCCACCCTACCTTTTTACTCAAGCGAGAACTCTTAATTAAAATAGGCGGCTACCAACAGCAGAGTTGGATTGAGGATTATGATCTTCTTTTCCGTGCCCATGTTCATGGGGTTAAAATGTACAAATTGCCAGAAAAGCTTTTAATTAAATCACTGCACCCGAATCAAGCCACATGGCGAGACCCTGGTTGTAAGCGTGGGGAATTTATGAAGGCCAAAGCCCATTATTTTTTTCAAGATAAACAGTGGGAGAACAAAAGAAAACTTTATATTGTAGGCACAGGTTCCACGGGGAAGTTGGTTGCCGATGCCTTGATAGGGGCAGGTAAACCGCCTGTCGCTTTTTTGGATGACCGAGACGAGGAGCCGAACAGAACCCTGCGAGGTGTAAAATGTATGAAATTTGATGAGGCTTTTAAGGCAGCACATTGGGGAGAAGACTCTTTGATTTTATTTGCTATCGCCGACCCAAAAGGAAAAATAAGGGCAAGAGCCGTTTTGGAAAAAAATGGATTTGATTTTTACAAGGAGGTGTTGCCATGGGTTTAGATAAAAATAAGAAAATACCATTAAGGGGGGCGCTCAAGCAACAGGCGCCAAGACAAGAGCCACAGGTAAAATTCTTCTGCGCAGTACTCTATCCAAAAGACCAAGATTTAAGCCCCACCCAAAAAGCCTTAGAGGCAAGATTTGGCAAGGTGGATTTTATCTCAGAGGCTTATCCCTTCGCAAAAACGGACTACTATGAAAAAGAAATGGGTAGTTCGTTGCTGAGGCAAATTTGGGGGTTTGAGCCTTTATCTAGCCCATTAGATTTGGCACAGGCAAAATTAGACTGCATTGAAGTTGAAAAGGAGCAAAGTCTTGGCCCCAGTAGAAAGGTAAACCTAGACATAGGTTACCTTGATCTTTTTAAAGTGATTTTAGCCTCTACAAAAGAGCGAGTGAATAAAACCTATTTGGGCCTTGGAATTTGGGCAGATTGGGTGGCTCACTATGAATCTGGCTCATGGGAAGCCTTTCCTTGGGCCTTCCCTGATTTTGCCCATGGCAGCTATAATTCTGATTTAGAATCATTGCGTCTTTCCTTTAAGCTGGCCCGACGCCAATTCCTCTAGTTCAGCCAGAAATCATTACGGAATACAGGGTCAAAGTATCGGTCTTGCCCATGGAAATTGGTGATTGGCCCAAGGGGCTGGTCTGCCTCATGAAAGAGCCGATCTGCCGTAAGGAGGATTCCCCAAAAGGCCCCATGTTTTTTAATGGAGCTTAGCCCATAGGCTGAGCCAGTAGGGTAGCTTGGGCTGCGTGGCCCATCTAAAGGGCTGATGACCGCTTGGAAAAAACGAACCCCAAATTTTGCCGCTTCTGTTGCTAAAGTGGTTTCTTTAGAAGCTAATTTTGTAGGATTGGTAGGCTTAGGCCCATTCATACCTGCATAAATAGAGCTGGAGGTAAGGGTCAGTATAAGAAGTAAAGGAAGGGTAAGGTGGAATTTAAAGAGGTAGGGTTTTTTATTCAACTGCTTATCTCTTCGCCCTAAAGGCTAGACTTGTAAAATTTCAGCAAAGGCCGAGAGCAGTAAAACTTCTCTAGGCTCATTGATATCATCTGCTGTCATCACTAATTTCATCAAATACAAAAGACCCAGTTGCAATTCAGGGCGTAAAGTATCATTGGCGATTTCCATAAATTTGGCAACATGCTCTTCAAAAGTTGGAGCTAGGTCTTCAGGAAATAAAAAATCAGCCAGTTTTTTGTCTACTGTCAGTAAAAATAACGTCATGTCTCCAAAATCAGGGTTCCAATGTTCTTTTGTGAACCTATGGATTTCTTCTGTTTCTAGGTCATCTATATAGTCATCTATTGCAGCCAATAAAAAAGCAGCAAAGACCATATGCTCCAATTCCTCCAAAGTTTCAACCTCGAAACTTGTCGGTTTTTGAATTCTCGCAAGGATGTTCTGGTGATGCTCTTCCATTGTTATTTCTCAGTTTGGATGATGATTTCATCGGGCTTCACTAGGCCCAGCTGTTCTCTTCCAATTGCCTCGTAGTATGAGGTCCCATTTTTTAAAGCCCCTACCTTAGCCTCCCACTCTTCTCTTTCAGATTGTAGACCTTGGATTTCTAGGGCTAGCTCAGCTTCTTGCACCTTTAATTTTTGCAGGGCAATGAAACCTTTGTCCCCGAAAAAAGAAAGAAAAACAATGGTAAAACCAATGAACAGCAAAATACCCTGGAGTAGTTTGCGTTCATTAATTTTATTTTTTAGCTTTGCCATCTGCTAGTTAGAGATTGTAAAAAGCTCTATTACCAGCATAAACTGCTTGGTCGCCTAACTCTTCTTCAATCCGTAGAAGCTGGTTGTATTTAGCAACACGGTCTGAGCGACTTAAGGAGCCAGTTTTGATTTGGCCAGCATTAGTGGCGACAGCGATATCAGCGATGGTTGAATCTTCTGTCTCACCAGATCTATGACTGATGATGTTTGTGTAGCCTGCTTTTTTTGCCATTTCAATACATTCTAGTGTTTCTGTCAGGGTTCCAATCTGGTTCACCTTAATCAAGATACTATTAGCAATTTCTTTTTCAATTCCTTGCGCTAGTCTTTTTGAATTGGTTACAAAAAGGTCATCACCGACCAATTGAATCTGCTGACCAAGTCTGGCAGTTAGCTTGCGCCATCCATTCCAGTCATCTTCAAAAAGGCCATCTTCAATAGAAATAATGGGGTACTTGTCTACAAGGTTTGCGTAGAAGTCTGTCATTTCATCGGAATCCAGCTCTTTGCCTTCTCCAGCTAAAATATATTTTCCGTCCTTGTAGAATTCACTAGCGGCAGCGTCCAAAGCGATTTTAATGTCATCACCTGGCTTGTAACCTGCAACTTCAATGGCTCTCATGATCATTTGTAAGGCTTCTTCATTAGAACCTAAGTTTGGTGCAAAGCCACCTTCGTCACCTACAGCCGTATTATGGCCTTCTTTTTTAAGAACACCCTTAAGTGAGTGGAAAATCTCAGCGCCCCAGCGTAAGCCAGTTCTGAAATTAGGAGCCCCAACAGGCATAATCATAAACTCTTGAATATCAACAGTATTGTCTGCGTGAGAACCACCATTGATGATGTTCATCATAGGTAGGGGCATCTCTTTAGTATTAGTACCGCCTAGGTAACGGTAAAGAGGTAATCCATGTGCAGCAGCTGCGGCTTTTGCGCAGGCTAAAGAAACGCCTAAGATTGCGTTGGCACCTAACTTGGCTTTATTTTCTGTTCCATCAAGTTCAAGCATTAGATGGTCGATCTCAAGTTGATCGCTAACAATCATGCCTTCTAATTCTTCAGAAATGATGCCATTTACATTTTCTACGGCATTTAAAACACCTTTGCCATTGTAGCGACCTGCGTCACCATCTCTAAGCTCAACAGCTTCGTGGGCACCTGTACTTGCGCCACTTGGCACGGCTGCTCGGCCGACAACACCGCTCTCTAAAACAACGTCAACTTCAATAGTTGGGTTGCCTCTGGAATCTAAAATTTCTCTGGCGTGGATGCTA
Source organism: uncultured bacterium (assembly GCA_965602905.1). Lineage (GTDB taxonomy): Bacteria > SAR324 > SAR324 > XYD2-FULL-50-16 > XYD2-FULL-50-16 > JASJGK01. The sequence continues at coordinate 16,895 of CBFCZY010000011.1, read as the reverse complement.
TCGATCAATAGTTCTTGGTCGTACATTTTGCTCCTCAAGGATGGGATAGTTGTAAAAATTTGTGTATTTCTGATTAAAATATAAGATTCTAGCCTATAATGCAAACCAAAAACAAAGGGATTTGTTAAGCTAATTACTTGACCAAATGACGTGGGAGCGGTACTTTTTTAATCTTGGGCCTATAGCTCAGTTGGTTAGAGCATCCGGCTCATAACCGGACGGTCTCTGGTTCGAGTCCAGGTGGGCCCACCAATTTCGATACATTATCACTTTATGATAGTAGACAACTTAGCCGCATTTTCCATTGATACTACTCAAAAATACCCTTTTTTTATAAGGACCTAGGAGCCACATGTCCGAAGCTACACAAGCACTGTTAACGATTTCCCAAGAAGACCGCCTAATTCGACTCAACAAAAAGAAACTGGCTAAAATCCCCCCTCAAAAAGAAATTCTAAGAAAGCCTCTAAACTTAATTGAGAAAAGATTAAACGAATTAAAGGCAAAAGTAGTCAAGATTCAATCACAAATTGCCTTACGCAATAAGTTGATTGGAGTAGAAAAAGCAAAGCATGAGCTTTCTAATGAAAAGATGATGGCTGTAAGCAATCAAAAAGAATACGGCGCTTTGCAAAAAGAAATCGATGCAGCTGGAAGGGTCATTCGCCATACAGAAGAGCAGATCTTAGCCTTAGAGGAAAGCATTGCCCCTATTGATACAGAAGTGACATCTGAGCAAGAAGCCTTTGATGCAGAAGAGGCAAATTTTAATGACAAGGCCAAAGATATTCATTCTCTAGAGGCTGAATTAGAATCTGCAATTAGCAGTAGCCAGACCGTTAAAACAAAACTCACCCCTCAGATACCAGAAGAATTAAAAGCAAAATACGAATTTTTAACTTCCAAGAACATCATTCCTGCAGCCTTAGAAATTAGTTCTGCTTCCTGTTCTGGTTGCGCAATGGCCATTCGCTTTCAGGTCTTTAATGATATCATTAGAGAAACAATGGGTGACTGCCCAACTTGTGGACGTTTACTTTTTTATAAAGCTCCTGAACCCGTACCTGAGCCAGAGCCAAAAAAGAAAGCTAAGGCAAAGCCTAAGGAAAAAAAGCCGACCAAAGCTGCTTTAGCCAAATTGGCGAAAGCGGAAGCTGCGGAAGCTAAAGCTGCAGCGCTGGAAGCTGAATCCAAACAGGATTCAGAGCCTCCCGCTGAGTAGAGTTAAATAATCAAATAGGTCCTCTTGATAACAGGTTTTATAGTTTTAGGTCTTTTACTTCTGCTTTCTGCCTTCTTTTCGGGGGTAGAGAGTGCTTTTATTAGCCTTGGGGACCTTGAAATCCTTGAGATTGAAAAAGAAAAGACAAGAAACGCAAAGATATTGCTTAAGCTTTTGGAAAATAAAGAAAGGCTTTTGAGCGTGATTCTTGTTGGCAACAACATCGTCAATATTGGGGCCAGTGCCTTGGCCACCTCTATAGCCATCAAATATAGTACTACCTCTGGCTTAAGCGAAGAGGCCACTGTGGCTATCGCTGCTGGGGTTTTAACTCTCTTTGTTCTTCTTTTTGGGGAGATTACCCCTAAGTCTTTAGCAATCGCTCACAGCAGAAAAATCAGCCTCAAAGTAAGCCCCATCATTCTCTTTTTGTCTTGGGTTTTCTTTCCCTTAGCCGTTATTTTAGATATCATCAGCAGTAAGATTACTAAAATATCTAGAGGTGGCGAAGAGGAAGAAGAGCAGTTGATCAGTGAAGATACCGTGATTAATGTGGTTTCTAAGAGCGAAGAGCAAGGTGTGATCAACGAGCGTGAAAAGACCATGATTGAGAAGGTCTTTATTTTTGACGATCGTGAGGTTTACCCGATCATGACACCTCGGCCCAAGGTATTCGCTTTAAACGAAGAAAACACTCTAGATGAAGTAAAAGAAGTGCTGCTCAGTCATCAGTTTAGCCGCATCCCTATCTTCAAAAAGAATATTGACCAAATCGACGGTGTTGTTCAATTGACAACCCTCCTCCAAGCATTACTGGCTGGAAGGGGCGGTGAACAGCTTAAAAACTTTGGAAATAAGCCTCTTTTTGTATACGAAACTCTAGTCATTTCTACCCTTTTAGAGCGATTTCGTAATGAAGGGAATCATATGGCTGTTGTGGTGGACGAATATGGTGGTATGGCTGGTATTGTGACCTTAGAAGATATTTTAGAAGAGTTGGTAGGGGAAATTTTTGACGAAAAGGATATGATCGTCGAGCCAATTCGGGCCATGGGTTTCCAAAAGTGGCTGGTTGCAGGGAGTAGCGATCTAGTTGCTATCAATCGGGAAATCGAAGGTGCCAATTTTAACGAAGATGGCTCTTTTGAGTCGGTTCAAGGTTTGATTATGTCCTCGTTAGAACGTTTGCCTAAAACGGGTGATCTGGTTAAAATAGGTGAACATTGCTTGACCGTGATGAAGATGAGACAAAATGAGATTATTAGCGTAATGATTGAGTACAAAAAGCCAAAAGATTGATTTTTTTTAGCGCCAATATAAATTTGATTTTAAACCAAAGTCCTGACCTTAAACGAAGCGACAAGTTATGAATGCCCTTAAAACTATTATTATTGCTGTGTTAGTCTTCAATGGCTTTTACTCTATCAAAAACTGGCTTAGCCCAGAAGTGCCCCAAGGTAACTATCAACTGGCCCCAGCTGAGCCTGACCTGCAAGCTGGCGAAGGGTTTGACTTAAAGGCTCTAACAACTGTGGCCAAGGAAGTTCGTGGTGGCCAAGAGTTAGAACGAAAGTTAAACACCGAAGGTGGTATCAATAACTTGGATTTGAATGGCGATAAAAAAGTTGATTATCTTTCTGTAAAAGAATTTGGTGACCCTGAATCTGGAAAGGTAGGCTTTTCTATCACCACAGAGCCTGAAAAAGGTGAAGTGCAGGAAGTTGCAGAAGTAACAGTAGAAGAAAATGGTGATCGAGCTGAGATTCAAGTGGTCGGAAATGAGCAAATTTATGGCTCCCAAGCTATTTATAATGATTGGACAGAAATAGAGCGCAAGACCACAGCAGCCCCGCAGGCACAAGGCCAAACAGGTGGAGCTTACCCCATGTATTCTAGCTTCTTTTACCCTCGGCCACTTTGGGCTAGCCCCTTTTATTATGGATACTACCCACCCTTTTTTAGTCCTTTCTCCATGATGGCTATGGGCATGTATGGCAGCCGAATGTCTAGCTATAGCACCACCAGTGTAAGGCAGGGGGCAAATAGCCACCAGAGTAAATCGAATAAATCGATCAGTAACCCCAACAAGGGCAAAAGTGCCAACAAGGGTATTAAGAGGAGTTTGAAAAATCCCTCTAAAAGCCAGCGGGCCTTTAAAACCCAGAATAGCAAAAGTTTACGCTCTGGCGGATTTGGGCGAAGTAAAAGCCCCGCTGCCTCAGCCAGTCGGCGTCAATTGCCTTCAAGCAGAACAAAAAGCACTGTCGGCGGTTTTGGTAGCAGTCGATCCAGAGCAACTAGCGCAGGGTCTTTTCGGTCTTCCAGCTATGGCTCAAGAAGTTTTTCTTTTGGAAAGTAAATGAGCGACCCCAGTCTAAACTCCCTTTTAAGTGAATTAGAGTCTTTTGAAGTTTCAGGTGACGGCCAAGTTAAAATCTCAAGTATCGCTTGGGACTTTGAAAAGGTGACGCCTGGTTGTTTGTACTTCTGCATTGAAGACGAGGAATTTTTAGAAGAACATATACAAACCAATAGCTTGGATTATTTTAGCGAAGCTATCACCCGTGGAGCTGTGGCTATTGTTGCAACCAAGGGGAAAGTTACTGAGCTTCCAGCGGGTGTCACACTAGTAGAAACAACCGAATTGAATAAGGCTTTGGCTTTGATCAGCAAAGCATTTTATAATGACCCCTTTCATAAAATGAAGATGATTGGGATCACAGGAACAAATGGCAAAACCACTACGAGTCAACTCTTAGACGCAGTTTTTCGCTACGCAAAAAGCCCCACAGGAATCATCGGTACCATTGGTACTTTTTACCCTACAGGCAAGGTCTCAGGCACAGGTCTTTCCAATCCCAAACCGACTGAGCTTTTCCCAATTGGGCAGCGTATGGCCGCAGAAGGGGTAGAGCATTTAGTCATGGAAGTTACCAGTCACGCTCTAGCTTTTGAGCGAAACCATGCTTTAGAATTCGACTTGGCGATTTTTACCAATCTTAGCCAAGACCATTTGGACTTTCATGGAACCTTTACTGAATATAAAAAATCAAAATTAAAGCATTTCCAGGTTTTAGGTCAGGGGAAAAAAAAGGCGCACGCATTAGTTAATCTGGATGATCCCTTGGCTAGTGAAGTGATAGAAGCTATCGACCCTAGACTAAGAAACACGGGCAAGGTTCAGGTGCTAACCTATTCTATCCGCAACCCCGAAGCTGATCTGGTTGCTTATCCCATCGAATTGAAGGGGGCTTCTAGTAAATTTGAGGTGAAGCTCAGGGGGCAGAGTTTAGATACCATCACGTTACCTATGGCTGGCCTTTTTAATATCCACAATGCTTTAGCTGCAATTGCAGCGGGATTGTGCTTGGGTATTTCTTTAGAGGATATTGTCCAAGGTTTAGAATCTAGCCGCAGCGTTGAAGGCCGTTTTGAAAGGTTGAATCTGCCTGCTGCCTATTCGGTCTACATAGATTATGCGCACACACCAGACGGCTTAGAAAAGATATTGACTGAAGTAAAACTCCTCACCACAGGTAGAGTTATCACTGTGTTTGGGTGTGGGGGTGATCGAGATCGCATAAAACGACCGATCATGGGGAAAATTGCTGCCCAAACGGCAGACTTGGCTATCTTGACTGCCGATAACCCAAGAAGTGAGCCTTTAGAGCAAATCAATAAAGAAGTGACCTCTGGTATTGCGCCAGCACGGAAAGACCGATTGATTGAAATTACCGACCGTAAAGAGGCAATCTTCTTTGCTTTAAGCCAAGCCAAAGCAGGTGATGCTGTGGTGATTGCTGGTAAGGGGCATGAAACTACCCAACATATTGGTTCGATTAAATATCCCTTTTCCGACCGTCAGGCAGTGCTTGGATATTTTAAAAATTTCCAAAAAAATTATTCTCGTGCCCGTTTAGAGATCGACTTACCTCAATTGGCAAAAAACTGGAAACTCGTTTATTCCGACGTGCCAGAGGGTTTAAAAATTCTTCATGTAGTTAAGGATACTGCCCTTGGAATTGGAACCTGCGAAGCTGCGAATGTGGCTATAAAGGCTGGAGTAGATTACCTTGGCGTTGCTTGCATGGAAGAAGCTTTGACCTTAAAACAGGGGGGCGTGAATTCTTGCCCTATCTTGGTTTTTGGTGAGCGCAGTGAGTCTGATTTGGAAACAGTGGTGCAATTGGGTTTGACGATCCAAGTGCAATCTTTTGTCAAGGCAAGTCTGTTAAATAAGATAGCAGCTGCAAAAAATAAGACTATGAAAGTTCACTTTAAGGTGGACACGGGTATGGGGCGCTACGGGGTACATTGGCACCAAGCGGCAGAGGAACTAGAAAAAATTGCCAGCCTGAGTAATCTTGAAGTGGAAGGTTTGATGACTCACTTCGCCCAGTCTGATGAAGCCGATAAAACCTTTGTGAATATTCAAATTGATCGCTTTAATCAGGTGATTGGGCAATTAACAAACAAACATATTCTGCCCCCTCTGGTACATGCCTCTAATACAGGCGGCTATTTGGATTTACCTCATGCGCATTATGATATGGTAAGAGTAGGGATATTGCCTACAGGAGTCTATCCTTCGAAGGTGTGCCGCAAGATTAATATCAAAGGCAAAGAATTAAAGCCTCTCTTGACCCTAAAAGCCAAGGTGGCTTTTGTGAAGGAACTGCAAATTGGCGACAATGTTGGTTATGGGATGCACTTTCATGCAACCAAGGTGACTAGAGTCGCTGTGATAGCAATGGGCTATGGAGATGGTTACCCTCGTTTGCGTAATGTTGGTCACCTCTTGATTGCTGGGGAAATGTGCAAAATCCTTGGGGGTAACTCTATGGATGCAATGATGGTAGATGTGAGCCATTTACCTAAAATTAAACCTGAAGATGAAGCCATTCTGTTGGGCAAACAAGGTGATTTAGAAATCACCGCAATGATGCTTGCAGATTGGGCAAAAACAGTCACTTACGATATTATGGCGCGTTGGACAAACCGCCTAGAACGCCTACATCTATAATAAAATGTCAACGATCGCCTTAGCACAGGTTTGTGCCAATGAAAATGCTGCAAAAAATCTAGAAAAAGCCTTAACATTTGTGGAAGAAGCCGCAGATGCCGGTGCAGATCTAATTGCTTTTCCTGAGTCCTTTTTGCTCATTGGTAAAAAATCTAGTGACTATCTTGAAGATGTGGAATCTTTAGATGGTCCCTTGGTTGCAACCTTCAAGGCCAAGGCCAAAGAATGCAATATATCACTGCTCTTAGGTGGTATGATCACACTCAATCCAGATGCCCCACTCAAGCCCTTCAATACGGCAGTTTTAATTGGTAGTGATGGGGAGCTAGTTGCGAAATACCATAAAACACACCTCTTCAACTCAGCCATCCCAAATTTGGGCCTTTGTGAATCTAAAACGGTATCTGCGGGCAATGAAGTTGTTGTTGCAGACCACCCTTTAGGGAAGATGGGTCTTTCTATTTGTTACGATGTGCGCTTTCCTTGTCTCTATCAGAAATTACGTGAAAAGGGCGCTGACATGATCTTTGTCCCTGCAGCCTTTACCAGCCAAACAGGCAAGTACCATTGGCACAGTCTACTAAAAGCTAGGGCCATCGAAACCCAATGTTATGTTTTTGCTCCTGCCCAAGTAGGCCAGCATAATGAAAAGAGATCCTCCTATGGTCACTCTGTTGCCTTTGATCCTTGGGGCGAGCAAATTGGAGAGCTAAGTGAAGGGGAAGGCCTGCTGATCGTGGAAATGGACCCTGAGAAAACAAAATTGATTCGTCAAGAGATGCCTGTTTTTGATCACAGACTCCAAGGCCTAGACTATGAGTGACTTCCCTCTTGGAAAGTTGGAAGATTTTGATCAGTCTTTAAAAACTTGGGTTGCAGGCTTTGGAAAAGACCAACTTTTTCGGCAAAAATTCCCTTTACCTACTTCTCCAGCACCGGAAAAGGATTTTTGGCAGGCCTTATTAGCGGCCATTTTAGGTGGGCATTTCACCCTTGATGTCAGTGGTTTAAGTAACCAGCTTGCGAATATGGGTGGCTATGCTAGCCCTGGTCAAATCGATGAAATTTTGGAGGCAAGCCTTTTGGGTTTGATGACACCTGAGATCAAAGAAGGTTTGAAACAAACGATTTTCGAAGGCTTTTCACAGATGGCAGCCTGGTCTGCCGGTGAGTGGCATAAAGATTTAACCGCAGACCCCACTACCGCTCTGAGAGAAGCGGAAGACCTTTTTTTGTTTCCTAGCCCATGGGAGACAGCGAAGTTTTTTGCTCTTCTCGGTTATCCCTTTGTTTATTCTCAAGGGGCTTACCAAGCTTTTTTGCGTTTTGCAGGTGTAACAGGCAGACTGAGTTACTATGATTGGTATCAGGCTTTAGTGGACTATTTTGGTGAGCATGAAAAGGCCAGAGTTGTAGATTTTGCCTGGGAGCGGATATTTTCAAGTAATGCCCGCGGAATTTTGCCGCAGCTCTGTGAAGAGAAGCCAGATTGTTACCCCTGTCCTTTAAAAAATAATTGTCAGGTCTATGACCAGCATTTTTCTCGTAAAGCAGAAAAAATTATAGCTGAAAAACTGGCGGTTGGAAAAGAGAATGAGCTGGAGGTGGCTGATTTAATGCAGTTTTTGCTTAAGTCCTCCTTTGGGGATACTGAGTTACAGCGAGAATTGATCGCCTCTTTTCCCAAGGGTTCGAACCAACCTTTTTTTGATATAAAACGAAGTCACCTTGACCAAGTTTTTTATTCCCGCTATCAAGCAATGCTTGCCCTGTGTCGAAAGTTCCACAGTGCAGATATTTTAAAGGTGGGAGCCAGTTTTACTTCTAGCTCTCAGGTTTTTGAGCATTTCCGTTATTCCTTAGCACGGCAAAAGCAGGAGAGTTTTTATATTGTAATTTTAGATCAGGCTTTTAAAATTATTCGACTCGATGAAATCACCAGAGGGACTCTGGACGAAAGTCTAGTGCACCCGAGAGAAGTTTTTGCCCAAGCCATTCAGCTGCGGGCAAGCTCGTTGATTTTAATTCACAATCACCCATCAGGGACATTGCAGCCCTCACCTGAGGATCGGCAAGTAACCAGCAGGCTGATTGAAGCTGGAAAAATTATAGGAATAAAGATTTTGGACCATATTATTGTTAGTGAAAATGGATATTATTCCTTTGATGAAAAAGGAATCTTAGTGGAGTTAAAAAACTAGTGGCTAATTTTGTTGATCAGGCAGTGATTTACTGTGCCTCGGGTAAGGGTGGCGCCGGTTGCGCCAGTATGCGCCGTGAAAAATTTATTGAATTTGGTGGCCCCAATGGTGGGGATGGTGGCAAGGGTGGCGACGTAATTTTTGTTGGTGACCCTGATGTGACTACCTTGCAAGATGTAAGGCTGCATAAGCACCAAAAGGCCAAGCCTGGCCAAGCTGGCATGAGCGATTGTAAAACAGGCAGGCGAGGTGAGGATAAGATGATTCGTATGCCATTGGGTACGATTATCACCAATGCCGAAACAGGAGAGTTTCTATTTGAAATTTTAGATGAAACTCCTTATGTCTTGTTGCAGGGTGGCCGAGGTGGCCTCGGGAACACTCACTTTAAAACCAGTAGAAATCAGGCACCAAGACATTGCCAGCCAGGGGAACCTGGTGAAGAAATGGATGTGGAGCTGGAGTTAAGAGTCTTGGCCGATGTCGGACTGGTTGGTTTTCCTAATGCAGGAAAATCCACTTTAATTGCGACTATTTCAGCGGCAAGGCCGAAGATCGCAGATTACCCCTTTACGACCTTAGTTCCAAATTTAGGTGTAGTGCCTCTTTCAGGGTTTCGGACATTTGTAATTGCAGATATTCCTGGTTTAATTGAAAATGCCCACCTCGGTGTTGGCCTTGGCGACCAATTTTTACGTCATGTACAACGCACCAAGGTCTTGGCCTTTTTGCTAGATTCTACTGAATTTGCCGAACATACACCTCAGGAGGCATATAAAATCTTGCTAGGTGTGTTAGAGGGTTTTGCTCCAGAGTTGGCGGCAAAAAAGAGGGTTCTTTTTCTTTCGAAAACAGATGCTATTCACCCTGAAATGAACATTGAAGAGATGATTTCTGAATTTAAAGAGATGGGTGAAGATCTTTACCCCATTTCTAGTGCCGCCAGACAGGGCATGGATGAAATCAAAGAAAAGCTCTACAAAATGGTTCAGGAAGAGGCCGCTGCTGAGAAACAAAAAGTGATTGATGAGAAGAGAGAGGCTGCGGCAGAGATGAAAAAAGCTTTTGTCCAGAGGCAAGAAGCTGCTGCTGAAAGGCAGAAAGCTTTTATTGAAAAGCAAAAGGCTGAGGCTGAGAAACTGGACTCTGATGGCCGGCAAGAAGCTGAGTCTGAGAAACCAGACTCTGATGAACCAGAACAAGCCAAAGAATAGGCTAAGTGTTTTAGGTCTTAGCTTACCTTTCTTTTAATCAAAACCAATGCCAGTACAATAAAGATAAAATCCCCGGTGAAAGCCGCGGGGAAGGCACCTAAAATTTTTGCGTCAAAAAGCCCCGCCCCGATTTGCTCAATCAACCAAAAAACAAAACCTAAGATTATAGCCAGCACAATCCCCATTCGAACGTTGGCCGCACGGCCTGAAAAGAGTGAAAAAGGCAGGGCTAATAGGATCATCACAAAAACCCCGAGCAGACTTGCTAATTTTTGGTAAAAGGCAAAGATAGTTTTTTCTGGGCTTTCGCCACTGGCCATTTTTATGCGCACCTCTTGGAAGAGGCTCCAAAAACTCAAATATTTTGGATGGGAGACATCATCCCGGAAGATCACGGGGTATTCTTTTTCCCAGAGCTTTTTTTCTTCTCCCTCGGTTACTTCAAACCGAGAGGGGTAAAAATTATAGATATTTTTTACTTTTAAGGTGATGGATTGGTCTTTTTTATAGAGGTCATCAAGTATTTCTAATCTTTTAATTTTATAACTATTGTTAAACTCAAAGACTCTGCCCCAACTGGCTCTGTGGTAGCGAGGAGCAAGGTCCCCAAAGTAATAGAGCTTCCCTTGGTAGTGTCTCCAAGCAAAATTTTGTTCCTGCTTTTGTACCAGTAATAATTTTTTATCAGCGCCCCAGAGAGGAGCTAGATAAGATTGATTAAAGTAGGAAAAGAGGGCAATGAAAATACCCAGTAAAAACAAGGGGCGGATCAATTGGTAGAGACTCAAGCCACTTGCCTGCATAGCGACGGCTTCACTGGTTTTAGAGAAGTTTGCAAAGGTTAGAATAGTACTTAAAAGCACAGCTATGGGTAAGATAATTTCAATCAGTAAGGGCAGGGCTGAAAGAATAGCAGCGATAAAAAGGTCTTTGCCACCCTTCTCGTTGAGTAGTTTTAGTTCAGATAGAGAACTGAAGGTAATGCCAATGGCTGTGAGCGAAAAAAAGCAGGTTGCAAAAAAAATCAGGTATTCTTTTGCAATGTAGCGATTGAGGATGCTCATTTAGTTTTTGCCTATTTATCTAGGCGTTGCATCAGGTAAACCACCATCTACAGGTAAACTAACACCTGTGGTGGGGCTTTGGCGAGTTGCAAAATAAAGCACTGCTTTGCCGACGTGGCGAGCTGTAACAGGTGTTTTTAAGAGGTTTCTATTTTGGTAGTACTCCTCTAATCCCTGTTCATCTAAACCCCTGGCCTTCATTCTATCTGGCCCCACTAATGCCCAGAGGCCTGATTTTACGCCTCCTGCATCTGAAAATACTCCATCAGGGTTAACCATATTGACCCTAACATCATGGGGTGCAAGTTCAAGGCTGGCAATGCGAGCCAATTGATGCCCCGCAGCCTTGGTTGCCGAATAGGCTCCAAAACCAGCCGATGGGCTAGGTACGTTTTTGGTGGAAACCAAAACAATATCTCCACCAGTTCCTTGGATTCGGAAAAATTTAGAAAAGGCCTTAAGAAGAAGTAGAGTCCCATCGATATTCACTCGTTCTAAGAGTTGGAATCTCTCTATATCCATCTCCTCTAGAGAAGACACATGGGCTAGTCCGGCATTTAAAACCAAGAGATCAATAGCACCCCAATGCATTTGGATTTGCTTGATACCAGATTCAATAGAATCCATGCTGGTAATATCAATGGGCAGAGATAAAACCTGATTAGGATAGGCTTCAGCAAAGGTGGCTGAAAAGTCGTCAAGCTTTTGGCCTTCAAGGTCGCTGATCGCCACGAGTGCGCCTGATTCTAATAATTCGTGAGTGATACCACTACCAATTGCGCCTGCCGCTCCACAAATGAGAGCAACCTTACCTTTTAAGTCTTTTGCGGCTCTTTGGTTTTTGAGCTTAGCCAGTTGCAAAGGCCGATATTCCATAGAAAATAGGTCTTTTTCAGCCAAAGGCGTAAAGGTAAAACCTTGGGCATGCATCAGGGCTTTGGTCTGGATGCTTTGCTCTAAAATGTCAGCATTGATGTCTAAAGATTTTTCATCTTCACCAAGGGCAATAGCGCCGATGTTAGGAATTAATATTTGGCGAGGAAGCATATCAAATAGAGACTCTTCACCTTGTTCTTGGGCTTTAAAATAGGCTTGGTATCTCGCCTGAAACTCATGGATGCTAGAGGTTACAGCATCAAAGTTGGTGGCATTTAAAAAGATAGGCCAAGGCTTAGTGCGAATTAAGTGGTCGGGGGTCAAAGGTGGCGTTTCAAAAATACCCTTGGCATCCTTGAGGCTCAAGGCGCTCAAAGTTTCTGGGTCTTGGATCGCTTTAAATAAAAACTTCTTGCCACTGCTTTTGTAAAAGGCATCTCGCAAGGTAGGTAGGATCTCAAGATACTTGACTTGCGCCTCTTCACCACTAGATTCTGCTTGTGCGGGCTTAATAAAGCTGGCTTCAGCTTGGGTCACCAGTTCAATCATTTTGGCATAAGACTCTTCTGCTGTCGCCCCCCAAGTAAATAAACCATGCTGCATCAAGATTAACCCTTTGCAGTTGGCTGGGGGCTTAGCAAAGAGTTCCTTTACAATTTTAGCTAAATCAAAACCAGCTTTGGCATAGTCAAGGATCACTACCGAGTCACCAAAGACTTCCTTCAGTAATTGCTTTCCTTTAGCATGGCTACTCAAGGCTAAAATTGCGTCACTATGGCTATGGTCAACAAACTTTTCAGGTATCCAAGCATGAACCAAGGCTTCAATCGAAGGGGGCGCTGAGTCCAGTTTTACAGCGCATCGCTGTAGCTCTTGCGCCATAACAGCGTCAGTCATGGATTCTAGCTGGCATAAGGGGTCTAAATCCTCAAGCCATAATTCTGTTAGGCCTTCTGGCGGAAGACTTGCCAAATCAAAGCCTGAGGCTTTGACTAAAATACTGGGGCGTTCTTTGCCAAAAAGGTCCGTAGCGGTAGATTTGAGTGAACAATTTCCACCGCCATGGAGAACTAAAGTCTTTTCTTTGCCGATCAATCTAGCTGTATAAAGTCGAGTTGCCACTTCTTGTGTGACTGCTAATTCCCCTTTTAATTTAGCTACTTCAGGGGCTTGGAAAAGATTTTTCATATTATTTACTAAGTTCCGATTTAAGGTCTTGGTACATTTGGTAGGCCTTATCAGGCTTAACCAAATCGTGAACCACAGCTCCAACAGCTTGGATCATGGCTACAGGTGCATCAGACTGGAAGATGTTTCTTCCCATGTCTACACCAGCAGCGCCCTGATCAATAGCTCGGTAAGCCATGTTCAGTGCATCTAGCTCAGGGATTTTTTGTCCACCAGCGATTACGATAGGGACGGGACAAGCGGCAGCTACTTTTTCGAAACCTTCTTCAACAAAGTAGGTTTTTACATAGTGAGAGCCAATTTCAGCGGCAATTCTTGTGGCTAAACCAAAGTATCTGGCGTCACGGGCCATCTCAGCACCAACACCTGTAACAGCCAGAGTTGGAATGCCATATCTCATGCCTTCATCAATCAGCTTGGTAACGTTTTTAATGGACTGGTGCTCGTGAGGAGAACCAATGTAAATCTGAGCAGCAAGGGCATAGGCATTCAAGCGAATGGCCTCTTCAATCTCAACGGCAATGTACTCATTGCTCAATTCAGTTAAAATACTTTGTCCAGCACTCATGCGCAAAGCCAAGGGCTTACCTAGCTCGGGGTCAACTACACTACGAGCGATCCCACGTGTACACATTAAAACATCAGCATAGGGCATTAAGGGCGCAATGGAGATGTCAATTCGCTCTAAGCCTGTAGTTGGCCCTTGGAAATAACCATGGTCAAAGGCGAGCATCACGGTGCGTCCAGACTTAGGGTTAAATAGTCTTCCTAAGCGTGCCTTCATTCCCCAGTCAAGGTTATTGGAGCCTTTTAAAAAATAAGGCTTATTAACTTGGGGAGTGTTAAGGCCAAAGTCTTTTCCGTCTTTGATTCCATCTAAATCAGCCATTGTTTCTCCTCGTAATTTTTGTTGTATTGGTTTAAGTTAGGTATAGTTTTACCCTTTTTTAAACCTAACCCATGCCCTTTGTTTTGGTCAATGCGCATAGGGTGTAAGACTTAAATTTATTTGCCATGGCACAACTTTCTTACCGCGTTCTTGCAGCTGAATCAGATTCAGAATCTAAAATTATATTAGAAAAGATTTTTCTTGATGAGGGTTTGGAATATGAATTTGCAGCTTCTGCCGATAAAGCCTTTAAGCAATTTAACTCCCAGCATTTTGACGTGGTGATTAGCGAGATGAATTTTGGCCCAGGTATGACCTCTGGCGAAGAGTTTCTGTTTAAAATTAGGGAAAGCAACTCCCAAGTTCCTTTTATTTTAGTGAGTGACCCCAATTCCTTGAATCAAGCAGTTAAGGCTATCAACTACGGCATTGCTGGTTTCTTAGTGAAACCTATTGAGCCAAAAGAAGCCATTGATGCCATCCAAAGAGCCATGCGCTTTCACAGAGGTCGCTTTGTTCAAAATGAGCTATTAGACTACAGCATGAGTTCTAATTACCAAGCTGTGATCCAATCAACAGAGCAATCAACTTTGCAGCTTCTAGACCGAGTCGATAACTTGATTGAGCTTGTTTACCCCAGCGGATATGGCAGTTTTCCTGATTTGAAGATGGCCATCTATGAAGCCTTGAGTAACGCTGTGGAGCATGGAAATAAAAAGCAGTCGGGCAGAGATATCTTTTTTGAAATAGAACTTAAAATGGACCGAATCGTGGTTCAGATTAAAGATGAAGGCCAGGGTTTTGATGCCAGCCAGTTCTTTTTTCAGCAGAAGGGCAAGGGGCTGCACCGTGGTTTAAAGCTAATTGCCCACTTAATGGACGAGGTGACCTTTAACCTGAAGGGCAACGAAATCAATATGCTGAAGTTGCTACCTAAGGTTGCTAACTTTAATTAAGTTTTTGTGGGGCTCAAGGATAAGCGGGAGAGGTTTTTGGTAAAATGCTCTTTGGGCAATTGAATCTTTATGTAAATCAAAGAGCAAAAAAAAAGCTCCATAGCAGTAAATACTATGGAGCTTTTTTTGTATAAAATCTCTAAGAAGAGAAAGGATGCAGTTCTTAACGCTTTGAGAACTGGTATCTTGCACGGGCACCTTTTTGTCCGTACTTCTTTCTTTCCACCTGACGAGCATCACGAGTCAGGAATCCTGCCTTGCGTAGCTCAGGCCTTAAGTCTTCGCTAAACTCAAGTAATGCGCGTGAAATACCGTGACGAACAGCACCTGCTTGCCCAGTAGTACCACCGCCTTTTACCATAATGGTAATATCAAACTTTTCAGTGCTTTCAGTTAACACTAAAGGTTGATTGATGATGTAGTGGTAAATATCTCTAGTGAAATATTCTGCCATTTCTTTTTTGTTTACAACAATTTTGCCTGTGCCTGGTCTTAAATAGACTCTAGCGACAGAAGATTTTCGTCGGCCAGTACCGTAGTATTGCTCCATTCTTACAGCTCCAAGGTTTGTGGCTGGTTAGCTTGATGAGGATGCTCCGCACCTGCGTACACTTTTAATTTTAAAAATGCAGCACGGCTTAGCTTATTTTTTGGCATCATACCCTTAACAGCGTTTTCAACTAAAGCCGTTGGCTTCTTTTCTAAAAGTTGCTGAGCACTTGCTGATTTAAGTCCACCTGGGTAACCAGTGTGGTGATGATACATTTTTTCAGTAATCTTTGCGCCGGTAAGAGTAATCTTCTCAGCGTTTACAACAACTACATAATCCCCTGTGTCTACATGAGGAGTGTAAATTGCTTTGTGTTTGCCTTGTAAGATTTTTGCAATCTTAGTGGCGAGTCTACCTAAGGTTTGCCCTTCAGCATCTACTAAATGCCAAGATCTAGTAAGGTCACCTTTGATGTCAAATTGCTCTTTTTTGACGCTAACAGTCGTTTTCATCTTTTTTTCCTGCAAAATGCGGATTTGTGTTAAACAATAATTTCTACGCATCTCCCCAGACTTTGTCAAGAGATGAGCCAATTTTTTTATGGCCTAACATAGTTTTTTAATTGTTGAAGGTAATTTTCTCTGATTTAAGAAAAAAACCGTGTAAAGTCTTCTACCTTTTCCCGCTTAGTTCTATAAGCATTTACTGGGGCATTTTTATCACTGTAACCTAAAGCTAAACCTGTGATGAGTCTTTTGCCTTTTGGGATTTGAAACATGTCTTTTACTATGTCAGTATAGGCAACAAGGCTAGCTTCGGGGCAAGTGGCAAGCCCTAAACTTCCCGCTGCAAGCATCACTGTTTGCAGAAATAAGCCCATATCAAATAGGCTGCCATCTTGTAAGACGCCGTCCATGTAGAAAATTAAAACTGCTGGCGCCCCAAAGGCGTTGAAGTTTTTTCTGGTTTGGGCTATTCGAGTCTCCTTGTCGCCTCTGCCAATGTCTAAGGCCTCATAGAGCGCCATACCACAGGCAAATCTGCGAGATTTAAAGGGCTCTTCCCACTTTTCTAAATAGGCACTCATCTCGTGACTTGGTGCCGTTTGGGTGTCAAAGGCGTTTAAAAGTGCATCATCCAGCTTTTTTTTAGACTCACCAGTAGCTACAACCACTTCCCAAGGTTGCATGTTGGTTGAAGAGGGCGACTGCTTTGCAGCATCTAAAATTTGATGGATTGCTTCTGTGCTGACAGCTTGATCAGTAAAGGCTCTGCACGAGTGTCTTTCTTTGATGGTTGCTATGACTGGATTGTCTGACATGTTAAATGAGGTAATTAAGTTAGAGTTGGGCCAAATTTGTTAAACCTTCAGCCCATTCTAACGTCTCAACTCCCCACTGTAAAGCTGGGGGCTGTATTATATAATATTGTCTCTTAAGAAGTCCATCCCTTGACTCTTTAAGAAGGCTAAAAAATTAGAATTTTCAAGCCTGAAGAAAAGGCATCCATGCCCTTTAATCGCGTAGCGATTAAGTTTCCTTAAGCCATTTATGGCTTACATCAATAAAACAAAGCCGCAGGCTTTGACCTAAAGTCATTGCGTAGCGATTAAGTTTCCTTAAGCCATTTATGGCTTACATCAATAAAACAAAGCCGCAGGCTTTGTCTTTAATCCAGACCATTAGATTAAATATGAATAGCTCTTAAGTAAGCATACTTTTAAGGTCCTGTGCCATTTGAGTGGCTTTATCGGCTCGGAGCTCTAAGAGTTC
>CBFCZY010000010.1:0-105196 GCA_965602905.1 uncultured bacterium | reverse complement strand
TGTTAAAGGTATCATAAACAATAAAACCACTGAATAAAAAGACTCCAAAAGAGCTGAACATAAAGGATGTAGCACTAGATTGGAAGATAAAGGCATTCATCAAACCACCAACAACCAAGAGCAAAATTCCCACTGTCAGCATGCCGCCCATAAAGGAAAAATCCCTTTTTGAGGTCACGGTGTAAATGGAAAGGCCAACAAAAATAATGGCTGTTAAACTTGCAGCTTGTGGCACAGCATGAGCGTAGGCACCAAGCATGGGTGCAGAGGCTAGGCCTGTTAAGCCAGTAAAGAGAAACAAAGCCAAGAGGCCTATGTTTTCTTTATGTCTTGCCCACATGGCAAAAAAGATTGCGCCGATTTCAGCGGCAAATAGCAAAAAGCGATTTTCCTGTGTAAACAGAAGCAGTTCTGGTGTGCTTAGAGCCATCCAAGATGCGCTAGCCGCGACCATAATACTTAAAGACAGTAGTCCGTAGATTTTTCTCAAAAAAGCCATCCGCTCTCCGACAGATGCTTGTGCAGCTACGTTGAATTGGGCAGATTGTTCCATTGATTGCATATTAACTCCTCGTTGTTAGTAATATGAGATTATTTTACTGGGACTTTTTAAAGAAGGCAAGAGAAGCCTTAATTATAGGTATAGCTGGTTACAGAGTAACTTGCAGATACAGCGCCGGCAGCAGAATAAGGTGCTGTAGAGATCAAAAAATTATTTGAGTCGTAAGAATATAGTACATAGGTGGAAGCTGTCGCTACCCCAGAGGTGACGGTATAATTTTGCTGTTTGGTCTTGGCGCCTGTTGTGGCGTCATATTCATAGTCCACCTGTGTGCTTAGAACATAACCACCATTGGTATAGCTGTACTCTAAGTTGGAAACCACCTGCATTCGAGTATTGTAGAAATTGATGGACTTACTAGAAGGTGTCGTTGACACAGCGGCACTAGTACAACCATAAACAATTTTTGTTATTTTTTTATAGCTCACATTAGAAACCACTACTGTTTCATAGGTCATGTCGTAACTCCCAGTGGCACAGGACTCATCACCTGTAGAGGTTGATACTGTTACAGGCCTGTAGCTGGTTACGTTTCCTGTAGTTGCATCTCTTGTGTAGGTTTCAATAGCAGTCGCATTAGAAGACCCATCTTTGGTGGTAAAGGTTAAAAGTCTACCATAGTCATCATAGGTATAAGTATAGGTTGAACTAAGGCTCGCACTGCCGCCAGTTACTGTATAGTTTCTTGTTTCCAACACCGAACCTGCTGAATAGGTAGATGAATTCTGGTAGCTTAAGGTGTTTGTATCGCTCGTAGAAACATTGTATTGCAATTTTGAGTAGCTGGAAATTTTACCTAAATAGGCATCGGCATAGGAAGTGGTCTCAATTTGCTTCCAAGCGATTTGCGTATCAGAGCTATATTTGTCTAAAGTTACAACGACAGTGTTTTTAGCCACATCGCCAGAGGCATCATAATAGGTTTCAGTCGTCTCGACTGTCTTTAAAATGGTAGAGCCATTGGCAGTGCCAAAGGACTGGTCGGTATAGTCTGCCATTACACCATCAGTAGTGCCGTAGTTGGCTTTTGTGACAGTTTCTGTTTTTAGAGCGGATGTTGTTGTAGAGGTTACTACTTGGCTGGTGGAACCTGTGACGGTGGTGCCATCAGAACCAAATAGGCGATATAAAGAAGCATAGTAGCGACTAGAGTCACGAGGGTCGACCTCGAAAGTATAAACTTTTCTAGTAGCTAGAGCCCCAAGAGTGTCGTATCTATCGTCTACAGCGGCGGAAAGTAGGCCTGTTGTACTGCTGTAACTTACGGCGTAGGTATCTGAGTCTGCTGTTGAAACCCCGTCTGTGCCCACCGTTGCAGTTGTTCTGGCAGTGATTTCTACAGGGTACATTGTACCTGTTGAGGCTGCGTTATAAGGATTAGTGCCATCTCCATAGCGTGGATAACTTGAATAACTTACAGAAGTTGTTGGCAGGGGATCGGCAAGTGTTATTACGGTACTGATGGATTTACCAGAATACTCTGTGAAAAAACTAGGAACTTCCCAGCCCCAATAGTTCGTATTAAAGGATTGGTTTCCAATCAAACGAAGGGTAAAAACCCCTGTTAGTTTTGAGTCTTGGTCGTAATTATAGCTAATTTGTTTGGCGAATGAACTGAGTAGTTCAGAGTAGGTCATGCCATTTGTAAGATCATTGTCCTGTTTACAGGAAACCGCAGCGAGCAGCGCAAAGGCTAGACTCAATATTTTAAGGCTTGGTTTTTTCATGGATTTTCTCAAAAATTAGATCTGTAAATGCATGGTAAACATCAACTGCAGTCCACCTAAGGCCACAGTAATATCGTGAAATCTTCCCTCTGCTGTGAGGTAGTTTGCTTGCAAGCCAAAGGAAATTTCACCTAGTTTGGCATTGGCACCGACGCCACTCACTACACCAAAGGATTGCCCTGTTTGAGTAGCGACCCCGTTACCTAAATCCAGTTCACTGGTAAAATATCCCAGCCCAATCATAGCATAAGAACCTTCGTCTTTACCGTCACCTAAAGAGGGCCGCCAAGCAGCATAGTAGGCTTGCGTCTGCATAAAGGTGTTCCAAGTGTAATTGTAAAGTTCGAGATTTTTTTTGGCAGAATTTGAATTTAATCCAAAGCGAACATCGCCCCAGTCAAGGTATAAATCTGTAGCTTGGTTGGCTTTTTCTAATTGGCTTTCTTCAGGAGCGTTTACTAGGGCAACAGCTAGGCCGATATTTATGGCATTATTTTCCTGAGCAAGGACAGAATTGGTACTGGTAAATAGCCCAACCAAAAGGAAAATAATAAGGTAAGATGTTGTTTTTAAAGCGTTTAGATGCATTTTAAGTCAGTCAGCAAAGTTTAGTTACTAATGATGTTGTGCAATCCCTATACCTTAAGTGAGCTTGGCTACGAATCTAGAGGGACTCAAGAGACTTTTTCACAAAATCCGCTGTACGGTCATAGCCGCCAGTTTCACCAAGTTCATCTTTAAGTTTCTTTAAGTCTTTTTTCATCTGACTTAACAGATGTAGGTCATCAAAACTGGATAAAACTTTTTTGGCTAAGGATTCAGGGGAAAAATCATGCTGAATTAATTCAGGGACAATGGTCTTGTTTGCAATGATATTAGGTAGGCCGATGGCCCCAAGCTTTAAAATATTGCGCCCGATCCAGTTGGTTGCCTTGGTAACCTTGTAAAAAATCAAGAGGGGGGTTTCTAGTATGGCTGTTTCCAATGTGGCTGTTCCGCTGGCAACCATTGCGAGGTCACAGGCGGCTATAATATCGTAAGTATGCCCTTGGTCCAGTACTACTGTGGCTTTCGAATTTTTAAAAAACTCGGCAACTCGCTTGATATCAACTGTGGGGGCGACGGGATAAACAAATTGAATGTCCACAGCCTTTTCATGAATCAAGTCAATGGCTGGAACCAGCATTGGCAAATGTTTGATGATTTCATTTTCACGGCTGCCAGGTAAAATTGCCAAGGTAGAATGGGCTGGGCTGAGTCCAATGGAGTCTAATACTTCGGCTCTCGGGCGGCTGGGTTTAGCTATGTCGAGTAGTGGATGACCAAAGCAGTGGACTTCCATGCCTTCATTTTTGAACCATTCTACCTCAAAGGGGAACAGAACAATCATTTCGTCAACATAGGCCTTAATCTTTTTGATTCGGTTTTTCTTCCAAGCCCAGACCTGTGGCGCGATGTAAAAGATCACCTTAATGCCTCTTTTTTTCGCTTCCTTGGCAAATTTTAGATTGAACCCAGCATAGTCGACTAAAAAAACAGCATCTGGTTTTTCTGAGTCTAAAAGGGCCACCATTTCATTGAAGATGCCTTTATAGTACCCATATCTTTTAGCAACTTCCCAGATTCCGATCACGGCCAAATCTTCTACATGGTAGTAAATTTTTGTACCAGCAGACTCTAACAGTTGCCCCCCTGTTCCAAAAAGCTCAAGGTCGGGCATTTGCTTTTTCAGGCGTGTGATTACATTTCCACCATGTAAGTCACCAGATGCTTCACCAGCAATGACCATTAACTTAGGCATAGACAATATTTTTGGGCGGGAGGGTTGACCAGAGAACTGGCAAAAAGGGGTTGTCTTTTTCTGTTTAAAAAAAGAAAAAGACAAAACCCTTAAAGGAACATTTAAGCAAAAAATGCTTTGATTTCAGATGCAACCTTTTCTACTTCAGCTTTAGTTAGTTCAGGGAACATAGGTAAGCTTAAGAGACTGCTAGCTGCTTTTTCTGTTACAGGAAAGGAGCCCTTTCCTAGATTCATACCAGCGTATGCCTTTTGTAAGTGAAGAGGCATTGGGTAATGGAACCCAGAGAAGATATTTTTTGATTTTAAGTGTTCGTGCAAGTCATTAGGTTGATCTACTAAAATCACAAACAAATGCCAAACAGGCTCACAGCCTTCAGCAATTTGTGGGATAGTGATCCCTTTAACCTCTGCAAGAGCATCAAAATACCATTTAGCAGCCTGTCTTCGTTTGTCATTCCATGCGTTCATGTAGGGAACTTTTGCCCTAACAGCGGCTGCCTGGATGTTATCCATACGCCCGTTATAGCCTTCCATGTCGTGGTAATACTTGGCCGCTTGGCCATGTTCACGGATGACCTTCATCTTTTTTGCTAACTCTTCTGAGTTGGTTGTGATTACACCAGCTTCACCGTAAGCACCTAAGTTCTTACCAGGGTAAAGGCTAAATGCACCACAGGAACCCATGGAACCAGCACGTTTGCCCTTGTATTCGGCGCCGTGTGCTTGGCAAGCATCTTCTAAAATGAGTAATTTATGCTTATCGGCAATGGCCTGGAGTGCGTCCATATCGGCAGTCTGACCGTAGAGGTGAACAGGTAGAATGGCTTTGGTTTTAGAAGTTACCTTCTTTTGTACTTCAGCAGGGTCAAGGTTATAGGTGCCCTCTAACACGTCAGCAAAAACAATGGTCGCCCCACACTGAGAAATAGCCTCAGTGGTAGCAATAAAAGTGTTTGGCTGTGTGATCACTTCATCACCTTCGCCCACACCCATTGCCATTAAAGCAAATAATAAAGCCTCAGTTCCGCTACCGCAACCGACTGCGAATTTTGTTCCTGAGAATTCAGCAAAAGACTTCTCAAATTCATTCACATGGTTACCGCCAGCAAAGGCTGTATTTTGAATGATTTCCATATGCCAACCGTCAACCTGATTAAAGATGGGGTGCATGGCGTAGGTTAAATTCATGAAGTCGACTCTTGTCGGAGCTGTTACTTCTTGATTCAAAAAACTGTCTGGTGACATGGCTGCAAGGCGGCCTAGGGGTTCACCTTTTAAATTCAACAGGCTTTGGGCTTTAAAGTGTTTTCCTGCAACTTGGTAGAGTGCCTCTTCAAAGTTTCCACCTTCTTCCAAGGCTTCATCTGAAAGGCGAGCATTGAGGGGAATTAAAGAAACTCCAGCTGTGATCTTGTTTAGAACCTCTTTGGCGGCGCCTGCAACGGCTAGTCTTTGGATTACATCCCCCATTGCCCAAGGCAAGGTGGCTTCATCGCTCATGGCATGCTCAATGGCATCCTTGGCGCGGGCGTCGTTTTGCAGGTAAGCTGCTTCAAAAACTTCTCTGTGGATGAGTAACTTGATCATAAATCCTCTAAGGAGACAATTTTACCGTCATTATCTAATGATTGTTGGGCAGCTTCAAGCATAGCAACAATGGTCAAGCCAAAGGCTCCATCAGTATCAGGTTTGGTTTTGTTTTGGATCGATTCCACAAAGTGGGAACATTCCAATTTTAGGGCTTCAATATTGGCAACTTGAGGACTGTACATATCACCAGTTCTATAGCTGATCAAAGCCTTGTAAATATCTTCGTCTTTATCGTTGAGATGGACGCCTGTATCGTAAACTTTAATCTTTTCACTGTTTAGGTTATCGTCCCAAACAATCATTTTTTTGGTTCCACCGATCATGGTCATACGAACTTTGATGGGGCTCAACCAGTTCACGTTAAAGTGAGCTATGGTTGTATCTTCAAAGTAGACAGTCATATAGGCTGTGTTTACTGGCTGGCCTTTCACGTGGGCCATACCATGAGCGCTAACGGCTCGGGGCTTTTTATCAAGGCAGTAAAGCATAATAGAAAGGTCGTGTGGAGCTAAGTCCCACATTACATTCACATCACTTTGGAAGAGGCCGAGGTTGACTCTAACAGAATCAAAGTAGTAAATATCGCCGATCTCGCCTGCATCAATCAATTCTTTAATCTTTCTAACGGCACCTGTGTAGATAAAGGTGTGGTCTGTCATCAAGGTTAAACCCTTTTCTGCTGCCAAATCCACTAGGATTTTCCCGTCTTTGTAATTGTCGGTCATAGGCTTTTCCACAAGCACATGCTTACCAGCATCTAGAGCTCGCTTTGCAATAGGAAAGTGACCTGAGGTCGGAGTAGAAATAGCAATGGCTTCCACTTCAGGGTCGTCTAGAACCTGTTGTAAGTCAGTGGTAGTGTGTTCGACACTAGGGAACATTCCCTTAACCTTGTCTAGGCGATCTTGGGAAAGATCACAGACGTATTTTACGTCTACACCTTCTGTCCAAGCAAAGTTTCGAACCAAATTTGGTCCCCAATATCCATATCCAATGACAGCTACTTTCATGATTCCTTTTAACGGCAAACGCCTCTTTGTGAACTTTCGATAAAGCTCGCAAAAAGATCCAAGTTTTTTGATGGAGGTAATTCTTCACGCATTTTGGTCAAAGCATTGTCTTTAGAGAGACCACTTATAAAAAAGATGCGGTAAATTTGGTTGATTTCTTCAATTTCACTGGGAGTGAAACCTCTTCGTTCTAGGCCAACATAATTTAGGCCATGGGTCTTAGCTCTGTTGCCTGCGGCGATTACAAATGGCGCAACGTCTTGGCTAATCATAGATTGGCCGCCTGTTAGCGCATATTCGCCGACTCTGCAAAATTGGTGAATCGCAGTGAGACCACCTAGTGTAACGTGGTTTCCTATTTCAACATGCCCGCCTAGCGTAGTGCCGTTGGCCATGGTGATATGGCTGCCTAAAATGCAGTCGTGAGCAATGTGAACATAGGCCATAATCCAGTTGTCGTTGCCTACTTTTGTAACACCACCACCAGACTCGCTGCCACGATTGATGGTTACATATTCACGGATATAGTTGCCTGAGCCTATTTCTAGTCTGCTTTGTTCGCCATGATATTTTTTATCCTGTGGTTCTAAGCCGATAGAAGCAAAGGGGAAGATCTTGGTGTTTTCGCCAACGTAAGTGGGGCCTTCAACTGTTGCGTGTTGGCGAATTTCGCAGCCTGCAGCAATTTCTACATTTGGCCCAATCACAGCGTAGGGGCCAATTTTGACATCAGGCGCAATGGTTGCGCTTTCGTCTATTATGGCGGTCGGGTGGATTAAATTTATTGAGCCGTCGGTCATATCTGTTAGTCAACTATTGCAAGCTTTAGGTCGGCCGAAGAAACCAACTTACCATCAACAAAGGCTTCACCCTTGATGAAATAGATATTTCTTTTACTTTTAACAATCTCAGCTTTTAAAATAATCTGGTCCCCAGGGGTAACAGGACTTTTAAACTTAACATTATCAAAGCCTGCAAAAAAAGCTAACTTGCCTTCTGGGTTCAATTCATGTGAAGCGATGCCAGCCGTCTGGGCCATAGCTTCTACAATCAAAACACCAGGAAAAATTGCCTTATCTGGGAAATGACCCTGAAAAATCGGCTCATTGATGGAGACATTTTTTATAGCGGTACAGCTTACCTTTTCTTCCAACTCAATGACTCGATCAATGAGTAGGAAGGGGAACCTGTGTTGAATTCTTTTTTTAATCTCTTGGATATCTAGCATGGTATTTCCTACTGGCTTTTATCGTATGCCTTGATCACTTGAGGCGTGATATTATCAATTTTCATTGTGGTAAACACAATTCCTTGGGTCAGCTGACTGTTTAAAACAAGATCATATTTCCCTTTTTTGGAAACTCGCTCGACGATAGACTTAAGATCACCAACGATTTTTGCCATATGTGTCTTCTGGTCTCCCTGAAGTTGCCTTTGTGCCGCTTGCTTTTCCTTTTGGAATTCAGCACTCAGTCTTTGTAAAGTCTGGATTTTTTGGTTTTTGGCCTCTGGGCTAAGCATTAGGCTTTCTCTTAACTCTTTATCTAGCTGGACTAGTCTTTTTTCTTTCTTTTTCAACTCTTTGCCTTTTGCTGTGGCTTGCGCCTGCAAAAACTTCTGAGAGCGTTTTCCCTCTTTAGACTGAGCTAAAACAGTTTGAAAATCGATAACCGCAATTTTTAAGTCAGCGGCTGCTAGGTTGGCCGTGTAGACCAGTGTTAGGCATAACGCCAGTAGAAATACTTTTTTCATTTTTTTAAGTCGTATATAATAAGTCAATTTAGAATAAAATGATTTTGGCGGGTTTGAGTTGATTCGTCAAGGATTCCCATAGGGGCTTGGGGGGCTCAGCCTAAGATAATAAAAATATCATAAAAGGCGTGGGTTAAAGCCACCACAGAGAAGCCTCTTACGGCGTAGAGAGTGGTGAACCAAAAACCTGCAAAAAAGCGGAATAAAAAACTGTAGAGAGTGAAGCTATCGCCTGCGCTGCCTGTATAGTGGGCCAAGGAAAAGAGGAAGCTGGCGACAAAAATAGAAAGGATAGTGGCGCCGAGGCGCCAAGAAAAAACTTTAGAAAGGCCTAAAATCAAAAGACTGGTGAGCCCGACCCTAAAAAAAAGTTCCTCAAATAGACCAGCGCCAATGGCCAAGGCGAGATCAGAAAGTAAATGCCCCGTTAGGCCAGATTGGGCCATGAGTAAATTGGAGATGATCAACTGGATGAGCATCCCGCTGATTGCGCCCCAAAATATGGCTTCAAGAGTAATAAAAAAATAAACTTTCCAAGAGAAGACCATACCTTTTTTGTGCAGCAGAGGCACAGCCACTAGGGCGATAGTGATCCAAAAGAAACTAACATAATGGTGAGAAAGACCAAAAAAATGGAGGAGGTTCCTCATCCAGGCTTCTGGCGCGTTTCTGTAGAGAACAGGGAGGTCCGGTTCCCAAACTAAAAAGATTTCATAAAGAATCAACATCCCCATGGCGGTGATAGCGCCATAAAAGGGATGAGCCGATTCTTTTAAGTAGGTCTTTAGACCCATTAATCTTTTGTCTTTGGTTTTCTTATTTTGCTAAACCAAAATAATCCAATCAAAAGGAAGATCAAAAGAAAAGTTGCAGGGTAGAAGAGTTTTCTTTGCTCCACACCAATTCCTGAAACTTCCACTTGGACTGTTTTTTGATCAGGTGAAACTTTAGTTTTGTTAGTAACAAAAACTTGGTTGTTCTGGTGTTTGCTTCTGGATTTGTCTGAGCCCATTTGCTGGCCAACATAGTCCAACTGGATACCAGCGCCACTAGAGATCAATTCAAAATCGGTTGTTCCAGAAAATACTCCCCAAGTGAGTAGAGCATTTAACTTTGGCAGTCGGTAATTAAAAAATATTTGACTGCGCCCTGGAGGTACTAACTGACGAAGCATCAACTTGCCCTCAAAGGCACTCACCGATTGATCTTCACGTTCAACGCCATCAAAGTGGTAGGTTCCCGCAGGTAGTAATTTCTGCATTGGGTTTTCAAAGGTGTCTACCATGCTTGCACTGCTGTTTTCAAAGATCAGCATCTCGCTCACTTGGATATAATCTTCGTAAAGGTCAAAAAAGACGATGTTCCGAGTAACAGAAATTTGAGATTGGTCTGTGGAAACAATTGGGATTTCAAGGTTGACCGTATAATTTTTGGTGCCTTCTAAAAACTTAATATAGTCAGAAACAGTGTAGTTACGCCCAGACTTGACCGTTAAAAAATACTTAGAACCAGGGTTGGCTGTATCAGCCTCAAAGCTGTAAGCGCCCTTGGCATCTGTTTTTCTCATCATCACAGGTGCGGGGCTTTTCCCACCAGGGAGTTGCTCCACCAAAACCACCTGTAACCCCACAGGTGCGGGGCTGCCATCTGCCATTACGACTTTACCCGTCATAACAAAAGGGCCACTGAGTATGGTTTGGATCTCAATATCCATAGTAATGGATCTTTGACCCTGCTTTATGGTAAAAGGAGGTGTTGCATAAAGTTCACCGTTGTATCTTGTGCCTAACTGGTAAGTCAGTTTTGGGTCGGGTGCGTTAAAATTAATTAAAAATTTACCGCCCTGTTCTGTTTTTACACGCTCAATGGGTCGGGCGCCAGTTGAAGAAAGTAACACGACGCTTAAACCCACTGCAGCGGGGCCTTTGGGGCCGATTACAGACCCGGAAATTACTGTCTGAGCTAAGAGTTGCCCGCTAATTAGGAGCGGTGCGAAAAATAAAAAGAGGATTGCTTTCATAGTTATTGTCTACTTTTTTAAATCTGGAATATCCTTTGCATTTTGCAAAAACAATTAATAGGCCCTTCTTGCGGTAAAAAGTCACCGCATTAGCTCATGAGCCTATAAAAATACTTTGTTTGTCAAGAGACGAAACATGAATCAAAAAGCCTACGATTATCAGTCTGAAGCCCTATTAAAGGGTGTCAGGGTAACCTATTCTATCAAGCATTTACCTTGTAGCAACCCAAGTTGCCTTACCTGTATGACAGGCATGGGTCATGGGCCATACTGGTATGCTAGCTACATACTCGAGGGTCAAAAAAAGACTGTCTTTATAGGTCGCAAGTTCAAACCTTTGGATATGTCGGTTGTTTTAAAAAACCTACATAAGGCCAAAGGGCCTAAGCCTACAACACCTGAATTTGCTCAAAGACCTAGTTTTAATACTGAGACCCTCAATTCGGGCCAAAGTAACGCAGAGTCTGGTAAACCAGACTCAACTTTTTCTAAGAATAAAAGAGCAGAGCCAAAAACAGCTAACCTGAGATCAACCACTGGGGAGACGAAAAAACGCTCCACCTTTTCTTTACAAAACGCTTTCCCTAAGCTTCCTGAGCATAAGGATTTCGATCAAGATTTACGTCTATTAAAGGGTGCAGCAAAGAGCAGCAACCTAAAATATGTGTACCGTAATTTAATTAAAAAATACCATCCTGATCAATTTGCAGGAAACAGCCAAATGGACCGCTGGCTTTCTGAAATCAACAGTCTCTATAAAGATTTGAATCAAGTGTGATCTTTCTGTCTGCTAGCTAGATTACCCTTTATTTTTTATTGCAGCCTCAACAAACCCTGTAAAAAGGGGATGAGCAGCAAAGGGCTTTGATTTAAATTCAGGGTGATACTGCACAGCAATAAACCATGGGTGTTCTTTAATCTCTATGGTTTCCACTAGATCCAAGTCCGCATTTTTCCCTGAGATCACAAGACCCTTTTCTTCCAGTTCTGCAACATATTTATTGTTAACTTCAAATCTGTGTCTGTGTCGTTCCGAAACTTTGGTGGTTCCGTAGACTTTTGCAATCAAGCTGCCCTTTTTCAAGGTAGCGTCATAGGCACCTAATCTTAGGGTACCACCGAGGTCTTTGAGGTTTTTCTGCTCACTCATCATATCAATCAGGTTTACCGTAGCTTCTGGGTTAAACTCGGCGCTGGTTGCGCCGTCTAGGCCAACTACGTTTCGAGCATACTCAATGGTTGCTACTTGCAAGCCTAAGCAAATTCCAAAAAATGGCAGGTTGTTTTCTCTAGCATACTGGATGGCGGCAATTTTGCCTTCCACGCCACGTTCGCCAAATCCACCAGGGATTAATAAACCGTCGCATTTTTTGACTTCGCTTAAGTCACCGTTTTCTAAGCTTTCAGAATCAACATAATGAATCTTTACTTTATGCTTTAAGGCGATACCTGCATGGACCAAGGCTTCGTGCAGACTTTTGTAGGCGTCTTTTAAGCCAATGTACTTTCCTGCAACAGCAATGTTTACTTCGCCGACAGGGTTCTTTTCTGCGTCTACAAGGTCAGCCCATTCTTGTAAGTTGGGCTTTTTAGTCCACATACCCAGTAGCTTAGCTACCTTTTCATCTAAGCTTTGTTCGGCGTAGCGAAGTGGAACCTCATAAACAGAGGCTACATCCTTGGCTTGGAAAACAGCGTCTAGGGCAACATTGGTAAAGAGTGCAATCTTTTGTCGCAGTTCTGTCGTTAAGTCTCGGTCCGTACGGCAGAGTAAGATGCCTGGCTGGATTCCAATTTCACGCAACTTGTTAACACTGTGCTGGGTGGGCTTAGTTTTAAGCTCTTCTGCACTGGCAATATAAGGTATTAGGGTCAGGTGAACAAACAGGGTTTGGTCTTCTGGTAAGTCGTGGCTGATCTGGCGAATGGCCTCTAAAAAGGGTAGGCTTTCAATATCACCAACAGTCCCGCCGATTTCAATAATAGCCACATCGCAACCTTCGGCCGCTTTATAAATACATTCTTTAATATGGTCTGTTATGTGTGGGATCACTTGGACAGTCTTGCCCAAATACTCACCCCGTCTTTCACGGTTGATTACCGTTTGGTAGATCTGGCCTGTGGTAAAGTTGTTGTTTTTACCCGTCACAATATGTGTGTAACGTTCATAGTGGCCAAGGTCTAAATCTGATTCTGTACCATCATCCGTTACAAAAACCTCACCATGTTGCATGGGGTTCATGGTTCCAGGGTCAACATTGATATAGGGGTCGAGTTTGAGCATTGTGAGTGTTAACCCCCTTGCTTCAAGTAGCGCTGCAATCGAGGCTGCTGCTATACCTTTGCCAAGGCTGCTGACTACGCCACCTGTTACAAATATCAATTTAGTATTCATGAACCCTTTGAATTTATTGAGTTTTTATATTATTTTGTTTGAATGCACTAAGAGCTTAGAATTGCTGAAAAAAACCTTGAAGTCAAAGGGGAATAGTAGGCTTTTTTGGGCCCTTTGTGGCTAAAAATCAAGAAAGTTGCGCACTTGTACAAGTACAACAATGATCTAAGATGCTCTCTAGGGTCTCTGTTGTGCTGGTCGACATATTTACCTTTTCTGTTTTTATCCAGCATTGTTTGCCTGCTTGGGTGCAGTTACTGATAAAATTAATGATCAAGGAGCGGTAGTTGATGTCGCCTTTGCACTGGGCGCAAAGAGAGGCTAGCTTTTCAAAATTAATTTCAATGGTATCTTTTTCATAGAGGTGGTTGTAGGCGCAAAGAGGCGATTTGCGGTAGCTATCACAGTCAACTTTGTCTTGGAGTCCCTTGAATTCAGGGTGATCTTCTTCTGCCTGTTCTTTGGCGTTTTGCTTTAAAAAAGTCACAAATTCCAGGTCGACTTTCTCCACATGAGGAATAATTTGGTTACGAAAAATATTCATCATGTCCGTTCCCAGTGTCTTTTTATCTGTGGAGGTGAATTTTTTATGGAAGGATTGCAGTTCGTCAAAAATTTCTTGGTGAACTTGTTTGTGGGATTGAAGGTTAGGGAAACCTGACATGCGCATCAGTTCTTCTTCTAAGGAGAAATGATCTTTTGTGTAAAAACTAATCTGCTGGAATATGGTATTGAGTTTGTTTTTATCCGAATCCATCAGGTGGTCGTGATAAAAAACTTCAATAGCTGCAAAGAGGTCTTCGTGTTGTTTATCTAGGGTGGAATGTTGAGCCCTTAAATATTTCTTAAATTGAAGCATTTCTGCCTCCTTTTTTGAAAAATTAGATCTTCATTTACTTTGGTTTTACATTGATTCTACTTTCTGCATTAAATTGAAATCCATTTCGTTTAAACTTTCCCCTTGGTCTTTTAGAGTGGAAAGGTTTTTGAGCAAGCTCAAATGCTTTCGGCTTATAGGTAATGTCAGGTCGTGATTTGGGGCGTGCACCTTGGCCATCCAGTGGCCGTCTTGGGTGGTCACACCATTAAAATACCTTATATTGACTGCAAAAGTTTTGTGGATGCGGATCAATAGATTTTTTGGAAAAAGCTGGATGAAGGATTTTAAGCTGCATCTTGTTTCCCAGGTGCTGCCATCGTGCATGTGCACAATGATATCAGGTGATTTTGCCTCAAGGGCTATGATTTTGTCATAATCATCTTGCAAACGATTTACTGTTTTTAACAGGGCAGATGATTTTTTAATAAACTCGGCAAAACTAAAATGGTCAAAGGACTGACTATAGTGGCCCAGCTTAAAAAAGGTATTGAGCTTGGCGATAATTTCAAAGGAGTTAATGGGCTTGGTTATAAAGTCATTTGCCCCAGCAGCATAGGCTTTGCCTTTGGTATCTGGGAGTTCTTCCGTGCTTAAAGCAATGAGGTAAACCAATCTTTCAGGGAATAAAAACCGAATCTCTTTGCAGATCTCAAAACCACTTTTGTCAGGCAGGTTTAAATCGACTAAAACAATCATGGGTTTTAGCCTTTTGAAAAGCTCTATTCCTTCGCTCCCTAAGGTAGCGAGTTGAACTTTGTACTTTGTAGCGGCAATTTCAAAGAGTAGCTTTCCTGTAATAGGGTCACTATCAATGATTAAAATATCAACTTGGTCTTTCATGCTATGAGTCTGTTAAATTAACAATTCTAAAACAAGCTGAATGTGACCAATGACGATCGCAACCAAGGCTTCTTTAAAGAAAACAGTAACTAGGTAAAAATAGCCGACACATTTGAAATTAGGAATTGGGGCTATTTGAACTCTGGCACTCACTTTATGTTTTTTTCTACAAAAAAACAATTTAATAAAAAATAGGTCCAATTTAGAGGTCTGATTTGACTTAAGGGGTTGGGTCGGCTATTTTTTACTATTATATTTTGTTACTCCCTACTAACCTTTGTCTGTTTTAAGATAGCGTCATTTGTTAGCTATAAATGTTAGGCGGGGAAAATTTTTTTTTGATTGGATCAATGAACGATACAGCACAAGCACAGGAGTATGAGTTTCAGGCGGAAATGAGCCAACTCCTCCATTTAATCACGCATTCCTTATACTCTCACAGAGAGATATTTTTAAGAGAATTAGTTTCAAACTCTTCGGATGCTCTAAATAAGCTTCACTTTGCTAGCCTCACAGATTCAAAAATCTTAGGTGACGATGGCGAACTGCAAATTACAATTTCTTTAGACGAAGAAAAAAAGTCCATCACCATTTCTGATAATGGCGTGGGCATGACCAAAGAAGAATTGATTGCCAATATCGGAACCATTGCCAGCTCTGGTACTTCTAAATTTATGAACCAGCTGACTGGGGATAAAACCAAAGATATCGAGTTAATCGGCCGTTTTGGCGTTGGCTTTTATGCTGTCTTTATGGTTTCTGATGAAGTAATTGTTGAGTCTTTATCTTATGAAGGTGGGCCAGCCCACAGATGGGTAAGTGCAGGCACAGGTAAATTTACCATTGAAGAATGCGAAAAAGCCACTCGTGGAACGAGCATTAGCTTTACCTTTAAAGAAGATGCTCATGAGTTTGGGAGCAAGCATGCAATTGAAAACACAATTAAGAAGTACTCTGATTTTGTAAACTTCCCAATTATCTTAAACGAAGAAAAGACCAACCAGTCTTCTGCTCTTTGGACAAGACCAAAGGATGAAGTTACTGATGAAGAGCACAAGGAATTTTTCCAGTACCTTTCTCACAGAAATGAAGATCCAACAGCTTGGTTACATTTAAACATTGAAGCTCCAGTGCAGTTTCGTGCCGTTTTATATGTTCCTTCTGAAGTGGACAAAAGCCTTTTTAATGAGCAGTTGGAAACGAAAGTACACCTTTATGTAAAGCGTGTCTTTATCCAAAACGACTGTAAAGAATTGCTTCCTCAGTGGTTGCGATTTGTAAATGGTGTTGTAGATTCAGAAGACTTAACATTAAATGTATCTAGAGAAGTCACACAAAATAGCCCCAACATGGCTAAGATCAACAAATTCTTAGTAAAGAAGTTGATCAGTGAGTTTACAGGCTGGGCTGAAAGCGACAAAGAAAGATATATTTCTTTTTACCGCACCTTTGGTAACTTTATCAAAGAAGGCATCCATACTGACCATGGCAACAAAGATAAGTTGGTTGAACTGTACCGTGCTGCTAGTAGCACCGAGCCTGAAGGCTTGGTCAGCTTACAAGAGTATGTTGACCGCATGGGCGAAGACCAAAAGGAAATCTACTACGTATTTGGTAAAACCAAGTCTGTAATTGATACCAATCCTAACTTGGAATATTTCAAGCGCAATAATCTAGAAGTAATTTATCTTTATGACGAAGTAGACGATTTTATCATCGGTTCTATTGGCAATTACAAAGAAAAAGAAATCGTGCCCATTGATAAGGCAGATATCGACCTGAGTAACGAAGAAGAGCAGAAGAAACGTGACTTGCCTCAGGCAAAGAAAGACGATCTCATTGCTCTATTTAAGAAAGTTTTAAAGGGTAAGGTTGAAGACGTTATCGTTTCTAAACGCTTGGTTGATAGCCCCTGTAGCTTAGTTTCTTCAAAAGAAGGAATGAATGTACAGATGGAACGTATGATGAAAATGATGGATCAGAACTTCCAAGGTGCGCAGCAGGTATTTGAAATCAATACTCGTTCTTCCTTGATTCGCAATATGTCGAAAATTCATACTGAAAAGCCTAGTGATAAGATCCTAAAGGATATGATCACTCAGCTTTTTGAAGAAGCAAGTTTGATGGATGGTAAACTTGAAGACCTAAGTAGTTTGGTTCCAAGAAGCCAGTCTATGATGACGAAGCTTTCTGATCTTTATGCTAAGTCATTGGATAAAAAATAACCTTGGGTGTTTTTTGGGCCAAGGAAAAATTGGCCCAAAATCCCCTTTAAAAAAAAGAGGGCTATTGCGCTTTTTTAAGCCTATTTTAATAGCCTTCTGGTTACTTTTCGCACCGCCTGTCTTTGCGGCTTCTCCCTTGTTACTTGAGGGTGCAAACTACCGTATCAACAAAGATGAAGGCACCATTATCTACGAAAATCCCACGGCTCATTTCGATGATATGAGCCTGTCGGGCAAAAGTCTGGTTTTTAATAAAGAAACTAAAATTGGCACCTTTTCTGGCAACATTGTTGTCCATGGCCAAGATTATGTGATCAACGCCGAAAAAGCCATTTACCATGGCGACTCTAGAGAAATTACCTTTTATAAGGTCAAATTCTACGACTCCAAAGCTCTAGTTTTTATCGATTCTGAAACCTTAACCCGAATCAGACCCGGTTATTTTAAGTTGATAGATGCCAAAATCACCCTCTGTAAACCAGGGGAACAGGATTGGTATTTTGAAAACTCTTCTGTTGACTACTACGTTAACGATTACGCTCAAAGTTACAACACCACTTTATATTTTCACAGCGCCCCTGTTTTTTATAGTCCCTATTTTGCTTGGCCCACCAAACGGGGCCGTGCCAGTGGTTTCCTTGCTCCTGAGTTTTTAACCCAGTCTGGCAACCCCGACGAAAGTAAAAACTGGGGAACCAGAATCAATGTGCCTTACTTTATTGCCTTGGACCAAGATAATGATCTAACCATGTCCTTTGATATGATCCAGCAAAGGGGCTTAGGTTTGGGGCTGGAATATAACTATGCCTTTGCAAAAGGAATGGTAGGCCAGTTAGACTTTTGGGGTATTTCAGAATCTAAAGATCGAGACCCTACAGTTGAAAATTTTGGAGCATTAACCTCCACAACGGGGCAAAGTTATCCTGAGGAATTTAACGCCAACCCCCAGAGATACAGGTATAATTTTGACCATAGGCAAGAAATCCCATTTGGCGGCCAAGCCTTTATCAACAGTTACCAGATCAGTGATAACGAGGTTTTTCAGGAATATGACAATAGGGCCTCGGCCTTAGAGTACCATAAGAAGCAGTCTTTAGGTTTTACCTTTCCTTGGTCTGGCGGGGGCTTGAGTCTCAATTGGAACAAATCGGACCAATTTATATATGACTCGGTTTATGACCACAGTAACAATCATAAAACCTACCTCAACCGGTTGCCTGCACTGGGAGTCAACCACCGATTTGATAGCATTTTTGACTCAAATCTAAGCTTAGATACAAAATACCGCTTTGTAGAATATTCTAGAGGTGAAGGTTGGTCTGGTCAGTGGAATCAGGTGAGTGGAGATATATCCTACCCCTTTAATCTGGATTTCTTAAATGTAATTCCCAGTCTGGGCCAAGACTTTTACCAAGTGGACCCCCTTTACAATTACGCAAGTTCGCAAACAAGGGTTTCCAGTTTTAACAGTGACCCCGAGCCGACCAGTTTCTCTGTGGAGCGGAAAAGGCTAGAGGTCAATTTTGAGGTTTACCGTCTTTTTAATAATAACGACGGAGAAGCCAATGCTCGGCTTTCCTTTGTCCCTAAATTAATCTACGCCGAAGTGAGCGACGTAGACCAACGAGGTTTGGTGTCTGTAACTCCAGGCAATGATACCTTGATCGACGATACTGCTGATTTTAGCGCTCAAGGTTACTCCTCTGATTATACAAAATATGGTGCTATGTTTGAAAGTCCTATTTATTCCCAGAGGACTTTTTATCAGGTTTTAGAAGGAAAGTTATTAACCAAAAACCTCTTTAATAAAGCCGTGACAGGGGTCTTTAATTTTAAGCTAACCCAGCCTTACAATCTCAACCGTAAAGAAGAGTTGGAGGTCCAAAATAAATCTTTTAAGGGGCCACAACTTACTGAGGCAAGCCAAGAAACTAGCCTAGGAAACCAAAAAATGCCCCTAAGGGCAAACTTTGGGTTTTCCCCTCATAAATCCTTTAAAACGGGGCTCTATTACCGCTATGGGCATGAGGAAAAAAAGATCATCGAAAATCGGTTTTCTGTCAGTACTGAATCGGAACTGGGCTCAACTGTTAGCCTAGGATACCAAAATAATACCAAGGGTTATATGGATTTAGATGGGGTTACCAACCACTTGGTGACTCAAAATTATACCCTTACCCAGCATTTAAATTTGACACAAAAACTAACATTAGACGCAAAGGGGGTTTGGGATTTATCCAGAACATCTTTGACCCACATTGAAGGCCAAGGTAGTGAAAACCGACTTGACCGCAGCTTAACCACGCTGGATTTAGGGCTAACTTACAAAGTGGGTTGTTATGACTATTATCTTGGCTACTCAGAAAACCTCATTACCTTTGAAGCTGTTGAGGGTGTGGAACAGAAGGTGGTTTTATCTATAAATTTAAGTAGTTGGCCAGGTACTAGTAATCCTTACCAAACTGAATTTATCCAGAGGCAATGATGATCAAAATATTCCTGACTCTATTCCTTTGGGTATCTTTTAATGTTGCTACAGCTACGGCCCAAGATCTAAGACCTTTAAGCTTTACCCAAGCTGTACCCACCTTGGTAGTGGGCCAAAAACAAATTTGCCACCTTGGTTTTGCCGGTGTGGACGCCAGTTTTAATATGGGCGAAACCGAGACATTCCAAGAAGGAAAAAGCTCAGTTTTAATGCCCAGCCTGCCTTTGAGTCAATCTCAAGAGTTGAGTTTTGGTTGCAGGTTTTCTTATTTTACCCTTGCCTACGCAAACTTGGAACAGGCTTATAAGCTGGGCGGTTCTTTTGAGGAAGCAGGTGAAACTTGGTCACACTTGGCCTTTCATATAGAAACCTTTAAAGCTGGGGTAACCTTAGAAATTTTGCGCAACTTGAGCACTCTTGATTTTGGAGTGGGGCACTATGTGCTAACAAGACAATTGGGCCGTTTAGAGGGCGATAATTTGGTTGCAGGCGATAGCTCGGCGAATGATGGCAATCTTGCATTTTTAGGGTTCAAGTTTTTTCTAAATACCTTTGTCGCTGTTGAATACGAGCACCAAATTGGTTTGAGCGGGGAGCTTTCAAGTTTGAGTAGATTGGGCATTAATTTTCATGTGAGGTTTTAAATGTTTTTAGGCAGACTTAAAAAAACAATTTTCCTTATATCCCTATTAGCTCTCGTTTCTTGTGGAAGAAGAACGGCGCCACAGCCCTACACATTTGCGGAGTTTCACGGTTCAGCCCAAAACTACCAAGTGCATTTTCGAGGAGGACAGCTCTTTATTATGGCCGATGTAAGTGAGGCTAGCGGGGTTACAGGGGTGAAGTTGGTAGTTGAATCCCTTGGGGAAGATTGCTCCCAGTGCAGGCGCATTTCCCAGTCCATTGTTTTTTCCCTGCAAGATGGGGTCAGTCTTGAGACAGGTGGAAGCCTAACCCAAAGGACTCTAGCCAATCAAATTGAGTGGCAGTTGCGACCCAATTTTAGCGTTTTATTCCCAGAGGATTATTTCCCTCCTTTAGAGGGAAAGCTCTTTTTTAAGATATCTTTGGTCGGCAAGGATGGCGTTGCTGGTTTTAGCCGCTCCCTAGCCCCAATCCAACCGAAAGCCTTGCCTGATCCGGTAGTTAAGGTGCAGCCCTTGGAGACTGGGCAATTTTTGGCAACATGGGAGGGCGCTACCCCTGTGTTTGGCGATGATGTTTTTTCCGCTACGGGTTTTGGGTTAAACTTCTACTCAACAAACGCTGAAGGGGTAGAAAAGCTTAACGAATACCCTGTAAGAGTGGGCTATTTCACCCTCCCTAAGGGGCGGATTAAGGCCTTTACTGTAGATCAGTTTGGCAACGAATCCAAGGGGATTTGGATCTTGCAAGAATCGCTTGCGCCAGCGCATTAAAGTCATTACCTTAGCAGAAAACTACATCACCTCGGACCATGCCTTTTATTAAAAAGAAACATAGATTTTTTTTAACCCTGAGCTTTCTCTTTTTGGCTTCCTGCTCTTCCACCAATCAGGCCCAAGAAAGTGAATTATTGCTACTGGAAAAGGGTACGGAGCAAGCGCTTTTTTCTGCCGAGGCGCAGATTCGAAATGACCCAGAAAATGCCTTTTTACACTATCAATCTGCCAAATTATACCTACTAAAAAATGACTTAGAGCCTGCACGCTTACGGATCAAAAAGGCCTTGTTATTGGAAAGCCAAAATGCCTCTTTCCGTTTACTAGCTGGAAAAATTGAGTACCAGGCCCAGGACTATTTTCAGGCGACAGGTCACCTCACCACAGCCTTGAGTCTTGATGCTAATTTACTGGAAGCTTACTATTTGTTGGGCCAAGCCTACCAGCAAACGGGTAAAATCCCTGAGGCGTTGGAACAACTTGAAAAGGCTTTAGAACTAGAACCCCTATATTTTGATGCTAGATTGGCATGGGTAGATATTCGTTTTAAGGCAGCCACCTCCACTAAAGATTTCCCTCTTCTCGTCACAAAACTAGAGCAGGCTTTACGCATAAACCCTAGATCAGAAAAGGGGATAATGCTTTTGTCAGAGCTTTATAGTCGGTTAGGTGCGGGGTTAAAAGCCAGATTGGTGCTTGATGATTGGTTGCAAAAATTTGGGCACTCTGATGATGTTTTTCTAAGCATGGCCAAATTGGATCTAGAGGCAGGTTATCTAGAGGAAGCTCGGTCCATTTTAAAACTCATTGAAAAGCCCTCGGTTCAAGCGCAGCTTTTACTTTTACGTCTAGAAAAAGATAAAAAAGGTAAGTTGTTGATCAAAGAGACGGAAGACTTGATTGGGAAGAACCCCAATGAATTAGATTTGTGGTTATTTTTATCAGAATTGCACTTTGAAGCGGGCCAGCTTAAAGAGGCGGAGCGCGTTATCCAAAGGGCACTACGGTTAGAGCCCAATAGCGGAGAGGCCTACTTTCGCCTTTCTATTCTCTACCAAAAGCAAGGGGATAATACAGGTGCAAAGTGGTCATTAGGTAAGGCCTTGGTTTTAGAACCGACCCAGTTAAAGTATCAAATTTTTTACCTTGAAAGCCTCCTTTCCCAAGGCAAGTTTAACGAATGTGCAGAGGTTTTAAATGGTTACAGGTTAGATGAAACCCATGCAGGTGTGCTCTACATTAAAGGTAGATTAGCCAAAGCCCAAGGGGATCTAGGAACGGCAAGGTCTTATTTTGAAAGGGCAGAACGCTTAAACCAATCCCAAAAGATTGACATTCAATTGGCAGACTTAGAAATACTGGAAGGCAGTTACAATCAAGCGGAAAAGCGCATTAAGGCAAGACTTAAGGCCAATAAAAATGATCTTGATAGCCTTTTGCTCTTAGCTAAATTGCGCTTTGCCCAGAAAAAACCTGGCGCAGTAGTCAAAATTTTAGCGGGACATTTAAATACGGACCGCAAGCAGGGCCAAGTCCAACTCTTTTACGCCGAGGCAATTGCTCGCAAGTCAGGCACCTTCAAAGCGATCAAGGTTTTAAAAAAGGCTTTAAATACCTGGCCTCGCAATCCTGAATTAGTCCAAGCTTACACCTTTTATTTGGGCGTAGCAGGGCGCTACAGTGAGGCAATTCCTCTTTTAGAAGACACAAGTTCCGTCAATCACTCTTTGCAGTTGATGCTAAAACAACGGTTACTACTCTATTACAATTTGGCGAAAAAACCCAAAAAGTTTAAAGAGAGTAACTTTTATCCCAATCTAAATCCTTAATGAATTTATTTTTCCTATATATATTTCTGCTTGCAGGGCTGGACCAAGTAATTAAGATCTGGGTGCGTGCTAATTTAAAGTCCCATGCCTATACTGAAATTATCCCCAATTTTATTCATTTAACTTACCAAGAAAATAAGGGGGTTAGCTTCAGCTTTTTGGCCGATATGCCCGATGCTATCCGTGCGCCCTTGCTTGCTGGGATATCCTTGGTGGTCATCGTGGCCATGGCTATTTATTTTGTAAGGGAATTTAGCAAGCTTACAAAAATGGAGCACTGGGGTTTTACCTTGATTTTAGCTGGTGCAATTGGCAATTTGATCGACCGCGCCTTTAGGCATTCTGTTACAGATTATATGTATTTTCATTTCTACTCCAAGGGGTTTTTTGTAAACAACTTGGCTGACGATTTTATTAGTATTGGTTTTGTGCTCTTAGTGGTGCAGGGTTTTTTAATAGGAAACAAAAAAGATGGCGAAGATGAAACCCCTTAGAAGTACCCGAGATTTTGTGGAGCGGTTACAGGCCCACGGTGAATTGTTGGTTATCGACCAAGAAGTAAACCCCTACCTTGAACTGGCTGAGATCCAGCGAGAAGTCTGTAGGAGAAAAGGCCCAGCCCTACTCTTTACCAATGTTATGGGTACCCCCTTTTCAGTGGCGACAAATTTATATGGCTCTACTCGTAGAATTGAGTTGGCCTTTGGTGGGGAACCAGCAAAATTTGTAAAAAATGCTGCCCACTTGGCGCAAAACCTGATGCCTCTTAATAAATCAAAGTTTGGTAAGATTGCAGATCTTGGTTTGAAGGGTTTAAAAATTGGCCTGAAGCGAAAAAAAACTGGCCCCATATTCGACAATTCCTTTGATCCTGTTGACCTAAGCCAGATTCCCCAGTTGCATTCTTGGCCTGAAGACGGCGGTGCTTTTGTGACTCTGCCCTTGGTTTATACAGAAAGCCCAAGCACAGGTAAGGGCAATTTAGGGATGTACCGCATCCAGCTTTTTAACCAAAACACCACAGGGATGCACATCCAGATTCATCGTGGCGGCGGTTATCACCACCATGAAGCAGAATTAAAGAGTCAACCTCTAGCTGCCAGAGTGATTATTGGAGGCCCACCAGCCTTAACCATTGCGGCAGTGGCACCCTTACCTGAAGATGTCCCTGAATTTGTTTTTGCAAGTTTACTCATGGGTGAAAAGTTGAAGGTCGGTAGTGATGAATTGGGAATTGATATTCCCCTAGATGCAGATTTTTGTATTTCAGGTAAGATCCCCGCTCACAAGAGAAAACCAGAAGGCCCCTTTGGCGATCACTATGGTTACTACTCTTTGCAGCATGATTACCCCTACTTAGAGGTGAGCAAATTAAACTACCGCAAGGGTGCAATCTACCCAGCGACAGTAGTAGGCAGACCTCCCCAAGAAGACCATTACATTGCAGAGTACCTGCAAGAAATTTTAGAGCCAATGTTCCCCTTGGTGATGCCCAACGTCCGTCAAATTTGGGCCTTTGAAGAAAGTGGAGTTCACTCTCTAGCAGGGGCTGTAGTTAAAAATCGTTATCCAAAAGAGGCCTTTACTGCGGCGATTCGAATCTTAAGTGAAGGGCAGTTGTCCTTGACCAAATTTTTGATTGCCACAGACCAAGACATCCAAGCCAAAGACTTTAAAAGTTTAATAACTACGGTCTTGGAGCGGGCAGACTTAGAGCGAGATTTATTTGTACTCTCTAATATTTCACAAGATACCCTCGACTATACAGGCCCCAAGGTAAATGAAGGCTCTAAAGCTATTTTGCTGGGGCTAGGAGAAAAGAAAAGAGACCTTTACGATAAAGAATGCGAGAAGCTAGAAAATGGCAACCTGAGCCAGCCTAAGCTCTTTTGTCGGGGTGTATTATTGGTGCAGGGCTGTAAGTATGAGATGCAACCAAAATTGGCTGAAGAATTGGCTCAAGAAAAGGCGATTCAAAATTACGCTATGGTCTGCATGGTTGATGATGTGAATGAGGCTGCAAAGTCTGCCGAAGACTTTATCTGGCACGTCTTTACCCGCTTTGAACCAGCAGGCGATATGTACGGAAATAAAGTCCATGAACGCTTTCACACAGGCATTAGAGGCCCACTGGTCATCGATTGTAGAATGAAACCAAGCTACCCTAGGGAACTCACAGAAGACCCTGAGGTTACTAAGTTGGTTCACGAAAAATTCGGGCCGATCTTCGATAAGATGTAACCAATATCAAATATCAAATTTAAAAAAGGAAACCATGGCAACAACAGATTGCAACGGAAAAGAATTGGCTGACGGAGACAAGGTCTTCACCAATAAAGACTTAAAAGTAAAGGGAATGCCTAAGACGTTAAAGCGAGGGGAGATGATTAAAAATATCCGCCTCACTGGCAAAGAAGGTGAAGTAGAATGCCGCATTGGCAAGTCTACCATTGTCCTTAAGACGGAATTTTTGAAAAAGGGCTAATGCGAGGTTTTGTGGGCTAGCGTCTTTTTCTGGTGAGGGCCTTTTTTTTCTTAGGTGCAGCAGGCGGTTGGTGGCGGTTTTTTAAAACCAACACAAATTCCCGATTTTGCTTTTCTGAACCTAATTTTTGTAAAAAGGCGTGGGCCTTGCCCGTAAATACTTCTTCGCCCTCTTT
The DNA here is from genome assembly GCA_965602905.1 of uncultured bacterium. Taxonomy (GTDB): domain Bacteria; phylum SAR324; class SAR324; order XYD2-FULL-50-16; family XYD2-FULL-50-16; genus JASJGK01. The sequence goes on along the minus strand of CBFCZY010000010.1, from coordinate 79,994 downwards.
GGTCAAAGCGAGCATGAGAGAGATCTCTTGCTCCTTGCCCAGCACACGAACGACGTCTTCTAACAGAACACGAAGTCGGTAGGGAGTATCTAGGATTACAACAGGGTAGTGGCGTTTACCAAATTCTTTTAAAGAATTTTGTCTGTCTTCTGGCACGCGCGGCAGAAAACCTGCATAAAAAAACTGAGAGGTATCGATTCCTGCCACAGATAAGGCAGCAATTAGACTCGACGCTCCGGGAACGGGGATCACAGGGATTTTTGACCTGTGGCAAGCTTGAACCAAAGTCAAACCAGGGTCGGCAAAAAGGGGCGTACCACAATCGCTAATGAGGACTAAATTTTTCCCTTCCTGTAAGATTGGGATTAACTCCTCGGCGACGCCTGTTTTTTCTGTATGCTCATTGAGCAAGAAAATTTCTTTGGTTAATTCAAGACGTTTTAAAATTATTCTGGCAGGTTTTGCCTCTTCGGCAATGAGGAGATCACAGTCTTTTAAGCAATTGATTGCTCTAAGGGTGATATCGTCAGGGTTACCAATGGGTACAGCGACTACAAAAAGGGGCATAATTTGCTCATGGTTGCCTAATCTATAACGATAGATTAAATTAAATATTTACATGCACATTTACCGCGGGTTAATCGCTATTGTCTATGAGTAAAACTCATTTTTTAAAATTTACCTTTTTAAATATCTGCCTTGGGCTAATGCTATTTGCCGCCCAGCCAGTGTTTGCGATGGATGTTGAATCATTGTCAAAAAGGATCTCTGAATCTGTTGCGTCTGTGGCAAACAGAAAGTATGCAACCGTTGCCTTTTCTCGTATTAGTGGCCCCTTAGATAAGGCTACAACGAATGAATTGATCGATTATACCAACGTTACCTTAGTAAAAAGTCGCAAATTTAGGGTTATCGACCGCAGCAAACTAAATTTAATTTTAGCAGAGCAGTCTTTTAACCTTTCCGGCATGGTCAGTCAAAATACCTACAAGGAACTGGGGAAGTTACTGGGAGTCGACCTTTTTATTTATGGCCGTTACTACAACGATACCTTGGTAATGAAGGGGATTGATGTAGAATCCTCCGCCATTGTTTGGGCCGATATTTTTCAGCTCACTAGCTTAACGGAAGAAACAAAACAAATCAGCAACTTAGCTGGAAAGATGACAAGATCTTTAAGAAATGATTTAAAACGCTTAAAGAGCAATAAGATTAACCAAATCAGCTTTTGGAATATTAAAAGTAACTATAAGCAAGAAAAATTGGTGGATTTCCTCTCAACAGCTTTGACCAAAGACGGTAATTTCCAAGTTGTTGATCGTGAGAATTTGGCTCTGATTTTAGAAGAACAAAAACTGAGCATGGCCGAATTCATTGACGAAAATAAAGTCAAAAAAATGGGCGAACTCTACGGAGTGGATGCCTTTATCTATGGTAAAATTTCCCAAAAATCTAGCGGAAAGGTCGCCAGTGTTAAGCTGCTAAATATTTTTAATGGGGTCATTGAATGGGCCGACTTAATTCATATTGATGGCGGTAAAACCACAGGTGGTAGGGCTGAAGAACACTCTAACGAAAGCCGCAACCAAGTGATGATCTTGATTCCTAAAGGTCAATTTACTATGGGTAGCGATCACGGAAGTGCAATCAATCAGCCACAATTTCGTATAGAATTAAACGGTTATTATATTGATAAGAGAGAAGTTTCTAACCAAGACTACGCAAAATATTTAAAAAGATTTCGGAGGCAGCCGCCACCAAATTGGATTGGAGGGGTTATCCCACAAGGTAAAGAAAATTTTCCTGTGACTATGATCACCTGGGTGGATGCCGACCGTTATTGCCTCTCTGAAGGCAAAAGACTCCCAAAAGAAGTAGAGTGGGAAAAGGCTTACCGTGGGCGAAATGGTTATGTTTTTCCTTGGGGTAACCAAGCTCAAAGTGGCTATGCGGCGACGGTAGAAAATGAGGTCTTAGGCCCTGTTGCTGTAAATAGCAATACCCAAGATATTAGCCCCTATGGCGTATATCATATGGCTGGAAATGTGAGGGAGTGGGTTGGTTCAAAATTGAAACCTTACCCTAGAAGCCCTTACCAATCTCGCAAAGTAAATCGAGAACGTGTGATTCGAGGCGGCTCTTGGGCGAAAAATATGGTTGATTCTGCGGGCTGGATGAGAGAGTCGAGCAAAGAATCCTTTGCCTGGAAAGACGTTGGCTTCCGCTGCGCTAAATCTAGTTTATAAGGGCTACCTTGTATGGCACTCGGTGCACTATAGAAAAATCTAAGGATACGTCTTTAGGGGCTGCTTTGGCTGGTCCAGCTTATAGCTGCTGCTTGACTAATCCCTTTTCTAAAATCACTTTCTTGTTAGGGTAGGTCCATTCCACTTCCCCAGCAACTTCCCCTGGTTGCTCCTTTTCAGGGTCACCCCAGCTTAATTTTACCTGCTCGCTTGTGTAACCTGTTTCGATTATACCTAAGAGTAATTTATTAACTTTTTGCGCTTTGAACTTCATTTTTTTGATTCTTTGGTAGGCATCATTTAGCCACTTGGCATCTTTATCGGGCCTGTAAATCCCCCCCCAGTCAAGCACCCAGTATTCCCTTGGTAAAACACTCTCATAGTTTACAGCTCTAAAGGTAATGCCTAAAAAATGAGAGGAGCGAGTAGCTTTGGCCGTGAGTTTCACATCATTGGCACTGACCAAAACAAAATTTGTTTGGTTTTCTTTGGTTGTGGGGATTTCAGCGTAGACCTTAATTTTTTTCCCTGCCTTACCGATCAACTCATCGTCTGTTTCAATAATAAACCCAGAGCCATTGACCTTATGGTTGGTGGAAGGCACAGAGATCTTTAAAAAAATCTGGTCGTCTTTTAAAATCTTTAGGTCTGTAACGTCATAGGCTTTATTGCGCCGAGTCAGGATTTTTTTGCTGTCTTTTTTTGGAGCTTTGTACAGGTAGATCGACTTGGTGACTAGAAAAGAACCTTGATTGGCTAGTAGGGAAGTTACAAACAGAGAGGGCGTTAAACAGCAGAGTAGGCCGATAAAAAGGAGATGTTTTTTCATACTACTTTGATCCATTATAAGTCATAAAAAATTCCATGAGGGACTTTCCAAATTTTTTACTTTTGAGCAACTCCCAGTAGCTTTCTGAGTAGGCTAGCTTTTCGGTCTTACCTCGTTCCACAACGGCCACTAGGTCAGTTAGGTTCTTTGTTGTAAGTAAGTCCATGGCCTGCTCTGCTAGACCAAGGCCGTAAGGCGGGTCTAGTAATACTAAAGTGGGTTCATCTTTGAAGGTAGTCTTTTTCAACCATGCTAACCCATCTTGCTGCAATAGCCTAGCCTGATTTTCCACGCCTAAGCCCTTAACATTTTGCCTAAGTTGGTCACAATGCACAGGGTTGATTTCTAAAAAGGTGCAATCTTTTGCACCCCAAGAAATTGCCTCCAGTCCCAAGGCCCCAGAGCCTGCAAAAAGGTCGATTACCTTGTAGTCAGCCAAGTCAATTCTGGCGTTGAGGCTGTTAAAAATCATAGCCCGTGTTTTTTCTAAACTGGGGCGTACTTCAAGGCCATCTGGACAGATAATTTTTTTATTTTTTAGGCTACCTGCCGTAATCCTAAGCATCAGTAGAATTTAATATTGAAAGTGGGAAAGGTATTCCACCTTAGCCCCAACGGCTGTAATGGCATCTGATTCAGAAATCTTTTGGTCTTTAAAGGATTCACCCTTTACAATAATTTGAGGTTTCAACTCTGTGATCAACTGGCTAGCGTCAGGTGCATCAAAAATAACCACTCTCCAAACGTTTTCCAAACTAGCCAAGAGGCGTGCACGGTCGGTTTGATTGAGCAGAGGTTTTTCCCCTTTCGCCTTTTGGATGGATTCATCGCTATTGATGGCAACGACCAAGCGGCCTGAAATTTTTCCAATTTCTAATATAAAACGTAAGTGACCTGCCGAAAGGTTATCAAAGTAACCGTTAGTGAAGATCAAGTCGGTTTTTATCTCTTTCCGCTCTTCTTTAATCACTTCAAAACTAGGAATTTTTTCATGGAGATTGTCGTGAGTCAAAAAGTTTTGGATCTCTCTCCACTCAATCGGCACAACGCCCATGTGACTTATCTCAATGGCACTGGCAACGTTTGCCATGTGCAAGGTGTCTATAGGGTCAATACCTGCGCTTAAGAAGGCTGCAATGATGCTGATCACCATGTCGCCTGCACCAGTCACATCAAAAACCTCTAAGGATTGGGTGCCGATGATTTGATAATTCTCAGGGCTGCGGTAGTAAAGAATGCCCTCTTTATCTAAACTGATGGATAAAAATTCTGCCTCTGTTTCTTTTTTAACGATGCTGGCCGCTTTGAGTAAGCTTGGCAGATCGGTAATCTTGATGCCAGTTGCAAGTTCGGTTTCCATGCGGTTCGGCTTTAAGGTTGTCACTCCCTTGTACTGGTTTAAGGGGATGCCTTTGCCTGGGTCGCAAATGATGGGGATTTTTAAGGCTTGGGCTTGGCTGATGATCTCAGCTGTAACCTTGGGGCTCAAAACACCCTTGGCGTAGTCTGAAATAACCACGGCACTAGCGCCCTGTAGGGCTTCAGTGATTTTTGGGAGCAACAGGGGCTCAATATCGCTGGTCAAGGCATGGTCGCCTTCGTAGTCGACCCTTAAAAGCTGCTGCTGGTTGGTTAATATTCGATCCTTTACAATGGTGGTAAAATCTAATTCCAGCAAATGTTTGTAACTGATCTTTTCTTTTTTAAGCAAGGCCTTTAAGGCTCTGCCTGATTCGTCTTTTCCAGTCCAACCTAAAACCTCAACTTCACAGTTTAAAGTGGCGAGATTTGTTGCCACTGAGGCAGAGCCACCGAGGCGATATTCTTGGTTAGAGACTTTAACCACGGGGATTGGCGCCTCAGGCGAGATGCGTTCTACCTCCCCCCAAGTATATTTATCCAAGATCAAATCACCTACCACAAGAATTTTTGTTGGAGTGAAAGAGTGGATGAGGTTTAAAAGGAGTTGGCGAGTGTCGTGATTCATAATGATTTTATGGGGTAATTTATATTCAAATCATAAGGGGCCGACGAGGCAAAGTCAAACAAGAGTGCTTGATGAAAAAGCCAATAATGGCTATTCTATTAAGGAATTATAAAGGTGAAATATGAGCTGTCTGTTTATTGTTGATTGTTTAGAGAAAAAAGAAACGGCCAGCTTTTGGAGAAAATCCTCTGAGCGGATCATGAAAAGCTTTGCCGATGCCGAGATTGTAATGGTCGACGCCAAAAAGTTGGGCAAAGAGAAGCTAGATAAATCCTGTAAATTACTAGTTTTAGTGGGGGATGATAGCTCTTTTAGTCTGCTTCTCAACGGGGTCTTTGATGACTTACAAAAAAATTCTGACCAAACCCTTTTAGGTTTTATTCCCTCTAAAGAGTCCGCCTTTGCAGAAGGTTTGGGTTTGCCTGAGGATCTAGACGACTTGGTGGCTCTTTTAAAATCCCGCAATCACCAACCCTTGGACGTAGCCCGTTGCCACTGCTTAAGCTCACAAAACCAGCAACTTAGCCGAATTGTTTTGAATGATGCTCAGATTCGACTTCCTGATTCCAAGTTGCCCTTTGTTTTAAAGGGTGTGTTACAGTGGTTAAAAAATGCATCTGGCTTGATGTCGCCCAAAAGCCCCAATCAAATTAGTCTCTGTTCAGGTGGGCAGCAAATTTACAAGGGGGAGTATCTCTTTAGCTTTATTGCACTTGGTTCAAGGCTTACAGACGGGCCTGTGGTTATGGAAAAGAGGCGCTATTGCCAAGGTAAATTCCGCTACTTTCAACTGAATGATAGTAGTTTTTTTGATCTTCCCAGCAACCTTGCAAAACTTGCCAGTGGGGAAGAGGTAACGGACCACTCAGATATCCTCTGCAAACATTTTGATGATTTAGAATTGAAGGCTTTGGGCGAAGATAATTTGATCGTCATTGACGGGGTAAATGTGGGTCGCTTGCCAGCGACCTTTACATTATTACCTAAAGCATTGCGAGTCGTGGCTCCCCAGTTGACCCAACCTTTTAAATCTAGCCCAATCAAGTCAAGGATGAAGGAAATAGAGGCTTTGAAGCCTTTAGGGAAAAGTCAGAAATCCAGTAAAGACAAAATCCAAGAGAATAAATAAGACCTAAAAACCAGCCACTAGAGCCACTTGTAGGCCTGAGCTGGTAACGGTGTAGTCACTATTTTCGCCCTTAATTGTCATGGTAGAAAAGTAATAATTGGGTATGATAGTAAAGTTTCTTCCAAAGCCTAAGCGCATGCCCAAATTGGCAATTGGACCAATTCCAACCCCGCTGGTTGTCCCTATATTTGAACCTGCATAGTCAAATTCGTAAGAATAAGACTGAACCTTTAAACCCAGACCAATAAAGGGTGTTACACTTGGTTTTTCCACTACCTTAGTTCGAACCTCAACCCCACCAACAACCTCTGCATGGTTTTCTGAAACCTCTGTCGCTCCAGTGCTAGTCTCTGACGTCCAAAGACCTGTAGACTGCCCCGAGCCCAGAGATGCAAAATAGGCAAAATTAGGGTGGGAGTAAATCTTAGCTCCAATACTGAAGTCAGAACCCGTAAGGCTTACATCATCTGCTTCTTGGGCGTAGCTACCAAAACTAAGATGGGCTACGGTTTTTGGCTGAAAAGCAAAAAGCTGGGTAGGTAATAAAAGAAGGAGTAAAAAAAGGAAATTTTTCATTTTTACCAGAGAAACACTTTGAATATAAACTGAGATGAAAGTTCAGCCCACCTGAAATAGGGTAGAATTGTCAAAGGGTTTTTGAAAAAAAAGGGAGGTTATTGAAAACAAAATTTCCAACAACCTCCCCTGGCAAGAGATGCAAAAATGAGGCGCATTAAAGCCAGTATTTAGGTTACTGGTTAATAGCTTTTTTTAAGTTTTTTCCAACTCTGAATTTTGCTACCTTCGCTGAAGGAATTAAGATTTTCTTTTTTGTTTGGGGGTTTAACCCTTCCCTTGGAGCACGGTCAGAGGTGTAAAAGGTTCCAAAGCCTGTAAAGGCAATTTTCCTGTCACCGCTGAGAGCTGTTGTCACTTCATCAAGTAGTGCATTTACTGTTTTTTCTGTTTGGTCTTTAGAAAGGCCAACCTTGCCTGCAACATCTGCAATAATGTCTGCTTTAGTTAATTTGATTAATTGTTCTTTTGCTAGGTTTTTCATGTTCTCCCTCTATTTGAGTGTAAAAATAGTTCCCTTAATAGAAAAATTAGCTCTGGTCTCACTCTACAGGGAAAAAAAGGTAGCAATCAATTGGGAAATTGGTAAAAACAGAGGGGTAAATGTAGGCATTTTTTAGGTGCAAAGGAGGGCTGAACTAAGAGAAAATAAGCCTTTAGGGCTGGTAAAAATAGAGGTAAATTTCAGAATAAGAAAATTGGTAAAAATAGAAGGGGTAAAACAGGGCAATCAAGGCGAGATCAGATAAATACCTACCTGAAATAACAGCTGTTTATTTTACAGTTACTGGTAAAAGTAGGCTAATGGACGACTTCGAGGGGTTTCCAAGGACGGAAATTTTTTAGGGCTTTTTCTAAGGATTCAAGTCCTTCTTCACAGTTACTTTTTTCTGCTAAAACAAATTCAGCGGTCTTAATTACGTCTTTCCAGCGAGGTTTGGCAGGCAACAAATCATAGCTTAGGTATTTATCCAAGGTTCGGGTGCGGTATACGCCACCGTCTAGGGATGCTCGCCAGATTCCTGATTCCTCAGCCAATTCCACCTTGGTTTTACCTGTGATTGTTTCCCAAGCCTTTAAGGTTGCCAGCATGATTTCCACCAAGTGTTCTCTGTCCCTTTGGTGCTTAATATCCTCACTTACTTCATCTAGGTTCTTTTCCAACTCTTGGAGGCAATTAAGAACGCTATCCCCTTCTTTTGCAGCCAGATGAATCACATCCTGACACAGGGTTTCTAGCTTTTCCATAGAGCTTAATTTAGGTTGCTGCTGGTTGACCTTAAAGAAGGCTCCTGCCTTGATCACCATGGTTTCTGAAATCATCCCCGCAAAGGCAATGCCCTTTTCATTTTCAATGGGGATAAAAGAAACCTGCACTTCTTTTTGATTCGAAATTACAGTCAATTGACGTTCTTCATAACCAAGATTGCTTAAATTACCTTCATCCGTTTCAAAAAGCTCAGAAAAATTCCGCAATATAAGGTTGTTTTTATGGTCGCCTAAAGATTGGGCAGCCACTTGGTTGATGAAGCTAATAGTAAATTTTTCATCTAGTAGAAAGATGCCATTTAGCGAATGTTCAATCAGTTGGGCAAGGCGAGATTTAGTTCTGCTCAGTTCTTGTTCGGTGAGTTTTCTCTTTGCCAGCTCTTCCCTCAGCAAACCTAACTCTTGGATTTTCAAGAGGCCCCTAACCCGAGCAATTAACTCTGGTTGTTGGAAAGGCTTGGTAAGGTAATCATTGGCGCCTGAATTTAGGCCTTCAATCATGTCATCGAGCAGGTTTTTTGCTGTTAGAATCATGATGGGTAAGGTTACAGAATCAAAATATTCACGAACTTGCACACAAAATTCAATGCCAGTCATTTCAGGCATCATGAGATCGACAATGATCAAATGAGGTGGTTCTTCTTCTACAATTTCAAGGCCTTCAAAACCATTTAAGGCAGTCACCACATGGAAGTTTTCTTTTTCCAACTGCTTTTTTAAAAGCAGCACATTTGTTGGTTCATCATCAATGACTAAGATTCTAGGGCTTTCTTCTTGGGGATCAACAGAAAAATCTGCGCTGATTTCTGGTGGGTCTAATACTTCTGCTTTTAAGGGACCCTTTTTTTCAATTTCTCTTTCCCCTTTTGTTTTTCGGCCTAAAAGGAGCGTCGTTGCCAGCAACAGGGCAATCCCAAAAATTGTAAAAATAGGTAAATTAGGACTACCATTGACCAGTAAATTCGTGACCCAAAAGAGTAGGGCCAGTAAACTAGTAATAAAGGGAAGGGTATTTTTATTCATGGGAAAGAGCAAAAACTACAGGTCAAAAACTTCTTTGAAATTTCATTTTACCACTTTAGAGTAAAGAAATCTGATAATTCTGGCAAGGTCACTTTTTCAAAAATTGATGATGTCATGGGGCTTTACAAGAGTTACCCCTACTTTGCTTGCTAAGTTTTCACAGAGATCTAGCTTGGTGAAAAGTTCATTTGGGTTGTGGGCGTCAGAGCCAATAATGGCTTTTACCTTGTGGCTGCCAGCAAATTCCCAAAAGGCCTCCCATGGGTAAGGTTGTTTGCGGCTGGGCCCAGGGGCGAAGTCAAACCTGCGAAAACCATTGGCATTGATCTCTAAGGGGATGTTTGTGGCAAGGGAGGCAGTAACTATATCTAAACTAACGGCTTCAAGTTCAGCGTCCCATTTTTCAAAGGTACAACCAAAAAGGTCGGGGTGGGCAATAAAGTTAAAAAGGCCCGACTCCATCATACTTATCAATTGCTTGGCGTAGATTTTTAAAGCGTGGGGGCGACCGAGTGAAGTGAAGCTAGAATACCAACTGTCTTGCAATTGGCAATAGTGGCCAGCACCTATGAGATAGTCAAACCCACGTTTTCCTAAAAGTTCATCTTCATAGAAGTTTCTAAATTCAGGCACCCATTCGCACTCCATTCCTTTGAGTAGCGTCAATTGGGGGAATTTTTCATTAGCATCATTCACTGCTTGGTCGTAGCTATCCAACTGGTCCATGGACATTCGAATGTCACTCCAACGCCCATCGGGCAGCGGCGTGTGATCTGAAATACCAAGAACCTTCATGCCTCCGTCCACTGCTTTTTGAGCGTAGTCGCTCGCATCGCCAGTGGCATGTTTGCAGCGAAAAGTATGGGTGTGGAGGTTGTAGTCAATCATAGGTCTATAATATTAGAGGCAGGTGGCAGAGGCAAGCTTTCCTTTGACAATACCAGATCAAAAAGAATAGTTTGTATTTTACCAGACGATGAAGCAGGGTTAAATTCCCTCACTGGCCCGCAACTGTAATTCAAAGGCAACTTTGATAAGTCAGAGCTCGTCCCCCTTTGTAAAACTCGTGGATCAGAAATTATGCCTTTAGCACTCCCCTCTTTTTTTAGCCCTCCCTACCCTAAAACCTCGTTGCATGCCTGCAAGCTATGAAAGGCTTCGCTACAGCCTGGCGGCTTTTAACCCAGATCCCCATTTTTGGTGGCAACCTTGAGCAACCCCATAGATCTATGGTCTGGTTTCCTGTTGTAGGTCTTATTTTAGGTTTAATGGCCTATGGCCTACTGACTTACTTTAGTAGACTGCTGCCACTTCATCTGACGGCCTTACTTTTAGTTGTTTTTTCCAGTTGGGTGACTCGTGGGTTGCATTTGGATGGCCTTGCCGATCTTGCCGATGGAATCTACTCAGGTAAAGATGCCCGTGGCAGCCTTGAGGTGATGAAAGATCCTAGGTTAGGCACCTTTGGGGTATTGGCCTTATCTTTAAATTTATTGGTAAAGTGGCAGCTCTTGGCCTTGGTGCTCTCCTTTGAAAAGGACTTTGTTTTTTTTGGGTTGGTCGCAACCTTTTGCCTCAGTCGCTTTGGGCAAGGTTGGATGGCTGCAAGATTCACCTACGCCAGGGAAGAGGGCACAGGCAAAGGTTTCATTGCTTCCGCCTCGAGTTCAGATGGCCTTAAAATGTTTTTAGTTCTCTTGCCCATGAGCTATTATTTTCACAGTCAGTTTTTGTTTTTGGCCTTAGTGGTGATTTTATTTGTGGAGGCTTTTGGCCGAAATTTACGAAGCAGACTCGGAGGCATCACAGGCGATTGCCTTGGGGCGACCAGTGAACTAGTAGAAGTTCTGGTTTTGTTTTTTATCGTTTTACTGCACCAGTTGCAATTTTCTGGCTCGCCAATTTTCAGCTTAATATGGAAGTAGCCGATATGAAGGAAGCTAAAATGGAAAAAAAACCTAGAGTAACCCTGCTCACAGGCGGGGCAAGGTCAGGAAAAAGCAGACAAGCTTTAGTGATTGCAGAATCGGCAAAAAATCCCGCTTTTGTGGCAACGGCGGAGGCCATGGACGAAGAAATGGCTCTAAGGATTAAAAAGCACCAAGAGGAACGAAGTGAAGACTTCACCCTCTGCGAGGAGCCTTTAAAAATTGCAACAGCAGTAAAAAAACTTTCTGAAACCTGTGATTTGGTTTTGTTAGATTGCTTGACCCTGTGGCTGGCAAATTTGATGAATATCCCAGAAGGGCAAGCAACCCTTGAGTTAGAAGCCTTTAAAGAACTCTTGAAAAACCCACCTTGCCAGATTTTGATTGTCACCAACGAAATCGGTATGGGGCTTGTGCCTGCAACTGCAATGGCTAGGGAATTTCGAGACCAAATGGGCAGACTCAACCAAGATATCGCACAGCTCGCAGATGAGGTAATCTTTATGGTTTCTGGCCTTCCCTTGGTTGTGAAACCCAAGCCGCAACAAAACATTTAAAACTCAAAATACCATGGAAAATCAACTTCAAGAACTAACCCACTCAATCACTGCCCCTGCTGGACCTGTTGGCCTAGTCCAAGGAAAATTAGACCAATTGACCAAACCACCTGGAAGCCTTGGTGAGTTAGAAAATCTAGTGCTCTGGTTGGGAAATACCCAAAATACGGACAGCCCTAAAGCGGACAAAAAACAGATCTATGTCTTCGCAGGTGATCACGGGATAACTGCCGAAGGCGTAAGCCCTTACCCTAGCGAAGTTACGGCCCAAATGGTGGGCAATATGCTGGGTGGTGGTGCCGCCATCAGCGTTTTGGCGAAGTCTGTTGGGGCAGACTTGACCCTTGTGGATTTAGGGGTCCTATCCGATTTGGAGCCACATGGGCAGTTGCTCATTGAAAAGGTAAAAAAGGGCACAGCAAATTTTGCCAAAGAGCCTGCTATGACAGGTGTTGAGGCGTTAAAGGCCATCACCGTTGGTTTTAAGGTAGCGGCAAAGGCAAAGACCGAAGGGGCGGATCTTTTAGGTATAGGCGAGATGGGTATTGGAAACACCACCCCAGCAACAGCCATTTACGCCAATCTTTTAGGCTTGGAGCCTTCTGAGATTGCAGGCGCTGGCACAGGTTTGGACGCAAAAGGAATTAGCCATAAGGCAGAAGTCATTGCCGCAGCCTTACAGTTACACCAACCGAAATCGGCCTTTGATTGCTTAGCCAAGGTTGGGGGATTAGAAATCGCAGGTCTAACAGGCCTTTGCCTGGGAGCGGCGAAAGAGAAAATTCCACTTCTAGTAGATGGCTTTATTGCCACAGCGGCGGCCTTGGTTGCTATTAGAATCTGCCCAGCCGCTGAAAAGTGGTTACTTTTCTCTCATAGCTCGAACGAGCAAGGGCACAAAAAAGTTCTGAAAGAAATGGGTGTTACGGCTCTCTTGGATTTGCAACTTCGCCTAGGCGAAGGCACAGGCGCTGCCTTGGCTATGGGCCTCGTAAACCAAGCTTTAGAACTTTATTACGGTATGGCAAGCTTTGCAGGTGCAGGCGTTTCTGATCGGGATTAGATTGGGATTGAGACTGTTTAACGGCTAGAGTTTTTCTGGTTTCGGAATTGCCTTTGAGAGATAGGGCAAACCCCAAGTCAAGGTTCAAAAGATCTAGCCCAAAGGCTAGGCTCCAAACAAATAGCTTAAACCCAAAAAAATCAGAACAAAAAAACTAAGGAGTCGCAGCCAGATAGGGCTTGAGTAGAAATTGCATCATCTTGTGACCACCTGCCATTTGCTCTTTGGTAATTTCCCCGCCACGGCTGGCAGCAAAGGGTGTCCAAAATAGAGCTGCCATCCAAATAGCCTGCACCAAAGCTTCCACATCGTCAGGTGACATAGGAACTAAAAACCCAGTATTAACCGAGTTCTGAATATCTTGGGTGATATCTTGTAAACGTTGTTCTTGGATTATCTGGAAGAGCTCATTTAAATTTGGGTCTTGGGCAATGAGTGCTGGGAATTCCCTTGAAAGGAATAGGTATTTCCATTGAATGTCTAAGAGCTGAGTTAGGTATTCATTCAGCTCTTCTAAGTTGGTTAAAGTCAGCAGTTTTCGTTTTTCCATACATTCTTGGCACTCATGATTCATAGAGCGGTAGATGTATAAAATGATCTCTTCTTTGTTTTTAAAATGGTAGTAAAGGTTCCCAGGGCTTATGCCAGCGTCCTTTGCAATGTGATTGGTGCTAATGGCACTGGTCCCTTGTTTATTAAATAGTGCAAGGGCGCAGTCTAAAATTTTATCCTTAGCTGATGTCTTTTTTGCTGGGCTGGCAGTCTGATTCATTAAAAACTATACTTTCCGTTGAAAAAAATACGATCATTATCCCTAAAAGCGTAGAGCTTAGCGTCGGTTTGTGTTGCAGAATACTCCACAATACCACCGCCAATGCTAACCCCATCAAGGACTTTGTAATCGGAGGTTACCCTGACTACTTCACCGTTGGAACCAGTAAAGTGGAACCAAAGTACCCTTGTTGTCAAATTGTCATTTAACGCTGAATGACTTACCATCATGGTTGCAATAGCTGTGGTCTCTTTCGATTGCAGATTGGTTTCATAATCTTGAATCTGGTCAACTGCCGCTTCCACACTTAAGGTTAAGTCTGAGATTCCACTATACTCTAAACCCAGTGCAAATTGAAGCAAATCTTTCTGGGAATAGGATTCCACCAAACCAGAATTTGCCCCATAGATATAATTACTAGGCATGGCTACTGTGGAGAGGCCTGTTTGTAATTGGGTAGAACTGTCACTTCTCATCTGAGGTACGCCTGTTTTTTTTGCAGCCTCAACCCTAAATAACCATGATCCCAAAACTTGATTCCCACTGAACCCAACAGAAGAAATTTTCTCGTAGGTTGGTTTTAAGGTCAGAGTTTTGGTGCTAAAATTGTAGGAATCAAAGGCTAAAGCCGGGCTGTCGGAGTAGACATCGCCATAAAATAGGCTAAAATTCCCACCGTTGTAGCTTTTATAGACTCTAGCCAAGTACTCTTGTTCCAAGGTCTCAGGGGTTGCAGATTCCAAAATCGCCACACCTTGGGCACGTAAGGGAGCATAAAAGTCAAACTCACTGCCATTGGCTGGCATTTTGTTGGCTCTAAATTCATGCATAGCCACTAGATTAAATTCCCATGTGCCAGCGGTAGCCACAAGCTTGGTAGCTGCGACAGGTAGCCTTGCATCTTCTAAGTCCACCATCCCCATTTCACGGTTGTCACGGGGGTTCACAAGGTCGTTAATCTGGGCCGCTTCTGACTGGCCCCAAGCAACCACCTGTCTACCAGCTCTAATATGCAGCCAGTCAGCAAGTGGGCCTTCTGCGTAGAAATCCTTTGCTTCAAATTCGCTCTCTAGGCTATCTAGTAACTCTGTTGTATAATTTTCAGAGCCATTGTAACTGTAGGCAGCATCATAAAAGCCTGCAATGTTCAGCTTGGTTTTCCAGTCACCGCCAAATTTAATATCGTAAGTTAAGTTTACGGTAGTTTTTAATTTCGCAGTTTGCAGTGTATCTCGGTTGGGAGCGTAGCCAAAGTCTTCTTTAATAAAACCATAAAACTCATGGGCACTGCTATCTGATTCGCTGGTATCCACATCACTAATATCTAGTGAGGTTGCTTCCCCAGCGTCCAAATCAAAATCGCCAAAACCATCATCTTGGGCCATAGCTGGAATGCTAAGGGCCAAAGACAAGATTAAAAAGAAGGCAAATTTCTTCATTTATAGACCTCGTTCCATTCGTTGCGTAGTGAAAGTTTTATCATCTACACCCTTGTTATAAATGACTTCATCAAAAAGTAAGATGGTAGCATGTTCCATGCGCCCTTTACGGTCTTGGGTGGTCATTTCCAGTTTACCAGCTGTCCAGATATCCTGAATTTTTTTAACGTTACTTACTTTTAAGACTTTAGTTTTTTTGCCTTTTTTAAGCCAAATCTTAGACTGTAACATCATAAAGTTGTCTTTTCTAATCCAGCCAACTCTTTTGATATAACCTGTATCTTTGATAACAGCCTTTTTGATGTCAGCCCTTGGCACAGAACCAATTACCCAGCAATCGTGACCATCAATCATAGCTGATTTTTTAAGCATTTTATAGCTCCACTCGTCAACTTTCAAACCATTCATATCGTGGTAAGTAAAGTCGGTTCCCATGAAAGAATCTTTTTTGTTGCCACTGGCAATGCGCTTTACTTTTCGCAGTGCTGGTAAGTAAAGCCAGTTGTCATCATCGATTGCATCGTCGTCATAATCAAAAGATAAAAAGGTAGTATTTTTCACATCTGCAGGAGTTAAAAAGTAGCTGATGGACTTTGTATCCTTGCCATAGTCCTTCCTAAAACCCTTAGTCTTACGAATTCGCTTGTTACCCTTTTTATCAATTAAAATCATGGTGGTACGACTGATAGAAGTGTCTCCATCTTCTAGGTCGTTGGCCTTTTCCACAATTTCCTTTGCTGTTAAGGCAAAGAGAGGGTTGATTTGGGCTACTGCTACAAACAGCGCCAAGAGAATTAAAAGATACTTTTTCATGAAAATACTCCAAAGAGTGGTTAGATTATAAATCTATTACCTACTACTCTTTATCCCCTTGGAAGAAGATAACAGCAGGTAAAAGGGTTAAACTGGCAATCAAGGCAAGCAGTAAAATTACACCGCCAAAAAAGCCCAGTTGGATGTTGGGTACAAAGGTGGAAACAATTAAAATACTGAATCCAAAATAAAGAATTAAGCTGGTATAGATCAGTGCTCTTCCTGATTCACTAACGGCTTTATTAACGGATAGTTTGCGGCTCATGCCTGCCTCTCGGCCTTTGATGTAACGTGTCAGAATATGCACGGCATCATCAACAGCAATACCGAAGGTTACCGAGGCTACCACGAGAGAAATAAAGTTAAGGTAGAGTCCCATAAAGCCCATGATTCCAGCGGCTAATAAAATGGGGAAGAGGCTGGGAATCATAGCCAAGAGGCCGTATTTTACCGATCTGAGTAAGATCAAAAAGCAAATGGCAATGGCGATAATAGCAGCGGAAAAGGACTGGATGATCCCTTGGTGGATGTAAGCATCCATATTGGTAAAGAGCACAGGCATCCCTGTGACAGACATTTTTAGGTCTGCAAAGTCGGTGTCGGCCTTCTGTTTCACACGGGTGATAAATTCTAGCATTTTGTTAGAAGACATGTGAGTCAGACGTTGGCTAATTCTTAAGTATCGCTCGTCACCCGTCTTTTGGTCGCTTAAGTCTTCATCAGGCCCGCTGTTGGAGTAGAGTAATAGGTATTGCGCCACCAATTGCCTTGAGTCAGGGACAGTGAAAAATGCAGGGTCATCGCCATTCATAGATTGATTCATCTTGCGAATCATATCCACCATAGAAATGGTCTTGCCTGATTCAGGTTGACTCATCAACCACTCTTCAAATTCTTTAACTCGTTTCAAAGTTTTTGGGTCTAAGGCGCCGCCAGACATTTCCTCTGATCTGCCTCGGCCTGTATCTACAATATACTCTAAAAACATCCCACCATTGTATTCTTCTATAAAATAGTCGAGGTCTTCTTTTATCGGTTGGTCATCTTTAAAGTAGTTGATAAAATTCGAATCCACACTCAAACGACTTGCCCCTGCAAAGCCAGCAAAAGAAAGGACTACACAGGTTAGTAAAATCCCCAGTCTATGTTTAAAGACATGTTCGGTAAGGTTGGAGGTGAAAACGGCTACCCTGCCCTCGTTGGTGATCTTTGAAGCACGCTTAGAAGGCCCTTTCACAAAGCTCAAAAAGGCAGGCATTACAGTGACCGATAAAATAAAGGCCATTACTACGCCAATGGCCGCTACAATTCCAAATTCATTTAAGGGCTTGAGGCGAGAGATACTAATGGCCGCAAAGCCAATTCCCGTAGTGACGGTAGTATTGAAGCAAGGAATAAACAATTCTTCCACAGCCTTTTGGGCTGCAACTTTAGAATCGTCTCCTAGACCTCTAAAATGATAAAACTCGATTAGAATATGAACGGAATCACCAATAGCAACAGCCATCAACATGACAGGTAAAATGGCATTGAGCATATTCATAGACCAACCAAAAGCGCCAACTGCACCTAAGGTAAAGAGAACAGAACCAATAATAATCAGCAGCGGCAGTAAAATACCGCTCCAAGTTCTAAATGTGAAAACCAAAAAGGTAACAACAAGAAGAAACATAAGAGGCAGGGTCAACTGCTGGTCGTCCATGGAGGCTGAGAAAAAGGTTTCGTTTATAGCAGGTGTACCTGTATAACGAATTTTAAAGCCCTTTTCTTCAAAACCTTGCTCGGCGATAAAAGCCTTGGTATCTCGCACCAATTTAATGTGATGATCAATGCCACCTTTAATATACTCACTTCGAGCATTGATGGTGGTGTGCCTTAAATCAGAGGTAATTAACTGTTCGTGAACCAGGGTTTCTTTTGCCATGGTGCTGCGAGCAGCTTGCATAGATTCAGCGCTACCATCAAAATCTTCGAAGTATTCGGCAACCAGATCCCTGACAACCATTTCATCGGCGTCAGCAGTAATCACCTGATACTTTGAAAGGGATTGAACCTTGGTTACTGTTTCGTGATTTTCTAAAAACTCAGTGAGCTTGTAGATTACCTCGAAGGTTTCAGGGGTAAACAAATCCTTGTCCCCTGAGCGAGCTGAAATGCCAATGAGAAAGTATTCATTATCGCCAAAAAGATCAACCAATTGGTCGTATTGCACTAGGGCAGGGTCACCCTGTACAAACCACATTTCGTTACTATTATCGAATTTTAAATTCTTCATAGGGAGCACTGCTAAAACAAGCGACACTAGTCCTATGATAATAACTAAAATTCTTTTTTCGATCACAAAATGCGACCAGGCTTTAATAAATGCTTTCATGTTTCTCTGATTTTGAAGTTCTAAATACACTGAACCACATTAGAGCAGAAACTCTAATGGGGTCAAGTAATATTAGAGCTTTTACTCTAAATCTCTACCCTTGGCTAATGTAACTAAAGCAGGCGCCAGTAAGATATCCGAAAGAAAGGCCATTACAATAGTAAAGGCTGTGAGTAACCCAAAGTTAGTCAGGTTGTTTAATGAGGCAAAAAGGAAGAGTAAAAATCCAATAGTCAAGACCATAGAGGTGATGAGCATTGCCCTTCCTGCGGTAGCCAGTGTGTGTTCAATCGCTTGCTTCACTGAGCCTGTTTCAAGGTGATATTTTCTAAAGTTATGGAAAAAGTGAATGGTATCATCCACTGCCAAACCAATGGCTATTGAGCCAATTAAAAGGGTGAACATATCTAGTGGAATGCCGATCCAGCCCATCATGCCCAAAGTAAAAATAATGGGGTAGATATTTGGGATCATACTCAGTAAGCCTGTGGAAAATTTTCCGATTAAGATGATCATCATCACTGTGATCAAACTCAAGGCGATTAAGTAACTGCTAATTGTAGTGTCCATCATCAAGGTGATGGTTTCAGCAAAGAGCAGAGTCATACCTGTGACTTCCACTGTCACGCCAGCTGGAAATAAACCCTTAGCTTTATCTTCAATCTGGGCAATGATTAGTTTGTTTTCATTGGCACTTACCCACTTGGTTTTTGCTGTTAAGCGAGACTGGGAAAGCATGCTATCTGTAACCCTTTCTAAATCATCAGAACCAGAATTCTCAAAGAGTAGAAACTCCTGAGCAATGGTATCTTGGTCATTGGGTACGATATAATGTTCAGGGTTGTTTTCATTTAACGCCTGATTGATCTCTCGGAGCATCATAGCCAGACTACTGGTTTTTCCAATAACCTTGTCCCCATTTTGGGCAGTGACCGTTTTAATCTCTTCTTCCAGATCCACTAAACCCTGTTGTACTTTAGGGTCGTACTGGCCATTCTCTTTGCCTGTTTTTACAATAACTTCAAAAGATGCTGAACCACCCATTTCTTTGTCAATGACATCTGTCGCCACTCGCACTGTAGACTCTTCTGGGAACCAGTTGAGGATATTGTGGCTAAAGTTGAGCTGGAACATGCCAGCAAGACTAAAGACAATGATCGCTGTGGCGCCGATAACGACTTTCCCTGCATGATCGTAACTCCAGTCGCCAAATTGCACCAAAATTTTATCGATAACATTACTTTTTTCTTCCTTATCAACATGGCTAAGCCCACGATTGACCATCAAGGCTAAGAAACAAGGAATGAGGGTTAAGGTCATAAAGAGTGAGACCATTACACCGAAGGCGGAAAATATACCTAAGTCTGCAATAGGGGCAACCTTGGCGCCTGCAAAAGAAATCAATCCGCCTGCTGTGGTCAAGGAAGTCATAAAGATAGGTAGGCCAGAATGCTGTAGCGCATCTAAAATTGCCTCGTTTCTGTTGCCTTTGTCCTTAATAAAGTCTTTGTAAAACATAGACATCATATGCACCGAAGAACCAACACCTACAGCCAGTAAAAAGCTAGGTAAGATCATGGTAGGTACAGAAATGGGTATGCCTGCATGGCCCATAAAACCTAAGGTATAAAGGAGGCTTAAAATAACCGTGATTAAAGGGAGCAAGACACCTGTAAACCTGCGGAAGGTTAAGGCTAAGAAAAAGGCAATGGCCACGATCATCATAGCGATGAAACGAGGCATATCTTTTTTCATAGATTTTTTCAAAAAATCAGAAATGACAGGGCTACCTGTAAGGTAAATCTCCATGCCTTTTGCTTCGTATTTTGTTTTGATCGCATCCACTTTGGTAACGATGGCACTCACTTCAACATCAGATAGAATCTCTTTTTTGATGTTTGTGCTTTCTACCCCTAGATCGCCAAATTCATCTCCGCCAACCTTTGCGCCTGCGCTGGTATAAGGCTCGATTTCAATGACAATCGCAGTATAATCCCCTTTCCCCGAAATGTAGAGATTTTTATAAAGAACGGAGTTGGTAACAAAGTCTTTTAAATCGGCCATTTCTTCTGCCGTTGTGGGGAACTCTTCTAGTAAGTCCTCAACAATCAAACTACCTTCGTCCCCCGTTGTTTTTCGTACATTGATCAGGCTGTTGACCTCATTAATGTTAGGGACGGTTTCTTCAATCTCTTCATGCAACTCTCTTAGGGTTTCTAAAAAGGAAACATCAAAAATATTTTTTGGCTTGAGTACAAAGACAATTACATCGTCTCTACCATACTGGTCTCTAAAGGCTTCATAGCTGACTAGTTTTGGGTCTTCCTTGTGGAAAAAGCCTTCTGTACTTGTATCCATCGTCAATAATCTCATCCCGCTGACCATAAAGGCCGTCAAGGCAATCAAAAGGATTAATACTAAGTAACGGAATTTAATTATTAAACTTCCGTAGGCCCGAAAGGCCAAGTCTATTTTTTCTCTCATGATTCCTATGTCTCTAGAGGGTTGGTTATGTCTTGTAAATTGGGTATTTGGATGTCCGCAGGTGAAATATTGAGCTTTGCAATAAAATGTTTCATCAATTGGGCTTGGTCGAAGGTGGGGTCAATATTTCCCAACATAACGCCGCCAAATATAACTGTTTGTAAAAGTAGAATGTCTAATTCCTCTTCAAAGCCTAAGATTTTTTTTAGCTCTTTTCTGCGGCTTAAAACCATTTTCTGGTGAAAAGCGCGAACACCAGGCATTCGTTCGCCAAGCTGGGCAATGGCGATAAATAGTTTGGAAAAATTTTTGTTGCCAATAAAATCTTCAGCAATGACCAAAAAGGCCTCTTCTTTGGTGTGTGAACCTTTAAGCTTGTCTTTCAATCCCTTAAAGGCACCCATGGCAAAGCTTTCTATGGTTGCTGTGACCATGCCTTCAAGGCCACCAAAGTAGTATTGTACTAGGCCGTGATTTACGCCAGCTCTTGCCGCTATAGCCCTTAGGGAAAAGTGGGCTTCCCCATTTTCAATAAGTTGCTCTTTGGTCGCTTGGATCAATTTTTCTTTTCTAGTCATTGCTCAGATATATAATTAGTCAAGTGGATAAATTTTTAACCACTTGACTAAAAGAGTCAAGGGATTTTTATTTTAACTCACATTTCTTGACTTTTTAGCCCTAGAGGAGAAATAATAGAGCGACAAAACAGTAGCCCAAAAAGGAAATATGATTACAGTGAAAGGCCATTATGAGGATGGCAAGATAAAGCTTTCTAAACCACTGATTTTAGAAGAAAATTCCGATGTAATAATCACCTTTATGGACCCTGAAGATGGTGCCCCCATTGGCAAAGAAGAAAAAGATGAAGCCTACTACGAAGGTTTACGTGCCCATAAGCGCTTTACCGCAACTGGTGACATCCACATTGTTACAGAAACAGGCGAACGTGCTTACCCCTTGAATGATTATTCCTCAGGTGGTTTGAGTTTTTTCTCTGAGCATGTTTTTGATTCCGATACTAGTATTACGGCGACCTTTAAGTACAACGCTGCTGGTGAAATTCTAGTAATGGAATTTGAGATTCAGGTGAGAAGATCAATTGAAGAGGGTGAACGTTTCATGATCGGTTGTCAGTTTATTGATAATGTTGATGAGGAACTTTGGCACACAGTGATGGGTAGCTAGTTCTTCCCTCTTAAGTTTTGATTTAAGATCACTCTTTCAAAGATTGATGAAAGCCCCAATGGTTATAGATTAACCCTTGGGGCTTTTTTTTGGCCTTTAAAGGTTTCTTTTACTGGGCTTTAAGGGTGGGCTTCAAAAATCCCCACCTTTACCAATGCCCACTAATGAAGCTAACAGCAATAGAGCATGCCCCTCTTTTGTAACCCTTCGGCGGCCCCTGCCTGCTACTAGTTGTTAATTTTACGAGGTTAGAAAGGATTGGGCTTTATGTGGGAAGAGTTTTGCTCTAAGGGGCGAAATGGCGCTGTGGGAAAAAAGATCAAAAAAAAAACCCCAATACTCACAGAGGAAGCATTGGGGTTTTTCTAAGCTAGAGACTTGTGTTTATCCAAGCATAGCGGGGTCAAGCATCAATCGCTCAACAGGCTTGCCGCCAATTACATGGCTTTCGATGATTTCAGTTACATCTTCCGGCTTAATACCTTGGTACCAAATGCCTTCAGGGTAGCAAACAGCAATAGAGCCTGCCATGCAAGGTCCCATACAGCCTGTTGGGGTAACCTTCATGGTTCCCCAAAGGTTTTTTGCTTCTAGCTGCTGCATAAAAGCATCGATAACGTCGAAGGCACCTAGACCTGCACAACTCCCTTTTGGGTGTCCTGGAGGGCGTTGGTTGCCACAAATGAAAAAGTGAAATTTTGGTGCGGGCATGGTTGCTCCTGAAAAGTATTCTATAAGTTAAACTAAATATAGTAAAATATAGACTAAGATAAAGGCAAGGGCAAGGTCAAAGGCGAGTTTTTTAATTAAAAGAAAATCGGGAAGGGTTTTTTAAGGCTTGGCAAGAGGGCGATCAAAAAATCTTTGTACTTATGGGTAATTTTAGCTGGGAATTGCAACTGGAAGTTTAGCTAGTCTAATTAGCTGGGGCACACATGAACAGTGTTGTAGATTACCCTTGGCTCCCCGAGCAAGACTCGAACTTGCGACAAGACGATTAACAGTCGTCCACTCTACCAACTGAGTTATCGGGGAACTTAGGTATTCAGAAATATTATTGAAGTCGGGGGCTATTTGTCAAGCTTTGAGAATGCTTTTTAAAATTTTATTTCCCAAGAGGCTTTTGCTTCATTGATATAGGGGTTGAATTTGATGTCTAAGTAGCCTTTATACTTGCCTTCATCGACCAAAGCCTTGATTTTTCCCTTATGTTGGAAGTACATAATTGTGGAGTAGGCTAAGGAGCCTATTACAGAAATTGCCTTCCAATCATCACCATCCTGATATTGGCTTAAAATGATTGCTGTAGCAATTCCAGAACCAACGGCCCAATTTTGCCAGTAATCCCTTGCTTGCTCGACTCTTCTTACATTGATGATCCAATTCTTTTTATCCAAGTCTTCAATAGATATGGGTTTAATGACCACAGTCTTGTCAATTTCAAAGACATTTCTCAAATGAGTATCTAATTCTTTCCTCACACGGTTCACTAGACTAATCTGCTTGGCTTTTTCTAAAAAGGTGGCTACAAATTGCCCCGATTGTGGTGTTTCGATCGCTTGGAAATAAACCCCTTCTGAGGAATGGTCTCCAACCTTGGTAATGGTCAAGATCCCAATATTACTCCGCCTTGTGTTCGAAGGCATTAAGACACTTGTAGGCGAAGACTTGGCAACGCTTAAGTTTTTATACAGCACAAGGCGATCGCCAACCCTAACGCCATCATTGGCACCGAGATCGATAATTGCTGTTCTATTGTTTGCGTCAATGATCTTACCCTTAAGAGGGGTGTTGGATGCAATTCTACGTGCCAAGAGGTAGAAACGTCTATCCATCGTATCATCGGTAAAGCGCAAGGCATCTTCAAATTCTAGAGTGTTATCACTAACATTCACTAATTTTACACTCAAACGAATCATACCGCCTGGTGTCAAAGAAATATGTCCTGAAAGGACTCTTTGCGCGCCAAGGATATGGGCCATCTGGATTCCGCAACCAATATCGAAACAGGGCAGGAGGCTTGAATTTTCACGAATGATCACCTCTTCAGACTGGTCTGGGTTGGTTACCTGAAAACGGTTAGTATTGGCTAAGTTTTGGGCGATTAAGATGGAGTAGGCTCGAGCGGCAGAATCTGTCATACCCGTTGCGCCAAATTGCAGAACTAAAAGGCCACTTCTTGCGGTTTCCTTATTGTTCATAGGCAGCTCATTATTTTTATCTTGAGCGTAGGCACTGTGGCTGCAAAAAATCCAAAATAGACTGATGAAAAATAACTTTGTAGGTATTTTCCTGCTAACTATGTTCGTGAGTAAAGCGTTGATAAGGCCTCTTTTTACTAAATCTTGATCAAGGTTGTTCACTAAGAATATTGTTTTTATAGACTTTTGTGAATTGGTAATCTTTTTCTTAGTTAAAGAGATGCAAAGAGCGGGCAAGGATGGGAAGTGAGGGGGTTTTTTATGATGAAATTACGACCAGTTCGGTAATTTTGGACAAAAAAAAGGAGGCTGACGCCTCCTTTTTAGAACTATTTAAAAAAGAAAAAAAGAGCCTTAAGCTTCTTCGTCTTTCTTAGCCGCAGGCTTTTTAGCTGCTGGTTTCTTTGCAGCAGGCTTTTTAGCCGCTGGCTTCTTTGCTGCGGGCTTTTTTGCAGCAGGCTTCTTAGCCTTTTCTGCTGTGGCTTCCGCTTCTTCACTTTTGGCGGCTTTTGCAGCAGGTTTTTTAGCAGCGGGCTTCTTTGCAGCAGGTTTTTTAGCCGCTGGCTTTTTAGCAGCAGGCTTTTT
Source organism: uncultured bacterium (assembly GCA_965602905.1). Lineage (GTDB taxonomy): Bacteria > SAR324 > SAR324 > XYD2-FULL-50-16 > XYD2-FULL-50-16 > JASJGK01. The sequence goes on along the minus strand of CBFCZY010000010.1, from coordinate 55,534 downwards.
AGCAGCAGGCTTTTTAGCCTTTTCTGCTGTGGCTTCCGCTTCTTCGTTTTCTGCTTGAGCAGGTTTAGCTGCGCTAGCCGCTACTCCTGATTTAGCAATTGCACGAGGTTTCCATAAGAATTTGTCGTCCAGTAAGGCAGGTATTTTACCTTCGGCCTTACCTTTCATCCGCATATTAAAAGACTCAGTCAATTCGCCCTTGGCATCATCATCCAACTCTTTCACATCGGAGAAGAGGCAGTTGGGGTGCAACTCGGAAACAACAGTCTTAATTGGCTTCGGGTTGAGGATCTTTGCAATGACAACAGAACGTTCCGCTTCAGCGGCAGCGTCTTTTTTGGCATCATAGGTTTTTCCTGCGACCTCATCACTATCAGCAATAAAGTTTGGCGCTTGTTCAGTTTGGTTAGATTCAGGCTTTCTTTTTCTGCCTCTACCCTTACGGCCACCGCCTCGGTTGTCACCTGAGTCAGCAGTTTCGTCTTTTGAGTCGTCATCTTTTGAAGAATCAGCTTTGGCAGGCTCATCCTTGGTAAAGACTTCTTGCTCTTCTCTAGCAGGTCTTTTTCTTGGTTTCTGCTGTACTGGAGGTCGGTCACCTTGAGTTCGTAGAGATTTCTCATCAAACATCAAGACAGTTGGATCACCCTTCAAGCAGATGGTAATGCCAAATTCCATTTCTAGATCCATGATTGACTGGCGTCTTTCATTGAGTAGGTGGTTAGCAACAGAAAGAGGTAAGTCAGCTTCAACAGAAGTTACGCCACCCTTTGCAGCAACTTCTCTGATGCCTCTAAGGATAAGGTTACTACTTGCTTGTGTAGAAGGAATCATTCCTTTTCCCTTACAAGTTGGGCAAGAAGACTCAACTACATTTGAAATTCTCTGTGACATTCTCTGGCGAGAAATCTCGATTAAACCAAATTCAGAAATAGGTGTGAATTTATGTTGGGCGCGATCTCGATCCATAGAATCAGTCATACGCTCTTCAACAGCTTTTCTTGAAGAAGATTTATCCATATCGATGAAATCAACAACAATCAATCCACCTAAATTACGTAAACGTAATTGTCTGGCGATTTCTTCAGCAGCTTCCATGTTGGTTCTAAGAGCTGTATCATCTACATTTCGTTCTTGGTTAGAACGACCACTGTTAACATCAATGGCAACTAAAGCTTCTGTCTGGTCAATTACAATACTACCGCCTGACTTTAGAAATACCTTTCTGGTGGTCAATTGCTCAACCTGCTTTTCGATATTGTAAGTGGCGTAGAGTGAACGATCACCGACAAATAATTTTAAGTCTTTTTGTCTGCGAGGGTAGTTTTCTTTCAAAAAAGCCAAACCCTTTTGGAAAGCCTCTGGGTGGTCTACCCAAATTTCTTCGATGTCTTCAGCATAATAGTCACGTAAAGAACGAGTGATGACATCCACTTCTTCTTGGATCAATTCTGGGCCGTCTGCTGAGTTATAAACTTCTTTGATGTCTTCCCATTTTCTTTTGATTTGGGTGTAATCTTTTTTCAATTCTGTTAGGTCTCGGCCAATGCCTGCTGTTCTAACAATTAAAGAATGCTCTTCTGCGTCCATTGCAGCGATAAAACCTTTTAAGCGTTCTCTTTCTTCTTGGTCTGAAATCTTTTTGGAAACACCACCTTTAGAATTGTGTGGCATCACAACCATATATCTACCTGGAAGGCTGATATTAGTTGTTAGGGCTGCGCCCTTTTGGTCAACTTCTTCTCTAGTTACCTGAACTAAAACTTGTTGGCCTGTCTTAAGCCTACTGCTGCCTCTTTTTCCCTTACCGTCGGCCATGATGGCTGGGTTAACTTCTGAAAGGGGTAAAAATCCATGGCGCTTTTGACCATAGTCAACAAAAGCGGCTTGTACACCAGTATTGATTTGTACAACGATACCCTTGTAGATATTGCCTTTGTTTTGTTCTCGGTTTTGGTGCTCGATTAAAAGCTCTTGTAATAGTCCGTCTTCAATGATCCCGATACGAGTTTCGTCTTCGGTTACATTGATAAGCATATTTTTTGACATTCGTCATTCTCCTGAAAAGGCAGTTATCGCCTTTGGTTATAGGACTCAGGAAATAGGGAGAGGTTAGATTTGAGGGGGCGAAACAGCCTTTAGCCACGTAAAAGAGAGGATCGTACTTTTTGATCTTCGCCTAGTGCGCTGTTTTTTGGTTTGCTTGGTGCCTAGTTTGGTCAAGTCTATCTTGCATTGGCTAAGATATCTTGCCCATTTGAGCAGCATTTTCTGTTACAGTTTACAACTGGTTTTTTCCGTCTAAAACCAAATATTATAACAGCGCAGGTATTCTTGAGCTTCTTGTTTTTACCCACTATTCAAATCTTGGGTAGACTAAAAACTCTTTACTTCATCCCGTTTTTAAATCTTCTGCAAATGCAGACTAGATTTAACTTTCTCATTTCTAATCAATCACTCGATTTTATCTGAAATTTAAGCTGTTAGCCTAGCCTAGGCCCTTCGTTGTCATTTCTTTATCTCTGCATAGTCATGCAAAGTATTTCTACTTCATTAAAGAAAATTGATAGCTTAATAAAACTCAGATTTGCTTGAGTGAAACTTCTCCAAATAATTCTTGGTCCGTTTTTTCAACATCTTAAGCCCTTTTGTTTTGTTTTGTCTAGTTAAAGTGAAAAACTGAATATTAGGGAGATTAAGAAGATGCTATTCGGCTAGGACTACAGGCCCATTTTCAGAGATGTATAGAGTGTGTTCGAATTGGGCTGTTAAGGCACCATCAACTGTGATGGCTGTCCAGTGGTCTGCAAGAACACGAACGCCTTTTCTACCTAAATTGATCATCGGCTCGATGGTGAAAAACATACCCGGGACGATCTTAGGCCCTGAGCCTTTTCTGCCAAAATGGGGAACTTGGGGTTCATCGTGAAAGGTTCTACCAATGCCGTGACCGACAAATTGTTCAACTACGCTGCACTTATTGGCATGGGCGTAAGTTTGGATAGCATAGCCAATATCACCAATATGATTCCCTGGTTGGGCCGCTTGGATACCCAATTCTAAACAGTGTCTTGTAACTTCGGTAATCTTCTTGGCATCGTCAGAAACTTCGCCAATGTAAAAGGTGCGACTAGCGTCACCAAAGTAGCCATCTAAAATGCTGGTGATGTCGACATTAATAATATCGCCTTCTTTTAGTATATAGTCGCATGGGATGCCGTGGCAAACCACTTCATTGACAGAAGTACAACAGGATTTAGGGTAACCATTGTAGTTTAAAGTAGCAGGAATAGCATTGTTTTTTAAGGTGTATTCGTGAACCCATGTGTTGATATCATCGGTGGTTATGCCAGCTTTGATTTTGCTTTCAACCATATCTAGGGTATCTTTTACCAAGCTACCTACAACGGTCATTCCTTGAACGTATTCAGGGGTTCTGTTGTATTTTCCTGCACCAGCAGGGGACTGGTTGAGGACATTTTTTTGTTGGTCAGATGCCATGTGGCATTTTTTGTATTTGTTCCCGCTCCCACACCAACAGGGGTCATTTCTTTGATGCAACTCTAATTCTCCGCTATTTTACCACTAAATTTAAGATCTTTCCTTTCACAAAGATCACCTTAAATAACTCTTTCCCTTCCAAGTACTTTGCAACCTTCTCGCTGGCTTTTGCCGCACTAAGGGCCTCATCTTGGCTGACGCCTTCTGGGAGGGTTAAGGTGTCTCTTACTTTTCCGTTGATCTGAACGGGTATTTTGATTTCACTTTTGCTTAAATATTTTTCGTCAAAACGAGGCCACTGGACCGCCGATAAACTACCTTCACCGCCTAGAGCCGACCATAGTTCTTCGGCCAAGTGAGGTGCGTAAGGCGAAAGAAGTAGAGCAAAATTTTGCAACATTTCCTTGTTTTTGGCCTTTTCTTTGGTCATCTCATTGGTGAAGATCATCATCTGACTAATAGCTGTATTAAAGCGCAATCCTTCGGTATCTTCAGTCACTTTCTTTACTGTCTCGTGATATAGCGCTAAAGCGCTGTCACTGGCGGCTGTGTCAGTAATGCTAGCATCCACTTGGTCATCTTCGTTGAAGTAGATTCTCCAAACTCGATTTAAAAAGCGAGAGATGCCTTCGAGGCCACTCGTGTTCCAAGGTTTAGATTTTTCTAAAGGCCCCATGAACATTTCGTAAAGCCTTAGCGCATCAGCACCAAACTCTTCAACAACCAAGTCGGGGTTGATCACATTTCCCTTGGACTTGCTCATTTTATTGCCGTCTTCACCTAAGATCATGCCTTGGTTTACAAGCCTTTGGAAGGGTTCCTTGTCCTTTACAATGCCTTCATCGTAAAGCACCTTGTGCCAAAACCTTGCATATAAAAGGTGTAAAACAGCGTGCTCGGCCCCACCGATGTAAATGTCTACAGGCATCCAGTACTTTTCAGCTTCAGCGGAAAAGGGGTTTTCTGTGTTACGGGGGTCAAGATATCTTAAATAGTACCAACAGCTTCCTGCCCACTGGGGCATTGTGTTGGAGTCTCTTCTGCATTTATTGCCGTCGGCATCGGTAAACTCAATCCAATCTTGGATCGTTGAAAGGGGGCTTTCGCCAGTGCCACTAGGCTCATAAGATTCAACTTCAGGAAGGCTCAAGGGTAAGTCTGCCTCTTTCATGGGCTGAACATTTCCAGCTTCGTCACGGTAAAGAGGAAAGGGTTCGCCCCAGTACCTTTGTCTAGAAAAAAGCCAGTCTCGAAGTCTGTAATTGACCGCTTCTTCGCCCTTTTTGTTTGTCGCAAGCCAAGCATTCATTTTGGCTTTGGCTGTCTTTACATCCAGCCCATCTAAAAAGTCACTGTTGCAAAGCTTGCCATCTTCAGGGTGAGCGGACTCAGTTACATCGGCCCCTTCAATGATCGGTCGAATTTCAATGTCAAAGGTCTTTGCAAATTCCCAATCACGTTGGTCGTGAGCAGGTACAGCCATAATGGAACCTGTTCCGTAGCTCATCAAAACATAATCTGCCACCCAAATGGGTAGTTCTTCGCCGCTTGCAGGATTGATAGCATAGGCGCCTGTAAATACACCTGTTTTTTCTAGGGCTAAATCAGTTCGGTCTAGCTCAGATTTGCCACCACATTCTTTTTGGTAGGCTGCAATGGCAGGCTTTTGTGAGTCTGCTGCAATCTTTTCTAACAGGGGATGCTCTGGTGAGAGCACACAGTAGGTGGCTCCAAATAGAGTGTCTGGCCTTGTGGTATAAACGGTGAACTCTTGCGTAGAATCTTTAATGGTAAAGTTTACCTTTGCGCCTACAGATTTCCCAATCCAGTTGCGCTGCATTTCTTTGATGGATTCAGGCCAATCAAGGTCGTCCAAATCAACGAGGAGTCGCTCTGCATATTCGGTGATTTTTAACATCCATTGGCGCATGGGCTTGCGGACAACGGGGTGACCACCTCGCTCAGACTTACCGTCAATCACTTCTTCGTTGCTTAGAACCGTCTTTAATTCAGGGCACCAGTTTACAGGGGCTTCGGTTTCATAGGCGAGGCCACGGTTGTATAGCTTCAAAAAAATCCACTGGGTCCACTTATAATAGTCTGGGTCTGTGGTGTTGATTTCTCGATCCCAATCGTAGGAAAAACCTAGAGACTGAATCTGACGTTTAAAGGTAGCAACGTTTTTTGCCGTTGTTATACTAGGGTGGGTTTTGTTGGTAATGGCATACTGCTCTGCAGGTAAGCCAAAAGCATCCCAACCCATAGCGTGAAGAACGTTGAAACCTTGCGATCTTTTATAGCGGCTTAAAATATCTGTAGCCGTGTAGCCCTCAGGGTGGCCAACATGCAGGCCCTGCCCACTAGGGTAAGGGAACATATCTAGGGAGTAGTATTTCTCTTTTCCCTCTACAATTTCGGATTTGAAGGTATTGTTATCCTTCCAGAATTTTTGCCATTTCGGCTCAATGTTTTTGGGCTGGTAAGCCATAGGATCTTTTTAATTAATTTTTGTATAGCGACTTGAGATGCTATCTGAGACGGCTCAAATAGTCAATTTGAGGTTAGCTCTTTTAGGTGCAAGGACTCTAAAATTGATTTGTAGGCTTCATAAACGGCTGGATGGATCTCACCTGCGGCCAAAGCCTCTTTGGCTGAGCATTTCGGCTCAGATAAATGTCTGCAATCTTTGTGTTTACATGTGCCAGCGTACTCACTTAAACCTGGGAAATACTGGTACAGGGTTTGTTGGGTTATGCCCCAAAGGCCCAGTTCTCGAATACCAGGGGTGTCGATAATAAATGTATCTTTGGTCACTTCGTGAACACTGGCGTTGGTTGTTGTGTGAGAGCCCTTGTTGGTTTTTTTAATGATCTCGCCAACTTTTAGATTTAAATCCGGGTAGATGCGGTTGATCAAGCTAGATTTTCCAACCCCAGAAGGGCCAGAAAGCACAGAGGTATTGTTGTGTAGCAAATCTTCAATGGGTTTTTCGTCTCCAGGTCGTTCGCTACTGGTGAGGATGATCTGCACGCCTAATTTTCTAAAGGGAACCAAAAAATCGTCTATTTCTTTGGTATCCCCTAGATCCATTTTAGTGAGCACAATCACAGGGGTCACATTGCCAATTTCAGCGGCGGCCAGCATTCGGAAAATAAAATTGGCTCTAGGCTTAGGCGAGTTTGCCGATTGCGTAATCAGTAGGTAGTCGACATTAGCGGCAATCACCTGTTCTGCTTCAATGCCAATTCTAGCGCGGGAAAGAAAGCTGTTTCGTTTCACGATCTCATAAACAAGGCCAATGTTCCCCGAAGCTTCTGGCTTGTAAAGGACATAGTCCCCAACGGCAAGACGGTTATTGTATTGGCTTTTTTGGAAGAGACTTCCTTTGATTTTGCATTCAACTTTGCTACCATCGTCTGCCCGTAAATAGACAAAACCTTTGGTGCGACGCAGTACAAATCCTCTTTGTAGAGTCTCGGTCATGGGGGTGTTTTTTAGTGAGGTTCACCCCTTAATCGGGATGGGTAGTGATCTAGAGCAGATGATTTAAGCCCTAGTCTTACTTGCAGCAAGATCATTGGTCAAGGCACAGATCAAAGGTGCACTTCTCCTAGTCTTTTATTTCTTCATATTTCCCAAAAAAAATTCTATGAAAAAATAAGAATCTTCTTTGTTTCCAATAATCAATCTCTATTTGAGAAAAAAGCACTCCAATGGAGTACTTTTTATCATTCAGGTATTCGTCACTATAACAAAGTATCGCTACTTGATTTTTAAGGGCGTGGCTTTAAACAGCCTTCACCTTGATGGCACAAGGTCCTTTTTTACCTTCTGAAACTTCATAGGATACGATTTGACCTTCTTTCAAAGGGTCCATCTCATCAACTCCAGAGTGGTGAACGAAAATATCTTTACCATTGGCCTCTTCAATAAAGCCGAAGCCTTTTTTGAGGTTAAACCACTTCACTTTGCCCTCTTCCACGTTTTCTCCTTGGATGTAATTGGGAGTAATAAAAAGCTCTTAATGCTATTTCGTTTTGCAGAACTTTGGCAAGAAAAGTTTTAAAGATTTTGAATAAAAAACGTAAAAAGGCATACATATATAGCTCTAAAAGCTTTTTGCAAAATTTTAGGAAAAAAGCCAATTCGTCAAAAAGGACAATAATCTACACGGGTTTTCCTAAGAAAATCCCCAGAGGCTCAAATTCAAAAACTACCCCCTTGCCCCTTTTGAAATGGTTGTATAAAATGATTAATTAACTAAAAAAATTAATTAACCTTCTCGCAAAATTTAGGATTTTACAAAAGGCAAAAAATGAAAAAGACGCTCTATGAAAAGATTTGGGAAACTCACTTAGTACACGAAGGAGCAGGAGGTAGCCCGATTCTATATATTGACCGACATTTTATGCATGAGGTTACAAGCCCTCAGGCTTTCGAAGGTTTAAGATTAGCAAAAAGAACGATCCGTAGACCTAAGGCTCAGTTGGCTGTAATGGACCACTGTATTCCTACCATTAATAGGGACCAACCTATCAAGGACCCTATTGCTAAAAAACAGGTAGAGACCTTAGAAAAGAACTGTATCGATAACGATGTGACTCTATTTAATATGCACCACCACAACAGTGGTATCATCCACGTGGCTGCACCTGAAAATGGATACACACAACCGGGTATGACCATTGTATGCGGCGATAGCCACACAGCAACCCACGGCGCTTTTGGGGCCTTGGCTTTTGGCATTGGGACCAGTGAAGTGGAACATGTTATGGTTACCCAAACGTTACAGCAGAAAAAATCACAATGTATGTTGGTTAAAATCGACGGGCAATTGCCAGCAGGCTCAACTGCTAAGGATTTGGTGCTCGCAGTAATTGGTAAAATCGGCACAGCTGGTGGAACAGGTTACGTTATGGAATTTGCAGGAACTGCAATTGAAGCCCTATCAATGGAAGGCCGCATGACTGTATGCAACATGGCTATTGAAGCAGGCGCTAGAGCAGGTATGATTGCCCCTGATGAAAAGACCTATGAGTATTTAAAAGGTAGAGCCCAATCACCAAACGCTGAAAACTGGGACAAGGCCGTAGCTTACTGGTCTACTTTAAAGTCCGATGAAGGTGCAAAATTTGATGCTCTTGTGGAACTTAAGGCAGAAGACATTGCTCCACAGGTAACTTGGGGAACAAGCCCAGGCCAAGTTGGACCGATCGATCAGCCTGTACCTGCACCGTCAAGTTTTTCAAATGCTGGTGAAGCTACTGCTTGCCAAGGGGCACTGGATTACATGGATTTTGCAGCTGGCACGGATATGACAGATGTTACCTTAGACTGGGTCTTCATTGGTTCATGTACCAACAGCAGAATCGAAGATATGCGTGAAGCGGCGGCAACGGTAAAGGGTAAAACCAAACACCCCGATGTTCGGGCTATTGTTGTTCCAGGTTCTTACCCTGTGAAAAAACAAGCTGAAGCCGAAGGCTTAGATGTAATTATTAAGGCTGCTGGATTGGAATGGCGTGAGCCAGGTTGCTCAATGTGTCTCGCTATGAATGGCGACGAGCTGAAAGCTGGGGAACGCTGTGCATCCACCAGCAACAGAAACTTTGAAGGTCGCCAAGGTAAAGGTGGCAGAACTCATTTGGTGAGCCCCTCAATGGCTGCAGCAGCTGCTATTGAAGGTCACTTTGTAGATATTAGAACTTGGAATTAAGAGGAAAACAACATGGAAGCTTTTACAACATTTACAGGAAATGTCGCTCTTATCAATAAAGACAATATCGACACTGACCAGATCATCCCAAAATTATTCTTGAAAAAAGTTGAGCGTACCGGTTTTGGTAAGCACTTGTTTCAGGATTGGCGTTATTTAGATAACGGTGAAGAAAATCCAGAATTTGAATTGAACCAACCTAATGCCAAAGGCGCAAGCATCTTAGTTGCAGGCGATAACTTTGGTTGTGGGTCCTCTCGTGAGCATGCTCCTTGGGCTTTGGAAGATTTTGGCTTTAAGGCGATTATCGCTGTTTCTTTTGCAGATATTTTCTACAATAACTGCTTTAAAAATGGGATTTTGCCCATTCAAGTTAGTGCAGAAGTGCAAAAAGCCTTGGCGGAAGAAATTACCGCTGCTGGAAAACTTGCATTCACTATTGATTTAGAAAACCAGAAATTCACTACGGAAGCGGGTCAAATGTGCTCATTTGTAGTTGATCCCTTTAGAAAGGAAACTCTTCTTAAGGGCTTGGACGATATTGGTTGGACCTTAGAGCATGAATCACAAATCACTGATTTTGAGCAAACTCAAAAGAACAGTCAACCTTGGTTATGGCAGTAAGTATGAGTAGTAGAACCCTTGAGCTTATGGATACAACCCTTCGTGATGGAGAGCAAACCCAGGGGGTTAGCTTTCCTCCTAAGGAAAAACTGGAAATAGCCAAGTCGTTGCTTGGTAAATTGAAGGTAAGTCGTGTTGAAGTTGCTAGCGCCCGTGTTAGCGACGGCGAGCAAAAGGGTGTTTCTGCGATCAATGAGTGGGCTGCTGAAAATGGCTGCCTAAACCAAGTGGAAGTCTTGGGCTTTGTCGACCACACAAAATCGGTTGATTGGATTAGTGAAGCTGGTGGTAAGGTGATCAATCTCCTCACCAAAGGCAGCTTGAAACATTGCTTAGGTCAGCTTAAAAAAGAGCCTAAAGTTCACTGGGCCGATGTAAAACGAACCATTTCCTACGCAAAAGAAAAGGGTTTAACGGTCAACGTCTACCTTGAAGATTGGTCAAACGGCTATAAAGATAGTGTGGATTATGTTTACTCTATGATGACAGAATTACAGAGTGAGCCCATCGACCGCTTTATGCTTCCTGATACCCTAGGTGTCATGAGTCCAGCTCAGGTGGAAGGGGCGATTTCTGATATGATTTCCCGCTACCCTCTTTGCCACTTTGATTTTCATCCTCACAACGATTATGGCATGGCAACGGCCAACGTTCTTGCTGCTGTAAGAGCGGGTGTAAAAGGGGTTCACAGTACAATTAACTGCCTTGGTGAGCGAGCTGGAAATGCAAGTTTGGCTGAAGTTGCGGTAAATTTACGTGATCATATGAACATTGATTTGGGCCTTGATGAAAAAGAATTGATTCCCTTAAGCCGCATGGTAGAAAACTTTTCAGGCAAGCGTCTTTCTGATAATGCACCTGTTGTCGGCGATGATGTTTTTACCCAGACTGCGGGGATCCACGCTGATGGCGACCAAAAGGGTGGCCTTTACCAGACACACTTGGCACCAGAACGCTTTGGTAAAAAGCACAGATATGCCTTAGGCAAAATGGCCGGAAAGGCGAGCTTACAGAAAAATTTAGATGAATTGGGTTTTAAACTGAGTGCAGAGGACCAGAAAAAAGTCTTGAGCCGTATTATCGCTATGGGTGATAATAAGGAAGAAATTATCTTAGCTGACTTGCAATTTATTGTGGCTGACGTGTTGGAATCTGGCATTAAAGAATCTATCGTCGTGTCGCACTTTTCTTCCACAAGTCATTGGGGTAAAGAAAGTGCAGCTGACTATGGGCTTTTGATCGATGGCGTTTCTTTTGAAGGTCAATCTCATGGTAATGGTGGATTTGATGCTTTTATGAATGGCTTAAACCCGCTCTTAGAGAAATTAGAGATCCAAATGCCCACACTTTTAGACTATGAAATTAGAATTCCAAGAACAGGTGAGACCGATGCTATGACCGAAGCCATCATCACTTGGGAAGGGGAAAATAATTTCATTACTCGTGGTGTTCATCACAATCAGGTTTTTGCTGCCGTTAACGCTGCGGTAAAAATGCTCAACATGATTTTTAACCAAAAATCTCAAAACTAAGCACTTGCTTTAGGTTTTAACTTTTTTGGTTTTACTCCCCTGTAGGATGTGAAATTTAGGTTCCTGAGATCTAGATCTCACTGAGTCCGAAGGGTTCTAAGTTTTCCAATAATATTACTTAATAAGCCAGCGAGGAAAAAATGAAATTTTTAGTTGTTGAAGATAACATTCCTGCTCAAAACCTACTTCATAAAATCTTAATTGAATTTGGTGAAGTAGACCTTTGTGGCAATGCTGAAGATGGCCTCGCTCACTTTGCGGATTCGCTCAAGGCAGAGACTGCCTATGATATGATCTTTGTAGATTTTGAATTGCCAAAGATGAACGGTGATGAGCTAGTAGGCGAGATTCGAAAGCTTGAAACAGAGGGCATTCGTATTCCTATTTCTATTACCTCAGGGGTAGCTAGCGAAAAGGATATTGAAAGTTGCACAAAATGCGGGGCTGACTGGTCTATCCATAAACCCTATATCCAATCTGAGATTGTAGAGTTTATTCAGGCTTGCTCTAAGTAATTGATCCTGAAACTAGTCTTGGTAAGTATAAAATTTAGATAAAAAAAAGGGGGCTTTTGGCCCCCTTTTTTTTGTCTTAGTCTTTAGTCAGACTACTTAGTCATAGGCTGCGGCGTTGTCGCTGTAGCGGCAGGTAACACAGGGTAGTTGATTTTAGGCATTGTGCCTGTCAAGCTATCCAAAAAGGCTACAATGGCCTTAGTTTCTGCTGGCTTCAATTTAACATCTAACTGAACATCTGCCATAATCTCAATGGCTTCACTTAAACTGTGGACTTTTCCGCTGTGGAAATAAGGCCCTGTAATAGCGATGTTACGCAAGGTTGGAACTCGAAAGACATAATCATCTTCCTTGTCATTTGTTACCTTCGAGCGACCTAGGTCGCCTACGGGGCGAACTTCATCAGATGGTGCTTTTACAGTACCAAATTTGGCATACATGCCACCGCCGATACCAACACCGTTATGGCAACTGGCGCAACCGAGATCCATAAAAAGCTTTAGGCCTTCTTTGGCTGTTTGGTTTAGAGCTTCATGATCCCCGTTTAAGTAGGCATCAAAAGGGGAAGGAGTGCTTAAAGTAGACTCAAATGTGGCAATGGCAACGGCCATGTTATCAAAGGTTACAGCTTGCCCCTTTTTGCCAAAGGCTTTTTGGAATGCTGTTACATATCCAGGCATTGATCTTAAAGTTTCTTCTACTACTTGAGGAGTGTTGTTCATTTCCACACCTGCTTGCACAGGCCCTTTAGCTTGGTCAGTTAAGCTGGGTGATCTGCCATCCCAAAATTGAGCAATATGAAAGGCTGAGTTTAAAGCTGTCGGGGCGTTTCTTGGGCCCTTCTGCCAACCATGGCCAATGGAGGTTTCTTGAAGGTCAGCACCACCAAGTGCAAGGTTGTGACAAGTATTACAGCTAATCAATTGGCTGGCACTCAAACGAGGGTCAAAAAATAACATTTTCCCTAGCTCTACCTTTGCAGCAGTTGAGGCCTCATTGGTTAGCATTGGTGCGTTTTTAGGCAACGTTTTAAAGTTACTTTTAGCCGCTTTAGAAAGCTCTGTTGGTTCACTTGTGTTCGCTTGTTCCGTTGATGCTTGGTCGCAGCTTACCAGCACGAATGCCATAACTAGCGGTAATAAAATCTTATACATTTAGGCCTCATAAAGTTAAATAGTAGTATATGAATGTTATAATATCTACTTTGCCTTGGCAAGTGTGAAACCTTGCCACAAAAGTGAAAACATTTTAAGGTAGGAAAAAACAACAATCATATTAATAAAGCAATGAAACAACTACTAATTTTAATTTTAGCGACCTCTCTTCTCTTTGGTTGCGATAAAAAGACTGGGGAAAATAAACAACAACACATAACTATTGGAACTGGAGGCTTGACAGGTGTTTACTACCCTACAGGCCAAGCAGTCGCCAAATTTGTAAATAAGTCAAAATCCCCCCTAAATATTAAGGCAACTGCCGAATCAACAGGCGGAAGTGTTTACAATATTAACGCTCTTTCTGTTGCTGAGTTGGACTTTGCTATTGCGCAATCTGACCGTACTTGGCAGGCCGTTCAAGGGGAAATGGATTGGGAAAAGCAAGGCCCACAAACAAAACTTAGAGCTCTATTTGCCCTTCATGCCGAAGCCATTACCTTAATCGCCTCTGAGCAAAGTGGAATCAAGTCTGTGTCAGACCTAAAAGGGAAACGCGTTAACTTAGGTAACCCTGGAAGCGGGCAACTTGGTAACTCTAAAGATGCTCTAAAGGCATTTGGCCTTGGTTTAAACGACATTAAAGCAGAGTATGTTAAGGCAGTTGAAGCACCAGGCTTGTTGCAAGACGAGAGGTTGGATGCTTTTTTCTATACCGTTGGTCACCCAAACGGAAACTTAAAAGAAGCTACCAGTGGCAGACAAAAAACCAGAATCATCCCACTTGAAGGCCAAGAAATTGATTTGCTACTTATAAAATACCCCTACTATGAGAAGGTAGAAATTTTATCAAAGCACTATCCTCAGGCTTTAAATACGACAAATATCCCAACAATTGGGGTGAAGGCGATGTTTTTAACAACTGCTGCTGTGGATGAAGCCATTGTCTATGAACTTGTGAAGTCGGTTTTTAACAACTTGGAAGAGTTTAAAAAATTACACCCCGCCTTTGAAGGCTTGAATCCTAAAAATATGCTTAAGGGGATGACTGCACCGCTGCACCCTGGGGCAATTAAGTATTACAAAGAGCAAAATATTGCGATTCCTAGTGAAGTTAAGGCTTACTCCCCTAAACTGAACTAAACTCAGCTACACTGACCTGAACTGACAATATTGGTGGGGGGTAAGAAAACCCCACAATAACGAATCGATTAATCAAACTAATTACCAAGGCCTAAAGGCCAACTTATGAGTCATAATACGCTAGAAGCGGAAGAAATTTTAGAGCGAGAACAAGGTAGGGTTCGTATTTACAAACCCTGGGAATCTAAAATAATTTTAACCTTAGGGGTTACTTGGGCCGTGTTTCAAATGGCCTTGGCGAGCTTTCTTACTTTAGACTCCATAGCAATTCGGGCCATTCACTTGGCCTTTGCCCTTGCGATGGTGTTTTTATGTTTGCCTGCCAGAGGTCACCACCAAGTAGGCATCCCGAAATACGATCTCCTTTTATGTTTGGTTGCTGTTCCTGCGTCCCTCTATATTTACTTGGATTTCCAAGGCCTCTCTTCTAGAGCAGGGTTACCGATCGACCGTGATATTTTTGTTAGTGTTATCTTGCTGCTACTCTTACTAGAGGCAACGAGAAGGTCCATTGGACCTGCTTTACCCATTGTATCTTTAAGCTTTACTGCCTACGCTTTTTTGGGGCCTTACATGCCCGATGCCTTGAGTTTTCGAGGTGTGAGTTTAAATAAATACTTCAATCAGATTACCCTATCAACCGAAGGCATCTATGGTATTCCCTTGGATGTCAGTGCCTCGACAATCTTCCTCTTTGTGCTCTTTGGTGCATTGTTGGATCGGGCAGGGGCAGGCAAGTTTTTTACGGATCTCGCCCTTTCACTTCTTGGTAAATACAAAGGTGGCCCTGCAAAGGCTGCTGTTGCTTCCAGTGGGCTGACAGGTCTGGTGTCAGGTTCTTCCATTGCCAATATCGTAACTACGGGAACCTTTACCATCCCCTTGATGAAAAAAGCAGGCATGCCAGCCCATAAGGCTGCTGCCGTGGAAGTGGCTGCCAGTACAGATGGGCAACTGATGCCTCCCATTATGGGTGCTGCGGCTTTTATTATTGCTGAATATGTAAATGTACCCTACATGGAAGTGGTTCGGGCTGCCGTGATTCCCGCTTTTGTTAGCTATGGCGCCCTCTTTTACCTAACTCATTTAGAGGCCACGAAACTGGGAATGAAGGGGATGGAAAAAGTAGACATTCCTAATTTTTACTCTTTGATCAAAGAGGGTTATCTACATCTATTGCCTCTATTTATGTTGATCTTTGAATTGGTTGGCTTGCAACACAGCCCCCAACTTTCCGTGTTTCGGGCCATTTTAGTTTTAAGCGGCTTGATGATTTACAGAGAATTTAAAGAAGGCCGTGGGACTGGGGGAGCTTTTTCGGCACTTACCGAAGGCATGGCCCAGGGAAGTCGAAATATGATGGGTGTAGCCTTGGCGACAGCCACAGCAGGAATCATTGTCGGTGTTGTGGGGCTAGGCTTAGGCGGAATGATCAATGGCATTGTAGAATCCTTGAGTGGTGGAAATATCTTTTTGCTGTTATTGATTACAGCTGTAGCCAGTTTAATTTTGGGCATGGGCCTGCCTACCACCGCCACCTATATTGTGATGGCTAGCCTCACCGCACCTGTAATCGTGCATGTTGCTGGCCTTTATGGTTTGCAGGTACCCTTGATAGCCGCACATCTATTCTGCTTCTATTTTGGGATTTTAGCCGACGACACTCCCCCTGTGGGACTTGCCAGTTATGCAGCGGCGGCCATTGCAGGCTCCGATCCTATTAAAACAGGGTTGCAAGGCTTTATGTATGATCTGCGTACCGCCATTATCCCCTTTATGTTTGTCTTTAATCCTGAGTTATTGCTCATTGGGGTGGATAGCTTTTTTGATGGAGCTGTGGTCTTTCTTATGGCTCTGCTAGGCGCCTCGGCTTTTACTTCAGCCCTACATGGTTGGATGCTCGTGAAAAATAGGCCTTACGAAACCTTAGCTTTACTGGGCGCCTGTCTAGCGCTATTTAATCCCTACCTAGTCGGTGTTAAGTGGCAGGGATACGGGTTGGGTCTGGGTCTTTTTGTTGCTGTTTGGCTATTACAAAAGGCTAGATTTCGATCTACTGCAAAGGCTGCTACCCTCTAGTCTTATATTTTACTCTCTTCATTTTGTGTCCTGCCCCAAGTTTGTTTAACTAGGGCGGTTTTACAGGCTTAGTTTTAGAGTCTAGTTTGTGACTTCTTGCATTTGCCGCTTTTTTGCAATATAGTAAGCATACTTACTAATCAGAAAAGGGGGGACATGAAACAATTCCAAGAAACAGTAACCTGTAAGGGTAGCCTTACAGAGGTATGGGCTAGCTATGCCCAAGTTAACAGGTGGCAAGAGTGGGATCACTCCCTCGCTGCCAGCGGGCTGGATTCAGGTGACGACAGGGCTAACTTTATAGAGGGCGCTACAGGTTGGCTGCAACCCAAAAGTGGTCCAAAGGTCAAGTTTGTCTTAACAGAAGTTACCCCTGAGGTAAGCTTCACCTCGTGCGCTATCTTACCCTTTGCCAGTCTGGCTATAGACCATAAAATTACGGCAGGAGAGGGTCAGTTAACCCTAACCCACATTGTGAGCTTTTCAGGCCCCTTGGGCTTTTTATTTGGGTTTCTGATTGGTAGAGAAATCAAAAAGGATCTGGCTCAAGTCCTGTCAAATCTTGCTGACCAAAGTGCAGCACCTAAAAATTGAGATAAAAATGAACCAAGATAACTCCCCTTTTGCCTTTCCAAAGCCCACAACCAGCCCAGGTTTTTTACTCTGGCAGGTGAATAATCTTTGGCAGAAGGCCATTCGTAGGGCTTTAGATGAAAGTGGTTTGACCCACAATCAGTTTGTGGCGGCAGCGGGGTTGCTTTGGTTCAAGGAAAATAAAAGAGAGGCAAGCCAAGGCGAATTATCAGAATTCACCAAGGTTGATAAAATGGTTACCTCCACCGTGATTCGCCAGTTGGAGACAAAAAAACTTGTTTCAAGAACCAAAGACCCAAAGGACTCTAGAGCCTTTTATCTAAGCCTAACTCCTCAGGGAGTGGAAATGACTTTAAAGGTTGTACCAAGAGTGGAAGCGGTGGATAAAGGCTTTTTTGGCAAACTCGGTAAGCTAGAAGAAGACTTTACTCACCAGTTGCAGGCTTTACTCACTGGGCGCTGATTGAAACTTAAAGGGGAAGCAGTAGCCCGCCAATTTCTATCAGTTGTAAGAGTGGGATAAGGTATAGGCTTGCTATGCCACAGAAGATTACAAAGGCTACCCAAGAGCCAGGGTGATTGCGAGGAAAAAATAAGACCTGCTCAACGGCTCGAAACCACCAAAAAATGCTGATTCCCACTAATAGGGCCTGGCCTAGATAGGTGGTTAGTAAATCAGTGGCAAAGTAGTAAGAGAGGATGGCAAATAAAACGAAAATATAGCTGATGCGTAGGTTTAGAACCTGCAAAACCCCTTGGTTAATTGGGGTTAACGCCTGCAATTGTTTTCGCCAACCGAGCAGTCGCCAAAAACCCAAATGTGCAAAAGCCCCCAAAATATGAGCTAAGGCTCCCAGATGAATCCACTTTTCCATTGTACCCTTCCTTGAGCCTCGCAGGCTATAGAGGTGGTTAGTTGATTTGAATGATAGGTAGTTTGCTACCCAAACCCTTAACAGTTCCTTTGAGTCGTTCTTTGATCACTCGAATTTTGGCCTTGTTATTCTTGCCCACACGTACACGGTAAATGGTAGTATTCTCCACTTTTCCCTCGACCATATAGGATTCAAATCCCTTTAAAGCCAACTGCTTAATAATGTTAGCAGCCTTATCTCTAGACCTTGTAGCCATCACCTGCACAGAATAAATAGTTTCTTTCGGTTTTGCAGGGCTGTCACTTAAAACCTGTTCTGGCCAGTTGACCCCAGGGTCGGACTCTGGTTTTTTAACTGTCTGTTTTGGTGCTTCTGTGTTGTTTGTACGTGATTTTTCCAAGTCATCCACTCTAAATCCACTCATGGATTTTTGGGTGGCCGCTTCTTTACTCTTGCGAGCTTTTTCGTCGGTCGTTCTTTGGTCTTCGGCCTTTTGTAAGTTGTCACCCTTCTTAGAGGCATGTGCAAAATCAGACTGTAAGGCCTTTAGCTCGTCATTGGTTTGGCGTACATCATAAATTTTCAAGTCTTTAGGTGGAATGATGCCTTGGGCATTATTCAAGCCTGGGCTCAAGGGGAGATCGCCAGGGTTGCGTGCCGCTTTGCCGTAGATGACGCCCAAATAAAAAACCACAACCATAGTTAAGGCCATCAAGATCAAGATCAAACTCAGTCCTTTGATGTCCATATCCAAAGTGAATTGGGTTGCATTTCCTTGGGGCTTCTTTTTTTTAGCCGGCGGTGATTGTACAGCCATAGTTAATCCTTAGTAGGCATTTGGGTTCACAAAACCCCTTATCAGGGTCAGAAGAACAATTTTTATATCAAACCAGATAGACCAGTTCGTTAAGTAATAGATATCGCATTCGATGCGTTTTTCCAAGGAGGTATTTCCACGCCAGCCATTGACCTGCGCCCAGCCTGACATTCCCGCCTTCATTTTATGTCTGAGCATGTAGTTTGGAATCTCTCCCTTAAACTCTTCGATGAAAACAGGGCGCTCTGGCCTTGGCCCTACGAGGCTCATGCTGCCGCCGAGGACATTAAAAAACTGGGGGATTTCATCCAAACTGGATTTCCGTAAAAAACCGCCAATGGCAGTAGTACGATTGTCGCCTTTTTTTGCCCAAACGGCACCTGTAGATGACTCTGCATTGGTGGGCATACTCCTAAATTTTAGCATATTGAATCTTGTGCCATCGAGGCCCATACGTTCTTGGGCGTAGAGTACTGGTCCCTTGCTGGTCATCTTGACCAGTAAAGATATAACTATAAAAAAGGGAGACAATAAAATGATACCGACCAAGGCCCCAAAGATATCAAAAATTCGCTTAAAAAGGCTATTCCAACCTGAAAGAGGGCTTTGCCGCAAGGCGACCAAAGGGATGCCGTCTAGATCTAAAATTTCAGGGTTTATGTTGAGGCTGTGATAGACATCAGGAACATGAAAGAGATCTACCATTAAGTCCCTAAGGAAATAATTGATATCGTCTAAATCCGATTGGTCTTTTGAATCAAGGGCAATATACACCTGTTGAATTCCATGCTTTTCAACGATCTCAGGCAAGCTTGCATAATCGCCCAACCAAGGTAGGCCCTGGATATTAAAAAGTTTACTTTTAGAGATGGTACCATGAAACTGAAGCCCGAGCTCTTTATTATGGGTTATTTTGTCACAAAAATGAATGGCTGTCTGGTGGTTACCAATGACCAAAACATGGAGAAGATTTTTACCTTTTTTACGCATATAGGCCAGAAACTTTCGGGCCAAGGTTCTCTCAATGGAGATCAGCACAAAGCTCATCCAAATAAAATGCAAGGCAAAGATGCGAGAGAAGGAAAAATCACGATAGAAAAAAGAAACGGCAAGCAGCGTTGCAAAAATAACTAAGCAGGACTGTAGCACACGAATCATTTCATGTTTGGAGCGGAGCAGATTTTTATAAATTCCGCTGGAAATAAAGCCAAAGGCTGCAACTGCAATGATGATAGGTGCAGAATAGATGTAACTTTGAAGCTCTGGAATATAGTCAGGCGCTGGCACAGGGTACCAGTCAAAGCGCATAAAGTAGGCACCAATCCAAGCGACCCCTAAGAGGGTAATGTCACTCAAAAAGAGTAAAAATATAAAGACTTGGCTTAAGCGAATCATTGCTGCTCGCCTAAAAAGTTGCCAATTTGACTTGAGATTGTATTTAAGAAAACGTCTTCCGCAAAGCCCCTTGCATGGGAGCGAATCCATTCTGGTTCAAATTGGTCGGCCATAGCTTCAAAATCCTCAATCGCTTGCTCTAGGTCGTGGTCTTTTTGGGCAGAAAAGAAAATACCGCTTGATTCACTGGGGTTTTCTCTATTTTCCACAACTGTTTCTAAAGCGCCACCTGCGCCATAGGCAATTACAGGCACGCCTTGGCTCATTGCCTCTAAGGGCGTTAAACCAAAATCTTCTTCGCCTGGAAAAAGCAAAGCTTTGGCTCCTTGCAACCATTTTTGCACCTCGGCATCATTTTGGAACCCGCAAAAAGTAATATTGTCTTTTGCTATTTTTTCCAAGGGTTGTCTCTCGGAACCGTCACCAACAATCACCAATTTTTTTCCGTTTTTATTAAAGACGTCAACGAGTAAATCCACTTTTTTATAGGGGGTGAGGGCGCCAAAACTAACGTAATAGTCTAAGGGGGCAGATTTTAATTCTTGGTCAAAAAGTTCCATAGCCACAGGGGGAAATGTAACTAAGGCATCCTTATCCCAATATTTTTTAATGCGTTTTTGTACATTGACCGAATTGGCAAGGTAGAGGTCGACATTGTCTATTTTGGTCATGTCCCATTTGCGTAATTTTGCAAGTTCATAAGAGACAATAGGGCGAATAAACCAAGGTAGGCCTTGCGTATAAACCTCTTCAAAACCGTAGCAATATCTCATTGGGCTTTGGGTCATGCAAACATGGGGGGTATCTTGGTTTAAGGCCCCACGGTTGATGCCCTTTGCTGGGCCTGATTCTTGAGATATAATAAGGTCGTATTTTTTCTGTAACTTTAAGGACTCCACCCCTTTGGCGTAAAAAGGGAAAGACCTTTGGTGGTTTTTTTTATAAAAGGGGGTATCAATGCTTGAGGTATAAATTTTATGACCTTGTAAGTGGGGTCCGCAAACCTCAGGGTCATAAAATAAAGTATAGATATCTGCTTTTGGAAAAAGTTTGAGTATAGATTCAGCAACTTTCTCCCCACCTCTCCAAGTAAGAAACCAATAGTGAACAATAGCAACTTCTAATCCTGCAAGGTCGTCTCTATTTACTGCCGCTGCTGCCAAACCCGCCCTCGCCTCTGATGGTATCGTTTAAAGAATCTACAATTTCGATTTGGTAATCTTCTACTTTTTTTAGTATCAACTGGCCTACCCTGTGACCCACTAGGGACATGGCCGCTTTTTTACCGTCGCCAGTCCCTACATATCTCATGGGCATAAAGATTTTCCCACGGTAGTCTTGGTCGATGATGCCCACAGAATTGGCCATGATAAAATCTTGCTTATAAATGGAAGACCGTGGCACCAGTTCCGTATAGTAGCCTGTTGGTGGCTCAATAGAAATACCGCAGTCGAAAAAAAAGACATCTTCTTTTTTTATAACAATGGTCATGCATGTTAAATCAATCCCTGCATCTGTTGCATGGGCCTTTTGAGGCACAGGCATTTCAGGGTAATGTAGCTGTATTTTTAGTTTCATAGCTTAGCCTTGATCAAATTCTAGATATCTATTCCACTTCTACTAAGCGGTAATTTTTCTTGCCTGTGCGTATGACTAAATAAGACTCACTGGCCATGTCCTTTAAGGAAAGTGCAGTATCAACGCCTTGCACAGCGCTATTGTTTAAGTAGACACCACCGCCTTCAATGAGTTTTCTGGCTTGCCCCTTGGACTTGCAAGCTTCTGTTTCCACCAGTGCATCAATGAGGCTCCAACCAGCTTCAATGGTTGCCTTGGCAATTTTGGTACTGGGAACCTCAGCAAAAATCTCACCGATCGTTTTATCGTCGAGGTTTTCGATTTTTTGGCCAAATAAAACTTGACTCGCCTGCTCGACTCTTGCCAATTGATCCGCACCGTGAACCACTGTAGTCACAGCTTGAGCCAAAGCCTTCTGGGCTTTTCTTAAATGGGCTTCTGTTTTTACTGATTCTTCCAGCTCGCCAATGACGGCCAAATCCACTTGGGTGAATACCCTTAAAAAGCGGATTACATCTTCATCAGGTGTGCGTAAAAAGAATTGATAAAAGGCATATGGGCTTGTTAATTCTGGGCTAAGCCACACAGTACCTGATTCGGACTTTCCAAATTTGGTTCCGTCAGATTTAGTGACCAGAGGCATAGTCATGCCAAAAAGTTGCTTCTTGTGGCCCAGTCTGCGGGCTAGATCTGTACCTGAAACAATGTTGCCCCATTGGTCGCTTCCGCCAATCTGCAAGGTCACATCATGGGTTTTGGCAAGTTCTGCAAAATCATAGGCCTGAAGTAACATGTAGGAAAATTCAGTGTAGCTAATGCCTGCGCCTTCTAAGCGACTCTTTACAGAATCTCGCTGGACCATTTGGTTCACAGAGAAGTGCTTGCCAACATCACGTAAAAACTCGATATAGCTAAAAGAACCAAGCCAATCCATGTTGTTTACAATGGCGGCCTTTGGCCCGCCTGCAAAGTCGAGGAACTTGGTGAGCTGAGCTGAGATCCCCTTGATATTTTCAGCAATCTTTTCCACCGTTTGTAGGTTTCTTTCGGCAGATTTCCCACCTGGGTCGCCGATCATACCTGTAGCGCCACCCATTAAACCAAAGGGTTTATGGCCATGACGTTGTAAAATACTCATGAGGTTAAAAAGAGCCAATTGGCCTACATGCAAAGAAGTTGCAGTAGGGTCAAACCCTGCATAAAAACTAAGGGATTTTGTGTCTAATTCTTCTTTTAAGGCTTCATGGGTTAAGGCTTCAATTAAGCCTCGTTGCTCTAATTCTTCAGTTAAGGTCATTATAGTGATCTAATTATTTGTGTTATAATATCAGCTGGATGGCTTCCTCCAGTTTGGATGATGATATCCGCTTTTTCGTAAATGGGTCGTCTAGTTGTGTAAAGATCTGTCAGAGTTTTTAAGGGGTCTTCCGTTTGTAGAAGTGGCCGTTTGTCATTGCGCATTACCCTTTCTTTAATGTCTTCAAATTCGGCATCTAGAAAAACACTGTCACCCATGGTTTTAATAATTTCCCAATTGCCAGCAGTGGCAACCAAACCGCCACCTGTGGAAACCACAGCATTGGTCAGTTTTTCAAAGGACTTTAAAGAGTCTGTTTCTAACTGTCTAAAATAGGCTTCCCCTTCGGCTGCAAAGATTTCTTTTATGGTTTTTTTTGTGTCTTCTTCGATCATATTGTCTGTGTCAAAGTAAGGGTAACCTAACCTCTTGGCAAGCCTCCTTCCAATGGCAGATTTCCCAGCGCCCATAAAGCCAACTAAGAAAATTCTCATTAGAATCCCTCTTCGCTCTTGAGCATAGCCTGATCAATTTGGATGGTGGCCTTTTGTTTTAGGAGTTTGATCCAGTTGCTATAAAACTGATCTTGTTTTTCACCTCGAATGGCCTCTTTAATTTGATTGCTCGCTTCTTTTTCGGATGGCTTATTCCTCCAACGAGTTTTAACCCAGTAGAAAATATGGTAACCGTCTTGGCTATGCACCACTTTGGAAATTTTGTTTTGCCAGCTAAGTTTAAAAATCGCCTGTTCCAATTCAAAGGGTAATTCATCCTTTTCAATGTATCCCATATCACCACTTGCATCTCGGTCTGGTGAAATAGAATATTCTTGGATCAACTTGTCGATTTTTCTTTTGCGAATGATCTCGTTTCGAATGGTTTGGGCTTCCGATTCTGTGGCCAGAGTAATATTTTTCACTCGAATGGCTTTGGGTGTGACCAACTTCTTTTTATTGTCCTTGTAGTACCTAGAAATTTCCCGTTTGGTTACAGGAATTTTTTCCATCTCATGTTCTAGGATTTTCAAAGTCAAAAGATTGATCCTCAAAGACTCAACCCAGTCTTTTTTATTGGTGCCCTTTTGGGCTAGGATTTTTGTAAATCCAGCTTGAGGGTAGGGGGAAAGAGCCGCTTCAACAGAGGCGTTCAATTCCTTTTGGGTTACTCTAAGGCCCGCACGGGCGGCCTCTTGTAGAACCAATTCCTCTTCAACCATGCGGTTGATCACAATGGTTTTAATTTTGCTTAAGTGGGTTTCTCTGTTTTGAATAAGGTAATTATAGTGGTTTAAAAAGTTCTGCAAGCGGCTTTGGAACCTTTTTAGCGAGATCTTTTTGTTGTTGACCACAGCAATTACTTCTTCGTCAGAAATGATGGTCTTTTTATTCTTTCCATTTTGGTTGCAGCCACCGGTTAAGAGTAGCAATAGGGCCAAAAGGACCAGACTAGATTTTACTTTTGTATGTAAACCCATGTTTAACGTCACAGTCATCTTAATTTGCAACCTTACTTATCGTTTGAAAAAACTGCTGGAATTCCTTTAGAAACCCCAAAACTTCTTCGATTGTTTGGTTTTTCATCCCAGCTTCGATAGAAGTGGGCGGAACCAATTTCACATTATTATGACTTTGTAAGTACTGCATCAATAATTCTGGAGCAGGTTGAAAATCTTCTGAAAAGCTTAAATTTAGTCTATTTTGTTTTACTTCAACCCGTGTCAAACCAATGTTTGAAGCAAGCAAACGCACTTGCATGGAGTCGAAAAGATTAACAGCACTAACGGGTAAAGGCCCATAGCGATCTTCAAGCCCAGCACGAATTTCCCAAAGCTCGTCTTCTGTGGTTGAGGAAGAGATTGTTTTATAAGCATCTAATCTTTGATTCATACTTGGAATGAAAGGCTCTGGCAAGTTGGCCTCAACCCCAAGAGAGAGTTTTACGTCCCTAAGCTTGATCGCTGGTGCCGTCTTATTTAATACAGCTACAGCGTCGTTTATCATTTGGGTATAAAGCTCAAATCCAATCTGAGTGATGTGGCCCGATTGTTTGGAGCCTAAAATATTACCTGCACCCCTCAATTCTAAATCATAACTGGCTAGTTTAAAACCTGCGCCCAAATGGTTTAACTCACTTAAAAAGGAAAGTCGTTTTTTGGAGGTTTCGCTTAAAACCTTGTCCTTTGGGGTCAAGAGGTAGCAGTAAGCCTGTTCTTTAGAGCGCCCTACACGGCCACGGAGTTGGTAGAGTTGACTCAAGCCTAACTGATCAGAGTTATTTATAATGATGGTATTGGCATTGGGGATATCTAAACCTGATTCCACAATGGTGGTAGCCAATAATAAATCTGTTTCTTTATGGATAAAATCGAACATGATTTGTTCCAGTTCCTTTTCCGCCATTTGTCCGTGTGCCACTGCTATTCGAATTTTAGGCATAAGCCGCCGCAGGTAGGTGGCTACTTCATGGATGGATTCAACTCGATTGTGGATAAAGAAGGTCTGGCCGCCCCTGCGGAGTTCCCGAGTTACAGCCTCTGTTATCAAGTAATCATTGAGCTTCATTAATCTGGTTCTAATAGCACGCCTGTCTACAGGGGCAGTATTGATCACAGAAATATCCCGCACCCCGATCATAGACATATGCAAGGTTCTTGGGATGGGGGTCGCTGAAAGGGTCAAGCAATCCACAGAAGCACGCATCTGCTTAATGCGCTCTTTGTGTTTTACTCCAAATCTCTGTTCCTCATCAATCACCAAGAGGCCCAATTTTTTAAAAACAACATCTTTGGATAATAAACGATGGGTTCCTATGATGATATCTAATTTGCCATTTTTCAGGTCTTCTAGATTTTGCTTCACCTCTTTGGCCGAGACAAAGCGACTCATAATGCCGATTTTTACAGCTTGGCCCTTATAGCGCTCCATAAAGGTTTCGTAGTGTTGCTGGGCTAAGATGGTGGTTGGGGCCAATATCCCTACCTGATAGCCGTCAATAACAGCCTTAAAGCTAGCACGCAGCGCCACCTCGGTTTTCCCAAAACCAACATCCCCGCAAACCAATCTGTCCATAGGTCGACGGGATTCCATATCAGCGGTTACGTCTTCAATGGCTTTGAGTTGGTCTGGCGTTTCATTAAAGATAAAACCCATATTAAACTCATGGGTAGGGTTGCCGTCGGGGCTAAATGAAATGCCTTTCTGGGCTTCCCTTATGGCATATAATTTAATGAGTTCTTCTGCAATATCATCAACTTCAGATTGAACCTTGGCTTTGGTTTTGGCCCAAGTTTTATCACCCAGTTTATCCATCTTGGGCCTGCCGCCCTCACTGCCAGAATACTTTTGTACCAAGTTGAATTTTTCAACGGGTACATAGACCTTGCCCTCTTCTCGGTAGCCAATGACTAAAAAATCTTCTTCTGCCGCAGAGGCTGCAATCTTTTTTAGACCTTCATATTGCCCAATGCCGTATTCCACATGAACGACATAATCCCCAGGCTGGATTTCTGCCAATGAGCCCAAAAAATGTTTTAAATTATTTTCTTTTACCCTGCGTTTTTTCTGCTTTGTTCCAAATACCTCTTCTTCTGTGACCAAAATAATCGGTGAACTGTGGTCATCTGCCAGAAGCCTAAAACCTTGGGTCAAACTGTGACCAAAAATTAGAAAACTGGGGTTGGTCGGTAGATTCTGGGTGAGCAAAAAGGCCCCACGCATCTCAGGAGCATCTTCCACGTTCACAGTGGGTGTGGCGCCCAGTTCCATGATCATCTGTTTGATTTGCTCGGCCCTAGTGCCGTTGCCTGCGGCAAGGGCAATTTTACATCCCTCTTGATTCCACTTTACCAGTTGTTCTAGTAACCTATGGGCCTGTGGCTTTAGAGCGGCTCCCGCCTCTAGGCCTGAGGCTGCAAGATTTAAGTTGCTCGCCCCTTGCATATGAATGCCTGCGTTAAACTGATCTGTCGGGTCACAGTCCACTTTCAAAGAGCCAGCTATGATTTTCTCTATGCCGCCTACTTGATAAAAAAGTTGGTCTGCAGGTGCAATGACGTCGCCCTGTTCAATGGCGTAACGATTTTCCTCTAAAACTCGGTCGAAATGGTCTTCCACTTGTTTTTTATGAGTGGCCTCATCTAAAAAAACCACGATTGGCGGTTCTTTAAAATAGTCGATGATGTTTGAGGTTTCCTCGTAAAATAAAGGAAGCAAGGCTTCGATACCTGAGTAGCCTAAACGCTCTTCAATGGCCTCACGAGCCCCAAAAAAGCTATTTTTTTCTGTTTTGTCTCTTACTTCTGAAAGTCTAGAGGCTGCCAGTTTACAGTTGGCTTCACTGAGTAAGACTTCAGTGGCAGGTAGAAGTAAAACCTCTTTTATGCTCAGCCCGCTTCTTTGCGAGGAAACATCAAAGGTTTTGATGCTTTCTATTTCATCATCAAAAAAATCAATACGAATTGGCTCATCGGAGTCAATGGGAAAAAGGTCGAAAATCTCACCTTTTTTACAAAATTCACCACGTTCTTCCACCATATCCACAGGAGTGAACCCCAGATTAGCAATTTTTTTTGCTAACTCTTGCGGGTCGATGAGGCCACCCTCTTTAATGGAAAAAGATAAAGTTTCTAGTTCCTCTTTTGGTAATATTTTTTGAGCAAGGGCCTGAGAAGTGGTAATAGTTATGGAACTGGAACCCTCTAAAAGCCTATGCAGGCAAGACATACGCTGTCCAACGACCTGTTTGCTAGGGCTTTGGTGGTCGTAAGGCAGTGCGTCCCAGTGAGGGAAGAAATTTGGTACCTTGGTAGAAAAAAAACTATAATCTTCCTTTGCTTCAAAGGCAGCCTCAAAGGTTGGGGCTACCAGTAAAATTGGTCTTGATTCTTGGAGGGCCAAGCTAGATAGAAGTAGTAAACTTAAGGACTGAGGGCTGCCTGCTAGTTTAAGATTTCCCTTTTGCTGGGCTTGTATTTTAGCGATTCCCGCTGCGATTTTCAACGAGGGATCGAAACCCGTGTGATTCATAGGGTTTGACTAGCTTTTAAAGAAGTTTTATGCTGATTAATTCAACAGGAAAAAACGGATGATTTGTGTCCGCCTTGGCGATGTTGCCAAGTCTTAATCTTAAAAAGTGTAACAAGGGTTGTAAAGGAGGATTTTATGCCAAACGATCGTATTATTAAAGAAGGCCTGACCTTTGACGATTTGTTGCTGGTACCTGCTAAGTCAGATGTCTTGCCAGCACATGTAAGTATCAGTACCAGAGTAACCAAAAAAATCAGTTTAAATATCCCATTCCTAAGCGCTGCTATGGATACGGTGACAGAAGCAAATCTCGCTATTGCCTTGGCTCAAGAGGGTGGTATTGGGATTGTTCATAAAAATCTTTCTATTGCAGATCAGGCAAAAGAAGTGAGTAAAGTCAAAAGATCGGAATCAGGTATGATTACCGACCCTATTACTTTAGTTGCCACGGATACAGTCCGTCATGCCTTTGATTTAATGGAAAAGCATAAGATTTCTGGTTTCCCTGTACTTGCTGGTAAAAAATTGGTTGGTATCTTAACCAATCGAGATTTACGTTTTGAAAAAGAATTGGATAGCCCCGTTTCCGATCTGATGACCACCAAAGAAAAATTGGTCACAGTGGAAGACGGAATTAGCCTAGATACCGCAAAACAGTTGCTTCACGATCATAGAATCGAAAAGTTACTACGGGTAAATAAGGACTTTGAACTGACAGGATTGATCACCATCAAGGATATTGAAAAGGCTCGAAGATACCCAAATGCTAGTAAGGATTCCAGTGGTCGCTTGCTTGTAGGCGCCGCGATTGGCGTGGGAAGTGATTCAGTTGACAGGGCTACTGCCCTAGTTAATGCGGGCGTAGATGTTTTGGTTGTAGATACAGCCCACGGACATTCTACTATGATCCCTAAAGCAATCAAAAAGTTAAAAGAATTGTTTGATATTGAGATTATCGCTGGAAACGTGGCCACAGCTGCCGCAACTAGATCACTCATCGATGCAGGTGCCGATGGTATTAAAGTGGGCATTGGCCCAGGTAGTATTTGTACCACTCGTATCGTAAGTGGTATCGGTGTACCTCAGATGACAGCTATTTTTGATTGTGTGGAAGAAGCCAATAAATCAGACATTCCAATTATTGCCGATGGCGGCATTAAGTATTCAGGCGACCTCGTTAAAGCGATTGCCGCTGGTGCCAGTGCTGTTATGATTGGGAGTATCTTTGCAGGCTTGGACGAAAGCCCAGGGGAAATGATCTTATTCCAAGGTAGAAGATATAAGTCTTACCGTGGAATGGGCTCCATTGGCGCTATGCGAGAAGGCAGCAAAGACCGCTACTTTCAAGATGACGCTGACGAATTAAAACTGGTTCCAGAAGGTATTGAAGGCCGTGTGCCCTACAAGGGCCCATTGGCTGAAACGCTACACCAGTTGATCGGTGGCCTGCGAGCAGGTATGGGTTACACGGGATCTAAAGATATTGAAGCTCTGAAAACAGAACCTAAATTTGTGAAGATTTCTGGTGCTTCTTTGAAAGAAAGCCATGTCCATGATGTTTACATCACGGAAGAAGCTCCAAATTACCGCACCTACTAAGTTTGTGAAAAGTTTAATTCTTGGCATTTGTTTCAGTCTGGTTTTATTGCAGCCTGTATCTTTTGCCCAAGAGACTTCACAAGACCCTAGAGCCGACATTCGCCGCCTTGTAAAAGGCGGTACTGTTGTCCTTAGCTCCGAATCGGGCCAGACTATATTTGCCATTAATGAATCGGAACAACTGGTTCCAGCTTCCATCGTTAAGCTTCTTACTAGTTTGATAGCTCTAAAAGAGCTGGGCCCCGACTACCACTTCTCCACCGAGATCTACCAAAAAAGCAAGACCGAATTTTGGGTCAAAGGCTACGGCGACCCCTTTTTGGTTTCTGAAGAAATCATTGCCATTGCAAAAAACCTAAAGAAAAAAGGCGTAACCCAGATCAAGAGACTGGGACTGGATGCCTCGGCCTTTAAAAAAGGCTTAAAAGTACCTGGAATTTTAGGTAGTTCTAATCCCTATGATGCCTTAAACGGCGCATTGGTTGTTAATTTTAATAGCCTCAATGTTAAGAAAGACAGAAAAGGCAGAATAACATCTGGTGAAGAACTCACCCCCTTGACTCCCATGGCCTTGGCGAAAGCAAAAAAGTTAAGACGAGGCTTTGCCGACCGTGTAAACTTGGCTAAAAATCCCCAAGAATCCTTGCAGTATGTTGGGGAATTGTTTCTTGCGATCTTTGAAAAAGAGGGTATCAAGACCACAGGGGCTAAAATTATCTATGGTAAAGTTAACAAAGAAGATTTAATTTATACCCACAAAAACTCTAAGAATTTAAATGAGGTTTTACATGGGTTACTTAAATACTCTAACAACTTTATTGCCAATCAAATTCACTTGAGCCTAGGCATGGCCACTTACGGTGAACCGGCAACATTGGAGAAGTCCCATAAGGTCTACCAAAGATCTATGATAGAAATCCTTGGGCCTGCTGGTCAGAATATTGTCGCAGAAGAGGCCAGTGGGATTAGCCGAAATAATTTAATGAGTGGAAAAGAGATGATTTTGATCCTTGAGGCCTTTCGCCCTCATTGGAAATTGCTCTCTCATAAAATTGGGGTGCCCTTGAAATCAGGTACCTTGACAGGTGTTTACAACTACGCAGGTTACATTGAAACAGATAGAGGTATTCGGCCATTTGTGGTGATGCTAAATCAAACCCGCAATAAGCGCGATTCAATAGTTAGGCTGCTAAAACAAATTCCTTAAAGGCCTATGTCTTAGCTGTACCCTTTAGCCTGTTCCCGGTAGGGCATCAGCAATATGGGTTGCCAAGGCTACAGAGAAGCAATAAAAGCAAACAAGCACCCAAGTGACAGTTAAAAATAGAGATGCTTCCCCACTGCGAAAACTAAAAAATACAGCTTTCATAGAGAACTCATCGGACTTTGTGGCCATCCCTGGCTGCACTTCAGTGGAGCGGGTTTTACCAATAAATTGTAAGAGTAAGCCCCCTAAAGAGCCACCCAAAAGCCATAAAAACCAATTATTTACAATAGTATCAATCATGGTTAACCTGTTTTTTTGTTTTGGAAAAGTGCAAACCTAAAGAACCAAGAAAGAGTAGGGTTGCACCTAAATGGGCCTCACTTACAAATTCCAGCCTTGTTGAGCCTGTTAAATAAATCCAAAAACCTGTTACTAAAACAATAGAGCCTAGGGTCAACTGAATTAAACCCGTAAGATTCATTGTGTTTGCTTTTTTAAAGTCTCTTTTTGTTTCTACAATATGGTCGTAGCAAAAAAGCAAGAATACAACCGTGTAGAAAAAACCTAATATTAAGTGAACCCAAGTTATAAGGTCATTGCCAACAAAGGCAATGGGTGTCAACAAAAAGCCACTTATGGCTAATAATACTGTTAGCCCTTGGATCACTCTCTTCAAATTATTTCCTAGTCAGAGTTGCCTGAAGGCTATCAAAGAGCATTTTGTTTTCGTGGTCTTTCAGCTCTATTTTTCTGGCAAGGCTATCGTTATCCATAGCAAGCATTCGGTTTTCTGACTCTAAATCGTCAATTTTTCCAGACATTTCAATCTGTTTTGGGTCTGTCTGGGGTACAATTTTATTTTTTTCCCTTTGCACCCAATCACGAATAGACTCTTTTAAAAGCTGGCTCATAGAAGCTAATTCTCTAGTAATAGCTTCTGTTAAATGAGTTTTAATTCGGCTCTGAAAGTCATCTTCATGAAAAATTTCAAGGATATACTTCTCTGTGTCATTTTGAGATGCAATAGAAGTTTCAGGCTGTTCTAAGTTTGTAAGAGTATTTTCTTCGTTCATATGTACTTTTATTTAGGTCTGAATTAGTCAATGCAAAGATAAAACCTAAGTTAAAAAAGCCCTTAAGATTATTTAACCTTGTTTGTTAAATAGAGGCCAGTGCCCTCGGTATTGTTTTCTAAGTTCACGGCTAGCCCATAGGTGGATTCTGTTGCACCTAAAATCACAATGCCTTCTGGGGTCAATGTG
Organism: uncultured bacterium; assembly: GCA_965602905.1. GTDB lineage: Bacteria > SAR324 > SAR324 > XYD2-FULL-50-16 > XYD2-FULL-50-16 > JASJGK01. The sequence goes on along the minus strand of CBFCZY010000010.1, from coordinate 23,622 downwards.
TTTGCCATTCTGTTTAAAATATCTACCTTGGTTTCATCAGAGAAGTAGATCAAAACATTTCGACATAAAATTAAATCAAATTTTCCAAGCATGGAAAAATTGTTCAAGAGGTTAAAATCCTTGAAGGTAACTATTTTTTTTATTTCATCCTTAATTCTAAAGGAATCACCTGAGCCTGTAAAATAGGTGTCGGCCTTTAATTTGCTCATTCCCCTTGAAAGAGAAAAGGTGTCGTATTCCCCCTGCTTCGCTTTTGCAACGACTGTGGGGCTAATGTCGGTACCTAAGATATTGATACGACTTAAAAGGCTATTTTTAACCCGACTCCCAAGGTATTCATGGATCAAGATACTTAAAGAGTAAGCCTCTTGCCCAGTGGAACTTGCCGCAGACCAGATATTAATTTTCGGCTGTCCACCTTCTAACTTTTCTACCAACTTAGGGATGCAAACCTTTTCGACTGTTTCCCAGCAGGATTTATCACGAAACCATAGAGTTTCATTTGTCGTCATCAGATCGACAATTTTTTGGGAAATCTCAGCTTTGCCAGGAAGCATGTTTAGCAGTTCATCAAAGCTGGTTAAATTTAAGTCTCTAAGCAACCCCGCTAATCTGTTTTCAATGAGATAAGTCTGGTTGGGCTTCAAAACAATGCCACTCGTTTTTACTAGAAGGTCTTGAAACTTTTTATATTGGCTATCTGTTAAGCCTACTTTCATGGGGTATTGCCCTGTATATCGGCCTTTGAGAGCCTTATAAATAATTATTTAATTAATTAAATTATAGTTTATTGTATGTGATAATTCAAGGTACTTGGAGCTCCGTTTCTTTCAAAATTGAGTACAATTTCCTTTTCGTTTCGTAAAATCTTAAAAAGACTCATGGCCCGTTCAGGGCTATCAATTTCTTGGCCATTGATCTTCTTAATCACGTCATTATTTTTTAACCCTAATTTTTCATAAAGGCTACCTTTATCAATGGCCTTTATCTTGTACCCCATAGGCTTTTTGTCTTTAAAAACAGGCACAACTCTGGCTTGATTCAGTAATTGTGAAAAATTATTCAGCTCTTTATCTAAGTCTTCTGAGCGTAAATAGAGGTCGTTTCCTTGGGAGGTAACGGTTGTTGCATTTGCCACAGCTCTGTTTGTAGCCTTTCCTTTTGCTGCATTTGAGCTTGGAGTTTGCATGCCTGTGTTTATTGATTCAACCAATACTAGCTTTGCCGTTTCTTCCCCTAAAGAAATGTTAACATAGTTTTCTGTCGGTACGATCAAAGCCAACTGGGCACCAGAACCTGTTATGGTATCGCCAGTAGTGTAGATTTCTTCTTTTTTAGTATTTTTATCTAATATTATAGCAAATCCAGAAAAAAAGCCCTTTAAGTTTAAGTTCCCTAAGATCTGTTTTAAATTCCCCTGAGGTACCACCTGTTTTATTTTACTTTGGTTGAAGCTCCCCCTGTCCACTTGGAAAAGGTTGCTTTGGAGACTACCTTTAAAGTCATTAATATTCTTCCTAGGGGCCTTGGTTTTGCTGAAGTTTTGTCTTTGGGTTGTGCCGTCTGGGACGCTCAAAAACTCAAATTCAAGGACGCGGGTCACCAAAGAGCTAAAGGACAGCAAAATAAACAAAAGCAATAGGCCTTTGCTCACCTTTAAGACTAAGCCTGGGGGTAAGTTTTTTGTCTTCCCTTTGAGTAGGCTATAAAATTTATTAAAATCATCTAAACTAGTGTACTTCATCGCTTAAAACTATCAGGATTTAAGAAATTATTCCAGCTTAAAGAGGCTACCTTGAATGTGATTGCTCTTGGCCATATAGTTCATTATTTCTTGGCCTGGGCGGCTTCGCTCCTTGGTCCACATGGGGGCTAATAGGCCATCGCTGCTCTTGGCAAAGGCTGAGAGTCTTTGGACAGCAATGGAAGGCTTTAGATGGGCTAAAAATAATGCAGCCTGTTGCACGTAAGTATCCAATTCCACCACTTTAAAATCGCCCCTTTTCCAGATTTCTTCTAGGGGGCTATCCTTTAAAACATGTAAATGGTGGAGCTTGATATTGCCTAGAGGTAGGGAATTGACTATATCCACCTCCTCTTTTACTTGGGCCAAAGTTTGGTTGGGTAGGCCTAAGATAATATGTGCACCTACATCAACGCCTGCTTCTTCTTTTAAGCGTTTAATTGCATCAATGGATTTCTGGGCTGTGTGGCCCCGTTTCAGCCACGCAACATAGTCCTCGTTAAAGGACTGTGCGCCGACTTCTACCGAAACATGAGTCTTTTCCGCCAATTTCTTCAGAATCGGAAAAATTCCACTAGGCAAACAATCTGGCCTTGTGGAAATGACAACACCCCTTACTCCGTCGCAGCTGGCAGCCTCTTCTAGAGCTTTTTCCAAAGGTTCTAAACGGCCAAAGGTGCTGGTGTAGGTTTGGAAGTAGGCTAAAAAAGCCTGTTCGTAGGTGGTGGGTTTGATCCGACTGGCATTGAGGGCAATCTGCTCTTTAACAGATTTCCCATAGACAATCTGGTCGCCACCTGCGCCCTTTTCATCACAAAAAATACAAAGCTCCTTGTTCCCTTGTCGCACAGGGCAGGTTTCTGAAATCTGCACAGAAAGTTTTCTGATTTTGATTCCAAAATGTTGCTGGTAAAATTTCCCAATGGAAAAATAGGGTAACTCCCCCCAAGGACTAACGACTTTGATAGGCTCCATGCTCTCTTCTTCTTTTGCTGGTGTAAATTTCTGTAGTTCCCAGGGTGATCAGCTCATATAAAATGGCCTTCTTCCCCGCTTGGTTTCTTAAAATTCGGCCTAACCTTTGTACATGCTCCCGCACTGTAGAAGTGCCACTTACAACGATAGCCACGCCTGCTTCGGGCACATCGACCCCTTCATTTAAAACTCTAGAGTTGACCAAAAAGGGCCAGCGGCCTCCCCTGAAATTTTCTAAAATTGCCTTTCTTTCTTTGGCCTTAGTTTCGTGGGTGATGACAGGCAATAGAAATAAACTGGAGATCTGGTAGGCGATTTTATTGTCTGCCGTAAAGATGATAATCCGTTCTGAATTGTGTCTCTTTAATAGTTCTGCAATCAACTCCAACTTCGCTTGTGAGGAGGTTGCTATTTCTTTTTGCCTGCGGAAGCTTTTTAAAGCATCACGTCCTTCTACACTTTGATAGCAACGCATAACAAACTTTTCCCAACCGCCTTGCCTCGAAAAGTTTTCTCCCAGTTGGTCTTTAAATTCCAAATATTGGGATCTGTGCCAATCGTATTCTTCTCGCTCGCCCTCAGTTAACTCAACCTCTTCAATTCGGGTTTCGTAGGGGCTTAAGTACTCCCCGCTGAGCTGCATAATTTGCTTGCTGTAGACTGTTTTTCCGATCAACTCATCAATCAGATTTAAGCGATCACTTTCTTCATTTGGTGTGGCCGTTAACCCCAACCGAAAAGGGGCTATGTAATTTCTTGCCATTTGGGCGTAGCCTGGAGCTGGTAGATGGTGACACTCATCAAAAACTAAAAGGCCAAAGCGATTGCCTAATTTTTCAGCATGAATCCTTGCGGAATCATAAGTGCTTACCGTAATTTCTTGGACATCATAAGTCCCGCCCCCAAGCATACCAATGGGGCACTGGAATCGTTCGGCCAAAGTTTTCTGCCACTGTAAAATCAAATCGATGGTAGGCGCTAAAATCAAAGTAGAACGCTGGGCCTTTTCCATTACCAAAGCTGCCAAATAACTCTTGCCTGAGCCTGTAGGCAAAACCACCATTCCTCTTTTTGGCCCTTCCCACGCAGTCATAGCTTCAAGCTGAAAATCGTGGGGAGCAAAGGGGTTTTTTAAAGTTAAATTTAGCTTTTCATAATTTGGCGTAGAATCTGTATAGCTTAAGCCATTCAGATGGAGGAACCGAATCAAATCTCGGTAAAAATAGCCCAGACAAACATAGGCTTTTAATCGTTCATCCCACTTTAAAAAACTTAATTCTTTTCGTAGCTTAGCCTGACTTTGGAAGTCAACAATAAGCATGCCCGATTGGAATGATATGCTAGGGGTTACCCAAGCGGAATTTTGGCTCATCACAGAAGATGGAAAAAAGAGAAAAAGCAAATGTTGCCCATGAGGCAATTTTATTAAGTCGCATGATTAGCGAAGGCCAGGGAATCAAAATCACCTTTGGTGATGGTGAATACCTAATGGATCACCTGAAATGGCACACAACTGCCCAACTGGGCTTACGCTCAGGAAAGGTTGTTTCTAAAAGTATGATCAAATATTGGGAGCCCCAAGATGTTTAAGATAGCTGATCAAGGTTTTATGGACAAGGGCAAAGGAACAAAGAACTAAATGGCAAAATTAAAGAAAATACGCTATCAAAAGAGCAGTTTTGAAATTCTAACACCCTTAGAACGATCAAAATTTGCCGAGCGTAAAATTTTAGTGGAAGAAGTAGGTATAGCCAAAAAGCTAGGTGGCTGGATTGTTCCTATTGCTATCCTGTTAACTGGTACTGTGGCCCTGTTCTTAAGCCAAATGGCTTTGGATTTTGACTGGAGTAAGGCTGCTGAATTTATCCCTACAGCTTTAGAGACCAACATTGATGCCATGGCAGGCGCAACGGGTTTCTTTGTAGAGTTGCTAGCCGCAATCTTAGGTATTGTGATTACCGTTGTGGCCATTGTGCTCCAACTGGCAGCCCAGAGATATGGCACACGTCTGATTGATTTGTTCTTGGCCGATTTTATCAATCGTGTCTTTTTCTTCTTCATGGTGGCTACTTTAATGTACGCTGTCCTGATGGTTTTTAGCTTGAAGGAGGGATTTTATCCCTATTTTGCTTTGCAAGTGCTGGTCATCTTCACATTGATCGAAATTGCCTCGCTGGCACCTTATTTTTTATATGTATTTCAGTTTCTAACACCTGCAAACTTACTTACAGCCCTACAGAATGCGAACAAACAAACTTTGCAAGATGCGATTTATGCAAAGGACACCGATGCTTTATCGGCCTACCAAAAGGAAGTTGGCCTTGGTATAGAACAGGTTACTGATTCCGCCTTGAGCGCCAATAGCCAGATGGACCGAAATTTAGGACTCATGGCTATTAGCCAGATCAAAGAAATGGTCTTGGACTATATTCATGTGAAAAAGAAGCTGGCAGAGGAGTGGTTTTTAGTTCCAGAAGAGCAGTTTATTGGCATCAGTTCCGAATTCTATAGCGAAATCTGTGAAAAGCATATTTGGTTTGAGGCGAAAGCCTTTATGGATATGGAGCTAATTTACAAAACAGCCATCCGCAGCATGCCAGATGCCGTTTCTGCCATTGCCCTGAATACCAGAATTTTAGGGATGGAAGCCATCCGTAACGAAGATGATGACCTTTTAGATTTGGTGGTACAATTTTATAATACCTTCATTCGGATCTCGCTAAACGAAAAAAATGTAAGGGCAATTTTTAACATATTCTACCAATATCGACTCTTAGCTGAAGCGATTTTTGACTATGATAAGTCCTTATCAAGCCGAATCCTCTTTTATTTTGGCTACTACGGGGAAACCTGCCTGCAGCAGGGAATGTTTTTTGTGATGTACACGGCAGCTTACGACATGGAAGCTATGTTGGTTGCAGCTTACGACAGGAAAGTAGAAAATATTGAAGAGTTACTTTTGATTTTTTTAAAGCTTGAAGATAAAGTTGACCGAACAAAAGATGCCTTTGCTTATACAGGAATTAGAAAGGCTCAGATAATCCTCGCAACCTACCTCTATTCTAAGGGTGCAAACCACTTGGTGGATATGATCATTAAGGATCTCAAGGTAGAAAAACTTGAAAACTTGGTAGGATGGCGTGATGCCTTGCTTGCTGTTGTATCAAAAAAATTCTGGGAAGTGACCGACCGCGGGGTGAACATGGAATATATTGACCTTGAGCAAAAAGAATATTTAGTGAAATTTTATGATGAACAGATCCTTCCAAACCCAGAGTGGTTTCAGAGCAGCATCGAGTCCGAGGCGAAGTAATTAATGACCCCTTCTCAGATTAGGCCTTTGCCAAATAAGCTATTTGCTTTACTCTTATTTTTACTTCTCGCAAGTTCCCTTAGCCCTAAGAAACTAGAAGCTAAGCCTAACTATTACGAGGTTCGCATCGTTAAGGCGGAAGTGAAAAAGTCCTTTGAAAACTTTATTTCCATGTGGAAAGAAGAGCTTTACTTTGACATGTACGACCATGGCCAAATCTACAGCCGTAGGTTAATGGGGAAATCAGAATTTGCCCAAAGAATGGTAGATCTTCCTTGGAAACCTGGCGTTAAAAAGATGACCATCGAAGAGATTGAAGTGGATTATCGCTCCTTTACCATGGTGCGTTGTGTTTTAGAGATGGAAAATAAAACCAACCCCTCAAGAAAGGTTGAAAAGAGATATTACTTTCACGTTATTTTAGAAAAGGGAAAATGGAAGTTTGATTTAGGTCAGATTATCCGAGTGCCCTTTGTTGGAAAAATTATTGACTATGAAGCGGAACAAAAGGCCAAAGACGCAGCATTGAAGAAGATAGCTGATGATGAAGCCGCCGCAGTGGCCGCAGCCAAAGCCGCCGCAGATGCAGCAGCAGAAGCCGCCGCACTCCCAGGCGCCGCACCAGCAGCACAACCCGTACAACCCGCCGCACCATAAGGTACAAATATGATTGAGCTTAGATTTTTATTAGAAAAAGTGATTAAGGTGGAACTTCTTGGTAGGTCCCAAACCTTAAAACGATTTTCAATAGAAGAAATATTTGAAGCTGTAGCTAAGCTTAAGGACGATTTAAGAAAGCCAGATACGGCATATGAAGACCTTTTTGCCGCCGCTTTCCACCAAGATATTTTTGCTCTAAGCCTACCACGTGAATTTGGTGGCAAGGGGTTAGCTGAATCTGTGAGCCTATTATTTTTAAGTGAAATTGCCAGCATCAATGCAAAGCTCGGCTTTGAATTATTGCAATCTTTAGCTACCTGCAAGTTACTCTTACATTATAACAAGGATGGGTCTTTGGACCATCTAATTAAAGGTTTGATCCAAGGGGAGCTGCAAGGTGTGATGGACATGGTTGATCCCTTTTCTCATGTCATTCCCACTGATCATTCTTTAGCCGCTAAAAGTACTCCAAAGGGATGGCAGATTACAGGGGAAAAGATCGTTTTTTATACGCCCTCCAAAAATGCCAAGTTATTTTTAGTCCCAGCTCAAATGGAAGACGGAAAAATTGGCCTCTTTGCCATTGATGAGGGCGGAGTAAAATTTGATACCCTCTTTCCTAATACCTACCTTAGCCCTGTAGAAATTGAAATTGATAAAGATAGTGATGCAACTCTTATAGCGGTACTAGAAGGGGAAGATATTTTCTCCATTAGTTCCATGAGAAAACACCTCAATCTTTTGGTCTATTCTGTAGTTGAGTATTCTTATGCAACTGGAATTGCCGAAGCTAAACGAGCAATGATTCGGCCCTGTTGGCTAGAAAATGGGATGAATCAAGAGAAAGTTACCATGATCAATCACCCCAAAGTTGCAGAAAGCATGATGGTGATGAAGTCCTTTCGAGATGGTTTACGAGCCATGCTCTTTCATTCGGTATTTTATCTTGATTGCCTACAGCATGGTTCAGAAGAAACATCGGACTACTTTGGAGAGTTGAATAATCTCTTTGAGTTGGTTTTTAAGTACTACGCCCCCCGAAAGGCCCAGCATTTAAAACGCATTGCTAGAAATATTTTAGGCCCACGTTACTTTAAACTAGAAGACCAACATCTTTTATTCCAAATTGATATTATGGCAGGCAATCCCTTGGATCTTGCTACTCACCTTGTTTATGAAGCCTTTAAAGCTGCCGACGGCAAAGCTGTAAATACCCTACTTTCTGAGTTTGGTTTGATGGGTGCAGGCAAGGCTAAAACGGACGAGTTAAAAGAGGCCATTAACATTTGGCAAGATTTTGTCGGTGGGTTGTTTATTTTAAATGAAGAAATCCAAAAGACAGATAAGGTTGAAGAAGCAGGGCAGTTACTGATGCATGCAGAGCGGACCATTGACTTAGTTGGTGATGTCACAGTTTCACACCTTCTGATTAAAGAAGCCTTAGAGGCGGAAAAAGAATTGGAGTCAATGAATATTAACTTTTTTGCTCTTGAGCAAGAAGCTGAAAACAAAGTTGAAGTGCGGGTTTGGTATAATAAAATCCTCACAGCTTTGTTCTTCACCCGGTCTTTGCTCGCTGTTCAGGGCGCAAAAATCCAAATGATCCAAGAGGGAAGTTTGGTTCCTGGTCATGTCTTTTTAGAAGATAATTAAAGTCAGGGAGGCTCAAAGAAAAGTCTTTTTGAGCTTCTAGATTAAAAAGAGGAAGGAGGCTTTTAGCTTTAAGAAGAGTTAAAAGCTAAAGATAAACCCAATGGCATTGGTTTTGATGTTGTGTTTTCCAGCTCGCATCTGGGTTTGGTCTGCCCTTACATGTAACATCCCAAAAATTAGGTCTAAGCCAATTCGCAGATAAGGCGTTGAGGTTGTAAATTTATACTCTACTCCTTCTAAGGTGAAGGATTCCTCATAGTTTGCCACTCCTAAGCCTAGGTGATAGCCTGCCAGCTCTCGTTCTTGCACATAATTCACCCCAAATTTAGTCTCTGTGTTCTTCATGGTAATACTTGTGGCAACAGTTGCATCAACTTGCGTCAACTCACTGGGGTATTCCCACTCTGAAGTCTCATAAATATAGGCCCAGTCGTCGATTTGTACCCCTAAATAGACACTTGTTCCATAAATTGTCGAGGTAGGGTTGGGCTTGTATGTCAGGTTGCCTTGTGTACTTTCAAAGGCTTGACTTTGGCTGTCGATATAGGGCTTTAGCCTTTTTGTACCCACCTGTAGGTCGAGTGCCATAAGGTTGGGCGAAAGGCAAAAAACCACAAAAAGCGTTAAGAAAGCTCGATACATTGAGGGATATTTCTTCAAAAGTTTGTAAGACTTTAAAAGTATTGCAAAAAACTGGCCTTTTGACCACGGGATTTCTACTTGCCAAGAGACCACAGAAGGGGCGAAGCTATAGAAACAAAAGGAAATAATGGAACCCAGAAAATGCCAAGTTATTTTTGATAGCGCACTATCAGAAGAAGAAGTAGAAATTAGAATCAATGCAATCCGTTTGATTGCAGGGGTTCACCATGTTGCAACGGAGCAAACCACTACCAAAGTACCTAAACGGGAAAGGGAAGAGGAAACCGTTTGGGAAACAGAGCAAGACGTCAGCCCGCAACGTTTAGCCATTGATACTGCAATCAGGTGGGGTGTTAAAACGAAATTAGTTACCTTGGCCCAGATTCAAGCCTTGGATTCAGGGGCACTGGTTCACTTGGCCATGCAACTTTTAGAAAAGATGCCTGAAGAAGAAAAAACCAAATTAGGTAGCGATATTTCAGATATGATGACCTAAGTTAAACTCTAAGATCTGTTAAATTTTAGGTAGAGTGAAAATTCTAAGTCCCGTTGTTATCGACCTATAGGAGCATTAGATGAAACTTGATCAAATTTACAGGTTTTAAATCCTTAAAAAAAAACTTCCCTTTTCAAAAATTTCTTTGGTATACTCCTTCAAAAATTAACGAGATCTTTTTAATGGCTTACAGAAAATGAAAGTGACCGTTTGGGAACTGGCAATCAGACTATTTCACTGGATACTGGTAATGTCGGTCATTGGCGCATTTGTGACCAGCTTGGAAGAAGATGCATTAACCCTGCATATCTGGTTTGGCCAAGCAATTGTAGCTTTGATGCTTTTTCGTCTTGGTTGGGGATTCATTGGTAACCCCTATGCTAAGTTTAAAGAATTTTTAAAGGGGCCCAAGGCCGCTTTTGAATATCTTCTTTTAGTTGCAAAAGATCAAAACCCTCGCTACCTCGGTCATAACCCAGCTGCGGGCATGATGTTTTTGGTCATGGGTGTTGTTTTTACTTTTTTGATAGCCAGTGGCTACATCCTGTTAGGTGGGATGGAAGAAATTGGGCCCCTGACCAACCACGTAAGTAAGGATTTGGCAGCGCTGTTAGAGCCATGGCATAAATGGATCGCCTATTTGTTGGCCTTACTGGCAGTAGGCCACGTAGCTGCGGCTTTAGTTGAGTCGAGGCACCAGAGCGAAAATTTACCCTTGGCAATGGTCAGTGGGGTAAAAGAGGTTCGGAGCAATGAGCCTTTAGATAGTGAAGAAAAAAATAAGCTAGCTCAGGCGATATATCTGGTCTTGCTAGTTGGCTTGTTGGCAGGGGGGTTATGGGTGTTTCCTTTGGAAGATCATAACTTAGAAACCCAAAATGCTGTGCTAGAAAAACAGCACCCAGGACAGGAATTATACACGGAAGAGTGTGGTGCTTGCCATTTTGATTTTTCGGCAAACCTACTCCCAAGGGAAAATTGGGAAAAGATGATGTTGCCAATAGAACTGGAAACTCACTTTAGTGATGATGCCAGTTTAGATGAAGAAGACAGAGAAATAATTTTAAAGTTCCTACGAGAAGGTGCTTTAGAAAAGTCTAACTCAGAAGTGAGTTATTATTTGGGGTCTGAGTTATCAGAAGACCCAAATCAGCTGCGCTTTACAAAAACGCACTGGTGGAAAGGGAAGCATGAGTCGATCACTAAAGAAATTTTTGATCGTAAAAAAATTGGCAGTAAACTCAATTGTGGGGCCTGCCACTCTAAGGCCAAGTATGGGTCTTTCGCTGATCGGGATATTAGTATCCCTGATTAATATCTTTTGGACGTTCCAACGGATTACAACACCCTACGGGGTTAACAAAACTCTTTTTGGGTTTAACTAAATATATAGGAGCTTTAAGATGAGCTTAAAGAAAACTGTTCTAACATTTATGGTCCTGATGGCATTTGGGTTTATTTATTCAAATCTTTTCGCCGCAGACTTTTCAGAAGGCAGACGTTTGATGCCAAAAAGACCGGGTCACTCACACAGCCCATTGCCTTGTGGTAAATGCCACCTTGCAGGTCATGATGATATCAAGCCTAAAATTCCACGTGTAAACGATATTTTGTTTCTCGATGAATGTGGTTCTTGTCACCTAGCCTACCAGCCTGAACTATTACCAAAGGCCAGTTGGAAAAAAATCATGAGTAACTTGAAAGATCACTTTGGTGATGATGTTCAACTGACTCCAAACAAGCATTATGCAGTTTCACGTTTCATCTACAAGAAATCTGCTGATACAGCTAAGGCCTTTAGATCAAAGCAGATTATGGCTAGCCTCAATGGTGCTTCCCCGATCAAAATTACTGAAATCCCTTATATTAAAGGGCTTCATAAGGATGTGAATGCTGATATTTTCAAAAGAGCGACCATTAAGTCCTTTGCAAACTGTGAAGCTTGTCACTTGAGTGCTGATGGTGGGTTGTACTATAAGCCACATATCCACATTCCAGAAGCTAAGTAATTAGTAGTAGTTTCTAAAGCCAAATTTCGGCTTGCAAGCTTGCGGCTATGATATTATTATTGTAGTCGCAAAACCACTTGTTCCTTATGGGAACAAAATTTAAATCTGAGTTTTTTTGAGTCAGCCCCCATGAAAAAACTAATTGTATCCCTGTCCCTATTGCTATGTTTCACTGGCATTCAGGCGGCAGAAGAAGAAAAACCCCTCCCTGAATATTATAAATGCAATAACGCAGGCCACCATTATTGTAGGTCACCGAAGCATGCAGCCATTGTTGATGCCAAGATTAAAGCCTATTATAATAAGGGTATGAACATTACCCCTGAATTAATTCGGCAGCTTTCTATTCGTTACCAGCCCCCTAGGATGAGTAACAACCCTGGTCAGCCTTAGTTTTAGGTCCTAGTTTTTGCTGGCCACTTTTTAATACTCCTGTGTTTTTAAAAGGGGGGAAAGGTCTTGACCTCTCTTTTTAAACTATATATAGTTATATGAATATTTAAGGTGTGAACATGACAATCAATAAATCCAACGAAATGAACCAAAGCACTAATAGCCTTGCTGTTACCCTGCTATTATTTATCGGCTTAGGTGCTGTTTCTTTGATGTTTGTCCAGGAAAACCATAGCCTACCCCTTTTGGCTTTTGGTCTTTATTGCGCCTTAAACATTATCGCCCCTGGGGTTTATTGGATTGAAAAAACCACCACTCGGGAAAACCTATTGGATGTGGCGGCCTTGCTACACAGGGTTAGAGGCGTTGGTTTTTATATCTTAGCTTTCGAATTACTGCTTAACGGCGGTGCCAGCTTTTTTGTTGAACCAAAAGAATCCTATACACTCATTGGTCTTTGGATTGGGCTTGGGGCCCTCCCCCTCTTTTGGTTCCTCATGCGCATCCAAAGGCTAAGTGGCTTTACCTCACTCGCTGAAACCAGCAAGACAGGGTTGCTCTTTGCAGGCTTACTCTCGGTATCAAGCTTACTGGCTTGGGCTACAGCTACCCCTTACCCCGAAGCAATTGCAGGTTTAGGCCTAGCATATGTGGCTTATAAAGAAGGCCAAAATGGCACGGCGCAGGGCAAATGCTTTTGCGAAGTCCCTCAGTAGTTTTCTTTCTACCTCCCCCGATTTTTACTCTTAGCTTCTCTGTTGGCTTTTTTTTGGTCAAGGATTCTGCCTTAGCTTGGACCTAATTCGATTAGGGCATAAAGAAGATTACTCCTCCTTTTCCCCACTGGGTTTTTGTTTAGAGTCATCCCCCTTTTCGCTGGCCCCAATGAACTTAAAAAAAACCACGTAAAGCAGCGCAAAAGCCGCTACAATATTCACCCACCCATCATGGGGATAACTCCCAAATAAATCCCTAATTTCTGTCCACATTAACTGTTCCTCTCTTTGTGTTCTTTAACCATTTCAATGAGCTTGGTGATTTCTTCTTTTTGTTCATCAGTTAAATCATTAGCTCTATCACGCCAAGCTTCAAGCTCATCAAATTCCCAATCAATTTCGAGTTCTTGATTTTCAGCAATGATCTCTTCAAGGTCAGAATTTTTCCCAAATTTTGGGTCAGCTACATGTAAAATATTTTCTAACAGAGGAAAAATGATGGGGTAATCATCTTCTTTAGAGAACTTTTTAGCTTCAAACAAAGCTTTGTCTGACTCAGGATATCTTTTCATGCATAGGAGCAGTTCAATTTTGTTGAAATATGTCGGGGCTTTTTCAGGAGCAAGTTCTATGGCTTTTTTGTAGTCTTCAAGTGCGAGACCAAAGGTTTCAACTTTCTGAGAATACAGAGCCCCTCGGGTAGCATAAAAGTCATCATCATCTTTAAACTCAATGGCTTTAGATAAGTCATCAATAGCTAAATCGTAAGTTTCTTCTTTTTTTGCGTACAATCCACTACGGTTGTAATAAGCATTAGCAAACTGAGGTCTAAACTCAATTGCCTTGTTGTAATCTTGAAGAGCTAGGTCGTAGGTATCCTCCTTTTTAAAGTACAATGCTCCACGGTTGTTCAATGCTTCCGCATTATTGGCTTTAAGCTCAATAGCTTTGTTGTAGTCCTCAAGGGCAAGGTGATGTTGTTCTTGGTTTTCTGAGTAATATGTTCCTCGGTTGTTGTAAATAAAGGAAAAATTTTCTTGTTGACTAGTGATAATCTTTTTATCAAGTTCACCAATGGTAATTACCGTTGAGTAATCTTTCAATGCTGCCTTGTGGTTTTGAGTTTCCTGAAAGCACATTCCTCTGTTCATTAGTGAAATAAGATGTAATGGCTCTCTATTCAAAAATTCTGTGAAGCAAGGTATTGCATCTTTATACTCTTCTTTGGAAGCATGTAAAAAACCTAGTTTAAACCATTCTTCTTTTGTTCTTTCCTCTGGTGTGGTGGTTTTCTCAAGAATGTCTAATTCTTTAGCATCCTCATCTTTTTGTTCTTGGGTTCTTTCGGAGTCACTGAACAGTGAATTTTCATAGTTCTCAGTTCTATTTTTTGAAGCTTCTGCGTCTTTTTCATGTTTTTTTATTTTTAGTAGTGTTGTTTTTGCCTCTGAGACTAATTTTTTTAAATCCTTATAATTTAGGAACCCAAATAGACCAAAGAGAGTTATGATAAAGGCAAAGACAGTAAACATGAAAGTTGCCATTGCAACCAGAATGGTAATGAAAATTAGTAAGTTACTGAAGTTTTCATCATTTTCGTCTTGAAGCTTTTCTAGTTGCAGGGCTTTCAGGGCTGCAATCTCAGAATGCACAACTTGGTCATCATCTAGCTTCTTTAAGTCAGTTTCTAAAACAAGAATTCTATCTTTTAGCCCCCGCACCTCAGCATTCTGCTCTATCCCAAGAGCTGTAAAGCTGGGGAACGAGAAGAGTAGAAAAGCTAGTAGGCTCAGGGCAAGGGGTTTCATTTTCATATTGGGTCGTCGCTATGTTCTATTAATTCCTAATTTACCCTAACTCTTTAAATTTCTTTCTACTTCCGTAATCATCTCCGCTGGGATTGGGGTGTCCTCAGGGCCGATCAGGTTCCCTGGATACCAGAGATATACTAAAATAAAAGCGATGAGCAGGGAAAAGGAAACTACTAATATAAAGTGTTTTTGGTGCGTCTTCATGTCTACCTCACTAAATGTTGGCTTAGATCACGGTTGCATAAGTTTACTATAACCTATTTCTTCTCCTTGGTAAAATTCCCTTTTTGAACCTAAAAAATCCCTTGTCTAGGCAATTTGCTGTGATTCCCCCTGTATAAACAGCCATTACATAGGGTAATTTATTGTAACGGCATGAAATTCTCCTTTTTTTGGCAGGCCATTTGCTTTTATACTCAAACTGATGAACTCACCCCATAATGATAAATGGTCATAAAAGGAATCAAGTGAAAGTAACAGATGTGAAAGGGATACAGAAAATCCAAGTTACAGGGACAAAAGAGAAGGCTGCAAAACTACTCGATCAGATCGGGCAGTTTTGCATTCGATGCCTATTGATTTTGTTCTACCCTCTTATGAAGTAGCCCCAGCCTACAGAATTAGAAGCTTGGAGCTTGAGAGCTGGCTTCAAGCTGCCTGAATTAGAAACTGAATGAATAGAAAAGCAGTTAGCTTGGCATGGCTGGTGCATTTCTTAAGGAGTAAATAAAAGCCAAATAACCCACCCAAAAGGATAGGAATGGACTCGGTTTTCACACTACTTTCAGCAATGAAGGGCAACCAGCGACAGATGGATGCAACAGCAAACAACTTAGCTAACGCCAATACCCCGGGTTTTAAACGGGATCAGGTCATGTTTCGAGAGATGTATACAGAATATACGGAACAAGACTTAGAAAGCGAAGAAGAAGCCTTTGCCCATGAAAACTACCTTTCCCCCCTTAGCCGTGGTGGCGCAAGCTTTGTAATGCCAGACCATGTTAGTCCCCAGATGAACACAGGCCGAATTATCCCTACTTCTAGCCCAAAAGATATTGCGATTCAAAATGAGGGTTTTTTAGTGGTACAAGGCCCCAAGGGAATAGCCTACACTCGTGACGGTCGCTTTTTAGAAGACCAAGAAGGTTACTTAATAACCAAGTCAGGTGATCGTGTGATGGGTGAAAAAGGCCCAATTTTAGTAAAAGGCGAAGATATGGCCATTGGTTCTGATGGCGCTGTGATTGTAGCGGGTCAATTGGTAGACAAGTTGCAAGTCGTAAGGTTTGAACAACCAACCAGATTAACAAAACTTGGTGGCGGATATTGGGCACCAGGTTCGAACAAACAGATCCCAATTCCCCAAAAAGATCCTCGGATCGAGCAGGGGGTATATGAAAGTAGTAACGTAGACGTAGTAACAGAAATGGTTGATATGATTACAGTGAACCGTTCCTTTGAAGCAGCGCAGCGAGCTATGCGTAGTAACGACTCACTAGATGAAAAATCAATTACAATTGCTAGAATTTAGCATTAAGCAATCAAGGAGGATTGAGCCATGATGACATCCCTTTTCACATCTGCAACGGGTATGAGTGCCCAGCAGTCGCAGATTGATACAATTTCCAACAACCTTTCTAACGTCAATACCAACGGCTTTAAAAAGACCAGAAATAACTTTCAGGATCTTTTATATTCCAATGAGATTGTACCTGGATCGGCAACTTCTTCCAATACTATTTCCCCAACGGGCCTACATAAGGGTCACGGTGTGAAATTAATTGGAACCCAGAAGGTTTATACCCAAGGTAACTTAACCCACACGGGTAACGACTTGGATTTATCCATAGATGGTGATGGTTTTTTCCAAGTACTACGACCAAACGGCTCAATCGCCTACAGTCGTGACGGAGCTTGGCAACGTGATAATAACGGTAGAGTAGTAAACAGTGATGGTTACCCTATCGAGCCTGAATTGGTGATCCCCCCTGAAGCGACTAAGCTGATTGTCTCACAAGATGGTGTAGTACAGATCTTAGTAGGCGACGACCCTACCCCAACTAGAGTGGGTAACATTCAACTTTCTAAATTTGTAAACTCAGCAGGCTTGAACCCCATTGGTAAAAACTTACTGATGGCTACCCAAGCTTCTGGCGCACCCATTGCCAGTGATCCTGGAACAGAAGGCATTGGTATGCTTTCCCAAGGGTTTTTAGAAAAATCAAACGTTAGTGTTGTAGATGAAATGGTAAACATGATCGTAGCTCAGAGAGCCTACGAGGTAAATTCAAAGTCAATCCAGACTTCTGATAACATGTTACAAACGGCAGTGAACCTAGTTAGGTAAATAGCATGAACAAACTTCTTAGCATTCTTAGCCTCTTAGGTATTTTTTGCCTAAGTCTAGGCTCCCCAGCCTTCGCCAATGGTATTGATACCATCGAGGTTCGCATCTTAAAAGAAATCACTGTAACTGGTGCCGATTATCGCTTAGGCGATATTGCCGAGTTAGACGGTTTTAATATAGAGAAAATCGGTGAATTGGCAAAGATTCGCATTGGCCGTAGCCCTTTACCGGGTAAAAGCATCCCCATTACGTCATCAATGGTGAAGTCACGGCTCAATCGTGTTTTAAGGCCAGGGCAATTCAAGCTAATTATGCCGAAGAGTGCCAAGATCTCCCGTAGTCATCAGGTGATCAGCGCAAAGGATATTAAGGCCAAAATCCATGAAGAGATTGAAAGTCTTTACAAAGAATACGATGAAGTAAGAGTTAAGATTCGCTCAAGAATCAAAGACCAGTACTTACCACTCGGTGAATCTAGCTTTAAGATCACTCGTGTTGGCAAGGCCGACCGCCTTGGGGGTCACACCTCTTGGAAGGTTCAGATTCTTCACAACAACAAAAAATTTAAAACCTTAATGGTGAGAGCCAAGGTAGATGTGATTGATGAAGTGGTTGTGGCCAAAGAGCGCATCCAACGAGGCGATAAAATTGCTAAAGAAGACCTCGTTACAAAAATGAAAAACATCTCGCAAGAGAAAAAAGGCTTTTCCCCAGGCAACGACTTGGTTGTAGGCCAGCAAGCTATTAGAAACATTAACCAGAATGAAGCTCTAAAGGCAAATTTAGTTGAAGAACCAGTGATTGTAGATAAGGGCGCACCGATCAAGATCTTTTTCCGCTCCAAAAATATCTACCTTACTAATTTAGGCGTGGCTATGAAAGCTGCCAAGCGTGGCGATTTGATCCCTGTTCGGATCTTGGCCAATAAAAAAACAATTTATGCCATTGTTCGTGATGAAAAAATGGCAGAAGTAGCCCTATAACCCAAGGTTAACTATGAAAGGCTCATCAATATTAATCATTTTACTGCTCTCTTTGAGTTTGAGTGGGTGCCTGAAAAGCCGCATGGCTTTACCTAAGGCCCCAGCGCCACCTCCGCCGCCAGCTAGACCCGATGTGGACTACACTGACGTGAGAGAATATTCTTACCGAACTCGCTCACCTGTACCTGTAAAGGAAAAGAGGTATGAAGGTAGCCTTTGGAAGGATGAATCCAGTTGGGGTAACCTCCTTCGTGATCACAGAGCAAGATTTAGGCATGATGTGGTAACCATTACCGACCTTTCAGAAATTATTGTTATTCCTAAAAAAGACCCTGTCGCAGCAGCGGGAGCAGGAGCTGGTGCCGCTACAGAAGCGGCAGCAGGTCAGGCTAACGTGGCCTTAGATGCTATTAATGCGACCTTAGGTTTAGATAACGCCGAAGATGAACAAAACGAGGTGCTGGCCAACTTAAAGACCATTTCCGCCCGTGTTTTAAGTGTATTACCTAACGGCAACATGGTGATCATTGGTGAAAAAGTGGATTATAGAAGGCAGAACTCAGTTCGATATGTAACCAACATTAAAGGTGTGGTTCGACCAGAAGACGTAAATGAAAAGAACGAAATCAATTCTTTAAAAATGGCTCGTTCTGAAGTTAAAATTAAAAGACAAGTTATGGCTAAAAGGCTTAACTTAGGCGCACTAGCCCCAATTGCGGGCAGAAACAGCGCAGGTCTATTAGACAGATTAAGCCACATGGCAACGCCTGGTGGTGGAAACAGTACTGCCCCTGTGCAGACCAAATAGTTTAAATTTTCCCAGGCTGCTTGCAGCCTTGGGAATATTTAACTCTGGCTTTCCCCGAACCTCCTTCCTTCTTTCCCGCTTTCTCGCCTTCTTGCTTTAAAAATTGGGCCTTTTATTGCTTTTTTTCCCCCTGACCTCACCTGAGGTACAGCACATGCATTCTTATATCCTAGGGAATAAAAACCCAACAATGAAAATTTGCAAAAGGGAAAGATGCATAAGGCACTTCTTAGATCATTCACAATTAGTTTAGTATTTTTGTCTATCTTTGTTAGTACGGCTCAAGCTGTACGAGTTAAGGACTTGGCAGGGATCAGAGGAATGAGAGAAAACCAGTTGATTGGTTTTTCAATCGTGATTGGTCTTAACGGAACAGGTGATACCCCAGAATCAATGATGGCTCGAAAGCCATTACGAAACGCTTTAGAGCGTATGGGGATCTCAATTAACCTAAACGAAATTCGTGGCCGAAGTTTGGCTGCCGTTATGGTTACTGCCTCCTTACCTCCCTTTGCTAAGCAAGGCCAAAAGTTAGATGTTACCGTTAGTTCTGTTGGCGATGCGATCAGTTTACGTGGTGGTACTTTAATTATGACCCCTTTACGTGGCCCCAACCGAGAAGTTTTTTCTGTTGCCCAAGGGCCAATCGTCGATGTTCCCTTTGGTGTGGAATTGCCAGAAGGCAGAGCCGCAATTGGAGCGGCAGAATATAAGTTTGACCCTAAAAGAAATATTGTTGCCACAGTGGGCCGAGTTATCGGTGGCGCTATCGTGGAACGAGAGATTGATATCGACTTGAACGCTAGAACCAGACTCTTCTTAAACTTAAAAGAGCCTGATTTTACAACTTCATTTCGTTTAGCCAAGGTGATCAACCGTGACTTAGGTGACGGTAGTGCTAGAGCCTATGATGCTGGTTCCGTAGAAGTCTCGGTACCTTCAAGTTACTTAGGCCAAACAGTGGAATTGATCAGTCGAATTGAAAACATGGAAATTGAACCTGACGCCATTGCCAAGGTGGTTCTTGACGAGAGAACAGGCACGGTGGTTATGGGTACCCATGTTCGGATTCTACCCATTGCGATCAGTTATGGTAATTTAAATATCCAAATTGGTGAGCCTCGAGCTGTTGCTGTACCCAAGCCAGGCGCAAGAGCGGCAGATGCGACAAAACCAAAATCAGAAAACAACGTGATCCTTTTCAAGGGTGGAGTTGATATTAAAGAAGTGGTGGATGGGCTAAATAAAATTGGAATTTCCAACAGTGACCTGATTGAAGTGTTAAAAACCATTAAGTCTGCTGGCGCCTTGCAAGCAGAATTGATAATCAAATAGGAACCAGTATGATCAATCGATTTTCAAATATTAGCGCCAAAACCATTGGCCTACGCATGAATGCCACTGCTCAAAAGAGCGATGCCGCAGCCAAACTAGGCGAGGCTGTGAGTCAGGATGTGAAGGATGTAAGAAAGCATAATGCTAAGTTGAGAGATGCCTGCGACAGCTTTGAAGACCTATTTGCACACAAGATGATTCAGGTGATGCGGCAATCTAATTTGAAAGATAAAGATAACATCATGTCTGGTGGCAGAGGTGAGGAAATTTTTCAAGATATGTTAGATGAAAAGTACTCAACCCTGTTTTCTAAGACCAATGCCTTAGGTATGGCTGATATGATCTATGAACATACTAAGGTTGACGAAAGAACAAAACTTGCCAAGGGAATGGGCAAGATGTAATTCTTAAATATAAATAGTTCTCAAGTTTTTTCTTGGTCAACCGATAAGAAACTAAGGAAAAAAACTACTAAATGAAAAAAAAGTAAATTTTTTCTCAAGTTTATTAATTCTCTTCCGATAAGGAAGAAAGACTATTCGATTTAACCAGGAGACTTAAAGTTGAGTTATTATATGTTTAAGTATTCCATTTCAATTTCCATATGAGGAAACAATGAAAATTCAGGGCCATCATCCCAAACTTACAGGGCAAGAGCAATCAGCCCAGGTAGATAGAACCCAAAAGGATGCTGCCCGCATCAAGCCCGACCAGCTAAAAGGCGCAAAACAAGCGTTGAAGTCTGATTCGAGCAACTTGACTATCGGTAAGATGCGGCAAAAGATAAATCTGGAGCCAGATATTAATGCAGACAAGGTGAAAGCCTTGCGAGATCGTATTAAGACAGGTTCTTATAAAGTAGATACTTCGCAGCTCGCTGCGAATTTGATTAAAGACTCTTCCATCGAAGATATTTAATCAGATTGTTGAATCAACTTTGTAAATTTTAGTAACCCTAAAGCAAGTCGGTTGAACCCCACAGGTTCAGTCGGCCTATTGCTGTTGGACGTAAAAATGTTTCAAAAATTAATTGAAAATTTATTCTCACAAAAAATGGGTTATAAGCTCATGCTTCAAGCATTAGAGGCAGAATTTGCCTTGGCCCCAAGCAGCGGTGTAGAAGATATTATTGCGACCCAGCAACAAAAAGAAAAGGCAGTTCACCACATCAGTGAACTAGAAACCAAACGCTTATCCATGACTGCGACCTTGCTAACTGAGCTAGATTTGCCCAGTGACACCAAGCTGGAAGTGATAGCCGAGCAGGCGCCCTTTGATGAGGCCGCCCTCTTGATTCAGTTCAAAGCGGACTTGTTAGAAGTTGTGGAAAAAATCCAACGCCTTTCCAGAGAAATCGCACTGACTTCCCAAGCCAGAGCCAACGTCTTCGCTGAGGTGCAAGGAAACTTGCAAAAACACCTTATGCAACCCAGCCTCTATTCTAAGTATGGCCGTGTGAATCGCTCAAGCGGTAGCGTTTTTTATTCTGGGTCTGTTTAGGTTTTTAGATCTTCCTTTTTCTTTTAGTTTTCAGATTTTATTTGATCGCCTTTCTGTGCTCAACTCTTTGAGTTCTCGCTTGTATCTTTCCCTAGCCAAAAAAAACAGAATCTAAAATGCGCCTCCAGCATTTGCTCTACTCCTGCTTTGCAATGGTCGCTTTGATTGCTTTTATGAGTTTTTGTGAGTCCTCAATATCAGGGTGGTTTTTTGGGAGTTTATTCTTTCGGGTACCCAAGGCCCTTTGGGCATAGTCAAGGGCGAGAGGGTAATCACTACGGTTATATAAGGCAATGCTAAAATTGTAGTAGCCCCTTGCTGTTTCAGGATGCTCTTCTCCAAGGGTTTTTACTCGAATTATAAGGCCCTTTTTGTAAAATTCAATTGCTCTTTCATATTCCCCCTTTTGGACGAAGATGTTGCCTAAGTTAATAAATGAATCGCCTGTTGAAGGGTGTTCATCTCCATAGTTTTTGATACAGATTGCTAAGTCTTTGTGGTAATAATCAATTGCTTTTCCATAGTCACCTTTTTCTCCATAAACCCCACCTAAATTGAAATAACATGTACCTGTTGAAGGATGGTCCTCTCCATGAGATTGGACAGATATAGTTAAGCTTTTTTGGTGAAACTCAATTGCCTTGTTATGTTCCCCCATATTACAATAAGCGTTCCCTAAATTGTTATAGGTCGCTCCGATGAAGGGATGATCTGGTATAAGGGTTTGGGAAAAAATACTTAAAGCTTCTTGCCAGTGACTTATGGCAAGGTTGTAGTTTGCCTTTTTTGAGTAAATTACCCCTAAGTCATTTAGAATTCGCCCTTTTTCTTCTTGGGAAATCACTAAGGGAAGGACTTTATTGTATTGCACTTGGGCTAAGTCATACTCCCCAAAGATGTCTAAAATCTCACCGTACTTCCATAGGTAATTACGGTTTTCTGGGGAAAGTTCCACAGCCTTTGCAAAGTGGGTTTGAGCTTCTTGATAGTCGATTTGCAATTCAGCAATTAACCCCATTTTGGCGTGAATACTGGCCTCCTCTACTGTTTCTTGGTCGACCTTTTTACTGTAGGTTTTCTGTAATTCTTGTTTGCCTATGGCAGCTAATTTTAAATTTTGCATTGCGGAGGCGAAATCTAAATTAAAAACCTGCTTCATTGCCTTATCAACTAAATCATTACCCTTAGGCTCGTCTTGGTAACTCTTTTCTAACTCTTCATATTTCTTTGTCATCTCAGCAAGAAGGTGTTCTTTTTGGGCAAGGTCTATTTTCTTCTCTTCTAGCTCCTTAATGAAATACTGCTCTACTTTGATGCGGTGGGCCTCAGATTCTTGCTGTTTCTCAACAGTGTCATGGTGGTGCTTATCTTTTGCTCGGTCATGTTCTTGTTGTCGTTTACTTGGCAAATAAATCAAAAAACCCCAAGCAACACCAACGATGCTAACTGGTGTACCTATTATAGTAAAAGTTTCAAATATATCCATTATATCCTCTAAAGTTACCGAAGCTTACCAAATAGAACAGAATATGAAAATCAAGAAAAAAGATAAAATCTCCCATTATACCTTCCAATAAATAATCTCAATTACGCCAATCACATCCCCTAATATTTCAGTAGACTAGAGTTACTGAAGGGGCCTTTGGCCCTTCTTTCGAACAGAGCTTTAGGAAAATTCTAAAAATAGCTACGGGCCTGTTACATAAGCGACAAATAGTATGCCCTAGGAATATGGATGGAAAAGGGCCGAAGGCCCCTTCAGTGGCGTAAGCCTACCGAATATTTTAGGGAAAGCGTCGCAGACAGTCGAAGGTTGGAGAGCCTTCTTTGGTGACGTCAGACTTTAGTAACATTCTACAAAAAACCGTGGGCTTCTGTTTAAAATATTTCGGTAGGCTTCGCCACTAAAGGCGCATCCCATCTAGAATATTTCGGAAGGCTTCGGCCTTTACCATACCAGCCTATCCAAGGCTTGGGGGTTTTCCTGAGTCGGAGCTAGTTATTTTTGGAGTCCCCTTTCGTCATCGAAGCTCTGGAGCCTGCGGCGCTTCCCTAAAATATTTCGGTATCCTGACGGCACTAAAGGCGCATCCCATCTAGAATATTCCTAAGGCTTCGGCCTTTACAACACCAGCCTATTTTTGGCTTGGGGATGTTCTTAAGGCTGGGCTAGTTATTTTTTGAGTCCCCTTTCGTCATCGAAGCTCTGGAGCCTGCGGCGCTTCCCTAAAATATTT
>CBFCZY010000009.1:0-116659 GCA_965602905.1 uncultured bacterium | reverse complement strand
CCTTTAAAAAGGCCTAGTGCTCACATGAGTGCTAGGCCTTTTTTTTTGCCCTAGGTATTAAATTTAATCTCTTGGTAGGTCAAACTACTGATTCTTTAACGTCTTTTTTAGATAGTTGACTTCGGGGGATAAAACCGATTAAATATGCATTTACGGTCCGATAAAAGGAAAAAATGAGTACAGAAGGTTTAAAAGTAAATCCACGCAAACCAGCCATTCCTAATGGTGTTGTTGGTATGCTGTTTTTCATCGCATCAGAAGTGATGTTCTTTGCGGCACTTGTTAGCGCCTACATGATTTTAAGAGCAGGGGTTCCTGTTTGGCCTCCTTGGGGTCAGCCACGTTTGCCAGTGATGGCCACAGCTTTAAATAGCCTGGTGTTATTTGCCAGCGGGTTTTTATTAGTAGTGTCAGGTCGGCAGTATGCTTTGGATAAAGCGGGTTACAAAAAAACTTACCTTTTAGCTTTGATTGCAGGGATGTTTTTTGTAATGGCTCAGGGTTACGAATGGGTTGGCTTGATCAACTTTGGTTTAACCATGACTTCGAGTAACTACGGTGGCCTTTTCTATTTGATCATCGGCACCCACGCTTTTCACGCATGTGCAGCTTTAGTTTGCCTAGTTTGGGTTTACTTGAAGTTTGGCGTAGAAGAGAAAGAATCAATTCAGGCTAGTTTTACTACTGTAAGAATTTTTTGGCTTTTTGTAGTTGGGTTATGGCCTATTTTATACACTACCGTTTACTTACTATAAAATGAAAACTTTAATCACTACACTATTTTTGCTTTTGCCTCAGGCTGTGATGGCCTGTTCTGTTTGTTTTACAGGGCGAGAAGGCTTTATGGAGGCGTTTTACGCAACGACAATCATGTTGATCGTTCTTCCTCCAGTGCTTTTAGGTTCCATTGGTTTTGTTATTTACCGTGGATACAAAAAAAATCTACAAGAAGCAGTAGACGCTGAAAAAAAATAAAAAAACTGACCTAGTTTTTTTATAAAATTTTGCTTTTCCCTTGTTGAATAATCAATAAGGGGATTTTGCAAAAATCCTGCCCTTTCGAATTTCTCTTGACAAGTAATAAGTCAAGGGTTAATAATTTAAGTTTATTTCAAGAAACACGTTTCTATCTGAATGTCTAAAAATGGAAAGTCCCTCCCATTTTTATAGCAACTTAAACGTTGCTTTGCCATCTAATTCAGCCCTGCACAAGGTTCATCGCTTTGTTTGCATGGGTGAGTCTATGAGGCTTAAGAGTTAGATATTTTTCCGTTTTTAATTATAAAGACGATCAGATATTTTTGTCGAGCGAACGCAAACCCCTACTGAGTCGAGCATGCTGCAGTTTCCACATACACAAAGACATAGAGTTGACTTTGGAAAAATCCAGTCAGTCCTAGAGCCCCCTTCATTATTGCAAATCCAAAAGAATTCATACGCTTGGTTTTTGCAAAAGGATACATCACCTGAAAACAGAAATCCTCACGGATTAGAAGGCGTTTTTAGAAGCGTATTCCCAATTTCTGATTTTGGTGGTTCTTGTACCCTAGAATATGTTTCTTACCGTTTAGGTGATCCTAAATATGACGAAAACGAGTGTAAGATTCGCGGCGTTACTTACGCTGCGCCCATTCGAACTTTGTTGCGTTTGATCATCTGGGAAAAAGACGAAAAGTCGAACGAAAAACGTATCCATGATATTAAAGAACAGGAAATTTACTTAGGTGAATTCCCTTTGATGACCGAAACAGGTTCTTTTATCATCAACGGTACTGAGCGTGTTATTGTTAGTCAGTTACACAAGTCTAGTGGTGTGTTCTTTTCTCACGATAAGGGTAAGGTTCACTCTTCAGGTAAATTGCTATACATGGCCAGCATTATCCCACAAAGAGGAAGCTGGGTTGATTTTGAATTTGATTCAAAAGATTTACTGTTTGTACGCATTGACCGTAGACGAAAGTTCTTAGCTACTATTTTCTTAAAGGCATTGGGTTACAGTGCAGAAGAATTGCTAGAACGTTTTTACTACACTGAAACTATTAACTTGACTGCCTCTTTTGATGCGGACCCTGCAAAAAGAAGCTACACAAAGTTCTTCAATCCTCAGGCTGCACAAAACCAAAGAGCAATCGGCGACATTAAAGGCGCTGATGGAAAGGTTGTTGTTCAAGAAGGCAAAAAGATTTCTAAGGCTTCTGTTAGGAAATTAAAAGAAGCTGAAGTAAAAGAAATTCCATCTAACTTAGAAGATATTCTAGGCCGTTACAGTCTTCGTACTGTAAAGGGTAAAGATGGTGAAGTGATTATTGCTAGTAATGAGCCTATCACTGAAGAAGTCCTAGAGAAATTGATTGAAGAAGAAATTGTTGACATCACCGTGTTGTATATCGGTAACAAAACCATTGGTTCTGCTTTAAGAGACACTCTTGCAGGCGATAAGGTTGATGGCACAAACGAAGCCTTGATTGAGATCTACAAAAAAATGAAGCCTGGTGATCCACCAACTTTGGAAGTTGCCAAGACTTTAATTAACAACATGTTCTTTAATCCTGACCGTTATGATTTTTCTAACGTCGGTAGAATGAAGATCAATAAGAAACTGCACCTTGATGCTCCTTTAGATCAAACGATCTTAACTAAGGACGACATCATGGCAGTGGTTGAGTACTTGCTACGTCTTAAAGACGGTGCAGGCGGTGTCATTGATGATATTGACCACTTAGGAAACAGAAGAGTTCGTTCTGTTGGTGAGCTTTTAGAAAATCAAATCAGAATTGGTCTGGTGAGAATGGAAAGAGCCGTTAAAGAACGGATGAGTTTACAAGAAACTGAGACTATGATGTTACACGACATCGTAAACTCTAAGCCAGTTAGTGCTGTGATCAATGAATTTTTTGGTTCCAGTCAGTTGAGCCAGTTTATGGATCAGACCAACCCTCTTTCAGAAATCACTCACAAGAGAAGATTATCTGCACTAGGGCCAGGCGGTTTGACTCGTGAAAGAGCGGGCTTTGAGGTTCGTGATGTTCATACATCTCACTACGGTCGTATTTGCCCAGTAGAAACACCAGAAGGCCCAAACATTGGTTTGATCTCTTCTGTTGCGACTTACGCAAAGCTGAACGAGTATGGTTTCATTGAAACTCCTTACAGAAGAGTAGAAGATGGTAAAGTCTTAGATGAGGTCCAGTACCTTTCAGCTATTGACGAAGGCCAATATAAAATAGCTCAGGCTAACGCACTGATTGCTGAAGACGGAAGCTTTGTTAAAGAAATTGTTCAAGCTCGTTCTAACGGCGACTTTAAGTCGATTCGTAGAGAAGAAATCGAGATGATGGACGTGAGTCCTAAGCAGTTGGTTTCTATTGCCGCAAGTTTGATTCCATTCTTAGAGCATGATGATGCAAACCGTGCCTTGATGGGTTCTAACATGCAGCGTCAGGCTGTACCTGTTGTATCTCCAGAAGCTCCATTTATTGGAACGGGTATGGAATATCAGGTTGCTCACGATTCAGGTTCTTGTATCTTAGCTAAACGTACAGGTATCATTGACCGTATTGATGCGGAACGAATTGTAATTGAAGCTGAAGTTGACCTAGAATCTGACGAAGCTGCAATTGAGCCTAACGTAGATATTTATCATTTACGAAAGTACAGAAGAAGTAACCAGAACACCTGTGTGAACCAAAGACCCGTTGTGGCAGTTGGGCAAAAGGTTGTTAAGGGTCAGATCTTAGCCGACGGTGGTTCTTGTGAAGGTGGTGAGTTGGCTTTAGGCCAGAACATCCGAATCGCATTTATGCCTTGGAATGGTTACAACTACGAAGATTCAATTTTAGTGAGCCAGAATGTTGTAGTGAACGATCGCTTTACATCGGTACACATTGAAGAATTAGAAGTTCTTGCCCGAGATACAAAACTTGGAAAGGAAATGATTTCTAAGGATATTCCAAACGTTTCTGAGCATGCTTTACGCAACTTGGATGAGTCTGGAATCATTGCTATCGGTTCTTATGTTAAGCCAGGTGATATTCTAGTTGGTAAAACAACTCCTAAGGGCGAAACTCAGTTGAACCCAGAAGAAAAATTGCTTCGTGCTATCTTCGGTGAGAAAGCTGGTGATGTTAGAGATACATCTCTAAGAGTTGCCCAAGGTATCGAAGGTGTTGTGATTGATGTTAAAGTATTCAACCGCAGAGGTGTTGAAAAGGATACTCGAACATTAGAAATTGAAGAGGCAACTCGAGCAAACATTGAAGACGATTACTCTGATGAAGTTCGAATTGTTAAAGGTAACCTCAAGAAGAGTCTATTGCCTCTAATTGCTGGTAAAAAATTAGCTTACGACCTATTTAGCCCTCACACAAACGAGAAGCTTTACGGGAAAGGCGAAGATTTAAACGAAGAGGCCTTCAGCAAGGTGCCTTATCAGGCTTGGGGTGAGATCCAGTTTGAAGATGCTAAGTTGCAAGATAAAGCCAGCCGCATGCTAAAGAATGCAGCGAGCCAGCTTGAACTCTTAGATAACGTTTACGAGTCTAAGAACGAAAGAGAATTCCGAACTGATGATCTTCAGCCAGGCGTTATTCGTTCTATTAAGGTTTATGTTGCTATGAAACGACGCTTGAGCGTTGGTGATAAGATGGCAGGCCGTCACGGAAATAAGGGTGTTATCTCTAGGATCATTGCTCCTGAAGAACTACCTTATGATAAAGATGGTGTACCTGTTGATATTGTACTTAATCCTCTTGGTGTACCTTCACGTATGAACGTGGGTCAGGTTCTTGAAACTCACTTAGGCTTAGCGGCTAAAGGTTTGGGCGATAGAATCAACATGATGCTTGAAGAAAATAGTCCTATCCAAGAACTAAAAGATAAGATGAATAGCATCTATGAGACTAAATTCTTAAAGGACTATCTTGATTCTTGCGATGATGAAGGTGTAATTGAGTTTGCAAAAAAACTGAGAAAAGGCGTTCACATGGCCACTCCAGTTTTTGATGGTGCTCATGAATCGAACATCACTCGCCTACTCGAAATGGAAGGTTTTGATAGATCAGGTCAGATGGTCTTAACTGATGGCCGAACTGGAGAAAGATTTGAGCAGCCTGTAACCGTTGGTTACTTGTACATGCTCAAGCTACACCACTTAGTAGACGATAAGCTTCACGCCCGTTCTATTGGTCCTTACTCACTTGTTACTCAGCAACCACTAGGCGGTAAAGCCCAGTTCGGTGGCCAGAGATTTGGTGAGATGGAAGTTTGGGCTTTGGAAGCCTACGGTGCAGCTTACACTTTACGAGAACTTTTAACTGTGAAATCGGATGATATTCAAGGCCGTAATAAGGTTTATGAAGCGATTGTTAAAGGAACTCACGAGGTTAAATCCAGTATTCCTGAGTCATTTAATGTCTTGATCAACGAATTGAAGTCTCTATGTTTAGACTTTCAGTTGATCCAAGATAAAGGCTTTTTGGAAACGGAAGAAGAACTTTAATAATTAATTTCAAACCCAGTTAGGAGATATCCTTGAATCAACAAGTATATAACGAGAGCATTGACCCCTTGGAATACCATGCAGTCAGGATTAGTCTTGCCTCATCGGAACAAATTCTCTCTTGGTCCCACGGTGAAATTAAAACATCTGAGACTATCAATTACAGAACTTTTAAGCCTGAGCGTGATGGCTTATTTTGCGGGAAGATATTTGGCCCTGTAAATGACTACGAGTGTATTTGCGGTAAATATAAAAGAATGAAACACAGAGGCATCACTTGCGAAAAGTGTGGTGTTGAAGTAATTCAGTCTAAAGTTCGCCGTGAACGCTTAGGCCATGTTAAGTTAGCATGCCCAGTGAGTCACGTATGGTTTTTGAAGGGATTACCTTCAAGACTTGCAAATATCCTTGATATGACTCTTCGTGATTTAGAAAGAGTTTTATATTTTGACGCTTATATCGTTCTCAACCCAGGTAGTACTGAGCTTGAGAAGTATCAAATTATAGACGAAGAAACCTACTCCCAGTTTATGGAAGAAGATCCTGAATTTCAGGCGGGTATGGGTGCGGAGTCTATCAAAGAAATCTTAGAAGATATGAATATCTTAGAAATTTCTGAGCAACTCCGTGAGGATTTGAGAGAAGTTTCTAGTGAAGCAAGACGTAAAAAAATCATCAAGCGTTTGAAGATCGTTGAATCTTTCAAGAAGTCGGGCTTAAACCCTTCTAACATGATCTTAGACGTGATCCCCGTAATCAGCCCTGAGTTGCGCCCATTGGTGCCTCTAGAAGGTGGCCGTTTTGCAACCAGTGATCTGAACGATTTATATCGGCGTGTAATTCACAGGAATAACCGCCTTAAAAGATTGATGGACTTAAATGCTCCTGAAATCATCGTGAAAAACGAAAAGAGAATGCTCCAAGAAGCTGTAGATGCTTTGTTTGATAACGGTCGTCGTGGTCGTCCTATTTTAGGAACAAACAAAAGACCTCTAAAGTCTTTGAGTGATTCCCTAAAGGGTAAAACAGGTCGTTTCCGTCAGAACTTACTTGGTAAACGTGTCGATTATTCTGGCCGTACCGTAATTGTAGTTGGTCCTGATTTGAAATTGAACCAGTGTGGTTTGCCTAAAAAAATGGCCCTAGAATTGTTCAAGCCTTTTATCTTTAACTGGTTAATTGAGCATGGCAAGGCTGCAACTATTAAAGTTGCTAAGAAATTAGTAGAAAATGCAGACCCAGAAATCTGGCCAGCATTAGATGCTGTGATCATTGATCACCCCATTATGTTAAACCGTGCTCCAACTTTGCACAGGCTAGGTATCCAAGCTTTTATGCCGACTTTGATTGAAGGTAAAGCTGTTACTCTGCACCCACTTGTATGTTCCGCTTTTAACGCTGACTTCGATGGTGACCAGATGGCTGTTCACTTACCTCTTTCTGTGGAAGCACAGATGGAAGCTAAAGTCTTGATGATGTCAACCAACAACATTCTTTCTCCTGCTACTGGTAAACCAGCCATGACTCCTACACAGGATATGGTTTTAGGTATATACTGGCTAACTCGTGCCACCAATGGTGCAAACGGCGAAGGTAAAGTCTTTGGTAACCCTCAAGATGTGTTGTCCGCATTTGACCATGGTTTAATTCACTTGCAAGCTAAGATTAAAGTCCGCTTGAAAGAGGGTGAAGAGCTAGTTGAAACTACAACAGGTCGTGTGTTGCTTTATGATGGAATTCCAGACGAAATTCCTTATTCAACGATCAACCAACTCTTTAAGAAAAAAGATTTGGAAAACTTAATTGACCATAGTTTCCGTATTGCAGGAAATGTGAAGACTGTAAAAATGTTAGATATCCTTAAAACATTAGGATTCTATCACGCTGCAAAAGCAGGTTTTTCTATCTCCATGCATGATATGGTTATTCCTCCTGAAAAAGACCCTTTACTTAAGCGTGGTCAGGAAGAAGTAGAAGAAATTCTACACCAGCATGAAAACGGTATTATCACCGACGGTGAGAGATACAATAAGGTTATTGATATTTGGTCTAAAATCACTAACGAAGTTGGTGAGGCTATGAAAAAATCAATGGCCCAAGAAAAAATTGGTTTAGAAGGTTTAGCCCTTCCTAACCCTATTTATGTTATGGCTGATTCAGGTGCCCGTGGTTCGGAACACCAGTCTCGTCAGTTAGGTGGTATGCGTGGTCTAATGGCCAAGCCTACTGGTGAAATTATCGAAACACCAATTACAGCGAACTTCCGTGAGGGCTTAAATGTAGCCCAGTACTTTATTTCGACTCACGGTGCTCGTAAGGGTCTAGCTGATACAGCTCTAAAAACTGCCAACTCTGGTTACTTAACCAGAAGATTGGTTGATGTTGCTCAAGATAGTGTGATTTCTACGCATGATTGCGGAACTCACGAAGGTATCTTGATGGAGCCATTGTTAGAAAACGGTGAAGTGATTGTTAAGTTGGGCGACCGTGTATTGGGTCGAATTACCACTGAAGATGTCATTGATCCTCTAAATGGAAAGGTTGTGTTACCTCACGGTGCTTTTATTACAGAAGACCATATTGATCTTTTTGATCAGTTGGGTATTGACCGTGTAGGCATCAGATCTGTACTTACTTGTCAGGCCAAATCGGGCATTTGCGCTCTTTGTTACGGTCGTGATTTAGGTAAAGGTGGTCTGGTTTCTGTTGGTGAATCCGTTGGTGTTGTTGCTGCTCAGTCGATTGGTGAGCCTGGAACACAGCTTACAATGCGTACCTTCCACATTGGTGGTACAGCATCTAGAAAGGTTGAAGCAACCTTCTGGGAAGCTCGTTCTTCTGGTACATTATTTTATACTGACGCAAAAACTGTTGTAAACCGTGAAGGCGTTAAGATTCTATTTAGTAGAAAAAGTGAAATCGGACTTAAAGATGATTTAGGTCGAGAAGTTGACAAGCACTTACTACCTGTTGGGTCTCAAATATTTTTTGAGGATGGTGCTAAGATTAAAAAAGGTGATCGTATCGCTGAATGGGACCCGTTCTCCATGCCGATCATTAACGATATGGAAGGTAAAATCCGCTTTGAAGATATTGAAGAAGGTAAATCTCTTCGAATCCAAAAGGCAGAAGATACCGGTTATGAGCGACGTGTAATTACCGAAGCTCCTGATCACAACTTGAAGCCTCGAATCCAGATTAGAAATAATAAGACGGGTAAAGAGCTCAAGAAAGAAGATGGTAGAGGTCACCAAGGTTTCTATTTACCAAATAAGGCCGAATTGATGGTCGTACCTGGTGATGAAGTCCAACCTGGCGATATTTTAGCTCGTGTACCTCGTGAAACTACGAAGAACAAGGATATTACTGGTGGTCTTCCTCGTGTTGCGGAACTTTTCGAAGCTCGAAGTCCAAAAGATCCAAGTCAGATTTCTGACATTGATGGAACTGTGGAATTCGGTGAAGATTTAAGACGTAAGCGTAGATTGATCATTCGTCCTGAAATCGGTGAGCCAAGGGAATACCTTGTGCCTAAAGGTAAGCACGTTGTTGTGGTTGAAGGTGACTATGTGAGAACAGGTGAGCCTTTAACAGACGGTAGTGCCAACCCTCACGATATCCTTCGTGTGAAGGGTATGAAAGAACTACAGAAGTTCTTGGTGAACGAAGTTCAGGAAGTTTATCGACTCCAAGGTGTGCGTATCAACGATAAGCACATTGAAACTATTGCTCGCCAGATGTTAAGGAAGATTAAGATCCTTGAGCCTGGTGATTCTAACTTCCTAGTTGGTGAAGCTGTAAGCAAGCCATTACTGGAAGAAGCAAACGTTAAGTTACTGGATGAAGGTCTAAGACCTGCTATCGGTGAGCCAATGTTACTTGGTATTACTAAAGCGGCTTTAAGTACCGATTCCTTTATTAGTGCTGCATCTTTCCAAGAGACCACTAAGGTTCTAACTGAAGCGGCTATTAACGCTAAGGTGGACACCTTTAAGGGTCTGAAAGAAAATGTAATTATTGGTCGTTTGATTCCTGCTGGAACAGGTTTCACTAAGGACATGGATTATAACTACCATGCTCCTGGTCAAGAAGAAGCCGACGCTATCGCAGCTGAGCTTCGTGCAAAGATTGCACTTGAAACGGTTAAAGACGACGACGATGAAACTGGTGATTTCGAAGATTTTAACGATCGGATGAAACTAGCAGAATAATTGTTCAAATATAAGGAGAGCCATGGATCTTGGCGCACAACAAGAACTAACAGGGGCTGAGGCCCTTGTTAAAATCTTAGAAGAAAAGGGTGTTGAGGTTCTATTTGGTTATCCAGGCGGTGCCAACTTGCCTATTTTTGATGCCCTAATTGGCTCTAAAGTTCAACCGGTTTTAAGTCGGCATGAACAGGGGTCAATTCATATGGCAGAAGGCTATGCTCGGGTCAAACATGCCCCTGGTGTAGTACTGGCTACCAGTGGACCTGGTGCAACCAATTTGGTTACAGGTCTCGCTGATGCTTTACTTGATTCTATTCCTATTGTGGCCTTGACGGGTCAAATTCCACGCGAAAATATTGGTACTGATGCATTCCAGGAAGTGGATTGCTTTAATATCACTATGCCTGTGACCAAGCATAATGAGCTAATTCGAAATAATTCCGAATTGGTTTTGGCATTGGAAACAGCCTTTTATCTTGCAGATTCGGGCCGAAAAGGGCCTTGTCTTATTGATTTTCCTGTGGATTTATTAGCAGCAAAATTCCCCTTTGATTTTAGCGAAAAACCTAACTTACCAGGTTACAAACCCACTACCAAAGGCAATATAGGCCAAGTTAAAAAGGCCATTAAAGCCATTAAAAATGCAGAGCGGCCTATTGTTTTGATCGGCGGTGGTATTGTTCTTTCTCGTGCCGTTCCTGAGCTATTGGAATTTGTTAGAAAGTCACAGTTACCAGTGGTTCGGACTTTACTGGGCACAGGTGTGATTCCTGTGGATGATCCTTTGTATATTGGGATGATTGGTACCCATGGGAACCAATTGGCCAATGACATTGTTCAAGAAGATGCAGACCTGATCATTGCCATCGGAACTAAGCTCGGAAATCGCTCTACCGTTGCCAGAGGTATGTTTGCCCAAAATGCAAAGCTGATCCATTTGGATATTGACCCTGCTGAGATTGGGAAGATCCAAAAGGTGGATATCCCCATTGTAGGTGACGTAAAAGAAACCTTGCAGATGATCAATGAGCGTATTGATGAAAAGCCCATTCGTGAAGATGTAAAGGCTTGGAAAAAGGGAAAAAAGATTGAGCATATGCTCCCGACCCATGACAACGCCGAGGTTTTAGAAGTGGTGTTAAAATCCCTTTCTCAAATTGACCAAAAGTTACATGTTACAACAGATGTAGGCCGTCACCAAATGTGGGCCAACCACTATTGTACCAACCCCAAACACCTACCTCTGATTACATCAGCGGGCCTTGGGACAATGGGTTTTGGCTTGCCTGCGGCTATTGGCGCTTGGTTTGCCGACCGTGATACTACAGCTGTAAACGTCAGTGGTGATGGGTCTTTTATGATGAACATGCAAGAATTTTTGGTTGCTGTTGAGCACCAAATTCCCTTGGTTGTAATGATCATCAATGACCAAAGACTCTCTATGATTCGGGAATTACAAAATATGAAATATGGCGAGCGCCATACGGTTCACGACTTGGGCAAATCCATTGATTATATCAAATTTGCTGAGTCTATGGGTGGAACGGGTTATGAGGTGCATCACCAAGAAATGATCTTCCCCATTATCACCAAGGCCATTGCCTCTGGCAGACCTTGCATTATTGATTTTGATATTGAAAAAATAGCCAATTCGGCTCACTTAAAAGCCCTAGGAAGCTAGATGAAAGAGAGACATGTTATCAGCCTTGAGGTTGAAGATAAACCCGGTGTATTGAGCCGGATCTCTACTTTGTTTAGCCGTAGGGGTTTTAACGTAGATAGTTTGACTGTGGGCCACACTCATGTGCCTGGGATCAGTCGCTTTACTATTGTGGTTCGTGGCGACGCAGAAGTTTTAGAGCAAATTAGAAAGCAAAGCCAGAAGCTGATTCAGGTTTTAACAGCTACCGATTTGAACCCTGCTGAATCTGTCATGCGTGAATTTGCAATTGTTAAGCTTGCTCACAGCACCAAAGATGAAAAAGGGATTGAAGAGGCCAAAGAAATCAATGAAATTGTTGATTTTTATGGGGGCCGAATGTTGGATTCAGGTCATGGACAGTTGATTGTAGAATTTTCTGGAAGTGAAAAAAAGATTGAAAAGGTTTTTGAACAATTACAAAGCTACAAGGTTCTGGAATCAATCCGAACTGGTAAGCTGGGGATGAAGATTGGCTAAGTCACAGGTAGTATTTACTAAAGAACAACAAAGTAGAATTCGAAATTTTTGTATTATCGCTCATATTGACCACGGTAAATCCACCTTAGCAGACCGTCTGCTAGGCTTTACTGGCGCTGTTTCAGACAGAGATAGTCAAGAACAGTTTTTAGACAATATGGATATCGAGCGGGAAAGGGGCATTACCATTAAGGCCCAGACCGTTTCGATTAAATACAATGCTCAAGACGGTGAAACCTACCAACTCAATTTGATTGATACCCCAGGTCACGTGGATTTTACCTATGAGGTGAGTCGTTCCCTAGCTGCCTGCGAAGGCGCTCTGTTGGTTGTCGATGCTGCCCAAGGTGTAGAAGCCCAAACCTTGGCCAATGTTTATTTGGCAGTGGAGCAAGATCTAGAAATTGTACCTGTTTTAAATAAAATCGACTTGCCTGCGGCGGACCCAGACCGAGTAGCTCTCGAAATTGAAGAGGTTGTAGGCATTGACGCTAGTAATGCTGTTCATGCCAGTGCTAAGTCTGGAATTGGAATTGAAGAGATTTTAGAGCAGGTAGTGAGTTTAGTTCCCCCACCGGAAGGCGACTTAGAAGCGCCCCTGAAATGCTTGATTTTTGATTCGTGGTTTGACCCTTACTTGGGTATTGTGGCCCTCTTTCGAGTGGTGACTGGTGTTTTACCTGCCCATTCTACTGTCAGGTTTATGATCACAGAAAAGGAATACCAGATTACCAACTTGGGCAAGTTTACTCCTGCTAAACTGGATGTGGGCGCTCTTCACGCTGGTGAAGTGGGCTTTTTATCTGCTTCCATTAAAAATATCGGGGATGTTAAAATTGGTGATACCATCACCTTAGCTAAATCCCCTGCAAAAGAGCCTCTACAAGGTTATACTGAAGTGAAACCTATGGTTTTTGCTGGTATTTATCCTGTTGATGCCAATGACTTTCCTGATTTAAAAGAGGCACTGGCTAGGCTTTCTTTAAACGATTCTGCCATTGTTTATGAGGCGGAAACCTCTGCCGCATTGGGCTTTGGGTTTCGTTGTGGATTTTTAGGATTGTTGCACATGGAAATTGTGCAAGAGCGCCTAGAGCGAGAATTTGATCTCGACCTTTTGATTACGTCGCCAACGGTTATTTATGAAGTTCACACGGTAAAAGGCAAAATGCTTCGCATTGAAAATCCTTCCGAACTTCCTGATGTGACTAGTATTGAAAAAATCCAAGAGCCTTTTATTTCAGCCAATATCATTATGCCCAAGTCTTATATTGGTGCGGTTATGAAGCTCGCCTTGGATCGCCGTGGCATCCAGCAGTCGATGAACTATATAAATGCGGATCGTGTGAATTTGCACTTCCATTTTCCCTTAAACGAGATTGTTTATAACTTTTACGATATCTTAAAGTCCATTACCCAAGGCTACGCTAGTTTTGATTATGAATTGTTGGACTACCGAACTGCCAACTTGGTAAAAATGGATATTATGCTCAACGGCGAACTGGTTGATGCTTTGTCTATCATTACTCACAAGGATAAAGCTGAATTTCGAGGCCGTGAACTGGCTAAAAAGCTGAAGGAATTGATCCCGAGACAGATGTTTGAGATCCCCATCCAAGCGACAATTGGGGCCAAGATCATCGCCAGAGAAACCATCAGCGCCATGAGAAAAAATGTGACTGCCAAGTGCTACGGTGGTGATATTAGCCGTAAAAAGAAGCTTTTAGATCGACAAAAAAAGGGCAAGAAGCGCATGAAGCAGTTTGGAAAGGTGGAAGTGCCCCAAGAGGCATTTTTAGCTATTTTAAAGCTTGGCGGGGAATAAAGGCCGCTTACCAATTTTATTTTGTTTGTAGGAAATTGTGAAATCCTTTAAGTTTTTAACATGGATAATGAACTAAAACAGCTAAGCCAAGATTTTTTGCAAGGCCCCTTTGAGTGGGAAATGCTACAAGGAGATGGGTCAGAGCGAAAAATTTACCGCATCACTCCCAAAAAACACCAATACCGCAGCCTCATTGCCGTTGAACACAAAGACTTAGGGGAAAACGAGGCTTTTGTTTATATCACCAAGCGAATGCGCACCCTTGGACTTCCTGCACCTGAAATACTGGCTGTAAGTGGCGACATGGGTTGCTATTTGACCGAAGACCTTGGGGCTTCCAATTTAGCAGAGGTGCTACCTCAGTGGATTCAAAAGGGAGAAAGTAAAAAAGTCGTTGCAGCCTATAAGTCTGTCATCGATTTGATGCCCCGCTTCCAAGAAGCTTTGCCCGATTTAATGGGTAGCTTTTTGAAACACCGCAAGATGAATCACAAATCCTTTGTGGAAGATATCCTCTATTTTCAAGATAATTTTGTTCAAAGATTTGATTTCCTTGATCTGTTTAATTCCAGAGTGGTCTTGGAGATCCAAGAGCATTTGATTGAACCCTTGGCTGACTTGGATTGCGATTTTTTTGTTTATCGAGATTTTCAATCGAGAAACATCATGTGGCATGAAGATTTGCCCCATTTGATTGACTATCAATCTGCCATGTTGGGCAGTCGCTATTACGACCTTGCAAGCCTACTCTACGCCAGTAAATCAGGCCTCACAGGACCCCAAAGGGAAGAGTTAGTTCACTACTATTTTAATCTGACGAACCCAGAAAAAAAGTTCATTACCTTTGAAGACAATTTCTATCTCTTTGTTTTACTTCGGCGACTCAGGTCCTTAGGTTCTTACGGCTACCTGTCAATGGCCATGGGGAAAAATCAGTTTTTCGCTTCCATTGAACCGACCTTGGATGAGTTGATCCATTTATTTAAAGTCAAAAGAGCCTTTTATCCCTTTGAAAATCTTTACTGGATGCTTTTGAAGTTCAAGGAAAATTGGCACGACCGTGAAGCTAAAGCGCTGACGCAATTGAACGAGAAATAGGGTAAGGCGAAAAGGAAATGCTAGGCTGGAAAAGCTAAGGTCTAAAATCTAGAAGCCCCAAGCTTCAAATGGGCTTGGGGTTTCTAGGTTGTAGTGGTAATTTACTTTGTAGGGTAGTTAGGCGGTGGGAAGACCGGTGACTTATAGACAATAGAAGTTATTTCCACTTCCATATCCCCTCTAGGAACCCGAATCACTACCTCGTCTCCAGCCGATTTCCCAAGTAATGCCTTGGCGATAGGTGACTGTACTGAAATCATACCTGCTTTGATATTCTGCTCATCTTCTCCGACCAACATCCAAGTGGTTTCCTTTTCCGTTTCCATATCTTCGTAAGTTACAGTGGCGCCAAAGGTGATTTTTTTATCTTTGATGGAGCTTACATCTACAGCCTCGCAATGGGCTAGAAGATGGTTGATCCGTTGGATTCGGCCTTCAATAAATCCCTGCTTTTCTTTTGCAGCGTGGTATTCGGCATTTTCTTTAAGATCCCCATGGGCACGAGCCGTCTCGATGGCATTGATGATGTTGGTTCGTTCGACCTTAATCAGGTTTCTGTGTTCATCTTTTAGGGCTTGGTAGCCTTCTTTAGTTATTAGTATTCGTTCCATATTAATTCGTAATTCCTTAAATGGCAAAAAGATCGTTGAGATCATCCATGTTTAGCATATCTTCTAGGGAGTCATTTACGCCTACAATATTATCCGCCAAAGCTTGTTTTTTGTTTTGTAACTCAATAATTTTTTCTTCAATCGAGTTTCTTGTAATAAGTTTATACACAAACAGATGGTTCTTTTGCCCAATTCGATAAGCTCTGTCTGTTGCTTGCGATTCTGCTGCAGGGTTCCACCATGGATCGTAGTGGATAACATAATCTGCTGCCGTCAAGTTTATCCCTGTTCCCCCAGCTTTCAAACTAATTAAAAATACAGGGTATTCGTCACTTTGTTGGAACTTATTCACCAAATCTTCTCGATTTTTACTGGTTCCGTCTAGCTGTAAGAAAGGAATTCCTTCTTTTTTTAGATCTTCATGCATTAAGTTCAGCATTTTTACAAACTGACTGAAAACTAAAACCCTGTGACCCTCTCCCACAATTTCTGTAAGAGTCTCAATAAAGAGTTTGTACTTGGCACTTGGGGGGGGATCTGTCCCAGCTAGAGAACTCAATCTTGGGTCGTTGCAAATTTGTCTTAATTTTAACAGAGCATCAAAAATAGCGATGCGAGCGCCACGCACTCCACCAGCTGAGATCTTCTCTTTTACTTGCTGACGAACAACTTCCATTACACTGTAATATAATGATTTTTGATGATCATTCATTTCGCAATAAAGGGTCTGCTGCGTCTTGGGTGGTAATTCCTTGGCCACGTTCTGCTTCAAACGGCGCAAAATAAAGGGCTTGGTTTGGCGACGAAGTAGGCTGTGATTTGGTTTTTTAACCTTGTTTTTGCCTCTTTTTTTCGGGCGAATATAATCACGCTCAAACTCTTTTAGAGTACCAAAGAAACCAGGCATTAAAAAATTGAACTGACTCCAAAGTTCAGAAACCGAGTTTTCGATGGGGGTACCCGTCAAGGTGAGACGTCGGTGCGCATGGAGTTGCATTACAGCTTGGGCCGTTTTTGAACGAGCATTTTTAATGTTCTGGGCTTCATCTAAAATTACCACTTGAAACTCTAACTCTCCTAGCCAGTCCATATCCCGCTGTAAAAGACCATAGGTAGTGATAATTAAATCGGCCTTTAAGGCAGATTCGTAATGATTTTTTCTCTTTTGCCCGTGGAGCAAAACGGCATTGAGATCAGGGGTAAATTTTCTAACTTCAGCCATCCAGTTGGTTACTACTGAAGTTGGTGCAATCACTAAATTTGGCAACTTTGAGCGGTGTTTCTTTTTGATAATCATCAAAAAGGCTAGAGTCTGCAAGGTTTTACCTAGACCCATATCATCGGCTAAAATCCCACCAAAACCAAACTCATGCAAGAAGCAAAGCCAGTTAACACCCTCACGCTGGTAATCTCGCAGTACGGCATTCACCTCTTTGGGTATGCGCTGCATGCGAATTTTTTTGAAGTTGCTGAGCTTTTCAAGTACATCTACCCAGTCTTCATCATGTTCAGAAATCGTGGCGACAGCTTCTAGCTCACTTAAAAGACCAACTTGAAATCTGTCTACTTGGAGGTGTTCGATTTGGTCGTCTTCTTCGCCCTTAACAGGCTTTTTGCCCTTTGAAGTTTGTACCAAACGGTTCAATATGGGGGCATACTTTTCGATCCATGTGGAATCAATGACAGCGATACCGTTGCCCGATTGCAGCTGGATGGCATCTTCATTATTGTGCCACATTTCCACCAGTTTTTTTAGGTCGTAAAGCTGGCCATCAATGGTTACAGAAACATCTACGTCAAACCAATCCACCCCAGACTTAATGGAGGTAGCGATTTCAGGAACAAGGGAACGAGTCTTCCATTTGCGTAGTTTTGCTCCACCTAAGTAAACTACAATGTTTTCTGGGTGGTTGTCGGTCAATCTGCCTAAGACAAATTGCATGGACATGTCTTCACGCATAGAATATTCATTCATGCCTTCATCGACCCAGCCTGTTTCGACTAGCTCGTTGCGCAAAGTATGCTCTTGCGCCAAGTCCTTAGGGACGTTGTACTGTTTTTTATCCAACTCTTGGGTAAACTCGTCGGCATTGACGCCGTAGGGGTAGGAGTACTCCCCAATGTCTGTCACCATAATGACATCCATGCGGCCCATCAAAACGCCCTTGACCTCCCAAATGGTCATACGACCTTGGATCTTATAGTTAAAAAGAGCTGAAACTCGCAATACCCCTTGAGGGTCGTGGATCTTAATGTTTCTTTGCTTTAGATAGGGCAAGGCTGCCGAATAGAAGTCTGAAATTTCGTGTTCTTCTACCACTACTCCTGCAAGGCTATCGTTTAGAAGCCTTCCGCTGAGCATGCTGCCGATTCTGCAAAGCTGGTCGTCTTTGAGTAAAAAACAAGGGGC
Organism: uncultured bacterium; assembly: GCA_965602905.1. GTDB lineage: Bacteria > SAR324 > SAR324 > XYD2-FULL-50-16 > XYD2-FULL-50-16 > JASJGK01. The sequence goes on along the minus strand of CBFCZY010000009.1, from coordinate 98,828 downwards.
CATACCAATGGCTTTTTCACGAAAGTTGTCTTTTTCTTTTAAAATTTGGAAACGCTTTTTTTCGTTTAAAACACCGATTTCACCACGTAAAACATACTGGTTATCGTTCTTTGGGTTCCTTTTAACAGTGAGTCTAAACTCAATGGCTTTAGGACTGTAGAGTGGCAGGCCGTTGTAGCTATAAGTGTAAGGGTATTCTTCAGCCAAAATCAATAACTGGCTTGCCTGGTGGCGCTCAAGAGGGTAAAATCCATCCATCATTTTTCCCTTGGTAATGGCGCTCATTACCTGGAAAAGTTTGGCTGTCTTTGGGCTTGCGTTACTGTTTATTAATCTTGAGTTTTCAGGGTCGTGGTTTTCAAAAACCATGGCCATGCGATTGGTATTAAAATGCTTTGTTTCTTCGTGAAGTTGAACTCTTGCCGCATCTTCCGGCTTTTCAAAAAGCTGGATTTTCCCTTCAGGTTTATAAAGCCAGTACTTCCACTCTCTGACTTTTCTAGCCTCAAAATTGGGTGACTCTACAACTTTCGAGTCAAGATAAACACAAGAATGCTCAGGATACCACTCCGACATTTGGGTTTTAAACTCATCCCACTCATCATGAGGCACCAAGATACCGTTAAAAGAATTACGGATCATCTTAGCTGGAATGGTGGTCGGTAGAATTTCATAGTATTGGTAGTCATAGATAATGGCCTTGGGCAGGCCAAACATCATAAAACCATTTTCATCAAATTCCTCTGCCACAATGGGCATGCGGACATCGCCATCAATATGGAAAAACACACCAGCTAAAACCCTGTGGTTTGCCAGCTCGTGTATTTGGATCTCGTATTCTACCTTTTTAAATGAATTACGCAGAGGTAACTGGGAGTCACCATAGTATAAAAAAGGATGGCCTAAGAGCAAAAACAACAGGGAGTGGCTATCTCTACTAGAAAGCACACAGGGGTTGGGGATCTCATCTTCTGGTTTACGTAAATTATGTTCCTCATCGCAGATGAGTTTATTTTCGTCCAAAAAGGTCTTTACGACCCAGCCAGGATTATTGTTGTTATCCAGCAGGGATTTAGAGATTTTTTTAATGGGTTTTTCATTTCCCCACCCACGAATACCGTAGCGAGATCGATTAAAGGACCAAATAAATTTTTCTTCTAAGTCTGGCGTAACTGTATGTTCAAATCGGATGATAGTGTGAATGTCGCCCACTTCAATGGGAATTGTGTCAAAGCCGTGCTCTTGCTTCCAGTCTTTAAAGGAAAATTGGATAGAGTCATTCTTTGCTGATTTAGAAGTGGTTGTTGGCGGCGGTGGAATGTCAACAGGGGCATTCTCTTCAAAGTTAATGGTAGCTTTGGGCCGTTTCCACGTTGGTTGGTCATCTAGGGGAACATCAAAAAGGTCTTCTATAATCTTTTCAATGGATTCGCCTTTGTCTTCTAACAGGTATAAAGCTTGCCCTTCCCAGTCATCATATTGCCCAAGGTAATTGCCAAACTCAAGACGTAGGTCTTTTGAGATTGCCTTGGCTCTTTTTAGAGCGATTATAATAGGATGCTTTGGAGCTAGTTTCTTCAATTTTCTGTTACAACTTAATAGACTAAAAAAAATTACGATAGAATCTATTATAATATACAAGTAGGAGGCTATGGCAAGCCTATTTTTTGTTTTCTTCAAGATTTTTATTGCAATTGGAACCCTTTTTCTAAAAAACTACTTTTGTTTGATTGCCTGATTAAACCGATTGGGGTATGAATGGAACTTATTTGAATCTACCTATTTGTCTTTAAAAACCTATTATAACTTAAGATGCTACAACATATTTTAAAGATTTTTTCCAATGATATTGCAATAGATTTGGGCACAGCCAACACTTTAGTTTACGTATCTGGCCAAGGCATCGTGATTCGTGAGCCAAGCGTTGTGGCTGTAAAACATATGCCCAATGGTGAAATGAAAGTTTTAGCCGTCGGTAGAGAAGCCAAAACAATGCTGGGAAGGACCCCAGGGAGCATTCAGGCCATTCGCCCCATGAAAGATGGTGTAATTGCAAATTTTGACGTTACTGCTGAAATGATTCGTAGTTTCATTAAGAAAGTCCAGAAAAATTCAGGACTGCTCAAGTTTAGGCCGCGGGTTATCGTTGGTGTACCTAGTGGCATCACGCAAGTGGAAAAAAGAGCTGTAAAAGAGTCGGCTGAATCGGCAGGCGCTAGAGAAGTTTACTTGGTAGAAGAGCCTATGGCCGCAGCTATTGGCGCAGGTTTGCCCATTACGGAAGCCAACGGCAACATGATTATTGATATTGGTGGTGGAACCACTGAGGTTGCTGTTATTTCATTGGCTGGTGTAGTTTACTCCAACTCGACTCGTGTCGGTGGGGATATTATGGACGAAACCATTATCCAGTATATCAAAAAACGCTATAACCTCTTGATCGGTGAGCGAACAGCAGAACAAATTAAAATTACCATCGGCTCTGCTTTTCCTGTAGATGAAAACCAGACTATGGATGTAAAGGGACGTGACCTTTTGACAGGTATCCCTAAGACATTAATTTTAAGTAATGAAGAGATTCGAGAATCCTTAGCTGATGTTTGCGAGCAAATCGTTTTAGCTGCAAAAAATGCCCTAGAAGACACTCCCCCAGAATTGGCCGCAGATATTGTGGACAAGGGTATCGTGCTTGCTGGAGGCGGTAGCCTTCTTAAGGGGCTAGATATCTTGCTAAGAGAAAGAACAGGTCTACCCATTATTTACGCAGAAGACCCTCTTTCTTGTGTCGCCTTGGGCGTTGGTAAAATGCTTGATAATATTGATCTATTAAAAACAATTGCAGTCGATTAAAGATTAAGAGTTAAATCCTATTTTAATTTACTCTGATTTTAAATTACTCTTATATGCTGAGCCTTGAAAAGGGAGCAGCAACAACACCTTTGCCCAGAGTATTGTTTACATGTTCAATTTTTTAAAGCGCCAGCGTTTTAGAATTTCCATCGGTCTAATCTTCCTTACTTTTATTTTAATGCTTCTTGGGCAAGCAGAAGAGGGAAGAGTTGAAAATTGGTTTGTGAAATCTTTGCAAACGATTGCCTACCCCTTCCAAGCGACTACCAACTTTTTTATTGAAGGCACTGGTTCCCTGTGGAATCACTATATCTGGGTGATTGGGGTTGAAGAGGAAAATAAAAAGCTACAAAAAGAACTGGCTCTTTATAAAGAAAACCATGCCAAAACCCAAGAGTTACGTCTCGCCTATGACCGTCTTTTAGGCATCTTAAACTTTGAAAGAACCAACGCAGACGAAAAAATTTACGCAGAAGTTATAGGGGAAACCCAAGATAGTTTCTCTAAACTACTGATCATCAATCGAGGGGCAAATCACGGGATAAAAAAGAATTTTGCTGTAGTGACCCCCATTGGGATTGTAGGTAAGATTCAATCTGTGACTCCATTCCAGTCGGTTGTGCAGTTAGTAACAGATTCTAGGTCTCATTTCCCAGCCTTAGTGCAACGAACCAGATTAAAAGCCATGGTCAAGGGGAACCTTGATGGAAGCCTTTCCATTAGTAATTTTCCTCGGCGGATGTCTATTAAAATTGGTGATATGGTGGTTACCTCTGGTCTTGCTGGGATTTTCCCCAAGGGCTTTCCCATTGGACGAATTTCCAACATTGAAAAAAAGGAATTTGGCCTATTTCAAAGGGTGACCTTAAAACCTGTTGTAAGTATCAACCAAGTTGAGGAAGTTGCTATTATTCTACTTAGCCTTGGCAACATCCACCAGCCTCTGTTTACGGAGGAGGAGTGAGAGCCACTTGGATCGTTATAGGTAGTATCCTCTTTGCCCTGTGGGCCCAAACGAGCTTTTTTTACTATATCCCTTTGCTTAGCCCTAATCTCTATTTACTCTTTGTGATTTTGTTTATCATACATTGGAAGGGGCCTGAGGTTTACTATATTTCCGCAATTTTTGGTATCATGGCAGATGTCTATTCTACCATGTCCTTTGGCGTTTACGGCTTTTCCTTTTTCCTTTTGAGCTTTCCCCTTCGTTGGTACGCAATCAAAATGTTCCAAGGTAGTGTCTTTAGTTTGCCTATTTTAGTGGGCTTTTTAGGGCTGGTTTTAAATGTGGTGATCTACATCATCGGCATTGGTGCACAGGAAGAGGTCGGTTTAAAGGTGGGCTGGATTAGGGAAATGTTGCTTTTTGAGGTTTTACCAACGGCATTACTCGCCCCTTACGCCTTTACGGCCTTGGTTATTTTAGAAAAACTAGGGAATATCCGTCTCCATGAGAGGAAGTTTTGAAAGAAGAACCCTTAAATAATGACGAGCTGCAACTCTTTAATCGGCGTGATTTTGTTATTAAAGGCATCTTAAGCCTTCCCCTGACGGCTATTATTTGGCGGCTCTGGGATTTGCAGATAAAAAAGGGTGAAAAATTTAAAGACTTAAGTAAGGGTAACCGTGTGCGGATTAATTCGGTTGCGGCCCCACGAGGGCTGATCTACGACCGTAATGGCTCTATCTTTTCTAAAAATATCCCCAGTTTTAATTTGATGTTGGTCAGGGAAGATTGTGAAGATGTTCCAGGCACCTTAGGAAAATTAGCAGAGGTTTTAAAGATCCCTTTAAAACTCTTAGAAGCAAACCTGAAAAAGTATGGCAGGGTTCAAAAATTTCAGTCCATCCAGCTTTATAAAGATTTGACTTGGTATCAAATGGCCTTGGTTAGCGCCTACCAAGAGGAATTTTCAGGGATCAATATAGAGGTTTCCCCAAGGCGGTTTTTCCCAGTCACGGAGTCAGGCGCTCACTTGATGGGTTATATGAGTAAGATCTCTAAAAGACAGTTACAAAAACTACCTCAGTCAAAGATTATGAGTGCCCGCATCATTGGGCAAGATGGCGTGGAAGGCTATTATAACAGTGATCTTATCGGGACCGATGGCGGGGAACAGGTTGAAGTGAACAGCCGTGGCCGTGTGATCCAAGTGATGGATTCCATTGAGCCCATTCCAGGCAAGGATATGGTCTTGAATATCAATGCCAAATTGCAGAGTAAAGTTGAGGAAATTTTAGGCGACAGAAAAGGCTCTTGCATCTTAATGAATCCCAACAGTGGTGAAGTCTTTTGTATGGCCAGTAAGCCCAGCTTTAACCCCAATGAATTTAGTCAGGGTTTGAGTGCAAAGAGATGGGCCGAGATGAGCAATCACCCCGATCACCCGTTAAATAACAAGGGCGTACAGGGGACTTATTCACCTGGAAGTACCTTTAAAATGGCCGTTGCAGCGGCAGCCTTGGAACTGGGGATCATCGATCACCGCACCAAGCATGTTTGCGAAGGGGCTTATAAATATCAAAATTTTACCATCCACTGCTGGAATCGACATGGCCATGGGGCTTTAAGTGTAACTGAGGCTCTAGAACATAGCTGCAATATCTTTTTTTATAAGCTAGGGATGGAAATTGGTGTCGACCGTATTAAGGAATATGCCAACCGTTTGGGCATGGGGCTACCGACAGGTGTAGACTTGATGCATGAAAAAACAGGCGTAATGCCTTCTAAAGCATGGAAGAAAAAGCGCTACAACCAAATTTGGTACGTCGGTGAAACCCTACCTGTAAGTATTGGTCAGGGTTACGTTACAACCACGCCGTTGCAGCTTTTAACCTATATCAACTGCATAGCCACCGAAGGCAAAAGGGTGCAACCTCGCATAGTAAAACAAGTCTTAGAGAAATCTACTGATCTGGAATCTGTCTTACTCAGCCCTCCGCCTGAGCCTATTTTTGAGCCTGTTGGTTTCCAGCAGAGGACTTGGGACATCTTAAAAGAAGGCATGAGGCAAAATGTTCAAGGTGCCAGCGGCACAGGTCGCTCTGCAAGGAGTTACGGTATTGATATTGATATGGCAGGCAAGACAGGTACAACACAGGTTGTGAGCCACAAGACGAGAAGTAGACTGCGGGCCCAAGGCAAGATGGAAGAACGCTTTTACAACCATGCTTGGTTTGTTTCTTTTGCTCCTGTAGAAAAGCCAGTGCTTTCCGGCGTCATGATGATAGAAAATGGTAGATCAGGCTCCCAAGCGGCTCGATTGATGAAACAAGTTTTTGAATATTACTTTACTGAAATCGCCCCAGATGAAGGCAAAAAAAGGTCTTAAATAAATGAAATTCTCGCAAACTCGCCCTCTAATTTTAGCCAGTGGAAGCCCAAGAAGAAAAGAATACTTCGAACGCTACGCCTTTGACTTTGAAATTTTGAAGGCAGATATTCCAGAAGAGCCCAACCTCGGTGAAAAACCAGAGGCCTTTGCTTTACGCCTTGCTAAGGAAAAAGGGGCGGCGGTTAAAGCTAAATGCTCTAATGATTTCAGTGGATTGATTGTGTCGGCCGATACTATTGTTGTGTTAGGTGACGAGATTATTGGTAAGCCAGATAGCCAATCGGATGTATTGCCCATGTTGAAAAAGCTTGCAGGCCAGACCCACCAAGTGATTACAGCCTATGCGATTTTAGGTGAAGGGGTGGATTTTGTGAAGGCTGTGACCACAGATGTAACCTTTTATGACTCTGATATTGCCCTATTAGAGGCCTATAGTAAAACTACGGAACCCCTTGATAAAGCAGGGAGTTACTCCATCCAAGGGGTAGGTAGCTTTATGGTTAAATCTATCAATGGCAGCTACAACAATGTTGTGGGTTTACCAATTGAGCATTTACTGCAAGACTTAAGCACATTTAAGGCAATTTCCATTTAGAATGCCTTCAACACTACAAACAATAAGCTTAGACTCAGGCGACATTGCCTGTTCCAGACCCCAATAAGAATGAAAAAATTTGCCAGTTTGATATTAATTTGCGGCCTCCTGCCCTTAAGCGGGATGGCTGGAACTGTAGACTTTTTGCCTGAAGGCCTATTAAAATTTGACCTAACTAACTCGGGTACCAGTCATTCTGAAGTTTACCGACACAGGAATTTGTCAGAGAGCCTTTTGGCTAAGAAATTACGTCGTTATGGCATTGCAGACTCAGAAATTTCTGGAGACATGTCAGAAAGCGAAACCATTACAAATTTTTCTATAAATTATGGGCTAAGCGACACTTGGAACTTGCAGTATCTTGTTTCTCAAGTTGTAAAATCGCGAAGTTCAAACCTGACTTTGTCCAGTGGTGCTGGAACGGCAGCAACTAGTTTTGTGCAAGAATACAAAAGCCAGTCCGTCTCAGGTGCTGGTGACAGTCAGTTGATGCTGGCTTGGCGTTACGCCTACACCGATCAATTCGACTTTCGCTGGAATTTTACTTACATCAGTGATGATGGTACAAGCTCCTATAACGATGCCGCTCACTTTAATGTTGGTACGGGAAGCAAAGGCGTACTCACAGAATTGATCATGGATTATTACCCCTTGAGCGGGGAACAGGTTATTCAAATGAGTGCTTGGCTTAAAGATTCAGAACATAAAGACGTTGCCGATGCAAACGGAGACTTGCAAGAGTTGAGATTAGGGTCTTCTTTAGGCTATAATTTGGATTGGCTTTTCTTAAACGGCGACCTCTTTTGGGGTGCTGGTATTGAAGCTGCCCAACAGTCCGTTTCCAAATATGGAAGTACCGCCTTTTACGATGAAGGCAACAAAATGGACTTCATAGCGCATATTGGCTATGGAAACTTGAAAGCGCTGGAAGGCGAAAAGGTGCCAAGCTTACCTTGGGAAGCGGAACTCAGCTATGTTGAAACCATTTTAGGTATCAATGCCAATCACTTGAAAGGCACTCGTGCCAGTGTAAGTATCTACTTCTAGTAGCTTAAGGTAGAGTTTTCTTTAAGGGCCAAAAAAAAATCCCCATCCTAGCATTGTTAGGATGGGGATTTTTTTTGTCTTATGACTTTCTTCTGAAAATTCCCAAGGCCTTTACAGGCTATGGGAATGATCAAATTACTTAAGCCTAGCTGTTACTCAGCTTGGCTATTTCTTTCCATGTTTAATATGACGTAAGCCTTGATTCAGTTCCGCTTTTCTCATGCGGATATTCTTAGGAGTCACTTCTAAAAGCTCATCATCAGAGATAAACTGTAAAGCCTGCTCTAGGCTTGGCTTCTGGATTGGAGTCAAAACAGCAGCATCATCCTTACCAGAAGAACGAACGTTACTTAGTTTCTTTTCCTTAGAAGCATTTACGTTTAAGTCTTGCTCTCGGTTGTGCTCGCCGATCACCATACCTTCGTAGAGTGCATCACCAGGTACAACAAAAAGTCTTCCACGAGGTTCTAAGTTAAAGAGGGCGTAGGGAACGGCTTTGCCAGTTCGATCAGCTACCAGTGAGCTGGTCGTCTTGGTGCCAAAGTCACCTTTGTACTCTTCATAACCTTTTAGGTAAGAGTTTAAAAGACCTGTGCCTTTTGTGTCCGTTAGGAACTCATCTCGGTAACCGATCAAAGATCTTGAAGGGGCTTCAAATTCTAACTTAGCTCTGCCTGAACCGTAGTTTTGCAGGTTGATCAAACGGCCTTTTTTGCGACTGAGTTTTTCAGTAATGATACCTGTAAAATCTTCCTCACAGTCAATGTATAAATGCTCGATCGGCTCCATTTTAACGCCGTCTTTTTCTTGCATAATAACTTCAGGGCGGCCAACAGTTAGCTCAAATCCTTCACGTCTCATGGTCTCAATTAAAATAGCCAACTGGAATTCACCACGACCCTTAACCATAAAATGTTCTGAGTTTTCTGTTTCTTCTACTTCAATGGCAATATTGTTTAAAGTCTCTTTCAGCAATCTTTCCCAGATTTTAGAAGACTGAACAATCTTACCTTCTTTTCCAGCGAGTGGAGAAGTATTAGGGGAAAACTTCATGGACACAGTAGGCTCATCAACACGCAAGCGAGGTAGCGCTTTCACGTTTGATTTTAAACAGATGGTATCACCAATTTTAGCATCGTCCATACCAGCTAAGATAACAATCTCACCAGCGTCAGCTGTATCTTGTTCCGCAAGGCCTAGACCTTGGTAAACCTGCATTTTAGTAGGCTTGATATTCTTAGTAACACCATCTTCATCAACACGAACCATTGGGTCTTTGATGTTTATTGTCTGATTCTGCAAACGGCCAATGGCTAGACGGCCAAGGTAGTCTGAATAACCAAGATCAGAAACCATGATCTGCAATGGGTTTTCTTCTCTGACAGTAGGCCCAGGAATTTTTTCTACAATAGCGTCGTAAAGAGGCTTTAAGGTTGTTGACTCATCTTCTAAAGATGCTTTTGCAACACCATCACGGCCAATGGCGAAAAGTAGGGGGAATTCTAACTGCTCTTCATCAGCGCCAAGATCGATAAATAGATCGTAAACCTCGTTGGTTACTTCTTCGATTCTTGAATCAGGTCGGTCAATTTTGTTGATACAAACGATCAAAGAAAGATTCAAAGCCAAAGCTTTTTCTAACACAAAACGAGTCTGTGGTAATGGGCCTTCACTGGAATCAACCAAAAGGATAGCACCGTCTGCCATGCTCAATGCACGTTCCACTTCACCACCGAAATCGGCGTGACCTGGAGTATCGATGATGTTAATCTTGGTGCCTTGGTAATCTAAGGCGCAGTTTTTAGCCGCAATGGTGATACCACGCTCTCTTTCGAGATCCATGGAATCCATCATGCGGTCATCTGTTTCTTGGCCTTCTCTAAATAGACCACCCTGCTTAAAAAGCTGGTCTACTAAAGTAGTTTTACCATGATCAACGTGTGCAATAATGGCGATGTTTCTTATCTTTTCGTTTTGTTTCATTTCTTTCCTTTAAAAACAATCAGGTTATAACAATTACAGAGCGAAGTAAAATTTTTTATAGAGTATAAAATCAGAGACTTAGAAGTAATCTTTTATTTAGAATCAGGCGAGGTGATAATTTGGGCTGGTTTTTTGGTTCTTTTTCTGGTATAAGGGCCCAAAATTTGAAAAATTTAGGGGGAAATGAGCCCTTTTTAGCAGATGTTCCCCTGAAATCACTTTTTTTATAGGGAAAAAAAGGGGTGGGAAACAGAGGAGAAGTAGTCGCCCCCTCTGCGGAAAAATTGGGGAGGTAGGGCTCCTAAATCTAGCTCTTAATTTTCCTGCCTAAAGTTTGATTGATAGCTTCAATTTTACTGGTCATACGCCCATCTTTGCCCGACCTTGCATCGATTTTAATGGAGCAACTGATTCTGTTGCAATCGCTATTCATTTTATCGTAGCAGTCTTTAACTACAGCCATAACCTCATCCCATTCTCCTTCAAGAACGGTCCCCATAGGGTTTAGCTGGTAGTCGACACCTGATTTATCAATAATATCTAAAGACCGAGCAACATACTTAGATACGGACTCCCCTTTATCGATGGGGGTCATGGAAAAGGATAGAAGTACAGACATGTTAAGGCCGTAGGCTGAGGTAGTTTTGCACATAATCCTTCACGCCTTCTTCTAAAGCTGTAAATTCTTTGTCGTAGCCCGCTTTTTTGAGCTTTTCCATGTCTGCTTGGGTAAAGTACTGGTACTTATCACGTAAATGCTCAGGCATAGGAATGTATTCAATATTTGGCTCCAGTTCCAAGGCTACAAAGGTAGCTGTCACTAAATCTTTAAAAGAGCGAGCTTGGCCCGTTCCAAGGTTGTAGACGCCACCGAGTTTTTTCTTTTGCAAGAAGAACCACATGACTTCGCAAATATCCTTAATATAAACAAAATCCCGAAGTTGCATGCCGTCTTCATAACCTTCTTTGTGGGACTTAAAAAGCTTTACCAAACCGTCTGCTTTAATCTGGTCAAAAGCCTTGTTCACCACGCTTCTCATGTCATCTTTATGGTCTTCCTTAGGGCCATAAACATTAAAAAACTTCAAGCCAACCATGTTCTCTAAAAAGCCCTGTCGTTCCATCCAAAGGTCAAAGGCATACTTAGAAAAACCGTAAGGGTTCAAGGGTTTAAACTGTAATAGATCACCTTGGTCGCTGTAACCTTGTGCCCCATCACCATAGGTTGCGGCGCTACTGGCATAGATGTATCTTACCTTATGCTGGTTACACCAAAGGGCCAAATGCTGGGAGTAGCGGTAATTGTTTTCCATAAGGTAATCGGCGTTCATCTCTGTTGTTGCGCTACAGGCACCCATGTGGATAACGGCTTCAACATCGTCGCCTGAAAAATCCTGTCCAATCACCTGCTCTAAAAAATCTTCTTTATCGACATAGTCGATGTACTTTAAACCAATCAAGTTTTTGTAGGCTGTGCCCTTTTCTAAGCGATCAACAACCAAAATATCTTCAATGCCCTGTTGGTTTAAAAACTGGATCATATAAGAGCCAATAAAACCCGCTCCACCTGTGATAATATACATTTAATTCTCCTGTAGGTTGAGGTGTTCCTCAACTAATTTTTTAAAAGTTTCGCTCACTTCTACGCCTTGTAGTAGTTCAAGATAAGAGGTTCTTTCTTCCTCTGTGATGTTATCTTTTGAGCTTAAAAGTTTATACTTATAGTATCTGGTATCAACAGCATCTAGCTGACCTAAATCTGTTTCAAAGGTTTCCACCTTTTTGCCTTTTTTGTTGAAAAATTCATCCATCTTAAGACTTAAGTCTTCTGCAACACAGCTGCAATTTTCACAGTGGGGCAGGGTAGGGGGCTCTTTTTCGTGGTGGTCAGGCCCAAACTTTTTCCCGTAATCATTTAGACATGGGGCAGGTGTTTCTTTGGTGATGGCTGTTGTAAACTTGGTGCCCTTCAAGGTAATCTGTCGGTCACGGGCTACAGGCTGAGGCTTGCCTTTTCTCATCTTGATCCAAATGACCATGGCGGCAATGCCTAGGATTAGCCAAAATTGAGGGGATGAAAGTTCCATAGGTTTTTTTTAATATGCTAAAAAATTAGTTTTAATAGTAGTCTTTGTGTAAATCGCTGGCAAGCCTAGAGGCGGAGTTTCCTGACTACGATATTGTATTTTTTAATACGGTAGCGTAGCTGTCTTAGGCTAATGCCGAGCATCTGGGCCGCCTTCACTTGGATTCCATTCGCTTGGTTTAAAGCTTGCTCAATGGACTGCTTTTCTTCCAGTTCCAAATCCTGTGCATTAAACTCAGAATCTAGTTTGGTCTGGGTTGCGTTTTCCTGATGCTGGTTCCCTGAGTTAGGGATAACTTTTTTGGTTAGCTTCGGCGTTTCAAAATGAAAGAAACCACCCTGTTCCATTAAAAAACCAGAGTGAATTTTATTTTCTAGCTCTCTAATATTCCCTGGCCAATCTAACTGACTCATCAACTCCAAATCGGCCTCTTTGATTTGAATGTTTTTGCCTTCCTTACGGTTGAGCTTGCTTAAGAAAAAATTAATCAAGTGGGGGATGTCTTCTTTTCTTTCCCTTAAAGGGGGGATAAATAGATTCACCACATTGAGCCTGTAGTACAGGTCTTCTCTAAAGTTACCATCCGCAATGGCCTGTTCTAGGTCTACATTGGTGGCGCAAAGAATTCTTACTTCTACGTGGATAGTGTCGTTGCCGCCAAGGCGTTCAAATTGACCCTCTTGGAGCACACGCAAAATTTTGGTTTGGAAGCCCAAGCTAGTATCGCCAATTTCATCTAAAAATAGAGTCCCACCATCGGCCAACTCGAAGCGGCCTTTGCGAGCGGCATTGGCCCCTGTAAAGGCGCCTTTTTCGTGTCCAAAGAGTTCAGACTCTAAAAGGTTGTCTGACAAGGCTGCGCAGTTAACACCAATAAAGGGTGCCTTTCTGTGGAGGGAATGATCATGGATCGCTTGGGCGATCAATTCCTTACCTGTTCCACTTTCCCCTTGGATCAAGATGGTAGCTTTGGAGCTAGCAACTTTTTTGATGACACTGGCAAGCCGCAACATAGATTCTGATTCTGCGACTATTTTTTTTAAGATCACGGGAACATCTGCAACTTGTGTCTCTTCTGCTTCTTCAATTTCAGCTACAGGGACCCCTCTCGCAACCATAGCCAAGGCTAGCATGTCAGCAATGAAGGTAAAGATCCTTTGGGCCTCACCGACACGGTCAAATTCAGTCACACTGGCTGAAAGAATAGCTAGTGGCAAATTGTGGTGCTTGAAGGTCACAGGCTGGATGATCTTAGGTAGACTCAAGCGTTCCAAATTTTCAGGTTTGGGTAGGTCTAAGACATCCACTTCATCGGGATACAAAACCATTTGGTGCTGGAATTTTAAATTGTGAGTCGTTTTTTCACCAGAAACCTGCTGGTTCCATTTGGTTTTTTGTTCCTCTGTTAATTCTGGGCTTAAGTCGATAAAAAACTTATTGATGACTCTATCCCTAATGAGTAACACAGGGTTTCTGACAGGAAGATAGTCAGGCAGAGCAACTAAAACAGAGTTGATAGAACGGATAAGATCAGAATTGGAGTTTAAAAGCTTCCCCACTTGGTTGATCAGATAAAGCGACATGGCACCTTTAGGCATAGGTTTTCTCTGTAGTTTCCTAAAAAGAAAGACCTTTGTCTAGCGAAAATGACAATTTTGACAAAAGCTAATTCTTAGGAAGCCACTTCAAAAGGGCTCCCTCTAAGTCGGTATTAGAAATGGGCTTAGGCAGGAAGTCGTCCATCCCAACTGACAAACACTTGGCTTTGTCAGAAACCATTGCCTTTGCTGTTAGTGCTACAATGGGGATGTGGCTTGAGGAGTGCTCAAGTTTCCGAATGGCGCTGGTTGCAGAATAACCGTCCATAACAGGCATGAGGCAGTCCATTAAAATAAGATCAAAGGCTTCATGCTGAAATCTATGCACAGCCTCTTTGCCGTCGACAGCCAAAAAAACCTGATGGCCAAGCATTTCTAAAAAACGGGTGATCACCACTTGGTTTACACCGTCGTCTTCCACTACTAATATTCTATAATCTTGGGGTTGAACGGCTGTGTTACCTTTTAAGTCCTTTGGCTTTTCTTGGGCCTGAGCCACATTTTTGACTTCTGTTGTTGACTCCAGTGGGAATACCAGATCAAACCAGAAGCGGCTGCCCTTGCCAGGCTCACTGGATACTTCAATTTGCCCGCCTAGGATTTGGATTAAGTTGGCAACAATAGAAAGCCCTAAGCCAGAGCCTTCAAATTGCCTTGTGTTACTGGAGTCCACTTGGGTAAAGGTCTCAAAGATCTTCCTGTGAAAGTCTTCTTCAATACCAATGCCTGTATCAGAAACGGTAAAGCGTAAGGTCTGGTCTTTGCTACTTTGGTCGATAAGGCCTACTTGTAGGGTAACTTGGCCTTCAAGGGTGAATTTTATACCATTGGCAATGAGGTTATCTAAAACTTGCCTTAGTAAAGAAGCATCAAAGATGCAGTCTTCTTGAATTTGAGGGCTAATGACATAAGTAAGGTCTAACCCCTTTACAGCAGCAGAACCGTAAAAAAGTTGCGCAGTAGATTCAATAACCTCTTTGAGGTTATGTTTCTTATTCTTGACTTGAATCCGATTGGATTCAATTTTTGTGATGTCTAAAATTTCGTTTAGAAGTTCAACCAGCGCCTTGCCCGAGGCCATGATCGTATCCACAAAGAGCATTTGCTCCTCGGTTAATTCTTCATCTTGGAGCAACTGTGTCAATCCTAAGACCCCATTCATCGGGGTACGGAGTTCGTGACTCATGGTTGCAAGAAAAGCGCTCTTGGTCTGGTTGGCGGCAATGGCTTCTTCCTTTGCTGCTTGCAACTCCTCTTCAATGATCTTCTGTTCGGTGATATTTCGCACCACTGCCAAAATATTGTCTTCTTCATGCTTGATAATTCGAGCTTCAAAGAAGTGTCGAGTTTGATTGAGTTCCCATGAAAACTCAGCTCGGGTTAGGTTTCCTGTAATCTGTGTGCGGCTAATGGCATTTTGAAATTCTTCGGCCGCTTCTTTTACCAAAAATTGGGAAATGCTTTTGCCCAAGATGTCGCTTGCAGGCAATAGATAATTACTTTCTAGGTGGCCTGTATAGTCGATGACTTTAATGTTTTTATCAAAGATTAAAATGATATCAGGCAGGGCATTGATGATAGTGTCTAGTCTAGCGTTGGTCTTTTGGTGTTGCTTTTGGGTGCGCTCTCTAACTGCAATTTCATTTTGAAGAGACTGGTTGATCGACTTTAATTCACTTGTTCTGCGGCTGATAATTGATTCTAAAAAATCCTTAGACTCATTCAGGTTCTCGGTCTTCATTTGCAAGTCGTGGAAAACCAAATCTAAGGGGCGCTTTAAGCTGGTGGTGATAATGGCCTTATAGATTAAAAAGAAACTTACGACCTTTAAAAAATGCCCCACTACAGCTGAAATATCTTCAACTGCAATATAAAAGGTAAAGGTTAACTCAGATATGACTGTTAAAACGATGGAAGCTGCTACTAAGTGGAATATATCGTCACCGATCTTGTGGCGCTTAGTGTTCAAATGAACCAAGCCAAAAATAAAAATGATGGAAATAAGGTATTCACTGCCTACCTTAAGGGAGGTTAAACCCGCCCCTGGGATATAAAAAACCGGTAACACATTCGTAAATAAGGTTAGATATATAAGTAAGCTGGATATTGCAAAGTAGAATGTAAAGGTTAAGGGGTAATTGAATTCCTTTTTCAGAAACATTGGCGCAAGCAAAACAGAAATGGCCTCCATGTATCTAGCAATCAGCCAAAATGTAGTGGCGGTATTTGGGTTTTCTGCAATAGGTAAAAGGCCTACTCCCTGAAAAAAGATAGTGTGGCAAAAGTCAATGATGGCTATAAAAAAGTAAGAAAGGCCAAAGAAGGATAAAAACTTGTTGCCGGAGTATTGGTAGGTGTGGGCCGACACCATGAAAACACCAAAGGCGACCAAAATGCTGAAACCTTCAGAGATAAAATGAAACAACAAGTAGCTCTGGTGGCTTAATAAAAAGAGTATCGTCAGTAAAAAAGCCAGCACTATGTATTCAACCCAGTTGAAACTACGTAGCCATTTTTTTGGGGCTATAGGTGCATCGATTGAGGAGCTTGTTGGCATGTGCTGGGTAAACAATAAGAGTTGTTGAACATTTTTAAAATGCGAATTGTAGTTTATCTTATTGACTGGCAAAGGGCAAGAAGCTTGGAAAGTAAAAAATATAAAAAAAAGAGTAACTAAAAACGTTGCTTAATCAGGCCAATTTTTCTAAAAATATAGATGTAATGCCACAAATGTGGATCCAAGTTTTGATATTTAAAATCTAAAAGAGAAAGTCAATGACAATGCGCCGCAACCAATTGCAAATGATGGCTCAAGAACATCAAGCTTGGTTGAAAGATAAATCAAAAGGCAAAAGAGCCAACTTTTCTCGGAAGAATTTAACAGGTGCCGATTTTTCAAATCTCAATTTTGCCTATGGGGTTTTCCAAGGTGCTAATATGACCCGTGCAAATTGCACAGGGGCCCTTTTGAGTGGTGGTGATTTCAGTCACGCCAATTTAAAAAAGGCTGTCTTTAGTCAATGCAAATTGGTTGCGGCGAAATTTCGTTCAGCAACCCTTACAGGGGCAACCTTCCGCCAAGCAAACTTGCAAAAGGTGATTTTGGTTTCTTCCAAAGCCGATGGCGCCAGTTTTATGGGGGCCGATTTGCGGCTGGGGCGCATCATTGGCACGGATATGAAAGGTTGCAACTTGACCAAAGCCCGCTTTGAACATGCTGTTATGGAAGGTTGTAATTTAGAACAGGTTCGCATGATGGGTGTCCAGATGGAGGGGCAATCTTTAGAGGGGCGAAATATGGCTGGCGCTAATTTTAAGGGGGCCAGCTTAAAAAAGATGAACTTAAAAAATGTAAATTTTAAAAAAGTCGACCTCTCTCAAGCGAACCTAGAAGGCAGTGATTTGACAGGTGCGAACCTGAAAGATGCAAACTTTACTGGTGCCACCTTGCGGGCCGTAAAATTCCGCAACGTAAATGCTACAGGTGCTATTTTTAATAAGTCGGTCTTAGATTTTTCTGACCTGAGCCACGGAGATTTCTCTAGTGCGAGCTTTGTAAGTTGCTCCTTAGATCGAGTGCAAATGGGTGCTTCGATTTTAATCAAGACCGTCTTTGACAAAAGTTCTTTAAATGGTACTCTATTACGTAGCGCTGTATTAAAAGGTGCTAGTTTTAACCAGTGTGACTTGACGGGAACAAGGTTGCCTCTAGACCAAGTAAAGGGCAAGGCTATGATTGGAATCAAGATGGAAAAGGCGATGCTCAAAGGGTTGAACCTAAAAGGCTTTGTGCTTAGAGGTAGCTCTTTAAAGGGTTCCGACCTTACTGGCTCCAATTTTAAAGGGGCGGACCTTTCTGGGGTAGACTTAAGCCGTTGCCATTTAGGTGGCGTTATTTTTGACAAGGCCAAGCTTTATAAAACAAACTTTACAGCTTCAGCCATGGCGAAAGCCTCTTTTATCAAGGCGAATGTAAAAGAAGCTAACTTTGAAAGGGCGATTTTAGAAAATAGCAACTTTACTAAAGCCAAGGCGGCAGGTTCTAATTTTCGTGATGCTAATTTGAAAGGGGCCAACTGTTTCAAGGCTAATTTTCAAACGACAAATTTAGTCGGGGCCAATTTGGTTAAAGCCGACTTTACCAAAGGGGATATTACAGGTTCGCAGTATGAAAGCGATACCTTAGAAGGGGCAGTTTTAGAAAAAACCTTGCTGTAGCAAATAAAAGAAACATGGAAAAAGTTACAATTTTAGTCATAGACGACAATGAAACCAATCTAGCTTTAATTAGGCATATCTTGGTCAAGGTGGGCTATGAGGTGATTACCGCAACCAATGGGGCCGATGGGATCGCCGTGGCTTTCAAAGGCCAGTGTCACTTGATTCTTTTAGATATTATGATGCCTGGCATGGATGGCTTTGAAGTTATGGAAAAACTCCAAGCCGATAGCCAAGCCCGCAAAATCCCTGTGGTTTTTTTAACGGCGAAACAAGATTCCCAAGATATGGTTCGTGGCCTTTCCTTAGGTGCGCAAGACTATATAACCAAACCCATTAATCCTGACGTCATCAAGCTACGCATTGCAAATACCTTGAAGCTGACCATGACCAATCGGCATTTGCAGACAGTGATTACAGACTTAACTCGGGAAATTTTGCTGAGGACGGAAGTAGAAATTAATCTTAGAGCAAAAAAAGAAGAGCTACAAGAATTTGCCATGCTCGACGCCCTGACTAAAATCAATAACCGCAGGATGCTCGATGAGGGCTTGGAGCGCATTTTAAAAGAAATGCACCGAAGTCAGTCTTTGGTGAGTTTTTTGATGTGCGACATCGATTTTTTCAAAAACTATAACGATACCTATGGCCACAAGGCTGGGGATTTGTGTCTTTTTAAGGTTGCCAAGGCAATTTCTCAGGCGACCTTTCGCCCCGGCGATTTAGTGGCTCGCTTTGGCGGGGAGGAATTCGCCCTGTTGCTGCCTGATACTGATGAGGAGGGAGCCTTAGAAGTGGCAAGGAAGATTCAATCCAATTTATCGCAACTGAACATTCCCCATTCCGATTCTTCTGTCTCTGAGATTGTGACCATTAGTATTGGTATTCATACTTTAAAGCCCAAAACAGGTAAGGAAATCGCTGTTTTAGTAGAGCGTGCTGATAAGGCCCTGTACCATGCTAAAAACAATGGTCGAAACCAAATTTGTCAATGTGCTGAAAACGAATCATGCTCACAAGCCTAAAGGCTTGGGCGTTGTTGACTTTTTCAGTGACCTCGTGACCAAAGGACTATTTTTTTTTCTGGCCTTTTTTACCTTCCTTTCTGCGCCCTACCCTTACCCTTTTTCGGCCAATTTTGCAGGCAATTTTTCTGGCCCCAATCTGTTTGCCGCTGCCAAACCAGAGGTAGAATTGGGTTTTATGGCTTTAAAAGGCTACTATCCCCACTATACTGGCTCCAACGAATACTACTCTGGAAATGTGGTCTTACCTTACGGCATCATCCGTGACCCCTATTATGAGGCTGGAGAAACCAACAGGATTTTTATCCACAATGGCAAAAAACTGGATCTGGAATTGGGCTTTTTTGGTCGGGTTCCCCTTTGGAATGAAAACAGAGATGCCCCAGCCCCAAACGGAATAGAAGACCCGAACAGGGAATTTACCCATAAAAAATCATGGGCAAGAAGGGGCATGGATCACCAACCGATAATTTTTCAGTATGGCTTAAAAACCTCCTATATTTTTAATGAACACCTCTATACGATTCTCCCTCTCTACCACGGAAACGGCCTTATCATTGGCGCACCTTCCATTGGTTTTAACTTTACACCTTCACTGAGATTCGATTTTTTTGATCGAAAAAGTAAGCATGCTTTGATTTTAAGTTACGGGCGAGACTATGGGGACGACAAATATAATTCTGAGATCTACTCTGTTAAAGAAAAGGACGCATTGCCTGCAAGGCCTGCCTATACGGCTAAAGGCGGGTTGATTGCCTCAGAGGTTGCTCTGCTGGCAAGTTTTGAGTTGCATCCTAAATTGGATTTACTTTTTTCTTATATCTCAACTGATATGGCGGGCTCATCCCTGATAGAGTCACCTTTGGTTGTGGCTCCGAGCAATCGCCTCTGGGTGATGGGTTTGATGTATAAATTTTTTGCAAGTCGTAAAAAGGTGGAGATCCACAAATAACTGCTAGTGGCCTTAAGGCCTACTTTAATATTTGATCCCATTCCATTTCAGGGTTGAGGTAAGTGCCAGACTTACCACCTGTCTTTTGGTAGAGGCCTGTCATTAAAACCTTAGAGCCTTTATCCATGCCTTTGATCATATCGTACAGGGTTAAGGCTGCAATGGAGACAGCCATCATGGCTTCCATTTCCACCCCTGTTTTGCCAGTCATACTGGCAGTAGACTCGATAGCCACAAGGCCCTTTTCCTGGTGCAATTCCATTTCTACATTGACCACATCTAAGCCTAATGGATGGCAAAGAGGGATCAAATCACCTGTTTTTTTTGCCGCCATAATGGCTGCTGTTTTGGCGATAGTAAAGGCGTCGCCCTTACTTACTTCACCTTGGGCCAAAGCCGTTGCAACCTGTGGTGGCACCTTGACAATGCCCCTGGCAATGGCGGTTCTGCGAGTTGGAGCTTTGCCCCCTACATCGACCATCTTGGCCTTGCCTGTTTTCTGGTCAAAGTGAGTTAATTTTTCGTCCATCTTTTCAAAGGTCGTAAAAAGGGTTAAGAATATAGAAAAAAAGGAATCTATGCATAATATCATAAGGGTAACAGGTAGCAGCGGGGCAGGCAAGACGACCCTATCAGAAAAATTGACTAGCCAATTGATAAGTCAGGGCTTTAGACCTGTTTTTTGTAAGCATTCAAGCCACAAACATTTTTTTGACGCTAAGGGCAAGGACACGGCGACCCTCTTTAAAGCTGGGGCTGGTTACGCACTCATTGCCTCGGAAGAATCGAGCCTCTTGCACCAAAAAAAGCCCTTTGATTTACAGGCCTTACCCCTCGACCCTGCCTTTGATTTAGCCATTTTAGAAGGCTGGAAAAGCGGCGTTGGCCCCATGATCTACTGCTTAAAAAAAGGTGAGAATGCCCCAGAATTGAGCAATGACTTGTTATTGCTACAAGTAGCAACGATGCAAGAAAAAGAGGCCCTGCTAAAAAAAGGCATTACCACCCCCATAGTCACATGGGAAACCAGCCCGCAAGAAACCCTAGAGATTTTGCTACCCCTGCTCAAGGCAAAGCAAACAGAGGCGCACCCCCTAAAGGTGGCGGTCATGGCAGGCGGCCTTTCTAGCCGTATGGGTACAGAAAAGGCTAATTTGGATTATGGGAAAGGCCCAAATTTGCAGGTTTTACATTCGTTGCTCCAACCTTTTTGCCCAAGCGAACCCCATTTGAGTCAGAGGCAAGAGCAGGATTTTACGCAACGGGGCTATAAAATTGTCCCCGACCTCTTTTTAAAAGTTGGCCCCTTAGGCGGCCTTTTGAGTTTATTTGAAGAGGATGCGACGGCCGCATGGTTGGTAGTGGCAGCAGATTTGCCCAATTTGGACGAAGAAATTTTAAAAAATCTGGTAACAAAACGTAACCCCTTAAAGCTGGCCACAGTGATTGAGACAGACAGACTCGAACCCTTGGCAGCCATCTACGAACCTGCAATATTGCCCCATTTGCAACGACATTTATTCGCATCTAAAAAGGGTTTGACGGGATTACTGAAATCCTTACCCATAGAGAAAATTACCCTAGACCCCAAAAAACGGGGGAAGTTAATCAATATCAATAGCCCTGAAGATAAAAAGAACTTGTAATCAAAAGTAGCTTTGTAAATTATAATACAGATGAATTTGGGTACCTGTAGTTATTTAAACTAACAAGGCCACTAAACAAACTCGGACTAAACCTAAACGAATCATTCAAAGGAAAAGATGTCACCAGAAACATTAGCCCAACTGCCCGCCGTTAACGCAGGTTTAAATTCTTTAGCCACTCTCTTTTTGCTCGGTGCAGGTTATGCCATCAAAGTGAAAGGTGATGAGGATTTACATAAAAAATTAATGATGACCGCCTTTGGGATTTCTTCGGCATTCCTTGCCATCTACCTTTATTACCATGCCCAAGTTGGCCACGTTGTTTTTAAAGGGGAAGGACTAGTTAAAATTATTTATATGGCGATTTTATTTCCCCATATTATCATGGCTGTTGGAGTTTTACCCTTGATTTTTCTAGCTATCAAGTACGCTATCCAAGGGGAAAAAGAGAAGCATAAAAAAATGGTGAAGTGGGCCTACCCCATTTGGCTTTACGTTGCTGTTTCTGGCGTGGTGATTTATTTTATGGTCTTCCACCTTTACGCATAAAGAGTGGAATTACGTCTCCAAGAGGTTCGATTTTTAAAGGTCGGGCCTCTCTCTTTTTCTATTGCCCCTAATGAACGAGTAACGCTTATTGGCGCCTCAGGCGTGGGCAAAAGCCAGCTGCTTCGGGCTATCGTTGATATTAGCCCTTACGGCGGTCAGGTTGAATTTGGGGGCATAAGTGCGACAGAAATACCGCCGCAGGAACTAAGAAAAAATATCGGCTATCTGCCTGCCAGTTCCGCTTGGTGGTTTGATACCGTCTCCCCTCACTTTCAAAATCCTAACACTTTGCCTTTGGCAGAACTGGGCTTTACTACAGAGATCTTAAACCAAGATGTTTACCGGCTTTCCAGTGGCGAAAAACAACGTTTGGGCCTCTTGCGAATCTTGGAAATGCAGCCTAAATTTTTACTGCTCGATGAACCTACCTCTTCTTTGGACCCCAGCAATGTGGGCCTCATGGAAGACATGATTGTGGGCTATTGTAAAAAAAATGCTGCTGGTTACCTCTGGGTGAGTCACGACCCCGCCCAAGCAAAACGCATGGGCACTAGGACTTTAGAAATGTTGGCAGATAGGGTGGTAGAGTTATGATGATCACTCTAAACCATTGGGATTTAATTTTATCGGCAGGGCTAGTTTTTTTGCTGGCAGGGGTGACGTTACTTTTAAAATTGGGCCTTGCCTCAAGGTTAGTGGTTGGCGCCTTTCGAACCACCTTGCAACTGAGTCTACTGGGGCTTGCTGTAAAATTTATCTTTGCACAAAGTGGCATCGGTTGGTTGCTGCTCATCAGTTCAATCATGCTTTTGGCTGCTGGAAGAGAAGTTCTAGCCAGACAAAAACGCCCCTTCAAGGGGATGCTAGGTTATTTTCTGGGCACAGGTGCCATGATGATTTCCAGCTTTTTTGTTGCTCTCTTTGCTTTGTATTTTTTAATTGAGGCCCAACCTTGGTACCAGCCACAATATGCAATCCCCTTAGTCGGAATCTTGCTCGGTAACACCATGAATGGAATTTCCTTAGGCCTCGACCGCTTGACGAGTTTGAGCTGGGAAAAAAGATTTGAAATTGAAGGCCGTTTGCTTTTAGGCCAGAGCGCATCTGAATCTATCCTTTTAATTAAACAAGAAGCCTTTCGCATCGGCTTGACTCCCATCGTCAACACCATGGCCGCAGCGGGATTGGTGAGTTTACCGGGACTGATGACAGGTCAGATTTTAGCTGGAGGCGAGCCCTTTGAGGCTGCCAAATACCAGATTATGATTATATTCTTGATTGTGGCGGGAACGGGCTTTGGAATTTTATTTGCTTTGCAACTTGCCGCAAAAAACCTCTTTGACGAGCGAATGCGGCTTCGACTAGATCGCCTGAAAAGCTAACCTTGCCAAATTTAAATGGGGTGGAGTCTCGACTTAATTTTTTCCAAGTCCTTTAATATAATAGACCCACGACCAATTTCCACCAAGCCTTGGGATTGTAAATCCTTTAAGGTTCGGGTGACCACTTCTCTGCTACTTCCGACTTCTACGGCAATCTTTTGGTGGGTCGTTGCCACTTCCGCATGGGTACGAGGCTGGCTGAGTAAAAATTTTAGTATTCGTTCATCCAGTCTGTGAAAGGCCACCTCTTCAACGGTGGTTAAAACCTCAGACAAACGTTGGGAAAGTAAATCAAAAACAAAATCTTGCATGCAAGGTTTGCCCTTCATCCAGCTTGAGAAGGTGTCAGCCGGCACAGCGTAGGCTTCGATATCTTCTTCCACCACAGCAATGGCGCCCAAGGGCTTGTGGCTGAGGAGGCTAGAGATAGAAAGGATGCAACTCTCACCGGGGTGAATGCGGTACAGGGTCATCTCTCTGCCCGATTCACTCAATTTGTAAACTCGCACCACTCCTTTGAGTAGCAAGGCAATCATTACGCAAGGGTCTCCCTCGGCAAAGATCTCGGTGCCTTTGGGCAACTGTACTAAGTTGCTTTCCTCAAAGTCTTGCTCCATGGGGCCAAGATTGGGAAAATGTTTTGATAGTTTCTCATTCATGGGGGAATTAAATCAGGTTTTTTAAACCTTTACTAGGATTTTTAAAGATTTTAAAAAAAATGCTTCAAGGGGTGCTAAATTCAAAAAATTCCTGTACTTTAATTTCAACAAAAGGAAGCAATGAAACTTTGGATCAACGACAAAATAGAAGATACAACAGCAACAACCCTATACCAGTTAATGGAAAATCAGGGTCTTGCTGCTACAAAGGCCATTGCTCTCGCTTTAAACGACGAAGTTGTCCCTAAAAAGGACTGGGCAGAAGTTAGGCTCAAACAATCAGACCGCATCTTAATCATTCGCCCCACTCAAGGGGGATAAAAAAATTCCTATGAACGATATCAAAATCAAAAGTACCAAAGGCATCACCACAGGCCCTATTGCTGGATCAGAAAAAATTTACATCAAGGGCAAGCTCCATGATCTTTCTGTTGCCATGCGACAGATCAACTTGACCAACGAAGAGGGTATGACCCCTGAGTCAGAAGGTTACAATCACCCCATTGCTGTCTATGATACCTCTGGGCCTTTTACCGATGACTCTATTGAAATTGATATTAAAAAGGGTCTGCCTCAAGTTCGTAGGGAATGGATCTTAAACCGTGGGGATACCGAAGAACTAGAAGCCTATGGCTCGGGTTTTACAAGGGAGCGAAAAGCTGACCCTAAACTTTCTCATGTAACCTACCCCAACCCCCTTAAAGCTAGACGTGCGAAAAAAGGTGTTGGTATTACCCAGATGGCCTACGCCAAGGCAGGGATCATTACCCCTGAAATGGAATATGTTACTATTAGAGAAAACCAGCAGATTTCAGAAATGATAGCTAAAAACCCTGAGTTAGGTAAAAGACACAAGGGCGAATCCTTTGGTGCCGCTTTACCTGATGGGCCCATTACAGCTGAGTTTGTAAGAGACGAAATTGCCAAGGGTAGAGCTATTATTCCAGCCAACCTAAACCACCCCGAAGCAGAACCTATGATCATTGGGCGAAACTTTTTGGTTAAACTGAACGCAAATATTGGCAACAGCGCCATAACTTCTGGAATTGAAGAAGAAGTAGAGAAGGCCGTTTGGGCCTGCCGTTGGGGCGCTGATACTGTAATGGACCTTTCTACAGGCCAACACATTCATGAAACGAGAGAGTGGATTTTAAGAAACTCCCCTGTGCCTATTGGTACCGTGCCCATTTACCAAGCCTTGGAAAAGGTTGGCGGTAAACCTGAAGATCTAAATTGGGAAATGTTTCGTGACACCTTGATTGAGCAATGCGAGCAAGGGGTTGATTACTTCACCTTACATGCAGGTGTGCTGCTTTCTTTGGTGCCAAAGTCAGCAACTAGATTGACAGGTATTGTGAGTCGTGGCGGGTCTATGTTGGCCAAGTGGTGTTTAGCTCACCATGAAGAAAATTTTATCTACACTAACTTTCGAGAAATCTGCGAGATTTTAGCCCAGTACGATGTGGCTGTAAGTCTTGGTGATGGTTTTAGACCTGGTTGCTTGGCCGATGCCAACGACGAATGCCAATTGGGCGAATTGCGAACCCTTGGGGAATTGACCAAAGTCGCTTGGGAATATGATGTTCAGGTGATCATCGAAGGCCCGGGACATGTGCCCATGCAGTTGATTAAAGAAAACATGGAAATCCAGTTGGAAGACTGCTTTGAAGCTCCATTCTACACATTAGGGCCTCTAACCACAGACATTGCCCCAGGATACGACCATATTACCTCTGCCATTGGTGCAGCCCAGATTGGTTGGTACGGTACGGCCATGCTTTGTTATGTAACCCCTAAAGAACACTTAGGTTTACCCAACAGAGACGACGTGAAAGAAGGTGTAATTACTTATAAACTGGCCGCTCATGCGGCTGACCTTGCAAAAGGCCACCCTACAGCCCAGTTTAGAGACAATGCCATGAGTAAGGCCCGCTTTGAATTTCGTTGGAAAGACCAATTTCATATTTCCCTAGACCCCGATAAAGCCTTGGCTTTTCATGATGAAACCCTGCCTGCCGAAGGGGCCAAATTGGCTCACTTTTGCTCTATGTGTGGCCCTAAGTTTTGCTCCATGAAAATCACTCACGAAGTGCGTGCCTATGCAAAGCAGCAAGGAATTGACGAAGCGGAAGCCTTGAAAAAAGGCATGAGCGAAAAATCCAAGGACTTTGCTGAAACAGGCGCTGAGATCTATCAGAAAAAATGAATCTGATCTTAATTACTACGCCTGAGCCTTACCTTGGTGAGGTGCAGTTGATTCAGACCATGATGCAAAAGGGGCTGGAACGCCTGCACCTGCGCAGACCCAATTGGAACAAAACAGACTGCTCTGGTTTTTTAGATCAGTTTACTTTAGAGGAGCAAAAAAAGATTTATTTGCACCAATTCCAAGAGCTGGCCGTAGACTACCAAATAGGTGGCGTGCATTTTAAAGAGATCGATTGTAACGATCACCTTTGCGCTAGAGTCAAGGCGCTTAAAAGCGCCTCCCCAGGCTTGAAGGTGAGTATGGCTCTGCATGAACTGCCTCAGGTAGAAAAAAACTGGCCCTGCATCGACTTTGCTCTTTTGAGCCCTGTCTTTGATTCTATTTCCAAAAAAGGCGTGAAAGCGAACTTTGATTTGGAGCAGTTGAGCTCAAGTTTAAGTAAAAAATCGGTAGAAATTTTTGCCTTAGGTGGCATTACAGAATCCAAAATCACAAAGGCCAAGGCCTTAAAATTCAATGGCGTTGCTACCTTAGGCGCAGTTTGGGGCGACACAGACCCAGCCCAAGCCTTTGAAAGACTAGATAAAGAAGTAAAAAAAATATGGAACAATTAACAATCGGCGGTAAGAGCTTTCGGTCACGGCTTTTTTTGGGTACGGGCAAGTTTTCTTCCAACCAAGTAATGAAAGATTCTATTATAGCTAGTGGCAGCGAGCTTGTAACCTTGGCCTTAAAGAGATTTGACGCTGCAAATGCCAGTGATGAAATGTTGGCCTCGGTCCAGCTTGACGGTGTAGGCATACTCCCCAACACCAGCGGAGTGAGAACAGCAAAAGAGGCTATTTTTGCCAGTGAACTGGCGAGAGAAGCCTTAGAAACCAATTGGTTGAAGCTAGAAATTCACCCTGACCCCAGATATTTGTTGCCCGACCATAAAGAAACCTTGGTTGCCTGTGAGGCTCTGGCTAAAAAGGGATTTATTGTCTTGCCTTACATCAACGCCGATCCTGTGTTTTGCAAACAGTTAGAAGAAGCGGGAGCCTCGGCAGTCATGCCGCTTGCGGCACCGATAGGCAGTAACAGAGGCTTGGCTACCAGAGAAATGTTAGAGATTATTATTGCCGAGTCCAAGTTACCTGTGGTGATTGATGCGGGCCTTGGCGCCCCAAGTCACGCTGCCGAGGCTATGGAAATGGGCGCAGATGCTTGTCTTGTAAATACAGCCATTGCCGTTAGCGGCGACCCTGTACAGATGGCCTTAGCCTTTAAGATGGCTGTGGAATCGGGTCGTTTGGCCTTTGAAGCTGGTCTTGGTGGACAAATTAAAAACAGGGCAGAAGCTTCCAGCCCCTTAACTGCTTTTTTAAGCGAGTAGTCTCCTATGAATTTAAAGCATAATTCTTTAGTTGGTGGGGAATTCTCAGAAGTCTTTGCAAAGGAAAACTTTGCTGAGATTAGAGAACAAATTTACAGTAAAACCGCCGCTGATGTGGAACGAGCATTAAGAAAAAAGAAACGAGACTTAAATGATTTTCAAGCTCTAATCTCACCTGCTGCGGCACCTTACCTTGAGCAAATGGCCCAAGAGGCACAAAGCTTGACCCAAAAACGTTTTGGGAAATGTGTTCAGCTTTATATCCCCCTTTATCTTTCCAACGAGTGTTTAAACTCTTGCACCTACTGTGGCTTCCGCAAGGAAAACGAGATCCCCAGAGTGCGCCTGACCAAGGAAGAAGTTTTAAAAGAGGTGGAGGTTTTAAAGTCTTGGGGCTACGAGTCTGTATTGCTGGTGACAGGGGATTTGAATAAAAAAGAGGGTCGGGAATATTTGGCTGAGGCCATTTCTTGGATTCGCCCCCACTTTGCCCAGATTTCAGCTGAAGTTCAGCCTATGGACCAAGAAGACTATGAGATTCTTCGCAAAGCAGGCCTCAATGGCGTAATGATCTACCAAGAAACCTACGGGCCTAATTATAAAGAGTTTCACCCCAAAGGGGCCAAGAGCAATTTTAATTACCGCCTGCAAACGCCCGACAGATTAGGTAAGGCTGGGATTCACAAGATTGGACTTGGTTGTTTATTAGGGCTAGAGGACTGGCGTGCCGACTCTTGGATGGTGGCCTTTCACTTAGAATTTTTGAAAAAGACCTACTGGAAGACGAAATTTTCTATCTCCTTTCCTCGGCTTCGGCCTGCCGAAGGCGTTTTGGAGCCTCGTCACCCTGTGAATGATAAAGAATTAGCCCAGTTGATTTGTGCCTACCGGCTTCTCGATGAAAATCTAGAATTGTCACTTTCAACTAGAGAAAGCTCTGCCTTTCGAGACCATGCAATTCACTTTGGAATCACCAGCCTGAGCGCTGGTAGCAAGACAGACCCCGGCGGTTACGCCTCAGAAAAGGAAAACCTAGAACAGTTTTCCATTGATGATGATAGAAGCGCCTTTGCTGTCGCAAATAAACTAAAATCCCTAGGCCTAGAGGCCGTCTTTAAAGATTGGGAAAAATCATTTGGATAAAGGAATTTATGACTATTCACCCAACCGCCCTTGTAGATAGTAAAGCTGAACTTGGCAAAGATGTTACCATTGGCCCTTTTTGTATTATTGGTCCTGAAGTAACCATTGGCGACGGATGCGAGATTGAAAATAATGTATCCATCAAAGGAAAAACTACCTTAGGAAAGAAAAACCGCATCGGTTCTTTTTGCACCCTAGGCTTTCCTGCCCAAGATAAAACACACAGAGATGACGACGGCATTACCATCATTGGTGATGAAAATGACATTCGTGAATATGTTTCTATTCACCGTGGAACCGAAAAAGACCGAGGGATCACCCAAATTGGCAACAGAAATCAGATTTTTGTATCCAGCCATTTTGCTCATGATACAACCGTAGGTGACGACTGCATGCTTGCAAATTGTACAACCTTGGCTGGTCATGTTAGTCTAGGGAACCGTGTCGTGACTGGCGGTTTTGCAGGGGTTCACCAATTCTGCCGTATAGGCGATTTTTCTATGGTCGGCGCGATGACTGCCGTTTATCAAGATGTAACTCCCTATGTGATTTGTACAGGATCTAGGGGTAAGGTTTACGGCTTGAATATTGTGGGCCTAAAAAGAGCTGGTTTAAGTGAAGAGGATGTAATCCAAGCGCAGAATCTTTATAACCAGTATTTTTGTAGTGGTCTGGTTCCTGCACAAGCTTTAGCAGCAATTGAAAAAATATCAGATGGCTCTCAGGTTTTTGAACGTTTTATTAACTTCATTAAAGCATCAAAAAGAGGCATCGCTACCATGGGGTAAGGCTCAATGAAAGAGCGGCTAAACAAGCTACAACTAGTTGAAATAATTAAGAAAGTAAAGGTCTTCGAGCAATTTGAAGACGCTGCTTTATTGGAACTAGTTGAACTTTCTGAAATTGAAAACTTTGCCCAAGAAGAAGTAATAATTCCTGAAGGCGTTGAAAATGATAAAATTTACCTCATCATCCACGGTGAAGTAGATGTTTTTGCCGATGGTGGGTATATTTTAACCCTTCGCAGGCAAGGCGACCTGATAGGTGAGATGAGTGTCATCTCAAAAAATCCCACTACTGCTGAAGTTCGAGCTCGAACAGAAATTTCCCTTTTTTCTATCTCAGATTCCTTGATCCGCTCCCGTGGGTCCGTTGAGCTGGTTTTACTGCTCAATAAAATTTGTTTAGATATTCTTACCTACAAGCTGACTAAAACGACAGATAAGGCCAAAGATTTTGATAGCGCCTATCACAATTTAACCACGACCCAAGCCGAACTTGCCGAGTCACAGGGTGATTTGAAGGTCAGCACAGGTATATTGAATTCGGTATTAGAATCAATGAGTGATGGTGTGGTGGTGACCGATGAAAATGGTTTTGTTTTGCTCCATAATCACGCTTTTTCTGAGATCATGGGGATTGAAGAAGTTCCTAAAGATGTAAATTCATGGCCGCAAGATCTAGGGCTTTATGAACAAGATGAAACGACTCTTTTAGGGTTGGATTCCACACCTCTCAATCGAATCAAGCAATCAGAGAAGGAAAACTTCCAAGATATCTTTGTAAAAAATGCAGGCAAGCCAGAGGGTTTCTGGATTCAAGCCGGGAGCAACGCCCTCGATTTAGATTTAATCAGTGAAGAACATGGTGCTGTTACGGTAATTCGTGATATTACCGCCAAAAGATTAGAGCGAGATGCCTTGATTAAGGCGAAAGAAGAAGCGGAAAATGCGGCCAAGGCCAAGACAAATTTTTTATCTGTGATGAGTCACGAGTTGCGAACGCCCTTAAATGCAATCTTAGGAATGTCACAACTTTTAGAGAAGAGTGGCCTTAACGAAGAACAGGAGGATCTACTCCACAGCTTAAAGGGCGGCGGTGAGGCACTTTTTCGCATGATCAGTAATATCTTAGACTTAAGCCAATTTGAGGCAGGTACAAAGCTGGGATTTTTTAAAGAAAAAATTAGCTTGAAGCATATTGCCGAGCAGTTGGAAGAAAACTTCACCAAAATGGCCAAGCATAAAAACCTCACTTTTGAGGTGGATTTTGGTGCTTTGCTTCCCTTAGATATTGCCACAGATAAGGTGAAATTCCTGCAAGTGATTGGCAATTTGGTGGAAAACTCTATTAAATTTAGCACCTCAGGGAAGGTTTCTGTAAGCCTAAGCCTAGATAAAGAGGATGTTATCTTTAAGATTTCTGACCAAGGTATCGGCATCGATGAAGCCATGAGAGAAACTCTTTTTGAGGCCTTTTCCCAAAATGATAATAGCTTTGCCCGTGAATATGAAGGTCTTGGGATTGGCCTTGCCCTTTGTAGGCACTTAGCTCTACTTCTAGGCGGTAAAATTTGGCTGAATAGTGTTGTGGGCCAAGGGACTGAGGTGTTTTTATCCTTTCCTAAAAAAGCAATTGAGTTGGGTCAGGCAGGTGAAAAGGATGCGGCAAAGCCTGAAAAAAAGCATTTGATCAGCCCTGATTTTGCCAAAGAATACCCCATGAAGATTTTATTGGCCGAAGATAACCTGACCAACCAGAAATTAGCTGTGAAGGTTTTACGTAAATTAGGCTTTGAAGTTGCTGTTGCCAACAATGGCTTGGAAGCATGCCAAGCAATGGAGGCTGTAGACTATGATGTTATCTTAATGGACTTACAAATGCCTGAAATGGACGGTGTGGAAGCGGCTAAAAAAATATTAGGCGAAATGAAAAAGCCTGTGAAGATCATCGCCTTGACGGCTAACGCTGCCGCAGGAGTACGAGAAGAGTGTGAAGCTGTGGGAATGGTGGGATTTTTAAATAAGCCCATGAACATCATGGAACTTACCAGAAATTTAGCCCTACATTGCCCACCCAGTTCATAAATTAGGGTAGTAAATCGGCGGGCACCCTTTAGGGGAGTAAACTAAGTAGGCCTGTGAGGCCATTTTCTTCCGGTGGAGCCAAGAAGTGTGTTGCCACAGCTTTGAGTGCATCGCAGTTATCTCCAACTTGAATACCCATCCCAAAATCCCTTACCAACTCAATATCGTTTTCTTGGTCACCAACCCCTACAACTTCGCTTGGGCTAATACCAAGCTTGCCAATCAATCTGGTAATGGCTTGGCCTTTAGAAACTAAAGCATTGGTGATTTCTACATAATCCCTGTGGGTTCGAAAGAGTCTCACCGGGCTATTTTCCCCCAGTTCCGCTTTGAGCAGCTTACTGAAAGATTCCATTTCTTGGTTTGTGCCGTGAAGTACAATTTTAATGGGGTCTACTTTTAGAACATCCTTAATATTTTCCGTTATATCCCCAACAACAAAATGCACACCTTCATCGGGCCAAGCTTGGTCTTTTGACTTTAAAATCTGACCGTCTGCCAAGTGAACCTTTAGGGAAAAGGCTTCTTTTTCTTCTAAAGTGCAGACCTGTTTCGCTGTAGCTAGGGGGATACCCATCAAAACTTCCCTTTTGCCTGTATCTGGATTTTCATAAACACTGCCGTTGGAAAAAACCATAGGCTCGGTGATATTTAAAGCGTCAATGTAAGGCTTGGCGCTACTGTAGCTACGACCTGTGGCCAAGGTAATGCGGTAACCACGCTTTTTTAACGTCTCTATGGTTTCAATGTGGGCCTTTGGCAACTGGAACTCTGCATCCAGTAGGGTTCCATCTAAATCAAAGCAGATTAGCTTAAATTTGCTCATCTTTAAGCCTTATAAATTTCTGGGTTTAGACTAGGATCATTGTACATTTTAAACTGGCGGTAGATTTTAAACTGCCTTGTGCCCTCTGAAGTTTCTTTTAGAATTTCTTCTAAACATTGGAGTAAATCACCACGCTGGATTCGTAAAACTCGAACTTTTTCTGAAGCTTGGTCGATGTGAGCTTGGTCGACATCTTTGCGAACCGTTTGTTCTAACATGTGAAAAATACGGATGCTCATAATGCTGGCTCGGTCGATCATGCTACCAGGCGTTTCTGAGTTTAAGGGGGCATCATTGGGTAATTTTACCCCTGATTCGACCAAAGTGGTAATCAAAGCCTCGTCTAGCTTTTCAATCAGGTCATTTCGACGCTGGTTATAGCTATCAATATTTCGTTTTACCCCAGTAATTATCTTGTCTGTCACGGTTGGTGAGCGGGCAATATCTTCTTCATGCCAAAGAAGGAAGTTCATCAAGTGTTGTTTTTGCACTAGGGCCAAAAAACCAGAGCCACCCTCTGCGGGCTCTTCTTCGTGCCAGCGGGCTGCTAGGTCGGTTTGCAACTGATCGATGTTAGATATCTCTGAAAGTGACATGAATCCTCTAGTAATAAGTTTTGTTCTTAACCTTAAGGCTTTTTTTTAGCTCAGGCAATCACCAGTTAAAATTGCAAATATAGCAATTTTGGCACTATAATTGGATGTTTAGTTGATTAACAGTTAATAGAATTTTCATTAACGAAAAGCAAAATATAACAATTGAGGCAAAATGTTTAAAAAACAACTATTTTCTCTGCTTATGGCAGGGGCTTTATTTTTTAGCTTTGGGCAAAATGCCTGGGCAAGTGACTTTGTAAGTATTGGGGCCAGTGTTCCGATCAAAGTCTCCAGCGACGGTACAGATTTTGATAATGTATCTGGTGCCATGGCCTATGTAAAACTTCCCTTTTTAGGTGGTTTTGGTGTGGAAAACTATGAATTTGGAAATGAAACCGCAGGTATTAAGGCAGGATATGGCGTTAGCTTTGCTGATGTTTTCTATCAGCTACCTATCCCTATTGTGAATATTACCTTTGGTTTTGGTATTGGAACCTTTACTGGAACAGGCGCCCTGTCTGACTATGAATCAGGTACAGCGACTCAGGTTTTTGGTCGTTTAGGCATTCCTTTTGGATTATTTGATATTCATGTCAGTAGTCACAACGCTTCAGGAAAATTAACTGCTCCTGCTGGCGGAACTGATATTGACGGTAGCTTTAGCACTACTGCTGTTGGTGTAAGTCTCGGCTTTTAAGTTGGCTTTAAGTATAAGTTAACTAGACCAAATTAGCTCGGTGGTCACACCGAGCTCCTCTTTTTTCCAAGTGACCTTTGCCCCGCTTTTCTTTGCAAAGTGCTCATAAAAAAACAACCAAATCCCCGTCCAACCAGCATCCTCAACGGCTTTACTTAAAGCTAAATCTGACTTTGGTACAGCTAAAATCCCCTTGGCGGTAATTCTTAGCCCCATTTTACTGGGAACTTTTTCGCAGATTAAAGTGAGTTTATCTCCTAAGTCTTGGGCGGTAAAGGATGCGCTTAAGTAATCAAAGAGAAAGGGAATTGCCAGTTCAAAGGCTTCAAGGTTGCCTTTCACTTTAAAATTGCTCAGCTCCGAGTCATATTCAAAGGCAAAACTAAGGTCTTCGGCTACGGATACAGCCTTTTCTAGCAGACGTTGCAAGGTACTACTCAGCTCAAAGGCAATTAGATCCTGAGGTATTTTTGAAACACCAGTAGAGTAGGCAATGATGGAGTCTAAAACCTCTTTGTTTTTTTCTAGTTTATTCCTAGCCAGCTTCTGGGCTGAAAAATCCCCCTCTTCCACTTCCTTTGCATTGATTTCATTTACACCTTCGATCAAAGAGAGCTGTGACCAGAGTTTTTCTAATAGAGTTAGGAAAAATTTACTATCCAAATCATGGGGGTTTAAATCACTAGGCTTGGAGCTTTCATGGGAAATTTGCTCTGGGCTTGGCTGGTCTGGTTGGTTTTCTTCTTGGTGAGTTTGGATAAAAAGTAGGACAACCAGCTTAAAGAAAGTTTTTTTAGGCCCCTTGAGCTTTTCTGAAGGAGCGAAGATCATCAAATGATCTTTGGGGTTTTCGCCCTCTTTCAGTTTAGCCAAGATGGTTTGGTCTAATTTGATCAGGTCCAATTTGGGCATAGGGCGAATTTCTATGGCGCCCTTTTTAATAAACCACTCTTCATTTTTGGATGTGAGGTGAAAATCTTTAACTTTAAAAATTTCTTTTAAGGCTTTAATTAAAATAAGAGCACGTTGTTTTTGATTTTGCTCTGGCAAGCTTAACAGGCTTTCGCTATATTTTAAAAAATGCTTTGAATGATCCCACTTTTTTTTAACCATGATGATGCTTAAACCAACAAAAAAAGAGATTGAAGAACAGGCGGCGCAAGCAGCCAAAATTTTAGATGTTTTAAAAAGACGTGGTCTTAGCTTTGCTTCACGTGCCTTCGCTGAATTCAACGAGGAGGCTGAAAAGAGGCTGACTCTGAAAAAACGGCAGCTAGAGATTGCGGTCTATGCTAAGCAGTTAGCAAAAATTAATGGAGAAATCCAACGGAAAAGCAATAAAGCTAAAGAAGAGCCCTAATTTAGGGCAAAAAAAAAGGCTCCAGAGGAGCCTTGATTTTTTGATTTTAGAACTTTATGCAGCTTGTGCTTGATCCACGATGCTTTTGAAAGCAGCAGGCTCATTCATAGCTAAGTCAGCTAAAGTTTTTCTATCCATTTCGATACCAGCTTTGATCAAACCATTGATCAACTTAGAGTATGTAGTCCCGCATTCACGTGCCGCAGCATTGATACGAACAATCCATAATCTTCTGAATTCTCTTTTTTTATTCTTTCGATCACGGTAAGCGTATACTCTCGCGCGATCAACAGCTTCCATAACTGTTCGGATTAAGCGACTTCTTCCGCCACGGAATCCTTTTGCAGCTTTTAAAAAAGCTTTTTTCTTTTTACGGGCATGCATTGCCCTTTTTACTCGTGCCATTTTTGGTCCTTTTGATTTAAATCAATTAGCCATAAGGCATCATTCGTCTAACGCTTGGAGCGTCAGCGGCCGAAACCTCACCTGCTTTTCTTAGTTTTCTCTTGGATGCGGAACTATGCTTTGTCAAAATATGACGTAAGTTTGCTTTCTTACGCTTAATTTTTCCGTTAGCTGTAATTTTAAACCGCCTCTTGGCTGAGCTTTTAGTTTTTAATTTATACTTGGCCATTACTTTTTGCTCTTTTTGGGGGCCAGAATCATTTGCATGAGTCTACCCTCGTGTTTAGGTTCATTTTCAACAATACAGATGTCTTCTGTATCAGCTTTAAAGCGCTCTAAAAGCTCCTTACCCATATAGGTAAAAGCCATTTCACGCCCCCTGAACATTACGGTCACTTTGACCTTGTTGCCCGCCTCAATAAATTGTCTGGCGTGCTTCAACTTAAATTGAAAATCGTGTTCTTCGGTTTTGGGCCTCATTTTGATTTCCTTAACCTTGATCACAACTTGCTTCTTCTTCGCTTCGTGCTGTTTCTTGCTCGCTTGGTACTTATGTTTACCATAGTCCATGATTCGGCAAACTGGTGGGTCTGATTTATCACTGACCTCTACTAAATCTAAGCCTTTTTCTGCGGCGGTCGCAATTGCATCCTTTGTAGACAAAACTCCTAACTGTTCACCTGTCTCATCGACGACTCGCACAGTAGCTGTGGTTATGGCGCCGTTCATTTTAACAGTGTCTATTTGTCTTTTCGGTTGTGGCTTTTTGCCTCTTCTAACAGCTATGATTCCTCCAAAGCGATTTAATTCTATAGGCGCGGACGGGATTGAACCGTCGACCACTACCGTGTCGGGGTAGTGCTCTCCCACTGAGCTACGCGCCTATTGACTCAATGCGGATATAAACTTTAATTTTTCGTTTTGTCTGGTGGAGGATAGCGGGGTCGAACCGCTGACCTCCTGCTTGCAAAGCAGGCGCTCTACCAACTGAGCTAATCCCCCAACAAAACAGTCTTTTTACATCGTATTCTGGTGGGCCAGGATGGATTCGAACCATCGACCCCGTCCTTATCAGGGACGTACTCTAACCAACTGAGCTACTGGCCCCAGAATTCGTTAAGGTGTAAACCTTTGTAAACCCCAATTTTTAGACGAAGGGTGTTCGTCTGTCAAATGCTTTTTAATATTTAATTAAAGAATTTATCCTAATGATCAAAAGTACTTTGGTCAAACCTTTTTTTTGTTGCCTAAAAGGGCTATATTCTACTAAAAAATTAGATAACATATTTAGTCTGATAATAAAGAGAATTCCTTGAAAAAACTACCTGTCATCATTGGTTTCGGCGGAGTCAACCCCGCTGGGAGAAGTTCATTTTTTCATGCCTTTCGGCGCATGACCCATGAAGTTCAATCGGAAAAAAATAAGAACCAAGCCTATTTAGCCATTGGTGCATTAATGGGATTGGTTACTTTTGATGGTACTTTATATAAGACAAAAGATGGCCAAGTCATTGAAGAATCCAAGGCTTTTGAGCTATTGTCTAGTGAAATCCACTTAAATACAGGCATTCGCAGAGTTGGCCCCAGTTTCTTTGACCCCGACCAGACGCCACTGCACCAACAAGTAGATTTAAAAGCCCCTGTAGGCGAGCTATTACGGGTCAAGGTCTCTAAAAAGTCTCTTCCTGATGTTTTACCTGACAGTGTAACGGTAAAAGAAATCGAAGGCGATGCTAAAAATGTATATCTACTGATCCAAGGGGGACTGGAAAGTTATCTTCCCAGCTCTAAAAAATTGGCTGCCCAAGCAGGCGGGCAAATGCCCACGGGCTTCGACCCCGGTGCTGGTTACCCTTCTGCCAATCACCCTAGAGGACTTAAGACAACGGTGTACGGCGCAAGTGACGCATTGGGTAGTAGCGGGATTGATTTTACGCAGTTGGCTAATATGGTGGCCCCCGATCAAATCGGCGTTTACGCTTCCAGCGCAATGGGCCAGTTGGGCCAAGAGGGCGTTGGTGGCTATATGAAAGCCGCTCTTTTGGGCAAACGACCTAGCACAAAACAGATGGCCTTAAGTTTGGCTGAAATGCCCGGTGACTTTTTAAATGCCTATGTACTTGGCTCCATTGGCCACACAGGTGGGATTTTAGGCGCATGTGCCAGTACTCTATATAATCTAGAACATGCTGTTAAGGATATCCAAGAAGGCCGACGCCGCATCGCCCTTGTAGGCGCCGCCGAAGCTCCTTTGATCAGTGAAGTCTATGAGGCTTACCGTGTGATGGGGGCCCTAGCAGAAGATGACCAAATTTTAGCCCTAGACCAAGGTAAAGGTTTCGATAAGGTTCGCTACTCCCATGCTTGCAGGCCTTTTGGCTATAACTGTGGGTTTACCTTGGCCGAAAGTGGAGAGTTTTTTCTACTTGTTGATGATGAATTGGCTTTAGAGGTAGGTGCTCAAATTTTCGGCTCTGTGCCGGGAGTGTTTGTGAATGCCGATGGTTACAAAAAATCAATATCTGGCCCTGGTGCTGGTAACTACGTGAGTATGGCTAAAGCTGCTGGGCTTACAAGAGCTGTGATTGGTGAGAAAAAATTACGTGAAAACTCCTTTGTTTCCGCCCACGGCACAGGCACCCCACAAAATAGAGTCAGCGAGTCCGACATACTAAATAAAGTAGCCAAGGCGTTTGGTGTTAACAACTGGCCTGTATCGGCTGTGAAATGTTACCTAGGCCACAGTATTAGTGCTGCCGCAGGCAGCCAATTGGCAATGGCCTTGGGGAGTTTTAAAGATAGCATCCTACCGGGGATTTTTACTTTAGACGAATTGCCTGAAGATGTGAGTAATGAGCATTTGAATTTTTCTAAAGACCATATTGTTCGAGAAAAGGGCAGCTTGAAAGCCGCCTTGATCAATTCCAAAGGCTTTGGCGGCAATAACGCTTCTGCTGTGATTTTATCCCCTGAAGAAACCTTGGCAATGTTAGAAAAAAGACATGGCAAGGAAAAGGCCTTAAAGGCTACAGCCTTACGGGAAAAGGTAACCGAGAAGGCCCAAGATTGGGACAAAAAAGTTACCCAAGGTGAGATTAAATCCCGCTACCAACTGGGGGAAGGCGTGATTGAAAAGGACGACGTCACTATAACCAGTAGCGATGTGAAATTAAACGGTTATAAACTGCCTATCGATTTAGATATCCCCAATCCCTATCCTGATTTTACAGAAGATAAAGAATAATTTGGACGGGATAATCAATATAAACAAGCCTCAGGGGATGACCTCCTTTGATGTGATTCGCCGTGTAAAAAGACTGACAGGCGAAAAGAAGATGGGCCATATTGGCACACTCGACCCCCTAGCTACAGGTGTCTTGCCGCTTTTTTTAGGTAAGATGACCAAGCTCATCCCTCATTTTAACTTAAGCGACAAGGTCTATGAGGCGGAAATCACCTTTGGCCTCAGCTCCCCCACGTTAGACCTCGAAGGGGAACTTACAGAAGTCCCTATTCCTGAAAGTTTAAGCGAAAATACTATATTAGAGGCCTTCGAAACCTTCAAGGGTGATATTCTGCAAATTCCGCCTATGTTTTCTGCCATCAAAAAAAATGGAAAAAAGCTTTATGAACTGGCTAGAAAAGGCGAAGAAGTTGTGCGAGAGCCTCGGCCTGTTACTATTTATAAGCTGGAATTAATGTCCTGCGATTTGCCAAAAATTAAGGTTCGGGTTCACTGCTCAAAAGGGACTTATATCCGCACTTTAGCCGATGATTTAGGCGCAAAACTGGGCACAAAAGCAATTTTAAGTGGCCTCACCCGCACCCAATCGGGCAGTCAGTTTTTTCTGGATCAAGCTGTAACCCTTGACCAAATCGAAAATATTGATCAGACTACTATATTAAAGTATTTCCTAGACCCTGCAAGCCTTTTAACCACTTGGTTAAAGCTTGATTTGCAAGAGGACGCAGAGATTATAAGATTAAGTCAGGGACAAAAAATACGCTTTAAGAAGTTAGACGTTGGGAAAGAAAAAGAATCTACCCAATGCTTTGTTTATCAGAGTAAAAAAATCCTAGCCCTAGGACATCTTGAATTCAGCCAGGATGATCCGATTTTCGTTCCCGAAAAGGTGCTAATTTAAATCCGCTGGATGGAAGTAAAAAAAATGTTAACAGTAGAAGATAAAAAGGCGATTGTTGCCAAACACGGAAAAGATGAAAACGATACAGGTTCTAGTGCTGTTCAAGTAGCACTCCTTTCTGCACGAATCCATTATTTGACCGAGCATTTTCAAACCCACAAACATGATCACCACTCAAGAAGAGGCTTACTTAAGCTCGTTGGTAGTAGAAGACATCTTTTGAATTATATTAAAAAGAACAACATTAACGACTACAGAGCTTTGATTAAAGAATTAGGAATTAGAAAATAATAGCCTATTTATTGAGTGATCTCATAAAACATAAAAATTAAATTATATGAAAACAATTGAAATTGATTTTCAGGGTAAACCCCTGAGACTAGAGACTGGTAGAGTCGCAAAGCAAGCTAACGGTAGCATCATGGTTCACTACGGTGATACTGTTGTACTAGTTGCAGCCACTGCAAACAAAGAGAATTCAGATTCTCCTTTCTTCCCTCTTACTTGTGCTTATCAAGTAAAGACATACGCACAAGGTAGAATCCTAGGTGGTTTTATCAAAAGAGAAAGACAACCATCAGAGATGGAAACTTTAATCTCTCGTATGATCGACAGACCTCTAAGACCTTTATTCCCATCTGCATTCAACGCAGAAACTCAAGTTATCGCAACTGTAATGAGTTACGATCCTGATTCAAATGCAGGCATGGCCGCAATGTTAGGTGCCTCTGCTGCATTGATGATTTCAGACATCCCATTTACTACTCCTATTGCAGGCGTAAATGTTGGACGTGTTGACGGTGAGTTTATTGTAAACCCATCACCTGATCAGTTACTTGAATCTGATTTGGATTTGATCTTAGTTGCTAAAGAAGACGCTATCGTAATGGTAGAAGCTGGTGCAGAGATGATCTCTGAAGCTGACATGGTTGCAGCCTTAGAATTTGGTCACAAAGCATGTTTGCCTTTGATCCAAATGCAAAAAGATTTAGTTAAGATTGCAGGCCTTAAAAAACGTGAAGTAATTGAAGAAAAAATTGACGCTAAAATCGAGAAGACTATTATTAAGGCTTCTGAAAAAGGCATCAAGAAAGCTTTAGCTATCAAAACTAAGATGGAGCGCTACGCTGCAATTGACGAAGTGAAGAAGGCTGTTAGAGCCGAGCTTGTTACTGCCGATAGTGGAATCACTAAAGACATGGTTTCTGAAGTTCAAGGTAACTTGAAGAAGAAAATCATGCGTGATGACATCTTAAAGAAAGGTGTTCGTGTTGATGGTCGTGATATCACTACCGTTAGACCAATCGAAATTGAGCTAGGTATTTTACCTAGAGCTCATGGTTCAGCCCTATTTACTCGTGGTGAGACACAAGCAGTTGTTGTTTCTACACTTGGAACAAAAGAGGGTGAGCAAATGGTTGAAGATCCTTCCGGCGTTTACTTCAAAGATTTTTACCTACACTACAACTTCCCTGCTTACTCAGTAGGTGAATGTAAGCGTTTAGCCCCTCCGGGAAGACGTGAAATTGGTCATGGTAACTTAGCTGAGCGTGGTCTTAAGACTGTTGTTCCTGCAAAAGAAAACTTCCCTTACACCATTAGAATCGTTTCAGAAATTACTGAATCAAACGGTTCATCATCAATGGCTTCTGTTTGTGGTGGTTCTTTATCTATGATGGATGCTGGTGTACCACTAGCTGCACCAATGGCTGGTGTTGCAATGGGTATGATCGCTGAAGGTAAAGATTATGCAATCCTTACAGATATTTTAGGCGACGAAGATCATATCGGTGATATGGACTTTAAAGTTGTTGGTACTGACGCTGGTATTACTGCTCTACAGATGGACATCAAAATTGATGGCCTATCTCTAAAAGTAGTAACCGAAGCTTTAGACCAAGCAAAAACTGGACGCTTACACATCTTAGGCGAAATGGCCAAAGCGATTGAAACTAGTAGAGACAACTTGGCTTCTACTGCTCCTCGCTTCATTCAAACTAAGATTCCACCTGCAAAAATTCGTGATCTAATCGGGCCAGGTGGCAAGGTGATCAAGGGTATTCAGGCTGAAACTGGTTGTAAGTTAGATATCGATGATTCAGGTCTTGTTAATATTGCATCTAGCAACCAAGAGTCTGCTGAACAAGCATTGGCTCTGATTCGCGAAATGACACAAGAAGTTGAGATCGGTGCTGTTTACGAAGGTGAAGTTAAGAAGATTGTTGACTTCGGTGCTTTCGTTGAGATCCTACCTAATACTCAAGGCTTGGTACAC
Source organism: uncultured bacterium (assembly GCA_965602905.1). Lineage (GTDB taxonomy): Bacteria > SAR324 > SAR324 > XYD2-FULL-50-16 > XYD2-FULL-50-16 > JASJGK01. Next base: position 57,004 of record CBFCZY010000009.1, on the reverse strand, counting down.
GTTTCTGAAATTAGTGAAGAACGTGTTGAAAATGTCTTTGATGTTTTATCTGAAGGCCAAATGGTTGCTTGTAAAGCAATCGGCTTAGATAAGCGTGGTAAGTTAAAGCTTTCTATGAAAGCTGTTAACTCTGAAGAAGCTGAGTAATTTTTTATCTAAGCCTTAAGTTCAACGTAAGGCTTGGATGATTAACACTACCAGTAGTTAAAATTTTTGTGGTTTTTCAAAACCGCAAAAAAAAAGGAGCTCTATGCTCCTTTTTTTTTAATTTACTTGATATTGGCTTAAAATCTCCACAGATCTTAAGTAAAAAAACGTGTGGCCCTGTAGTTTAACTGGATAGAACAGTGGATTCCTAATCCATCGGCCTGAGTTCGACCCTCGGTGGGGCTACCACCCAACTTCGTTGGTTTTACGGTTTACTTCTTGTAGATTATCCTATCTTTTAGCTTTTTTTCCTAAGCCTCTCCCAATCTTCTTCTATTCCCTGATTTACCTATTTCTTCATCTACTATATAGGGGTAATATATCTTTATTGATGAACATAACAGTTTGAGGGATAATGTGATTTTTCTGATGAGGGAATATGGTAACCATTTCTTGTAATTTTGAAGGTGATCTATACAAAATAGTAGAAGCAGCTGCATCTTATTTCGGTCTATCCCCTAAGTTAAAAAAAGATCCAAAGAAGCTAATTGAGAAGTTTTTCCTAATGGATGATCTCTTGTTGGCAAAGCAAAATTGGGTAGTTGAAATTTCAGATGAACTTCAACAGAAACGATTCGCTAATGAATTGCATGATGGTTTTGAAGAAATAATTAGAAAAGCAAGGAGTGGTGAAAGCTTAAATGCACATTTATCTAAAAAAATTAAAAAACTAGAATATGATGTAACTTTAAATGACTGGGGAATTCATCACTTGCATTTAGGTTCTAAAGTTAAAAAAGATGGTTTCCAATCAAGAACGGATGAGTTGCTTTTTGTGATGAAAAAAGGCGCAACTTTATACTGTATCGATATTCAAACCCATAATGCTGGCAATGATGGAACACAGCCTCTAAAAAAATTTATTCCTCAGCAGGAATTGTTAGAGATTGTTTATCGGAACTGGCCAAACTTATTGACTGTTATGAAAGGGGTTCTTGCTGGGAAGCAGGGTTTTAATGATTCTGAAATGATGCAACTTAGAGAGCGTGGTGGTATTAGCTTAGTGCAGTTGTCAGGCGGTATAGTTTTGTATCCACCAGGGGGAATTATAGCTTCAAATAAATCTAGTACAGAAACAAACGAAAAAATTTGGTCTTTTTTATATGATTTTATCAACTTGGAGCCAGCTCTAAAAAAGAATAAGACAAGAATTGGAAAATTGATTCTAGGAGAAACAGGAGTAAACTATAAATATTTGAAATTTACTCTTGTTTATCGTGATGCTTGGTGGATACAAGAAAAAAACAGCGGCTTGGTTTATTCACTTGAGGATATTCTAAAACTCAAAAAAAATAGCCACTATCCACTTGTTGCAACGTTTAGGGGGTCCAATCAATAGTACTTGTATAAGCAGTTGGTCGTCTTGGGGCTAAAAACTTAATTTACTAGAGCAACAAGCTACAGAAGCTGTAGGCGATGGTTAGGTCTGTGCCTGTGTGGCCAGCGAACCAGAGGTGGAGGGTGCCGTCTTTGTAGAGGGGGTAGGGGGCTCTTATTTCTTCGGTGGTCCAAGTGAAGTCGGTTTTGGAAAATAGGTAGGTGGAGTCCAGTTGCCAGTTTGTAAGGCCATCTGTGGAAGAGGCGTGGTGCAGGCGGACTTGATGCCATGCGGGATCAACACTGACTACATCGAAAAACAGGTGCACTTTGCTATCCATCACGATCGCTGAGGGGGTGGAATAGCCTTTGTAGCTGCTGGCAATAGGGTATTGGGTTTGATCGGGGAAGAGGGCCATTTGGGGGCTGCTCCAGTTGGTTCCGTCGGAGCTGGTAATCAACCCGATGCTCATAGCTTGGTCGCTAACGGAGGTATGGTAGCCTTGGGCCGTAAAATAAACATGCAGTTTATCGTTAAAAACCACAGCACCGGGCTCCGCTATAATGAACTGATCAAAGTCGTCTGCCACGGCGGTTCCGCCGACAGGGGCGGCAATATAGCTGGCTTTTCTGGTCCATGTGATCCCGTCTGTAGAAGTTGCATGTCCAATTTTAAAATTCTGTGAATCGGTATAGACCGTTTCGTAGCCTGTGTAGAACATGTGGTATTGATTATTGAAATAAACCACCGAAGGTGTTTCCACTGATTTTTGATCCCAAGCGCTGGGGTCGGCATTCTTTTCAAAGACAGCGGTAGAAGGAGAGAGAGACCAGTTTTTTCCATCTGTAGAAACCATGCGGTAAATTTTGATATTCATATCAAAGTTGACCGTTGAGGAAGCGTACATAATATATTGATTGTCTCGAAAAAGAACCGAGGGGTCGTTCCACGTTGACCCTGAAAAAAGACTACTCGCCGAAAGCTGCGCCGCCGCTGAGTTCCCCTGAAAACATTGGGGCGTAAGCTTAGTGAAATCTGGGGTGCCTAGCACTGGCGTACTGGTAGCAACAACCGCACCTGTTTCTGAATCCTCGTCCTTAGCTGAGCAAGAAAAGAGCATCAAAATCGTAAAAAGTAAAACCAGTAGCTTTTGTTTCATATCCCTTTCCTTTTCAAGATGAGATCAATGTTACTTTGATTATAGCATTTTAGGCCGTTCAGGGCAAAGGACAAAGCAGAGGAGCGAAGAAATGGAAAAGCGATCCAATTTGCCTGTCCCTTCCCCCATTACAAAAAAGTACCTATTTTCCGTAATCTATGACACAATTTTGGCAGGCTATGCTGGTTCATTGAACAGAAAGCCCTTGCTCAAAAGGGCCACCAGAAGCTGTTTATTCAAAAAGGGGGAAGCTTGAAGCTTAGATATTTTTTACTTGGGTTTATATTTACTGCTCTGCTGCCCACCTCGACAGCCTTGGCCGAGGTGAGTCGGTCTGCCTTTCGGGTGTCTTCTAGCGCCTCAGTTTATAATTATTATGCCGAAGGTTCCTGCCAAACCGCAGGTGAAGGGGGCATTAAGATGGACTTTGTGCAATCAGATGTAGCCGTTGGAATGGATACCCCAAAAAAATACCTAGGCCCATTTTACTTTGCTTTGAGCGTCAATAACGTCACCTTAACCCAAAGCGACCAGATGGTATGCTTGACCGACGTAGATGGCCAATCAACAGGGGCGGAATCAACAGCTGCTGTGCCAGAAAAAGCCTTCCTTCATACTCGTGAACTCTATGGCACTATGGGGACGGAATTTGGTTTCTTTTTTATTGATGTCTCCCTTGGCGCCATCAATGTAAAGGGGAACTACTACGTTAATAATGTGCGTTATGACGCAGACCGCTACTATAACATGATCAGCACCAGAGCAATTTTGGAGTTTGATTTATTTAGTTGGGGCAAATATGGCTTCGAAGTGAGTACTCTCTCCACCCCCAGCAAAGGGGATTATACCCAAGGCTACATCGAGTACCAAAAAGCGGGGCTCTTTGTTAAAATTTTACTGTAGCAAAGAGGGTTGCCTCATAGGGTAAACCCAAAAAGTGGACTGACATCTAGTTAGATAAGCTTAAAAAACAGTGGGATAAATTAAATAACCGTAAAACCAGCTAGATACTGGTTTAAATAAACCCTAAAAGCGGCTGGAAGCCTGTAACCTAGCGAAGCTACCAGATTGCCTTAATGAGATAATCCCGAAAAGTTGCTGGCTATTAGTTTAAATAAACCTATAAAAGTGACGAAGTCACCAGCCAGTCATCTCGTTGTAGATGGCGTCGCCTAAGGTTTTCTGTTCAGCGAGGATTTCAACCAAGTACTCAGGTTTGGTGAGGATGTTGGTTAGGACGGCTCTAAGAACAACAATATCCCCCTGATAACCAGTGGACTCTAAGGTAGTACGACTTATAAAGGATTCTCCATTTTCACGCTGGCGCTTTTGTAGCTCTACGTTGAGCTGGTTGAGCATTCTATTACATTTTGTCTGGTCGCCACCTTTGGCTAGTTTCTTTTGGATCGCATCTGGAACATAACGATAGGTTAAAATACAAACCTCAGGCTCGCTGGTGCATTCAAAATCGGGGTGGTCGTCCACCATGGTAGCGAGCAAATTACTCAGGTCAATGGCTCGTTTTAAAATGGACTGGTAGCCTTCACCACCAAGCATTTTCAGTGAAAACCAAAGCTTGAGGGCGTTAAATCTACGGCTACCTTCTAAGGTTGTCTTGCCAATATCTACAGAACCTTTACGGATAATGTAAGCGGCGCTTTGCCTCCAAGTATCTAGGGATTTTTTCTTTTTAAAGAGCACGGCTGAATGACTCATTGCCATGTAAAATAACTTGTGACCATCGAGTACCACCGAATCGGCTTCTTCAATGCCCTTGAGCTTTTTCTTCAAGTCGTTACAGAGCAGCAAAGCCCCGCCCCAAGCGGCGTCGACATGGAACCAGATTTTCTCTTTTTTGCAGATCTTAGCCATTGCCTCTAGTGGGTCTAGGTTGCCTGTTTCTGTGGTTCCAGCGATTCCCACAACAGCCATAATCAAGGTTTTTTCAGCCTTTAGCTCATCAATTTTTTCCTGTAGTTTCACAGGGTCCATCTTGTTGGAGCGGTCCACAGGAATTTTAACTACTGAATCTTCCCCAAGGCCCAAGATAGCCACAGACTTTGCCAGAGAATAATGCACCCGCTCACTAGCGAGGATAGCCACCTTTTCAATGCCCATATCCTTGTAAACTTGGTAGGTCCCCTTGGCTCTGATGCCGGGTAACACAGATTCACGGGCCACAGCGAGAGCGTTTAAGTTGCCTATAGTACCGCCACCGACAGTGTTGCCCACAGCGATGGTGGGGTCTTGGATGATTTTTTGGTAGAAGATCTCACTCTCGTCGTAAACGAGCCTATGCAACCAAGAAAGGGTTTGCCGCTCCACAAAGGTACTGGCTAGGGCCGTTTCAATTTTCACTTGGTTCTGGTTGATGGCGCTGATTAGAATATCCACCACTACAGAAAACCATGGGATGACCGTGGTCATGTGCCCGATAAACCGAGGATTATTGATCCTTACAGAGTTATCTAAAATCTTTTCCTTACATTCTGCGAAGACTTCCTCAATGGGCAGGCCCATTTGCGGCAATTTGGTTTCGCTAAATAAAGCCGTTAAACCTTGCAGGGTGATTTCTGCGTGAATTTTTTTCTTCTCAGGGTTTTTCAGCCAGTCTAGGGCTAAATCCACAGCCGTCTCACACCATTTTTTAAAGGTGTCATCGTTGCCTGGGCCGACAAAAAACTTCTTAGAGATCTCGTCGATTTTGGCAGTTACGGCTCGATCTTGCTCCGTCTGGTTTAGCTTTTCATTCATAGTTTAAATGCCTAGGTAGGCGCGTTTAATTTCATCAGACTGGGCCAAGTCACTGGCTTTGCCACTGGTTGCAATCAGGCCATTTTCCATAATGTAAGCTCGATCAACCGACTTTAGGGCAAGGGAGGCATTTTGTTCAATGAGAAAAATAGTGGTCTGGTGGGTTTGGTTAATTTTTTTAATGATCTCAAATATTTGTTTGATGATGATCGGTGCCAATCCAAGGCTAGGTTCATCAAGCAGTAATAATTTAGGTTGGGCCATCAAGGCTCTAGAAATTGCCAACATCTGTTGCTCGCCACCGCTCAAGGTGCCTGCAATCTGGGTTTTTCTGGTTTCTAAAATGGGGAATAGATCAAATACATAATCTAGGTCTGTTTTAATTTCCCCCTTGTTATTTCGCAAATAGGCACCCATTTCGATATTTTCTAAAACGGTAAATTTAGGGAAAATCCTCCGCCCTTCGGGGACGTGGACAATCCCAGCCTTTACAATCTCTTCGGGGCTTTTGCCACCGATGGGCTCCCCTTGAAAATAGATCTCCCCAGCAGTGGGTTTGATCATCCCGCTGATGGTCATTAAGGTGGTGGTTTTCCCAGCGCCATTGGCCCCGATTAGAGTCACGGTCTCGCCTTGTGCAATGGTAAGATCAATGCCCTTTAGGGCCTCAATTTTACCGTAGCCACTCTTTACCCCTTCAAGCTTAAGCATTGGTTCCCTCAGGGTTTGGGGTTTCTTCTTCAGTCTCTTCCCCTAGGTAAGCGGCAATGACCTTTTTGTTATTTCTAATTTCCAAAGGTGTTCCTTCGGCTATACCAGCACCTCTATCCATAACAAAAATTCTGTCGCTGATCTTCATCACTAATTTCATATCATGCTCAATGAGCAGGATAGCCACGCCAAATTCTTCTTTTAACTGCAATATCAACTGGTCTAGCTCGGCTGTTTCCGAGTGGTTCATGCCTGCGGCAGGCTCGTCTAAGAGCAGTATTTTGGGCTCAGTGGCGAGCGCTCTGGCAATTTCTAAACGCCTTTGGTCAGCGTAGGGCAAACCGCCCGCTTGGTCTTGGGCGAAGTCTAATAGGTTCAATTTTTCTAAAAGTTGGTAGCTTTTTTCCTTCGCTTCTTCCTCTTCTTCTTTGTGGCGAGTGGTGCGAAAGATGGCGTCTATGAATGTAGATTGCAAACTGGCATGGCAGCCAACCAAAACATTTTCAATGACAGTCAATTTGTCAAAAAGGCGAATGTTTTGGAAGGTTCTAGCGATACCCACCTCGGTGATTTCATTGGGCTTTAGACCCTGTAAAAGATTGCCTTGGAGCTTTACTGTCCCATGGTCTGGTTGGTACATGCCTGTCAGGCAGTTAAAAAAGGTGGTTTTACCAGCGCCGTTGGGGCCGATTAAAGCGACCAATTCCCCAGGATTGATATCTAAACTCATATCTTGCAAGGCCTTGATGCCTCCAAAAGATTTGGTGAGGCCTGAAACTTGGAGCAACTTAGGTATTTTTGATTTAGTCATCTTGGTTCACCCCTTCATTCATCTCCCTGTCACGGTCGTAGCCAGCTCTCATGCGGCTAATTAAACCTTGGGGGCGAAAGACCATCATAATCACCATAATTGCCCCAAAAAATAACATGCGGTATTCTGCTAGAAACCTTAGATATTCAGGCAGTAAAACCAAAATCAATGCGGCCAAAACCACACCTAGAATGGAGCCCATTCCACCTAAAACCACGATGGAAAGGATGATTGCAGACTCGTGAAAAGCAAAGCTCGCAGGGTTGATGAAGCTAGATTTTGCGGCAAAGACCACGCCTACAATGCCAGCCCAAAAGGCGCCAATGCCAAAGGCTGTAAGTTTGGTTTTGGTAAGATCGATGCCCATGGCTTCGGCAGCAATTTCATTTTCACGAATCGCCATCCAAGCCCTGCCGATGCGTGAAAGCTGTAAGCGGCGGGTGATGATAATAGCCAAGAGTAAAATCCCCAGCATGATATAAAAGAGGTAGAGAATGTTTTGGTGATAGCTCAACTCTGCCCCAAAAAAACTGGGCTTTGGGATATTGGCAATGCCCTTAGGCCCGCTAGTTATATCAGCTTCATTTTCTAATACCAGACGGATGATCTCGCCAAAACCCAGTGTCACAATGGCTAGGTAATCGCCACGTAGCCTGAGCACTGGAAAGCCCAAGAGGACACCCAAAAAGGCGGCCATAAAGCCACCAACTAAAAGCACCTGCCAAAAGCCCAGCCCAAAATACTGGTTCAGTAGACCATAGGCATAAGCCCCGCAGGCGTAAAAGGCGACGTAGCCTAAATCCAAAAGGCCAGCCATGCCCACCACGATATTCAAACCTAAGCCCAGTGCAATGTACATCATGGCTGTGATGATGATAGAGGTCTGGTAGGTGGAAGTCAGCAGTGGCGAAATGGAAAGAACCCCAAGGAAAAAAACCATGGCCTTTTCGTTGGCCAAGGCCTGGGAGAAGGAAAATCTGTGGCCTGTAGAAAGCCGCACCTTAGGTTGGTAGTGGTGCAAAAAATAGCGCCAAATTCCACTGATTACAAAACTGCTTAAGGCCACCCAAATTAATTTATCTAGGTGCCAGACCAAGGTTTTATCGAGGTAGTCTACCTGTAAGCCCACCAAGGGAAAGGTTAAAAAAACCATCCAAAGGGAAACCCCCACGTTAATTTTAATTTCTTTAAAAAGCATCTTAAACCTTCTCTTGGGTCGAGGTTCCAAGGAGGCCTGCTGGGCGTAAAATCAAGATTAACACCAACAAACTAAATGCGAATACATCTTCATAGTCACTGGAAACATAACCTGTGGCAAAGGATTCCGTGAGGCCTAAAATCAAACCACCTAAGGCAGCGCCTGGTATTGACCCAATGCCACCCAAAACAGCGGCGGTAAAGGCTTTGATGCCAACAATAAAGCCGATATTATAGTTGATTTGGCCCATATGACTGGAGATTAAAATAGCCCCAACGGCAGCCAATGCCGAGCCGGTCATAAAGGTCAGGCTGATTACCTTGTCTACGTTCACACCTAAAAGTCGGGCCATTTCTTGGTCTTGCTCAATGGCTCTCATCGCCTTTCCCGATTTGGAATAGCCCATAAATAAAAAGAGAGCCACCATCACCACGACACTCACTAAGGTGATGATCAATTCTGTCGGTTGGATGTAGTCTCCTAAAAACTTAAAGCTGGCAATTTCAAAGATCAAACTGGGGAAAGATACAAAGTCGGCAGACTGGGCTAAAATTACATATTCACGCAAAAAAATAGACATGCCAATGGCACTGATCAAAGGGGCTAACCTAGAAGACCCACGAAGGGGGGAGTAGGCGACCTTTTCAATGGAGTAACCATAGGCGGCAGCCCAGATCATGGCGGCCATCAAGGCGATAATTAAAATAGAGATGGTGCCTAAGCCTGCGATGGAGCAGGCTCCCGCAGCGGTGAGGCCCACAAAGGCCGCAATCATATAGACTTCGCCATGGGCAAAGTTGATTAGGCCAATGATCCCGTAAACCATGGTGTAACCCAAGGCGATTAGGGCGTAGATGCTCCCACGAGTGAGACCACTAAAAAATAGCTCTAAAAAATATTGGAATGCTTCTGGTGACACTGCAAATTACCAAGCTAGCTGCTTAAATTTACTATTTTCAACTTGGTAAACTGAAAATCCACTGCCTACAATATCTCCGTTTTTATCAAAGGAGATCTCGCCCAAGGTGGTTGCAACCTTGTTTTGCATGAGGGCTTTTTTAATGTCGTCAGGCTTGGTAGAGTTAGAAGTTTCAATGGCCTTAATTAAAGCGGTAAAAGCGGCATGGGCCTGTAAACCAAAATTCCCTGCTTCCCAGCCCTTCGCTTTAAGTTGTCCATTGACCTTTTTTGTCATGGCTAAGGTGGAAATATCAGCAGGGCTGGTAACATAATAACCTTCCACAAATTTCCCACCAATTTTAATAAAACTAGGGTCTTTAAGACCATCACCGCTGATAAAGGCGGCCTTAATATCTCGTTTTCTAGCTTGGGTAACAATCTTACTGCCTTCGGGATGGTAACCACCAAAGGCCACAACATCAGGGTTCGCTTGGGCAATTTTGCGAATCAAAGCGGAGTAGTCAACGGCTCCAGGGGTAACGCCTTCAAAGAGTAAAATCTCGACACCTTTAGCTTCCAGTTCTTTTTTCACTAAAGTGCCTAAGCCCTTACCGTAGTCGCCTTTATCATGCACCACCACAACTCGTTTGGCTTTCAAATGGGTTACAATGAACTCAGCTTGGGTAATGGCCTGAGCGGCATCATGGGGAATAGTGCGGAAGAAATAAGGGTTGCGCCCTTCTAATGTCAACTCTGGGCTAGTGGCCGAAGGTGAAATAACGGGAATGCGAGCACCACGGTAGACACTCAAGGCGGCGTTCGTAGCCCCAGAGCAAATGTGACCAATAACAGCAATAACCCCTTGGCTGAGGAGTTTGGAGGCCACATCTGTGGCAATGCCTGGCTTACAAACATCATCTTGAGCAACAATCTTAATTTGTCTGCCCAGCACTCCACCAGCTTTATTTAGCTCTTCGGCGGCCAAGGTAACCGTGTGTTTCGGAGGTAGGCCGTAGGGCGCTAAGTCACCAGAATGTGCACCTGCAACGCCAATGATGATGGGGGTTTTTTCTGATTTTTCTCCCTCTTTTGCTGGGTCACAGGAAGTTACAAAAAGGCTCAAAACCAGCAAGCTTAAGAACAAAATAAATTGATTGCGATTGTTACTTCGGCTAAGTTGGTTTTTCATGGGTCAAGGCCTAGTTTGAATTGAGAAAAAGACTGAATTTTTACCCTTTTTTACCCTTTCTAGCTTGCCCTTGTCAACTCTGTGGAAGTCGGGCTCTAGAGCTTGAAACCTTGCAGTTTCTGGAAAATTGTCGCAGGGGTAATTTGAGTCAAACAGTTGTAATGTCCAAACTTGCAGGTTCGCTCAAAACAGGGCGCACAATCGAGGTTGACTGTGACGACTTCAGCCAGAGTATTGCGTGGTCCAGTCCAGACCAGAGAGGTGCTACCAAAGATCGCTATTTGCGGCCGTTTTAGGGCAGACATCACATGCATTGCCCCTGAATCATTGCTCACCAGTAACTCAGCTTTGCTCAAAAGGGCAATGAGCTGGTTTAAGTTGGTCTTACCGCAAAGATTTAAAGCGCCTGTCGGTAATTCTAAATCAAAATCCCCCTCTTGGCCCACGATCACGGGGGTCAAGCCTGCTTGGATTAGAATTCCTGCCAACTCTTGCCAGTGGGTTAGCGGCCACTCTTTGGCAGGGCCGTAGATAGCGCCAGGTGCCAAGGCTATGAAGCTTGCAGGCAGCTCTAGGTTTTGGAGTTGTGTCGCTGCCCAATCTTCCGTGAGGGGTAAATTAGGGTAGGTTTTTTCAGTGGAATCACCGAGTAACAAGGCAAATTCATCGATCAAATGGGCAGACCGAGGCTCAGTGTTGTATTCTACAGACTCATTTAACCAAAACACACGGCCAGCCCCCTCCAAACCAATTCTGGAGGTTGCACCTGAAAAATAAGACATGACCGCAGCCGAGGGGCTAGGCGGAAGAACATAAAATCTGTCGTATTTTCGGATACGTAAGGACCAACCAAAAGAAATGGCGTTAAAGGCTTTTTTGGTAAAGGGGATGATTTCGCCTCTGTGGGGCAAGGGCAGATTTTCAAAACCTTTTTTTACAATGAGGTCAATCTGGGCATCAGGGTAGGTCTCTAGCAGCCTTGTGATAAAGGCTGTAGACATAAAAAGATCGCCGAGCCAGTTGGGGCAACGGACACAAATCTTCAGTGGAGTGGTCTTAAACGACGGTTCCATTTTTTTCTGGGAAGACCATGTATTTACGCATCAAGAAATTAGCGAAAAATAAAATCACACTTGCTAGCGCCTTGGCGGGGACAATGGCAAAGCCAGCTTCAACCAGTAGGATTGTGGAGTAAACATCAATCAAGCCACCGAGAGCCACCACGAAGATGTACATAAATAACTCAGTCGCCGTGTTCCATCTTGAGTTATGCCTAAATAAAAAGACAATACAGAGTAGGTAGTTGATCAAGGCTGCACTCAAATAGGCTGCAATGGTTGCATGCTCAATCGCTTGGGCCAAAGGACTCGCTAGAACCCAGAAAATACCTAGGTTGGCAACGGCAGAAAGACCACCGATAAAGAAGTAGATAAAAAACTGCACAAACCAATTTGCCTTATAAGCGTTGTAATGGAAGATGCAATAGGCGGCTCGAAGGGCATCCTTAAAGCTGATTTTTTTGCCTTCTTCGTAGGTTCGACCTGTGTATGAAATACCAATTTCAAAAACACGAGCATGTTTTTCAGCAATTTTTGCTACAACTTCAGGCTCAAAACCAAATCTTTTTTCTACTAGGTCAATGGATTGGATCAATTCACGCTTAAAAACCTTATAACAGGTTTCCATGTCAGTAAGGTAAAGGTTGGTGAACATATTTGACAGGAGTGTCAGCAATTTGTTGCCGATGGTATGCCAAAAATAAAGAACCCTTTGCTTTTTGCCACTGCGGTAGCGGCTGCCTAAAACTACATCTGCACTATCGTCCCTAAGGGGTTCAATTAGCATGAGTAGCTCTTGAGGGTCATATTCCAAATCAGCATCTTGTATGGCTACAAAGTCGCCTGTGGCGGCGGCAAAGCCTGTGTGTAAAGCTGCGCCCTTACCTGAATTTACTTCATGGGTTAAGCTTTGCACTTGTTCGTGCTTTTGGCTTAAGGCCCTTGCTATCTCAAGACTTTTGTCTGAGGAGCAATCATCAACGATTAGGATTTCTAATTTAACGTCATCTGAGCCGATGCTCAAAATACGGTCGATGCAAGTTTCTAAAGTTCCTTCTTCGTTAAAACAGGGAACAACAATGCTTAAGGTACAGTCTTTATTTGCCATTATTCTTGGTAATAAGTGATTATTTTTTTAACAAGCTTATTGAATTGACCTCTTTTGAGCAACTAAAATCTAGGGACTCAGATTTTGGCAGAATAATCGCATAGCTATGGGCAATTACAAAATAATTAGCCCCAAAAGAACATGTCTTTACAAAAATATATTTATCTCGTTTTAGGTGCCACCTTAATTGCAGGATGCACCCCTATTGGCAATAAGGTTGCAACTTCGAAGGAATCCAAGTTTCACACTCCCCAAAATTGGGAAAAACCTGTGGACCTAAATGCTAGCTATGCTGCTGGGTTTCAGCCTAACTTTTCAGGGCAACAGACTGCAGGCGCTAGTGAATCTGATCTGGGGTTTCGGCCTTTATTTTCAGGCGAGTCAGAAAATTCAGCAGAGCCAACCTTCTCACCTGTGGCAGGAGGCGAACAATTTGAACAAATGACAGGCCACGCTTCTTGGTATGGACCAGGCTTTCATGGCAAAAAGACTGCCAATGGGGAAGACTACGACCAAATGGGAATGACTGCCGCACATAAAATATTACCTATGAATACATGGGTGCGTGTGACCAACGAGGAAAATGGAAAATCGGCTGTAGTGCGCATTAACGATCGTGGGCCCTATAAAGATGACAGAATTATTGACTTAACCAAAACTGCCGCCAAACGCATTGGCTCTTTTGAGCAAGGCACAGCAAAGGTATCGTTAGAAATTTTAAAGTACCCTAAAAACTATGATGCTTCCAAGGGGCTAACGCCTTACAAGCAAACTGTGGTGCAGGTCGCTGTATTTCGGGACCAAGCAAGGGCAGAAAACTTTAAAAACCAGTTAACAGAAAAGTTTGGTGAATTTGCCTTTTTGGTAGATACTCCAGATGAGGGAAGTTACCATGTTGTTGCAGGCCCTTACGACGAACGTGATCAGGCTAAAAGCACTGCGAGAAGACTTAACTCTAGGGGGTTTGGGCACTTCGTTAGAAGCTATCGCAAGTAAGCTGTTAGAAGCTACGCTAAGTAAGCTGTTAGAAGCCAGCTCAAGTTAACGATAGAAAAGAGAAAATTATGCCCCGCAAAGGGGCATAAAAAATTCAAGTCAGACCAAAAAAGCTGTACAAGCTAATTAGCCAGCATTTTGGCTATAGCCATCAGGAACAAAGGGAGAGTCTGATTCCTTTTCCAGTCTCTGTTCTTTTTCTTCATCCGATTCAAACCTTAGGGGTTCCCCATGGTCGCCTCGGTACATGGAATCACCATAAAAATAGTAAGGATCTTCGTCCTCTTCTGTGCGATTCAGGATTTGCATCCACCAGTAAATGGTTAGGGCAACAGCAGCAATTGCAAAAAGAAAAGAAAAAAGCTTGGCGATGAGTTTCATTTGATTTACTAATATTTAAGAGTTTTCTTTTAGCTTATCCTGCCCAAGCTAAAGGATCAAGGCTTTTTCAAAGGACAACGACCCCTTTTTTTAGGATTTAGACCCCATGTTACAAAGAAAAATAATTTTTATCGCCTTGTTCGTATCTCTCGCTACAACTCCGATTTTTGCAAACGGCATTAACTATGAACAGTTTTTTGCCAAAGGGGAAAATTTCTACCTACTCCAGCCGAACCTTGTGGCAGATTTTTTCACTGGCCTTGCCAAATTTAAGGGTAAGGGTACAAAAAGCTTAGATAAGGTTGCCCGTGATGTACTAGGTTGCCCAATGGGGGGCAAATCCACCAGTAACTGCCCTGTGGACCGCTACCGACTTTTAAAAAAGGAGCGACGCACCCCTTCTGAGTTCAAAGCCCATATTAACTGGACTGTTGTAGAACGAGTTAAAAAGGGGCGATTTCATGTCTTAAGCCTGACTTGGCGGCCTGAATTGATCGAAACTGAGATTATATTTATTGATGACTATTTAAAGGGATTGCATACGGCTTCAGAGTCTAAATATTACTCTATTCCTGCCCAAATTAAGCGGGTGCAGTTTAGCCCACACTTCCAAAGAAGAATCCAAATCAAGGTGGACGCTAAGATGGCAAGGGTTCTACTGGAGTTGTACAAAGAAAAACCAGACGACTTTCGTGACGCTATAACCTTTGTACCTGAAGGCAATAGTGTAACTTTGCGTGATGATCTCGCCACTTTTAATTTATTTTTAAAGGCGAAAAAAATTACTATCAATCACCTCGATTTTCCAGCCCTGTCTGTGCCTGAGAGGCAGAGGCGAAAATAACCTTTGATTTCAATAATCATTGTTGGTATCCTAAAGAGAAGCTTAAAATTCATTTATTACCTTCTGTTTGGAGAAAAAATTGGGAATTTACGAAGAAAAACACTGGCTAAAAGAATACCCGAACGATGTACCTGCGGAGATTGATACTTCCCAGTACTCTTCTTTAGTTGCAGTGATGGAAGAAGCCTTTGAAAAGTTTAGCTCTAGGCCTTCCTATTCCAATATGGGTCACACCATAAGCTACTTGGATTTAGATTACCAATCCCAAGCCTTTGCCAATTACTTAAAAAACGATTTAGGCCTTAAAAAGGGCGACCGAGTGGCATTGATGATGCCGAACCTGATCCAATACCCCATTTGTTTATTTGGTATTTTAAGGGCGGGGATGGTTGCTGTAAACGTAAACCCACTCTACACCCCTCGTGAATTAGAACACCAATTAAACGACTCTGGGGCAACGACCATTATTATTTTAGAAAATTTTGCTGCCACTTTAGAAAAGTGCCTGCTCAATACACCTGTGAAGAATATCATCCTTACTGAAATTGGGGATATGTTAAAGGGCTTGAAGCGGCATATTGTGAACATCGTGGTTCGCCATGTTAAAAAAATGGTTCCTCCCTTTTGCTTGCCCAACGCAACACACCTTAGAGGCGTGTTAGAAAAGGGTGCAAGGCAACATTTTGTGCCTGTGGAAATGACCAAGAAAGACACTGCATTTTTGCAGTATACTGGTGGCACTACAGGGCGCAGCAAGGGCGCTGTTCTAACCCATGGCAACATTGTGGCAAATGTGATGCAGGCTAAAATGTGGATCGGTGGTACCTTTGACGAGGGTAAAGAAATCGCAATTACCCCTCTGCCTCTATACCATATCTTCTCGCTTACAGCGAATTGCCTCTTTATGATGATGATCGGTGGTTTAAACGTGCTGATCACCAACCCTAGAGATATGCCCGCCTTCATTGACGAGCTAAAAAAATGGGAATTTACCTTCTTTACAGGGGTAAATACTCTTTTTGGCGGTCTTTTGAACCAGCCTAATTTTTCAGAAGTGAATTTCAGCAGTTTAAAAATTTCCCTCGGTGGGGGTATGGCTGTGACTCACACAGTAGCTGAAAAATGGAAGGCCGTTACAGGCCACGTTTTACTTGAGGCTTATGGCCTGACAGAAACAAGCCCCGCAGCCTGTATTAACCCTGTGGATTTAAAAGATTACAACGGTTGTATCGGCCTGCCCATTAGCTCTACCATGGTGGCTATTAAGGATGAGCAAGAAAAGGATGTGGATCTAGGCGAGAGTGGTGAGCTTTGTATTAAAGGCCCCCAAGTTACCCAAGGCTACCATAACCTGCCTGAAGAATCTTCAACCCTATTTACAAAAGATGGCTGGCTGAAAACAGGCGACATTGCCTTCATGGATATGAAGGGCTATGTGAAGATTGTTGACCGTAAAAAGGATATGATCTTAGTCAGCGGATTTAACGTCTACCCTAACGATGTGGAAGACACGGTTGGCGGTATGGAAGGCGTTTTAGAAGTTGCCGCCATTGGCATCCCTGACGAGAAAAGTGGGGAAGTTGTGAAGCTTTATATTGTTCGTGCCGATACAAAATTGACCGTGCAAGATGTTAGCGCCTTCTGTAAAGAAAACCTAACAGGCTACAAAAGACCTAAGTCCATTGAGTTTATGGATGAACTTCCCAAAACCAACGTAGGCAAAATCCTCCGCCGTGAATTGCGTGAAATTCACGCAGCGAAGACCAATGCTTAGGGTTTAAATAAAAGAAGAGTGTCCAAACTCACAAAAAGGCAGCTCTGTGAAAACAGGGCTGCCTTTTTTTTTGGAGCCAGCTCCCTTCAACTTTTAAGTTAACAAGCTCCCTTCTTTTACCTTTTAAGCTAACAAGCTCCCTCCTTTTTTTTCTCAGACATCCCAATATTGAAAAGAAAATACCTCCCCTGACAGGAATATTTTTAAGTGGTAATAGTATATAAAATTATTACTTGGAATGCCTATGACCTGTTCTTATAAACCTAATGATTATGAAAAAATAAGAAAAAATTACTCTTGTATACAATCTGTTTGGGACGGCGATGAAGAGGGACTCTGCATCTTCCATAGTCATAAAACTGAACAAAAGGCTGAGAAATTTAGAAGCGATCTAGATACGTATATTAAATTAATTAAACTGGAAAATGAAGTTCAGGAGTATGACTTTATAGGGTTTGTTTGGCCTTCAGCAAGCTTCAGTGATTACCATTTTACTAAAGTGGTCGATTTTAGTGAAGGCCACTTTTATGGGAAATCAAATTTTCGACTAGCTGTATTTGAAGATTTTGCAAGCTTTCGTTTTTGTATTTTTGAAGGAGAAACATCATTTGAAAGAGCGCAGTTCAAAGAGGCGAGTTTCTTTAATAGTTCTGTATTTAAGGAAAGTGCATCCTTTTCGACCAGCCATTTTCACACAATAGCTAGGTTTTTACAGGTTCAATTCAACATACTAATTCTTAGAGGTGTGGTTTTAGATCATGGGGTAATGTTTGAAATCTGCAAAATTGCTCAGCTACTATATACGACCCATTTAGGGCAGCGAATCACCTTTAACAGTGTAGACATTCCAGAGCATGGAAACTGGGACTTTCAGGATCAGAATTGCTGCCAGTTGTCTTTTGTTAATTGTGATCTCAGTAGAGCAAACTTTATAGGAGCCGATATAAGAGATACAAGATTTGATTCCTGCACTTGGGACAAAGCAGAAACTTACGTGCAGGTTTATGATCATAATAGAATTATAAAACAGAATAAACCTGCGGAGCTAGAAAAGTTACGGAGCTTATATCTACGGCTCAAAAAAAACCATGATGAAGACCACGAATTTGCCTTGTCGGGAGATTTTCACTACCAAGAAATGGAGTTGAAGCGACGATTGAAGCTGGAAGAAGTTGATTTTAGGCCCAGTCAAGATTGGTTTTTCAGTTTAGTTGGTGCCTGCAAAAAATTAAAAAACTGGAAGCCTTTGAGTGAACGTTGGCTCTTGTGGCTCTATAAGTTTACCGCCGACTACGGTGAAAGCCCTCTACGCTTACTTCGTTCTTTAATTGGCTCCTTGGCTATTGCCCCCCTATTTATCTACTGGGCAAATAGTTTAACTGCTGTCGCCGATACTCATAAATCAGTAAAGTTAATGCAAATATACGAGATTGTAACTTTCGGGTTGATGCCTTCCTCCCTAACTACAGAGGCAAAGGGGTTGGTTTCAGGCTTAAACTTTGGGGCTAAGTTGATTGTTTTTGGTGAGGCGGTGTTTACCATCACAATCACAACCTTACTGGTTATGGCTATTCGCAGAAGGTTCAAGCGGTAGAAAAAACTATTGAGTCAAAAAAAATCAGAGTTATGAGGGAAATCGAAAAAGCTTAAGATGCCGAGGAGGGGTAAACCGTAAAAGCACCGAAGCCTCGTTAAAAAAAAGAGGGCAGAATTATGAAGGAAATCAAGAAAGCTTAAGAGATCTACGAGAAGTAAACCGTAAAAGTCCCGAAGGGACGTTTAGGGGGTTTCAGGGAAACAGAAAAACCCCCTAAACAGGAACGTAGTACTTATACGATCCAGGCTAGGATTGCTAATTCCGCCACAGCTACTGTGGTGATTAGCAGATAGGGCGCCCAAGCGGCTTTTGTGGGCGCTGGGCTTGGGGTCAAATTATTTTCGCCACTTGTTGTCATTTTCAGTGAAGAATATTGTGTTTTTGGTTGTTCGTGGTCTTATGTCTTAATTTTAGTGCCCCCTGTTAAAAGCTTCTGTAAGGAAGCTGACAGTATTCAGTTATTAATATAAGAAAAAGTATCTTTAATTACCGAGGGGGGAGAGAAGACTAGTTCGGTGGAGTTAAGGCGAGGTGCGTGGCAGAGCTGTCTTGAAGCAGGTCGCTTTCCCAAGTAAAAGGCGGTAAGATTATCCTAGTAGCCTCGAAGGAGCGCAGAGGAGCTAAAGTAAAGAGGCAGGGGCTAGGTAAATTAAAGGCAAGAGGCGCTAAACACTACAGCTTTAAAAAACGAACGCTTTAAAATATTACAGCTTTAAAAACTACAGAAAACTACTCACAACCTTGGGCAGGGCCGCCAACCAAAAGATTTTGCGCCTTTTCCAAATTATTTTTGGTTTGCTTGGTGCGGGCGTGGTCAGGGCCAAATTCTAGTGTTCGGATCTCTAAAGACTCGGCGTAAGCGGCAACCGAAGCTGCGTAGTCGCCTGTTTTTCTGGCAATGTAGCCAATGTTGTTTAAGTCTAAAGAAAGGTCGGGGTGTTGTTTTTTTAATTTCTTCCTGTTGATGGCAAGGCTCTTTTTAAAATAGGGCATAGCCTGCTCAAAGTTTTTTAGGGCCTTGTAGGCAAGGCCAATATTATTATTGTAGGTGGCAATTTGAAGGTGCTTTCCCCCTAAAATTTGCAGATCCAATTCCAGCGCCTTTTGGTATAGCTCAATTGCCCCGCTGAAGTCTTCTTTCTCGTCTAAAAGGTAGGCCTGATTAGCGTAGGTGATTGCTACCTGTGCCTCTTCTTCTGGCCCTGCTTTTAAATATATCTCTAAGGCCTTTTGGTAGTTTTCAAGGCTCAGGTCCAATTCCCCTGCCTGCTCTAGGGCCGTGGCTAAACTGCTATAGTCTAGGGCCGTATCAAGGTGTTCTGGCCCCAAGGCAATCAAATCAATCTCTAAGGCTTTGGTGAAGGCTGTCACCGCAGGCTGGGCTTCTTCTTGTTCTAGGTGTAATAGCCCAAGATTGCTGTAAAGGATTGCGAGATCGGGGTCTTGCCCCTTGGCCTCTTTTTCAAAAGCAGCAATTTCTTTTTTTAATTCTTCAATTTCAGTGGTATCTTTATTTTCCATTTTCCTTAGCCTATTTAACTTCAAATTTTATACTTACCCAAGCAATCACTAATCCGCCAACGGCTTGCTCAATCACATGCCAAAGGCCATTTTTAAAAACATAAACGAAAGGTTCCCCATGGGCGCCAGCCATTGCCAGCTCGTGGGGGAAAACCCACAAGACCCCAATCAAAGCCCCAAAGGTTAAACCTTTTTTTGCTCGGTTCTGGCCTGCTGCAAAGGTAAATTTGGGGTAGAGGTAGGCCATTAAAAAGCCTAAAATCAGGTAAGCCAAGGCAATGGTACTTGTGCCCTTATGTTCGGTTTTGGCTGCCACTTCGTAAAACTGAGGTTGGATCACCCCATGCCAAAGGCCAGCGAGTAGCCACATGGAGATTGCCGCTGCAAGGGCGCTGCTTAAAAAAGATTTCATTGCTGACTTCTTCCCCTCTAATTTTCTTAAACTAAATTAAGGCTTCTTCGCTTGTGTCTTCTTTACCTGATAACGACTTGCCACAAATCCATTGGAGTAACTGTTGGTTTCCAGATGATTCAATTTTATATCTTCTGCTAAAGCGCCAAAAAGGGGAATGCCTTCACCGAGTAATACTGGCACCCGAGTGAGGTTCAATTCATCAATGAGCCCTGCATTTAAAAACCCTTGGATGGTTTTTCCACCATCGATATAAAGGTGCTTTTTCCCCTGTGCCTTCAATGATTCATAAAGCTCTACAGGGGTGGCGTCAGCTAAGTTAATTTTTAGGTCTTCCCCTGCAAAGGCCTCAGGTAAGCTTTTTAAAGAGCTACTCAAAACGGTTGTGGGCATAGGGTAGAACCACTCACCAAAGGTGGTCACCAATTCAAAGGTATTGCGGCCCATTACCAGATGGTCCACTGAGGCCATGAAGGCTGCAAAGCCAAAATCTTCAGGCTCGTCTTTTGTGCCTTCTTTTATTACTACTCCCCCTTCAGGTTCTTTCCCATCTGCCCCAGGAAGCCAGTCTAGGCTGCCATCAAGGCGTGCGATAAAGCCGTCCAGTGAAGTTGCGATTTGTACGGAAGCTTTCATATCAATTACTTGAGTTTAGCGACTTTTTCTCTCATGCTGGATTCCACAACTTGGGAAAAATCAGCAACAAATTTAGCTGTTTTGCCTGCTTCTACACCACAGGTTTTGTTAATTTGGCCTTGGGCCTTGTAGAGAACTTTAGCCTTATACTGGGCCATTGATTGGCAGTGAGGGCAGTCTTTTTTTGCAGGCTCTTCAATTTGGGTTGCGAAAAATTGCAAAAGTGGCCCAATGATTTCTGTCAGGTCGAGCAAACATTGGCGGTTGCGGTAGGTAGAGATGTTATCACCTTTAAAATCGTAACTTTCAACCAAGACCTTTCTTAAAACAATTTGCTTGCAACTGGGGTTGGATAAAAAGGTAATGCCCTTGCCTTCTGGGGTTTCATAGGTGGAAAGTTTTTTACCCTTTACTGGGTAATCACAAAGTTGAAACGACACCAAAGTGCTTGGCCCAAGGCCCAGAGGATTGGTTAGAATCGTGTTCCTTGTGTAGGCAAAAAATTCATCCTTGCTGATTGTTAAACTCTTCAGTTCAATCCGATCAGAAGTTAAAGCTTTATAGCCAATCTGGGCGAACAGAGAGCTGGTAAGAATGAAAATAGAACTAAAAATAAGGATAAATGCCTTCATGAAAACCTCCAGAGATTCATTGTGTTAAGGTTAGCAATGAATGCTAAGTTGGACAAGGAAACATAAGGAAATTATGTTTTTTTTGTAAAGGCTGGAACTAAA
Source organism: uncultured bacterium (assembly GCA_965602905.1). GTDB lineage: Bacteria > SAR324 > SAR324 > XYD2-FULL-50-16 > XYD2-FULL-50-16 > JASJGK01. The sequence goes on along the minus strand of CBFCZY010000009.1, from coordinate 35,696 downwards.
TTTTTTACATTCTTTTGGGGCAGGGGATGCCCCTAATTATACTTGGGGGTTAGAAGGGTTAAGCTGCGGTTTTAGACCCGACTCTAGCAACGGCCTCTTCTAAGGCTTTTTTATTGATGGGCTTGGAAATAAAAGAGTCGCAACCCAATTCATTTAACTTGGCTTCTGTTTTTGCCGATTTTAATGCGGTTAAAGCAACAATAGTTAAGGGAGTGTTTTGGTTACTTGACATTTTTTCAGCGTGACGAATTTTTTTGATCACTGCAAATCCATCTAAATTCCCAGGCATGATGATGTCGCAGAAAAAGAGATCAAAGGGCTCACCTTCGGACTCCGCCTTTTCAATTTGCTCTAAGGCTTTTACTGATTCAACTGTACTGGTAGGGGTGATATTCATTCTCAAAAGCAACCTTTCTAAAAGCAGGTTATTCATTTTGTTGTCATCTAAAAGTAAAACTTTCATATTAGTTAATTGCATCCTCTATAAGTCAAGGCGCCCTAAAAGGCGGGAGACTTAGGTATAATGCAAAAAACGGGCTAGGTCTGTAGGGTAAAAGACTTAGTTTTTGTCTAATTTTTTTGCCACCTTGGCCATCAATTTTTCTAAGTGAAATTTATTGATCGGCTTGGTTACAAAAAAATCAGATCCCAAACCCAATAGTTTTTCTTCTGACTTTGCCGAATGCATGGCCGTTAAAGATATAATAATGAGGGGTTTAGGGGCTTTAATGAGAGGGTTCATCGAATCTTTGGTTTTTTCAGAATTGCGAATACGCTGCACAATTTCAAAACCGTCAGGGCCACCGGGCATAATGACATCACAAAAAAGAACGTCAAAGGGCTGGCCCTTTTTCTTTTCACTGGCCAGAAGTTTCTCAACTTCCATGCTTTTTGTAAGACAGGTAATATCTTTAAACTTTTGGGCAATTAAAAACCGCTCCAATAAAGAGTTATTCATTTCTTTATCGTCTAAAAGAAGGATTTTCATATATTGCTCATCAATTGTTCAATGTCGTTAATTTCTTTGGGGATGTTTTTACTTAGTACTTCGCAGCCAGTTTCGTTGAGTAGAACATCGTCTTCAATGCGAATCCCAATGCCTTCTTCTGGAAGGTAAAGCCCAGGTTCAATGGTGACCACAGCGTTGATAGGTAAAATATCATCTGCATGTTGGCAATCGTGAACATCTAAACCTAAGGAGTGGCCAATCCTGTGGAGGCTAACCCTTTGGTGTTCCTTGGCATCTTTGATGATCTTGGCTTTTTTATAAACTTGGCCCTGAACATAGGCGGCCTTTTCAGCCACCTCTTTCCAAGAAAAACCAGCTTGAACCCAACTGATCATCTCTTGGTTTACTTCTAAAACAGCTTGGTAATACTTTTTTTGTTTCGCTGTGTACTGGCCTGAAACAGGAAAAACACGGGTGACGTCACCGGAGTACATGCCATATTCCCCGCCTGTATCAATCAAAACCATATCACTTTTTCTTAGTTTGCAGTGATTGGTCACATAATGCAGGGTTGCTGCATTTTTTCCACCAGCGACAATGGTATCAAAGCCCAACCGATCGCAGCCATCATAGAGATACTGCCTAGCGATTTCAGCTTCCACTTGGTATTCAAATAAATCAGGGCCGATAACACCTGCGGCACGGGTAAAAGCTCGCTCCATAATAGCTAAAGAGTCTTTGATCCTTTTGATCTCAGGCTTTTGTTTTTTTGCCCGTAAAGGCAGGATAAAGGGGTCTATTTTTTTGCACTGTAAGTGGGGGAGCCTCAGGTTGAGATCTCGCAAGAAAACTTGGAAACTACTGATAGGGCCACTAGAAAAGACTTGGTTCACTTCGGTATACAAAACTTCTGCGTCTTTTTGCAGGCCGAAGAGATGTTGTTCAAAGTCAGTGGTTAAAAATATGGAGATGCAACCAGAGAGCTTTTTTGCTTCGGAGGCCCCGAGCATTTTGCCTTCCCATTGTTCTTTTTTTTGGTCAACTGGGGGAATATAGATTTTTTCCCCTAGTTTCCCTGCAGATTCAGGAAGAAGTATGAGCATAGCCCCTGGGGCTTCCAAGCCAGTAAGATAGAAAAAATTAGAATCCACCCGAAAAGGGTGTTTCTGATCATGATTTCTAACCTGCTCTTCTCCAGAGTAGATTAACCCAATGGAACCTTCAGGCAGAGCTTCACGCAATGCTTGTCGGTTTTTTGAAAAAAAACTACTTGGAAATGGCTTGGCTCTCATAATGTCTTCTTCACGTTAGTGGTTAGCTAAAAAATTGGATACCTAGTTGTCAGTTAGTGTTTATTGTTAACTTTCTTTAGTGGTTAAAGTGTCTTAAACCAGTGAAAGCCATAGATAATCCCAACTCGTTACAAGCGTTAATAGAATCTTCATCTCTCATGCTGCCACCAGGCTGCACAAGGTATTTGATTCCAAGGCTTGCTGCTTCACGAACTGTGTCATCAAAGGGTAAAAAGGCATCAGAAACCAAGACCATTCTTGAAAGCTCATCTGTAAAGAAGTCTTCAAAATTGCCTTGTGCGCCTGCTCTTTCCCATTCCCGTTTTAAGTTTTCTTTGGCTTTTGGCCAAGCAAGCTTTCTCATGGAGTCCACTCGGTTTGGCTGGCCTGCGCCCATGCCGATCACTTGGAATTGACCCGGTGCAAACTCACGACCTAACACAATAGCGTTTGATTTTGTGTGCTTACAAGCAACCAGTGTAAATTCTGCCAAGTCTCTTAAATTACCATCAAAATCTTTTTCTGTTTTGACTTCGAATTTGTCTTTCAGTTGGCTGTCTTTATCTTGAACCAAAAATCCACCTGTAATGGCTTTATAAGTCTTTGTGTCTTTAGCGCCTTCTGGGGAAACCTTAAGTAGGCGAATCATTTTACTTTTTCGCTTCAAAAATTCCATAGCTTCTTCAGTAAAATCAGGAGCAATAACAACTTCCACAAACTTACCTGTTTTCACAGGGCTTGGGATGTATTCCCCGTCTTTTACCATGAAGGAATAATGGGTAACAGAGTCGCCCTTTAAAAATTCAGCAAATTCCATATCAACAATTTTGTTGGATGCAATCACACCGCCAAAAGCACTAATTGGATCACCTTCCCATGCACGGGCCAAAGCTTCTGCGGCGGTTTTGCCTGTGGCAAATCCACAAGGATTTGTGTGCTTGATCACGGAAACGGCGGCTACAGCTGGGTCAATGTCTTTAACTACTTCGTAAGCAGCGTTGGCATCAACATAGTTGTTGTAACTCATAGCCTTGCCGTTTAAAATCTCGGCCTTGGCAACAGAAGTCTCTTTTGAGGCGTGGTCTGCGTAAAATACAGCGCCTTGGTGGCTGTTTTCACCGTACCGAAGAACTTCACCATTTTCAAAATGTAGGTGTAGTTTTTCTTCTTCTAAAACTCGCTTGCTCAGGTAAGTATCAATGGCTGCATCATATTTGGCAGTCGTTGCAAACACCTTGATGGCTAACATTTCTTTGGTTCTAATATCCACTTCACCAGTGGCTTTAAGCTGCTCGATCACTGTAGAGTAATCGTCAGGGTCGGTAACCACAGCGACATCACGGTAGTTTTTCGCTGCCGCACGAAGCATAGAAGGCCCGCCGATATCAATATTTTCAATGGCATCTTCTAGAGTGATGTCTTTTTTGATCACCTCTACAAAGGGGTAAAGATTGACTACCACTAGATCAATGGTCTCGATTGAGTTATCTTTTAATGCTTGCATGTGAGCCTCGTTGGACCGAACAGCAAGCAAGCCGCCGTGAATTTTTGGATGGAGAGTTTTTACTCTGCCGTCCATGATTTCGGGGAAGCCAGTCACTTCGCTTACGTCGGTAACGGGAATGCCGCTATCTCGTATTGCTTTGGCAGTGCCGCCTGTACTTAAGATTTGAATATCTAGCTTGTGGAGTTCTTTTGCAAAGTCTATAATGCCTGTTTTATCAGACAGACTTATTAATGCCCTTTTGACGCTCATTGTCTCTATTTGAATATGTTAAAAAATTTTAAAATCAGTTTATCCCTTAGGGTTCATTTCAGCAAGGCTCAAATATGAGAAAGTCTTTCGAGCTGGTAAGTAGCTATACGCCCTCTGGGGATCAGGCTTCAGCGATCAAGCAAATGATGGAAGGTCTTTCTAATAAAGAGAAATACCAAATTCTACTTGGGGTAACAGGGAGTGGGAAAACCTTTTCTATGGCAAACGTCATAGCCCAGACCAACCGCCCCACCTTGATCATGACTCACAATAAGACCTTAGCGACCCAGCTCTACCACGAGTTTAAGGAATACTTCCCGAACAACGCTGTGGAATACTTTGTTTCTTATTATGACTACTACCAACCTGAGGCCTATATGGCCGCTCGGGATCTGTTTATTGAAAAGGACACGAGTATTAATGACGAGTTGGATAAGCTGCGCTTGGCAGCCACTCGCTCCTTGTTTGAAAGGGAAGATGTCATTATTATTTCCAGCGTTTCTTGTATCTATGGTCTAGGCTCGCCTGAGGCCTACGCAGGTATGTTGGCTTATGTGGTGGTAGGCGAAGAAAGAACGAGGGAATCTATCATGAAAAAGTTGATAGAGATCCAGTACAAAAGAAATGATTTTGATTTTCATCGTGGTTCCTTTCGGGTTCGTGGCGATACGGTAGAAGTCTTTCCCGCATACGAAGATTTTGGGATTCGCATAGAAATGTTTGGCGATGAAGTCGAAGGCATCTACGAGATCGACCCCTTGACAGGTAAGGTGACAGGCGAACTGACCAAAATCGCCATTTACCCTTCAAGCCACTATGTAACACCAGAAGAAGACTTGCCCCTAACCATACAAATGATCCGTGACGAACTAGAGGTTCGCTTGCAACAGTTTCGGGACGAAGGGAAACTAGTAGAGGCGCAAAGGCTAGAGCAACGGACCCGGTTTGATATTGAGATGTTAGAAGAAACAGGCCGCTGCACAGGGATTGAAAATTATTCTCGTATTATGACTCGCAGGCTGGAAGGGGAACCGCCGCCGACCCTAATTGACTATTTCCCAAAGGATGCGCTGGTTTTTTTAGACGAGTCTCACGTCACCTTGCCCCAAATTGGCGGAATGTATAAAGGCGATAGAAGCCGTAAAGAAAACTTAGTTGGTCACGGCTTTCGTTTGCCTTCGGCCATGGATAACAGGCCCCTGCAATATGAAGAGTTTGACTCCATGCTCAACCGCATGATCTACGTTTCTGCAACACCTGGGGACCGAGAAATGTTGCAAACAGGTGGTAAGGTAATCGAACAGGTGATTCGCCCTACAGGCCTACTTGACCCACCCATAGAGATTAGGCCCATTGCGGGGCAGGTGGAAGAAATGTATGGTTTGATTAAAGACGCCGTTATGGAGGGGGACAGAGTTTTACTCACCACCCTAACCAAACGCATGGCAGAAGACCTAACCGACTACTATGCTGAGCTAGGTATCAAGGTGAAGTACCTGCACTCAGATATTGATACCATTGAACGTAGTGAGATCATTCGGGATCTAAGACTAGGTGAATTTGATGTGCTTGTTGGCATTAACTTACTTAGAGAGGGGTTAGATCTACCTGAGGTTTCTTTGATCGGGATTTTTGACGCCGACAAGGAAGGTTTTTTACGCAGTTACAGGAGTCTAATCCAAACGGCGGGGCGGGCTGCGAGAAATGCCAAGGGAAGGGTAGTGATGTTTGCAGACCGTATTACTAAATCTATGCAACAGTGCCTCGATGAAACGGCAAGGCGGCGTGAGATCCAAATGGCCTTTAATAAGGAACATGGAATAACGCCAACCACCATCATCAAGAAAATCCAAGGGAAGATGGTAGAGGAAGAGCTAAAAGAGGAAAAAGAAAAATTTGAAAGGCTTGTACCTAAGGATATTCATAAAGAAATCCGCACCTTGGAAAAAGAAATGAAAAAGGCTGCTGCCGACTTGAATTTTGAAAAGGCTGCCGAACTGAGAGATGAAGTGAAATACTTAAAGGATGTCCACCTCGGGTTACGTTAGGCGGGCTAAAGAAAAGAAATACAAAAATAGAAAACTCAAAGAAGGAAAAAATGAAAAGATTACTCATACTAGCAATGCTAATTTGCCTCTTGGCCCCTCAAGCTGTGGCGGCAAGGAAGTTAAAGGTCGTTACCAGTCACTACCCCCTGACCTTTGTGGCAAACGAATTGCTAGGAAATGCCAGAGGCCGAGTTGCCCAGTTGACGCCCATGGGAGTGGAACCCCATGACTACCACCCTAGGCCAAGTGACATTAAAGCTTTGTATCGTGCTGACATTGTGATCTACCATGGCCCAGCTATGGAACCTTGGATCGAAAAACACAAAAAAGACCTCCTTGCAAAGGGGACTGTGATGATTGCTTTGCAGGAAATCTTTCAGAAAAAAGGCGATAAAGATTACGACCCTCATATTTGGTTGGAGCCAGTATTATTTTACGAGGCTATTCAGACCATTGCGAAAAAACTGACTGAAATTGACCCGCAAAATGCCAAGGACTATCAAAGACGCAGCATCTTTTTGGGGCAATCTTTGAGCACGATGGGCCATGATTATACTAAGGTGTTACGTGAGTGCCAAGAAAAATGGATTGTCACAGAACATGCCTCCTTTGCCCGCATGGCCAAGCTCTATGGTTTGGAAAATGTTACCTTACGTGGGACTTCTCCACATAAAATCCCTACACCCAAGACCTTAGCTAAACTGACTCGTGCCCTAAAGACAAGAGGCACAAAGTATATTTTTTACGAGCTTGGTGATTCTTCAAAGTATGTAAAAGCCTTAGCTAAAGATTTGAAAATAGAGGCTTTACCTCTGCATAATTTAGCATCCTTGACCTCAGTTGAGGTAAAGCAAAAAAAAGGCTACTTTCATTTAATGAAGAACAACCTATCTCAGCTTGAAAGGGGCTTGCAATGCTTCAAGTAGCGCCACCTGAAAAAATTATTGTTTCCCAAGGGGAAGGATCTAAAATCATTGTTGAGGCAAAGGATCTTAGCTTCGCCTATGGCAATCACAGTATTTTAGAAGGGGTGAGCTTTGATTTGTTTCAAGGGGATTATGTTGCTTTAGTTGGCCCCAATGGCGGTGGAAAAACGACTTTAGTGAAGTTATTGCTCGGTCTAATCAAGCCAGATAGCGGCAAGGTGACTCTCTTTGGCGGCAAGGGGCAAAATGGTGGGCAGATTGGTTACATTCCCCAAATTCAGGGGTCCAAGGTCTTTGACTTTCCAGCCAATGTCTTCGAAGTGGTAAAAAGTGGCTTGAGCACAGGTCTTTCTTTTTTTAAGGGCTTGAGCCTTGAGCAAAAGGAAAAAATCAATTCGGTCATGGAGCTTTGTGGGGTAGAAACTTTGAAAGACCAGTTGATCGGTGAACTTTCAGGGGGCCAGAGGCAACGTGTTTTTATCGCTCGGGCCTTGGTTGGCGAACCTGCCTTGTTAATATTAGATGAACCTACAGCAGGGGTAGACCTACCTGCGCAAGAACGATTTTACAACCTACTCAACCAGTTGAACCTCGACCTTAAAATGACACTTTTATTTATTAGTCATGACGTTGGGGTTATGTCTGAAAAGGCGAACCGCTTTTTATGTTTGAATAAAAATATCCATTGCCACGAAAGCCCTGAGAATTTTTTAAAAGAAGAATTTATGGATCAAGTTTACGGCAATCACCTTAGCCCCATCACCCACAGGCACTAAACATGATGGAAGATACACAATGTTAGAAATGTTTGGACTGGATATGTTTGAATTTGCCTTTATGCAAAGGGCATGGGTAGCAGGCCTAATTTTAGCCGTCTTAAGTCCCTTGATAGGGTTCTTTTTGGTGGTCAGGCGTTATTCCTTGCTTGCCGATTGTTTGGCTCATGTCTCCTTAGCAGGTGTGGCCGTTGGGCTTTTGACTAAAATCAACCCTGTGATTACAGCCTTAGGCGTTTCTACGGTAACGGGTTTGGTGATTGAGAAAATCCGCCAAAAAAATAAAGGTTTCACCGATGGCCTGCTAGCTCTCTTTTTATGGGCTGGCCTCAGTGGCGCTGTGGTTTTAATTTCTATTGGGGACGGGTTTAATGTTGACCTCTTCTCCTATTTGTTTGGTAGTATTAGCTCTGTGACAGCAGAAGATATCTACCTCATTGCATTTTTGGGTGCAGGCTTAGTATTGTTGCTATTGTTAAACTACCACCAACTTTTTTTGGTCTCGTTAGATGAAGAACTGGCCCAAGTTTCAGGGCTAAAACCAGCCTTTTACAATTACCTTTTAATTTTGGCCGCATCTGTAACTGTCGCCGTTTCCATGAGAATCGTTGGGGTTATGTTGGTTGGGGCCTTAATGGTGGTTCCTGTATTGAGCGCCATGAATTTTAAACGTGGCTTTGGTGAGACACTTTTCATTTCTGTTCTTTTCTCTCTGGCTTCGGTTCTATTAGGCTTGAGTTTTTCTTACCATTTTGACATCGTCAGTGGAGGCGCTATCGTACTTGTCTCGATCGGCCTTTATTTAATTAGCCTCAGCAGAGTAAAATAATGTCGGATTTTTTCCCCACGGTTTCCGTTATCCTCACCAGTCCAATTTTGTTTTTAGCAATTGCGATTTTTGGCGTCATTTACTACTTCCAAACTGTAGTTACTGTCATCGGCGATGCCCCTAAAAACGTGGAATGCCAAAAGTGTGGCGAGAAGCAACATGCTTATTTCCCGAACACTAAATTCTGTGATGATTGCTTTCACGAGCTTCGTGATTACATGAATAGACTGACCTCCGAGTTGGAAGTGGCGAGAAAAAAAGTTGCTGATTCTAAGGATGATGCTGTGAAATTAGTGGGCTACAATGAAGCTATTGTTGCTTGTCAGGCCTTGATTGATCTGAAAGCAAAATACCCAAAGCATGGTCTTTCTACCAGTGACAACCTGCCTACCGTACTAGAATACGCCTTAGTTGAGCGTGATGAACTGAAAGAAAAGATGGCTAAGGGGTAACTTCCACGGTTACCAAAAACAATTCTGCCGTAGTTTTAAGCCCTTCTCTATTTGATCTTATGGAATTCCATGATCTCAGGGGTGGGTTTCGCTTTGGCGGCCAAGCGTTCTGCTTCGGCCTTTTTCTTTTTCTTCTGGGCAAAGCTCACCAAAAAAAGCATGGCAATTAAACCTGCGGTAATGCCACTGGTCCAGAGAGCGAAAAAAAGAAAAAATTCCTGTAGGGGCATATTTTGTTAGAGGGCTTAGTTCTGAGATTTTTCTTTTTCAGCCTTCATAGCCATTAAGGTAGATTCAATATCCCCTAAGGTATTTTTAAGCTTATCATAGGCATTGGATTTTTCAGGAGCTTCCACTTCGTGATCCACACGGAGTCGCAAAGGGTCAAACCAAAGGATCTTACTCATATCTGGGTAAAGGCTCACTTCTTCTTCCAGTTGTAATTTATTGTCCTCTGTCACAATCACAATGGATTCTGGTTTTTTACCCTCTTTAGCTAAGTCCTCTGCAAGGTGAACTTGTACCTGCACATGTGCCTCACGGCCTAAGTGTTCAATAAAGGCAACCTTGCCCTTGATGGGCGCCTCTCCATTGCCGCTTAAACTAATGTGCTCTGGCCGAATCCCACAGAAAAAAGCGCCCATGGGGGCTTCCAACTTCACTCCGCCTTTGCTGGTGAAAAAACCTTTTGAGTTTCTACCTGAAAGCAGATTCAAAGGGGGGTGCCCTAAAAACTGGGCTACAAAAAGACTTCTTGGGTTATTATAAAGCTCCAAAGGAGCCCCTTCACCCATAATGATACCGTCTTTCATAACCACCAAACGATCAGCTAAAGTCATGGCTTCATGTTGGTCGTGGGTCACATAGATACTGGTGCGTTTTAGTCTTTGGTGTAAGGCTAGAATCTCCACCCTCATTTGACCACGGAGCCGAGCATCCAAGTTACTTAAGGGTTCATCAAATAAAAAAACATCTGGTTTGCGCACCAAAGCCCTGCCAATGGCAACACGTTGCTTTTGGCCGCCAGAAAGTTCGGCTGGTTTTCTGTTGAGTAGCTTTTTTATTTCCAACAGGGTGGCAACTTCGTCTACTCGGGCCGCCTTTTCTACCTTATCTAATTTTAAAATATTTAAGGGGTATTCTAGGTTCTCTTTGACCGTCATATGGGGATAGAGGGCGTAATTTTGGAATACCATGGCCACGCCACGGTCTTTCGGTTCCACCCAAGTGACATCCTTGCCACCAATAGAGATCTTGCCTGCACTGGCTTCTTCTAATCCTGCGATGAGGCGCAAGAATGTAGTTTTCCCACAGCCAGAAGGGCCAACAAAAACGATAAATTCGCCTTCTTTCACATCCAAGTCAGCAGGTTCTAAGGCTCTGGTTTGACCGTAGAACTTTTCTAGGCCTTCAATTTTGATGCTACTCATTTTGCAAATCTCACTTAGAACCCCAACGTTTAAACAGATCATGACCAATGGAAAATTGATCTAAAATTTTACCGACAGTTTGGTTGATGATGTCATCCAACGTTTTTGGCTGGTGATAAAAGGCAGGCACAGGAGGGATAATCACAGCTCCCATTTCTGTTGCGGCAGTCATGTTTTTTAAGTGACCCAAATGCAGTGGTGATTCCCTAGGCGCAATGACCAGCTTTCTTCTTTCTTTTAGTTGTACCCCTGCAGCCCTAGATATTAGGTTGTCATCGTAACAATTGGCGATGGCGCTTAGCGTTTTCATGCTACAAGGTAAGATGATCATCCCCATAACAGGGTGAGACCCAGAAGAGACAGGTGCAGTAAAATCTTTTTCTTCCCAGTTATGGTCGGCCAAGGCAAGCACATCTAAGGGCTCAAAATCCGTTTCTAACTTAATGGTGTCTTCTGCACCCTTAGATAGAATCAAATGGCTTTCTATGGTCTTAATGTCCTTTAAAACCTCTAGAAGACGAATGCCGTAGATGGCCCCACTTGCACCTGAAATGCCGATAACTAATTTTTGTTTGTCCATGTCAATTCTCCTGTTCAAAATCTAGCTATTTATAGTAAAAAGTGCAAACTGTGATTTTTTTTCAAATGTTAATAAATCCCTAACAATTGAATCTTATCTTTTTGGAAACGAAATAACTTTTATGGACAAACATGAACAATAAAATGAAATGGGCAGGAATTGCAGCTGCAATGTTATTTTCCTTCTCTTTAGTTGAGTCTGCTGTTGCAGCTCCTAAGATAGATAAATCAATTAAGTCATACAAAAAAACTAACGGTGTTGGTGGTAACTTGAACTCAATCGGTTCTGATACTCTAAACAACCTGATGACCTACTGGGCAGAAGGCTTTAGAAAAAAATACCCCAATGTAAATATCCAGATTGAAGGCAAGGGCTCTTCTACAGCACCACCAGCTTTGATCAAGGGTACTTCTCAGTTAGGCCCAATGAGCCGTAAGATGAAGAATAAAGAATTAGAAGCCTTTGAGAAAGCTCACGGTTTTAAGCCAATTAAAGTGGCTGTTGCTTTGGATTCTTTAGCTGTATTTGTAAACAAGGATAACCCAATTAAAGGTTTAAACTTAAAACAGGTAGATGCAATCTTTTCTAGCACTCGCAAAGGTGGATTTAGCAAAGATATCACTAAATGGGGTGATGTTGGTTTGAAGGGTAAGTTTGCAAATATGCCAGTTAGCCTTTTTGGCCGTAACTCAGCTAGTGGAACTTATGGTTACTTCAAGAAAAAAGCCCTTTTTAAAGGTGATTATAAGGCAACTGTAAAAGAGCAGCCTGGTTCTTCCTCTGTGATTCAAGGTATTACCGAAGACATTGGTGGTATCGGTTACAGTGGTATCGGCTATTTATCTTCTGGTGTACGTGCAATTGCACTTACTAAGAAGGGTACAAAGTATATTGAGCCTACTTATAAAAATGTTTTAAGCGGAAAATACCCTTTGGGTAGGCAGCTTTACATCTATATCTCAAAACAACCGGGTAAACCAGTGGACAAACTTACTAAAGAGTTTCTAAAGTTTGCATTAAGCAAGGAAGGCCAGAAAGTCGTGATTAAAGATGGCTACTTACCTTTAACTGGTAAGATGGTTCGGTCTCAACTGAAGCAACTTAAGTAAAATAAAACGCAACTTGAACCCTGTGATAGGGTTCAAATTTAACAATATAAACAATAGATTGTAACTAGATGGATCAAGCTGTAATTGAAAAAAATCGAAGGCGAGACTCCCTAGCAAGGCAATTTATTACCTTAGGTGGGATAGGAATTCTAGTCTGTGTGATTGGAATCCTACTCCTCTTAGTCCAGGTTACAATCCCCCTATTTTCGGGTTCCGAGCAAAAAAAGCTGACTACCTTTCCTGTCCAAATGGAACAGGGCGACCAGATTATGGCCGTGGGAATGGGCGTGTATCTAGAAAAAGCCTTTTGGGTCGACCAAAAAGCTCAGGTTCATCTATTAGAACTGACCAAACAAACAGAAGTTAGCCAAACGCCACTCCCGGGCTTTGAAGAAGAAAATTCCCTTTTAAGCATTTCCAAGCATGATAGTAACTATTTATCTGTGCTCAGTGAATCTGGTAAGGCCGCTTTAATTGAAGTTAAGCTTTCCCCTGTTTTTATCGGTGAAGAAAGAAATAAGCGAGTCATCCAACTGGGTATGAAAAGCTTACTGGAATTTACCCCCTCTCAGTTTTTAGGGAAGGCTACGGCCTTTCAGGCTCGCCAAGGTGAAGACGGCGCCATTGCTGTGGCACTGTTAGAAAATGGAAATTTCCAAGTTCTTAGAGGTGGCTCTAGCGCGGAAGACGAAGATTCTTTTATTGAAATGGAAGACGTAGAAAGTAGCACACAGGGCTACTCCATTGAAATGGAAGAAACAGTTTCTGAGTATGTTTTAGATAAAAATGGAGAATGGCTTTATGCGACTACCACCACAGGAAAACTATTAAGGTGGGAACTCGGTGAAGATGAGCCAGAATTATACGATGACTTTTTTCCCCTTGGAGAAGGTCAAACCATAACAGCCTTAGCTTTGGTCTATGGTGACCAATCTGTTGCCATTGCAAATGAAGCAGGCGAGGTGAAGACCTTTAGCCTTGTCAGTCAGCCAGCAGGCGGAAAAAGACTTACAGAAATCCACCAGTTAACAAAGCACCGCAGTAAAGTTACCCAGTTAATCCCTAGCATTCGACACAAGTCAATTTTAAGTCTGGACGATACTGGCGTGATTAACATTGACCACCTTACTAGTGAGAATAATCTACTCCAGTTTAAAGTGGCAGAAGGCATTCGCAGTTTTACCTTTAGTGCTCGTGGTAACGGCCTGATGGTCTTAGACAATGCTGGAAGCTTGCACCTTTGGAGTGTGGATACCCCTCACCCCGAAGGCAGTTGGAAGGTCTTTTTCGGTGAAGTTCACTATGAAAACTACGATGAGCCTGCCTATGTTTGGCAGTCTTCTAGCGGGTCTGATGATTTTGAAGCTAAATTGAGCCTCATTCCTTTGATGTTCGGTAGTTTAAAGGGAACCCTTTACGCTATGCTCTTTGCCCTTCCTTTAGGAATCTTAGGTGGTGTTTACACCAATGAGTTTGCAGGGCCAAAGTTTCGAGCTATTGTAAAACCTACTGTAGAAATTACTGCTGCCATACCTAGTGTGATCATTGGTTTTATTGCTGCCCTTTGGTTGGCCCCTTTGATAGATATTAATTTATTGGAACTATTTATGTTCTTTTGGGTTCTGCCCTTAGGCTTTGCCTTCTTTTTATTTATTTGGTCTAAGCTTCGTTTTATCCCTAAGGTGGCGGCCTTGGAAAAATCTAAAGAGATTTTTATCATCATCCCTGTGGTCTTACTTTTATTTTTTGTTACCCAGTGGATTACGCCTCCTATTGAAGCGGCACTCTTTGATAACAACTTTAAAAAGTGGATTTTAGATGTCATTGGCGCAGACTATGACCAAAGAAACTCTATTATCATAGCCTTTGGTTTAGGTTTTATTGTCATCCCCTTTATCTTTACCATGACAGACGATGCCCTTTCTAATGTGCCCCCCAGTTTAAAGGCTGCCAGTGAAGCATTAGGCGCCAGCCGTTGGCAAACCCTCTGGAAAGTTTTACTTCCCTCTGCCAGCCCTGGTTTATTTGCAGGTGTGATTTTAGGTATGGGTCGGGCCATTGGCGAGACCATGATTGTTTTGATGGCCACAGGCAACACGCCTATTATTGATCTCAGTGCCTTTAACGGTATGAGAACATTATCTGCCAACATTGCAGTAGAAATCCCTGAGGCGCCCATTGATGGCACCTTGTATCGAGTATTATTCTTGTCCGCAGTCATCCTGTTTGGTTTCACTTTTATGATCAACAGCGTCGCTGAGTTTGTAAGGTCTTTATTAAGGAAGCGTTATGCCCAATTCTAATCCAGCCTCTTACAAGGACCAGCAATTTAAAAAATTCTGGAGAGAGGGCGAAGCCTTTATTTGGCTTTCAGGCCTTGGTGTTGCCTTAGTTTTATTTATGGTGGCCACCCTAGTCGGTGTGATCATTAAAAATGGCGCTCAAACCTTTTGGCCTAAAGCCTTGGTTAGCTATACCCTAGCCGATGATTCAAAAATTTTAGGTGAATTGGTCCAAGAGCAGGTGCACCCCCATAGTGGCGTGAATCGCCTGCAAATTAAAGTCGGTAACCGAGACTTAAACGGAATTGATTTTAAGTGGGTCATTGAATCTGAGGTCCAAAAGCAATCAACTCCAAAAGAGGCCATTGTTTTAGAGCGAATGGAATACGGTAATTTTAATGGATTTATTTCTTCTGTTACCAGCCCCGCCCTAAAGACAAAAACAACGCCTCTGGAAGATTGGGAAAAGTTAAAGCCCCTGTTACACCAGTTGGAAGGGGAAGCGAAAGACATTAACGACGAAGTGATTTCTCAAGCTAACTATATGCAAGGCCTGCGGCTGGAGATTTTAGAGGCCCGTTACAAAAAACAAAACCCAGCTCAAATCGAGCTTAGGTTGAAGGCCTTGACTCTCCAGTTTGAAAAGCTATTGGTTGTACAATCTGCCGCCATAACCAAAATTAATGACCATACAGCGACATTTGTTGATGTAAATGGAAGAGAAAAAAACATCATCTTGGCCCATATCGTTAGAAGCTACCAACCAAATCAATTGGGTTTGTTTGGTAAAATTGGCGTCTACCTTTCTAAGATCTACGAATTGTTTTTTGATGAGCCAAGAGAATCCAACACAGAGGGGGGATTGTTTCCAGCCATCATTGGAACTGTGATGCTGATCTTAACCATGAGCATTTTCTCTTTCCCTTTAGGTTTGATTGCTGCGGTTTACATGAAAGAATATGCAAAGCCTGGGCTATTGCTGCAAGCGATTCGTGTCGCTGTAAGTAATTTGGCTGGTGTACCTTCTATTGTTTGGGGAATCTTTGGCTTAACCTTTTTTGTTTATACCATCGGTGGTGGCATAGATACTTTCTTCTACCCTGAACGCTTGCCTACCCCGACTTTCGGGACAGGTGGTGTACTGTGGGGCTCTTTAACCTTGGCGCTTTTGACTGTGCCTGTGGTGATTGTGGCAACAGAAGAGGCCCTATCAGGCGTACCTGGCGATTTAAGGCATGGTAGCTATGCACTGGGCGCAACAAAATTTCAGACTTTAATCAATGTGACGATCCCCATGGCTATGCCGAGGATTATCACAGGTTTTATCTTAGCCATGAGCAGGGCCGCTGGTGAAGTGGCACCCTTAATGATTACAGGTGTGGTTAAGCTGGCTCCTACCTTGCCTATTGACGGGCAATTTCCTTTTGTCCATTTGGAGAGGAAATTTATGCATTTGGGATTTCACATCTATGATGTTGGCTTCCAGTCACCAAATGTTGAGGCTGCAAAACCAATGGTTTTTGTGACAACTTTAGTTTTAATGGCAATTGTGATAGCTCTATCCATGAGCTCGATCATTATAAGAAATAAAATCCGCAAAAAATATGCGGCGAGGGCATTTTAGTTATGACAACAATAAACGAAACAAGCGTAATCTCAGTAAAGAACCTAGACTTCTACTACGGAGCGGCACAAGCGCTTTTTGGCATTGATTTAGAAATACCAAAAAATAAGGTTACCGCCTTTATTGGGCCTTCTGGCTGTGGGAAATCAACCTTTTTACGTTGCTTAAACCGCATGAATGATCTGATTGGTGACACCACTGTAGAAGGCGAGATCCTGCTTGATGGCGTGACTGACGTGAACGATAAAGACTTGGACCCCATTCGCTTGCGAAGAAGAATTGGGATGATCTTTCAGAAATCCAATCCCTTTCCAAAGTCCATTTATGAAAACGTGGTCTATGGGCTCAGGATTGCGGGCGTTAAGGATAAACATGTGTTAGACGAGATTGTAGAATCCAGCCTAAAACGTGCGGCCCTTTGGGATGAAGTAAAAGATCGACTGCACAACACGGCCTTGGGCCTTTCAGGTGGCCAGATGCAACGACTTTGTATCGCCAGAGCTATCGCTGTAAAGCCTGAAATCTTGTTGATGGATGAACCTTGTAGCGCCTTAGACCCTAAGTCAACGGCCCACATTGAAGATCTAATTGCCGATTTGAGGGGTGAATATAGCATCATTATTGTGACTCATAATATGCAGCAGGCGAGTCGGGTGAGTGATTACACGGCTTTTTTCTTTGAAGGAGAATTAATAGAGTTCGGTCATACTGATCACCTCTTTACCAAGCCTAACGAAAAACAAACAGAAGACTACATCACTGGAAGATTCGGATAAAGGAAAAATGAGACTACATATACATAAAGCCATTGAAAAACTGAATGTCCGCATTCTGGAAATGGGGTCAATGGTAGAAGAAAATTTAAAAAATGCTGTCATTGCCTATGAAAGCTTTGACGTTAAAGCCGCTAAGGGTTTGATTAAGAAAGACAAGCATATCAATGAGATGGAGATCGATATTGAAGAAGACTGCTTAAAAATCTTGGCTTTGTACCAACCTGTTGCCATTGATTTACGCAGGATTGTATCTGTACTTAAGATCAATAACGAATTGGAGCGGATCAATGACTTTGTGGTGAATCTGGCCGAACGTGTCATTGCCCTCGCTGATTTTGATCAGGTGAAAATAGAGTTCGATCTTGTGGGGATGGGTGACAAAGCTCAGGTTATGCTAGCTAAGGCTTTGGATTCTTTTGTTCGCTTAGATACAAAATCTGCAAGAGAAGTGCTGATTTTAGATGATGAAGTGGATGAGATGCACAAGGAAGTTTATCAAATCGTTGAGACTCAAATCAAAAAGACTCCTGAGAAAATTGCAATTTTCATTCAATTTCCTTCAATCTCTCGCTACCTAGAGCGCATTGCCGACCTTGCCTGTAACATTGCAGAAGATGTGATTTACTTGGCCGATGGGGATATTGTTCGCCACAGGTCCTACGACGAAATCTAGTTTTATTAGAGTTTAAAATTTAGAACTAAAAACTAAAAAAGCCTCGGCTGTTCTTTGGAACAACCGAGGCTTTTTTTTTGGCCTAAATTCAAACATTAGGTCAGGTCAGGCCAATATACTACTAAAAATTACCCGATGTTATAGGTAATCAAGCTTTGTAGGTCATACTTCTTCAAACGTTCACGCCCAGGTAAACCTGTAAGCTCAATGATGCAGCCCATGCTCATGACGTTACCCTTTAGCTTTTCAACCAGTAGGCCCGCAGCCTCCAAAGTTCCGCCAGTGGCAAGTAGATCATCAACAACTAAAACTTCGTCGCCTTCTTTGATTGCATCAACGTGAACTTCTAACTCGTCAGTGCCATATTCAAGGTCGTAAGACTGACTGATGCAGTCCCAAGGTAACTTGCCCTTTTTACGTACCATAACAAAGCCAATCTTTAAACGGTCAGCCAATGCTGCCCCTAAGATAAAGCCACGAGACTCAATGCCTGCAATCTTATCAATTTTTTTACCCTTGTATAGTTCTACAAGGCCATCTAGTGCCATAGAAAACCCTTCTGGGTCTTGGAACAGGGTGGAGACATCTTTAAACTGGATTCCCTCATGAGGGAAGTCAGGCACATTTCTAATATAACTTTTTAACTTTTCCATAACTTAGCTTTTTTTCTGGTTTAGTTTCGTGTTGGTTTGTTCTGAATCCTCTAGGGATTCCTCTTCTTCAGGGGCTTCTTGAGCCGCCTTTAATATAGCTTGAGCCTCAGACTCAAGCTCTGGCGCATCAGCCCCTAGTTCTTCGCTAGGGGTTGCTGCTGCTTTTTCTTCTGCCTTTGCCTTTTGGGCTGCAATTTTTTCTTTTACAAAATCAGGCACGGGGTCATGGGGTTCTGTTGCATCTAGAGACTTTTTTACGTCCTTCTGGCCCTTCTCTATCACATCTGCCGCTGTTTCTAAGGCAGAGGCAATGTCGCCTGGGTTTTTAGCACTATCTCTTACATTCTTGGCAAATTTAGCCAATTCTTGCACATCTGGGCCGACATGGTTGTCCATTTCTTCGCCAAAGTTGCGCTTGAACTCGTTGCTAGCGCGCTTGAAGGCGGTCAGTCCCTTGCCTAAAGAGCGTGCCAGTTGGGGTAACCTAGCTGGGCCGATTACAATCAAGGCAATAGCCCCAATGATCAGCATTTCACTCATGCCCATGTTAAACATAGTTACTCTTTGCTCAAGGTGGTGAGGTATTCAATAAATTTTGGGTCTCTCCAACGCCTTGGCCCAACGGCCATTGCTCGGATAATCCCTTTTTTATCAATGATTAAAGTTGTAGGCAGGGCCTCAATATTCAGTGCCTTACCAATCTTATTTTTTGGGTCCATGGCTATTTGAAAAGAGTAGGGGAACTGCTTTAAAAAATAGGTTATTTTTGGACGAGATTCCCGCAAACTGATGGCTAAAATATGAACGCCTTTCCCTTTCATCAGAAAGTGAAGCTCTTCCATATCCGGCATTTCTCTTTTGCAGGGCACGCACCAAGTGGCCCAGAAGTTTAGAAAAACCACCTTGCCCTTTAAAGACTCCATAGTGCCTGTGGTGCCATCGAGCTTAATGAACTCTAAGGGCGGTAGCATTTGGTTTGGCTTGGTTGGCAGCAAACCCATTTCCTCTAAAAAATCTACAGGCTTTTGGGTGTCAATATCGGCTTGATTGGGCCTGTCGCAAGAGGCAGCGCTTAAGGCGAACAGAAAAAGCAGGGTATATATTAGTTTTTTCACTATTGTTTCGCAGCTTGGCGCAATTTGGCCGTTTCTTTAGGAGAGAGCATATTCTCTAAATTAAACAGAAGGACAATTCTATCGTCCAACTCAAAAACCCCACCGATGGTTCCAGGGTCAAGGCCCTTTAGTAAAATAGGTGGAGGGGGCAGGATAGCTTTTGCTGAAACGGTCACAACACGGGCAATTTCATCAACAAAAAAACCAATATTCACACCCTTTACATCATATATGATGACTCGAACTTCATCGCCATCTTTGGCTGGGATGTTCATGAGCTTTCTCAAATCAACGATGGGGATGATCTCGCCCCGAAGATTCATAACTCCTTTTACATAAAAGGAAACCCCAGGCAATTCACGGATGTCAGGAGGTTGAATCACCTCTTTGATCTTCCCCATGTTGATCGCATAGTAGGTTTGGTCCAATCTAAAGCAAATGAGCTTTTTGGAGTTGAATGCTTCTTGTTGATAGTCAGTCATAAGATTTTTTCTTTTCTACTCTTGTAACTCTTTGGCGGATATTTGATCAAGTCGTTTAAAATCTTGTTCCATAATGTATTTTAATAGGCCTTCTTTAATCTCTTTGATCAAGCCTGGGCCTTCATAAATCAGGCCTGAGTAGATCTGGACTAGGCTTGCCCCTAGAGTTAATTTTTCTACTACATCTTTAGCGTGGAAAACACCGCCAACGCCAACGAGGGAGATCTTACCACCAGTAAATTTTGCCGCTTCTTTTAGTTTTTCGTTGCTCAATTCCCTTACAGGTTTACCACTTAAGCCACCAGCTTCAACCTTATGGCCATTCACCAAATGATCAGGGCGGGCTAAGGTGGTGTTCGTTAACACGAGCGCGTCTAATTTTAATTTTAGTGAGAGGCCACAGATTTTTTCTAGCTCTTCACTACTTAAATCAGGTGCTAGCTTCAACCAAAGGGGCTTGGGGCCATGAGTTTTTGACAGTTCTTCTCTGGTTTCAAGCAATCCCTCTAAGAGAGGGGTTAGGGATTCCAACTCTTGCAGACCACGCAGGCCCGGGGTGTTGGGGCTGCTAATGTTAATAGTAAAATAGTCGCCATGGGCATAGGCCTCACGGAGGCAAATTTGGTAGTCTGAAAGGGCATCTTCATTGGGGGTGGTTTTGTTTTTTCCAATGTTGATCCCTAAAACAATGTTTTTAGAAATCCCTGAAATTCTGTGGGCCATGGCATTGACACCATCATTATTAAAACCCATGCGGTTGATGATTGCCTTATCTTCAAGCAAGCGAAATAACCTTGGTTTTTCATTTCCTCTTTGGCCCCGTGGCGTAACCGTGCCCACTTCAACAGAGCCAAAACCTAAGGCTTCAAATAGGGGGATCGCCTCAGCGTTTTTATCAAATCCAGCGGCTAGGCCAATTGGGTTGGGAAAGCTCAAACCGCCAACCTGCACCCGCAAGCGTTCATCTTCAAGATAAAACAAGGCACGGACAGCGTTTAAAAGGCTCGGGTGTTTAGAAAGCTTGCGCCCTAAACTCATCATGCGCTCATGGGCCTTTTCGGGGTCGGCTCTAAAGAGCAGGGGCTTTAGTAGTGGGTAGATCATATCTTTTTCTTCAATTATTTTTAATATATTACTATGTTTAGTAAACTTCTACAGGGCAGGCTACAAGATTCCGCAAGGCCTTAGCTACCTGTTCTAACTTTTCTGGTTTCATGGCCTTGGCCCAAGCTTCTGTTGGCAACCGCGCGACCGAGTAGACTTGAATCTTTTTTATATTCACGCCTGCATCTAAAAACTCTTGGAGCAGGGCGAGATATTTCTCTTGGTTAAAGTCAATGTGCCCTTCAAAAAGGCAAGATTGTAAAACCAAGGGAATCTTACTGCCCACCTCTTTGAGGTGTTTTATAATGGTCTGAAACTTCACCTTCGGTCGGTTGATTTTAGTGAATGAATCTTCATCCCAAAAATCAAACTTAAACCAAATTTCACCGCCGCTTTGTGTTAACTCCGCCAAAGCTGGCTGCAAGGATGCCTTGTTTAGCCCTGTGCCGTTAGTGAATAAAATCAACTTGGAGCTTTTATTATACTTTTTAAGCAAAGCTAGCAGACCCAACAACAACTGAGGCAAAAAGGCAACCTGCGTTGGCTCTCCGTCGCCTGCAATGGCAATGTCTCTTAGCTCTTTGTCTTCCAGTTCGTGCCCGCCTTTTAAAAAAGCTTCCACTTCGTTCAAGATACTTTCCAAATCAGGTTGTAAGGGCGGTAATCCCTCAGATTTGGTTTTTCTATCAACCTGACAGTAGACGCAAGAAAATGAGCATTCCTTATCAACATTGACATTGACCCCTAAAGAAAGCCCTGCACTTCGCCTGCTTAAAACAGGATAGATAAAGTGCCCAAAGGGGCTTTGTCTGGGGTGCTCTGTGGTAGAAAGGGTAAGGCTCATGCCTCTGAATCTACTTGACGAATTTTGTGATTGATAATCAAATCATTCACGCTAGAAGGCTGGGGTAGCTTTTGGGCGATCTCTTGGATCATGCTCAAGGCCTTTTTGGTCAAGTCTGGATTTCCGTAAATGGCCAATTCCTTCACAATCACTTTATATAAAGCCGATTCTGTTTGCATGCGGATGATAGGATCAATTTTATCAGGGGTGCAAGATTGCAGGATCTCATTAAAGATTCTCTTTGCAGCATCGCCAATTTTACCTGTAGATTCCAAAATCTCGATGATATCTGAATTTAGGGATTTTTTAATGAGGCTCATAGCCTGATCATCAACCACTTCCTTACTTTGAACCTGCATAAGATAAGCCTTAAGTAGGTTTTCTGCATTTTTAAGCATCTGCTTATTTTCAGGTTCCTGGCTCAATTCCACAGCTCTGGT
Source organism: uncultured bacterium (assembly GCA_965602905.1). Classification (GTDB taxonomy): domain Bacteria; phylum SAR324; class SAR324; order XYD2-FULL-50-16; family XYD2-FULL-50-16; genus JASJGK01. The sequence goes on along the minus strand of CBFCZY010000009.1, from coordinate 13,556 downwards.
ATTGAGGTGTAAGATAATGGCCTTTTGGGTTTCACTATATAAATCAGCAGGGGTGAGTTGGTCGCCCAGTTCCGATAGTAAGGCTGCCACACGTTTTTCAACGATGCTGTTCGCCTGTTGGGTGGCAAAATCTAAAATCTCTTGATTCACATGTGCGAGCATTGATTTTCGAGTAGCTTCACTAACGTCACTTCTCTTGAGGCTGTTGATCACCTCATTTGCCAATTCTTCAGCCTTGGCTTGGACCTTCATATTCCCTTCTTCTAGGCTGTGTTCTAAGGCTGATTGGTTCACTTGGTCGGTAATTTGATCAATGGTTTCCCCTTGGATGTAGGTGGCATTTAAGCTTTCTACAAAGTCACTAAAGAGGCTATGGGATTTTTGGTTCACATTTTTAACCCCTTCTTTCTTGCACCAATTTAAACCACGGTCGTTGATCTCGTCGATGATACCCTGTTCTGTTTCTTGCTTTAGAACCTTCAAGTCGAGGCTGTTAATATAGTCGGAAACCAGCTCTGTGATGCGATTTTTCATCCGTTGGTTACTGGCGTCTAGCACTCGTTTTTGGAAATCCTCATTGATCTTGTTTTGGATCTCGTTGAGCGTGGCAGGGAATAATACAGACTGGTCCATGTTTCCAAGGTGTTCTTCAACAAGTTTACCAACCTTAACTTTCGTTTCTTTCGAATCCTTTTGGCAGATCTTTTCTGAAACTTCATTGTTTAGGTACTGGGCCACCTTTTCTTCGGTCTCGCCTGTGATTTGGCCAAGGTTGATCTTTTTGATCACCTCTTCGGTCAGCTGCACAAGCCTCGTTTCCATTTTTGCCTCAGAGGGGGAAGTTACCCTTTTGGTGATCTCTTGATTTAAAAAGGACTGCACTTCTACCCAAGTTTCAGAGGTGACTTTTTTCAAGGACTGCTGCTTAATAAACTCTTCCATCAGGCTTTCTACCTTGCTGGCCGTAACCTTGTTTTGTGGGTTCGTGGCGTCTTGCAGCACCAACCTGTTCAAGTGGCTTTGGATCTCAGCTTCCACGGAAGGGCGAATAACCTCAGTTCCGTAGTTTTCCAACTCCCTTAAAACCAAGTCCTTTGCCTTTTGCTGGATCAAGAGCTCTAAAGTTTCTGCGTCCTTTTCTTCCACGCTGATTTGTCTGGCAGCCTTTAGAAAGCTGGAAAAAACCTTTAAGGTGTAAAAAAAGGTCTTAATAGGCTCAATAAAGAGTTTGGTGAAAAATGAGGGAGTTTCCTTAGACATAAGTCAATTCTTGCTAGTAGGTATGTATGTTGTAGTGAGATAGTCAAAAAAAAGAATTTTGGTTGTCAAGCCGTGGCATTTTGGGTAACCAATGGCTTGAGCCTTAAGCTCTCTTTTTTGAATAATTTCTAGTCACTAAAATAGTAAAATTTACTAACAAAGACTAGCAGAAAGGCATCACCTGAGCAACTATAGCCACAAATGGACGAAAAAAAAATCTTAGAGCAAATAAACAGTCTGCAAAGCCTGCTAAAAGAAGCCTCTAGAGCATACTATAATAGCGAAATCCCTGTGATGACTGATGGGCAATTTGACCAAAAATTGGATGAGCTTACTCAGTTGGAGTCAGACTACCCTCAATTTAAGACTCCAGATTCCATTACCATCAATGTCGGTGCTCCAGCGACCTTTGCTGCGACCGAGCATACAACAAGAATGTATTCCTTGGATAAGTGCAATAAAACCGAAGATCTACTCAAGTGGTTTGCAGGGTTAAAAAAAGAATTGGTTGAAGAGTACGAAATTACCGAGGCCCCTAGATATTGTGTGGAGCTGAAGATTGACGGCCTTGCCATGTCTTTTATCTATAAAAAGGGCATTTTTACCCAAGCGATTACCCGTGGCGACGGCGTTACTGGCGACGATGTAACCGTGAATGTAAAGCAAATTGCAGGCTTGCCAAAAAAATTGGCCCAACCCTTGGATTTGGAGCTTCGTGGTGAAGTCTATTTGAGCCGTTCCCAGTTTGAACGGATCAATAAGGAAATGATTGCCTCAGGCGAAGAACCCTTTATGAACGCCAGAAATGCAGCCTCAGGCGCCATCCGCCTAAAAGATTCTAAGGTAGTGGCTGCCAGAAAATTAGATTGTTGGGTTTATGACTTGGTTGGTGAGTCCTCAAGGGCCAGCCACCAAGAAACCTTGGCCCTACTTAAAGAACTGGGATTCCCTGTAAACCCTAAATTTTTGGTGACCCAAGATGAAACCGAAGTCACAGATTATTTAAAAGAGTTGGCAGTGGTGCGGGAAGATTTGGACTATGACATTGATGGCATGGTGATCAAGCTGGATGAAGATGGCCTGCGCCAAAGATTGGGTTTTACTTCGAAATTCCCCAAATGGGCCATGGCTTGGAAATTTGCCACGGAACAGGTGGAAACCACTTTAATACGTATTGAAGATGCCATTGGCAGAACAGGGGTCTTGACTCCTGTGGCTATTGTGGAAGAGGTGCTTTTGATGAATAGCAAAATCAACCGAGCCTCCTTGCACAACTACCAGCAAATTGAAAGATTGGGGCTGCGCATTGGGGATAAGGTGATCATTGAAAAGGGCGGGGAGATTATCCCCCAGATCGTAGGCGTTGTTTTGGAAAAGCGATCTCAGGGCGCAAAAGTGATTGAAGCGCCGAGGCAGTGCCCCTCTTGTGAGGAGAGCTTGTCACGTTTGCCACAATACAAATGGTTGAGCCGAAAACAAGAAGACGGTAGCACCTCAAAGATTAAAGAACTGATCCCAGATAAATTCGAGGCAGACCAACGTTGCACCAATCCTCTCTGCCCTGCCCAAGTGCAGGGCGGCTTGGAGCATTTTGTCTCAAAAAAGGCCATGAATATTGAAGGCCTTGGCCCAAGGCAGATAGAAGATTTTATTGAGTCAGGTTTCATTTCCAGTTTGGCGGATATTTACCGCCTCAAAGAGCGTGAGGATGAAATTAAAACCATGGAACGCTATGGAGAAAAGTCAGTAGAGAATTTATTGGCCTCAGTGCAAGCCAGCAAGACTCAAAACCTCGACCGTCTGATTCACGGGCTAGGGATTCCAAATATTGGCGCTCGAATGTCCAATCAATTGGCTTTGGCGCTGGGAACTCTTGAGGCCTTTAAAAATTTAAAGGCAGAGGAAATTAAAACAATTCCCGACGTTGGCCCCATTGTCGCTGAGACTCTAATAGACTGGCTCGCTAGTCAGGTTAATCAAAATCTGTTACATGATTTAGTAGCAGTTGGGCTAGAGCCTAAGGCCTTGGTGAAACCAACGAGCCAACCCTTTGCTGGAGTGAATGTGGTTTTGACTGGTACCTTAGAAAAGCCTCGAGGCGAATGGAAATTTGACTTAGAACAGTTGGGTTTTAAGGTCATTGGTTCCGTCTCGCAAAAGACTCATTTTCTGCTGGCAGGTGAGAAGGCAGGAAGTAAAAAAACCGCCGCTGAAAAGTTGGGAATAGAAATTTTGAACGAAGAGCAGATGATCCAAATGATTAAGGAAAAATCTTGAAAATTCTAATTGTTGGCGCTGGGGAAACAGGCTATTTCATTGCCAAAGAATTTAGCGAAGAAAACGTGGATGTGGTGTTGGTCGATGAAAAGCCAAAGCACCTTGAACAATTGCAGCGGACGTTAAACGTGGCAGGTGTGGTTGGAAATGGCACCAGTTTGAAAACCCTGGAGCAAGCAGGCATTGACTCCTGTGACTTTTTAATCGCTTGCACCGACCATGATGAAAGCAATTTGATTTGCTGCCTCATTGCCAATCAATTTAAAGTCCCTGTTAAAATCGCTGTGACTCGCACTGATTCCTTTTTAAAGCGTAAAATAGTCCAGCGATACCTCTCCAGTGGGGTCAGTCAAATTATCAATTCTTCTGTTGTGACGGCCCAAGAAGTGGTTGCCACGGCCACCTATTCCTCGGCCTCCGCCGTTAGTGTTTTTGGCGATAGAAAGGTTTTACTTGTTGGCTGTAAAATCAAGGCAGGCAGTAGTTGGAAAGGGCAAAAGCTTTTTGATATTAGGTCTGATAAAGACAATGAAGATTTTTTAGTCGCTTCGATTGTAAGGGGTGGCAGCTCCTTTATCCCCACGGGGATGGATGAAATTTTAGAAGGGGACTATATCTATGTCTTGGCACCAAAAACCTCTGTGCCCCTCTTGGATGAAATTTTACAAACAAAAGTGATCCACAACAGGCGTGCCGTAGTCGTAGGGGCAGGTTTTATCTCCCAAAGGGTTGTTTTAGGGTTGCTCCATAGTCACTACCAAGTAACTGTGATTTGTGGTGACCAGCTAGAATTTCACGCCTTTAAAGATAAGTTTAGCCATCATAAAGACTGCACGGTGGTCTTTGGCGACCCCTCCAATGTAAAATTCCAGCTTAAGCAAGAGGTGGCCACCTCAGCTTTATTTATTGCTGTGACCAAAGATGATATGAAAAATATCACCGCAGCCCTCATTGCCAAGTATCTCGGTGCAGGTAAAACCATTGCCATTGTAAACAAGGAAGAGCTTACCGAGCCTGCTCAGGCGATGGATATTGATGTTGTGCTTTCCCCTAGGCTTTCTACCGCCAGAACCGTAAAAAAGAGCACCCAAGGTGGGGTCAGCGACAAGTTGAATTTTACCACCATCAGTGAAACCAATATGGAAGTTCGAGAAATGATGGTCGGTGAGGGGTCTCAGATTGCAGGCAAGGCGCTAAAGGATATTGCCCTCCCCAAAGGTTGTTTGATTGGGGCCATCGTTCATACCTCAGAAAAGGTTGAAATTGCCAAGGGAAACACGGTGGTTGAGGTGAATGATCAGGTAATTGTTGTGACGACTCCCGAGGCTGGGGGTAAGCTCAAAGAACTCTTTAATGCCCACTAGTTTTACTGTTTTAAAATGAACCTTGGGGCCAAGGCTAAAAATAGACTCGGATTCGCCTTTAAAAAACCCTCAAGAAAATAAGGTAACTTTCTGGAATTATTATTCTTTGGTTATACCCCGCCGATTGCCTCTAACAAAAGACTTTCACTTGTAAAAAGAGGCCCATTGTTTTAGAGTTAAATTAATATCAAACAGCTCAATTTAAAACATTTTTTTTACAAATAATTATGCGCAAACGTATGGCCATGCAGTCGAATATAGCTTTTATTTTAGGCTACGGACTGATCGTTTATATGATTGGACTCATGGCTTGGCCATACCTTTCTACCATTATTTTTGCGACCATCTTGAGTGGTACTTTTTACCCCTTACGTTGCTGGTTTATCGACCATTTAAAATTGGGTAAAGCGCTCTGCGCCAGTTTGACTCTCTTGGTCATCATCTTGACCTTATTTTTACCTACTATTTATTTGATTGTCGGCTTGAGCCAAGAGGCTTTAAGTCTCTTTACCTACCTTAAAGCGACCCTAACAGAAGAATTTTTAGAGCAGGTTTTATTTGGCGAAGGCCTATTTGGCCAAGGCTATCTGCCTAGAATTATGGAAGATATGTTTATCTTCTTAAACATGGACTACAACGTTACCACCATCCAAGGCCTGATTTTAGATTCTGCTAAGTTCACCAGTAGCTATTTGATCAACATGGTCAACCACTGGGTGGGAAACATTTTTAGCTTCCTCTTTCACCTGCTTTTGATGCTGGTGATTATCTTTACTATTTTGGTGGATGGCGAAAAAATTAAGGTCTTTTTTCTTAGGCTTTCTCCTCTTCCAACCGAAGAAGAAAACCAGATGATCCACAACTTTAACCAAATGAACTACGCCACCTTAATTGGCAACGGCCTCGGCGGTGCTATGCAAGGTGTGATAGCGGGAATGGGATTTTGGTTTGTTGGCTTTGAGTCCATTTTGCTTTGGACCACTGCCATGGTGGTCTTGGCCTTTATCCCCATGGTGGGGATGAGTTTTATCTTTATTCCAGCAGGGATCTTTTTGTTGCTCACTGGCAAAATTGGCTATGGTGTTGGCCTTTTGATCTACTGCACATTAACAGCCTTGTTTGTTGAACAGTGGTATAAACCTAAGTTTGTAGGCAACAGAGTTCAGATCAATTCTGTTTTAGTGTTTCTTTCCATTATCGGTGGAATGAGTGTTTACGGTTTTCTGGGGATTTTTTATGGCCCTTTGATCATCTCCATCTTTTTAACCTTTGTGGACTTTTACCACAAAAGGTATAGCGATTTTGAAACTGAAGCTGAGCAATTTGAGGTATGAAACACTTCTTCCAAGTCCAAAAGAAACTAGATTCTTTTAGCAAAAAAAAGGTCCTTGATCAGGCGATCCAAGAATTAAAGGTTAAGCCCATTAACCCTGCCAATTTGGACTCTGCCTTTGAGGTGGTTTGCATCAACTCTACCAATATTGCAGAATACGTTGCCCCTGGTTTTGAGACTCTACTGCTGGCGAAAAATCTGAACATTGAATCCTCCATTTCTCCTAAGTTTTTAGGCGAGGTTGAAAAGCTTGTTAAGGGCGGTGCCGGCCAAGTTGCAGCCTATATCCTTGGCAACATCCAAACGAAAGAAATTGAGAAGTACTTTGATCTGATCCTGTCTTTAAAACGAGACTATGATGATTTTGAGTCTTTAGTATTGGTGCACCTTTCCGACCAAGACATGATTACCTATCTTAGGGATTTTATCTCAGCGCCAGCAGCACCCCCCGAGGCTGCCCCACCGAGTGAAGCAGAGGAAGGAACCGCCGAGGCTAAGGAAGATGAACCAGAGGAAGCGGGAACAGGAACCACCAAGATTGAAGTCTTTTTAGAAAGAGCGCCCGACCCATGGCAGACCATCACCAAAGAAAGCGAGCTGCAAGGCGTCGCAATGGGAACGAGAAGGCCAGGGATTTTAGATCGTCCCTTTTTCAGTGATATTAAGCTGAAGTTAAAAATGAACAACGCTGAGAAGGTGCAAGAGCTACCGATCGGAAAAATTAAAACGGCGCTAGGGCACTTTAATAAAAAACTTGATGCCTCAGGCATGGTGCACAGGTCTCGCAGCTCTCTGTTTTTAAAATGGAAGGATATTGAAGGCTTCAAGGTTGCCTCTGCCCAAGGTAAGGGGCTCGCTGGTATTTCCATAGATGGTGAGTTCATCTCCACGGGAAAGTTTATTACTGAAAACATTGGCGGAAACTTTATTGCGCCAGACAAGGTTGATTTCTTCCGCATGAAGATTGGCCCTGAATTGGTGGATCTGCATCTCAGTGAAATTACCGATATTGAAGTCAATACAGAAACCCAACAGATTATCTTCACTCGTGGCGTAGGTCGAGATGAAAACCATGTTGCTCGGTTTCAGAAATTAAAGCTCCATAAGGGTGGTAAGACAGCGGTCATTGATCGATTCATCCCCTTTAACCGTGGGGAATCCAACTTTGAAATGGCCGAGCGTTTTTTAGCCACACGTTTTATTCAATATGAAAAGGCTCGCCAGCTTCACCAAGGCACGGTTGAATTAGAATACCTTACAGGGCGGAACATCTACGCTGGTGATGTGAATTCGCAACTGGTGCTTTCTAGCATGAAGTTGTTGAATATCTTGCCTTTAGAAGCCCCTTGCTTGGGCTCGGGCCCGCTGGATATTAATAATAAAGTTGGGGTACGCCAAGGATTTGTTAAAAATGCAGAAGAGCTAAAGGCAATTTTTACAAGTATCCTCGATTTAAAAGCAACGCCAAACTTCACTGAGCATGACTTTAACCGTTTAACCAAACGGATTCGCCTGTATATTGGCAACAAAGAACCTCTAAAGCTAAGCGCAGAAGAGGCGGACGACCTCCTAGTTGAGTTGGAGCATTTGACCCAATATATGGATGATTATTTTAATCTGAATCTTTACAACCGCTTTGAAGAAGACTTAGAAGTTGATGCTGCCGACCCCCACGAAAATGCCGAGGCCGAGGCCGAAGAGCACCACCTAGACACAGATGCCAAAGACTTTATTAGCGATAACTATGCCTTTTTTCAAAAGCGGGAAGTGGTTCGCAGTGCTCTGTTGCGAGTGGAAAGCCTTAGGTTTTATCTGAGTCATGTGAAGGTTTACGCTGATATGCCCGATAAAGAGCCTGATTTGGTTGTCTTTGCCTCTGGCAATAGCCTTGTGACTCATTTCCAAAATACATCCTACCCTTCTTTTGCCCTAGTGGGATTACTGAATAAAGAAGTCTTCGCTTCTGAGAGCCTAGAGGATGATCTGGCATTCATCCAGTTCATGCGTGGTTTTGCGAAAAAGGTGTTTCAAAAGGCCCAGGAGATCAATAAGAGTTTTCATCACCAATATAAGCATACCCTAGCGGAATTGACTTTCTTAGCCGATGAAAAGCGAGAACACCTGCAAGGGGAATTGGCGCTTTTAGAAGATCCAAATAACAAAGAGAAGGCCTACGCTAAGCTTTTAGAAAAACTGACCAAGATTTTTAACGAGCAACTGACCCAGAAGGAAGAGGGGATAGAGGCGCTCTTGGCTGAAAAAGAAGAAATTAAGGGCAAGATAGAGGGCTTTTTTGCTCAGCTTGAAAAATTGCTCGGTGAAAAGTTGGAAGTTGAGAATTTGACTGAAATATTAGAGTCCATGCCCACTCGTTTAGAAGAGATGAAGGCTACGATTTTATTGTATCATAAAAAGAAAAAGAATCAGATCATTAAGATCTACAATCCTTTGTCTAAATTCCAAAATATTACAGCCAGTTACTTTCATAAGGCCTATAATTTTGTGGGGTTATTTCAAAAGGCATTTTACGTAAAAAAGAAAGAGGCCATGCTGGCGAATTTGAGCGCCATGATCCCAAAACTTTTGGCAATGACCCCGGAGCAACTGGAACAAAAAAAGGCCCAGTGGGAAGCTACAGAAGCCCCTATGTCACTGGCTAAAGAAAGCTCAGAGCAGGCTAAGGTCTTGGCTGCAAGAATGAAAACCCAAATTTTAGAGCTACAAAAATACTCTGTTAAGGGCATGTTCCAAAATCCTGAGGTTGAAAGCGGCCCACTGTTAGAATATTTCGCCTACTACGAGACCGAAGCCCAGAAAATGAAAGACTTAGGCATGCAAACCAAGATGCTGCATCATAATTTGGAAGAGACGGAAAAAGAGCTTTTTGAATTGCAAAGTAAGATTGTCGACCAAAGGCTGGCAGCGGAAAAGAAGACCTTAACTGTAAAGATGGCCCAGTTGGCTTTAGGTTCGCCTGATGCCGAGTCTGCCATGAAAAAATCCTTGGAATTTGATCATGAAGTGCCCAGAGAGATCCGCAAGGAGTTAACTCTTCTGCGCCAGAAGCTAACTGCCGCCCAAGAGCCCTTTAAGGCTACTTTTTCTTCTGAGACCCTAGCCGAGGCCTGCGACTTTGCTAAGCTAAATCTTAGAGCAAAAAAGCGCTCTGAAATCAATGAGATAGCCAAAGAATTAGTAAACTTAGAACAGGGCTACACCATGATCGACCCTGAAGTGGAAGGCGAAAAAGAAGCGCTAGAATATTTAAGGGGCCAAGAGGGGAAGCTGGAAGAGGTTGCTATGTCCAAAGCCTTGCCTTCAACTCGAATCTTGTTGAAAACGCAATATATCCCACTGGTAGAAAAGGAAAAGAAGATGCTCAAGCGGGCCGACCTCTTTTTGAGTGAGATTGTAAGCCGTGGGGATAAGCTGAAAGAAGCCTTTGTGAATTGCTTTTTTAGAAAGAGGTATGGCTTTCCTCAGTTTTTAAGGGGCAGCTTCTGCCTTGATACTACTGGCGGCGCGAAAAGCGCTACCTTGAAAAATATCAATCAGGCTTACTTGTTACTTGGGGAAAAATACCCTAAGGGTTGTGCACCTGCTGCAAAATATGATGCCAGTACCTATTTTAAGAAGATCGAAATTCTTGGGCCTGGTGCGATTAAAGAAAGGATTCGGGATATTTGGACAGGCGGACTGGATGAGAGTTTTATCTGCGTGCCAGGTTCTTACTCTATGGCTGTCGTGCTGGATCTTTGTAAGTATAAGGATGAACTGGCTAAGGATATTAATGTATCTGGTCGCTCAAACCACTCCATTACACTTATATATATAGCAGAAATTAGCTTCGCTGAGATTCAGGGTCAGCCTGAGATGCTTGAAGACTACCATCAGGCTATTATGAGTAACATCTTTATCAATATTGACGGGGTGAATATCTACAATAACCGTCAGTCTATCTACGAGGGGTTTGTTCAGGGCACTTTTGGTCAGGGCACGGATGCAGTCAGTCAGTCTGTGGCAAATCAATTTTTGAATGAAGCTTAATCTTCTTGCCTTAGAAGATTAGTTTTTTTGTATCTCTTAGAACGGAGCCCGCTCTTTTTCTTTGACTCAGGTCGCCAATCCCAAAAAATGTACCTCCCAGCCTTCCCCTCACCTGTCCCCTTTGAAGTTCTAATTGTCTTGAAGCTGAATCCGAGACCATTGCCTCCCTTTGAGTTTGAGTCCCTAAGGTAATCCATACAATGTTTTTGGGCGAAGTTAACTGGGTCAAGCCTTACTACCTTTTTTGAGTAACACTTATATATTAGTCTAATTGAAAAGCCTAAAATTGGTTGCACCTTGGCCAAGGCAAAGAAAATTGAGCTGAATTGAAGCTGTCAGTCCAAAGAATCTTGACTTATAAAAAAAAGGGAGGGGGGAGGCTACAGATTCGGCATTAAAAACTCCCAGAGGGGTGTCATACCCCTACTGAAGTAAAAAGCTAATTGTGAGGCTGTTTACAAGCCTTAGAGGCGCAAGAGAATTGGCCTCTTTGTCGGTGAGAGTAACTAGTGACTAGTAGATTAAAGGCATTTGCCTTGGCTGCCTGGTTTGCACTTTTCATCTTTAATACCAATTGCACCTTCAAGATTTGCAAGGCTCAAGTCGGTACCTTCTAATAGCGCATCTTCAAGGTTTGCATTTTTAAATGAGATTCCCTTGATGCTGGTGTTGGTCATAATGGCGTCAGAAAGGTCAGACCCAGTAAAGTCAACAAAGAGTAGTTTTGCCCCTGCAAAATTAGCCTCTACTAACTGGGCATCAGTAAAATTGACTTTAGAGAGGGAAGTGCCACTTAAGTTGGCTTCGGATACATTTGCCTTAGAAAGATCAACGTTCGATAAGCTAGCGCCTTTTAAATTGGCTCCTTCAAGATTGGCCCCTACCAAATTCACATTTTTTAAGGTGGCCCCTGCAAGGTCGCAAGAAGCAAAGGTGCTGCTTGTGCACTTTTTAGTTTTGATTAACTTTTCTAAATCTGCCTTTTTAAATGCGTAAGCATTTGAAAATACAAGAGTTAAAGCCATGAATGTTAGAAAGGATGTTTGTTTCATTGGACTTCTTTGAGTGAGTTAGATTCTGTATACAAATTCTTTATGGGCAATTAAACCAGAATATTGAAAGGGGGTAAAGCTTTTTTTAAAAATCCAGTAGATGTCAAAAGTAGGCCTTTATATATAAGTGAAAAGGCAAGTTGAATTGTTAATAAATGTAATGAGATGAAAAAAAGTTTAAAAAAACCCTTGGCTTTTCAAAAAAGCTTGTGTTATCTTCTCGTCAATTGGAAGGAACAGGGTTTTATACTCTGGGCCTAAGAAAAAAAACTTGACTTCCTACTTTAAATGTATAAGTCTCGTTTCCAAGCTGTGTATTTTAACGTGAAGTAGTTGCAGGTTCAGCAAACAGCTAAAACTATTTACTTTACGGGCTTTCGTTTTTTTGACGATGCACAGGCTTTATATAAGCTGATGTTCCGGCATAGTCTTAAAGACGCAGCTTTCGCCTCTTAGTAATAAGTTGGCTTTTGGGTTAGCCCAAAAACTTTAAAGTGACTTCAATGTCACGTTCATCATTCTTCGCTTCATTTAGGTTGCGGCGGAGATTTACTGTCAACGGTATCACAGAGGTATCCGATGCAAAATAGCCTTACTAAAAAATTAGGTTTAACTGTAGCAACAATTGCTATGGCGGCCACTAGTATGTTCACAACCACTGATGCAGAAGCAGTTCCTTCTTTCGCACGTCAGACTGGTATGACTTGTAACTCTTGCCACTTTCAGGCATTCCCAGCTTTAAACGGCATGGGTCGTAGCTTCCGCGCTGGTGGTTACACTATGAAGGGAACTCAGTCTTCTATTGAAGGCGAGAACTTAGATCTTCCTTCAAACCTTAACATGGCAATCTTCTGGAAGAACTACTATGTATCTAAAAGCGGTGACGCAGTTGCTCACTTAATTTGGGAAGACGAAATTGTAACTTTCGCTGCTGGGCGTGTTGCTGCTGACGTTGGCTTCTTGTTTGAGCTTGGCTTGAACATGGAATCTTCTGGTACAACTGCTGCAGTAGGTTCAAGTACTACTTCTGAAGGTACTTTATTCAACAACGCTAAAGTACACTTCAACGTTGCTCAAGCTGGTTCAGTAAACATTGCTGTAATCCCTTGGTCTACTGATGCTGCTGGTGTAAACTTTGGTATGGAACTTATGAACACTGTTGGTCAGCGTTCACAACGTCCTATCGAAAAGCGTGATGCTATGTCACCTGGTGCTTCTTTAGGCATTACTCAAGGTGAAGCTACTGGTATCTCAATCGTTGCCTCAGACTTAGGTTCTGGTTGGTCAGCTACTTACGCTATGTGGGGACCTGTACACAACGGTGGATATGTTAACTTAACTGGAATGGCTACACACCTTCGTGTTGCTTACTTCATGGACTTAGCTGGATTTGATACTGGCTTCTCTTACGGTGGTTCTTCCGGTACTGTTGCTGCTTCATCTGACTCAGGTGTAACTCAGAACTACAACATTGCAGTTGCAGGTTCAACAATTGACATGCAAATGCAAGGTCAAATTGCAGGTGGTGACTTCGGTTTCTATCTTCAGCAGGCAACTGTTGCAGACTCAACTGGTGTAGCTGAAACAACTACAACTTCAACAACTGTAGCCGGTCGTGGTTACACTGAAGGTGGTGGTTCCGGTCTTGGTTACTTACTAAAGTACAGCGTAACACCTAAGATTCAGGTTCACTACGCAGGTAACTCACACAGTACAGGTACTGTGTCAGTAACTAAAACATTTACTTCTGTAGGTGCTGATTACATGGTAGCTGAAAACGTAAGATTACAAGCGTTTAACTACGGTGAGACAACTACTGAAACTGGTGTAGATGCAATTACTAAAACTTACTTAGGTTGGAACATCGGCTTCTAAGCCAAATGTTACAAACTAAGACCAAGTCTTAATTAAAGGGGCACCTGATTTATCAGGTGCCCTTTTTTTTTGCCTTTTTTTAGGGGCTACCCCCTTACTCCGCTGGGCAGCAGTTTCGACTCCCACGCTCTTCTCTGCTTTAAAATGTAAGCCATAAACGGCTTAAGGACACTTAATGGCTTTGCCATTAACTCCTCTCCTCGCTCCTTCATTAAATTGGCTGGTCTGTGTACTGCGTTCTCTGTTTGGTAAGCTTCGCTTCTCTCTTTGTGTAAGCGATAAATCGCATTGGCCCCTCTCATCTTCTCTCCTCTCTTCTCCACTTCTCTCCACTACTCACTTCTCTTC
>CBFCZY010000008.1:0-118478 GCA_965602905.1 uncultured bacterium | reverse complement strand
CTGCTTTGGCTAGCTCGGCCTGCAATCTTTCCTGCTCTGCTTTGGCTAGCTCGGCTTCTAATTTTTCCTTTTCCGCCTTAGCAAACTCTGCTTTTGCTAATTCCGCCTGTAATCTCGTCCGCTCGGCTTTAGCTTTTTCAGCCGCTAACCTTACCTGTTCAGCTTTAGCAAGTTCAGCCTTCAATTCTTCCTGCTCCGCTTTCGCTTGATCCGCCTGCAATTTAGCCTGTTCGGCACTGGCCTGATCCAGCCTCAACTGATCTCTTTCTTTTTCAAACTCCATTTTTTCTAGCTCGGCAGCAGTAGTAATCTCTAGCTCTTGCGCTTGAATTAAACGTTTCTCAGAAATCGCCAAGTCTCTTTCACCTTTGGACTTCCTATATACCCAGCCAGCTAGCCAGACACAACTCAGGTTGGCTAACTGGACAGAAAAGCGAAGCAACACAACAAAAACAACCTCAAACCAAAGACTATAGACAGGCTTCTTTTCTTTTAAGGCTTGAATCAGTTTATTCTTAGTTTTTTCTTGGTTTCTGGCTGTAATAGCCGAGTTAACTCGCTGGTTTTGATTGGCAAAGGTAGTTAGAGAAAGCCTGTGATCCGTCACCTGACTTTTTAAAACCTGAATGATCTGCTTATTGTTACTCTGGCCTTGAATCTCACCCAGCTTACTATAAACGATCTTAAAACTGGCTCCGCCCACTGTTAATACAAAAAGAATGCTTAAGAGGAAGGTAAAAAGCCAATTGATAGGATGCCCAGACCCTTTATTATTCCCTTTTTTCTCTATTCGAACCCCGGCCATAATCGCCATAAAAACCTCAGAGAGGGCGGCAGCAATAAACCCTAGTGGAATTAAATTAGGCCCTTTTGGGTAAAGAGCTTGATAAAATGAACCAGATTCGATAATCATAAAGACCGAGGCTATAAAACTAACTAGTAATAACCCGGCAACAGAAAGTAGAGATAAGAAAAAACTCATAAAACAGCCTTTATTCAGTGAACGTATGTTTACTTTATTGAGATTTTCTTTCGATTGCAAGAAAAATTATACTTTTTTTTCCTAAAAGCTCTTTTTTTTTGTAATCATTAAAAAGAATTTCAGATCAGGACGCAAATTTGCATTGTACTCACAATCAAAATTTGATAAAACTCAGAAAACGAAGATTTTAATTAAGGATACAGATGGCCAATAAGGATATGCGAATCTTGGTGGTTGACGATTTTTCAACCATGAGAAGAATTATTAAAAACATTCTTCGTCAGCTAGGATACAATAACGTAATTGAAGCTGATGACGGAACTACGGCTTTAGCTAAGTTACAACAGGAGTCTGTTGACTTTGTTATTACTGACTGGAATATGCCTAAGATGTCTGGTTTAGAGCTTCTAAACGAGATTAGAAGTAGCGATACTATGAAAGACTTACCTGTCTTAATGGTTACGGCTGAAGCATTACAAGAAAATATTGTTGCTGCTATTAAAGCTGGCGTAAGCAATTACGTTGTAAAGCCATTCGATGCCGCGACGATTTCAGAGAAAATTGACAAGATTTTTGATTGATCTGAATCTTGGCTCTTTGAGCCATTAAATAAGTTAGAAATTTGCCCCCTGTTTCATGCAGGGGACAAATTCACCCCTTTCCTATCAGGCGCATGCCTACAATTCTCCTCCCACGATACTAACTAACTAATTCGAACTCCTTTGATATGTGGATTTTTTTTAGAAGCAAAGCTGCGTCTAAAATAGAGGTAGTTTTGGCCAGCAGCCTTACAAAACTTAATTTATTTATGTGAAATTTTAAAACTCTGGTTCAGAGAAAAGCTAAACAAGAATAAGATCTAAGGACAGACTTCCTTAAAGTTTTGCACAAAGGTTGGAGTTTTCCAAAGAGGTTGGATATCTTTATCAAGGTGCAGTTTACGGCAGGCTTGCACTCTAGCCTTGTAGTTAAAATCTTTGCGTAACTTCTTAAAAAAGCCCACTTGATCGCCCATCAGGCCCTGAGCTTTCAGTTTTTCATAGTCAGCCTCTACTGAGTCGGGGTCGAGCCATAAAGTAAATGTAGCGAGGTTATCTGCCCGTTTATACTCTTTTTCTTTGTTCAGCTGAGCAACCTTTTTACTCAATTCCTGAGCTCCCCTTACATCAACTCCAGTTCGCACTAACTTTACAACAGGTTCCCCGCCAACTCGGTCCCAAGTCACGGAAGAAATGTTTCGCTTGGTTTTACTCAACTTTAGGCTTCCACGGGACTTGTTTAAAAGGTTCGCCCGAAAAGCATTATCGAAGATCTGAGGCTTGATCGAGTGCCTTTTTTTCGTAGAACCAAAGGTATAACTACCACTTTTAGGGTTAAAATAAATTTGATGCATTTGATCAGGCTTGATATTAGCCCAAAGCTTAACCTTGCCATTTTTTTCAATTTTTATTTCAGTACAGTTCCCTGCGGGGCAAAGGTTTGCCAAGATAATTGGGTAACTTTTTTCCTTAAAAGTCATCAAATCTATAACTTTCAGCCTTTGCCAACACATCCCTTTACCTGTGGCTTTTTTAATAGCCGTTTTTTCTAAAAGAGCCGAAGAAGCTTTAAAGTCTGAGGCAATAGCCTTTAATTTTTTTGTGAACCCCTTTAGCTGTGTTTTAGGGACAGCATCAATAGTTACAATTTCCGCTAAAATGGCGTGTTTGTAATCTCTGGTGATCATCAAGTTCGCCCCTGCAAACTCAAAAACCCGATCCTTTTTATAGTCATAAAAAAGATATTGATTTTGCTCACAAGCGTTCTTTAGGCTGGGCTTTAATTGAGTGGAAAGGGTAAGTAAATGATACTTATAGGAGTGGTAGAGTCTCAGCTCGCCGGCGGTATCTTTGGTTAGTTCAAGGCTCCTCTGGGCAAAAGCGGAGCTTACCCAAAGAAGTGAAATCAAGCCTAAAAATAGAGATTTTTTAAGAATTTGTATCAAGTCGTTCTGCTGTGATAACATCATGATTTATCCAAAGTACGGGGCCTTGTGGCTCTAAGGATTCATTAAACATGATCACCCCAGTACTATCAACCACAATTTGACTCAAGTGATCGGTGATTAAGTCTTTTTTATCTGCGTTCATTGCCATCAACTCTTCTGAAGCTTTTAACATGGTTTCAGCTAACATTAGGTTGTTGTGGCTCGGCCAACCTGCAAAGTTCCCATAGGCCTCTTGTATCTCAGGCGCCTGATGATATTCATCGGCACGCTGCACTACCCCTTCCAAGGTAGAACTTTCATTCAATTTAGCTGTTAACAAATCCATTTGCTCTTTTACCCAGGTATTATCTGGACCTGCATTTTTCAAGGAAGTCACTAGAGGGTAAAGGGAAATTTCTACGCCGCTAAATAGATCACTAGAATTGGTGCGGATCTCAGGGCAATTGTAGGTGCAAGCTTTAACACCTTGTTCCCAAGCCTCTTTGGCCACTTCTTCCAGGCGTATTTTTGCAGCACCTTGTAAATAAGGGGTGTAGGTTTGCCACTGGGGCTTGCCTGCAATTAAAACTTCACTTCCATGGTAACCATAAGCTGTGTAGCAAACCTTGCCGCCAGAAGCCTCAACCTTGGCCCGAATGCCAGCTGATTCCTTAATCAAGGTTCGGTAAGTTTCCGCAGTTACAGCGTAAAAGTTTTCTTGTGAAAAACGCCCAACATCAGAATTCCAAAAATTCTCTGAAGGTAGAAATTTCTCGCCTTTGCCCTTCAAGGAACGATTGGTTAAAAAGAAGGTAATTTTAGATTTGGGGATACCGCCAGCCATTAGATGAGCAAAAAGTACATTGGCCCCATCTGGAATCAATGCTTCCATCTGACTTAAAGATTCCCTAATGGAGTTTGTGAAGCGGGCTAAACCTGTCTCTTTGGACTCTGCAATTTTATCCCAATCCAATTTGGTTTCCGACCAAGTGCTAGGCTTAACCTTAGTAAACTGGTCTGTAGGGGTCGAGCCATCTTTTGCAGGGTCAAGATCGTAACCTGCCCAAAGGGGAACATTGATGATCTTACCACCTAGGTTTGCTTCGCCTGTCGCTAATTCTTCGGCTGTCAGGGGTCGCAAGCTATTGTCTTTTTCTCTGCGCCCAACAGTAATCCCAATGATGGTCATACCTGATTTTTTTGCATTCTCTACCAAACCGTTGGCATAGCCACGGCTAAAAAGTTCACCAAATAATACAAAAACATCACCTTTTTTATAGGGAGAAGTTTTTTTATAATCTCGAAGGGGGGTAAATTCAGGCATGGGTAAGCTTTAGCTGAAGGTGTAATCTCACAGAGCTCTAATAATTCAGAACTAATAAAGGGATAAAAATATCAAAAAGTGCAGTTTTTTTCAAGGGAATGGTTGATTTTTTTATTCTAAGCCCTTTTTAACTATTTAATTCATCCAAAACAGCATGTGGCAGGATGGCTTTGGAGAAATCAACTTCCTCTAAAATGCAGTTTTGTAATTTACTACCAATGAACTTTACATTATCAATCTTTGAACCTCTAAAGTCACAGCCTTCAAAGATACAGTCATAAAAAGACACTTCTTCCAAGGCAGATTTGGAAAAGTTACAGTTAATAAATTGGCAGTTTATAAAGCGTTTGATTCCCTTTTGAAATTTGCTCAAACTAAAGTCACAGGTGTAAAATTGGCTGGCGCTGATTTCTGTTTCCCCAGTCAAAGTTGAGCCTGCAAGGCTCACATTGGCAAAGGTGGCTTTTTGGATTTGCCCTAGTGGGCCTTGATTAAAGTCGAGGCTGCTCCCTGTGAAGGTAAAGTTTTCAACCTTGGGGAGCATAGAGATCAAAACCTCTGTTTTACCCTCCCTGCCGCCGCCATGGGCGGATTCAACCAGTACCGACTCAGGTTGGGTCACAATGGCAACCTCACTCGGCCTTTGGTGGGCCTCTTTAATAAAAGCTTGAATCTCAGCCTCTTTGGCTTTGTTCTTCCCCTCTTGCAGCCAGATTCTTTCCCTACTTGCAAGCTTTGCTTCAAGTGTGATGTGGCGATTTTTTGCAGCTTTAAAGTGGACCTTAAAAAAGTGAATTTCCTGATGAATCCTAGGGTGCAGTGACCGACTCAAAAAACTATTTTCAAAAAAGCATTCAAAATAATCCTGCCATGCGGCCTTCAGCTCCTTACAGACTTTTTTATAATTATTGTAGTCCCCTTGGGTTTTAACTCTTATTTTATTTAGCTTGGTTTCCAAATCAAAAAGTTCTGCTTTCAGAGGAGTTCTTTGAATGGGATTGAGTCGATTGTACTCCTTTAAAAAAAGCTTTAAATCCCTATGAACCAGCTCCAATTCCATATTGGGCATAGACTTAGGCTCTGGGGAGACTTCAAGCAATTTTCGGTGCTCACTTTGGGAAAAGTAAACAATCAGAAGAGTGGAAAAGATAAAAAAAAGTAGGAGAATAAAAAAGTTTAAGGATAAAAAAGAGAGCATATTCTTAAACTTCTTCCCTTAAAAAAGGAACCAAATGGGGCTAATATAATAGGGGTCATAGTAAGATTCATAGGTGGTCACAAACTGTGTTTCTTTGTTCTCATCGCTAAAATCGTTATCATGAAGGTGGTCTTGCTGGTTCAAGTGCTCTTCTTCTAAGTGCAGTTTCGCATTGAGTTTTGCTCCTTGGGCCAGAATATCTTCAATTACAGCTTCGCCAGTAATCCACTGGCCATCATCATCTTTAAAACCTAAGTTTTCCAATTGAATAGCCTGATCAACAACACTTTCAACTTGCGCCCAAGTCAGGCCACTTAACAGGTCAAACTGCCAACCATCTTTGTTGGTGTCAAAAAAGCCCTCTTTTAAGAAATTTAAAAAGACAAAGTCGGCAGGGTTAATCTTTTTAAACCAAGCCACTGCGATTCGCAAATCGGTAAAGCGTTCTTGGTCGATGTAGTCTTCCCATTCATCGTCTTCCATGTCGAAAAACTTTTCAAAAGCAAAGATTCCCTCTTCTAAATCCACGGCCGAAAAGATATCAAAATGAGAAAGGTATTCCTCGTAGCGCAGTTTTAAATTGTCTAATTTTTCAATTCCTTGGGGTGTGATATGATAGAGATTATCATCGCCAATTTCGATGTAATCTTTTGACATCATATAGACAAATAATGGTTCTAAATCCTTATCAGGCCCCTCCAGTACAGCACCCCAGTTGCGAGACTCGTTATGAATTTGGTCCAATAAAAATCCAGAGGCATATTCTTTGGTTTGAACCTCTGTGAGCATGTAATGTTTTTGGCCCATTTAGACTGTTTCCTTTAGATTTTGAAAAAGATTAAGGGTATTATTCCTTGTTAATTGCTGAAATTCAACAGCATCCATTGCCAATATTTCAGCAAGCTGCACCCCTACAAAAGACACATAACCAGGATAATTTGTTTTGCCACGGTAAGGTTTAGGAGCCAAAAAGGGCGAATCTGTTTCGATTAATATCCTATTTTTTGGAGTCTTTAGCAAGACTTCTCTAACATTTTCAGCTTTTGGAAAGGTGGCAATGCCGTTAAAAGAGAGATAAAAATCCTGTTCGATTACCAATTCTGCCAACTCTAAGGTCGAGGTGAAGGAGTGAAAAACCCCCTTTAACCCTTGGCCCTTAAAATCTTTGAGCATTTGCATGGTTTCAGCTTCGGCGTCCCGAGCATGGATAATTAAGGGTAGATCCAGTTCCAAAGCCATTTCAATCTGCTTATAAAAGACCTTCTTTTGCCCTTCCACAGAAGAATGGCTATAAAAAAAATCAAACCCACACTCGCCGATGGCAATAATTTTTGGGTTATCCTTAGCCGACTCTTTGATATAGGTGAAATCGGCTTCGGTGGCGGCATCTGCTTCGTGGGGATGAATCCCAAGAGTACCATAAATTTCAGGCGACTGACTCACCAACTCCACTACATTCTTATTTGACTCTCCCTTAGTACCGATGGTAATTAAAGGGCCAACCTCCATTTCTTTTGCTTGGGCTAGAACTTCCTCCAAGGGGCTTTTGATCATGTCCAGATGGCAGTGGCTATCTATCCATTGGGCTGCATTGGGGGTATTTGTTAGTGGCATTAAATATTCGTTTTAAATTTTTAGTTAAAAACAATTTTACCCCCTCTCTTAAAATCCAGCAAGTACAATTATTCCTTTAAATTCTTCACATTATCAGCCTAGTCAAAGAAATCATTACCTGATAATTTACGGAAGATTACAGAGGCTATTCATAAAGGGCAAAAAATGGCAAAAAAATTCGAAGACGATCTTGAGAAGTTAGAAGAAATAGTTGAGACACTAGAAGAAGGTGGCGCAGGCTTAGAGGAATCACTAAAAGCCTTTGAAGCTGGTGTTAAGCTTTCCAAATCCTGCCATAAACAATTAGTAGAAGCTCAAAAGAGAGTTGAAATTTTGGTTCAGGATGAAAATGCCAATGATACCAAAGAACCCTTTAAAGGGTAATAGCCCAATGTCTATTGGCAGATATTTCGCCTACTGCCTCGCCCCCTTATTGTTAAGCAGTTGCTACCCCCTGCAACAGTCCCTAGGTCAGCTGGATTTACGCTTCAACCAAGTTCCGCTGAAAGAAGCAGCCCAGCTTGAAAAAGACCCTGATCTTAAAAAATTACTCTTAGAGACCAGTTCGATCAAAAACTTTGGTGAATCCCACTTGGGCCTAAAACCAAGCCAAAACTATGAAGGCTACTACCAGACTAAATACGACGGGGTAACCTTTGTGGTGGTTGCCGCTCCCAAGTTAGAAATGAAGCAAAAAGAGTGGTGGTTTCCTATCATTGGCTCTGTTCCCTACAAGGGCTATTTCAACCCAGATGACGCAAAAAAACTCCAAAAAGAATTAGAAGAGGAGGGCTTTGACACACATATTTTTAAGTCTGCCGCCTACTCAACCCTAGGTTGGTTCAAAGACCCTCTAACCACCCCCCAGCTAAAAAATGGACGTTATCATCTAGCCCAAACTCTATTTCATGAAATGGCCCACTCCACCCTCTATATCAAGGGACAAGGTAAGTTTAACGAGCAAATGGCCAGCTTTATTGGTAAAAAAGCAGCAGAGGCCTATTTTAAGTCCCAAGGCGAGGCGGGGGAGAGCTTTTTAAAAGCTCACCATGAAGCCAAGAAAAACTCTGTGACTAAATCCAAAAAGCACAGTCTGCTATTGCAGCGGGCCAAAGGTGACTTAAGCGAGCTTTACTCCTCTGCAAAAAGCGATAGTGAATTATTGGTTTCCAAGGAATCTATATTGAAGAAATTGCAAAATGATTTGAGTGAAATCTACCCCAAAGCAGATAAAAAAGCTCTTTTATATAACAATGCAAGGCTTTTACTTGCAGGGCTTTACCAAGAAGAAAACCCTCTTTTCCAAAAGCTCTGGAAAGAGTCAAAAGGAGATTGGTCCGTCTTTTGGGATGGGCTAAAAGCACAGGCAAAAAGCAAGAACTGGGAATTTTAAGACTTAAAAACAGGAAGTTTTTAAAAGGGAAATCACAGCCTAGTTTCCTAGGCTACAATTTTAAAGGATAGATTTAAAATCTACTTTTTCTTCTGGATCTTGCGAGGAGCGAATTTAAATTCAAATTCGTCCTTCTTTACGGTCACTTTAACTGTGCCACCTTTAACCAGGTCACCAAATAAAATTTCCTCAGAAAGCC
This sequence comes from uncultured bacterium, assembly GCA_965602905.1. Taxonomy (GTDB): domain Bacteria; phylum SAR324; class SAR324; order XYD2-FULL-50-16; family XYD2-FULL-50-16; genus JASJGK01. The sequence continues at coordinate 109,802 of CBFCZY010000008.1, read as the reverse complement.
GATCCTTAATTTCAGTTTGGATCACTCTAGAGAGTGGTCTTGCACCATAATCAGGACTGTAGCCTAATTCAGCAAGCTTTTTCAAAGCCGCTTTGTTCAGTTCTAAAGTCACTTTTTTATCTTTAAGCTGAACATCCAACTCGCCAATAAACTTATCAACAACATGGCTCATCACTTCTGGAGTCAAGCTATTAAAGGGAACCACAGCATCCAACCTGTTTCTAAATTCAGGTGGGAAGTGGCGCTCAATTGCGTCCATTTCCTTGCCTTGACTATCGGCATTAAAGCCAATGGCCTTGGCTCCTCGGTCACTACTACCAACGTTAGAAGTCATGATTAAAATCACGTTTCTAAAGTTTGCTTCCTGACCATTGTTATCTGTCAGGGTTGCACGGTCCATAATCTGGAGAAGGATGTTATAAACATCGGGGTGCGCCTTTTCAATTTCATCAAGGAGCAACACACAATGGGGATGCTTCTTAATGGTTTCCGTCATCAAGCCACCTTGCTCAAAACCAACGTAGCCAGGAGGGGCGCCGATGAGGCGAGCAACAGAATGCTTTTCCATATATTCACTCATATCCACTCGTTCAAAATGAACGCCTAAGATCTGAGAAATTTGCTTGGAAACCTCAGTTTTACCAACCCCAGTAGGGCCAGAAAAGAGGAAACTTCCAATGGGCTTCTCTGCCGCACCAAGTCCAGCTTTGTTTCTTTTGATACTGGTTACAATGTGCTTGATCGCTTCTTCCTGCCCAAAAACTTTAGCTTTTAGGTCATTTTCAAGAGTTACCAAGGCGCCTGTATCAGTTTTCACGTTGTGACGAACAGGGACACGGGCCATCTGGCTCACAATGCGCTCAATGTCAGGCACAGTAATGACTTTCTTTTGTTTACGGCTTCCCACAAGTTGGCAAGCTGCACCAGCTTCATCAATAATATCAATCGCTTTATCAGGTAAAAAACGATCATGAATATACTGGTCAGAAAGTTCTGCCGCCGACCTTAAAGCTTGGTCACTGTATCTTATATCAAAATGCTCTTCATAAGCGCCCTTTAGACCCTTTAGAATTTTTACCGTTTCTTCTACAGAAGGCTCTGGCACATCGATCTTTTGGAAACGACGGGAAAGAGCTCGGTCTTTATCAAAAAAGTTTCTGTATTCACTGTATGTTGTTGCTCCAACGCAGCGAAGATCACCTGACATTAAAGCTGGCTTTAAGATATTTGAAGCATCCATGCTTGAGCCACTGGTAGCGCCTGCGCCAACAATGGTATGGATCTCATCAATGAACAAAATAGCCTTTGGCTTCTTTTTCACTTCAGAAATAACATTTTTTAAGCGTTGCTCAAAATCACCTCTAAACTTTGTTCCAGCGAGTAAAGAACCCATATCAAGGCTATATACTTCACCGTCCTCTAAGGCCTTGGGGGATAATCCCTCTTCAATGCGCAAAGCCAAAGCTTCGGCAACAGCTGTTTTACCAACACCGGGGTCACCGACTAAAATAGGATTATTCTTCTTTCTTCTGCAAAGCACCTGCATCAAACGCTCTAACTCATGTTCTCGACCGATAACAGGGTCGATCTGGCCAGCTTTGGCCATCACCGTGAGGTTTTGCGTATAATTCTCCAAATGGCTTTTTTTCATTGCGCCCTTATTGGGTGCAACTGGGTCTTCAAGGGGTGGCTTAGAAGGATCGATGTGTTCTGGGTTTTCACGTTTCTCACCAGAATTCATTGAGATGCTTCTTAAAATATCCAAACGTTCAATTCCTTGGGCACGCATAAAATAAACAGCATGGGAATCCACTTCCTTAAACAGGGCAGCAAGAACATCACCACCGTTGGCCTCTTTTTTCCCAGAAGATTGAACATGCTTCATCACTCGATGCATCAAACGCTGGAAAGCCAATGTTTGCAAAGGTTCATGGTCACTATCATCAGGCAAGGTTGGGATCTGGAAGCTCAAATGATCATCAATTTGCTTCTTTAATACAGTAATATCTCCTTCGCACTCTTCCAGAATCTCACTGGTCAAGGGGTCGTTCAACAGAGCGAAAAATACATGCTCTAAGGTCACATATTCATGTTTACGTTTTTTTGCATCTCGAACGGCCGAGATTAAAGAGATTTCTAATTCTCTACTAAGCATTATTCCTCCTCCATGCTGGCTTTGAGCGGGTATTCAAACTCGGCTGCCAAGTCATGTACTCGTTGCGTTTTTGTTTCGGCTATTTCAAAAGGGTATACACCGCAAACCCCTCTGCCCAAGTTATGAACATTGAGCATTACTTGCATAGCAGAGATTTTGTCTTTGCTAAAAATATTTATCAAGATATCCACTACAAAATCCATCGGTGTATAGTCGTCGTTATGCAACATGACTTTATACTGCTTTGGTTTTGCAAGGTCTATATCCTCTTTCGTTGAACTATGGTGCTGTTCACCGTTATCTGGTTCAAATGGCATTTTGTTTAAATCTTATTTTCAACATTGTTAAACTTTTCTTGACTACTAAATTAGCAAGGGTCCTTTTCTTTGTCAGTGATTTTTTTCACTCTTTGCGCTTGCCAAGCTATTTCTTTTTACAGATTTATTTTGGTGAGTGTTATGGCGCTTTAAAATCTTCGCTACTTTCAAGACAGCGCTTACATAGGGTCTGCTATGGTTATAAGCATATACAGCCTCATGATTTTCCTTTTTATGAATGCCCTTTTTCCAACCATGCTTTTTTAAATAGTTGGCAGTTGAATACAAAGCATCTGGCACTAAAAATAAATTAACACTTCCATTTTTATCTGAGTCATAACCCCATTTCAAATAGCTAGAAGGCAAAAACTGAGGTAGTCCAAATGCCCCTGCATAGCTACCTTTAAACTTATAAGGGCTAACACTGGCTCTTTCAGACATGGTCAGTAAGGCATTCATCTCAACCTCCGCCCAAGCTGCTTTTTTTGCCAATCGTTTTAGATGATACTGCTCTGCTTCACTGAGGGATTCAAGATCATAATATTGATCCTTTTGGTTATTGTGCTCTACTAAAATAGAACTAAACACAGAAATAACAGGGTATTTCCCCATTACATTACCAAAACCCGTCTCTACTAAAATAATAGCTACAATGGCCTCTTTATCGACGCCAAACTTTTTTGAAGCCTTGTTTAAAGTGGTTCTCCACTTTTTTTGAAACTTCTTGGCCATCCAAATGGAATAGGGGCTACTAAAATCTTTATAATCTCGACCCGTTTCTTTTGTGTGGAGATTTTTATTTGTTACAGTCGGTCGTTTTTTAAGGCGTTTGTCATAAAAAATAGTAATGAGTTCGTTTTTATCAAACCCTTGGGCCTCAAACATATTCACTAAGTGAGACTTTTCAGATGCATAAAAGCTTCGTGGACTATTTTCCGCACCAAAAAGAGGTGTGATAAAAAAGGCCAGAACTGCCCAAACAATTAGATTTTTCATAAAGAACTTTTCCTTGCGTTAGCTTTTTTAACATAGTCTATTTTTTGACTCTGCTGCAACGGCTTTGTATTGAAAATTTATTAAACTTGAACCATCACTATATACAATACAAGTGTTGTTCCAAATAAGCCCTTAAAACCTAATAAAACAAGAAATTTCGGTTTTTATATAGTTAACTATATAAAAAATATATATCTTTGTAAAATGGCCATTTAGAGCCTTGTTTTTTTAGGCTTGGCAAGACAGCTATAAACAATTTAAGATAGGGCAAAATTTACCTACTCTTAAACCCTAATCTTTCATTATAGTATGGTTATCAAGGATCCGATCTTAGTTGTAGATGACGAAGTAGAAATGCGCATCGCCATGTCAGCTGCTCTAAAAAAATGTGGTTACCCTGTGGAACTCAGCCATAACGCAATTGACGGGCTAAACAAGTTCAAAAAAAATAAGTATTCGGCAGTCATTACCGATATGACCATGCCCAAGCGAAGTGGCCTAGAATTATTAAAGGATATAAAGTTAATCGATCAAAAGACCCCGATTATTCTAATTACAGCCTATGGCACTATCGACACAGCCATCAGCGCCATGAAACATGGTGCCTTTGATTATGTGCAAAAACCTTTTGATTTCGATACCTTTATCTTCTTAATAGAGCGAGCACTAGCCTATAAGCCCGAAGTTGAAAAGGTGACCAGCCTAGAAGAATTAGCCCCAAAAAAACGTGTTGGGAAAAAAGGTGAGTTTTTAAATAAAGCCAGCTTTAAAGAAATCATTACCCACGATGAGGGTATGAAAAACTTGCTAACTATGGCGAAGAATATCGCCCCATCCCGTGCGACTGTAATGGTACAGGCGGAATCTGGAACAGGTAAGGAATTACTAGCAAGGTATATCCACAACAACTCTGACCGAAAAGACAAAGCTTTTGTTGCCGTTAACTGCGCAGCCCTACCTGAAAATTTATTAGAATCAGAACTATTTGGTCACCAAAAGGGTTCCTTCACAGGTGCCACTGCCGATTACCGTGGTAAATTTGAGCAGGCAAACGGTGGAACAATTTTACTCGATGAAATCAGTGAGATGCCCCTTTCCTTACAGGCAAAACTTCTTAGAGTTTTACAAGAATTTCAGGTGGATCGCGTTGGCGGAACCGAGCCCATTTCCATTGATGTTCGAGTTATTGCTACAACCAACCGAGACCTTATGGAAACGGTGAACCAAGGCAAATTTAGAGAAGATTTATACTTTAGACTCAATGTTATCCCCTTAGCCTTGCCTCCACTCCGTGAGAGAAAAAAGGACGTGAAGCTTTTAGCAGAATATTTTATCGTCAAGCATGCTGAACTTAATAACTGCGAGCCACCTGTGCTGCATGAAGAGGTTTATAGGCTTTTAGAAAGCTACAACTGGCGTGGTAACGTAAGAGAGTTGGAAAACGTTATAGAGCGTTCTTTGCTGCTTTGTGACGGTAAAACGATTGTTACAGGCAACCTACTCATGACACCTTCGGCTATGAAGGGCGCCCACACACCTGTGACCAATGATTTGAGTCCCAGTGATGGCGATGATGAGTCTACCGAAATTAATAGCGACCCAGATTCGGTTGTTATAAAAGTGGGAATTACAATGGAAGAGGCCGAAAAGCAGATCATTTTAAAGACCTTGACCCACTCTGGCGGAAACAGAACCAAGACTGCTGAGGTTTTAGGTATTTCTATTCGTACATTACGAAATAAGCTTAACGACTACAAAGCCGGTGGGGTGGAAGTAGACTAAGTATCATTTAAACCAATTTGGACTGAGGAACCCTTAGTCCAATTGGTTTTATCAATTATCTTCTAGGTCAGGCCTAAATACTAAGCTTCGGCCACTGCCTCAGCTTCCCCAGTCTCTTCTTCAACTACTTTCTTTCTAGGCTCAGGATTTTGAAAGACTAAAGCTCTGCTTAAAAAGAAACCAATCATTACCAACATAAAAATCGGCAAGATCGGTGAAGGGTTATAAAAGTAAGTTCCTGCGAGCACAGCCCCTGCAAATTGCCCTGAAAACTGGCTAAAGTTGTAAACCCCGCTTGCTGTCCCCTTAGTTTCTTTGGTAGACATGCGTGTCACTAAACTTGGAAAAATTGGCTCGAAGATATTAAAAGACATAAAGAAAATAAAGGCTGCCGTCAGCTTTAAGGTCAAACTGTCTTGCCCCCAAGAGTAGAGTAATATGGAAAAAGATAGGCCCATGCCCAATACTCCAAATACCATTACCTCTTTAAATTTATTCTTCACTTCCGCCAATATCGCACAGGGGATCATGGTCAGAGCGCCTGAGAAGAGCATAGGAATATAAACCATCCACCAATCTTCTTTCGGTAGACCCCAGCTTTTTAATACAAAGGGAGTCATAAAAAAGGTAATGGAAAGGCCCATAGAGGTAACAAACGCCCCAAGGTCAATGGTCCAAAGAGGTGAAATTTTAAATACTTCACTTAGTTGTTTCTTCAGAGGTTCTTTTGAAATCACATGTTCCGTAGGTGTTGGCACAATCAAAAGTAAAACCAACAAGCTAAAGGTGGCCATTCCTGAAATCACCCAAAACAAACCAGAAAGCCCCAACCTACTACCTAAAAAAGGCCCTAAAAACATTGCTATACCAAAGGCCATACCCACACCCATACCGAGCATTGCGTTGGCTCTAGCTCGAACCTCATCTCTTGTTAAGTCAGCAATTAAGGCAAAAATTGGTGCACTTACGGCACCAGACCCTTGCAGCAAGCGCCCAAGAATCATCATTTCAATAGAGGTGGATAATGCGGCCAGCACACTACCTGCCATAAAAAGTAAAATCCCGATGACTAAAATAGGTTTACGTCCAAAACGGTCAGACCAAAAGCCAAAGGGGATTTGGAAAATGGCAGAGGTAAGACCATAGCCACCCATGGCAACGCCCACTAAAAATGGGGTAGCGCCAGTTAACCCCTCATGAGCCAGTAAACTGAACACAGGGAGGATTAAAAATAACCCTAACATTCTAGTAAAAAGGATTGCACTTAAACTAAGGATACTCTTTTTTTCTTCAGGTAGGAAAACTGGTTTTATTCTTTTGGACATTGAGTGGTTCTTGATCTTGGTATTTTTGGGTCGCTAATTTTTACTCTTTATATAAAAGAAAAACTTAAACCCTTTGGCAGGGTCTGTAAATCAATTAAGAGAAAATAAAGATAAATGCATAAAAAGTATCATAACCCTGTGAGTATGGGCGGCTATAAGGAATCTTCAAACCGCTTTAGGGATTCTGCATCTAACTTGTAATGCTTTTCTTTCCAAGAAGTAGGTAGATTTTTGATCGATTTGAGTTTCCCCATAAAACCACCAGACTTTTCAGGCTCTGAGGCATTTAAGAATCCTTCGTTTACCAGCTCTTTGCTTATCCTTTGCAGATTACTCAACCCTGAGTCAAACACATCTGGCTCTAGCTCCGCTGCCAATTTGCCCTGTAAATAGTGGGCTTGAAACCAATTTAAAATGCCTTCATCCAATTTATAATCATCCAGAGCAACCTTACCAATGGAAATCATGCCTACACCAGGGATCGCCATATAGGCTTCTTTTTTAATAGCCTCAGATACTAAATTAGCAAAGGCCTTTGGGTCTTCTTCCCCAGCAGTAAAAAGCGAGGCTAGGGCTTCGGGGCGTAAAGGCAGATGGTCTTTGTTGGTTTCTGAATCTTCTAAGCTGGCAATCATCATTGCCGAGGCTCTAAAAAGCTCGCTTGGCCTGTGGATTCGGTGCCCATAGATGGCAGCCAATATGTTAATCCTGTTGGCCGCTTGGAATAGGGTCTTCACCAGATTAACTCCACTGGCAAGGAAACCCGTGCCAGGCAATTGACTGGCGGCAATAGCGCCTAGGCCAAAGTTAAAGGCCGAATCAAAGCGTTTAATCCATTGGTTATATTGGGGCACACCATGGGGGTACAAGGCTTGAGTCAATTTAGCTCGATCTTCATCATTAAACTCTCTCACATCCTTTAAGCCTGTAATTTCTCTTTCTAAAATTTCCCCTGAAACCTTTAAAATCCACTCTTGCGTTTCTTTGTAAAGCATAGCTTCAAAGCCCTTGCCACCAGCATCCCGAAGGCTATTCCAGATCTTTTCTTGGGCGTCGGCACTGCCAGACTTCAACTTTTCAGACCAGTCTCCACCTTCCATTTGACCCAGAACCTTATCCATTCCGCTTTTTTCTAAAGCCTTATTTTTTGTATCTTCCCAGATCCCACCTAGTTTGGACTTCGCCTTTTGGGCCCTATCTGTTTCACTCAGTTTCTGGCCTGCTTTTTTTAAGCCACCTAGGCCTTTTTCCATTGCAGACATACCTGATTGCAACCCTCGTAGCGCTGGGTGGCCTGCAAAGGGTTCAATAGTTGTCATTCGGGCCAATTGCTGGAGGTGTCCCAAGCTTTCATGGTTGATCTTTTGAAGCTTTTCAGTGATTATTTTAGTTTCAGATATTTTTGTCATTTTATAGTAGCTACCATGTCCTTAATTTCCATTCTTACACCAGATCAATTTAGACCGAAAACCACAATTAGCCAAGGTGTAGATCATAAAGTTTCAAGCCTAGTTGCAGGGATTATCTCTGAGGTCATTCAAAATGGGGATCAAGCCCTAATTGATTACACCAAAAAATTTGATAAGGTAGAGCTTCAAGGTTTAAAGATTTCACCTGAGCTGATTAAAGCTGCCGATGAAAAGATTGACGATGAAACCCGTGAGATCTTAATAGGCGCCATTGATAATGTGAGAGCCTTCCACACAAAACAAATGAGCCAATCTTGGACCGACGAAGAAGCGGACGGGACTATATTGGGTGAGATTGTAACGCCTTTAGACCGAGTTGGAATTTATATCCCCGGCGGCAAAGCCTTTTACCCTTCCAGCTTAATCATGAACGCTGTGCCTGCCCTTTTGGCAGGTGTGAGGGAAGTGGTTGCCGTATCCCCTCCCGGGCCAAATGGTTTGCCTCACGAGTTGGTTTTAGGTCTTTGTGGCATTTTAGGTATCACAGAAATTTACCCTGTCGGCGGCGCTCACGCAGTGGCGGCTTTGGCTTACGGTACTGATACCATCAAACAGGTGGTTAAGATCACAGGCCCAGGCAACCAGTGGGTAGCAGAGGCAAAACGTCAGGTTTTTGGGCAAGTTGGCATCGACTCTATCGCTGGCCCTAGTGAGATCTTAATTTTACACGACGACCTAACTGTTCCTGTAGAATACTTAGTGCGAGATCTTCTCTCACAGGCAGAACACGATGAAGAGGCGGCAGCTATTTTAGTGACTACCTCTATGGAAACGGCAAAGGCTGTCCAAGCCCGCTTGGACGAGATTGTACCTAGTCTCCCAAAAACAGACATCATCACACCTAGTTTAAAAAACCATGGGGCGATTATTGTGGTGGATACTATTGAAGAGGGAATTGAGATCAGCAATCAAGTTGCACCAGAACACCTAGAGGTCTTGCTAGAAGACGAAAGTAAAATGTCTTTGATCCGCAACGCTGGGGCGATTTTTGTGGGCCGTTGGTCTTCTGAGCCTGTAGGCGACTACTACGCTGGGCCAAATCACACGATCCCCACCAGTGGAGCGGCTCGCTACGCAGCGCCCCTTTCCACTCGTGATTTCCAAAAGCACAGCTCTTATATTAAATATTCCGAAGCTAGACTGCGCAATGAAGGCGAGAAAATCGCCAAGTTTGCCGATCTTGAAGAATTGAACGCCCACGCAACTGCAATTAGAACCCGCTTAGAGAGTAAATAATGGCCCGAACTAGCAGCTTTGACAGAAAAACCAAAGAGACTCACATCCAAGGGGAAGTGAACCTTGATGGGGCAGGCAACCACAGAATCAAAACTGGCATTGGCTTTTTAGACCATATGTTAGAGTTGTTTGCCTTTCATTCTGGCTTTGACATTTCATTAATGAACGAAGGGGATATCCATGTGGATACGCACCACTCTGTGGAAGACATCGCTCTAGCTTTGGGTGAAGCTGTAAAAAATGCCCTTGGCGATTGTAAGGGTATCGCCCGCTACGCAACATTTTACTTGCCTATGGATGAAACGCTAGTGCGTACCTCTTTGGATATTTCAGGCCGTGCCTACCACATTTTTCGTGGCTACTATGGCGGGGAAATGGTTGGAGAATTACCAACGGAAATGGCAACCCACTTTTTTAAGTCCTTTGCCGACAAGGCAGGCTTCACCCTGCACCAAGAGATTTTATACGGGCAAAACGACCACCATAAAGTGGAAGGCCTGTTCAAGGGCTTTGGCCGTGCGCTCCGTGATGCCGTGAAGGTTGTAGGAACCGAGGTGCCATCTAGTAAGGGTGTGCTGTGAGTTCAGATTATGAAAAAAATCTTGAAAAATTCGATGAGTTAATAACCATTGGGAGGCAACTTCACTTAAAAAAAAGTGGCCTCTTAACTCGTATTAACGACCTTAATCTCTTTGCAAAGTGGTCTTCAAGTGCTTTACATCTTGTATCTGTAGTCTATGGGCAAGATTCAACCTACTTTTCATCCTTAAAGATAAAAGTTAATAAAGGTCATAAATGGCTTGAAACCATTAAGGGTATGCTTGAGTCTGCAAGAGACTCTTATGTATTCAGTAACGAGCTCTATGTTCATGAGTCAGAATTAACCAACCAAACCCAAAGCAAACCTAAAAAAACCAGAAAAGTTTTCATCATCCACGGTCGTGATGAAGACCTTAAAAATAAAGTCGAACTTCTATTTGATAATGTAGACGTTGATTACACTGCTCTTCATCTAGAAGAGGATATGACTGGCACCCTTATAGAAAAATTTACCTCTGAAGCCGAGACCTGTGATTACGCAGTGGCTCTCTTCTCTCCTGATGATGAAACAAAAGATGGGGAACTCAGGCCAAGGCAAAACGTAATTTTTGAACTGGGTTACTTCCTTGGTAAACTAGGGAAAGAGAAGGTTCGAATTCTACTCAAAGGTGGGGTTGAAATCCCCAGTGACTTGCGAGGTATTCTCTACAGCACAGTTGATGAGTCAGTAGATTGGAAGGTTAAAGTGTTAGAAGAAATGAACGCTGTAGGTTTTAAAATTCCAATCGACGTTAAAAAAATCAAGTAGCCCCCTTCGCTAGCCCATGTAGTTTCTAAGGAAACCAACTCTTTTCCTCACATTCCCCTAGCCTCTTATTGCCTTTAAAAAACTAAAAGACAATTCAAGCGTAATAATGGAGAATAGCAAAATCAGCTTGGAGAGAAAACATCTTTAGGCCCTTACCAAAGCCCAAAAAAACAAATGATAGCCATCATCAACTACCGTGCAGGGAACCTGCAAAACTTAAAAAATGCACTCGATTTCCTTGGGGAAGAGTCCATGATTGTCGACTCTCCAGAAATGCTCGCTGGCGCAAGTAAAATTATTCTTCCAGGCGTGGGGGCCTTTGGCCCTGCTATGGAAAACTTGCAGAAATACGGCTTTGTGGAACCCATCAAGGAAGCCGTTAAGGCTGGTAAATCCTTATTAGGCATTTGTTTAGGCATGCAGTTGCTTTTTACTAAGTCCTTTGAAGATGGGGAACATGAAGGATTAGGATTGATCCCAGGCGAGGTGCGGCGCTTCACCCATGACGACTTAAAGATCCCCCAAATGGGCTGGAATAACGTCACCTTTAATAATCCTGAAGAGCCCCTTTTAAAAGGCGCCCATAAAAAGCCTTGGTATTACTTTGTGCACTCATACGCCTGTTACCCTTCGGACCCAGCAGATAATCTAGGGGAAACAGACTATGGAGACCTCTTTTGTTCCGTGGCAAAAAAAGACAAGGTTTATGGGGTGCAGTTTCACCCTGAAAAGAGTCAAGACGACGGTTTAGGCCTGATTAAAAACTTTTGCAATTTAACCACAACAGACAATAGGGAGCTTTAAGAATGCTAGCGAAACGTGTGATCCCCTGTTTGGATATAAAAAACGGAAGAGTTGTAAAGGGTGTTAACTTTGTAGGCTTAAAAGACGCAGGTGATCCTTTGGAACTGGCCATCAAGTACAACGAGCAATATGCCGACGAGTTGGTTTTTCTAGACATTACCGCCACCAATGAAAAACGTGAGACCGTTTTAAAATTAGCAACTACCCTTGCTCGCCAGTTGTTTATTCCCTTCACCATTGGCGGAGGCATCAACACAAAAGAGCAGATCCACGAAATTGTGACCGCTGGAGCAGATAAGGTTTCTATCAACACGGCAGCCCTAAAAAGGCCTGAGTTGATTTCAGAGGGTGCCAACCAGTTTGGCAGCCAGTGCATTGTTGTGGCTATCGATGTGAAACGAACAGGCGACCAGTGGAATGTCTACACCCACTCAGGCACCAGAGACACAGGCATTAGCGCTTTAGACTGGGCCTTAGAGGTGGAAAAACGAGGCGGCGGTGAGCTCATGTTAACCTCTATGGATTCCGATGGCGCACAAGAAGGCTTCGCCTTAGATATTACCTCTATGATTAGTGAAAAGGTAAATATCCCTGTAATCGCTAGTGGTGGCGCAGGCAGCCTACAAAGCTTTTCTGATGCCGTTTTAATTGGAAAGGCCGACGCAGTGCTCGCCGCCAGCGTATTCCATTATGGCACCTTTACCATTCGCCAAGTGAAGGAACACATGGCCTCGAAAGGAATTGAGGTCAGGCTTTAACTTGCGTCTTGTTTTAAACAATATTCTTTCATCATTTCGTAATGTCCAGCTTGATTTAGTTTACTAAAGATGTTTTTGAAAACAATCCGAAATTTTTCAATTTCTTCTTCATTTAAACTGTAATCAATAGGCGTCATGGGATCATGCTCGTGTGAACCAGCATGCATCCAAGATAAAAGGCTCCTGTAAATTATTTGATTTTCTTCATCTTCGAGATTTTCGTAAATTTTTTCTAGAGCATTGTCATAAGTAAATTGAAAATAATTTTCTAGTATTCTCCTCATATTGTTCTGCAAAGAGCTAAAGTCACAATTCATGTCAAAAACGTCTTTCCATAAAAGCTCGTAAGAGGAGTTAATTGGGTTTTTTTGTAGTTTTGACTCAACTTTAGAAATCCCATTCATTTTTCTTACAACCCAGAAAAATGAATCTATTTTATAGCTTACCTGTTTATGAAAATAGATATTGTGGGTTAAAATAAAGACTTGCTTGATTGAATCGCCAACTTCTTGCGCTCTTTTTATAATTCGTCTACATAGAGTACTAACAATAAAGAGGATATTTGAATCTAAGCTGGAGATTGGATCGTCAAAAACAATCACTCTATCTTGGGGAGTTTCATTTTGGTCATTGCTTCCATCGATGAGGTGGTAGAAATACAAAAAATAGATGAAGGTTTTCTCTCCTTCGCTCAAAGTATCTTTTGCATCTTCACCATTTTTTCTTAAAACGTTATAGCTCCCTTTTTGTTCTGATTCTTTAAGGTAAAAGTTGTTGTAATTATAACGACTGAGTAGTTTATTTATTTTTGTAATCGTTGGCTGAATACTTACAATCGAAGCTTGAAGGCTAGAGTTTTCTACTTCAATAACTTTTACTTCACCTTTAATCTTCAAGGTTTCATCATCGATACTTTTAATAGCTTTTTCTTTTCCTTTCTTTAAATCGTTGAAGCCTTGAAGCGAGTCTTTTAACTCCGTCGTAATGAATTTCCACACTTCTTTTTTCAAAGTTTCTTTCTCAGATGAGATTGAATTTATTGATACATTATGTTGCTCAATTTTCAAGTTAACTTCTTTAAGTTTTTCGTTAAAGACAATCAAAATATCCTTCACTTTTTTTAAGGATATTTTTTTACTTGGAGAGTTGATCTTTGACTGTAGAGTTTGCCGATTACTTTCAAAGATTAAATAGATTTGTTCTTTAGTTCCTTTAAAAATATCTTCATTGAAATACCTATTATTAATTTCAGATAAATTTTCAAAATAAGCAGCAACTTGATTTACTTTGCTTTGAAGAGCTTCTTTTAACATTTCTAACCCTTCTAGCTTTTCAAGATAGGAAGTATTGAAGTACTTTTCCAATTGCTCTTGAAATCCAACTGGCAATTTTTGCTGACAGAAAGGGCAAGGGTCTTGATCGCTTTCGATGAACTCTTTTCCTTTGAAAACCCAATCACTTATTCCAAGTTTTTCTATAAGCTCAGCTATATCAACATCCTTTTCTCCGATAATGACAGTCTGCAAAAGTGAGTTGTTTTCAATTTCTTGAAAAAGATCAGAGGCAAGCGTTGGTATAAGGCTAATTTTTTCTGATGTACTATTATAAAGAGTTTCATATTTTTCTTTAAGTTCAGAGTATTCTCTTAACTGTGCTTCATTCTCAAGCTTTTCTAAGCACTTTTCTTTGAATTTTTTGGAATCTTTCCCGGTTTTTTCAGAACACTCAGTGAAAACTTTTTGGTATCTATTTGGATTCCAACATTTTTTATTTAAAGCTGTATCGGCCGATTCAATTTCCCCTTGGGCTTTTTCACGAGAGATTTTAAAACCAAGGAGTTTTTTGTTTTTAATTCCTAATTCAAGGAGATTTGCAGAGATCTTATTTTTAGCATCGATTGCCCCTTCACCAACAGTATAAATCCCTTTTATATCATCCTGTTCAGCATTAAATTCTCGATCAATATACTCTTGATTATATACTAGTGTTTTTAAAGGCTGGTTGTTTTTCCACTTAACAGGGCATTTTGGAAATAACTGTTCATCATCAATAACTTTAGAAATTGTGGTTTTCCCACTACCATTTGCACCATAAAAAATATTAGCTTTCTTAATATTCTCTATTGTATCCCCTTCTGGATCAAAGGTAGCTTCATCTTTAATTTCTATTTTCTCAATCATTTTTTCTCCATTATTTATTCTGACAGTAGAGTAACCTCACGGCAAGTTTCAAGGGACAATAATAGGAAAGAAATGTCCTCAATAGATAAGAGTCTGTGATAACAATGATATATCCTTGATTTTAGACCAAAAAAAAGGGAGCCGAGGCTCCCTTTTTTTTATTCGATTAAATACCAAGAAACACCACAGAGCAGACTTATATCAACCCTTTAAGTGCGTAGCACACAAGCATTCTAAGCTGGCTTAGGCATAGCGGCTAAGGCAGCGGCAACACGGTCGCCAAAGGCGTCGGTAGCAATCTGCTTGGCATTAGGGTCGAACTTCGCAAGGTCAGGAGTGGTGTAACCATCTGCAAAAACCTGCTGCATTGCGTCCCAAAGGTTTGCAGCTTCTTTTTCCATTCCAAATGACATCTCTAACATCATAGCAACAGAACCAATCATAGAGTAAGGGTTGGCAACATTTTTGCCAGCAATATCAGGTGCGGAACCGTGACTTGGCTCATAGTAAGCCTTATCTGGGCCCATGCAAGCGGAAGGCATTAGGCCTAATGAACCTAAAATACCACCACCTTGGTCAGATAAAATATCGCCAAACATGTTTTCCATAACCATGGTGTCAAACTGAGTTGGGTCTAGGCAGAGGTAAGTTGCAGCGGCATCAACTAAGATGTGCTTCACTTCTACTTCTGGGAAATCAACTTTAACTTCGTCTAAGATCTCGTTCCACAGTACGCTTGATTTTAACACGTTTGACTTGTGGATGTTATGAAGAACTTTTTTACGCTTCATGGCTGTTTCAAAACCAACGATTAGAATCTGGCGAATTTGATCTTCGTCGTATTCTAAAACTTCATTTACAAATCGTTTGCCTTCCGCATTTACACCCAATTCTTTTTTACCAAAGTAAAGGCCACCAACTAACTCACGGATGATCATAATATCAATGCCTTCACCAACAACTTCAGGCTTGAGCGGGCTAAAGTAGGCAAGCTTTTTAGGCAGATTTACAGGTCGAAAGTTAGCGTAAGTATTGTAACGTCTTCTCATGGGCAGCAATGCACCACGTTCTGGTTGCTCGTCTACAGGAATCTTTTTTGATTCTTCGTGGCTCAGGCCAATTGTGCCTTTTAAAATAGCATCAGCATCGTCACAAATGGCTTTGGTCTCGTCAGGGAAGGCGTTACCCACAGCGAAGTAAGCGGCAGCTCCAAAAAGAGCAGGCTTTAAATCAAATTTAACATCGTTTCTAGTTTCTACCAGTTCCAGGATCTTGACAGCTTCTTTCATGATCTCAGGGCCGATTCCATCACCAGCGAGGAGTGCGATTTTATATGTTTTCATAATTAACTTTTAGGATAAAGTAAAAGGATAAAGCCGATCGAGGACTATTGTAAAATACAAGACCAGCAGGTAAATATTTGAAAGGATAAAGTTTCGTTTAAATAGTTTATTGGACAGTACGCTTAAGTTTTGGATGTTTAAAACAAACAAACCAACCCCAATGGTAACGGCGCCAGCTAAAAAGCCTAAAGTAGGGCTACCAAAATACCAGAGAGCTACGGTACAAACTAAAACTAAGGCCCAATGTAGCAAAATTAGGTAAACCACCTTTTTTCTACCGACTAAAGAGGTCATCATGGGGATGTCTGCCGCTTCGTATTCTTCTTGGTACATGGCTGCCAAATTCCAAAAATGGGCAGGGTTCCAAAAGAACAGGAGTGCAGATAAAATCAAACCATTCAAACTTACTTCACCGCTAAAAGCAGTGTCGCCAGCAAGCACAGAGAAAGCAGAAGCAAAGCTACCTATGGTAACATTCCACTGGCTGTTGTGCTTAAAAATTAAGGTATAAAATACAACATAATTCACCCAGCCCATCAAAAGCCAAAAAGCCGAGGCCCAACCGAAGTTAAAATAGGCGATCCCATGGCCTAAGAAACCTAAGAAAAAGCCAAAAGTTAAGGCTTGCCCTAAGGTAGCTTTGTCAGCAGTTACTAAAGGCCTGTTTTTTGTGCGTTCCATTAATGCATCGGTTTCCCGCTCAAAGTAATGGTTAAAAACCGCGCCAGAGGCACTAGCAAAAACAGTTGCTAAAACGAGGTAAATTGAATCAATAAACCGATAAGAGAAAAAATCTTCCTTTAAAAAGAATCCGAACCAAGATGTAAGACCAATGGCTAAAAATATCCTTGGTTTGGTAAGGCTTAAAAGAAGTTTAACTTGAATCATTAGTTCTTATAGTAAAAGATTGCTAAACCACTATTTATTGCAGTTTATCAAAAAGGTGGCAACCAAGAAGGTGAAGATTTCTACTTTTTCGTAATGGAGGTTATTAAGAGGATGCATATTTACAAGTTTTTACAAAAAAGCAGTTGCAGGTTAACCCTTGCAAAGTTACTTTGGTGCAACTCATCGAAATCTCTGGAGAAATAATGAAAAAATTTGCCCTACCTCTTATAGTTTTAAGTTTTTTAGGCACTAACGCCTTTGCCGCTGACCCCCATGCAGGAATGAATCATTCTATGCCTGGTCATTCTATGCCTGCTGGCCATTCAATGAAGTCTATGAAGTCAAAGCATAGCGGAACCTCCTTAAAGCTTGGCTTTAACCGAACTAAAGCGGTACATTTAAACAACTACTATACCTACCCTACAATCAAATCTGTTCCAGGTAGTGTTTATCTGCATTTTAACAACACAGCAAAACATAATGATGTTTTGTTAAAGGTTACTTCCAAAGATGCTAAGACAGTTGAGCTTCATGAAACTCGTGATGGCAAAAGCGGCATGATGGAAATGAGACAAGTTAAAAATTTGAAACTGAAAGCTGGCGAAACTAAGGCTTTTGTTCCTGGCGCTTCTCACATTATGTTGATCGGCCTCAAGAAAAACCTCAAAAAGGGTAGTACTGTTGATTTAACCCTGCAATTTAAAAAAGCTGGGAAAGTTAACATTAAAGTCCCTGTAATCCGCAGAAGTGGAAAAACTTCTGACCACAGCATGCACCATTAGGCAAACCATGATCAAGCAAAGCATTAAATACCTATTTCTATTTGGTCTATTCTTTAGTTTAGTTAGCCCATTACAGGCTGAAAAGCTAAACTTAAGCGTTTACACCGATGTTGGTGGCGACTTTACCCTTACTGACCAGCATGGGAAAAAGTTTGTTATGAGTGAACAAAAAGAGAAATTAACCTTACTCTTTTTTGGCTACCTCCATTGCCCTGACATCTGCCCTATGACCCTTTCAGAAATGATGGAAGTTAAAGCTTTGCTAGGATCAAATACCAACCAAGTGCAGTTTGCTATGATTTCTTTAGACCCTGAAAGAGATACACAAGAGCAACTACGACTCTATATGATGAACTTCGACCCTGAATTTTTAGGCCTCTATGGGGACAGAAAAACCATAGACGAAATCGCCAAAAGATATAGGGTGTTGCACAAAAAACGGACTCTAAGAAGCGCCCTAGGTTACTCAGTAGATCACTCTGGTGGGGCTTACTTAGTGGATAAAAAAGGTAGACTTCGCTACATCTTCCCTTCTAAAAGCCCAGCTTCTAGGTTTGTACAAGGGATAGAAATGATCTTAGAAGGCAGAGCGCCTGAAACGGACCGAAAGCCAACCTGGTTGGAAAAGCTTTTAAAGTAGATTTAGAGAAAGATAGCCCCAAAAAAAGTAGCGAGGCTCAAATAAATTTTGAGACCTCCCTACCAATGGAGAGCAAGCCTACAAAAAGGATTAAAAAGCCAAACCCACGTTTTAATTTTTTGGCATCTACAGAAGATGCCATCAAAGCGCCGACCCGACTAAATACAAAAGACGTTGCGACTAATGCCAAAATAGCAGGCATGTAAAAAGGGCCCACTAGGCCGCTAGCATCCAAGTCCATCCCCCAACCTTGCACCCCGTAAGAAAACAAACTCACCGAGACAGAAAAGAGCATAAAGCCCGTAGCTGTGCCCACAGCCTTGGGAAGTTTATAACCGACAGCTAAATGTAAAAGTGGCATAATGATCATCCCGCCACCAACGCCAAAAAAACCAGAGATCCAACCAGCAGTGAAGCCGACCAACCTAAATCGCCAAGCATCTACCTCATGGGCCTCCGAATCCTTAGCCGAGGATAAAAACAACTTGGCCCCTAAGTACAATTGAAAACTACCTAGTATAATCTTAAAGGGTTCGGCTTCGATATAGCGCAAAACAAAAGTCGCCGCCACTGAGCCAACTATTCCACTAATAACTAAGTTAGGCAGAGTCAGTATCTGCATATTGCCCTTAGAAAAGTGGGTATAGCCACTCACTGAAATAGTGACTAAAATCACAGCTAATGAACTAGAAACCGCAATTGTAGGGATGTAAGTTGGGTCGATTTGGATGTATTCTAAATAAAATAAAATCACAGGCACAAAAATAATGCCTCCGCCTATGCCCATAACCCCCGCGAGAAGGCCTGCTATAGAACCAGTTCCTAAGAATATTGCGATTTGCCAGATTTCCATTAGTTTTTTAACCGAAGGTTTGTTTTAAATTTTTTATTAGAGACCAATAAAAATGCTGTGCCTAGGCCTGTAAGATTGGCCAAGATATCATAAAATTCAAAATGGCGACCTGGAACAATTTTTTGTGTCACTTCGGCCATAATACTCACGGTTATTAACTGAAACCAAAGTACTACAGACCCGCCAAAGGCAAAAAGCACCAATCCACCTGAGAAGAAATAGCCAAAAAAGTGAGCAATTTTATCTTGTAACTCCATGACCTGCGGGATTTCAGGCAGTGTTGTGACTTGTAAATAAACGAAGACTGCAAATTGCGCCAAGGCAAAGATTTGAAAGATTTTAAAGCTGCTTTTCATTGCTATTAATTAACAGCTTGGATTTTTAAGGGCAAGAGGTGGGTTTTGGCTTGTCAGTTCAGCCAATTCTAGCTAAAAAGGTTGTTTAAGGAATTTAATATAAAGTCAAATTCCAAAAGCCTATTTGCTCAAACTTAAAACTTAATTCTGTTTCCCCATGACACTCTACCTAGAACCAATTCATAGCTTACACAAAAAACGCCTCAACAAAGAAGTAAGCACCAAAGAGATTGCAGCCGCTGTGATCAAGCGCATTGATGAAACAGATGATACTTTAGGAGTCTACCTCCAAAGAAATGAAACAGAGTCTATATTAAAATTGGCTGAGGCAGCCGATGCTAAAATTGCTAAGGGCGAACAAATTACGGAACTGGAAGGCATGCCCATCGGCATGAAGGATATTTTTTCAACCAAAGGCATTACTACTACCTGCGGAAGCCAATATTTAAAAGACTATGTGCCTCCCTTTGAGTCTACCGTTTCCCAACGATTGACCGACCAAGGTTACAATTTACTCGGAAAAATCAACATGGATGAATTTGCCATGGGTTCTTCCAATGAAAACAGTGGCTTTAAGCCAGTGAAAAATCCTTGGAATTTAGATTGTGTACCTGGTGGTTCCAGCGGTGGTACTGCCGCAGCTGTTGCAGCTGGTTTGAGCTTAGGTTCCATTGGTACTGATACAGGTGGTTCCATTCGCCAACCTGCCTCCTTTAATAACATTGTCGGCCTAAAGCCTAGCTATGGCCGTGTAAGCCGTTGGGGTATGATCGCATTCTCTTCTAGTTTGGACCAAGCAGGGCCGATGACCAGAGACGTTGAAGATGCTGCTTTGATGCTAGAAGCCATTTGGGGCCACGACCCTAAAGACGCAACCTCGCTTACCTCTAGCCTTCCAGATTTAAGGGCTGAGCTAAATAAAGACGTTAAGGGTATGAAGATTGGCGTGATCAAAGACCTCGACATTTCTGGCTGTGACCCTGAGGTACTTGCTTGCTTTGAGGGCAACCTAGAAACCTTTAAAAAGGGTGGCGCTGAAATTGTTGAAGTAGAGCTTCCTAACTTGAAGCATGCAGTTGCAACCTATTATGTAATTGCTCCAAGCGAGTGTAGCAGTAATTTAGGCCGCTATGACGGCGTAAGATATGGTTACAGAGCAGAGGATGCCAAAAATCTTACCGACCTTTATGAGCTTTCACGAGATCAATCTTTAGGCGAAGAGGTAAAACTGAGAATTCTTCTGGGAACCTTTGCACTTTCTGCTGGCTACTATGATGCTTATTATCTTAAAGCTCAGAAGATCCAAAATTTAATCCGAGCGCAATTCCAAGCAGCCTTTAAAAATGTTGACGCTATTGCAAGCCCTGTCACACCTGTACCTCCCTTCAAATTTGGGGAAAAGAAAGATGACCCCATACAAATGTACCTGAGTGACACCTTTACTATTCCAGCTAACTTGGCTGGAACCCCAGGTATTTCTGTGCCAGCAGGCTTCACCAAGTCTGGATTACCCATGGGTTTACAGCTTTTAACTGGGATGTTGAGAGAAGATAAACTAGTGAGAGTAGCCCACTGGTTTGAGCAAAACAATGAAATCCAAGCGCCAAAATTAGCCATTTAGTAACGAATATGAAAGACACATTAAATCAGATAGAAGCAGAATTCAAAGAGCTTTTAGGCAAGGCTACCGACTCCAAGGCAATTGAGGAAATCAAGATTGCCTTTTTAGGCAAAAAGGGGAAGTTCTCAGGCATCATGCAAGACCTTCGGTCCTTGAGCAATGAAGCTAAGGCCCAGGCAGGAAAAGAGATCAACATCCTAAAGGGCATGCTAACAGGTAAAATTGAAAGCCACTTGAACAGCCTCAAAGAAGCGGAACAAGAAGCTAAAATGGACGCAGAGTGGGTTGATATTACCTTGAACCCAAAGGCTAAGAACTTGGGCGCTTACCACCCTGTTACCCTTACCCAGCGCAGGTTAGAGTCTATTTTTACAGCTATGGGCTTCCAGATTTTAGATGGGCCTCACATTGAAACTGAATTTTATAACTTTGAAGCTTTAAATATCCCAGGTCACCACCCAGCAAGGGATATGCAGGATACTTTTTACTTTGAAGATGGCCATTTGTTGAGGACACAAACCTCTACGATCCAGATCAGAGGCATGGAAAAACTCACCCCCCCCTTGAGAATCATTGGCTCAGGCAAGGTGTTCCGTAGTGAACGTGCCGACGCTAGCCATGATAGCTGCTTTCACCAATTAGAAGGCATGATGGTCGATGTTGATATCTCAGTGGCCCACCTACTACACTTCTCCAAAGCCATGTTTTCTGAGCTTTTTGGTGAAGAGGTTAAGGTTCGCCTTAGGCCAGGTTACTTCCCCTTTGTTGAGCCTGGATTTGAAATTGAAATGGCTTGTCTCATTTGCAAGGGTGAAGGTTGCTCCGTTTGTAAGCGAGTTGGCTGGCTAGAATTAATGGGCTGTGGCCTTGTTCACCCTCAGGTTTTAAAGGCTGGTGGCATAGATTCAGAAAAGTACTCAGGCTTTGCCTTTGGAATTGGATTAGACCGCTTAGCTATGATGAAATATGGCATTAGCGACATTAGAGAGCTCCACAACGGAGGCCTCGACTTCCTCAAAGATTTTACATTACCAAGTGCGGGGGCCAAATGAAATTATCTATCAATTGGGTTAAAGAATTTGTAACTATCCCTAGTAATATTACGTCAGAAGAGCTTGTAGCAGCTATCACCCTGTCAACTTGCGAAGTTGAAGGTACAGAAATTTATGGTGCAAACCTAGACCAAATTACTGTCGCTGAAGTTGTTAAAATTGAACAACACCCTGAGGCCGATAAGCTAAGCCTTGTGACAGTGAATAAGGGAACAGAAGAGGAAAGAGTTGTCTGTGGCGCCAGTAACTTTAAAATTGGTAGTAAGGTCGCTTTTGCAGGCCTAGGCGTTAAGATCTCTGAAGATTTTACCATTAGCAAAGCCAAAATTCGTGGTGTTGAAAGCTGCGGAATGCTATGCGCTGAAGATGAATTGGGATTTTCTGAAGACCATGATGGCCTGATGATCTTAGATGCAGACGCAAAAGTAGGCAGCCCCTTAAGCAAAATCTACCCCGACCACATGGATTTGGTCTTAGAAATTGACAATAAATCCATCACTCATAGACCTGATCTCTGGGGCCACTATGGTTTTGCACGTGAGATTGCAGCCATTTACTCCCAAGAGTTAAAGCCTTACCAGCCACAAGTCCTGTCTGGCCTTGATTCAGATGCACCAGCTGTTTCTGTAGAAGTGCAAACTCCAGAGCTTGTTCCCCGCTACACTGGATTAGGTTTGGATGGCATTCAAATTGTGGCAAGCCCTGCCAAAACCCAACATCGCCTTTTTCGTGTTGGCTTAAGGGCAATCAACAATGCTGTAGACGTCACCAATTATGTGATGATTGAACTTGGGCAACCTATGCATGCCTTTGATAGAGCTACCATCGCAGAGACTAAGCTTGTTATCGGCTTGGCAAAAACTGGCGAAAAGCTAGAAACTTTAGTGGGAAAAACTGCTGAATTTACGGGTAATGATTTGATTATTCGCGATGCAAATGAGGCAATTATCGTGGCTGGCATTGTAGGCGGTCTAAATTCAGGCGTCACAGATTCTACAACCCAAGTATTCTTAGAAGCTGCCAACTGGGAGCCTGTAACTGTAAGAAAAACCTCAGTGCAGATAGGCCTTAGAACCGATTCTAGCCAAAGATTCGAGAAGTCTTTAGACCCAGAATTAACCCTGCCTGCTATCTGGCGAGCTGTGGAGTTACTCAAGGAAACCTGCCCTGATTTAAAAACTACAGGTAGCCTTTGTGACCATTTTCCAAAGCCTGCTATTGCATCAGCCATTTCCATTTCGGTAGATTTTATCAACCGTAGATTGGGCACAGATTTGAGCCTAGAAAAGATCTCAAACATTTTAACCAGTTTGGAATTCACAGTAACGGGCACCGCTGATTCCTTGGCAGTAACACCGCCAAGCTTTAGAGCCACCAAGGACGTTAAAATCCCTGAGGATTTAGTGGAAGAAGTGGGTAGGATTTTTGGCTACACCAACATTATCCCCCAGTCACCCAAATTTGCCATCGTTCGGCCTACAGCCAATCCGTGGATAGCCCAAGAAAGAGCCATCCAAAGTAATTTAGTGGACCAAGGTCTATTTGAAATTTACTGCTACCCCCTTACAGACGAGCAAAAAGAAGCCAAGTTTGGTCTGCATCCTACAGGGGTCATGAGGCTGCTTAACCCTGTTAGTGATACCCACAAGCAGATGCGAACCAGCATGCTACCTCACTTTGTAGAGCGAATTTACAACTGCCAAAAAGATGACTTGAGCTTTGGACTTTTTGAAATTGGCAGGATTTATGGCAAAGTAGATGATGCAATTGTTGAAAAAAATCGTATGATCATAGCCGTCTCTACCGAAAAGACTAAAGAAGTCGGTTCCGCCTTTTACCAGCTTAAAGCGACACTTGTGAGCCTATTTAATGACCTCCACTTGGATGGTTATAGCTTGGCCTCTAAAGAAAAAGTGGAATCCTTCCAGCATAAAAATATCCAAGCTGAATTTATAAAGGATGGCCAGTCTTTTGGTGAGCTTTATCAATTTAGCCCTGCCTTTGCCGCCAGTAATAATTTAAAGGCGAAGTGGCTATTGCTCAGATTGATTTGGATGAACTCTTCAATTTTGAAAAATCGGAATATCGCTACAGCGAACCCTTTAAATATCCAGCTGTAAACTTTGAGCTTTCTATAGTAGTGCCAAAACAGGTAACCTTTGGTCAGATCAAAGCACAATTGGAAGAAGTTTCAGGTAAGGTTCAATCTGTTGACTTTGTCGGCGTTTTCCCTCTGGAACATGAGGCAAAATCTCTTTCTGTGCAAATCGAATTTCGAGACCATGAAAAGACCCTAGACCCTGAAGAAATCAAAAACCTACAGGATTTAATGATCGCCACGGTTGAAAAATCAGGCTTCCATTTACGCTAAAGCATGAAGAAACAAAACCTTTATACCATTACCATTTTAAGAAATATCGGCAGCCCAATCTCGTGGACAGTCCGTTCGCGTAGTATTGTCCTTTTAACCATACTGGCATTTGTCATTGGCGTTGTTGAAATTGTTGGTTTAGTTGACTATGTTGCTCTGTATTCTAGGACTAAAAACTTAAGCGCAGAACTAGAGATTGCCAAAGAAAAAGTGAGCCAGCTAGATAACCACCTCAAGCAAATTGAAAGCGTTCGTCTCGAAGCCGAAAAGGGTAACCCTTTAAAAGATGGTTCTCTGGAAGTGGGTCTCTTGACACAAGAGAAGTTTTCTACCCAAGGGGTATGGGTTTCTCAGGCTGCTAAAAAGACTTTAACTTCGGAAGGCATGCGGCTAGAAGCCACAAAGACCAACGTAGAATTGGTTCGTGATGAACTGAGGTTTATTGTTAGACTAGAAAACTCGTCCAACCCACCAAAAGAGATTGGCGGTTACTTCTGCATCACCTTGGTGAATAAAGACGCTTTACCTGTGTTTTATAAATCGGCTACAGGTGGCGCTTTAGGTAATGATGGATTCCCCTCAAGCTATAAATCGGGGGTGCAGTATTTTGCAGCTCCAAATAAAATGACCCGAGTGAGACTCAATTATAAATTGAAAGGGGAAGCAGAATTTTACACCCATATGATGGTGTTTGCTTACTCTTATAAAGGCGCACTCTTGGCTAAAAAGACAGTACCTCTCTCTAAAAATCTTTTCTTTGAATAAACCATGACAAATTCAGAAGATTCAGAACAAATCATCACAGGCCTCTTAGGGCCAGGAAGCTTTTTTGAAGGGAAGATTCTATTTGAAGGCGTTTTGCGGATTGACGGCAAGGTCA
This sequence comes from uncultured bacterium, assembly GCA_965602905.1. Lineage (GTDB taxonomy): Bacteria > SAR324 > SAR324 > XYD2-FULL-50-16 > XYD2-FULL-50-16 > JASJGK01. The sequence continues at coordinate 84,646 of CBFCZY010000008.1, read as the reverse complement.
ATGGTGAGATCATTTGCAAAAACCAACGCCCTTCCACTGTAATTATTACTGAAGAAGCCGTTGTTGAAGCCAATATTATAGCCGATGTCATCATGGTTTCAGGCATGCTATCAGGAAACTTAAAGGCCATTGAAAAGTTAGAGCTTCTTGGGCCTGGAAGGGTAGAAGGCCTTGTCTATACCTCTGATTTATCCATTGCTGATGGTGCTCTTTTCCAAGGGGAATGTGTTATGATTCGCCAGTTTTCAGATGAAGATAAAAGGATTCTAAAAGAAGAGGGTTTCTACGACATTCACCATAACAACATGTTTGAGATCGAACGGAGCAGCATCTTTGAAGAAAAGAAATAACCCCCCCACTTGACCTTCTAAACCATGCCTACCCATGAGTGGAGACAATAAACTTCCAGCCCAACTGAGAGAGGTTTTCAACAAAACCATTGTTGTAGAGTTGGCTACCGCCATTCATTCTGTTTACCCCGATTTTAAACATTTAGACTTCTGCAATGAGATCAACCCCAAACTGGAAGACCTTAGTTTTGGTGATCGCATTCAGCTGATAAAAAAAGCTTTAACCAGTCACTTACCAAGTCACTTCCCCACAGCAGCACAGATTTTAACAGACTCCTTAGGGCCTGAAATTATAGAAGAAAATCTAACAGGGGGAGCAGGGTTTTACATCATGCCTGTTTCAGGTTTCATTGCTGATTTTGGTTTGAAAGAGGAATATTACCAGCAATCTATGGAAGCCTTTAAGGAAATGACCAAACGCTTTACCTGTGAATTTGCTATCCGCCCCTTTATTACTCACTTTCCTGAAAAAACATTAGAAACCTTTAAAACTTGGGCCAAAGATGAAAACTGCCATGTCAGAAGACTTGTCAGTGAAGGTACCCGCCCAAGACTGCCACTGGCTGGAAGGTTACCTCATTTCCAAAAGGACCCTACTGCTGTTTTGGAGCTACTAGAACTCTTAAAAAATGACCCGATTCTGCTGGTACGGCGGTCTGTGGCCAACAATCTAAATGACATTGGAAAAGACAACCCTGATGCGGTGGTTTCCACTTTGAAAGGGTGGCAAAGGGAAAAAAGCAAGACTATGGATTGGTTGATAGCTCACGCCACAAGGAGCCTTGTTAAAACGGGACATAAGGGGACGTTAGAACTACTGGGATTTACAAAGGAAATCAAAATTTCTGGCCTGAAGCTACAGATCAAAACACCAAAAGTAATACTGGGGAACCAGCTAGAAATGAGCCTAAATTTTACTTCCGATCAGTCCCAAAAGTTGGTGATCGACTATGCAATTCACTTTTTAAAGGCCAATGGAACTTGCAAGCCAAAGGTTTTTAAATGGTCGGTAAAAAGTCTCAAACCCAGTGGAGTTGTAGATTTACAAAAGAAGGTTACTCTCACACAATTGAGCACTAGAACCCTCTATGCAGGGCTTCACAAACTCGAAATTTTGGTCAATGGCGAATCTCTTGCCATTAAAGACTTTGAATTGACTTTTAATTGAGCCTTTTAGTCGGCCGACCCTTGCCAGACATCTTTCGCCCCTGCATGATTTTAATTTTCCAATAGCCTCAATCTGAAACCCATAGTCTATGTCTGCACCTTTAATTTCTTGCCAAAATCTTTCTAAATCTTTTGGCGCTATGCCTCTTTTTGAGGATCTTTCCTTAGGGGTTTATCCCAATGAACGCTTAGGCCTGATTGGGGCCAATGGCTCTGGAAAATCGACCCTACTCAAAATGTTTGCAGGGGTGGACGATTGCGACTCTGGGAATCTGGTTTTTCAAAAGGGGATCTCTCTAGCCTATATCCGTCAGTCCGATGATTTAAACGAAGAACACAGCATTTTAGAGGCCATTGGTGGAGACGAATTGACAGCAACCATGTTGCTACAAGATGCTGGTTTTGCAGAGCTTACCAAGAAAGTTAAGGAACTATCCGGAGGCTGGCGGAAACGTTTGCAAATCATCAAAACCTTAAGCGAAAAACCCGACCTTTTGCTGTTAGATGAGCCAACCAACCATTTAGATTTAGAGGGAATTTTGTGGCTAGAGAAGACCTTAGAAAGGCCCGACTTTGCCTTTGTAATTGTCAGCCACGATCGAACTTTTCTAGAGTCTACTGTTGGCCGTGTCATCGAACTGGGTAGCCAATATGAAAAGGGTTATTTTGAGGTCCAAGGAGGCTACCAAACCTTTATGGAAAATAAAGCGGAATTCCTTTCGGGCCAAGCGAGCAAACAAGAATCTGTTAAAAATAAATCCAAACGTGAAGATGAATGGTTAAGCCGAGGCCCGAAGGCTAGGGCGACCAAAGCCAAGTACCGAATTGAAGAGGCCTACCGTCTGAAAGCCGAGCTAGCAAGGCTAAAGCAACTCAATAGGTCAACTCCCAAAGCGGGGTTAGATTTCGAACACACCACTCGTGAGGGGAAAAAGCTCATTGAAGCCTATAATTTGGGGATGACCTTAGGGGAAAACGACCTCTTCCACGGGCTTAAATTTAAAATCACCAGCGGTTTGCGTTTAGGTTTACTCGGCCCCAATGGCTCTGGTAAATCCAGCTTAATGAAGCTGCTTACCCAACAAATGGAACCTTCTGAAGGAAGCTTAAAATTCGCTGCCGATTTGCGTATTGTTTATTTTGACCAGACTCGTGAAACCCTAGACCCAAAAATGAGCCTCTACCGTGCTTTGTGCCCACAAGGGGACTCGGTGGTTTACAGAGGAAAGTCCATTCACATTTACTCTTGGGCCAAGCGTTTTTTGTTTGAAGCCGAAAGCTTAGAAATGCCCGTGGGCAACCTTTCAGGCGGTGAGCAGGCAAGGGTTTTACTGGCAAATTTAATGCTCACTCCTGCCGATGTTTTACTCCTTGATGAGCCAACCAATGACTTGGATATTCCAGCTTTAGAAGTCTTAGAGGAAAGCCTAAACCAGTTTGATGGTGCTATTGTTTTAGTAACCCACGATCGTTTTTTACTGGGTCAAGTTGCCACAGAGTTACTGGCATTAGATGGAAAGGGTAGCTTTGGCTTCTTTCCATCCTTCCCCCAGTGGCAAAGATGGCTCGATGATCAAAAACGACTTGTGGGAAAACCACCTAAAAAAACCAAACCCAAAAGCGGCCTAACCTACCAAGAAGAAAAAGAACTAGGTAAAATGGAAGGCAAAATCGAAAAGCTCGAAGCCCGGACGGCAGAACTCAGTTCCAGCCTCTACGACCCTGAAAAGTCACAAGAGCTAGACTTCTTGGAAAAGACCCAAGAACAGATTAAAAAGAACCAAACCACCTTGGCGACCCTTTACGCCAGATGGGAAGAATTGGAAAATAAAAGCGGTGCTTAAGTGACTGATATTTAAGCATTAGAAAATCCAATGCTTGACAAGCCTCAAGCCTTTTGTCCATATCTCAATATCCAATTAACAAGATTATACTTATATATAGACCATGACAACATTAGTAATTGTAGAATCACCGACAAAAGCAAAAACCATAAAAGATTTCCTACCTAAAGGTTACGAAGTCATGGCATCTATGGGGCACATTCGTGACTTGCCCCAATCAGCAGCTGATATTCCAGCTGAACTAAAAAAGGAAGAATGGTCCCAGTTAGGCGTCAATGTTGACTCTGCCTTTGAGCCCATTTATATCATACCCAAAGAAAAACAAAAGATCATCAAAGAGATGAAAGCTAAACTCAAGGATGCGGACGAGTTATTACTCGCGACCGATGAGGACCGCGAGGGAGAATCTATTTCTTGGCACCTTTTGGATGTTATCCAAAAAGAATTACCTAAGAAAAAGAAGATCGAAATCAAGCGGATGGTTTTCCACGAAATTACTAAAGAGGCTATCTTAAAAGCCCTTAAGGAAACTCGTGATATTGACATGGATTTGGTTCATGCCCAAGAAACTAGGCGTGTGCTAGACAGGTTGGTTGGTTATTCTCTAAGCCCTATCCTTTGGAAAAAAGTTTCTGTTGGCCTTTCTGCTGGACGTGTCCAGTCGGTTTCTATTCGTGTTTTAGTACAAAAAGAAAGAGAACGCAGAGCCTTTAAAAAAGGAAGCTACTGGGATTTACAGGCTGAATTGAGTAAAGGCGGAAAAAAATTCAACTCTACCTTAATCAACTTTGATGGGAAAAAATTGGCCACTGGCGCCGACTTTGACGAGAACACAGGTAAGATTAAAAAGGGCAAAGACGTTCTACAAATGGACGAAAAAACAGCCCGAGAGTTAACAGATCGCCTGATGAGTGCTTCTTGGAGCGTAGAATCTTTAACAGAAAAGCAAAGCACCCAAAAGCCTTCTCCTCCATTTATTACCTCTAGCTTACAGCAGGAAGCCAACAGAAAGCTTAGGCTTTCACCAAGGCGCTGTATGCAAGTGGCCCAAGGCCTGTACGAAAAGGGTTTTATTACCTATATGAGAACCGATTCGGTGAACTTGTCCGACCAAGCCCTAAAAGCGGCAAGAAACGCTGTTTCGTCCAAGTTTGGTAAGGAATACTTAACAGACAAGCCTAAGGTTTTCGCAAATAAATCAAAAGGCGCCCAAGAGGCCCACGAAGCCATCCGCCCTTCAGGCTCAAGTTTCCCAAATCCTGACAAAACAGGATTAAGCGGTGTGGAAAAGTCTCTTTACGATTTGATCTGGAAAAGAACCTTAGCCACTCAGATGAAAGACGCTAAGTTAAATCACCTAACAGCTTTAATTAAGGCCGAAGAGGCAACCTTTAGAGCAACAGGTAAAAATGTTCTCTTCCCAGGCTTCTTTTTAGCCTACGTTGAAGGGGATGATAACCCCGAAGGCAACATGGCCAATAAGGAAGTTTTACTTCCTCCTTTAAAAGAAGGCGACGAGCTAAACAAAGAAGAGGTGGAACCTAAGGGACACGAAACCAAGCCACCAGCTCGCTACACTGAAGCTAGCCTAGTTAAGAAACTGGAAACAGAAGGTATCGGCAGACCGAGTACTTACGCAAGTATCATTGATACGATCCAGAATCGTGGTTATGTAAATATTCAAAGTCACACTCTTGTGCCTACCTTTGTGGCTTTCGCAGTAACAAGTCTTTTAGAGAATAATTTTGCTGATTTGGTAGACCCTGGCTTTACTGCTGGCATGGAAGAAGTGCTGGATAAAATTGCCCAAGGCGAACAGGAATGGCTCCCCTACATGAAGAAATTCTTCTCAGGGAAAAAGGGCTTACTGGAAAAAGCAAAGGTGAAGACAGAAGAGATTGCACCTGGTGAATACCGACAAATTCAATTTGATGGTTTAAACGCTAAAGTTTGCATCGGTCGCTTTGGTCCTTTCTTAGAGCAAGGTGAAGGGGAAGACAAAATTACTGCCTCCATCCCAGCAGACCTTACTCCTGCTGAGTTAGACCAAGAACGAGTTGACTTGATCTTACTACAAAAAAGCAAAGGTAACGAAGAATTAGGCATCCACCCAGAATTGGAAAAGGCGGTTTATATTCTTAACGGTGCCTATGGGCCTTATGTCCAGCTTGGTGAAGTTGAAGAAGGCGGACCCAAACCAAAACGTGTGACCTTGCCTAAGGGAATGAAAGAATCAGAAGTGGACATGGAAACAGCCACCTTCTTACTCAGCCTTCCTCGTACTATTGGCGAACACCCAGATGGTGGAACAATCAAGGTTGGCATCAGCAGATTTGGCTCTTATGTTGTGTTAGAAAAGCCGGAAGGAGAAAAGGATTTTAGATCGATCCCTAAGGAAGAAAACATCGTCAACTGCACCTTAGACCGTGCGCTAGAGCTTTTAGCCCAAGAAAAGAAGGGCCGTAAAAAAGCCTCAACGGCATTGAAAGAACTAGGCGAACACCCAGAAGCTGGTGGCCCCATTGGCATATTTAACGGGCCTTATGGGCACTATGTTAAACATGGTAAAGTAAATGCTTCCATTCCAAAGGATACAGACATTGAAGATGTAACCATGGATATGGCTGTTGAATGGTTGGCTGCAAAGAAAGTCGCTAAGCCACGAGGGCGAAAGGCTAAGAAGTAAATAAAGAGTAAGACTAAAAAAAGGGAAGACTAAAATCTTCCCTTTTTTTTTGGCTTTTATTCCTACCCATTTTAATCAAAGGGTTCTTCTTAAAAAAAGGGCAAAAAAAAACCAGGTTGCCCTGGTTTTTTTTGTTTTCTGGTAAAGAAAAATATCAGAAATTAATCTACTAGCTAACGCCAGCTGCGATTAAGTGATCTGAGTACTTCTTATCAACACCTTGGATGTGATTCACTAACCAATCGGTTAAGAACTTCATAACGTCCACACCAATCATAAAGTTGGAAGATCCAACAAACTGCTTGTGTAAGTCACTTACCTTTTGGGCAAATGCATCATGTTCAGCTAAGTGAGCATCAATATCTGGGTACGCATGCTTAACAAATAAGTCTTTTTCAAAAGAAAAATGCTCAACAGTGTAGTTAAGTAATCCGTCAAAGATCTCGCCTAGTACAGCACGAGAGTCTCCACTAGACATGGCATCTTGCAAGTTATTGATCATTTCGATCAATTTTTTATGTTGGTCATCAATAGATGTAATTCTAACACTTAAGTTGTCATTCCATGTCAATAGGGGCATTGTTTCTCCTGAGTAATATTTAATCCGTTTGGTGGCTAGTTGGTAACCTATACTATCTTTTTCTGGAATGCAAAATAATTTTTTAAAAAAAACTATTCACATATTTTTATATAAAAAATTACTTTTAGACAAACCCTTGTCAAGAGCGGATTTTTTTCCTAACTTGTCAAGACTCCCTTTAACGATAGGACGCAATGAAAAATCTAACGGAAAAATTAATTCAAAGACAAGACCTGACCTCCGACGAGGCGACAGGCTTAATGAATCAAATTATGGAAGGCGAACTTTCGCCTGCTGTTATGGCAGCGGTGTTGGTCGCTCTACGGATGAAGGGAGAAACCCAAACCGAAATCACAGCCTTTGCTAAAGTGATGCGCTCGAAGGCCACCCCTATACCTGTGACAGGTGATACTATCGTAGATACCTGCGGTACAGGCGGCGATGCCTCAGGCAGCTTTAACATTTCCACAACTGTAGCCTTACTTCTTAGCGGTGCTGGCTACAAGGTTGCAAAACATGGAAATCGCTCCATGACCTCTAAAAGTGGCAGCGCCGATGTTTTAGAGTCATTAGGAGTAAACCTCAACCTTACCCCGGCCCAAGTTGGGACTTGCGTAGAGCAAGCTGGAATTGGGTTTTTATTCGCCCCTGCCTTACATTCTGCCATGAAGAATGTTGTCCCTGTGAGAAAAGAATTGGCCGTGCGGACCGTATTTAATATCTTAGGCCCTCTGACCAACCCTGCAGGGGCAAATGTACAGATTTTAGGTTTGTTTGACGCAAGCCTTGTGGGCACTTTGGCCCATGTACTTCGAGACTTAGGCCTTGCACGTGGTTTTGTGGTCAGTGGCAAGTCGGGCTTTGATGAGGTTGCCATTCATGAAAATTCTTTGATTGCTCATATTAAAGGCAATGGAGACATCGAAGAGTTTGAATTTGACCCTGAAATTTTTGGTTATGAAAAGGTACCTTTGGAAGAATTACGAGGGGGAACGCCACAAGACAACAGTGAGATCACAACAGGGATCTTAAGCGGAAAAGTCAAAGGCCCCAAGAGAGATGTCATCGCCTTAAATGCTGGCTTTGCCATTGCGGCCCTTGATGAAATTGAACTAAAACCAGCCTTCCACAAAGCGGAACAACTTTTAGACGAAAAGGCAGGCATCACGGCCTTGGAAAAATTAAAAGAGGTTTCAAACTCATTCTAATGGATAACATCTTAGCTCGTATCAACGAGGATAAACAAAAAGAAGTAAACGAGCGCCTAGGGCAGATCACCCCAGAAAAACTTAAACCAACAGCGGCAGACACGAGAAAGCCATTGAGCCTAAAGAAGGCCCTACAGGCTAAAGGTTTAAGCGTGATCGCAGAAGTTAAAAAAGCTAGCCCCTCAAAGGGTGTGATTCGGGCCGATTTTCAACCCCTCACCTTTGCCAAATCCTATGAAAAGTGGGGTGCCGCAGCATTGAGCATTTTGACAGAAGAGAAATACTTCCAAGGGAATGAAGCCTTTTTAAAAGAGATCAAGCCCGCTGTAAGCCTACCTTGTTTACGTAAGGATTTTATCGTAGACCCCCGCCAGATAAGGGAATCATACGAAATGGGTGCCGATGTAATCCTGCTTATTGTCGCCAGCTTAACCCAAGAACAACTGACCGACTGGCACGCCTTGGCCCGTTCTTACGGCCTTAGCGTTTTAGTGGAAGTGCACAATGAAGAAGAGTTGGAACAGGCTATCCAAGCTGGCGCAGAAATCATCGGGGTTAACAACCGCAATTTAAAGACCTTTGAGGTGAGCCTAGAAAATTCCTTACGCCTGATCAAACTCATGCCCAAAGAGGCGATAAAAGTTAGTGAAAGCGGTATCGCAAGTTCAAGTGATTGTGATATTTTAGAGGCAGCTGGTTTTGATGCCGTTTTAGTCGGGGAGACCTTGATGCGAGCAGAAGACCCTGGGAGTCATATCCCTGTGCTACTTGGAAAATAATTGCCCAACATAAAAAAATGAATCCAACTAAGATCAAAATTTGTGGCTTTACCCTGCCTGAACAAGTTGCAGAAGTAAGCGCCATGCCCATTGAAGCGGTCGGTTTTATTTGCTACCCTCCCTCGCCTCGCTATGTTGATAAAAAATTACTTAAAAAATTAGTAAGGGCCGCAGCACCCCTTACCCAAACGGTGGGCGTTTTTGTTGATGAAGAGCCAGCAAAAGTCATCGAAATTATGAATGATACAGGGCTAGGCTTGGCTCAGTTGCATGGCAATGAGGATTTTGACTATGTGAACCAGCTCAACAAAGCTGGGGTCAAATGGTTGAAGGCCATTAGAGTAAAAGATAGCACCGATTTAAAAATCATTGGCGAAATGGGCTTGGACACAGTTCTACTGGATGCCTATACCCCCCAAATGGGTGGTGCAGGCGTGGCTTTTGATTGGAGCTTGGCAGACGAAGCCAATCGCCTTTGCAAGGTAATACTTGCAGGCGGCCTCAACTTACAAAACATCCAGCAGGCCCTTTGGCAGGTAGACCCATGGGCCATAGATATTTCCTCTGGGGTGGAGCTGGAAAAGGGCATTAAAGACATTAAAAAAATTGAACAACTTTTACAACTCTTAGGCAGGGTATGATTCTTAAACTGGTAATCATCATTCTTGGGACCTACCTACTCTACCGATTAGCAAAGTATACCATAAAAAAGAAGTTGGAAAAAATGCTGGGGATTCGCTTTAAGAGCAATGAGAAAAAGCCTGAGGTTAAAGCCGACCCAAGTCTTATCCAGTGCACTAGCTGCGGAACTTTTGTTTCTGAAGACAAGGCCATCCACGCACCGAACAGTAAAATTTATTGCAGCGCCGACTGCAAATCAAAACTTTGAAGACCAGCTAACAGGCGACATTTGCCAAAGTGCCTATTCTTCCGTCTTGTGCAAGCCTCGTTTCTTTGTTATTTTGTAGCCTACAATAACCAAAAGGGATGCAATGAGATTGATCATAAGTTTTAGCCTGTGTTTTTTTCTCCTTTGGCAAACTGCGGTCGCCCAGCCTTTAGCGCAGAGTAAAAACCCCCAAAGTCGGTACAATCACAGTCAATACCTTAGGGGTCAACACACCCAAGTTACCCTAGTCAGCCTTGAAGAATTCAGCCAAATCAAAGCCCAGAACCCTAGCGCCCAAGAATACCGCCTGAACCAAAGGCAAGCCGATCAACTTTTTGCTCAATTGGCAAAAGAACCGGAAACTACAAAAGAGTCTAGGTCAGACAGGGACGATGAAGATGAGACCTCCCAAGAAGAGTTTAACTACTCAGGTACAGAAGCTGGCACCAAAGGCGGTAGTTCTTCCTCTGGTGGCATTCATCCCACAGGTGCTGGGGTGCAACTGGGTGTAGATGCTGCACGAATAGCCGTTCATGTCGGGCCTCGCCCACCGAAGTTGCATTTCCCTCGACTGGGTGGCGGTGGCGACGATGCTGTACTTTTTTTATTGCTCATTGGGGCTGTAATTGTTGTCTTTATGGTTGTTGCCTATGCATTTCAGTTTGTCTCTTACAAGATCCGAGATATGAAGCATAAAAACCGAACCGCTAAAAGGTCAGAGCAATCCCTACCAAGGTATACCCAGCGAATCTTTGCAGGAACCGACTCCTTTGCCTTTGTAAGTGCCGATTCCACCGTCGACAAAACCAAGGAAACGGGCAGCCTAACCCAAGTTAGCTACCGAATAGAAGATTCACAATCGCCCTACAACTTGGGCCTCCAAATGGAGGCAGGGCAGATAGACGGGACCTTTATCTTAGATGACGAGGAATCCACTCATAGTATCAAGGGAGGATATGGCCTTTTGGGGCCAACTGCCTTTGTAAACCTGAACAAAAATTTTGGGTTAGATTTCTCGGTTTTAGCTGGCTCCACCGAGCATAAAACTGTGGGGTTGGTGAGCTTAACCCGTCTGGCCCTCAATGCAAAGGGTGGCAGTTTCTTCGGTCAGCTGTCTATTGGCAGTTTGTATGTGAGTCTAAAGGCTTCGGAAGGATTTTCTCGCTACAAAAGTGACTTCAACGCATTGGCAGGGTTGAAGGTGGGGATGAGCTTCTAGTAGACCCCAGGGCAAAGATCTACCCCTTTACAGCACCTTGGGTCAGGCCCTTAATGATTTGCTTTTGGAAGACTAGAAAGGCGATGACTACAGGCATGCTGGCAATCATACTTCCTGCCATCAAGTGCCCTGTATCTAAGCCTGAATGACTAGCACGGTAAAAGGCGATGCCCAGTGGCAGGGTTCGCATTTCATCGGAACTGGTTAAAATCAAAGGATAGATATAGGCATTCCAAGAAACTAAAACCGAGTGGATGGCAACGACGGCCAAGGCAGGCTTACAAAGGGGGAAGATGATAGAAAAAAAGATTTTAAAATCCCCTGCCCCTTCCAGCCTTGCAGCCTCTTCCAGCTCCACAGGCAAAGACAACATATATTGACGCAATAAAAAGATCCCAAAGGTTTCTGCTACCATCGGTAAAATCAAAGCGAGATGAGTGTCATACAAACCTAAGCCCTTCACTAAAATGAAGGTGGGAACCATTAACACAGCTGCTGGAATCATCAATTTAGCCAAAACTAAGACCATAACCACCTTACGACCAGGAAACTCCCTGCGGGCTAGAGCGTAGGCTGCCATAGAATCAAAAATCAGATTAAAGATGGTAATGGCGACAGTTACAACCAGACTATTTAGAAAATACCTGCCAAAATTCCCTTCACCCCAAACTTGGGTATAGTTTACCCAAGTAAGTTGACTCCATTTGGGGATCATAGCATCCAAACCCAGTTGATTTGCCCCGCTAGTGAAAGAAGTAACTAACATCACCCAAAGAGGCGCTAGCGTAGCCAAGGCCAAGATGAAGAGGAAAAGATGGAGGAAGGTTTTTTTCATTTTTTAATATCAACTTTGTTTTTAAGTCACAGGGTAAGTCTTTTTTTGCAAAAAATGAAGGCTAAAGTCTCTCAGGCTTGAAAAAGAACTGAATATTTCAACCTACTGTTTTAATTCCCTATTTGTTATATAATATATTGAATATACCGTAAACTGCATGCAGAAAAGAAAAGAACTTTTCTTGACCAACACCATTATTTGATCTAATGATCTAAAGGCTAAAACAAGCTATATTTCATTTTCAAAAACCTTGTGTAGAAACGAAATGATCAAGATTAGGAAAGGTTTAGATTTACCCATTGCAGGTGATCCAACCCAAAAAATATCAGAGGGACCAAGAGTCACTCAAGTTGCCATCCTCGGCCCCGACTATAATGGCATGAAGCCAACCATGGCTGTGGAAGTAGGTGCAACTGTCAAAAAGGGGCAACAGCTCTTTGAAGACAAAAAAAACCCAGGCGTTATCTATACTTCACCGGCAGGTGGCGTGGTTAGTGCGATAAACCGTGGTGAGAAGAGAGCTCTACTCTCTGTGGTCATTGATGTTGCGGAATCAGAAGAAGAGGTAATCTTTACTTCCTACGACGCAAAAAAGATCGAAAGCCTATCCCACGAAGAAGTTAGAGATAACTTAGTGGCATCTGGCTTATGGACGACCATTAGAACCCGCCCCTTTTCAAAATCACCTCAAGTGGACTCAATCCCAGAGGCGATTTTTGTAAATGCCATGGATACGAATCCATTAGCTGCTGATCCTGGCCAAGTACTTATCAATAATAAGGCCGAATTCACAGCTGGACTCGACGCCTTGAAAAGGTTAACCAAAGGTAAAACTTTCCTTTGTTACGGCAATGGTTCTTATACCCCAACAAAGAGTCTAAATGGGATTACCCTACAAAAATTCAGCGGTGCACACCCCGCAGGTTTGACAGGGACTCATATCCATCACCTTAGACCTGCAAGTGATAAGAAAGTAGTCTGGTCTGTAAATTACCAAGATGTAATTGCCATGGGGCAGTTATTTTTAACTGGTAAGCTCAATACAGACAGAGTAATTTCTCTCGCAGGCCCACAGGCAACAAATCCAAGATTACTTAGCACTCGAGTTGGCGCTAGTATAGACCAACTTACAGCAGGCGAACTAAAGGAAGGGGAAAACAGAATCGTTTCTGGCTCCGTTCTTTGGGGACACATCGCAACGGGGGCTATGTCCTTTTTAGGCCGTTTTTCTTTGCAAGTGTCCGCACTTAAAGAAGGCCGCCACAGAGACTTTATGGGTTGGCAAATGCCAGGTTTTACAAAGTTTTCTACAAAAGGGGTTTATGCTTCAACGCCATACGCACCCTTTTTAAGCTTCAATTTCACTACCTCTACCGAAGGCAGTAAAAGAGCAATGGTTCCAACAGGAATGTATGAAGACGTTATGCCTTTAGACATTGAACCTGTTTACTTGCTTCGAGCAATCATCACCGAAGATACAGATCAGGCCCAAGCTTTAGGAGCTTTGGAACTGGATGAAGAGGATTTAGCATTATGCACCTTTGTTTGCACTGGTAAATATAACTATGGTCCCATCTTAAGAAACAACCTAACTATTATAGAAAAGGAAGGTTAATGAAATTCTTGCGCAACCTTTTAGATCAGGCGCACCCTCATGTATCAAAGGGGGGGAAATATGAAAAACTATACGTCCTATTCGAGATGGCTGATACCTTCTTGTTTACACCGGGAGAAGTTACCAAGGGTAACACTCACGTACGTGATGGTTTGGATTTAAAACGCCTTATGTTTTCTGTTATTATTGCCCTGCTCGGATGTATTGGCATGGCTGTCTATAATACAGGTTATCAAGCTAACTTAGCTTTATCCCAAATGGGAATCACTGAAATCGAAGGCTGGAGAGGCGCTATTTTAAGCGCTATTGGCGTTGGTTTCAACCCTACGAGCTGCTTTGACAATGTCATGCACGGTTTGGTTTGGTTCTTACCTGTCTTCTTGATCGTTCAACTGGCTGGTGGCTTCTGGGAAGCAACCTTTGCTATGGTTCGTGGACACGAAATCAACGAGGGCTTTTTAGTTACAGGGATGCTTTTTCCTTTAATCTTACCTCCAACCATTCCTTTATGGCAGGCGGCCCTCGGCGTTAGCTTTGGCGTAGTCATTGGTAAAGAGGTTTTTGGTGGAACAGGAAAAAACTTCTTAAACCCGGCCCTTACAGGCCGAGCCTTTTTATTCTTTGCCTATCCTGCTGCTATTTCAGGTGACCAAGTTTGGACTGCCGTTGATGGCTTTTCTGGGGCAACAGCTCTTTCCATCGCCCAATCAGGCGGCCTAGAGTTACTAACTCAAACTGTATTATGGAAGGATGCCTTTATTGGGTTCATTCCTGGTGCCATGGGTGAAACCAGCGCCATTGCAGCTTTGATTGGTGCCGTTGTATTAGTCGTAATGGGCATTGGCTCTTGGCGAGTAATGGCTTCGTTGATGTTAGGCGCTTTTATGATGTCAACCGTTTTCAACGAGATTGGCTCAGCTACTAACCCAATGTTTTCCATTCCCTTTAGCTGGCATTTAGTTATGGGTGGATTTGCCTTTGGTATGGCCTTTATGGCGACCGACCCTGTAACCAGTGCAATGACCAGAATCGGCCAATGGTACTTTGGTATTTTAATTGGAATCATGGTGATCCTAATTCGAGTGGTAAACCCAGCCTTCCCTGAAGGGATGATGTTGGCCATTTTATTTGGTAATATCTTCGCACCTGTGATTGACCATTATGTGTTAGCTGCGAATATCAAGAGGAGGGCTATCAGAAATGAAAAATGAAACTATAGGTAAAACCTTACTAGTTGCAGGTGCACTCTGTGTATTCTGCTCTATTTTAGTTTCTTCTGCTGCCGTGGCTTTAAAGCCGATCCAAGAAAAAAATAAACTCTTGGATGCACAAAAGAACATCTTAGAAGCTGCTGGTCTAATGACTGAAGGTGGCGATATTGAAGCCTTGTTTAAGCAAGTCGAAATTCGAGTGATTGATATTGAAACAGGTCTATTAACAGAAGCTGTTGACGCTAAAACATTCGACGCTAAAAAAGCAGCTAAAAACCCTGCTTTAAGCATCATGATCGATAAGAGCGATGACATCGCCAAAATCAAAAGACGTGCAAAGTACGCAAACGTGTACTTAGTAAAAAGGCAAGGGAAATTAGATACCATCGTCTTGCCAATTTACGGTAAGGCTCTTTGGTCTACTATGTATGCTTTCGTGGCTCTCAAGTCCGACGGCAGCACTGTCAAGGGTTTCACTTTCTATGAGCATGGTGAAACGCCAGGTCTTGGCGGGGAAGTAGACAACCCACTGTGGAAAAACCAGTGGCCAGGTAAAATGATTTTTGATGAAAAGCAAAACTTAAAGATCCAAGTCCTAAAGGGAAAGGTAAATTTACAATCCCCCGAAGCCAAACACCAAATTGATGGCTTAGGCGGTTCAACTTTAACCACCAGAGGAGTTGAAAATTTGATCCTCTACTGGATGGGTAAGGATGGCTTTGCACCCTTTTTGGAAAACTTAAGAAAGGGAGAAATCAATGGCTAAAATGACCGCAAAAATGGTGTTATTGGACCCCATTTTTAAAAATAATCCGATTATGTTGCAGGTTCTAGGAATCTGCTCCGCTTTAGCTGTTACCTCTAAGCTAGAAACTGTTGCTGCAATGAGCGCTGCTCTATTGTTTGTAACATCTCTTTCTAACTTTTCTATCAGTATGATCAGGAATTACATTCCTAACAGCATCCGTATTATTGTTCAGATGACAATCATTG
Source organism: uncultured bacterium (assembly GCA_965602905.1). Taxonomy (GTDB): domain Bacteria; phylum SAR324; class SAR324; order XYD2-FULL-50-16; family XYD2-FULL-50-16; genus JASJGK01. The sequence continues at coordinate 69,270 of CBFCZY010000008.1, read as the reverse complement.
CCTCTTTGGTAATCATTGTAGATCAACTATTAAAGGCTTATGCCTTTGACATCTCAAAGCAATTGAGTGTCTTTGTTGGTTTGATCATTACCAACTGTATTGTTATGGGCCGAGCAGAAGCTTTCGCTATGAAGCACCCACCAATGCTCAGCTTTTTAGATGGTATTGGTAATGCTCTTGGTTATTCCGTACTTCTGTTTGCCGTAGGAGCTATCAGAGAGCTTTTTGGAAGCGGGAAGTTGTTTGGAATTAACATTCTAACTCCAATTACTGAAGGTGGATGGTATCAGCCAAATGGCTTACTACTCTTACCTCCAAGTGCCTTTTTTATTATCGGTCTTCTCATATGGGCGTTACGCGCATGGAAAACGGAACAAGTAGAGGAGGAAAACTAAATGTTTGAACATTATTTAAGTCTTTTTATCAAAGCAGTCTTTGTTGAAAACATGGCCTTGGCCTTTTTCTTAGGGATGTGCACCTTTTTAGCCGTTTCTAAAAAGGTCAATACTTCGGCCGGTTTAGGCGTTGCGGTTATTGTGGTCCAGACCATTACCGTTCCTATAAACTACTTAATTTATGCTTATTTCTTACGAGAAGGCGCCTTATCTTGGGCAGGCCTTCCAAATACAGACTTAAGCTTTTTAGGATATATCTCTTACATTGGTGTAATCGCTGCCATGGTGCAGATTTTAGAAATGACATTAGATCGTTTCTTCCCTGCTCTGTATCATGCACTGGGTATTTTCTTACCCCTGATCACCGTAAACTGCGCTATCTTAGCTGGTAGTTTGTTTATGGTTGAGCGTGATTACGACTTTGGTGAGTCAGTTGTCTATGGTGTTGGTTCTGGCTTAGGCTGGGCACTGGCTATTGTAGTACTTGCTGGTATCAGAGAAAAAATGAAATATTCCGATGTTCCCGATGGCTTAAAGGGCCTTGGGATTACTTTTATTACTGTTGGCCTGATGGCCATGGCTTTTATGTCTTTTTCAGGCATTCAGCTTTAACCAAGCAAGACAGGTTATCAAATGACTCAGATCATTTTAGGCGTGGGCATGTTCACAGCTATTGTGCTAGCGCTTGTTGTTATTATTCTTTTGGCTAAGGCTAAGCTTGTTAACTCTGGGGATGTTGCCATTACAATCAATGGTGATCAAACGATCCATGTTCCAGCAGGTGGCAAACTACTAAATACCTTAGCTGCTCAGGATATCTTTTTAGCTTCCGCCTGTGGTGGCGGAGGTACGTGTGGCCAGTGCGACTGTAAAGTTCATGAAGGTGGCGGTGAAATTCTACCGACAGAACGCAGCTTTATTAACAAGAAGCAAGCCCGTGAAGGCGAGCGACTTGCCTGCCAAGTTGCAGTCAAGAAGGACATGAAGATTGAAGTCCCGGCAGAAGTTTTTGAAATTAAGAAATGGCAATGTGAGGTTGTTAGCAACCATAACGTGGCTACCTTTATTAAGGAATTAGTTTTAAAGCTTCCAGAAGGCGAAAATGTAGACTTTAGAGCTGGTGGTTACATTCAGATTGAAGCACCGCCTCACACAGCAGACTACAAGAACTTTGATATTGAAGAAGAGTATCGAGGTGATTGGGATCATTTTAATCTTTGGCAGTTTAAATCTGTTGCAGAAGAAGAGTGCATCCGTGCTTACTCTATGGCCAGTTACCCAGAAGAAGAAGGTATTATCATGTTAAACGTGAGAATTGCCTCTCCTCCTCCAAATAACCCCACTGTGCCCCCAGGAATCATGTCTAGCTACATCTTTGATTTGAAGCCAGGTGATACGGCTACAATCTCAGGGCCTTTTGGTGAATTCTTTGCCCGTGAAACAGAAGCGGAAATGGTTTTTGTAGGCGGTGGCGCTGGTATGGCTCCAATGAGAAGCCACATCTTTGACCAACTAAAGCGTATTAAGTCAAAACGTAAAATGTCTTTCTGGTACGGTGCTAGAAGTTTAAAAGAGATGTTCTACGGAGATGAATTTGATGCTCTAGCCGAAGCTAACCCCAACTTCACATGGAATATTGGTCTTTCTGACCCCCAGCCTGAAGATAACTGGGAAGGCTACACTGGTTTTATCCACAATATCCTTTTAAAAGAATATTTGGAAAGCCATCCTGCACCTGAAGATTGTGAATTCTACATGTGTGGACCTCCAATGATGAACGTTGCTGTAACCAACATGCTTCTTGATTTAGGAGTTGAACCTGAAAATATCATGCTTGATGATTTCGGCGGTTAAGAGACTTCTCCCTCTAGTATTAAGTTTGGCTTTCCTCGTTTCTTGCGAAAGCCAACTTGATCGGTCCCAAATGGTCTCCCTTCAAGGAAGTACCATGGGCACCACCTATCATATAAAATATATTCCCTTAACCGAGAGCCCCGCCCAGGAAGAGATCCAAAAATTAGTGGATACTTTGTTGTCGGATTTAGAATCTTCCATGAGCACCTACAAAAGTGACTCTCAGGTGAGTAGGTTCAACCAAGACTCAAAAAAAACAGCCTTTACCTTTGGCTACGATGCAAAAAAAGTGATCAACCAAGCTTTGGTTATCGGTGCTTTGAGTAACGGCGCTTTAGACATCACCGTGGCACCTTTAGTGGAGCTTTGGGGTTTTGGGAAAAATAAAACCTCGCAAATTCCCACTGATGGTAAAATCAAAGAGGCAAAACTACGTACTGGCTTGGGCCATTTAAAATTTGACAGTAAAAACTTGCAGGTCACAAACCCACTTGTGCAGATTGACCTTTCTTCCATTGCTAAGGGTTACGCTGTCGATGAAGTGGCTGCACTTTTATCTGCGTGGACTCTGGACAACTTCATGGTTGAAATCGGTGGCGAAATCAAAGTCAAGGGTACTAAACTGGGAACTGCCCCTTGGGTTTTAGGGATTGAAAAACCCTCTACAGGCGAAAGAGCAGTCCAGTTGAGTTTTCCAGCCCTTAATTTTGCCTTAGCCACAAGTGGCGATTATAGAAACTTCTTTGAAAAAGATGGCAGGCGTTATAGCCATATCATAGACCCCGTTACAGCAAAGCCTGTCACCCATAAATTAGCCTCAGTAACTGTGATTCATGAAAGCTGTATGGTCGCTGATGGCTGGGCTACAGCCTTTTTAGCCATGGGTACAAAAAAGGCGATGGAAATTGCCAAAGAGCAAGGTTTAGCTGTATATTTAATTTATAAAAAAGGTGACCACTTTGAAACAGCTATGACCGAACAATTTACAAAGCTCACCTCCCCCCCAATAGAAAAATAAAGGAACCCTTTGGAAACATTTTTAGGAACCTTAATCGTTTTTGGCCTAGCAATCTTAGGTATGGCGATTGGTGTTATGATTACAGGCCGAAGACTAGCATCTTGCGGTAATAATCCTGCCACTTGCGAGTTTTGCGACAACTCAAAAGAGAAAAAAGCCGTCTGTAAAAAAAGAAAAATGGTTTTACCTCGTTTTTAATCAAGGCTTGGTGACTATGTCACTTAACTCATCTGCCCCTATCTGCTATCTTTTAACTATAGATAGGCAACCGCTTTATAAACATCATCAAAGGATATAAAATGAAAAACGTAGGATCTGCAGATAAAATTTTAAGAATTGTTATTGGACTGGCTATCGCTGGTTGGGGCGCTTATGCACAAAGCATTTGGGGCCTAGTGGCAATCATTCCTTTAGGAACTGCATTAGTGGGTGTCTGCCCTCTTTACCTTCCTTTAGGTCTTAAAACTTGTGCTAAAGAAGAATCAGCTGAATAGATAAATAAAAGGGGCTTTGGCCCCTTTTTTTTTATATTCTGCAATGCCCCACAAATTTCCCTCCTAGTGCCTTAAAAAAATTTACTTTTCCCTGTAAAACAGTAATAATGCTCTTACAAAACAATGAATCCCATAAGGATTAAAGAGCAATGGTAAAGATACCAAGGAACATCTTTTTTAAACTGAAGCAAGAAGTGCAGTTTTTTAACAACTTCACGGACGATGAACTCCTGCTTTTTTTAAGACTCATGCAGACCCAAAGCTTCACTCAAGGCGCAACCATTTTCAAGGAATTTGATCCTGGTAATACCATGTTCATCCTCTTTCGCGGGACAGTAGATGTGAAAAAGCGCATTGGAAAAAAAGCTGGTGTGACCCAAGAGACAACCATAGCCACCTTAAAATCAGGTGAATGTTTTGGCGAAATCGGTCTCATTGACAGCCGCCCTCGATCCGCCTCTGCCATTGCGGTAGAAGATGTTTTACTCTTTTCTATTTCTCTAGATAAACTCTTAAAAATTGCCAAAAATCCAAAATTTGCAATTCTGAGCTTCAAGCTTTTCCGTAATTTTTCTATCATGCTTGCAACACGCCTGAGGGAAACCAACCAAAAGGTGGTGGATTTGACTGTAAAATTCTCAGGCCCCAATTCAGGTTTTACTGACTCTGATATTGTCGCACAGGCGAGCGATTCCCCTGAGGGTGAGTAATGAGGGTTTTAAAGATACTGGGGCAGGCTACTTTATTTTTAGGCGTATGCGGCGGGTTATTCTTTGTTTTTGATGCTGAAGCTGCTGGTGGAATCCTTGCTTTATTTAGCCTTATCGCCATTCAAGCGAGATTTATCCTTTCTAAAGTGCGACTGAAATCAGGGGCACGCAGCAAGGTTGTCGCCGCACCTGACCTCCCAGAACTTGACCCACAAAGGGTTGCTGGGGTTCTAAAAAGCCTATCGCAACAAACGGCTTTGGCCCAAAAAGAAAAGCAGGCTGCAAGTGCACAAAGCCCGCAAACAAATAAAAAACCTGCGCCAGACCCCAGTGAAGCAGAAATCGCCGCTGGTGCCGCAAATTTAGACTCTACTGTTTTTAGTCAGTTCAAACAAAACCTAGCGACCAGCCAAGAAACTTTAGAAAAACCCAAGACCGTAATTGTTGCCGACGAGGAAGTTGTTGTTAATCTTTCAACAAAAAAAACAATAGCTAAAGTTGCGGCCAATGTAGCTAAAGACGAAGCTACTGCTACTAAACCCACCCCAACAGGTTACAATCCTTACGGCAAGGGAGGGGCTGCCCGAAAGGCTGCGCCCCAACCAAAAGCGGAAATGCCTGGTACAATAGAAAGCCCAAAGACAGAAGAACCTCAGTCGCTAAAAGAAAGCTTAAAAGCAGAATTACCTAAGGTAAAAAAGGATAATGCCTCTGTACTGGAGGAAGCCAAAGCAGATTTAGCTCAGGCTACCACCAGTGATTCTAAATTAGATAAAATTGACGTAGGGCCAATAGGCTCCCTCTTTGAAGAATTAGAAGCTGCAGAATCAGCAACCCCGATGGTCAACCAAGTTCAGCCAAAGGCCAGAAAAAAGCAGGCTGACATTCTGCCCCCAGAGGGAGCACAACCAGAGACTAGCACAGACCCCAAGGTAACAGCATCTGAAAAGAAGGATATTTTAAGTCCTCTACCGAGCTACGAATTTTTAAAAGACAGCGACCTGATTGCTCCAGAACCAGATGGTGCCCAGGCAGAATTGCTAGTCAAAATGACAAAAAAGGCTCTTCGAGAAGAACGATATGCTCAGGCCTTAACAAGCATTCAGGGCTTTTTTGATAGCCCTGAAGAAAAAGAAAAGATTCTTATCCGCCAAGTTTTAGAAATGAAGGCCCAAGCCTTTTTTGGATTAGAAGATTACCATAGTCACCAAACTACCATTGAAGAACTGCTTAAAGACTATTACAAAAAAGGTTCAAAAGGTTATTTAAAACAACTAGAAAAGGTGATGGATCGCTTTATTAAGGCAGAAAAACCTGCCTTAGCCTTGCCTTATCTACTCACAGCTTTGGTGGAATATGGAGTGGCAGATGACCAAAAACGTTTGGATGTTGCTTACTACCATATTGAAGCGGCCTACCGTGCCCTAGAAGAGCCAGAAAATCTGACTAAGACCTTACAGAACCACTTGGGTGTAAAAGCTAATTTGGGGCTGAAAGAAGAACAATTGCCCCTTTTAGACCAGTTAGGAAAACTGCTCTTTGACGCTGGAGACCAAGAAGGAAGCCGCAAATGCTACGAGCAAGTAGTAGAGATCCAAAAGAATAAGGCAGCCCAGTGAAGTACATCATTAAAGAAAAAACCAGAATCTTCAAAGAATTTTTTAGGGTAGACCGTGTGGATTTAGACACGGAAACCTATAAAGATGGCAGCATGATGCCCATTCGGCGTTACCATTTACAAAGGCCAGAAGTTGTAGCCCTAGTTTTAGAGAACGTGGAAGCGGGAACCATAGTCATGGTCAAACAATTTCGTTATTCTAGCTTAAAGAAATCCACAAGTAACGGGTGGACTACTGAAATTGTTGGCGGCTTGATCGATCCCGGTGAAGAGCCGCTCGACTGCGCCATTCGTGAAACTTTAGAAGAAACAGGCTACGCTGTTACCAACCCTGAATACTTAACGAGCACCTTTGCCTCTGTGGGAATTTCAGACGAATTAATCTACCTCTATAGCGGACAAGTAAAAAATGCCGATAAAGTGGCAGAAGGCGGCGGTTTAGCCCATGAAAATGAAGATATTTTAGTGGTGGAGATTCCCTTTGCTGATGTCTTAGAACAAATTGTCTCTGGTGAGATCAACGACTCCAAAACCATTTTAGCCGTACAGTGGTTGGCACTCAAAAAAGCCAGCGTGAAGGGGTTTTAGCTCAAGTATATTAAAAATAAGCCTATTTGCTATTGTACTGGTCTAAAAAGTTCTTTTTAAAGGCATAAAATTCTCCCTTCAAAATTGCCTCTCTAGCCTGAGTCATCAGCTTTTTATAAAAATAGAGATTGTGGGCCGTGTTCAAAATACTAGAAAGTATCTCCCCTGCTAAATATATGTGGCGCAGGTAAGCTCGTGAATAGCTTTTGCAAGCTAGGCAACCGCAATCTTCTTCAACGGGGTTAGGGTCATCTTTGAACTGGGCACGCTTAATGGAAATCATCCCATTTTTGGTAAAGAGGCTGCCATTTCGGGCATTTCTGGTGGGCATCACGCAATCGAACATATCCACACCTGACTCGATAGCCATCAAGAGATCTTCAGGCGTACCGACACCCATCAAATAACGAGGTTTGTCCTTTGGCAAAATCGGCGCTGTAAACTGAGTCACCCCGTACATCACCTCTTTGGCCTCTCCAACACTCAATCCCCCAATGGCAAAACCATCGAAGTCGTGTTCCATAAGCGACAATGCCGATTCTTTTCTTAGATCTTCAAAGTCGGCCCCTTGGACAATAGCAAAGAGATTATTTGTGGATTTTCGTGCCCTTAAGCAACTGGCCGCCCAAGATGTTGTAAGCTTAACGGATTCTGCTACCTTCTCTTTGGTAGAGGGGATAGGAAGACATTCATCTAAGACCATCATAATATCAGAATTTAAATTTTCCTGAATTTGAATGGCTTTTTCGGGGCTTAGGAACATTTTATCGCCATCCAAATGACTTTGAAAATGAACACCCTCAGCCGTTACCTTATTCAGTTTTCCAAGGCTAAAAACCTGAAAACCACCTGAGTCTGTTAGGATCAACTTATCCCAGTTCATGAATTTATGCAGCCCACCAAGCTTGCTCACAATCTCGTCTCCAGGGCGCAAGTGCAGGTGGTAGGTGTTCCCTAAGATAAGGTTATAACCAATATCAGAAAGGAAATCTGTAGGCATGGCTTTCACAGTGCCATTGGTGCCTACTGGCATAAAACAGGGGGTCTCAACTTCAATCCCACGAATGGTCATCAAGCCAGCTCTCGCTTCTCCTTCACTTTTCAGGAGTTGGTAGGTAAGGGGCATGGGTTTTTAATTAAGATTAGTTTACTTGACCGTCTTCTAAAGAACCAAGGTCCCGAAGCTTTGCAAACTTGTAAATGCCTACAGAGTGACTATCACTCCAAAAGATGCGCAAGCCATAGTTGCCTACATACTCAGAGCTAGTAGGCTGAATATTGGGATCCACAGTAGAGTTATCTAAAATTTTCTCCCCCGTAATCTCATTGACACAAGAGGCGCACTCACAATCGCACCTCAGATCGTAAAGATTATATTTACTATGGTGACCGTCAGCCCAGATGATATTCATTTGGGTATCAAAGAAAATTTCTTTGGGCTGGGTCTTTTTGCTATATTTAGCCCTCATTATTCCTCGAGAATAGCATCTAATTTGGCAGCCATATCCATGTAGATCTTAGCTGTATCAGATTCAGGAAAGCGGTCTACTAGTGGATGACCATCGTCACCACATTTTCTAAGATTTAACTCAATGGGTACATGCCCCAAGTAAGCGATATCTTGTGATTCTGCTTCATCCTGTGCGCCGCCGCTAGAGAAAATTGGAGTTTCTTCGCCACAACCTGGGCACTTGAAAAAGCTCATATTTTCGATCATACCCAGCAGAGGAATAGAAACCTTATCAAACATATTGATCGCCTTGCGAGCGTCCATTAAGGCAACATCCTGTGGAGTACAGACGATCAAAGCGCCTGCGGCAGCAGTTTTCTGGGCTAAAGTAAGCTGCACATCACCAGTTCCAGGAGGTAGATCGATAATCATATAATCGCCACCAGGCCAGACAGTGTCACGAAGCATTTGCTCCATAGCTTGGTGAGCCATAGGCCCACGCCAGATCATAGCTTCACTTTCGTCAACTAGGTTGCCCATAGACATAAACTCAATCCCGTGAGCGCTTAAAGGCTGCATGTTCTGACCAATCACTTCTGGATATTCGCCTCTTGTTCCCATCATGGTAGTTAACGAAGGCCCGTAAATATCAGCGTCCAAAAGACTCACCTTTTTATCCATCGCCTTCAAGGCCATAGCAAGGTTTACAGCAGTTGTAGATTTACCAACACCACCCTTGCCACTGGCAATAAGAATAACATGTTTGTAGTCACCTAGATAATTTACTGACTGCGGTGCCGCAGCTTTATTCTGTCCACCCTGTGGTGGTCTTGGGCTGGGGCCATCTGGGTGACCTTGGCCTTGGTCAGCGCCGTGGCTGCAACCTGGGCCATGTTGGTGGTCTGCCGCATTTTGGGCAGCCGCTGGGTCCATTGCTGGTTGTTTCATTGCCTGCTCGGCATATTCTATGGTTTCAGTAACACGAATTCCAACTTCATCAATTTCGTCTAGTTTTACCAAAGACTCATGAACTTGGTTTGCAACTTGGTCGATAAAGCTTTCAAATTCTTTGGTAATGACTAAAATGATCTCCGCTCTTTTTCCTGCTAATTCAAAAGAGTATACAATGTTTTGATCTAAAACATTACTTTCGCCAAAGGGGATCTTTGCGAAGGCGTCACGAATACTTTGTTCTAATGGGTCCATCTTGTTCATTACCAAATTTGTTAGTGTAGCCCACTTTTAGGGCCGTTAAAAAGAATATAGAATATTTATACTAAATAGTGAAAGAAATGGAAAGCCTAATCCACAATTTTAGGTGCTGATTTTGGCCTAAAGGCCTTAACTACCTCTTCATGGGTTTGGATAATCGGCCCTTCCATCAATTCGATACAGTAAGGAATAGCTTGAAAAAGCTCCCCTAGGGTTTCCCCGATAGCTTTGGGCTGGCCCGGTAGATTCACCACCAAGCACCGGCCCCGAATTGCCCCAACTTGCCGAGATAAAATGGCTGTGGGTACATACTTTAAAGAAATGGCTCGCATTTGTTCACCAAAACCTGGCAATTCTTTTTCACAAACAGCCATGGTTGCCTCAGGAGTTACGTCCCTCGGTGCTGGGCCAGTTCCACCTAAAGTCAAAAGCAACGAGCAGCCAAGTTCATCTACATGCCTAACAATTTCTGTTGAAATTTGATCCTTTTCATCGGGCACACACTTGTACTCAACTTCAAAGTCACTTTTTATTGCCTTTTTTAGCCATTCAATGGCCGCAGGGCCACTCAAGTCTTCATATTCACCCTTTGAGGCTCTATCTGAAATGGTTAAGATTCCAACTATGATTTTTTTTTGATTCATACTAATCTTTTATTAAATGAGGCGTTATGAAAAAAGAAGAATTTAATGAAATACTAGCTGAGGGCGAAGAAGAAGTCGACCTCGCTTTAGACCTTGCTAGACAAGAAAAGTGGGAAGAAGCCTTAAGGCAGTTCGAAAACGCCGAAAAAACCTTTCTTTCTATTTCCCATGAGCATTGGCTCACTTTCTTGGCCCACGAAAAAGTTAATTGTTACCATGCCTTAAAGCAGTTAGATAAATTGGATGAACTGGTTGTCCAGTGCATCCAAGGCTATATCAACATCAAAAGCTTGACTGGCTTGAGCCGTTTTTTGACACATTTGGCCCAGCTTTACCAAGCCCAAGAGCGAGATTCAAAAGCCTTATCCTGTCTTTACGGAGCCTTATCTGTAGCAATCAATGAGAATATTACAGAAGCCTTGGGTCCTATATATGGCAACCTAGCTGTGCAGTTACTTCTCCACGATGAAGCTTTCCAAGCTATTAGTTATCTAAATTTAGCTCTGGAATGTTACAAAGAAGAGGATGTTACAGATCGATCTTGGTTGCATGAAAAACTAGCCTTGGCCTATCAAAATCTTTTCCATCACAAGGAAGCAGAAAGCTATTTTTTACTAGCTATCGAAGGCTACAGTGAAGTTGGCCAAACGGCCTTGAGTCTAGAGGTTACCAAAGAGCTTGCTGAGCTCTACCAAGCAGGGGGGCAGCTATCAAAAGCTACTGCTATCAAATCAAGGCTAGGGTTAAGTTAACTGCCGCCTAGCCCTAATTAGAGCCTAGCCCTTTAACTTATCAATACCAGCTTGAAGCAGGTTTTTTACTTCCATTGCCATATCGATCATATCAGCACGACCAACAACAGCAAATAACCTTACAGGGTTAACAGCACTCACTTGCATCACGCCAGCTCGAACTTCCCTTACAACCACGTTGCAAGGAAGCAGAAGGCCCAAATCAGGTTCTGCTTGCATACCTTCGTGGGCAAAGCCAGGGTTGCAAAAACCTAAGATGCTATTGGGAACAACATCAGCATCAATTTTCTTTTTTAAAGTCGCCTTTACATCAATTTCAGTGAGTAAACCAAACCCCTGCTCTTTCATTGCAGTAATGGTTTTCTCTCTAACTTCTTCTAATGTCCCTTCAACTTCGCAAGCTAGGCCATAGTTTCTACCGCTTAGTGGAGTTTCTTTGCCATCACCGAATTCGTCATCAAGATAAGAGATAATTAATTTCGAATCAGAAAAGACTCTGTTGCCATGTACTAATACGGGCACGCCCTTCTGATTGGAGATAGCCTCAACCTCGGCACGCCCCTCAGTGGCAGTTTGAATTTCGTAGTTTAAGCCCAGTGCATCTAATTTTCTTCTAACAAGGCCGCTGAATACACAGTCTTCAGTTTGGTATAGAGTTAAGTTTTCCTTTGACATGGTCATCCTTTTTCGATATAAAGTTTATATGAATATTTATATATTAAAATATAGCAGAAGGAAATAAATGGATCAACTCCTAACTTACTCTACCCTAATTCCATTGGCTTTAATTTTGGCAGTCTTGCCAGTTGTACCTGAACCGCACTTAGTGGAAAAGATACGGATGTTAAGTCAAGGTAACCTTGTCAAACCAATTGATATCTTTGATTTGTTTTGGCACACATGGCCTATGTTTTTACTTGGCTACAAAGTGATAAAGGACTTTGTGTTGACCTAAAGACCAACACCAAATCTTATAACATTTGTTTCTCAAGCACTGCTGTTATAGTTTACCTAAGGCGGTAGCAGTTAGTGCTCGCAGAAAATCTTTTGGATTAAACCAAAAAGCTGGATCATTTCTTCGTTTGCAATACGGTACAAAGAAAAGTTTCCTTGTCTTCTTGAGGCTAGAATACCACGATCTTTTAACAAAGATAAGTGCTGTGAAAGAGTTGCTTGGGCAACGCCTACATACTGTTCTAGTTGCTGAACGGAAAACTCACCAGTCTGCAAAACACAAAAGATTTTCATTCGGGCTGGGTGAGCCATTACTTTTAGGCAGCGAACAGCCTTATCAATATTATCTTCTTGTGTATCAAACAAATCTGCCAAAGTGTTAACCAAATCAGCATTAAGTTTTATATTTTCATTCATCCCACGTCTCCTGATGGAAATTTTGTAACGTAAGTATATTAGAATATATGTATGTCACTTTGTCAAGCCTTTGTTGAGTAACTTGATCAAGTAACAGGTGAATGAAATTTAAAACCCGTAATAGTCTGAAATATCAAAGAACATATCATTTTCATAACCCCTAAAGGCCAAGAAATCAGCATCTTCAATGCGAGAATCTATCAAACTTTTTAAATGATAAAAGTAATCTAGGTACTTTAAAATTTCTCTTTGCATATCTTCAATAAAGTCTCCAGACATAATCACAAAGGTTAGATCCGAACTGGTGGCTCGAAGCAAATCACTGCTCATTTGCAATACGTAATCCTTGTAAATTCCCTGTAATTCGCCTTTTGCAACTTGTGCAACATAGTGATTTAACAGGCCGTCAGCCCGTTCCAGTTCTCTTTGCGCCCAAGCCACCTGCGGAGCATTCCATTTCGAATGCTGCGCCTCATGGCCCCAAGTTGAGGGGTTAGGGGTACTTACAGGTAAAGCTTCAATATTTTTTAAATAGTGAGAAGGTGTGGTCAGGCCGATATGGACGGAACTGCGGTAAAATTCTCTGAGCAATTCTTCTAAAAACCAAGGCCCCTCATACCAGTGATGGCCAAACAGCTCAGCATCATAGCTACAGGTTATCAAGGGTTCAGCTGTCAAACCTTTGGATTTGGCCTCGTCTGCCTTATGCATCAACTTCTCGTGGAAGTCTCTAGCCATTTCCTGGGCTTTAGCCTTTGCATTTTCGGGGTTGTAGGGGTGTTTTTCCTCACTGGTTTTACTGGTGATTCGTTTTAAAGGCAGCCCCCAATGACGATGGTGGTATTCTCTAAAATCGGGGTGACCAGCATAACCTATTTCTGCGTCCCAAACTTGCACACGCCCCATTCTACTGCGGCCAAAGGCCACCACAGGTTTGTTGCTTGCCAAGGTAGGGTTAAATTCTTCTGAACTCAATCCCTTTTCGCCACTCAATACAGCTTCCGCTTCTACAAAATAGTAGTGGAGGCCGCGTTTATCCATCCAATCTTCAACGCCAGGGAAGCAGCTGTTTTCAGCAAGCCAAATTCCCTTGGGTTCCCTACCAAAAATTCGATTATGACTCATAGAGGCCATCGCCAATTGGGCGTCTAGGCTTTCTGTCATGGACTCTAAATTGGCAGGCATGCCATGGGTTGCGGTACAGGTGGAAATTTCAATATAACCTTCATTTTCCAAGGTACGAAAGCCTGCAATCATATCCTTACCAATTACATTATGGTAGAAATGCTCCGCCTCTAAAATATCATCTAGGTACTTTTGGGCCGCCCAAATGTAATCAGAGGACTCCAGCTTAGATTTCATTAAAGAAATAACACCTTGCGCATGGCTTTTGATACGCAGCAAATAACGACTAAAGTAATCCTTAAAGCGTGGGTGACTGATCATATAGGCCACAGGTGGAGTAATGTCCAAACTCAGCTGGTAGTCTACACCATCTTCTTTCAACTTAAAGAGTAGTTTTAAAATTCGTAGCCAAGAATCAAAACAGTTCTTAAGTGCCCATTCCCCAGGGGGGTTGTGGACTTCTGAACCCTGTTTATCTTGGATGGGCCATGCAGTTGGCCTTAAAAAAGCTTCCCTAAATTGCTCTGCTCGAAAGAGGTTGGGCGAATGCATGTGTAAATGCAGCATCACCTTTGCTTGATTTTGACTGTCTTTGCCGTTTGCTTGACCCACTTCTCTTTGAGTGGGGTGGTGCCAATGGGCTTGAAAACCCCTAGGGCCTGCCATTTCACCTGAAGTTTCTGTGATGGGCCGAGGAGTAACAATTCCCTTAGAGACAGGGGTTATAGCTAGTTCTGCATCGCCTTTTCGGGCAACAATTTCAGCTGCAAAACATCTGTTTGGCTCAACGGTAATATAAAGATTCTGCCAAGGTGTAAAAAGTTGGTGGATCTGGCATTCAAGGTCGGGCCGCCCTTTGCGGTCGCCTAAAAATTCTTCGTGGACTTTCAAGTAAAAGCCAACTTCACTTAAGTCGCATTTCCAGTGACTCTGAATAATTTTTTCAACATCCGCCTGCTCTAAGTCCCACCAAGCGAGGAGTTGTTTATCAGAAAAAGGCTTCAATACTACCTTAGGTGGGTAGTCATTTCGGTAAGTATAATTGGTTTCAAAGGGGCTTTTTTTAACCTCAGGCTTATTCAAATCAAAAAAGACCCAACGTGCCTTCACTTCTTTTGTAGTCGGGCTAGGCAGAAAGTCCCAGCGGATAACATGGGCTGGCTCTCTGGTAAATTCTTGCCAGTCGCCACCTTCGGACCCTGATTCTAATGCAAAAAAGCCAACGACCTCAACAAAAGAACTTTCCCAGTCAACAAGAGGATGGGTGTCAAAAAGGTTGGCTTGGGCAAGTTGCAATTCTTTTGGTTCTAAGCTTAGAATTGGATTTGTACCCTTACCCTTTAATTCTTTAGACAGGGCTGTATGTTTAAACAATTCCCTGTGGGCGCTGGTAACCTGTAATTCTAGCTTGTAAGAGGTTACCTTTTTAGGCTCTTTTACTTGGTGCTCATTGATTAAAATTTGACCAACAACCCCATCATCAACGCTAAGAGCAACACCTGACTGCCTTATAAAATGGGTATCCTTACCTTCTTCGGTAAATTGCCACCCTCCTACAAGGGCCGCCGTATCGTCAAATTTCAGTTTTTTCGCTTCGCTGACAAGCCACTCATCCATTCCGAAAAAACGAGGTAAGGTAGCTCGAACCCGAAAGAGACGCTCAGAATGAACCGCAGGGGATAAAAAGGGAGTTCGCTTGGGCTCAGCCATTGTAAAATCAAGGCTAAAGGCCTTATTTATTTGGCCTAGATTGGTAGTTACTGTAAAGATATTCTGGTCAAGATAGTCCAAAGAAAACTTTTCCGGTCTTCCAGAAATCAAGGCTAAGGGTTGCCCCCAAAAGGCAATGGATTGCTTGGCTGTGCCATTGATGTTGAGCTGAAAAAAATCTTCATTTGCCTTATGGATTTTCTCCAAGTCTACGCCACCCCAGACCAGCTTGATAAAGCTCGAATGTTCAAAAAACACGTCTACTTGGGGCATAGGTTCAAAACTAGATGAAACTTCCACTTTTGGGTGTGGTCCTACATGAAGATTAAACTCATATTCCTGGCCCTCTTTTAAGTTTAGAAACAAAGGCCCTGCCCCATTGGGAACAACCCATTCAGTAACAATTAAAGGATTTTTTGGCTTCACCTCAAGGAGTAGTCGCTCGATGGCAGGGTCCACTTGTGGCAGCTTTTCGAAATCAAAAAAGACCTCTACAAAGGGGCCGACTTTTTGTTCCACGGTTAAACCGTTCAATTCTTTACTTTGTTTTGGCTGCATTTTTTGGTTGGTGTAAGAAGTTATAAAGTTTCCAAATTCTAAAAAAGGGTAAGGTCAGCACAAGGGTAAATAGCGCAAAAAGCACTTTCCCAAGGCTCAACCGCAGGCTTACAGAAAGGCTCTGCTCACCTACAAAATTTGTTTTTAAGTCTAATTTTTTATATTCAGGAATTGCGTAAAGTAAACCCGTCAGCACCCCTGTTTGGTAATAATCAAGGGAACCGATGTTGCCTTTTACCTCTTTAAACCTAAATGACTTTACCAGTTTACTTAAGAATTTGATACATTTCTTTAAGATGATTTGTATCGTTTCTGTAGCCCAAATTTCTTTAACCAATTGCAGATTGAATTTTTTAAAGGCTTTTTTCTTTTTCTTCTTTTTGGATTTGGTTTTTTTTGAAACCTCTTTAGCCTCTTCAAGCTTAGGTTTTTCAGGTTTTTCTTCCTTTTCACTGAAGGTAAATTTATAACCTAAAAGCCGAAGATGAGGCTTTTCATCGTATTCAAAGGCCAATCCTGGCCAAGAGACACGCAGTAAAAAAGGGAATAGATCACAAGAGATGAGTAGCGGCCAGAAAAGAAAGAGACTTCCCAGACCAACTACAATAGAAATGGCAATGATCCAGCTCATCCCTCTGATTCTTCAGAGTTCTTAGAGGCTGGTTTCTTTTTATTTAGGGTTCTATCTACAACATTTAGTAAGCGTTCAAGAACATCAGGCGCTTTAGACATAACATTTTCGATAGTGCCACTATTGAGGCTCTGGATGGTAACTTCACCATTTTTGATCACAATAAAGGCTACAGGGCTAAGCAAGACACCGCCACCACCACCTTGGCCTTGTTTTTGTTGCTCGTTACCGCCGCCTACGCCAAAGCCGATTTTAACTGAGTTGACAGGGATCAAAGTTACCTCGCCTACTTGGTAGGGGTCACCAAAAACCGTTTCTGCTTTAACTAAGTTTTTAAGCTCAGGCAAAAAATCTGCAAAAATCCCAGAATCCTTTTCATCCATAATATCCTTATGTATTATTTTGGAGTTATCTTAGCCAGTTTTAACTGTTTAGCAAAGGTGTTTTTTCCCCTTTAGAGTAGGGATGTAATTAGGGGGATACCGATGAAAGTTCCCAGCATACTACCAACATTAGAAAGAACAACGACCATTAAAATTTTAGTAATTTCATTGGAACGAAACCCCTTAAAACTGGTAATATCTTGACTCAGGTTTTCAAAGTCTTCCACTCTTGGTTTTTTTATCCAAGCTTCTGTTAGCCCCGACACCCAACCTGCGGCAATTGTGGGGTTTAAACTGGTAATAGGTGCGGCAATGAAGGCTACGAATACTGTTACGATATGGCCCCCAGCAATAGCGGCCCCGATGGCAGCCAATACGCCATTTGCTAAGATCCAACGCTTCATCATTTCCATACTTACGCTGGAATCCATAAAGGTGAAACCGTAACCAATGACACCGATCATACCTAAGGGCAGAGCCCATTTTAAAAAGGTGCCGATCTTAGAAGGCGGAGGTACAATTGAGATTGCTTCTAAATCTGTCTCACCGTGGATATATTCTTTTATACCTGCCATGTGGCCTGCGCCTACAACAGCGACAATCTTTTTGCCTGGTGCTTCTTTAATTTTCTGGGCTAAATACCTATCCCGTTCGTCTATTAAAACCTCTTTAATTTCAGGAAGTTCAACACCCATTTCTTCAATAGCTTCAGTGAGCATATCCTTTTCTTTTAAGCTTTCAATGGTCTCTTCTGAGATATCCTCTTCTTCACCTAAGCCACTAACTAGCAACTGGCTTAAGAGCTTTAATTTCTTAAAGAAGTTCAAAGAGCCCCAGGCTCTTTTTAAGGTGACAGATACTTCACGGTCGGCCAGATGGACCTGGCAGCCAAATTCTTCGGCTTTTTTTAAAGCCATTATCATTTCTGAGCCAGGCTTCACCCCAATTTTGTCACCCATTCGCTTCTGGAAGGAGCTTAAAATTAGATTCGCCATCAATAAAGGTGCTTTTCCGTCCTTTACTACCTTGACGATATCCATGTTTTTCCACTGGTCAGCATTATTTATCGACTCATGTCTAACGCTGCATAATTCCACGGCTACACAGTCGGGTCTTTCCCGTTCAATAACTTCTGCGACCTCGTCTGTACTAGCTTGAGAGATGTGAGCTGTACCTATTAAGGTAATTTCTTTGTCCCCGACCTGTATCTTTTCTATCATGATTCCTTTATGCTTAAGCTCCCAACATTAAACCAAGGTTTAGCAATTCACAAGCAAAAAGCCTTAAAATTAATCTTAATCATTGACAAAATACTGCCCTGTCGTTCAAAAATAGGAATTCAAGTTTAAATACATAGAGGAAGTATGAAAAGAACGTTTCAACCAAATACTCGTAAGAGAAAAATGACTCATGGGTTTCGCAAAAGAATGTCTACTGTTGGTGGCCGTAGAGTTATCAAAGCTAGACGCAAAAAAGGCAGAACTAAGCTGAGTGCATAAATACTCCTTCGGAAAAATTCATAGGCTCAATCAGAAATCAGTCATTACCCAACTCTTTGAGAGAGGTAGTTTCTGGCGAAAGGGGGCCTATAAATTTAAGTATTTACCTATAGAGACTGGGCAGCCTGAGTTGCTTATCTCCATTTCAAAAAGGGTGGGAAACTCGCCCCAGCGCAACAAGCTAAAAAGACTTATCAGGGAAGCAGTGCGCTCAAATGATAAATTTAAAGGTCTTCAGTTTCAATTTTCGGTTTTTATAACAAACCGTTTAGAACAACCTCCCAGCTTAACAAAGCTACAAGAGATTATCACTGAGTTTTTTGATCATCTATATGAAAACACAAATCAGTAAGCTACTTAGTTACCCTTTACTGGGATTGATTTGGGTTTATCGAAATGCCATCAGCCCTCTCTTACCCCCTAGTTGCAATTATCAACCTACCTGCTCAGAGTACGCTGCCCAATCCATTGAACAACATGGACCTTTTTGGGGCGCTCTTTTGGGCTTAAAAAGAATTTTCTCATGTCACCCCTTTAAGCATGGCGGTTATGACCCCGTTCCTGAAACAATTGGGTGGCTAAAACTTTGGAAGAAAAATGGATAGAAATTTTATCTTAGCCTTTTTACTCTCAAGCTTTGTGATCTTTTTTTACTATGGTGTATTTCCACCAGACCCCGTAAAAAAGCCTGCTAAAGCTATTGTAAAAAATCAATTGCAAGATGCTTCAAGCGATGCACAACATGGCAAAACAGATGCAGCACCTGAAAGGGAAGCGGCATTTCAGAGCCCTGCACCTATTACAGTTCCTACTATTGCAACTCCAGTTGTAACTATTGAAACTCCTTTATATAGCCTAACTATTGACACCTTAGAAGGCGTGGCCAAGAGCTTTTACTTAAAAGGATACCATTACGCTGGTCCAGATCATATAAATGCAAAAGATTGGGTTACATCTATCTTTAGTGGTGACCTACCACAAAAACATGGCATTGACCCCAATCGTTTAGTAAATATGATTGGCGATGTTGCCCCGGGCCTAGCCCCTTGGCAAATCAATTTGAAAAAAGGCATTTCTGAGCCCATTAGCTACCAGGCTAGCCAAAGCTCACTCAATGTAGCTAGTGGAGCAAGGAGCTTAACGCTAGTTGGAACCACAAAATCAGGCGTGGTGATTCAAAAAGAGTTGATTTTTTATGCTGATAGCTACGTTGTAGAGCTGGATGTATTTATCACCAATAAGAGTGGTACTACCCAGATCATTGAGCCAAAAGTACACTTTGGCGCAGGCAACGAGATGGTTAAAACAGAATCTTATCCCCATCCAAAAGAAGCCGTTTGGTCTTTAAACAGTGAACTTGAATGGATTGATGCTGGCGACTTAGAAGACCCCTTAGAAATACCCGTTCCCAAATGGGCAGCAGTTACCTCTGCTTACTTCGTTCAGGGCGTCATGATGAAGGGTGAGCAGGAATTCAAATTGGGCATTACACCTGTTGCATCCACCTTTCGAGGTGATGAAACTTTAGTGCCTCATTTGTTTTACGGCGATGCAACCAGAGAGCTGCAAAATGGCGCAAATTACAGCAGAAACTTTAAGATCTACATGGGACCCCAGAAAAATGGTGAACTAGAAAAACTTGATATGAGTTTCCCTGCCGCTATTTACATCGGCTGGCTAGAGATTATTGGCCATCCAATTTTAGCTCTATTGCGCTGGTTACAGTCTCATGTTCATAACTGGGGAATTGCTATTATCATCCTGACCGTTTTAGTTCGTTCAGCCATGTTTCCTTTGGCCTATAAAGGTATGAAGGGCATGAAGCGCATGGCGCAGTTGAATCCACGGATGAAACAGATTAAAGACAAGCACAAAAATAATAAAGAAAAGTTGAACACTGAGATCATGGAACTCTACAAGAAGAACAGCATCAACCCTATGGCCGGCTGTCTACCTCTTCTTTTACAGGTTCCTATTTTTATCGCCCTCTATCAGGCTTTACTGCCTGCCATTGAGCTACGTCACCAAAGCTTTTTCTTTTGGGTAGATAATCTTTCAGCAAGTGATCACACCTTAGTTCTACCCGTATTAATGGGTATTAGTATGTATGTTCAGCAGCACCTAACACCTCAGCCAAACATGGAACCCATGCAGGCTAAGATGATGAAATGGATGCCTGTGATGTTGATCTTCTTCTTCTTGGATATGCCAATGGGATTGGTGCTTTACTGGGTTGCCAGTAACGTGTTCACCATTTTCCAGCAGTTGATTTTCAACCGTGTTCAGATCGACGAGATCAAGCATTAATCTAATGTTGCGATGAATTAAAGAAAAGGAGCTTTTTAGCTCCTTTTTTTTTGCTCATTTTTTCACCAAACACAGTGGCTACTCTTTTTTATAATGCAATACCCCTTAGAGTTAGCCTAAGACGCATGAAGCGTGAACTAGTGAATTCTTTTGGACAAACTCCTAAAAAAACTACATTATATTATTTTAGATATATCCCCAAAGCCTTTCAACTGAGCTGTTGATCGCTTTAAAGGAAAAACCAACCGACCGTGAAGGAAAGGTCTTTAAACGCCTCGATGTAAGCAGGGGTACATTAGATTTCGTTCTCTACAGGGTATGAACTACCACCATATTAGGTGCACTGTTAGGCTTTTTAAAAATCAGTCTTGAGAGAATTGATCGGCCATATTTTTTTGGAAAGAAAAACCTAACATGGCAGGCCGCAAGAGACAAGAAACTGAACCTATAGGGAGTTATTTAAAGTTAAGTGGAGGTGGATGTGGCGCTGGTGCCCACCCCGGTCTTCAAAACCGCGAGAAGGACTTGAGAAAGCCCTTGGTAGGTTCGATTCCTACGCACTTCCGCCATAGCTTGACGGGCTTTTTGGGGTTCCCACCCCGAGGCCTAAAACGACCTGATATCCCCTTGTACCACACTCGGCACCACAATGCCAATCGGGAACTCTAGGGAACTTGAGGGACGAGTTTGATAAAGTATCTTTAGCTTGTTTTGCGAAAGGTTTGAAGAAATCATATCAGGATTCTTCTTGAGCTAACATTTCCATAGCACCTAAGTACCCATGGTAAAGCTCTTCGGGAGAAAAAAGGTCATCAAACTCTAACTCCCACCCTAGTGCAGTGATTTTTTGCAATAGGGCTGCATCATTTTTATCTCTATAATTTATTCCATATTCACAGAGGTAGATAATCAGTTCATCTGTAAAATGAGCTTTTAAGATTTGCAGCAAAATTGGATTAGGCGAATCCCCAAGAATACTTAAAAGGCAATGTAGGTTTTTTGCAAAAGGTTCTAGTTCATCAATGGGTAGCTCGGTCTCCATGAATTCAAAGACCCACCTAACGGGCGGTGATTTAAATTCCAGATTTCTATCTGTATGGTTTTCGACCCAACCTTTATTTTCACGAATAATTGCAATCGCTCTAGTTCCGTAAGCTTTTGTTTCTTTCTGATTGATAAAATCATCAGCACTGACCTCCGCCAATTGCTTTTGATTTATTTCTAGCAAATTAAAAAAGGCATTCTCAAGTTTTTGGGTTTTCATTGTTTCAGCTTGAACTTGCATTGCCTCTTTTGATCCTTGTAACTCTTCACGAGTTAGAGCCAGTTCTTCTTGGGAAACTTGTAGTGATTCCCGTGAAGCTTTTAGTTCTTCGCGTTGAAAATGCATTGAAATGAGGATTGCTAAAAGTGCAAGAAAACTGAAAACAGGATTTAAAATACCACCAAAAAAGTCTCCTGTTTGCCCTAGAAAGGAAATAGAACTTGCTATTTCACCCTCTGATTTTAAGCTTATGTGTCCTGTGTAAAACTGATAAGCAGCGCCTACCATTAGAAAGGCGATAACGATAATTACTGTAACTATCCAGAGGAACCCTCCTTCTTGCTTTGACTTTACTGTGTTCACTATTATTCGCCTAGGCTAAAATCTTTATTGCTGCGAAGGCTGAGGTATTCTTTTAAATCTTCTATTTTGTATTTTATTCGCCCGTTCGGTTTTGCGTAGGTTGGCCCAGTTCCGTTTGTCCGCCAATTTGCCAAGGTCTTAACTTTTTGACCAAGTAACTCAGCGGCGATTTTTGAACAAACTACATCTTCATCACAATAGTCAACAAAAGAAGCCTTTTTTAGAATAGGCTGAGCTACCTTAGTTTTAGCTTTTCCCAAAACAACTTGACTTTCAGCTTCAGGAGTTTGGCCGTTTACTACCTCTACCTTTTTTAATTTGGATTTCTTTGACGGTTTTTCGTTTGCTTCAGACTCTATTAAAACCTCTTTTACTGTTTCAGGTTGAGCCTCAACTGGGGAATCAGACTTCATACTTCGTTCAAGCATATCATCCGAGAACAACCACAAGGAATTATGATTCCAAACCGACTTTAAAAAACTCTTAAGGCCATTTTCTGTATCTATCTTATACACTGGTAGCCCTTTGCCTTTTTGAAGGCGATAAAAGAACGATTCGCGTTGGTATTTAAGGATTGTGTATTGACCGACTACCAAAAGTATCCAGCATCCGAAAAATAGCGTAGAGTTAAAAGCACCTATGAGCAGGGAAGACAAAATAAAAGCAATTCCAAAAGCAAAAGGCGTAATAAGAATTGAACGAAAACTCATTTCTCGAACGGTAGGGGTAAAATTATCCATAAAATCCTCATGTTAAATAGTTGAGAAAATATTAACCCAGTCTCTTTCAGATGCAAAGGACTTTGAATAAATTTCTGATCAAAAGAATAAAAAATCATCGTAGCGAATCTACAATTTTCACAATAAAACATAGAAACAATGCTCTCTGTTTTTCTAATCAAATTCGAATGAAAACTTCTCTTTTTCTCATTACAAACTTTTCTCAAAAAGTTTAAACCTTTTTGCTTGTAAGCGCTTTCAAAAAGACACAAATAAATTGCCGCGGAGTAGGTTACAGACCTGCTCCATTTCCATGAAGCGGATCAACAAAAAAACTTACAAAAAAATACTCGGCTATCTCGGTACACTTTACGCACCCCCAAATGTAATCATTTTGTGGAAACAGACTAATCTTCGAAGGTAATTTGCTGATTTTATAAAGTTTAAAAAATCAATTTTTGTAATCAAAATGATTACAAAAACTCTTTGCAATTGGCTTGTTTTCGCCATTAACAAGCTGATATATTATAGCTTTTCCGATTGAAATCATTTGTAAACAATTTCTTTATTTACTTTTCTTAAAAAGGCCTGCTAATAAGCTCAGAAAATCTTGGTAAACTTCCTATTCAAATGTCCTAAAAAGAGATAACAAATCCTCTGAAAAAATCCCTATCAAAATAACTTTTTCTATTGCATGATAACCAAAAAATACAGATTTATATTACTCAAAAACAACATTTTTATGATTCCTGAATACAACTGGATACCTGCTTTCTCTCAACTTTTTAATAAAGTATCTTTATTTCGCAAAGGGCAAGATGCACTAATTGCAATGCTAAATCAGGCTGAAATTAAAAATACGCCCCCTGAAGGAATTGACCCTTTCACCTTTATAAACTGTATTGTCATGCATGGCGATGCAAGACGAATAGAGATACTAAAGGTGATCTTTCAGGAACTGGAAATTTCTCACCCTGTTCCTGACGATTTCAGAGGGCTTCCTAGTGCTCACCCAAAAAAGGCGTGGATGTTTGGTGGTACAAACCAAGAGGAAAATATTGATGTTTTATGGGATTTGTTTGAAGGAGTTTTAAGAGGAAAAATAGACCTTGAATTATTTAATAAGGCACGGTCACTTTACAACATAGGAGCAGGTAATTTGACTCAAGGAATGTTCAGAGTTCGCCCAAATGATTATTTCCCCATTGATAGCCAAACCACTAAGTTTTTAGCACTAAACAACATAGATATAAAAGTAGATAAATGGCAGGATTATGGCAAAATCCTATCTTCTATTAATTCAAAATGGACTCAGCCTTACTGGGAAATTTCTCAGGAAGTGTACCAAGGAAACCAAGAGCATAAATCAGAGGGGGCTCTTTGTTTAGTTGGCACTTCCAAAGATTTTGATGAATACTACGAAAGACTACAGAAACTCATCGAAACCACAGGCAAAGCTACTATGTGGTGGGATTTTAGAGTTCACCAAGATTACCATTTTAAATTAAATGAACCCTTTCATTTATATTTAAATACAGACACTAATCATATCTCCCATCGGTATTCAGTTGAAGCATATGTTACTGGAGCACAAGGGCAAGTTTCACCTTGGCAACAGCATGTAGAAGATCAATTTAAAGGTATTACCTCAAAAAATGGTTTTGAATTTCGTAGTTGGTTTCTGATAACCAATATGGAAAAATTAGAAACTCCATTATCGCCAAAAGATTTTACTTTGGCACCCAAAGAAACTCGGCTTTTGCATCCAAATGCATTTGGATATGCGCTTGATCCGCTTCCCCCAAAAGTAAAATTTGGCGGTGATATCTCGACTCCGCCTGAGCCTGAGCCACTAACACCACGCATTACAACAGAAAAAGCTAAATTTAATTTTGAGTTCAAAGCAACAAGTATGGCTGAAAGCAAAAATATTGCTCCTAATAGTAGTTCTAGCCCAGCCTTAGGTGTTCTTGAGCAAGTTTGGAATTTTGTCCCTCTTTTACAAAATATCAATCAGCCATCAATGATTGGGCTCTTTGGGCAGTGGGGTAGAGGAAAAACCTTTTTTGTTGATCATCTACAGCATACTTTGAAATTTTCTGGTCATAAAGAGCTCAAGGACGAAGAGACAATTCTGGAGAACTTTCCTGATGGAGATAAGGCAGAAAAGTCTAAAATATTAAAACTACTGCCTCAATATTCAAAAATCACTAGCATTAAATTTGAAGCTTGGAAGTATCAAGATACCCCTGCGATTTGGGCTTACCTCTATGAGGAGTTACTTGATAACTACCTTAAACTTGATCCTACGAATGAAGAGTTAAACTTTTTCGAGAGAATTTTTGAATGGGCTTGGTCAATTAAAAAGATTTTTTGGCTGAATAGTTTTAAATTAGGCTGGTGGGGCAACATAAAGCTTTATTCTGGTTGGCTTAGTGCTCTTTACATTGCTAATAAAGCAGGTGCTTTAATTCCAAGTGAAATGCTTTTATTTAGCATAGAAAATCCTAAATTAGCACTTGGTGGATGGACATTGGGCTTAGGAGTATTTTCTCAATGGGCCAAAATGTGGGCCCCATTTCGCAAAAGATTTGGTCCCTTAATGAAAGCAAAACGGTTTGATAGCGTTTTAGGTCTGCAAAAACAAGTTCAAGATGAAATAAAGTCCCTATTAAAAGTTTGGTTCCCGAGCCCAAAAGAACACAAGCTTATCTTGATTATTGATGACCTAGACCGATGCCCAGAAAACCGTATTTTAACATTGATTGATGCCTTGAGGGTAATGCTAGAAGACAAAGAAATTAGTGATCGTTGCACTGTTTTAATGTCTATTGATGAAAGAATTCTTAGACTTGCTATTGATCACAAATATGCAAACCTATTTCAAGTTATGAAAGATCTTGATGGTGGGGAACAAAAGAAAAGCTTAGATAAAATGAAGAAACTTGCCCATGAATATATGGAAAAACTTTTTATTTTCGGCTTCAAACTTCAACCTTTAAACAATGATGAAAAGCAAACAATTTTAGCCTCTTACCTGAATGATATTAGTAATGAAGGAAACGATGGTGTTCAAGCGGCCTTAACAGAAAGGCTCAAAGGTCTAGAAGCCATATTAAAACAAATGGAAGATTGGTATAAGCAACTTGTGGAAGATAAAGCTGAGATTGAAATTTCTGAAAAATATCGAGAAGAACTCTTAAGCTTGTTTCCAGATCAAAAGCCTGAGGTTCTGGCTTGGATACGACAGGAGGGTCAAGAACACTTAAGATATATCTTTAACTATGCCGCAAGTATTACCGATTATACTGACAGAGTAGATGTTCCTTTCCCAGCTTCAGAGATTAACTATGATCAATGGTGCAGTTTATATCAATTTGACCCTGTTGAAGAAACGCACAATGACGATGAGTTAAATAGGTTAAAACAAAAATGGAAAGCAAAACCTACTGAAGAGTTAGCCGACTCTATTTCAGCTCATTTATGGATTTCAAGCACTAAAGGCTCAACAGAAAACAGTAAAAATGAATTTGCTTCATTTTTGATTGAAGCATTGCAAAAATTCCCTAAGGAAATTGCTCTGATACTGAATTATGCCAAAAAGCTATATTCTATGGGCAAGCAAAAAGAAGCAGATTTTCTTGCCCAGCTTATTGAGAAAAGAGAAGACAATACAGAGGTTGAGTTTGGATGGCTTGCCGACTATTATGGTAATGTTTCTGAACAGCCTAAAAAGGCAATTGATGCTTTGGAAAAGTTACATGCAACAGACCCTCAAAACCTAGATTACCTTTCTTTATTGCACCAAATGTATAAGGTATCAAAGCAATCAGAAAAATTGGCAGACATCGAAGCCAAAATTGCTATTTTAAATCGATTTGATAAGGCTCCGTCGCTGGAAGAACCAAAATTTACCAACCATCCCTTATTGACGACAGAGGAAATAAAACAGCTACAAGATTCTCTCTACTTGATTGGGCAGGTCACACCGAGGCAGATCAAGACTTTTCAATATCGTTACTTCTTTGCTAAAACACAGCCCGAAGGTAAAAAATTAGACAATCACCTTTTAATGAGATGGATTGCAGCGGCAAGTAACCCTGAATGGCGTGAAAGACTGAAACTTTGGTTGGAGGAAGGTAGTGAAGCAGACTTGATTCAAAATGGGGATTTAAACAACGATCTAGATCCAGATGAACTGATTTCAGCATCTAAACATCTTGATCAGCTTCGTCCTTTACAAGCACTATTTATTGAAAGTGAAATGTCTGATCATGGAATAGAGCCCTATCATAAACTTTTGCAAATTTTAACTCCATATTGAAGGTAAAATCTATGTCAGGCTGTACATTCGATTATCATAAAGCTGGAATTGGGGAAGAAGGGGAAAAATGCATACACCCAATTTGGCAGGGAGACTCTGAGTTTTGCCTTTACCATAGCCATAGCCCCCAGAAGCAAAATGCTTTCAACAGTGGAATTAGCCATTTCCCAAGACAAGGAAACTTTCTTGATTTTCGAGGATTTGTTTTTATTACAAGCTCCCTCAATCACCTTTTGTATTATAACCAAAATATTGAAATCAACTTAAAGGGCAGCGTCTTTAAGTCAACTTGCATACTTGGGCAAGGCCTTACTATCCCAAAAATTAACTTTTGCAACTCTGTTTTCGAAGGAAAAACAAGCTTTCAAAATATCCATATCAATAACTACTCATTTAAAGGATCAAAATTTGAAGATGATGCAACATTCTCCAACATGCATGGAGTAGATGTAGATTTCTCAAATTGTGAGTTTGCGGGTATGTTTATTTTAGAAAACCCTTATTTCAATAGTCCAAATTTTGAGAATTCTATTTTTAGTAGCTCTGCTCGGTTTTTAGCTTCAAGTATGATGAAGCCAAATTTTGAGAAATGCTCATTTTTTGGAGAAACAGAATTCGTTTCAAATCTTCTGGCTCAATCAAACTTTTCAGGTTCTACATTCCATAATTCATCAAGCTTTAAAAATAACTTTTCTAATTCTAATTTTTCCAATTGTACTTTCAACGAAAATGCCGAGTTAACCTCTGGCAAAATAAATAGAGCTGATTTTTCCTCCACAAATTTAAACAATTCAAATTTTTCTGGTGCTACTTTTTTTAGCTACGTTTCTCTAAATTCATGCCCTTTGGAGGGGGCAAATTTTAGTCAAAGTGAATTTCAAAAGGGAGTTAATTTTTCAGCTTCTGTTTTTGATTTGGATACTCTTTTCAAAGAGACACAATTTGCAGGAGACATTGATTTTGAAGGGACAAAGTTTAATCAAAATAATTTAGAAAAACTTGCGTTTCAGGGCCCAGTAAACTTTAAGGGTGCTCAAATTTCAAGATGTTCATTTAATGGCAGCAAATTCCAAGGCGATGTTAATCTACAAGTTTCTTGGCTTATGGGCACAACTTTTAAAAAGGTCAATTTTGTAGGGGAAGTCATCTGCGGTGGGATTTTTCAAAATATAGATTTTAGCAATTCTAGTTTTGGTAATGTTTCTTTTAACGATGTTTCAACGAGAGTTGTAGAAACGGACGCTGGAAAACTCACCTTAAAAGGGAGCCGCTTTAGAAAAGAAACCAATGCTACATTTCATCAATGCGAATTGGGCGAAACTGATTTTTCAGATTGTATTTTCCAAGAAGCAGTATCCTTTGATCACAGTGAATTTATTTGGAAAACAAATTTTAATAACTGTAAATTCAATGGAGGAATCTCAGCAATTAAGACGGCTTGGCGTAAGCCCTTAGACCTGTCTAACCGTAAATTTAAAAAGGCTGTTTTTATTGAAGCTGTTTTTGGGAGTTCTGTTGATTTTTCGAACTGTGAATTGATCAATCCTCTGTTTACAGGAACAGAATTTGGAGAAGGCCCTGAACCAGAAGTTGCCTCGACCAATTTTAAAAACACTGAGTTTCATGATGGAGACTTTTCTACGTCAACCTTTTTGGCGAAAGCAACTTTTGAGGGCGCCCAATTTTATGGAATAGACTCCCAAAAAGACTCAGTTTTTTTTGAAGAAGTTTCCTTCAATCAAGTTGATTTTAACACCTCAGTTTTCAATTGCATTACCAGCTTTTTTAAAAGTAAAGCTTCAAACGCTGTTTTCTGTAACTCCACTTTTTTACAAGGAGAAACCTTTGAGGACGCTGAATTTACGACTGCTGATTTCTCCAACTGCAAATTTTCAGTTTCTGTCTTTGAAAACTTCAGAGGTATAAGTGCTTTTTTTACTGGAGCTGAATTTCTCGCAAAATCTAATTTTAACAATGCAAAATTAGAAGAGGAAATTGTAATGAAAGGCGGTAAGTTTTTTAAAAAATCTGAATTTAAAGGCTTCCAGTCACCAGTCAGCGTCTTTGAGGATATAGTCTTTTATGAAGATTGTATCTTCGAGGGTGCAAGTCTAGGGGAGCTTATTTTCTCTGATAATACTATTAAAAGCTCCCTTGATTTTTCTGGTGTTAACGTGACAGATACAGAGTTTCGGCGGACGGAAATACATGGAAAGGCTAATTTTCAAAATTTTATTTGTAGCGGAAGCTCATTTAATTTTTTTGGTAGTGTATTCTTTGGTGAATTTAATTTAAGCGGAGCAAGGTTTTTTGTTGGTAATCCAAATCTTGGGGAGTTGGAGCTGGATGAAGTCAATTTTAAGGGCAAAACTACTTTTAAAAAAATTACTTGTAATGGTAGTTTTCTTGCTACTAAATTGGAAGTCGAACAACCTTTTAATTGGGACAGCACAGTAGAGGGGAAATGGATTCTGCATCAAGCAAAGTTCTTTCAAGATTGTACTTTTATAAATCAAACTTTTAAAGATACCTTTTCTTTGGATGGAGCAAAATTTGCTCAAAGCTTAAGCTTTAAAGGGAGCCATTTTCAAAAGTTTTCAGCAGACCAAGCAAAATTCCAAAACCATGTAGATTTTTCTGACTGTGTTTTTGAAAACACTTGCATTTTAACTAGTTCAAGATTTGAAGCAAATTTAGCGTTTATTCGAACAAATTTTTTGAAAGAACTCATATTTCAAGAGATCACTGTAAGTGAATATTTAATATTACATAATATTACCCTTAGCCAGTCTTTATCGGCCACTAACTTGCGTCTTATAGGGCTATCATACTTGACTCATCATGGAGACTTTACAATCTTATTCAATCAGCTCCAGTCTCTGCCCTTTGCTGAAAGATATACTTTTCAAGATCAAGATTGCTCTAAACTCGCCTTTGTAAATAGTGATTTAAGTCGAGCTGATTTCCTTGGAGCAGACATCCGCTTTACTCGTTTTGACTCATGCAGTTGGGACACCGAACATAAGAAACCTAAGTACCCTAGGCTTCAAGGGCATGGTGAGATTGTAGAGGAAGTAAAAGAAAAATCAAAGGAATCAGCCTATGGCCCAGATGCACGTAAAAAACTAGACCTACTTCAATCTCTGTATTTACAACTTATAAAACGATATGAAGACGAGCGAGATTACCAACAGGCAGGAGCCTTTCATTACTGGGAAATGGAATTACGACTCCTGAAACAACAGTATTTTCCAGAAGGAAAAAACACATTAGGGGTAAAATTTGAGAATGGATTGCTGCACATCTATCGCTGGATTGGCGATCATGGAGAAAATTACTTAAAACTATTGGGAGTATTTTTTCTCTCTCAGGTAGTTGCCTCTATATTGGTATTAGGAGCGGAAAGCTCTGTAGGTGATAGCATTGCTGACTTTTTAAAAAGCTGGTTAGTCAATGAAACAGATCACTGGTGGTTCAATCTAGGTTCAGGCATTGGGTACTTTCTCCAGACTATTCAACTTTCGTTCTCTACTATTTTACCTGCTGGATTAACTAAAAATATTCCTCTTAGTAAGCTAAGATTTACTAGCAAAATTATACTTGGGTTTGGAGCCATCGGCTCATTTGCTTTTTTATCCCTTTTTATTTTATCAATCCGTAGACGTTTTAGAAGGTAAATACGCAACTACTACTTAACAAATACCGAAAAAATTTAAACTATCTTCTAGGTAAATTAGCCAATAACTATTGTGCATGAAGTATATGTCATAGATTGTTAAACAAAAATAGTCCCTTTTTAACCTCGGCTTTGCAAAACTAATAAATTTTGTAATTTCCTAATACATCAAATAGCTAGTACTATTTTTTCCAACAGTTTATTTTATCGTTGCAAATCACGTCTCGATTTGGTGTTATATATTGCAAATCTAACACCAAATTAAATTGATACGGGGCTCAAATGAAACTAAAAATTTTTACTTCTTTTTTTCTAATCACTTCACTTTTTACAACCTTTCTTTTTGCAGATCAAATTCCAATCGATGAGATCAATTCAAAGCACCAAAATGAAATAGCTGGTGGAATAACGATACTCGATAAAATTACAGCAAGAGCTGACAATCCTGAAAAGTTTTTTGCTCATGAAAATCGCCAAGCAGGAAAAAAAGTAGGTTTGGCACTATCTGGAGGCGGCATTAGGTCCAATGCTTTTAGCCTAGGGGTTTTATCCGCTTTACATGAAGCAAAACTTCTACAAAAAATTGACTACATTTCTTCTGTATCAGGTGGAAGTTGGGCAAATGCAGCTTATCAGTCATGGCCAGAGAGCGATAAAGTATTTTTTGATTGTCTTAATCTTGCTTTAAAAAATAATGAGGCACTTCCTAACAATTGTGGTTCAATTAGAGATGTCTTTCGGACATCCCAAATTGAAATCATTACTATTAAACAATGGCAAAAAGCGATTGTGAAACATCATTTACATGGTCAAGGAGATGATCCCCAAGGCATAACGATGAAACGATTTGGTGAAGTCTCCCAGCAACACAACAGGCCATATCCTATATTTTATGCATCTCACTTAGTGGGTAACTGCCAACAAAGAACACGATATTACGGGAAAAAAACGGGTTTTGAATTTACTCCTCACCAATTTGGAGCAATAAAAACATGTAGAAAAGCTTCAGGAATAAGTATTAACATTGCTGGTCCAGGATATTTTTTAAATCACCAACTAGTTCCCTTAGATTTTAAATATAAAAACCTTTCAATCAGTAGAAAAAGTAACTCATTTATGGCATCAGATGCTATTCATGCATCGTCTGGTGTATATAGACCTTTAGTCGCATTAAAAACAAGAATTCGATATGATTCAAAAGAGATTGAATCAATCCCAAGACCATCCATATTTGATGGGGGAAAAAGTGATAATTATGGTCTTTTACCTTTAGCTGAAAGAAAAACTGACTTAATCATAATATCAGATGATAGTTTAAACCCTGACACAAGTTTAAAGGGTATAGCAGGGGCAGGGAAACAGCTTCAAAAGCTGCTAGGACAACCGCTAGACCTTAAATGCAACGGTCAAAAAGCAAATAAATGCTTTAACCCAAAAAAAAGGTTAAAAGTCGTTTCCATGGCTTGTAGACCAACAGTGGATAGAAAAACGTGCAGTGATATTCCAGTTTATATTTTAAAACCTACAACATTGCAGGTTGGTAAAGATGCAGGATCAAAATCAACATTATTCTTTAAATATTTGAAAGAAAATGCCCCAAACCATGCTGCAATTATCAAAGAAATAAAACGGTCTAACGAAGATGCAAAGAAAGGGGCAAAATATGTTAAGGATAGTTGGAATACAGCAGCAGCAACCACTACAGTTTCGGGAGTCCCCGATTGGGTTGTTAAAGCCGCCCTTAAAAAAGCAGGTACATTTTTTGGAGGCCAAGTAGAAAAATACATGGAGTTTCCAAATACATTTACATTTGTTCCATTTTTTAAATTAGAGTTAATTCAAGCTCACTTTTATATGGGAAAATATCTTGTAGAGATGGAGAAGCAGCCACTGAGTGATGCAATTGAAAAGCTTTAGCAAATTTAATGACTCAAGCACCAATTTAGATCGATTGGTGCTTAATTTGTGTTCGCCAGATTTGCACCTAGACATTAACCTAACCTTAGACTCTCAAACCAACTCTCTACTGAGCTCACTAGTCAGGTGAGCCGTACTGGCTTGCACCTGTGCTAAAATTATTAGACCAATCACTTTCTGAATTTGAAGATTCTTGGTCTGGAAGGATTACTCTATAGGCTTGAATGTGTGGATCAGGTTCTTCATTACCTTCTACATTTTTATGATCAGGTTTCTGCATTGAACCAAGACAATGTGCGGGCTCACCTAATTTAGCTTGCTTACTCATATATTTTGCTAGAATACCTTTAACTTGAACTTTAAAGCAGAGGTCTTCATCTGCTTCAGCTACAATAATGGAAAAATTAAACCTTTTTTCTTCCCCTTCGTCGGTTTGAACTTTTTCTAACTCGCCTAATTCAGTAATTGTCCCTGTTATATCCACATGATTATTTGGATCGTAATCTTTATGGGCATAAACAAGGCTTAAATAACTTATTCCTGTAATCAAAGCATAAATCACAAGGTGTGAGAGAGTGGCGGGAATGATATCTTCAGGGTCACCTGAAAAAATTGAGACAAGTATCAAGGCTCCGTAAAGCAGCATTAGAAGTTGGCTTACAATGAAAAGAATTTCTCTTTTTGTTTTGGGCTGATGCATAAATTTTCCTTTTACAAATTTTGCTTGTTTTGAGTTTTAAGTTATTTTTTTTGCAATAAGGCCTGAGCACCCTTGCTGACCTGACGATCAACTAACTTACCGTTTAGAAAAAATTCCTTCATCATCCAATCTGGCATTTTGTTTCTATTAAAATAAACTTTTACGGTATCATGACCGTGCTTTTTTTTACCTTGCGGCGTAGTTGTTAAAGTAAGTATAGAAGTATTGGCATGCTCCAGGAATTCTTCTCTACTGGTTCTTACTCCCTCTCTTTTGATAAAGCTTTCTGTAAGTCTAGTATCTTCCTGTCTTATAAAACCAGTCACATCATATGTTAAGGTTTTTGACACGAAGTTTGTTTCTTTCTTACCATAATGATACGTTTTAAAAAACTCACCCGAACGAAGGTGGATATTTTCTATAAACCAAACTCCTGTTTTATTTTGATGCTCCTTTGAGTAAAAAATAGTTTCTATAGACATTATATCCTTACCGATTTTGCTTTGATATCTACCGTAAAAGGCAACAATTTGTTTGGACTCAAAGATGACTTTTCTATTTTTTGCATTGGAGTAGTACTCTTTTCGTGAAAATTTCCCCCCGTCTTTATCATGCTCGATTATTTTTTTAATCAGTCCATCTGCTCTTTCACCCACTTTAAATGTAACTATGGCTGTTTTTCCGCCACGTTGATTCGGTTTAGAATCAACGGTAACCTGAGCTGCAGCTAAACTTTGTTGGAATAAGAATAAAAAAGATACTTGCACTAGGATAAAAAGGTGCACTCTGTTTGTGTTAAATGTCGACATATTTCCCCCGAAAAAATCTATTTAAAAAATCTAATAATCTGGCTCAATTATTTATTTTTCAGCAACGCTTTTCGCTTAGTACTCCATAGGACTACTGTGTTCCTGTTGGCCAAACCCAAAAAATTAGAGAACGGTTCCGCCCCCTATATTTCTCATTGGGTATAATATTAGACCAGAAACTAATATTAATTGAAATAGAAATATTACTATTATTTAGGTGTTCTGGCTTAGTACTTTATCTAATTCTTCACTAAGCCACTCACCTCTCAATATAGCCCCTTCAACTACTTTGATTTTTTCATAATCAATAAAGTAGTTTCCTGCCGATTTGCAAGCTTCTAAGGTCAAATCCACAATTATACCTATAGTGTCATAAATATGCTCCATAGCTTCCGCAAAATGGCCATAGGTTTTAAGTTCTACTTGCGCTCTTTGAGTCTCTAAAATAGCTTGGTGAATCCAACCTGATAGCTCCGCATTTCTCCACACTAAGCGGTTATAGGCGTTGATTTGATTGTAATAGCGAATCATGGAGTCAAACTTTAAGAATATACTCTGAAGTCTTGTTTCACCGCCTCGCCTTGAATTTTTCTTTTTAAATTTATTTTGAAGATCACTTGCCTCATGAATCATTTTCCACTCTCTTTGAATTCGCCTTAAAAAGTATGAAGCGAATTTATGTTTCTTGCCCTTAAACAAATGAATATAACACTCAACCATGGCAATGTTATCATTCATGTACTTGATTTGGTCATTGATCATTTTTTCTAGGTTGTTGCCCACATCGTAGTAGTTGAAGGTTTTTCCAGTCCACAATTCTCCTTTTTCTGTATCCCAATCCCAAAATCCGCCATAAATTTTGCTCTCAAAGGTCGAGGCTAGCAGCTCTGCTCCGTAAATAGCTTCTTCCCTTGTTTTAGTGTTGATGAAGTGGGAAAGAGACCAAGCCGTTAGCTTCTCTCCTTTGGCGAATAATTCTCGTTTAGACATTTTCCCTCCTAACAAATGGGATCACATTTCCAACTCGTTTTGGTTCGGGTCTAGTTAGCATAGCTGCTACCACTTCATTTGCAGCCTTAAGGGCAACTGGATGAGAAACATGGGCGTATCTAGCAGTAATGTCTTTTCTTGGATTTACATGGCCTAACAGGGTTTTTATAACGTAGTCCTTGCCGATGGTTTCAGCGGCAATTGAGGCAAAGGTATGGCGAAGACAATAGGTAGGTCTAAAATGTTGTGGTACTTTTGATTTTCTCACTAACCTTTTAGCTTTAATATCAGATCTTTGTCTTTTGGCATTAAAATGATTGGGAAATACCCACTCTTGATTGATCTTGGGCATCGCCCTAATAACTCGAACAACCTCATCAGCCAAGGGTAGTATTTCAAGAGATTGAGTTTTGGTACTAAAGAGATTCATTTTTTGTTGGTCTAAGTCAATATCCTCCCAACGCAAATTGCACAAATCTCCAGACCTTCTTCCAGTGAAAAGTAAAGTTTTTATAAAAGCAGATTCCAGTTCTTCACCAGAAGTATCTAGCACATCTAATAGGCTAGTAATTTGTTCAGGGTTCAGAGCCTCATTGAGAAAGTTCATTCCCTTGGGCATATCCAGCATAAAGCTTAAACCTGCACTAATGTGCTTTTTCCTCCCCCAGTTTGAGAGAATTCTTAAAGTCGAAAGGATGTTACGAATGGAAGTATCTGAAAAGTCGGCTTTGACTAGGGAAAGTTTAAAGGCATCTATTTCCAGAGGGGTGATTTCTTCGGGCGTTTTTCTACCAAAATTTGGTTTCAAATGCTTGTTATACAGACAAAGCGCACGCCTTTTATTTTTGAAGTTGTGATTTTCATAGTAATGTTCCCAAAGTCGTTCAAAGGTCCATCTGTTCTTATAAACCTCTTTTGCTTCGATTTCCTTCGTCCTCCTTACTTTATTAGAATCGGTACGACCTTCGATCCTAGAAACTCGAATTTTATGGGCTTTGGTGGGACTCATTCCATTCAAACTACTTCCCACTGTTTCAGTATGTTCAATTCCTTTTGGGCAACGGTAACGAATATAAAATTTCTTTTCTAAATTGCCTGTTGCTTTGTTGCGATGCCAAACAAAATAGACCCCTGAATAATTGGTTTTTTCTCTTTGCTTTTTCATGATAACTCCTAAATATTTCTGAAAATTGTACCACAAACTGCACCACATAGAGCAAGGAACTCTAGGGAACTTGAGGGAAGTCGAAACTTCTCTCTTGTGATAAAAGTCTAAAAATATCAGGGGGTTTTAGGTCGAGAGGGAACTCTAGGGAACATCAAATATATTCGCTTCAAAACCGCGAGAAGGACTTGAGAAAGCCCTTGGTAGGTTCGATTCCTACGCGCTTCCGCCAAATGCTAAAGCAGTATTTACGCTAAACTGGGTTTTCACCCAAATTCCATAAGCCTTAACCATGGGCATCTAGAGCACCTGCTTTGAACTTTCTTTTCTGTTTTCTTCTCTTATTTTCTGTTTTTAGCTATTGCTTGGAACTTTTTGGAACCCGAGTGGAACTTTTATATATTGGCTAGAGAGCTTATTTTGAGAGATCAAGAACAAGTCAAAAGTTCTTCCTATTTATGGAAAACACCTAACTCCTTGTCCCCCAGAAATAATTGTTGAATTAAAGTGGATCCGTATGTTTAGATAATCTATTCAACAGTCTGGTTTGATGATATCCACTTCGACCATTCAGCTAGTTTGATAAGTACACCCCTGTTAACTCCTTGCTTAGCGTATTCACTATTCTTCCTGTGTCAATAACACTTCGTAGGATACACGGCTTCAACTTTCCCTCAAACGCTAGAATCGGTTGCAGTTCGAGATACCTCGGAATTGAATTTGCTCTTATTGTCTATTTCCTCTAACTTTTCGTACTTTCTAACTCTGGTTTTAGTCTGGTAATTAGAAATATCACTATCAGCAATCTGTCAAACAATGCCCACCCTCTTTGTTGTTGCGAAAGAATTTATTAGGATTCATAGAATAGGTTTTCCCTACCTCAGCAGTTTGTGAGTTTTTATCTTTGTACTCATACCCAAATCGAATTGTCTGACCCTCAGCCCACTCCCCTGTCCTTA
Organism: uncultured bacterium; assembly: GCA_965602905.1. Taxonomy (GTDB): domain Bacteria; phylum SAR324; class SAR324; order XYD2-FULL-50-16; family XYD2-FULL-50-16; genus JASJGK01. The sequence goes on along the minus strand of CBFCZY010000008.1, from coordinate 32,065 downwards.
ACACATGCCTATTTGTCATTAAGAGGTTTCTCGATATCAAAAAACCAGTTCCTAGCCCGTCAATTACAGCAACAGATCGCGACTTATTATACCCCTTTTTCAGAAACCATGGATGTTGATAATCCAAAAGTCCAACGGCTGCCTCTTCTATTCCACCAGAGGATGCTTCTGGAAAGCCTTCACTATCACCTTTCCACTCAAATCGTTGATTCTCCAGTTCTTCCAGAATTGCTTTTTTTTCCTCAACTAGCTTGTGATTACTCATATCTCTCCTTAGGGTGCATGAATGGTAGAGTCTGTTATACTACGGGCATACATGTAGTTCAGTCGAAGTACGGCATCAACTATAGCAGACAGTTCAAATCTTTCTATATGGTTGGTTTTGTAATGCCCAAATTGCACAAAGATATCTGAGTGCTGGTTAATAGGCTCTTTTAATTCTTGATGAACTCTGATTTCGTCCAGAGCTACGCTAGAATCCAATTGATCAAATTCAATTTCTGCATCGAGTAAAGCGCCAGGCAAAGGGCATAAAATCCCAATTCGGCTCCTTCTTGCACCTTTTTTTTAGCATGTCACAGCACAACTCGAAAGTTTCAATTGCCTCTCTCCGGGTTTCCCAAGGGAAGCCTACGATAAAGGAGGTTTCAACAGAAAATCCTTGTTCAATGGCCGCTTCAGTTACTTCGATTTGTTTTTTTAAATTTGCCCCTTTATTTATCTTATCCAAAGTGTTTTGCGATGCTCTTTCAATCCCTGAGAAAATTGACCTGCAACCACCTTCCCAAAGCAAATCGGGGTCTGTTTTTCCAATTTTATCAGTCCGCAAACTACAGGACCATTTTAGATCAGGAGCGTTAGCCTTCATGTAGGAACAAAAATCTAATATAAAAAGTGGACCAAACTATAAGCGGGCAGGTTAAGAGAAATCGGAGTTCTAATCAATGAAGCAATTTGCAGATTCAATTCTTTATTAATACCGCCAGGAACTCGCCCTAAACAACCAAAGGCCAATTAGCCAAAATTGAAGTAACCGCTGCCACTATCTAACTATATTTATTCATAGTTCCACCGAGCCGACTAGCTGAATTTTTTTAGGCCTAATTTTAAATAAGGAAACTATTAAAGCCTCCCCTATTGTTGAAAAATACCTTGGCATAAAGCTGAAACCAAGTATGATCCAAAAAGGAGGCTATGATGATGGCCCTGAATCAGTAGCAAAAAAAATAACTGCATGAGCAATACCTGAAAACCAAATCGCTGCTTAAAGGAAAAAAATGGATAAAGACTCACAAGAAAGTATCGTGAAAAGGCTAAAAGAGGTCAGAGAATTTTTAGGTTTTACACAGTCTGAAGTTGCTGAGTATCTTGGAATCCCACGTTCAGCAATTTCGTTACTAGAAAATGGTAAAAGAAAAATCGACTCTTCTGAGCTTGTTCTACTGTCAAAACTCTATCAAAAACCTGTCGAATATTGGATAAACTGAAAGAAAAACTTGAAATTTTGTAAAGAGCTGTAGGTAAATTAGATGAAAATGATGTAGATCAACTTGTTAAGTTTGCTGAGTTTTTAAGCAATCAGTCCAAGTTAGGGAAGAAATGAGACTCACCGAAAATCAATTTAGAGAGGCAATACTACTTGGAGAGTTGGAGGCATCAAACTTACATGAAAAATTTAGGAGAGAAGGTGTTGCGGTTTTTAAAAATGGTCAGGTTCAATCAGAAATTTGTTGATTACAAAAGTAAGTACCTTGATTTAAGGGACAAGGTTAAGGCCGACCATGAGGTGGAGCAAATTTCCATTTTAAAAGACATTGATTTTGAGTTGGAGTTAATCCACCGAGACCGAGTTAATGTGGCTTATATTATTAGGCTACTGGAAAAACTCAGTGGTGCAGATGACACCGTAGAATTTGAACTCCAAAAGAAAGCCATTATGGTTATGCTTAGTGGGGATGTAGAACTGCGATGCAAGCGGGAATTGATAGAGTAGTTTATTGAGGAACACCTGCCCAAAATTGAAGATGCCGACAAGATAGACGACGAGTTTGAACAGTACTGGCAAGACGAAAAAGTATTGGCTTTAAAGAAACTTTGCGAAGAGGAACACCTAGACCAAGAGCAGTTTAGAGCCCTAATTGATGCTTATATTTACAGTGACCAAGCCCCAGTAAGACAAGATGTTATCAACTGCCTAGACAATAAACCTAGCGTGCTGCAAGCAAGAGCCGTTGGGGAGAGGATCATTGCAAAGATGAAAGCATTTATTCATGTGTTTTTAAAAGGGATGGTCGCTTAAATGAGTAATTTTTAACTAACAAACCTAATTTAAGTTTCAGCAAAAATTGCAGGGCAAATCAGAGCTAGGATGATCAGCTGAAAAGCAGACAGTCGAAGCTTTTATGCAACCAAAGGGGTTCATTTTTAAATGAGTTTATAGGGTAGAAGTCAGAATAATCTTTTCTGTTTTAACAGGTAACAGAGCTTAAAAAAAGGCCAGGTCTAATCGTCTCTATCACCCTAGTTTCAAACTAAAACGCTCGCCTATTCAGCCTGTACAAAAACTTAAAATAAAACTTTTCTTTTTTATATGTTTTAGTATAGAATACTTATAAAGAAACAAATCACAGCCGATTTGAAATAGAAATCGGCTTAAAGCCACCTGTTTGAGGAAGGGACAAAATGAATGGTTATAAAATAAAAAGCTACAAAGCTGCTACGTTGCTCCTTGCAACGTTAGCCTTTACTGTAGGCTGTAAAGAAACCACCCAAACAGCTCCACAAGGCAATTATACAGCTACGGCCACCTCTAATATAGTACTGAGCTCCGATGCTGCTGTGATCGGCAGCCACATCACAATTTATAATTCGGCTCTTGAATACAAAAGCGGGACAACCAGCAATATTGCGCCAGCTCCAATCTCAAAGAAACAGGGTACAGCCAGTAATAATGTGGCCTTAACCTTGATCGCTGAAACCACTGCCCCCACGGTAAATGGGTTGAGCTTACAGGCATCTGATGTTGCCATCAAAGGCGATTATGCTTACGTAACCTACAACTATTCAGGTGATGCCTATGCTGGCGCCTTACAAGTGGTGGATATTTCTGATGAAGAAAAGCCTGAGGTGATCCAAGAGATCTTGTTTTATGACCTTGAACTCAACGTGGTTTATGTAAAAGGTAGCCAACTCATTGCAGGGGGTGCCGCCGATAAGACCAGCCGTGGGCTTGATACCCCAGCCATCTTACTTTCTACCAATATCCAAAATGGCAAGTCTTTGGGCGCCTTTACCTTGGTCGATTTACCTAGCTACGCCGTTACAGGCATTGCCGCTAAAGGCCAAAATGCTTACGCTTCCGTTGGTGATGTAGATGGTGGCTTTGTAAGGTTAAGTTTAAATAATTTGGCAAGCTACAGTCAGGCCAATGATTACTACGCAATCAAGGATGCCCGCTCCATCGCCATTGAATCCAATTTACTAGCAGTACTCCGTGGAACCGACGGCGCTGTGAATTATTTTTCAATATCCACGCTGGAAGCTACTGCCACTTTAAGCAAGGCTACGCCCTTAGGCACTGCGGCCTTTGCAAATTCGGCGACCATAATAAATTCAAAGTCTACCATTGACCTAGTTGGAAATGTTACCCTACTTGCTCTTGGTGATGGCGGGGTGAAGGTAACTCTTTCTTCTGCCTATAATACGACAGAATTATATGGCTTGGCTCAGGTTACCAGTTATGAATCTCTAGACAATACTAAAACCGTAACCAACGCCAGTTCTGCCGATAAAAACCTTCTCTTTCGGGCCAATGGTGAGGCTGGGGTAGACCTTTACCAACTTTCCAGTGACATTAGAAGCATCACCACTACAGCCACAGGCACCAAGGTTGGGGAGATTGATTTTGGCACTAATGTTAGCGCCAACTCGGTCTACTATCAAAAGGGATTTCTCTTTGTTGCCAGTGGCCTCGGTGGTATGAAGATCATCGGAGTAGACCGTGACACCACCAGTACTACCGATGAAACAGAAGATAAAAATTCTAAAGATAAGGACGATGATGACGAAGAAGATGATTAGGTACCTATTGTCTCTGGCCTAGGCCCTAGTCTAAGGTTTAGGTTATTGCATTTGCAACTGCTTAAAGCTATATTATCCTTATGAAAATTATACTTACCCTTTGCTTATTATTCTTCTCTTCCCAAGGGCTTTTTGCTTTTACCAGCAAAATTCAAGTGAAAAGCCGTGAGGTGCAAAGGCTACATAGTGATAGCGATACCATCGGTAGTCAGGTCTATCTCAATAGTGCTGATTTGCAGCTAAATGAAACCTTTGGCAATTGGTTTATTGAAGGGACCCAAACCCAAGAAAGCTACCTGATGCGGCACCCCGATGGGACAGAATACGTCAACCTTGACATTCAAAAAAGCCAACCTAAAGTCAAGTATAAGGCTGAGAATTTAACTCTTTCCGCAAGCGTTGTAATCTACCAGCCAAGCAACAACCCAAAGCTTTACGAGGAGTTTGAAGCAGGGAAAAAAGACCAATTGAATCTTCATGCAGTAAGTGGGGCCTACCAACTGGGGGCATTTGGCCTAGAGGCCGCAACTTGGCAAGAAACAGAAGTATTTGGTTTGAACTGGCATTTTTTTACTACCTTTGTTTACCAGACTGACCAAGTGGGCCTAAGCTGGGAGAGCACAACAGACCAAAAATTAACCCTCAAGCAAGCCCAAATCAACCGAGTTTGGCCAGCAGACTACGACCTCAATAAAAGCCAAACCCTAGTCAGTTACAAGTTTCAGGCCCCTAGTTTATTTGGGGCAAGCTGGAATGGATCTGAGCTTAAAGGACAAAGAACCACCCTGATGGGCCAAGACCAAGATGAATATTCCCTTCGAAACGACCTGCATTTTGAGATTTTTGGGGCAAAGCATTTTCTAGCCCACAGCCTAACCTTTGTAAATACCATAACCACCTACAAAGAAGGAGACTACCAGTACTCTTTGATAGAAGAATACCAAAGTCAGAGTGATATTGTTCAAACCATTGATTACACCGCTTTCACAGCCATAAAAGAAAGTGGATTTTTTGTTTCATGGGGCTACCAAATCAAGGACTCTTTGCACGAGCAAACACTCTTAGACCAACAAATCCAACTTGCATTGAGCTATGCTTGGAAGTAAGATTGAGACAGTTTAATAATAAGGACACATGAAAATACTACTAGCAGAAGACGAAGAACATATTGCAAAAATGGTTGTGTTCAAATTGAACAAAGCTGGCTACGAAGTCACCCACGCAGAAAATGGGGAGGAAGCGATTGCTATGGCTAAGGAGTCGCTACCTGACTTGATTCTATTAGACGTAATGATGCCCATTTTTGACGGATTTGAGGTACTAAAACAACTCAAAGAGCTGGAAGGCCTCAAGGATACTCCAGTGATCATGCTCACAGCCAAAAGCGAAGAAGAGGATACCCTAAAAGGTTTTGATTTGGGCGCCACAGACTATATGGTTAAGCCCTTTCGCCCAGCAGAGTTGTTGGCTAGAGTAAAAAGAGTGCTTGGAGAGGCGTGATATTTAAAATGCATAAAACTTAAGCTTCACCGCCTCCCGCTTTATTTTCTCTTTTAGCTTTTTCCACAGTAGTTTCTGCCTCGGGATCAATGATCCCAATGGTCTTTTCACCCTCTCCAGTTTCTTTTTGGGTCTCAAAACCTGTCCGAGTCATGGAACCCCAACCTTGCTTGCCCTTTAAAAAATCAAAAATAGCTAAAAAACGCCACCAGCTATTGAGTTGGCGATAGCCAAAGTTTTCCACAATAGCCACAAGAAACAAAATAAAGATATTTTTAAAACTAGGGTAACGGCGGAATGTTAACTCTTCAATAATCAAGGCACTGGTCGACATCACCACACCAAGCAGGACGGCAGCAGACAAAAAGGCCAAGGCAAAGGTGATGTTCAAAGAACCAATATAATAGGCGTAGGCCACAGTGAAAAACCCTAGAAACTCCACAATGGGGCCGAGGCCTTCTACAATGAGGGCAAAGGGCATTGCAAACATGCCTATACGGCCATATTTGGGGTTAAAGATCATAGACCGATTGTAATTTAAGGCATCCAAAAGGCCACGGTGCCACCTGTTTCTCTGGCTTTTGAGCACTGCATAAGACTCTGGGGCTTCTGTCCAACAGACAGGCTCGGCAACAAAACCAATGTGGTATTTCTTTTTTTTGTCGATCATGTGCTTGTGGAGGCGGACGATCAGATCCATATCTTCCCCAATGGTATCAGAGCGGTAACCATTCACTTCTAAGAGTTCTTTTTTGCGAAAAATCCCAAAGGCCCCAGAAATAATCAAGAGCATGTTCATGGTTTCCCAGCCGACCCGACCAAAAAAGAAGGCCCGAAAATACTCAATGATCTGAAAGAGAGGGACCATTTTTGTAGGTAGACCAATTTCTACTAGTTTTTCTGCCTTCACCTTACAGCCATTAATGATTCTGACAACGCCGCCCACAGCTATGGTTTCAGGCCGCTCAATAAAAGGCCTCACCATTTTTAAAAGTACATCCCGCTCTAGCAAGGAATCCGTGTCGATGGCTGTAACTAAGGGATTACGAGAAAGATTGATGCCTACATTTAAGGCATCGGCCTTGCCCCCGTTTTCTTTGTCTACCATGGTTAAGTTGGGGTATTTTGCGCTGCGGTAGATAGCCTTAATTTTCGCTGTGGGAATATGGCCAATCGCCGCCTTGGCGCTCTTTCTCATCTCAAAATAATCCCGCACCTTTTCTAAGGTATCATCACTTGAGCCATCATTAACCAAAATAATTTCATAGCTAGGGTAATTGAGCATCATCAAAGACCGCATATTCGTGATCACCGTTTGGCTCTCGTTGTAGGCAGGAGCTATGATGCTGATAGGCTTTAAGAGGCTACTAGACCGAAAGAGTTTTTTATCATCTAAAAAACTGGAGGCCTTTAAATAGCGGTTGATGCTAAAATAAGAAAGTACGATCAAGGCCAAATAGACGCCGTTTAAGCCGATAAAATAGGCCAACACAAAGTCGTTCCAGATGACTAAAATATCATTGATCATATGGCCTCCCCGAGGCTAAAGTATTCTTCGCTCAAGTCCAAAGCAATGGGGCTTTTAACTGTGGAATCTGCTTTTAGCAACTCCTGGCCCACAGACCCAAAGCTATAGAGTGCGCTTACGGCAGCCTTGCAGACCCAAAAATCTTCTTCTGCCAAAAGGGGGGCAATTTGCTCTATAGCAGAATCTTCGCCCAAGGTTTCTAGGCCACGAGCAGCAAAGGAGCGGATTAGGCTATGCTCATTTTTTAGGCTTGTCACAAAAAAATCAGCTAAATCAGGGTCTTCTAAAGGAATCAAGGCTTTGTAGGCGGCGTAACGCAACTCAATCTGGTGGCTTTTTTCGGCAACTTTTTTAATCCAGTCGATCATGTTATAGTTTGAAAAGTGGGCGAAGATTTCCAAACTCACCTTTTTCATTTTAACATTCATCCAACCTTCATGCACCCAAGGTTCGATCATGGTACTCAAGGCAGGCCCAAATTCAATAAGTACCTGCAAAAGCCTTGTATAATGCTCCTCATCATTACTATCGCCCAACCATTGAAAGATCTCTTTAATAGACTCACTATCCTTCATCTGCACCAAAACTTGGGCCGTAAGCAAAGTGACCACAGGCGAGGGGTCTTTTAGGGCCTTTCTGATCTGCGGGATCAAGGCTTTATGCTGCATTAAACCTAAAAAATAGATAGCATGAACTCGTTCCCACTGGTCTTTGCCGGTTAGATTTTCCTTTAAAAAATCTACAAAACCGATGGTTTCTAACAACTTGCTCAAGGCAACTTGGTCTTCCCCTTTAATATCCAAAAAGAACTCCCGAGCAAAGGCTCCAAAGAGGGCAAAGTCTTTGGGAGGGATTTGTTCTTTTAGTTCTTCAGGCGTTAAGCTCTCCTCGTCTTCATCGGCCTGAGCATCGAGATATTCAAAGAGAAGTTGATACCAAATGTCAAAAAGTTTGCGCTTTTTTTCGTCGTTTATTTGGTGGAAAAAGCGGAGAAGTAAGGTATATAGAATTAGGAGGGTTACCAAACCCAGCTGCAAGACAATAAAAAAGGTAATGACCCAAAAGGGGGATAAGGGCATTAAGGATGAAAAGTCATATTGCAGCAGTGACATCTAGGGATGCTCCAATTAGCTTTTTTTGTTTTGCGAGTCAGGGTCAGCAGCAAAGTCGGGGGTGTTATTATGCATCCTCCATTGCTCGTTAAAATGCTGTAAGGTGCGGGGCCACTTTAATTTTCGGTAGATAGAAGCAATGAGATTATAAAGCTCTGGGGTTTTGCGCATGGCAAAGGCCTCTTTTAAAACCTCAATCCCCTTATTGTATTCCTTTTTTCTAATGTGTGTTTTACCGAGCTCTATTTTTTCAGAGAGGTTGTCTTCCTGTTTCTGCAAGTCCAATTGGTATTTCACCTGCCTCATCTGGGACTCAGCACCTTTTTGTTGGGCAACTTCACCGAGTAATGCGTGGCATGAAGCTATTTGTTTGTAACAATCGGCGTCCATCTTGGCCCGTAAAGCCAGATGGTAAAGCTCGATGGCTTTTCTATAAAGGCCTTTGTCTTCTAGATTAATGGCTGCACGGAACAGGCTCAAGTGCAGTTCGTCTGACCTGATTTCTAAAAGGCTAGAGTTTGGGTTTTCTTCTTTTAAAATTTCAAACAGCTCCATCACTTTGGCCCAAAGGGAATGGCTAATAAAAACATCCAAAACTTGGATAGAGAGGTCTAGATTTTCTGTCTCACCTGTTAGGGCAAACAATTCATCGGTAGTCTGCTCCACCCCCATTTTTACAATCTGAGAGGTGAGGTAGGCAATGCGTGCCTGCAAAGAGTGCTCGCCACCCCAGCTTTTTAAAGTGGCCGCCACCTTTACTTGGGCATCAACTTTCGTCTCTAAGTCGTCCACCATGAGGTTGTAGGCGAGGTTAATAAAGAGGTTTTGAGGCGCTCTTTTTTGTAATATTTTGATCTCTGTGGCCGCCTTTAAATCTTGCCCTTGTTTTTGTAAAACTAAGGTTTTTAAAAACTCTGGGTAAAGGGTTTTGTGGGGCACAGAAGCTAAAAGTTCAAGGTTTTCTAAGGCTTTAGCATATTCTTTTTGGGCTATTTGGCTAACAACTTCATCCCATAAAAAGAAACGCAAATCCAGCTTTTGGTCTGCCGATAAAACCTCTTGGTGGTGGGTGATAAAGTCCCTTAAATAATCTTGGTGGGCGGGGTTATCAAAGTCTGCCTCTTCTAGCTCTAAGTCCTTTTGGGCTACAGGTGTTTTAGGTTGATTGGCTTCTGATTCGTCGTCATCTTCTTCAAAGAGCAACCGTTGCAACCTGTCAGACTCTAAAGAGCGCAGTTTTTTAGAAATGATCTCTTTGGCGGTCTGTAGCTCAGGTTCCCCACTGGGAAAGGGGTTGTCTGGTAACAATGGCTCTGTGGGGACATTTTTTTTAATGTCAGCTAAAAGATCTTGGTCGAAAACTATAAATCCGTTTTGGGCAGCACTAAAGTTATAGGCAGCATAAGGGTGGCTGGAGTCTAACTTTAAAGCTTGAGAAAAATAAGACTTTGCTTGGGCTTTTTTCTTAGCCTTACCTGCAAGTTTACCCAGTTGGTTGGCAAGCTCGCCTGTCATTTTATTGCGGTCGGTTAAAAACTCACCTAAATAAAAGGCGGAAGCATCATTCCCCTTTTCTGCTTGGACAGAAAGTTGCTTTTGCACCTGTTCAATGACAGTAGCCTCTTTCGAAATTAGATTTTTTAAGTCCAAGGTTGCACGGTTAAACTGTTTTAACTCAATCAACTCAAAAATTTGGACTAGGCTTTTTGCCGTGGTAGTTTTGCTCATATATTCGCCCCTTTAAAGGGATTTCCCTGCAGTGCGCAAGGCCTGTTCGACGCGTTCCAGCATGGTTTTAGGGTGAAATGGTTTGAGTAGGTAATCATCGGCGCCAAGCTCAATTCCCTTTATAACATCACTTTTATCGCCTAATGCAGAAAGGATGATAATGGGGATTCCTGCGGTAGGTTCATTCTCTTTGATCTCTTTCAAAGCAGAGAAGCCATCCACTATGGGCATCATAATATCGAGTAAAATTAGGTCTGGTTTTTCCGTCAAAACGAACTCAAGGGCGCTAACACCATTGACCCGTAGCAAGACCTCATAGCCCGCCTTTTGCAGCTTCTTTTCGGCCAAGGCGGCAATTGATTCTTCATCTTCAAAATAGATAATTTTTATCATAATTTCTCTTCTTCAACAGCTATTATTCTTCAACGTAATGAATTTCTAAGCGCTCAACGTAGTCCTTAAGTCTAGCTAACCACTCTAAAATGGGGTCAACTTCGGAGGCCTTAGCGTGGATTTCAACATTTACCCCAACTTCAGAGATAAAATCCAGGCCGTATCCACCTCCTGAACCCTTCATTTTGTGGGCTAGGGCTTGGACTTCGCTAAAATCTTTGCTTTTAAGTAAAGACGTGATGGTTCTTATATCTTCTAGCCTTTTGGCTAAGTACCCATCCATTAGATCTTCAAGATCTTCGTCTACCTCTACTATTATTTTTTCACTCATGGCTCTTTACTTTAAGACGTTTTAAACAGGGTTTAAAAATTCCTCCACCTTCTCAATTAGGGTTGTCTTTTTGATAGGTTTTGTCAAATGACCATCGCAACCTGCATCAAAGCTTTCTCGTTGGTGTGAGGCCATTGCGTGGGCCGTTAAAGCCAAAATAGGAACAGGGGTTTTGCCTGTTTCCTTTTCATAGGTTCTGATTTCTTTCGTGGCAGTCAGGCCGTTCATTACGGGCATTTCCATGTCCATTAAAACCAGATCAAAATCCTGCTCTTTAAAAAGGTCTAGGGCGATTTGTCCGTTGTCGGCATTGATAATCTCATAGGGTGCTTTTTTGAAAAAGAGCTTAATGAGTACCACGTTATCTTCATTGTCTTCTGCCAACAAAATTTTGCAAGGAGTCAGGTTTTCTTTACTTATATTGGTTTTTTTAGCCTTCTTTGTATTGTTTAGAATCTTGGCTAGTTCATGGTATAAAACAGGTTTTTCCAACCAGTCATCCCAAAAGGCTTTGGTCTCATCAAATTCAGATTTTAAACTGTGAGGTCCTAAAATAATCCTCTTTCCAAGAGGTCTGCCGCCCGTTGTAGACGTTGAGAAAAAATCAATTGCCTCTTGGTGGGGCAGATCCATTTCTAAAATCATGTAGTTAAAAGCAGGCGGTGTTTCGCAAGCCTGAAGCCACTCCATTGGATTTTCTACAGCTGTAACCTTCAGCCCCCAAGAAACCATTTGCTCCTCTCTAAACTCCCTAGCTTTGTCTGATCTAGCAATGAGTAGAACCTTTTTTTGTTCCAAATTTTCAATGGCGATTTCACTGTAAGGCAAAGGTTGGGACGCAATATTAAAGGGGATCACAGCATAAAACTGGCTGCCAACATCTAATATAGACTCTACAAAGATTTTACCATCCATCAATTCCACCAATTTTTTACTGATTGAAAGCCCTAGGCCTGTGCCTCCAAATTTTCTGGTTGTTGTGGCGTCGGCTTGGGTAAAACTCTGGAAGATAGCATTGAGTTTATCTGCTGGAATACCAATGCCTTGGTCTGTCACCTTAAATTGTAGCCTCACTTGGGTTTCTGTGAAGGGCACCAGTTCCACCTCTAAGGTGATCTCGCCTCGCTCAGTAAACTTAATGGCGTTACTAAGCAGGTTGATCAGCACTTGGCGAATCCGTGGCATATCTCCCACCAGATTCATTGGGGCTTTGGGGTCGATGCGATATAGTAAGGTGAGCTCTTTGCTCTCTGTTCTAAAAGAAACGATTTGCACCGATGATTCTATCAGTTCACGCAGGCTAAAGTCGTCTTGGTCGATTGCAAATTCCCCAGCTTCGATCTTTGAAATATCTAAAATGGCGTTGATAATATCAAGCAAGTTCTCACCAGAGGCACGGAGCGCTGAGATGTAGTTTCTTTGGCTTAGGTTGAGTTGTGTCTCGCCTAAAAGCTCAGCCATACCTAGAACCGAGTTCATGGGGGTACGGATCTCATGGCTCATGTTGGCCAAAAACACCGACTTAGCCTGATTGGCTTCGTTGGCTTGGTCTAGGGCAACTTTCAACTCTTTTTCTGACCGTTTTCGATCTGAAATGTCGGTAATTAAGCCTAGGAATTGGCGCTTATCCCCTATTTTCATTTCACTTACAGCTAGATCAAGTGGGAAAGTATCCCCTGATTTTTTAAGACCAATCACCTCTCTGCCAAGGCCGATGATCTTCTTTTTTCCGCTGTTTAAATAATTTGCCAAGTATCCATCATGCTCTTTATGGTAGGGGTTGGGCATAAGCATGTTGATGTTTTGGCCTAAAACTTCCTCTAATGAATATCCAAACATCTCAATGGCGGCAGGGTTAAAAGACTGGATTGCCCCACGGTGATTGATGGTGATAATCGCTAAGACAGAGGTTTCTACAATGGCCTTAGACCTTGCCTCAGAGGTTTCTTGGGCGATGCTAATTTTGCGGAAATCCCAAAAGTTACTGAGCTGAAAGGACAATTGAAGCACAAAGGTGACCTGGCTCATGTAACTTTTAAAGGGGTACTTGGCCAAGGTGCAGAGCAGCCAAGGGGCTTCGCCAAGGGTTTCGACTTTTGTCACTAAAAGGCTGGGCCATGGGTCCCCACCTCCAATAGAAATATTCTTTAGTAAGGTAAAAGGAGAATCCACAGCTGATTTTAGTAGGCCACCTTCTAGTTTTTCTCTTAAATCACTGGTAAAGCCCTCAGAGAGCTTTCCGAGTATTGGCAAAAACTCATAGGTGGAGTTTTCCAGTAGGGGCATAGCAAAGGCCAGATCCCAGTGGGGGGACTGTAAAACCTCCATTAAACAACAGAGGATATCCTCTTCTTGGGTAAAGTTCGCTTTATAGTTTTCCCTGAGCCTTGTTTGAGCAGTGAGAAGGCTTTCTTGGTAATCCCAATCTTGGAGGCTACGTTTACTGTTGAGGGCGAAATAACGCCAACTCATAAAGCTAGTTGCAGCTAGCATCAAGGCGAGTAAAATAAGGGGGAAGCTTTCGGGGCTATGGTTGTAAAATAGCCTTGTAGGCCGCATGGTAAAGTGCAAGCCCTCAATTTGAAAGTCTTTAGAAATTTTGAGGTTAGATAAACTGGAGCGCCTGTCAGGAATATTTTGCAAGAGTAGACTTGTGTTATCTAAGCTGAGTAGCTCCAAAGAGACAGAGGGGCTGAGGCTTTTATTTTTATTTTTAAACCAAGTTTGCAGGTCTAAGAGTACATAAACTGTGCTTGTGTCAGGGGTTAACTTGAACTTTAACAGGAGGCCAGAGTAGGGCTGAAAAAAGAAGGATTGATGCTTCCCCTTTAAAATTTGAGACTCTGCGCCAGTCAAGTTTGATGGCGCCGCAAATTCTTTTTCCCCAACCGTTAAAACTACTTTTCGCAAAGCAGGGAAAGTCTGAATTAGTTCGCCCACTTTTTTTGCAAACTCTGCTTGAGTGGTTAGCTTGCTTCCAGATGCAATTAGTTTGAGATTGCTATGGATTAATTTGATGTCGCTGGTGAGCAGGTAATTGAAAAAGTTAATCTCACTTACAGCAACTTCCTCGAAGGCATATTCTAGTTCTTCGGTAATCTGCGCTGTCGTAAATTTAAAGATCCCAAGAGAAAAGACCACACCCAGTAATAAAAGAATCAGGGTTTGTTTTAAATAAGGGTTTTTCATTATCTCTCGGCAAAAGGTATATCTACTTGTAATAGATATAGATTATATTCTTCTACTTGAGCAAGGTATAATTTCTTTCACACATAGGGTTTCAGAGGATAACCCAAATATGAAAGTCGTTGTTTTTCAGGGTGTAAAGAATATATTTAAACTCACTGCCTTCCCCTCTTTGGCGGGCATGATTATCAATTGCCTCTTTGAGGCGATGTTTTAAGGTTAAAAGACGACAGCCAAATGCGAGAAGATACTACGCCCAAGATTATGCCCACCAAAAGAACAGCTTCCCAAATTTCAGGCCAGATTCCTAAAGACGGCAGCTTGGGGATTTAGATAATACGATTAAGGCCTTTGCTAGGTTGGTTGATGGCTTAGCCATCTAGCTTCCTTACATCATTTATGGATTATATAAAGAAAGAACCCCAAGGATTTTTAACTAGGAAGTTGCTTGCCCTTTGGGCAAGATGAACCAAAATTCGCTCCCCTCATCTACAGTAGACTCAACACCTATTTTTCCCCCATTTTTTGCGATAAATTCGTGGCACAAGATCAAGCCTAACCCCGTACCTTGGCCCTCAATGGATCTGATACTATTTCTTAACTCCGAATCAAGTTGGAAAATATGGCCTACTAGACTTGGCGCAATACCAATGCCTTTATCTACACAGCGAAAAAGAATCCCTGTCTCCACCTCTTCGCCTTGCAGGGTAATTTCGCTACCTGAGCCGGAAAACTTAATAGCGTTTGAGCAAAGATTCCTTATAACTGCGACAATGGATTCTGTGTCGGCAAATACCCAAAGGTCTTTTGGCACTGCAAGGGTTAAGGTAAGCTTTTTTTCTTCAATCTGGTTGGATAAAAGGTCTGTGGCATTTAAGGCTGCATCAGAGAGGTTACAGTTGTCAGGTGTGAAAGTCATGTGGCCCATTTGGCTTCTTGCCCAATCTAATAAGTCTACCATAGACTCATATAGTCCATTAGTAGTCGTTTTTAGGCTCTGTAACAGGTCTGCTGTCAGTTCTTTCTCTGTTAGCAACACTTTATTGAAAACAGCAGATATGCTACCTAAGGGCCCTTTTAGATCATGGGCTAAAAGAGAGAAGAATTTATCTTTCACCTCATTAGATTTCTCAAGTTCTTCTGTCGCTTGTTCTATTTTTTTAGTTAAATCCTTGGCGTGCTCTTGGGCAATAACTAGCAATTTTTCGTTGGCATGAGTTTTTTCCACACGCAATTGGTAGACAGTGTAGCTCAGAGCCAGAGTATAAATGATATATTCGTAAACAGCGCCCATTTGAAGAAAGGCAAAGGAGAAACCAAACCCGAATTTAATGCCTAGAACAGACAACACAGGCTGTAAAATACGCAAGACCGTTTGCCCCATAGTTGCGACAAAAAAGACCCACACATAAGGGCTTTTTTTGATCACAGCAACAATAAACATGGCAACAAAAAACACAACACCTACACCCAAGTTAACAAGGCTTAACTTTACCGCTGGGACTCGCTCCAAAAAGAGAGCTATGATAAAAGTCATAACTCCAAAGGTCAAAACAATGCCATAAGCCCAATCGATGGAGCGGCTTTTTATATGAGAAAAGAGCAGGCGTTTGGCAAAAAGAAGGGCAAACCCCATGGCGAAACTCGGTGAGTAAATCGCCACCTGATTGATAAAGTGTTCTGGGTCAGGCACCAATCTTTTTGCTGAAACTAAAAAGGCTGCGCCTGCCAGATGATACAAGATAAAATAGATGTAAGTGGAATCTCGTGTGGCCCAATAGAGTAGAGTAAAAAAGACACTGGCAAAAAAGGTAACACCTACAAAAATGCCCCAAAGAACTTGATTGTTAGATTCCTTTTGAAAAAAACTATTTCTTTCCCAGACCACAGGTTTTAAAATATAAGAAGTATTGGTTTCTACCCTTATAAAATAACGTTTGGTTTGGGAGGCTTGTAGGTTGATAGGAAAGAGGTACCCATCTGCTTTAAATTCGGCAATTGCCTCAGGGTATAAGGCTCCTGCTAATTGGGCTTGGTCTGTTTTTTTTGCCTGAGGCTCGTAAAGCTCTAGTTGTTCCAAGGGAGGAAAATAAAACTCTAAAAGATAAGATACTGGGGCTCCACCAAAATTAGCCAACTCAAAGGTTACCCAAAGGGGTTTTTGCAGAAAACCAAAGCTACCATGTTCCTCTTTACCCTGCTTAAACTCCCCTTTTGCAAATAATTCCCGAGCTTGCTCAATGGTCAAATGGGCTGACGATTCTACAAAGTAGTCTAGATTTTCAGAGATCTCTATTTGCTCAAAGCCCCTTGTTGGGAGGGTAACAGCGAAAGCTGAGGAGCTAACAGAAATAAAATAAAACAGGAATAATATTACTCTTATTTTATGTCTAAAAAATCTGGATTGCATTGGCTTATTGTAAAATTTTCTTCGAAATATTTGCAACAATAAATGATGAAACAAGAGTTAGACTTAGCACTTGAGCATTAAAAAGCAATCATATAATTCCTTGAGATCGTTTACAGTAGTGAATCTAGCGATTAAACTATTAGATTTTTTTTTAACTTCTGTGTAACCTCAGAATATAATGTGATTAATGAGGGGAAAATTAATGACAAATGTAGTTCTAATTGAAAATGAAATGCTTACAGCTTCTGCCATTCGGTCCAGCTTAGAGCAATATGGTAAGTTCCAAGTTCTCAATATTTTCACAGACGGTTACAGCTTCTTAGAGGCAATTGAAAGTCTAACCTATGACCTAGTTTTGATGGATATTGGTATGCCCATGGTCGATGGTTTAAGCCTTTTGATGCAACTAAAAGAAGTGGACCCCAAAGCTAAGGTGATCATGCTTAGCAGCCACGCAGATGCTGACAACATTACCCTTGCTTTCCAACGAGGTGCCTCTGGCTTCATTACAAAATCAGCCGAATTTGAAGAGATTTTTAAAGGGGTAGAAGAGGTATTAGAGGGAAATATTCCTTTTTTCAGCCAGCAGATTGAAAAGGTGGTTAAAACTCAAGTTAAGGCCTCTTTAAAATCTGGTCGTTGGCCCAAAATTAGCTACATTACACCTACAGAGAAGTTGATATTACAACACCTTGCCCAAGGCCTGACCACCAAGGAAGTTGCTACAACCTTACAGCTTTCCAGCAGAACCATTGACTGCCACAGAAGAAACCTCATGGAAAAACTAGAAGTTTCCAACTCCACGAGCCTCATCACTACGGTAATCAAACGAGGTTTGATCAATATTTAAATATATACTTGGAAACGCCTGCAGTGACCCTGCTCGGTCTTTCTGCCCTGAGCGACTAAAAAGGCTACTCTTCCTCTTTTGGGGTAAGGGTAAAAAAGGCTAGAACCGCAGCAATGAGCGAAGCCAAAAAGCAATATAAATAAGCGGAATGAGTGACTACAGTTGCGATGGTAATATTTTTGTCTCGTAGTTTTTGCTCTTCTTTAGAAAAGTCTCCAAACACCTGCCGCAAGTCATCCATCATATTTTTTCCCTTTTCCGTTTCAACTAGGGCAATCACAGATTTCATATTTACGGTATTGCTGTTCATTTTTCGCCTAGCTAAAATGGCAGGTATCCCAGCCTTTTCTAACCAAAGTTCCTGATCTTGTTTGATCAGTTCGATCTCTTTCAAAATTTCAGCGGATTTTCGTTGTGCCTTAGTGTACCTTACAAGGGCCAAAAAATGCTTTTCAAACTCTAATTTACCTTGGTCGTAGGGTTCTAGAAAATCCTCATTGCCTGTAAGTAAAAAACCCCTTTGCCCCCGTTCAATATCCACCATGGACCTTGCAACCTGCAAAGCTAAAAAACGGCCCTTTAGAAGGTTTTTCTTCTTAAAATGATCATTCAGCCTGCCCACCCTTTCTTGGATTCTAGTTTGGAGGCTTTTACCTGTTTTTCGTCCGATCAATTCTTGCAAATATTCAGCATCAATCCCTTTTTTCTCAACCAACCTACGAGAAGTAATTTCTGGAACAGCTACACCCTGATCCCATTGTGCAATTCTTTTTTTAATCTCTTGGGCACGGTTAAGCTGGTCTTCATTTTCAATAACCAACTCCTCTAGACCAGCCAAATGATTATCTATCTTGTTTAAGGCAAGGTTGTAAGGCTCTAAAAAATACTCTTTGCCCGTTAGTAAAAACCCCCGAGTAGCCGTCTCCATATCAATTACTAGTTTTTCGATTTTCACAACTTGATGCAGCACCTTATCCGAATGTAAAACCAGTTCATTTTGATTGTTAATCACAATAATTGAGGCAGATGCAAAAAGGGATGTAACTACGACTAATATAAAGGCACCCCAAGCTTTTAAAAGGGCTTTTTTTGATTCTACTTTGGAAAATACCATTCTACTTTCTCATCTTGACATGAAACATTTTTACTAATATTGGGACCAATCAATCTAGGCCCTTCCATTGGTTATAAATTTCTTGGAAAAGGCTCATCCTTTTAATGGGTTTTGCAATAAAGGCATTCATACCTACGGCAAAACTCTTTTGTTTGTCCTCATCAAAGGCATTCGCCGTCATAGCAATAATAGGGATTTCCGCATCACGCACCCCAGACTCGCCGCTACGAATGGCTACGGTTGCCTCCCACCCATTCATCTTGGGCATTTTGATATCCATTAAAACAATATCAAAGTCAGAGTTGGTCAATTTTTCGATTGCTACTAGGCCATTTTCAGCAACTGTAATCTCGGCCTCCCCCTTGCTTAAAATGGCGATGGCGAGTTTTTGGTTGATGAGGTTATCTTCTACTAAAAGGACTTTGACGCCCTTAATGTCAGCTAAATCTTCGTTTCTTTTAAAGATAATCTTAGCCTCACTTTTCTTTAAAGTGAGAGTGAAATAAAATTTACTGCCAGCCCCTTCAACACTTTCTACCCATATCTTCCCACCCATCAATTGAACAAGATGCTGGCTGATAGAAAGACCGAGGCCTGTACCACCATACTCTGTGCTAGTATCATCATGAACCTGTGAAAAACTTTCAAAGATCTCTTTCAGTTTATCAGGAGCAATTCCAATTCCTGTATCGGCAACACAGGCTTTTAGTAACACCGTATCTGCAAAGAGATTTTCTGAAATATTCTCTAAAGATACAATGATTTCGCCATGGTGGGTAAATTTCAAAGCATTGCCAACTAAGTTGATTAGAATTTGGCGAAATCGAAGTTCATCACACAGCAACCATTCAGGCACATTTGGGTCCACCACAACTTTTGATTTTAAACCCTTGCCCGTAATTTGATGCTCCATGGTAATAAAAATATCTTCCATAGTGTTCTTCAATGTACAGCTGTGTTCCTGCAAATCCAATTTACCAGCATCAATCTTTGCAAAATCTAAAATGTCATTGATCAGGCCCAATAGGGCAAAAGAGGAGGAACTAACTATTTTCAACCAGCCCTTTTGCTCATCTGTCAATTCCGTTTCTAAAGTGACATCTACCAAACCAATGATTGCATTCATTGGGGTGCGAATTTCATGGCTCATACTGGCTAGGAATTTACTTTTAGCCTCATTGGCTTGCTCTGCCCTACGCTTTGCAAGATTAAGCTCTTTAGTCCTTATAGCAACGGTTTCTTCGAGCTTATCCTTATGTTCTCGCAACTCCCTTTGGATTGTTAATAGTTCAGCTTCCCTTTGGTATAGTTGCTTATAGTGGGCAATTCTATTGAGTAGCAGATTATCATCAATGGGTTTTGTTAAGTAATCAATCGCCCCAACTTTGTAACCTCGACTTATAAATTCTTCCCCAACAAACACAGCACTTACAAAAACAATCGGGATATGCTTGGTTCTAGCCGTTGATTTTAGGTGCTTAGCCGTTTCATAACCATCCATCCCTGGCATCTGAATATCCAGTAAAATAAGGTCGATTTCTTCTTGTAAAGTTATGGTTAAAGCGTCCACACCACTAGACGCCTCATAAATCCTAACACCGTCTAACTCGCAAAGCAGACTATTTAAGGTGAAAAGGTTGTTGGGATTATCATCAACAATCAAAATATTATAGGTTATTTCAGACATTGACTCTCTTTTTTCTATTCCAACGGTAGGTCTTTTCCGCTGGGAATTTTGCTTCAAACAGGTAGTTTGACCCAGAAACTTCTAGCCCCTCTTTTACCCCCAACATAAGATACCCATTTCGATGCAAAGAGGCAGAAAATAGTTGGATCACTTTTTGTTGGCAGTCAGGAGTAAAGTAAATAATCACATTGCGACACAAAATAAGATGAAATTCCGCAAATTGCCCCTCTTGAATTAAGCTGTGGCGATTAAAGGAAACGGAATTAAGAATGGGTTCTTTTAGGTTGCTGAAGAATTCCCCCTCTTCAAAATACTGACTCCAATCTTGGACACCACCGCTTAATTTATAGTTTTCCATTCCTTCTGCAACAGATTTCTTTGAGAAAAGCCCATTTTTGGCAATTTTTAAAAGATAGGGGTTTAAATCCGTGGCAAAAATCTCAGTTTTCTCCAGTAGCCCCATTTCGTGCAGGAGGATAGCTAAGGAATAGGGTTCTTCACCTTCAGAACAACCAGCAGACCAAATTTTAATTTTGGGGAAACTATCCAAATAGGGCAAGATTTCTTCTCGCAGTAACTTAAACTGATTGGGATGGCGGAAAAACCCACTTACAGGAATCGAAAAATTCAAATAAAAACTCTCGTAAAGGCTCTTTCTGGAAAGCAAGTCTCGCTGGAACTCGAAAAAGCTTTCTACCCCAACCGATTGCATCACATTGTTAATCCTATTTTGGATGGTTTCAGGCCGATAGCCTCTTAAATCCTGACCGTAGCGTTCAAAAATTGCTTCTAAGAGTAAGTTTGCCTGTTGCTCTGTAGCCTCTTTTTCCCTTAATCCCGCTGAGGCTAAAAACAAACAAATGCCCATGATTTTAAGCTCGTAATCATAAAACCCACTTTGCAGCCCATTGGCTGGTAAATTTTTGGCTTCACAGTCGGCAGTATCTTCAATGATAATGGTTGCTGATTTTGCTTTTAAAATTTCTAGTTCCTTCACGCCATCATCCCCATAGCCACAGACCAATACGGCAATGAGCTCGTTCCCATATTCATAGGCTAAGGATTCAAATAATTCAGAAATGGCAGGACGTAGGTAGTTGGCTTTAGCGTCTTGAGTCAAGTAAACATAGCCACCACTCACCTTCATATGCCTTGCTGGCGGAGCTATATAAATGGTTCCTGGTTTTACCTCGGTCATATTCTGAGGCATGACCACTTTCATGTCGGTTCGGTGCTGCAAAAGCTGGTCTAAAAGATTGATTTTATTTTCTGAAATATGCTGAACAATAAAAACCACCAACTGGGAAGCGGGGAGGTTTTCAATGATTGTAGAAATTTTATCTAAACTACCAGAAGACCCACCAATGGCAATTGCCTTATAGCTTGCGGCAGGTTCATTTGTCTCAAGCAGAGGGACAGATGCCAGAGGCAATGAAAGCAGATGAAGGTAGCTGGCCAAGAATTTCTGGAAAGCACGAAAGCGAATATCAGCCCCCCCTTGAATCAGCTTACTCAGTTGATCTAATATACTCTTTGATAAAACCCTAGCGTCATAAAAGGAGACTTCACATTTCTGCCCCTGCGCCCCATGAACCTCGGAAAAAAACTCTTCCTCTTCTGCAACAGTTGTAAGCCCACCAAGTACCTTAATTTCGATTTTATCTTTATCTTTTAAAACGATGACGCTCAAGACTGACCCTTTGTCCAGATGGTTGCAACATTGATAAGGTTATCATGATCTAGTGGCTTGGTTAGAAAATCATTGGCGCCCAGTCGTAGGCTTTTTTCCTTATCTTCAGAAAGGGCCTTTGCGGTTAAAACAACGATAGGAATCTGGCTTATTTTCTTGTCTGCTCTGATTTGTTCAATAGCTTCATAGCCATTCATTTCAGGCATCATAATGTCCATAAACACTAAATCATAGGGCTTTTCTTGCAGTTTTAACAGGGCTTGTTTTCCGTTTAAAGCCGTATCCACATTGGCGCTTTGTTGTTCAAGTGAAGATGTTACAACAAAGAGATTTCTAGTGTCATCATCAACAACCAAAATATTTTTGCCCTTTAAAAGCTCTCCCTGATCCTGTTCTGAGTTAGATAATTCTTTTTGTAATCCCTCTGCCTTTTGTGATAAATTATTTAAAAAATCTTGGATATCGCCAATCAATCTATTTTCGGAATAGGGATTGTCTAAAATAATATTGCTTGTATATTCTCGCAGTTTTTCCAGTTCATTTTCATTGATAGAAGTCCCACTATAGATAATGAAGGAGATTTTAGGACTAATTTCTCTAACAGCTTTACAGTATTCTATGGCTCCTAAATCCTTCTGCTGATAATCTAACACCAAAAGGTCGCCGCCTGTTTCCTTTAATATCTTTGTTATAGCAGCAAAACTTTTGCTACTTTGCACATTAGCCTTTTCACTGCTAAAGGCTTTCTTTATGGTGTTGGCCTTTAAGGAGTTCCCTTCGGCAATCAAGATCTTTTTTGAAGATGTTTCGGAGGTCAACATTTTCACTAAGGCATTGCTAATGTCATCTGGCCCAGTTGGTTTGTGTAAAAATCCAATTGCTCCTTTGTCTAAGCTCTTTTGCTCTTTATCCTGCCCACTGAGAATAAAAACAGGTATTTGCATTAATTCATTGGAGGTTTTTAATTCATCTAAAACTTTTAGCCCATCCATATCTGGCAGGCCTAAATCTAGTAGTATCCCATCTGGTTTAAATTGCTTAACCAGAGCAAGCCCCTCTTGGCCTTTGCTTGTAATTAGGGCTTTGTAATCTAAGGAATTGATTTGATCTTTTAGACCAGAGGCAAAATTAAGGTTGTCCTCAATGACTAAGATTACGGTATCGCCTTGCTGTATATTTGTGCGATCATCTTTTACTTCGGGCCTTATTTTCGTCGGCCCCACATCCATTGCAACTTGGGTTACCTGTTGATTTAACTTTGGTTCTAGGCTTTCCTGATTCTTCAGTGACAAGTCAGGCAGTAAAAGCGTAAAGCAAATGCCGCCACCTTCATTGTCCTTAGAAGATATTTTCCCACCCAAGAGCTGCACAAATTCCAGGGAAATGGAAAGCCCTAAACCTGTGCCACCAAACTCACGAGAAATGGAACCATCTACCTGTTGGAAAGCTTCAAATATCAATGCTTTTTTGTCATCAGGGATGCCTATCCCTGTGTCTGAGACTTCAATTTGAATCGGCAATTCAGCGTTGTCACTTTTAATCAGGGAAAAGATAACTGAGCCTTTTGCGGTAAACTTAATGGCGTTTGAAAGTAAGTTGCGAATGATTTGACTCAGCTTATTTTTATCTGTGGTAAAAGGCTCGTGGTATTTTTCAACTACCTGATAAACAAGCCCCTTTTCTTGCGCCTGAGCATCAAAAAGGTCCTTTAGTTCCTGAGTAAAGCTTTGGGGTTCCACCTTTTCAAGGTGCAGTTCCATTTTCCCAGCTTCAATTTTTGATAGGTCTAATATGTCGCTGATCAACCTCTGTAATTCTTTACCGGCGCTGTGGATTACATCTACTTTCTTTTTACTGTTTTCGCCTAAAGGCTCTTTGGTCTCTCTACTGAGAATTTTAGACAAAAGAATAATAGAATTTAAGGGGGTCCTTAACTCATGCGACATATTGGCTAAAAAATCAGATTTATATTGATTTGATAATCCAAGCTGTTCTGCTTTTCTATTTAAGGCCACTTCTGACTCGGCAAGCTTCACATTTTTCTGTCTTAAGTCTTCCGTTTGTTGGCGCAATTGTTGTTGTTGCTCTTCCATTTGGGCATTGGTCTGTTGTAGTTCTTCAGACTGCTGCTGCAACTGTTGCTGTTGCTCTTCCATTTGCCTGTTATTTTCCATCAAAGCTAGAGACTGCTCTTCCGCCTGTCTGGTTGCAACTTCTGAGATCTCTAACAACTTGGCGATTTTTTCTTTTTGGAGCACCGTGTACAGTATCCCTGCAATAACAACGGCAGACTCATTTAAAAACAGCTGCAAGGTGGAATCAAACTCTTTAAAGGAGGAAAACTCAATCACGCCATAAAGACCACCCTCATAGATGAGGGGGAATGCATAACAACTTAATGGAGTTTGGCTGATGGTTCCCGTTTGTACAGGTTCCAAAGAGTCAGTAATTGAGTCTAAAAGTAAGGGCTTTTGTTCTTTTGCCACTTGCCCAACAAGGCCTTGACCCAAATTAAAGGTCTCAGCTAAATCATCTTCTGACGTAAACATGTATGCAGCCAAAAGGCTAAGAGGCTTTTCCTCCTCCCCAGCTGAAAAACCATAAAATACCCCGTGGGCGGAGCCTATATATCCTCCAAGAAAATCAATGGATTTTTGGGCCAATTCCTTTGGGGTTAAATCACCTGCGATTCGGTGGTTCAGCTCTCTAACTCCATCCTTAAACCAGTTTTGTGTGATGGCTTCGATTTGATTCTGTTTCAGGCTTGCTGTCATATTAGAAATAGCCGTTCCTAAAGTATCCTGATTTGATAGAATTTGAACTTGCTGCTCATAATCCCCAGACGCTACAAGGTTAACCTGACCTGTCAGCCTGATCATATTCTCACTCACCAAATTAATGGAGGTGATCATAGTTTTAATCTCATCATTGGCGCTGTAGGCAATTTCCTCTTCTGAATATTCCCCAGTTCCAAGAAGTTCTAGCCGTTCGGTAACGGCTATAAGGGGGGCCAGTTTACTGGCGATTACATACCTAGAAGCAAAGTTTATCACTATGACTAAAAAGAACACCAGACCCGCAAAAACCCCTAAAAATTGATCCATCTGACTGTTGATTTCTGATTCAGAAACCATACCGATCAAAATCCAGTAGTTGTTTACGTCTTGGGGATTAGGGTAAATGCGTTCAAAGGCAATGAGTTTCCCGCCTATAGAAACATTACCTTCTTTCTCTAAGATTACCTTGTCGAAAATAATTGGGAAATCACTTTTAAAATTAGATGCTTTGCCCAGGGCCTTATTCCACTCTTTTTGAAGGTCAGGGCTATGAAAGTAATCTCCCTCTTCCGATATTAAGAAATAGCTTCTTCTTATTTCACCTTCACCTAGTTTTTTATCTACGTGAAAGTCTTTCAAAAACCCCTCGGCATAGATCTTGATTTGCGTCACTCCATAGACCACATTATTTTGCCCTCTTTGGGCCTTGGCAAAACTAATCAATGGGGTATGGGGCAGAGTCAATCTGCCATATTCTGCATCTAAGTGTAGGGGGGAAACATAGTTGCTTCCTAACTCTAGTTTCAAACTATCTTGAAAAAAGCCTTCATTTTTTTTACTTTGGAAGTCCTGGCCTGAAACATTGCTCACAGCGCCGTCATTTTGGTTGAAATGAAGCTTGATCCTCTCAATTCCTTCAAGGTCGAGAAAGCTGATGCTGTGAATATAGCCTTTAGATGTCAATAAAGACCTGAAAGAATCTGTGGTAATATTTCGCCATTTGGTTGCCTTTTGGGAAACTCCAATATCCTGCCAATAGAGATACCTATTGAGTGCATAGTAATAGGTTATATAGTCTAAATCTTGAGGGATATTGCTTAAAAAAAGTTTTATCTTTTGAGCTGACTGTTTGGTTTCGTCAATAACTATCTCTCTGGCTTTACTCATGTGAGCATTGAGCGCATTTTGATAACCAAGATAACCAACGACAATTAAACTGATACCCATCAAGGAGTAGAAAAGTACAAAAAACTTAGACCGAATTCCCATGAAACCAAAGTTTCGCCAAAGTAAAAATTTTGAAGGTTCTATCATTTCTCTGGCCCTAGATTTTAATTTTTCGAATTTTCAAACTGGCCCAGCGCAATAACTGGTGTACATCAGCAGGTTTTTTTTCTTCAAGGTATTCTGCCGCTGGTGTTAGACTTTTAATCCCCATAAAAGCTTTCAGTGTTTGGATTTCTGCCAAACACATGCCCACCATATTTAAAACATCAGAAGGTCGGACATTCTCTTCTTTGTTAAAATTTGAAAAATCTATCACTTCAATTCTAGCTGCTTTTTGGAGTCGCTGGATTTCTGCCATCAAATCAAAAGCAGCCTTTAAGGAGTCTTTGGGGGTTACCGTTACTACCTTGCTTGGAGGGTAAGAATCATCACGAATCCCCATTAAGGTAGCCATTTTAGAAAGGTCTTCGTAAATTCGCAAAACCTCTGCAAATACATAGGTTGGGACAATGGTCTCTTTGCTGATCAACTCTAAGTTTAAAGAAACGGCATGCAAACCGTTAAAAACATCAATTGGCTTTTTGTTATAGTATTTCTGTGCTGGTGATATCTTCCCTACAATTCCGAGACGTTTTTTTAAGATCTGAATCTCAGTTAAAATCCTCTCACTTTGTGCATAGAGTATTTCTGGCTCTAGGCTTCTCAAAGGCTCGATACTGCCAATAGGAAAGTGAGAAAGACCATTTTTTTTCCGAATGACATTCAGGTTCAGCATTACTAAGTAGGCTTTTTGCCAATTGTGCCTTGGAGTTATTTTAGCAACATAGGGAGCGGGGGTAAAGGTCTTGGTAATTTTATAGTGTCTTTTAATAACAGAAACTTCTTTCTTGATTTGGTTTATTCGAGATAAAACATCAGAAGGAGTAATTCTTGATTGTCCGTTGGATACGGGGACATAGAAAATGACCAGGGCTAAGCTTAGGAAAATGCGAGTAAAGTGCATAGATGGTCTCAAAGATATTCAGTGCTAATTGCTCATAAATAGTACATTTCTTGGGGGGCTATGTCAAAAAAACTGAGAACTTTGCAGCCAACTATTCAGCAGTTCACGGTTGGCCAAGAGCTTTTTGTTATTGATGTACAAAAGCGGCCTTTAACTCTGCATCTTCTAGGAAAAATAAACGACTTTTCTAAGAATTTAAGCGAATAACTAAGGGAATATGGGGCCAGCATCTAAACTAGAGATTCCACCCCAAAGGATGCAAAAAGTTCCAGGTTAGATTTACAAAGGGTCTTTATCTTCTGACCTTGGGTTTTCCTTTAAGTTTACTTGCTCCCGTAGTAGCAATAGATCTCTTTGACTCCGAAATATCTTTGCTTCCAAGCGGCGGAGACTTTGCAAAATCTCTGGTAATTTCCATGCAAAATTGATCATGATCAAGAGTCGACCAATCAAAGGAATTTTGGAGATTTTGCTTAAGCTAAAAGCCCACGAGGAAGGCAAGCCAACTAAAGGAACGCCTGCGCTCTGTCCTTCTGCCGAATAACGCAACTGGCATAAAAGCTCTAGTTTGGACAGGGTTCCGCAACGCAACTGCTCTAGGTAGGTCACATAAGAAGGGTCAGGCTCTCGGAGTAGTACTTGCCTGTAGGCTGCAATTACCAGTTCTCTGTCATGAAGTTCCATCAACTGAGCAAATTCAGCATTTGCTGCTGAGAGGTCTTCACTACCTGAGTCAGGATCAAATTCCTTGGCCTTTTCTTTGATTTGCGACAGGATTTTGTCGGCTGAATGTTCAGGTTGATTCATGGTTGCAGCTCAATTTACTTTTAGGTTTTATCAAGGATCAGTTTGAGGTAGCGCTCCTCAATTACTGGCCAAGCATAGTTCATTTGTACAAATTTTTTCGCATGGCTGTAATCTCGTTTTTCAGCAATCAAATGTTCTAGCTCACTTGTAAATTCCTCGTAATCGTCAAACCAACTTCCGCCATCAGCCCGCTTTGTTTGGTCAACCATTACTTCACACTTGCCATTTACCAGTACAGGACATTTATTATACCAAGCTTCTAAAAGAATCATGGATAAGCTTTCAAAGGGCGAGGGGTTCACTAATAATTCACAGGCATCCATAGCGTCGTGTTTTTCCTGTTCAGATATAAAGCCCAAAAAGGTGATATCTGGGTGGGATGGAATCTCTATTTCTGTCTTTCCTGCCAAAACCAGTTTCAAATCTGTCTTGTGTTTCTTTTTGTAGCGAATAAAATAATCGAACAAAAGATTCAAGCCCTTATTGTATTCCAGCCGTCCAATATAAAAAATAAAGGGTGAGTCGATAGAATATTTATCACGAAACCTCTGCCCCACAGATTCAACTTCTGGGGGATCAATACCTAAAGCAACCACATCCCCTTTCAAGTGACTACCAGAAAAGCGACGATTCATAAAGGCCCTCTCTGCTGGGGTTACAAAGGCAAAACCCTTGATTTTATCCATAATAGGGTCAAAGGTTGGCAGGTAAATCGGCGGTTCATCATGGGCAGTAGGAATCATCCAAGACTTTTCAGGGCAGATACTAGCCCCGTGATAGGTGCCATAATAAAGGTAAGTAAAAAATACTAAGGCATCATATTGATCGTGGTTTTCTTTCAGGTATTCAATCATCTTTGGGGAATCTGGCCCCTGCTGACGAATCCACTCATCACTGGTTTCTTTGCTTATTTTTAGTCTTTCACCAGGCTTGAAATGCTTAAAGACATTGGCTCTTTCCCATTTTGTGAAGGAAGGTATGTCTCTGGGCTGCTCCACTGGAAATCGTCTTACTCTCAGTGAATCACTCCATTGTTCCTCGCCTTCTGGGTAATGATTTTCCCACGTTTTATACTCAAAGGCACAGGTGGTAATCACATCGACATCAACATGCTTTGACATATGCTCTGAAACCAAGCGACACATAGATTCCGAACCGCCTACTACTTCTTTACCAAATCTCTGCACAACGATGGCCCACCTTGGGCGTTTTGCAGGAGTCCGTTCTTCTTTACCCTTAGTTTCTACCCCGACACAATCACTAGGAGACTCAATTGCCGCCACGTAAGACTGAGCCAAAGTTAAAGCTGTAAAACGCTGCCGGTTTACCCTTTGCAGGGCAAGCATCTCTGTTTTGATGGAAGGATTTTGTAAAATGGCCGCCACCTCTTTGGCCAATTGGCGCAAATTGGTTTTATCATAAAAAACAAAAGCTGCAACACCCATAGTTTCTGACACGGCAGAACTTGCGAAAGCAAAGACAGGAAGATCAAACCACATAGCCTCAACGAGGGGCAAGCCAAATCCTTCATGGTCACTCATACTAAGGTAAAGATCAGCAGATTGGTAGTAAGCCATGATCTCACTTTTACTTAACCACCCCGCAATATGAACTCGGTCCTGTATCTTTAATTTTTTACAAAGTTGCTCAACTTCAAGACCATATGAATTTTCTTCATCCACTCCCCCTAAAATCCAAAGATGGACATTTGCCTCAAAGTTCTTGAGTAAACCTAAGAGTTCGACTAAAGATTTTTGGTCTTTGTTGGGCGCTAGATCCCCCACAAATAGGATATGCTTTGCACCTTGGTACTGCAAAAACATCTGTACTGTAGCCAGATCAGCCCGCAGATTCCACTTCGCAGGATCAACTAACGGGGGCAATATAGCTGTGTTTTCGAAGCCTGCCATTTCCAGTTCTTGCCGACTGAAATCGGAACTGGCATAAGCAATTTCAGAGAATTCTGCCAATTCAGGTAGCTTTATACGTCCTGCTTCTAGCTTACTGGCGAAGCTTCTAGAGTAATTTTTATAAAATCCATAGGGAGTAATATTATGATAAATTAAAAACTTTTTGCCCCTGTGGCTTTTGAAATATTCTGATTGAACTTGGCTTGGAATAGAGAGGTGCAAAATGAGAATATCATTGGGTTTAACCTTGGCAGGTTCAAATATGCCAACCCTTGACTTGAATTCAGGTGCAATCTCATCCGCCAACATTAAGGTCTGGTAGCCTTGATCTAGATATAATTGATTTAAGCCAACCACTTGCTCAGTTATAGCATTGCAAGACTTAACCTCAGGTACAAGCTGAACGACGGAGCCTACATTTGGATCTGGATTGGGGTTTTGTTTCTGCTTCAAAGCTGCAAAGGCCTCTTCATAAGCTTGAATCTTCTCTTGTGAGCTCCCTTCCCCAATCAGACGGGAATAAGAGATAATAGAAGGGCCGTAAAGTTTCCCGGCCAACTCCAGCTCACTTTGGCAAGGGAATAGTAAAGGAATACACCTTAAAAAAACATCTGAAGTTGAGTTCAAATAGGCGATAGACTTATCTTCAAGATAAGGCATTAGGATGGCCTTTCCCTTGGCTTTTAAAACTCCTTCCTGCACCAGAGTAGATTCAAAAGATAGAAACAAAAAGGCGTCAAAATCAGCAATATGCGCTTCAATATAAGTGAGCAGTATTTGAGAGCGGATATGATTTTTTCTAAATTCCTGCTCTTCCTCCAAGGTGAGTGGGGAAATCCCAGAAACCAGAGGACTGGTTAAAATAAGTTTATCTTTTAACCTATTGAAGCGATCGGCATCATGACTTTCAAAGGGAAAACGAAGTACCTGCAACGACCCATCGGCCTCGCTAACCATGCTCGTTCCTTCGCACAATTCATTTTCATCAAAAAATGCAGAAGAACCTTTTGAATGAGTCGTTAGGATTGAAATTTCATGACCACTTTTTTCCAAGTTTAGTGCCAACTGACGTGACCCTATTTCAGCATCACCTTTTTGGTTTTCCCCAAACCAAGGAGTAACAATTGCTATTTTATAGTGCATAAGAGGCATAACTCATTTGACAGTCGAACTTAGTGGCACTTGCTTCTTAATGGAAAAAAATGAACAGGTTACATAAGAGCCTATCCAACAAATCCGATTTCATCAATACAAAAGCATTTTTGCAAATATCCAAAATTTGCAGATGTACAAGCATCCTCAAATTGCTCAAAAGAACAAGGCCTAGCTTGGTGCTTAAACCATGAGTCAAGCAAAGTCCTTTCCTTCTCTAAGAATAGCCAAGGCCTGAGCCATTGCTATAATAAATACCAAGAACTTATTCCCATAAAAGGAGTCTGAGTAAATAAGGAGTGGGGGATACAGCGGGCTAACTAGACCTCTGACATAAGGCACATATCATTGGTTAAAAAGAAACCAAACAAAATTACTGAAACTTTAGGTAAGGCACGTTGTACTGGAGGCGCCTAAAAACGAGGATGCTAAGAAAAACTTTATTTAAATCGATCTTTGCTTGGTTTAAGAATCACTTTTCCAAGTGATTTTTTTATTAAAATTATAATTCCAAATCATGGCAAGCAGAATTCCAATAAAGCCACTCAAAATGATATGAAAACCAAATTGTTCTCTTACGGTCATTCCTACAGAATAATTGATACCCCCGCCAACCAAATTGATAAGTTGAAATTTGATGAATCCTACAAAAAGCGCCGTGCCTTTAAGTTTGTTTTTACTGAAGGTCAAAAGATTATGCAATACGAAGTTTGTGATCATAGAAATTTCTATGGCGACAATCAAAGCAATCTGATCAGTTAATCCAGAAAATTTACCAACCTGCAAAGTACCAAGATTTACCACCACTCCAGAACCCGCCACTATGCAGTACAGCAAAAAGCTAAAGGGTAAAAACCGACCTAAAGTAGCTCGGTAGCTTTCTTCTAGGTAAACCCGTTTTTTCTTAGGGGCAGACAATTCTGTTTTTAAACTAATCCGTTGAGCTGCCTTGCTCGGCAGGGCATAATTCAAGGAAAAGCATTCACTCTCAATAGCGTCACTAAAGAGATTTTGATCTTGATTGGTTAAAAAAACCCCTGCATCAAGGGCAATTTTTTTGAAGGTTAGTTTTTCTACAAACTTCCGAATCAAGGAAAAATTCTTAATCCTAGGCTGGTAGATCGACAAATTCTCTAAAGGATTTTCTAAATAGCTGTTGAGGATTTCTTCCCAAAGTTCTGGCGCTGAGGGAGGTAGGACTAATTTTTTATCTGCTCTTGCGGCATATATCCCCTCTTTCGTTAAGAATTGAATATCCTTAGGCTCGTCTACTTTAAAGTAAAAACTGCTATTCTTATGGCTCTCAGAAAGCAAAAAAGGATCATGAATCGAGCTCATGCACACAACTTCAACAGATTCTGAAAGTTCTAGCTGTTGAACGAAAGGAAAAACTTTCTCAAGGCTCGCCTTTGAGGCAATAGGTAAAATAATGGAAAGGGTAACCTCTAAAGCTTCGTTTTGTGAATCCGGCATAACCTAAAAAATAGATATGTTGAGTCGCTATTACTAGTTAGCAATAGAGGTACTAGTGGTTGGCGGGCGCTTAGCCCACAAACCACAGCTAAAAACTACGATACTAA
>CBFCZY010000007.1:0-148768 GCA_965602905.1 uncultured bacterium | reverse complement strand
AGAAGGTTTTTCCACCCAATTGATGACCGCTGCCAACAAAGCCATCATCCAAATAACGGGCTCAGCGGTTCCTATATCAGTGAAGTTAATTTTAATAGGTGTTGAGAATAGTACGCTTAACCCTAGGAAAATTCGTACTTCCCATTGTTTGAAAAGTGCACAGGCCAGGTAATAGCCACATACAAAAAGTGCAAGTGGGAATAAAAAACTAAAGTAAACAATATACCCTTGTACAAAATTCACTTCTTCAAATTTAAGGATATGCCCCAAATAGTACCAGCCAGCCATTAGCATAGCTAAGGGGGATTTGCCATTTGTATCACCAAAAAAATAGTAGTAATAGGATATTTCAAACTCCTGACTCGGACCTGTCGGGGAACTAAACAATTGAAAGGTGCCGTATTGGTATAGATGCTGCCAGCTTTCTCTGAAGTATGCGAAAAAAGTGGCTGTGTCGTGAAAAATCAATTGAGCACTGACACTTGGGAAGTAGTATAGTTCATAAATTAACAGCACAGCACCGGTGAAAACTAAAAAATGCTTGAATTGGTCATTACGAACTAGGGTTACTTGCAGGAAGCTAAATGTTGATGAGATCTTATTGAAAACTCCCTGTGGTGCCCAATTTTTGATGCGGATAATGAAGTTCCAAAGAACTGTCGCTATGATCGCAGTAGCAATAACACGGGAAACAATCTCGAAATTTGAGATCTGGTTACTCCGCCCCCAATGCAAAATCCACCGAATCTGAAGCCCAACGCACCCCAGCAAAAACACCGGCAAATACTTATTTTGTTTAGGTATACTTTCCGCTAATTGAGACAGGCTGTTTAACAGAACGTACAATTTAGCTAGTGCAAACCATACAATAGTACCTAACAAAAGAGTTCCTACGACCCTGGCGATAAGCTCGGTTACATCAAGGACATGTTCAGCTGTATATCTCGATATCCATCGAGCCTGTAAAGACATACAGAACAACAAAAATAGATAGAAGTATTTTGACAGCCGAACTGGAGCAATAATTTGATGCAGCAAGGAATCAGGGGAGGAGTTATTCAATAGGTTCATGCTTAATTTCCAAGGGTATCGACTACTGGTAACGCCACAGATCTGTATAGATAGTGGCTAACAAGAGCATCATTTCGAATCTGAAATTGGCCACCGGTAGGCTACAGAGTTTTCGGGACAATTCTGTCACAAGATTGAATTTCACACAATAGGCCAATGATATTGTGAACTTCCCCCAGTATCGTAATATTCAGAAATACAATTTTTAGCCTCCTCTCTTGTTGTGAAATTTCTTTGATGAGACCACTCTTGCTTCAAAGAATGAAAAAAGCTTTCAACAACGGCATTGCCCCAGCAGTTACCTTTTTTGCTCATTGAATTTATAATGACCTTTTGAATTAAACGGGTTCGAAGGTTCTCTGAAGCATACTGAATTCCACGATCCGAATGGAAAAGATTCCTCTGTATTGGGTTCTTTGAGCTAGCGTGAACTCTAAAGTCCTCATTTCCAGATTTGTATTGATTCTGTCGGAAATAGCCCAGCCAATTTTCGAGAATACAGGTCCATCACAATAGCAAGATGCAACCAACTTTGCTTGGTCGGAATGTAGGTGGTGTCTCCAGCCCTAGCTTGGCTTATTATTACAGGCCTGAACTTTCGATTTAAACGATTCTCCCCAACAAAGAGCCTTCCTTCTTTAACTTTGCCGAAACTCTTGGGGATACATAGATTCCTTTATGCTGGGTAAGAGCTCTTAAAACTTCAGGTTTCAAGAAAGGTGTCTGTTAATCTAAAATAATATCAAAAGGTTGCATCATAGAAGGACTCCATCAAATTGGGTTAACCTCAGGATGACATTTCATCTACTTTTTATTTTCAGAAGGCTTATCGACCAATTCTTGCTCCACCACTACAAAGTGGCTTTTTTTCACCTGCTTATATATCCTGGCAATATATTCCCCAATAATCCCAAAAAACAAAGCATTCACCCCTAGACTGATCAAATTCAGAACTACTATTGTTGTAAATCCAGCAGGCCATTCAACATTATAGAATAGCCGCAGAACAACGTAGGTTACTATTCCGATCAAAGTGACAATGATTACAGATAGCCCAAAAAAGGTGGAGAGCCGAAGTGGTAGAATTGAGTGATTAAATATACCATCCATAGCCAGTCCAACCAGCTTGCTAAAGGTGAATTTACTTTCACCGTGCTCTCGAACGTTGCGGTTGTATTCAACACCAATCTGTTTAAAACCAATGGAAGCTATGGTACCGCGTAAATATGGCTGTGCGTGATCAGTGATACGCAGTACTTCCACGACTTCACGATCTATAAGCCTAAAATCTCCTGCATCGACAGGTAGCTCATCCTCGGCCAACCAATTAGTCACCTTATAAAATATTCGCCTCGCTGCGTGGAGTATAAAATTCTCCTTACGTCCTTTGCGGATACCGTAAACAACCTGATACCCAGACTCCCATAGATCTAAAAAAGTGGATATTAATTCAGGTGGGTCTTGCAGGTCACAATCCAGTTGGATGACAGCATCTCCAGTAGCCTTTAAGTATCCCGCTAAAATCGAATGTTGGTAGCCGACATTTCTAGAGAATCTATAGGCGAGAACACGGCTGTCCTTTTTATGCAGCTCCTTGAGAAGCTCGAATGTTGTATCTCCACTGTGGTTGTCAGTGAAAATGATCTCGTAGTTGTACTTGTCAGACAAGTCAGCCATCGTTTTAGTCACGACTTCGTAGAAGTTGAAAATGTTTTCTTCCTCGTTCAAGACAGGGACAATAATTGAAATTTTCTTTTTCATTTTTGATTCTCCCTACTTCCTGAAAGTCGATCATCAATATCTTTGATCAGTTCTTGTAGGCCACTTTCAAGCTGGATATTGGGGTTCCACCCAATTTGTTGTAATGGTTCTATGTTGGCTGTAAAACACTCAGTATCACCCTGTCTCATGGGGATCGCGCCAAAACGTAGTTGCGAACTCGAGTTTGTGATTTTATGGGCTGCTTCGACAAACTCACGAACCGTTACTGTTTGGCCAGAGCCGACTTCAAAGTGTTTATAGAATTCATTCGTCTTTGGCCCCGTTCGTAAAACTGCTAAACAGGCCTGTGCCACATCATCTACACAGATAAAATCACGTTTTTGCTCACCAGAGGTCAGATCTATCTCAGGTTCATTATTTAATAATCGGCGAATAATGCCTGTTGTAAATTTATCCGTACTGTCTAATGCACCGTAAACGTGAAACAATTGAAGATTAAAGAATCGGATTTGTTTCAATTCACCAAATCTTTTTCCCAGTTCATGAAAAATACGTTTAGACATGATGTAATTAGTAAGGTGATTTAAGTCAGATGAGTATAGACAGAAGAAAGTGTCTAAATTGATAAAACATGGACATTGCGCATCTACAGCTGCCGAGAGCAGATCAAAAGGAAATTGAATATTACCTTGATAAACATTTTTTAAATTTTCATCTTTCCGACCATAAACGGTTGCAGCATGAATGACTGCATCAATCGGTTTTCCCTGAGTAAATAGATCTTTAAAGTCAGTTTCTTCAATGTTGTGACAGCTGATTTTTAACAGAAGATCCCTAATTCGCCAAAGATCAGAGGTTTGTCTTTTCAACAAGACAATTTCATGTCCCTCGGACAGGATGCTTCGCAGAATATGGGACCCTACAAATCCGTTTCCGCCAGTGATCAGAATTTTCATACTGTAGTATACTGTTTAAAAGGTTTCGCCTGTTGGCTTTGAATCAATAACAAAATAAGAATAGTTATCGAAAATAGATACATAATAGCTAGAAGATTGGAAGCTGCAACAGTAATAGGCCCGCTTACTATCATCTTATAGACACCAATATCTAAAGGAACAATAATGAGACCTGCATCTGGCGTAATAATAGAACTCTTATGGTTATTTAATGTAAGGCTCCGGTTCAAATCGATTGGAATCTTGATTACCGAAAATTTATTAGAGTCTACATGAAAAGAGAAAGCGATCTTATTACTCTCTTGGTGCGGCGCAACAGAAGCGCTAACATCCTTTGCTATAGCCATTTTTTGATGTTTCAGTAGAATTGATAAGCGTGTCAAATCCAAGGCGGTGATTAATCTTTTAATTGATAACATTGAAGGTACAATTCTGCTGGCTAAAATAGACAAAAATACTAATATGTAACACTATCTATGCGATTGTATGTCGTCAAACCTTTTGGGATATTCAATTAAGAAAGCATCACCGGGCTGAACTTCCCCAGTATCCAGGACACCTTAGCTAGCCATTAGCATTTCATATTCTCAAGGTGATTTACACCCCAAAGTTGAATGAAGTCTATGACGATTACAAAACCCTTCAAGATATTCAAAAATACAAGTTTTTGCCTCTTCAAAAAAGAGTTACATCAGGTATGCCTAGTTCCTCTGCAATTGGAGTTTTGGGCTTGTTTGAGCTTTCTGCAAGCCTAACTGCCTCCAGCTTGAATTCCTTGGTAAAGCTTTGTCTTTTTTTCATTTGAATAGCTCCTGTTCATAAGTCAATTGAACTTAAGGTATCTATCAATCTAGGGAGCATCAATCCATCAAATGGAGACAAGCTCAATACTTAAGGATTTTATAATAGTCACAGGCGGCACTTAACTTTATAGTGCAGAGATTACGTAAAAGTTATTAGCTATTCTTGATGCTTAGGCAAAGGTACAAGTGAAAAATAAAGGGTGGCAGCAATGAAGAATAAGCCAAAAATATTTAAAATTACAAATAACCAGAACAGTTTTGTACTATTGTACTGGAAAACTAAAGAATGAATACCAGTTGGAATTGTCACTTTGATACCGTTACCCCACAAAGCTTCATATTTGAGTGGTTCACCATTATCAAACAATTTCCAACGTGGATCGGGGTTGATGGCAGCCACAAGGGTAATTGGGGTTTGCTTAAGATTGTTTACTCTATATTCGACCATTTCTGGCTGTAAATGAATAACTTCTGGTCTTCCTATGATGCTTTGTTGCATATTTTTTGTAATTGCATCTACTGGAATTTCCGTTGGGAGTAAAACAGCCCCAAAAGGATCACATTTGACTATGCCATTGTCATGGCGTGCGGTAAATTGCAGCATCTCTGTTGGGTCAGTGATTTCTTTAACTAATATTGAAGTTGTTCGAACGCAACGTCGAACTTGATTAAAAGTTTCAGTAAAATCATTCACTCCAAATTTTTGATTGGGGATTGAGGCTTGGTAGTATAAATCATTCCGAGGTACAGGTTTCAATTTATTTTCAACAGTTAGAAAAGTATCTGGTGGCAACAACGCGTTTTGTAGTTGATTTACGTTTGCTTTGGGAGTTTTTAAGACAGTACGTTTAGAGATATAATGTAAATCACCCAGTGCGACTAAAATAATTGCAGCTACTGTTATTTTGTAACTAAAAGACTTGAACTTTTTGGAGTCATATTTTTTTTGAAACAAAGAAAGTATAAGTAATACAATTGAGAGAAAAACAAAAATTAACCCTTGTGTTTCACCAGGTTTTAACAGGTGATCAGGAAAACCTGATAAGTGAAGAAAATCGACTAAAACCATACCAGCAATGATTTGTCCAGGGCTTGGCAGTTTTCTTTTTAAGAAAATTTCGCCTAAGGAATATGCAATTCCAATTAAGAGTAAAACCCTTGATAAGGTGAGTAAATAATTAATATGGCGGAAGATTGCAAATGCAGGAAAAGAGAAAATTAAGTAGGATATCCCCCCCCCAGAAGCTAATAAAACAGACCCAGTAAACATTACTTTTATAACTTTAATGGATTTTGATGAGGAAATCATAATAAAAGTGGGGAGTAAAAAAGCACTCAGGTACCCTATATAAAGAGGGTAATCATCATTATTACTACCACGTAACATGCCAAAGGCAACTTTACTCAAGTCAATCCGAGCGTGACTCAAATTTTTAAAAATTTCTACAAATGGGCTATCTCTAGCACCCAAAGATATTGCTTTAAAGGATTCTAAAAAAAACAAACAATAAACTATGCCCGCAATACCAAAGAGGCCTAATGTATACAACGCAGGGCGTGGTGTAGGCATTTTGATAGTTTCATTAGAATAAATTATATACAAAACTAAACTTACCAAACCCCAAGCTAAGTATATTGGGAGAAAATAAGGTATATTGCCTATTTGCGATCCAGCAAGGGGGAAAAAACTAAATAGTAAGTATTTAGGATTTTTTAAATTTATAGCACGAATTAATAATAAAAGTGAATAGGGAAGCAAATAAAAGAGGTAAAGATAAAAGGAAGCTTGATAGTGAACGAGTAGGCTGAAGGACACGAGGTATAATAAAAAGATATGGGCAGCCTTTGAAACTGTCATTTCTTGAATGAGTAGTAAAATTCCAACCAAAAAAATTGTTACCTCCATGACCAATGAAATTTTAAAGGCAAGCATAAAAGATTGTGGCTCTTGAGAACTTAGTAATACTGCTATCCACCCTGATATTGCATTAATTGGGCTTAGGAAAACCCCATAATAATAACCAATATTAATCCCTGTCCCTCGAAATGCGGTCCAAAAAGAGGGGGTTCCATTCAAGTGAAGTGTTTGAGTAAAATAATCAAATACTTTAAATTTAAAAAATGAATCATGATAGAAAAAAGACTGAGGGTGCAAAATCAGCCCCCAAGCAAAAACAAATGCTCCAAGTATAATCAATCGGTGCAGAATTAAATAGTATTTTGAATAGTCTCTGTTCATGTTTTATAGCGGTTCAATTTTTTGTAAATTCCATTTTAAAAGATATCTTTTTCTATCAGACAGAAAAATTAAAAGACAGGTGAAAATTTTATAAAAGGCTTAGGCTATCGAGCTATTTCTTTGGCGGACTCCAGCTTGCTGCCGATGTATGTCGTCAAACCTTTTGGGGTAAATAAGCCCAAAATTAAGAGACTTTGCCTAATGTCAGAAGGCATCATTGCCTGCTATTTTGATGGGCCTAAGCCCATATTAATGTACTTTCTATTCTTCAAGGTCATGGGCTTGACCATATCCCTCGCTGTTTGAATCTCTTTGTTTCTTCCATTAAATTGAGCTTCCCTCAGTATCCTTGGCACCTAAGCCAAGCCATTTGCAGCTCATATTCTCCAGGTGAGTTATTCCCCAAAGTTGAATGAAGTCTATAAAGCAACCTTGTAATTAAAGGCTGTGCCAATTTTTGCAAAAGTTTTTATTAAAGATTTTAACTGACTGTACACTCATTGAGTTAAACAAAAAATATTGACAAAATCAAGGCGCTCCACCGATACTAAAGAACTAAATCAAGTAACCTTAAGGCTGGATTCACATGAAATGGACTACACCAAAAATTAAAGAAATCTGCTTAGGCATGGAAATCAACATGTACTATTCTGCTGCCAGATAGGCTTGGTGCAAGAAGATAAAATCTTTATTAAAGTCTTGGGCGCTGCTGCTGGAGGAGGATTCCCACAGTGGAATTGCAATTGTAATAATTGTGTTGCAGCCCGCCAAAAGTTAAAGGGCTACCCGCCGCAAACCCAATCATCGATAGCTGTGAGCGTTGATGGATTAGATTGGGCACTATTCAACGCATCACCAGACCTTAGACAACAAATAAACTCAAATCCTGAGTTGTGGCCTGCTTCCCCTGAAAAGGTAGGAAAAAGACATAGTCCTATTCAATCTGTTTTAGTTACCAATGGTGATATAGATCATATTCTAGGACTTCTCACCTTGCGTGAAAAACAAGAATTTACACTCTTTGCCACCTCAAAAATTAATGAAATCTTAGAGGATAATCCTCTATTTAAAGCGTTAGACCCGAACTTTGTTTCGAAAAAAAACTTAGTGCTTGAACAGCCTATTGAGATCCTACCTTCTCTATTCATCACTTTGTTTTCAGTTCCAGGCAAAGTACCATTATATATGGAGTCTGGTGATGTTGTTACAGATGAAGAAAGTGAGAATACTGTAGGAGTGGAAATAAGAAGAGGGAATAAGGTTTTTTATTACATCCCAGGTTGTGCAAAATTGACTCAAACGATTGCAGATCGAATCGACAATGCTAATCTTTTGTTTTTTGATGGAACCTTGTGGTGTGATGATGAAATGATCCTAAACGGAACAGGAGAAAAAACAGGTCTACGCATGGGGCATATGTCGATATTTGAGGAAACAGGGAGTATTGCAATGCTTAAAAAGCTCAAGATTGCTCAAAAATTTTACATACATATAAATAATACTAATCCTATTTTAAATCAACATTCAAAGGAAAGGAAATATGTGGAACAACAGGGTTGGAATGTCGCTTTTGATGGGATGGACTTATGCATTTAAATAAACTGTTATCTCCAGAGGGTTTAGAGGCTGCTTTGAGAGAAATTGGAGCAACAGAGTACCATGATAATCACCCCTTTCATCACTTAATGTATCAGGGCCAGCTTACCATTGATCAAATTAGGGCTTGGGCCTTAAACAGATACTGTTACCAGAAAACAATCCCGACTAAAGATGCAATCATTTTAGCTCGTTTAGAGAGTACCACTGAACGAAGAATATGGCGGCAACGAATTATTGACCATGACGGGGACATCGATGATCACCCTGAAGGTGGTCTGCAACGATGGTTGGCTCTAGCTGAGGGGCTAGGCCTAGACCGACAATATGTTATTTCCACAGAGGGCGCCTTACCTATCACCAAATTTGCCTGCAATGCATACCTTGATTTTGTGCGTCAGCAACCGATTTTATCTGCCATTGCCTCTTCATTAACAGAATTATTTTCCCCTACAATTATTGCAGAGCGAATGCAGGGAATGTTGGCTAATTACTCTTTTATCAACAAAGAAATTATGCGATATTTTGATTTTCGGTTAACCGAAGCACCAAAAGATGCTGAGTTTGCCTTAAATTATGTTAAAGAAAGGGCAACAACAATTGAAGACCAACAGATGGTCATTGATGCATTAAAATTTAAATGCTCTCTACTATGGTCTCAGTTAGACGCTCTACACTTTGCCTATGTTGACCCAAAGCTACCGCCCCCTGGTGTATGGCAAACAACTCAACTTTAGAAATCCATGCAAGAAAATAAAATCCCAAATTTTGCGATAGGTGCAAGATTGCAATTTGATAAGGTTAGGGATCAATGGATCGTACTTGCTCCCGAAAAGGCCATCTCTCTTGATGCAATTGCAACTGCTATTTTACAAGAAGTAGATGGGAAAAAGTCCATCTTAGATATAGCCATAAAACTCGCTAGCAAATACGAGGCGACAAAAGAGCAAATTTTAAGTGACACAATACAACTCTTTCAGGAATTGATTGATAAACGCATCATTGATCTTCAAGATGCTGACTCCTAAAACTGACCAAATAGCGGCCCCTATGGCGCTCTTGGCAGAATTAACTTACCGCTGCCCCATGCAGTGTTCCTATTGTTCCAATCCAATAGGGTCAAGAGATTCAGTAAATGAATTAACCACAGAACAATGGCATTCTGTGTTTCAAGAGGCCCAAGATTTAGGTGTTTTACAAGTTCATTTGTCAGGCGGGGAACCCCTATTAAGAAATGATTTAAATGATTTAATTCAATCATGTAGCCAATCCAATCTTTATTCGAATCTCATCACTTCAGGTATTACTCTTTCAAAAGATAAACTGATTGAGTTCAAAAAATCTGGCCTAAACCACTTGCAACTCTCCATTCCCGCTCCAAATGAAGAGGTTTCCTATCTCACCACAGGTTACAGGAATGCACTGGAACAAAAAATCAAAATCGCTAACTACACCAATGAACTACAAATCCCTTTAACGATCAACACTGTCATTCATAAAGATAATATTGATCTACTTCCTGAAATTATTGAATTGGCTATTACATTAAAGGCGAGAAGATTAGAAATAGCCCATACTCAATATCATGGGATTGCCTACCAAAACAAAGAGCAATTGCTCCCCTCTTTGAAGCAACTTGAAAAATCTATTGTACTGGTTGAAAAAGCTAAGGAAACTCTAAATAGTCAATTGCAAATAGACCATGTTATTCCCGACTACTATGCAAAGTACCCTAAAGCCTGCATGGGTGGTTGGGGAAGAGTTGGCTTAAATATTACTCCTTCTGGGAAAGTTTTACCCTGCCACGCCGCTGAAACAATCAAATTTCTACAATTTGAAAATGTTCAAAATACTTCGTTATCTAGTATTTGGTTTGATTCAGATTCTTTCAATCAATTTCGAGGGACAGAGTGGATGCCTGAACGCTGTAAAACCTGTGAAAGGAAAAATATAGACTTTGGGGGCTGTAGGTGCCAAGCAATGTCTGTAACAGGAAATGCTAATGAAACAGACCCTGCCTGCTACAAATCGCCTTTTCATGATCAACTAGTCAGTAAATAGTAACTAGTTTCTCAGTCTTTTCTAGGCTCCACAGCCCTTGTTCCGGTCCAAGTTGGGTGTAAGGTTAAAACTGATATTGATAGTCAAAGATTGTCAGAATGTGGAATTCGAGCAATTCATGCTCCCAGTCACTAAGAAGCGCAACGAGAATTGATTCGACAAAGGGAACAATTTTTTAAAGATGCCGTAAAGGTGAAGAAATTTTTTGGACATCAACATTCATAAGCTGCCAAGAAATACAGGTTCACGATACTTTATGATGTCATTTTGGGTGCCGTGAAAGGTTAGAAATAGATTTCAAATATCTTATTTACCGAATTTTCGTTTCTTGAGTGAAAATTTTACTTCTAGCATCAAGGTTTCATCTGTAGAAACAATTATAGAGTCCCTGTGTTTATTTGGTAATTTTCCATTGTCCAGCACGGCAAAATCTCTTAAACGGTAAGGGATTTTGATTGTTTCTATTGATATAACTTTATCTGTGTTAGTATCTAATACAACTACAGAAATTGATTTGTTTTTTAAAGCACTGATCAATATGCAAGAATATGGGGCAAAAGATTGCGCTAAAACTTTGGGGCACTCAACTAAACCATGTGGAGCTATCGAAGGAATGAAGGCATACAAAGGGCCAGTATATTTATTTTTTGGGTCACCAGATTTAAAATTAGAAACTTTTCTTCCGCCTTTGTAGTCCCTACCAAAAGAATACAACGGCCACCCGTAATTTTTCCCTTCTTGAATCCTATTTAATTCATCACCACCTTGTGGTCCATGTTCTACAGAATAGTAATTCCCTTTAATTTTTCTTATACCTTGAGGGTTACGATGCCCAACAGTGTATTGATGTGAAATGAGCTTCGTTTTATCTTTCGAAAAGGTAAATTTATGAATTTTACCATATGGAGACTCTAGCTTTTGAGCTAACTTACGAATAGAACCTGATTGAAATTCAGGGGGGCCAATTGCTAGAAGAAAAGAGTCTTCCCCAA
Organism: uncultured bacterium; assembly: GCA_965602905.1. Lineage (GTDB taxonomy): Bacteria > SAR324 > SAR324 > XYD2-FULL-50-16 > XYD2-FULL-50-16 > JASJGK01. The sequence continues at coordinate 137,328 of CBFCZY010000007.1, read as the reverse complement.
TAGGCGCAAAACCACCACCGCCACCAATAAAAGCAACCTCGTCACGATTTGGTAAACATGGTGCCTTATAGAGGCTCTTGCCGTTACTTAAATCAATAATTTCTTCCCATCTACATCTTTTATTTGTGCGGCCAATTAAGGCCATTAAAACATTTTTAAATCTAAAAAAATTAAGAATTTCCCCACCTCCCTCTGGAAGCTTAATTATTGGTGTTGGAAGAAAATCACTTATTACTTTACCCCCTCGAGTAACGACCAGGACCTCATCATTCCCATCTTTTTTTTCAGTATAAACAATCCCTGCAGGGGGTTGAGAAAAGGCAGGAAACTCAAATTTACTTACAGTGTAGGTAAAGGAATTAGCATCTTCATTTAAGGGAAGTGGCTTGGCATCAGCTCTCTTTTTTGCAGCCTCTTTTTCGGCTATGGATTTTTCAACGGCGGCCTTAATTTGAGCCTCTTGTCCGGCTATGGATTTTTCAACGGCTGCCTTAATTAGAGTCTCTTTATCAATAATTTCAGATTTGAGTTTCCAGCTTAATGTAATAATGATCCCAAATAAGATCACAAATAAAATTATCCCAGTAAAATAAATTTTTTTCATACTATGAGGTAAAAGGTAATATAGGTTTCATTTGAGATCACAATTTATCTCATATAACAATATATAGTGTTGAATTAATGTGCTATTTTTAGCATAAGAACCTGTTCAAGGCAACACTAAAACCTGAAGCTTTAGTATGGTCGAAAAATTTCAGACAGCTTTTGCCAGAGTACACTCTCTCACTCTTCCCAATGCCCTTCAAGTTGGGCAGGGTCGGCTTCCCTGGGGAACTTCAATGCGCATTCTCTCACATACCAAAGCCAAGCCCCAAATAATAGAACAAGCATGATAATGTATCCCGCTGACAGGAAACTCCCGATGTACTGTTCTGAATATCGCAAGGTAACCTGTTGGCGACCTTTTTGAACAGGAACGGCCTTCATCCCGTAGACCGAGTCATAAACTTGGACCTCATTGGAATTCACAAAAGCTGCCCAGCGAACACCTGGGACTTTAAACAACACATACCCCGAGCTAGGGAAATTATAATCAATAGTTAACTGATCTTCCCCAACCTTGAGAGGCAAAACTTGTTTTGAATAAAGATGTTCGGAGCCTTGGGGCAAGCTTTCGTTGATAATGGGTATTTTGGGGTTGTCGGTAAGTGTTTGTTTAAGTGCAAGGCTACTGATATCTTTTGGAGAGACCAATATGGCATCCGAGAAAAAGGTTGCTTGCTCAATTTTATTCGCAACGCCGCTCCCTATCAGTGAAAGGGTGGACTTATGGGCTACTAGCCTATTTCTGTAAGCCGATTGGTGGCTTGTATAAGCCCCAAATTCGATTCTCCTTGAACGTACCAGCTGCATATCTTTTAAAGTAATTGAAGCTAAGTCAATAAAGACTAAAAACAGCAGAAGGAACCACGCATGATTGTTGTTTTTTCTTAATCGAATAAAGCCGACAAGCAAGACTGTCAAAAATAGCAAGAATTCCCACCTGATTATATCATCCATTCCCTGTAAGCCCCCTCTGGCAATGATGTCGTAAGTTACGACAAAATAGGCTGCTAAAATAATTAAAAATGGTTTTTTCCATTTTTTTCGAAATAGCCGCTCAAACCCAAAGACGGAGATAAAGATAAAAAAGATACCCCCACCGCCTCTGATCAAGAGGTCCCCATAATGCCGATTGATCAATAATTGGGGGAAGGGTAGACTCATTAAATATAGAATAATAGAATTTTTATAGGTGTAAATATTTATCAAAAAGACAAGTGCAAACAAGATAAACAAGAACTGCTTTTGTTTTTGGAATTTAAATAGGCCAAGAATCATCAAAGGAATAGTCAAGAAGCCCATATACATATCAACCTGCCCATAAATATCAACCTGCCCGTAATCACGAAGCCTTAAGGGTAAAGAAGCAAAGAGAAGTTTAAATGCAGATCCGTTTGTATAGGCTCCAGGCTGTTGAAAAAAATGAAACACATCAAAGGTTTTATTTAATCCAGATCCAAATTGCTGTGTTCCGAAACCTCGGAGGGACAGGGCCAAAAGAAGGTTTGGTGTCATTGCTAGCAAAAAGGCTGCGATCAGAAAAAGATACTGGAATAGATTTAAGGACAAAATGGCTGCGGCCAGCTTTCTGCGTACAATTGGATCAAAAAACAAATATAAAACGGCTAGGATCGAGGCCGAGAGAGCGGAGAACATAAATGCTTGCCCAATACCAACAACAAAAACATAACTGAAGGCTGTGAAGACTATTAAAGTCCGCCAAGATGGACTTTTTACCCATAAAATTATTGCCGCTAAGGCAGTCATAAACCAGATTGCATGCTCCGAGACGCCTAGATTGTCATGGGTGATCCGTATTTGAACTGAGAACAATAGGGAAATTCCAACAAAAATCCGACTCTTCCATTGCTTAAATAGCATACTGGCTAACCAGTGGCCTGCGGCAAACATAGTAAAGGGTACTAAAAATCCAATAAAAAAGATGAATCCTGCATTAACGTCAGCAGAAGAATCCCCGAATAAAAAATGTAGGTAATACCAGCCAGCCATCAACATAGCTAGAGGTGTTTTACCATTTGTGTCACCTAGGAAATAGTATACATGGGACAGTTCCATGTGCCCAAAGCCACCATCTGGCATGGTAAACATGGCAAAGGAACCATAGGATAGGATATGCTTCCATTGATCAAGGCAATAGGCAGCAAATTGTTCGGTGTCCCCCACAACCAGATTGTGGGATTTAATGGGGGAGTAGTAAAAAATGAACGCAAGGCAAGCACCAGCAGATAAAATATAGAAATGCTTTGCAAATGGGGAGGTTAAAGCGGCTTTTTGAAATAGACCTGCATTAATCGTGGCTTTTATTTGATGTAAAGTGGGAGTATAGCGGTTCGCGTACCTTGTATAGAGCGCTGATAAAACCCAAAGCACACCCCAAATTGCAACCAAGTACAGTAAATTGCGTTTAAAAAGTTTAAAGAACTTCAGTGGAGTGAATGTGAATAAGCTAGGTGGGAATGTAAATTCTAAGACAGGGTTAGGTCCAACTGTCACGAGTTTCACATTGCCATGCTCTATCCCTGGTTCCCATCTGATGTGTTGGTGAAGGCTGAGGTGCTTTGTCAACTCGTGTCCAGCTAAAACTAAATGTTCTGATTTCGAGGTTAATTGGATCGATTTTAGGGTGATGGCCCTATTTGAGCCAGACCCGGGATCAATCCTTAATTTTTCACTTGCAGTCTTCGGTAAATCAAAAACAATGGTATTGGTCGCCTGATACCTAGGAATAGGGAAGGATAGACTATTTTTGGCCGTATACTGGGGGCCACCACCCTGTTCTAAAAAATAAATCGTTACATTACCCTCTGTTGTGCCACTGAATGTGATCGACATTTTTGGGGCTTTAAATGAGGGGGTAGCCGTAAAAATGAGTGCAACAAGACTTAGTAGTAGAAAGGCATATCCAGCTTTTACTGCGGTTTTGGCCCGGCGGGGGAACGAAGCGATATGTTTTTTGAAGCGCTGTGTGATTTTGGCTTGAATCGGGAGCATTTTTTGACTTAATAAACATGTTTATATTTCTTTATTTTAACGGAATTCTAAAAGAACTGGTTTGTAATGTCTATTCATAATTTAAGGTGTAATAGGGAGATTGACCCGTTTTTTGTGGAGTGATGTTCCCCTAGATGGATAGACGCCTCAAGTTTGATTTGTTTATGAACAGTAGCGGTTCAATGGAAGGAAAATCAAATGTCCACATTCCTAGGAATCTGGGTTTTGGAGTGGTTATACAGATGAACTTTCCCCCTAGCCATTAGCATTCCTATTCTCTAAGAGATTTATACCCCAAAGATGAATGAAGTCTATGGCAATTATAAAATCCTTCAATTTATTCAAAAATACAAGTTCTTGTCTCCTCCCATGTTGTAAAATTTCTATGATGCACCCATTCTTGTTTCAAAGAGTGAAAAAACCTTTCAACTTATAAAGAGTTACCTCAGATATGCCTAGTTCCTCTGCAATTTGATTTTTTGGGTTGTTTGAGCTTTCTGTAAGTCTGACTGCCTCAAGCTTGAATCCCTTGATAAAGCTTTGTCTTTTCTTCATTTGAATAGCCTCTGTTCGTAAATTAATTGAACTTATGGTGCCTATCAATCTAGGGGAGCATCAGGTAGAAATTACGATGTTTTAGGTAACGCCTCTTGCTTTATTGGATTTTAAGCGAGAGGCTTTTTAAAAACAGCGCCTCCCATGCCTCAACGTCAAGCAATTATAGCTACTACTGTAAAGTAATGTTGATTTTCTTAAAAAACAGTTTTTTCTGTCTTAAGGGCGGACCACCGTGGTTTGCGGGATTGTTTGTTGAAATACATCCTTGACAATGGATCCACTTCAGAATAATATTTCTGGAATAAGGTTGATAGATTTTGATTAGAAATTTTACGTCTAAATTTCACCAAGTTCTTAGCTGCAATGAAAAACTTTGTATGAAGGTACAATCATCAAAGTGAATAAAAATGGGTTTGTTTAGCCGAAATCTATGTGTATGATTTCAATGTGAAAACCCAAAAAAAATTATATACCCGCTTTGATTTATGATGACCAATGAATAAAAAACTACTTATCGCTATAGCTGCCTTTGCAGTAATTAGCACCGGCTATATTGGTTTAAGGCAGTACGCTATAAGCATCATAAAAACGAAATTAGACAACGCCATTTCTAAGGTAAGTTCGTTTGCTGTAGTTGAATATGAAGAAGTGGATATCAATCCATTCATGTTGGATGTTTACATTAAGCAAGTTTTGATAAAATCAATCGATGAAACAAAAAGCCTCCAAATTGAAGAAATAGCCTTATTGGATATTGATGTTTTTCATAGAATTCCATCATTTTTAAGTGTTGAAATTAACGGAGTGCAAGCTTCGATTCCCAAGCTTAATAGAGGCGTTTTGTTGTTGAATCAGCTAGGCCTAAAAGCTGTAAAGGCAAATTTCGCCCTAGATTACAGTCTGGATGCTTCAGAAAAAATTCTTGAGATAAATAATATTGAGTTTGGATTGGAAGATGTTGGCAAGGTTGCTGTGTCAATGAAGCTTGGAAATATTGGAGTTGATAAGGGTACCTTCCTGACAGAATTAGGTGCATTAGCCGAATACTCCTTCCATCAAGCTACTCTGAACTATACTGATCAATCTTTAACTGATAGAGTTCTTGTTTTAGTTGCAAAAAAGAAAAACCGTAATTTTGAAGATATCAAAAATGCTAGTATAGCTAAGTTACAAGCTATGATAAATAGAAAGATTTTAGGAAAGCCCCTCGAGGAAAAATCAAACTTTGAAATCAAGGCGCTACTAAAAACTCCAAATTACGTTAAATCAATAAAGGAAATAGCATCAACAAGTCCCCTTGAAAGGGAATCATATCAAGCTATTATCTCGTTTTTAAAAAATCCAGATTTCATAAAAATTCAGTCCCATCCAAAGCGGCCGGAAACTTTTTCACGAATAATTGAAATAGAAGAATTACAGCAATTGATTGATTTTTTAGGAATTTCAATCACTAGTGGAGACGGAGCCCACTAAAGGGTGGGAAGTCAGCAAGGGTTTGGAAGATTAGAACTTCTGTACTTATGTTTTTGACAAGTTATTTTCCTTATTTACGTTAACAATATATTTTTTTGAATATGATTTTTACTAAAGCACCCTATCGCATTTCTTTTTTTGGCGGAGGCACTGATTACCCAGGCTACTATTTAAAACATGGTGGTAGTGTACTGGGCGGCGCAATCGATAAATACTGCTATTTGAATATTAGAAATTTATCACCCTATTTCGATTACAAACATCGATTTGTATATTCTGATATTGAATTGCCGTCTACCATAGATGAAATCAAGCACCCTTCAATTAGAGAGTCGCTTCGACATTTAAAATTTGATGCCTCTCTTTCTATTCATCATGATGGTGATATTCCTGCCAAAAGTGGAATGGGGTCCTCATCTGCATTTACTGCGGCTTTGTTAAAAGGTATATTGGCGGCCCAGGGGAAGATTATTTCTAAACATGAATTAGGCTTAATGGCGATTCACGTTGAACAAAATATGATCAAAGAAAGTGTCGGGTCTCAAGATCAAATGTTTGCAGCTCATGGTGGCCTCAATAAAATTAATTTTTTACAATCAGGCGAAATCACTGTAGAGCCGGTTATTATTGGCCCTGAAAGACTGGCTAAGTTGGAATCTAGTTTTATGTTGTTTTATACGGGCATTTCTCGCTTTGCCTCAGAAATTGCCTCTGACCAAATTCAAAAGATTGATGACAACACATCGATTTTACATGAAATGAAGAGCTACGTTGATGATGCTTATATGATTCTGACCAATAACAATATTGACCTTGATGAGTTTGGTTCTTTGCTCAATGAAACTTGGACAAAGAAACGGCAACTATCTGGGAAAATTAGCAACCCTATTATTGATGATATGTACCAACTTGCATTGAAAAATGGCGCTGTTGGTGGAAAATTATTAGGTGCTGGTGGAGGAGGCTTTATGCTTTTCTACGCACAACCTGAGCATCATGCACAAATCACTAAAGCTTTAAAGGATTATTTACTAATTCCCTTCAAATTCGAATTCGAAGGGGCAAGTATCCCTTTTTATAGCTCCTTTTAAAACCATTATAGTCGATATTTTCTTATGAGTTCAAAAATTTTAGTTACCGGCGGAGCCGGATATTTAGGTTCAGTTTTAGTTCCTGCTTTACTTAACGCTGGTCACGAAGTGACTGTAGTAGATAATTTTATGTTTCAGCAAAGCTCATTAGTTGAGCAGTGTATGAATCCTAAGTTTAAAGTTTATCGAGACGATGCCAGAAACGAGAAGTTGATGACCAAGCTTCTTAATGAGCATGATGTTGTTATTCCCTTAGCTGCTTTGGTTGGGGCTCCTCTTTGTAATCGCGATTCTATTGGAACGGAAACAACAAATTATGGTGCCGTTAACATGATTACAAAGATTGCACCAAAAGACCTAAAGATCATGATGCCTGTAACCAACAGTGGTTACGGAATTGGGCAAGAGGGAATTGAGTGTACAGAAGAAACACCACTGAATCCAATTTCTAGCTACGGTATAACCAAAGTTCAGGCAGAAAAAGATGTTTTGGAACGTGGAAACTGTATCACCTTTCGTTTAGCGACTGTTTTTGGTATGGCTCCAAGGATGAGACTTGACCTACTAGTTAATGATTTCACTTACCGAGCAGTTAAAGATCGATTTATTGTTATCTTTGAAGGTCAGTTTAAGAGAAACTACATACACATTAGAGATATCGCCAGAGTCTTCTTACATGGTTTAGAGAACTTTGAAAAAATGAAAAATCAACCCTACAACGTTGGCCTTTCTGATGCAAATCTTTCTAAATTAGAGCTCTGTGCTAGGATCAAAGAGCACGTTTCTGATTTTGTATATCTAGAATCAGCAATCAGTGAAGATCCTGATAAGAGAGATTACATCGTTTCTAACGCTAAAATCGAAGCTACTGGGTGGAAGCCAAAGTATTCTCTTGATGCGGGAATTGATGAGTTGATTAAGGGATATACTATAATTGTGAACAGCAAATACAGTAATGTATAGCAGCCTTTCTCACGACGAAATAGTTGAGAAAATGTTTGAAAAAAAAGACCCTGTTAAATCAGGGGCTTTTTTAAAACCAGGAGTTGGGGCCGTTGTTCTCAATGAAGAGGGACAAATTTTGCTTGAGAAAAGGCAAGATTGTGGGCTTTGGGGACTTCTAGGTGGTAAGATGGATGTTGGTGAATCTCTTTTAGAGGCGCTTCATCGGGAAATTTTCGAAGAATCAGGCCTCAAGATAAAGGTGCTTCATTTACTGGGGATCTACTCTGGCGCAGATCGAGTGGTAACCTATCTGGATAACGGTGATGTTGCCCAACTGCTGGACATGATTTTTGTAGTACAACCTATGAGTAAAGAATTAACGATCAGCGAAGAAAGCCTTGAACTAAAGTATTTTTCCCCCGATCAGCTCCCTTTTGAACAACTAACGCCCTTTTCCTTTGATCCTTTACAGGACTTTATTAAAAACCGCTCATTTGTAATTTCATAATTTCTATTCAAATTAAAATATGTTCGACTTAGATGTATTATTTGTACATGCCAATGCTTCTGGAAAAATTTACCAGAGCCTAAATAAAGATTTTTCAGCTATAGAGCCACCAATCTGGGCTTCTTTACTTGCCTCTGGAGCCAGAGCTCAAGGTAAAAAAGTAGCTATTTTAGATTGTGAAGCTCATCGCTTACCCTTTGATGAATCGGCAGATAGAGTTTTACAAGCCAATGCTAAGATTGTAGCCATTATTGTTTATGGGCAGCAACCTTCTGCCTCAACGCAAAACATGACTGGTGCAAGTGCGCTTTTAGCTGAACTTGATGGTCGAGTTCAAGGGAAAACCATCTTGATTGGCCTCTACCCTTCTGCCTTACCAGAAAAAACTCTGGAAGATGAGCCGACAGACTTTGTTTGCCAAGGAGAGGGATTAGAAACTTTAATAGGGATGCTTGATGCCGACCTAGAAAACAAAGAAGAATTAAAAAGCATACCTGGTTTATGGTCACGTGATGGCAAAACTGCTATTTATGGTGGTGTCTCCGAACCTGTTGCTCAGGAAGATTTGGAAGTTGTATACCCAGGAATGGCGTGGGATTTGTTGCCGATGGAAAAGTATCGAACCAGCAATTGGCATGGATTCACTAATAATAATGACGTCCAGCCATTTGCATCAATTTACACTAGTTTAGGTTGTCCATATCATTGCACCTTCTGCTGTATCAATGCTCCCTTTGGTGATGCCAAATTCAGGTATTGGAGACCTGAATTTATGATTGAAGAGTTGGGCAAACTTGCAAAAATGGGCATAAAAAATATTAAGATTGCTGATGAGATGTTTGTGTTAAAGTCTCCTCACTATTTACGGCTCTGTGAGTTGATCATTGAACGGGGTTATGACTTTAATATTTGGGTCTACGCAAGGATTGACACGGTTAAAAAAAGTACCCTAGAAATTATGAAAAAAGCGGGCATCAATTGGCTGGCTCTTGGGATAGAAAGCGGCGTTGCGAATGTTCGTAAAGATGTGATTAAAGGTCGCTTTGATGATGTTAATATAAAATCTATCATTGAAGAAATTCAAGCTGCAGGGATCTCCGTGATCGGTAATTTTATCTATGGATTACCAGAAGATACTATTGAATCGATGGAACAAACCCTAGAAATGGCGATTGATTTAGATTTAGAAATGGGTAATTTTTATTGCTGCATGGCCTATCCAGGTAGTGACCTTTACCAGCAGGCTATTGATGAGGGGCACGAGCTTCCTGATTCTTATGTGGGCTATTCTCAGCATTCCTACGAATGTTTACCCTTAGCAACCAAGCATATTAGCGCCAAGGAAGTACTGAATTTTAGAGATAAGGGATTTAACCGCTATTTCGAAAGCGAAAGGTACCAAAAGAAGGTATTAGACACTTTTGGCCAAGAAACCTTAGATAATATTAATGAAATGCTAAAGCATTCATTAAAACGCCGCATTCTAGGAGATTAAGAAACCATGGAATCGAATACAAAGATCTTTGTTGCTGGTCACAACGGCTTACTAGGCCAAGCTTTATTAAAAGAGCTAGGCAAAGAAGGCTACACCAATGTCATTACGGTAGAAAAAAGCAAGCTTGACTTGCTTAACCAAAAGGCAGTTAACGACTTTTTTGATAAAGAAAAACCAGAAGTTGTCATTGATGCTGCGGGCCGAACTGGTGGAATTATCGCCAATAGGAACAAACGGGCGCAATTTTTATATCAAAATATCTGTATCCAAACCAACTTAATTGAAGCTTCACATCAAAGTAAGGTAGACAGTTTTGTCTTCTTTTCTTCCTCATGCGTTTACCCTAAATTATCGGAACAACCGATGAAAGAAGAGTACTTCATGACAGGACCTATTGAAGAAACCAGTGAAGCATACGGTGTGGCTAAAATTTCAGGTGTGATGGCTTGTAAAGCTTATAATACAGAATACAACGACACTAAATTTATCGCTTTATTACCAAATTCCATGTTTGGTCCATTCGATAATTTTGATCCTGAGAACTCTCATGTTCTCTCCGCTTTGATCAAAAAACTCCATGATGCTGCACAATCGAATGCTGATGAGATTACGCTTTGGGGTTCTGGGTCACCAAAACGAGAATTTATTTTTAGTGAAGATGTTGCATCTGCAACGATTTTTGCTCTTAATCAGAAGGAAAAATTAGACAACCATCACTATAATATTGGTGTTGGTGTTGATATTTCCATCAAAGAGTTGTCTGAAAAAATTAGTGATGTTGTTGGGTTCAAAGGTACTATCAAATGGGATACATCTAAACCTGACGGAGCCGCTAGAAAATTATTAGATAGTAGCAAATTTAATGCTTTAGGGTGGAAGCCTTCAATAAAATTCGACGACGGACTTAAAACAACCTATGAATGGTTCAAAAGCCAAAATTCTTAACACTTTGGAGAAGGTAGACTGTGAGTGATGTAAAAACACTGCAAGAAAAAGCAGTACAAATTTGGAAAGAATCGTTACTGGTTCATAAGAGAGCGCCTGAAACCAGAATCGCCTCGTCTTTATCTTGTATCGAAATCTTTGTTAGTCTTTACTACGGCGGATTGCTGAATCATAATCCAAAAGATCCTTTGTGGGAATCTAGAGATCGCATGATTATCAGTAAAGGCCACGGTAGTATTTGTATGTACCCTCTATTAGCAGATCGAGGTTATTTTGATAAAAGTGAACTGGAAAAAGTTTGCCAAAATGGTTCATTTTTAGGTGGAATTCCTGATCCAATTATCCCTGGGTATGAAACGGTCAATGGCTCCTTAGGTCACGGTCTTGGTGTCGGCTGTGGAATCGCAGTAGGACTAAAGGCAAAAAAGTCCGATGCCAAGGTTTTCGTGTTAGTTGGTGATGGCGAATTAAATGAAGGTTCCAACTGGGAAGCTTTAATGTTTGCTGCTCATCATCAATTGGATAACTTAGTTGTTATTGTTGATGATAACAAGATAAGTATGCTTGATTATTCCAAGAAAATTATAGACTCAATCTCCTTAGATAAAAAGTTTGAAGCCTTTGGTTTTCAAACTACCAGAGGAAATGGTCATGATATACAAACCGTACTAGATATTCTAGGCGGCTTTAAAGATGACCAGAATGGAAAACCGAAAGTTTTTCTTGCTGACACTATCAAAGGACGAAATGTTCCTCAGTTAGAAGGCAAATCTTTATCCCATATTCTTTCAGTGAAGGCTGATGATATCGATCAATTAATCAAGGAGGCCTAGTCATGATTGGAGAACAAAATACAATGCGTGATGTGGTGATTGAAGCTGTCATCAAAAAAATGGAAGAACAAGATGATATTTTCTTCCTAGTCGCTGATTTTGGTGCACCTGCATTAGATATAATGAGAGAAAAATTCCCTGACCGATTTATTAACGTTGGTATTGCGGAACAAAACCTAATCAATGTTGCAACGGGTTTAGCCTTAGAAGGCTTCACTGTATTTGCCTATGCAATTGCCCCTTTTATTTCGATGCGTTGCTACGAGCAAATTAGGGTTAATTTGGCTATTCTTTCGGAAGTAAGAGAGTTGAACGTCAACTTGATTGGTGTTGGTGCTGGGTTTAGTTATGTTGTTTCCGGGCCGACTCACCACTGCTTAGAAGATATTTCAATCATGAATACATTGCCGAACTTAAATGTAGTTTCCCCAGCCGATTGGCAAACTGCCGAAGCATATGTTGATTTTATGTTAGAACAAAAGTCGCCTAAATATTTTAGATTTGATGCCAAGCCAGCACCGGCTCTTTATGAAAATGCGGGACAAATCAACATTAAAAATGGCTTTCAAGTCCTAAATGATGGGCAAGATGTACTCTTGGTTTCTACGGGTATTATGACCCATAAAGCAAAAGATGTGGTTGAACATTTTTCTAAAGAAGGGAAAAACATCGGAATGGTTGATGTGAACCGGATTAAAGGCTTGGATAAGGCAGAAATGCTGAAAGTGATTGAACAATATAACTCTGTGATCGTTATGGAAGAAGGCTTTACAGGAAAAGGCGGGATGGATAGCGTGATTGGTGGACTGGTTCACCAAAGTGAAAAAGCAATCAAATTTATTGGCCTTGGTTTAGAAGATAAATACATCTTCCATATTGGTAGTCGTGAGTATTTACATGAACAAAACAATATTGGTTTTCAAGATGTAGTTGATAAGGTGAATTCATTTTTACCTTAAATAATTACTTGAGCAATTTTTTCATAGGACTTCAGTGGTAAAACAAGCAGTCATTTTAGCAGGTGGTCTTGGAACAAGGTTGGGCGCACTCACTAAAACAACGCCCAAACCAATGGTACTTGTTGATGGGATTCCTTTTGTTCAGTATGTGATTGGGAATTTAAAACGACACGGAATCACCGATATTCTACTTTCCATCGGCTACTTAGCTGATGCTTTTGTTGAATATTTTGGTGACGGTTCTAAGTTTGGAGTTACCATTGAGTACAGTATTGAAACAGAACCAATGGGGACTGGCGGAGCATTAGTCTATTGTAAGGATAAACTACAAAGCCAGTTTTTAGTCCTCAACGGCGATACCATGTTTGATATCAATTTCCTTGATTTTGGCTTGCTTAGCAAAAATAAAGGTATGCTTGGAGCTTTGGCTTTACGAAAAGTTGAAGATACCAGCAGGTACGGCGCTATCACCTTAAAAAATGACGTGATTGTGACCTTTGCTGAAAAATCTGCTTCTGGGTCAGGCCTTATCAATGGTGGTATTTATTTACTTAATAAATCAATTCTTGATGGTTTACAATTGAAACCCTGTTCTATTGAATCTGATTTATTTCCTACCTTATTAGAAAATAAAAGCCTTTATGGCTGTGATTATGATGGGTTTTTCATCGACATTGGCCTACCAGAGACTTTAGCCGATGCGCAAACGAGCATTCCCAAATCCCAAAAAAAACCCTGCTATATTATTGACTTAGAGATTCTCGTTCAGAGTTCAGATTTCAACTTACCTGAGCCAAAAATTGATTGGCAGGCATCAAGCCTGGAAAAAATTAAGAAAGCCAATGACAAGGGAATATTTGTTGTGATCAATGTTGATCCCGAAGGGAAGGGACTTGGTTCTAAAGAGCAAATTGAAGCTTATTTAGTAGAAATGGCGGAGCAATTAAAAAACCAAGGCGCCCATTTTGACTACCAGTATATTGGGAAATCTAGCCCTGAAGAGATTGGATTAGCATTGCCAATGGATACCCCAAAAGTCACTTTGATAAGTGAGAATAAAGCTGTGGTGAAGCGATGGAAAGGCTTTGGAGTTGCTACAGTAGAGACATTTAATTTCCTAGATGAAATTACTCCGGAAATTTCTTGAACCCATCAATAGACTTCAGCAGAATGATTACTTGTCAGATTAATATCAGACAGTTAAAAGTTGAGACAAAGAAATTACCTTTATTTAACAATTTACCTCATTAAATCTATGCTATTATCATTAGTCTTTTCCTTTTGGAATGAAGAAGGAAACATTTTAGAGCTTATCTCCAGAACAAGAGCAGCTATTCCTAGTGAAGATGACTATGAGTTTATTTTTGTTAATGATCAATCCACAGACACGTCTCTAGAAATATTACTTAGGGAGCAAAAGAATGACCCACGAATTAAGATTATAGATATGGCTCGTAACTTTGGCGTTGGCCCATGTGTGATTGCTGGTATGACCTACAGCACAGGTGATGCTGTAATTTATATGGACTCTGACCTTCAAGATCCGCCGGAGTTAATTCCTGAGTTAGTAGCAAAATTTAAGGAAGGGTACGATGTTGTCCATACAACGCGAACTCATCGGGATGGCGAAAGTTTTTTAAAAATGTGGGTCACAAAACGTGCTTATCGATTTATCAATCGATTTGCAGATATCCACTTACCTGAAAATACAGGAGACTTTAAACTTCTGTCTAGAAAGGTGATTGATTATCTTATTCAACTCCCAGAGGCTGACCCCTATATTCGCGGGCTGTCCATTTGGGTTGGGTATAAACAGGCCTTTGTATTGTATCGCAGAGAAGCCAGATTTCAAGGCGAAACCCATTTTCCTCTTTTCAGCAAGGGCCCAGTTAGAGAGTTTTTTAGGGGTTTAACCTCATTCTCTGCAAGCCCACTATATTTTTCTCTTTCTCTGGGGCTAGTTACTTCATTTTTTGCGGTTTTATTAGGAATTTATGCAATTACTACCAAATACCTAGGACTAGCTACTTCAGGCGTTTCTAGTATTTTAGTAACTATTTCATTCTTTAGTGGAATGATCTTGATTACAAACGGGATATTAGGGCTTTACGTGGCGAGGATTTTTAATGAGGTCAAACAACGACCACGGTTTATCGTTAAAGAAGCACTTGGTTTTGAAGACAATATACCCAAAAAAACTAATTCTTTAGAGAATTTTGGAAAATAATTATTTGAAGAGTTAGAATAAAATAGGAACTACCTATAGGTTTCATGCCTATAGGGTCTAAAAATGCCGTCTCATCGGGCTTTTCTTAAAGCTACATAGCATCGAATGGGAATAACAACCAATAGCTGACTGGCTAAGATCTAAGCCGTAAAACCCCCAAGCACTATTTTACCAAAGGGCAATCCTTGTCCAGTTTAGGAAATCACTGTAATCTGTTATCTCTGGCCTGCTTAATTCTCATTTCATAGATATCGCTCCTTTTTGTTGACGTTGAATCAAACATTTGGGGAGGCAGACTTTTTTCTCTACCTGTAGGTCAATTTCACCCGTTCAAGTTTAAATAGCCAAGGAGTAGAGTATTTCAGAGCAATGGACGGTTTCTGGTGGCAAGAAGATTAGGGGAAAAGCGTTATTCTTTTGAAATAGCTTTAAGTATGTAGGGCTTGAATAACCACAGGGCTGATAAAACAGTTAAAGCTCCTAAAACCAGCATAATCGAATAACCATAAGCTTCATCATGGATTACTTTTTGTACTGACTCACCAATTAAAGACAGAGCAAAGGCGGGAGGTAGTGAGAAGATAATTGTAGATAGAGAGTAGTCTCTAAATCTGACCTTTGTAGCACCAAATAGATAACTCAATACGGGGGAAGGGAAAATAGGATTCAGCCGAGTAATTGCAACAATTTTCCAATTTGCTTCCATGGCTCTTTGTAATAAAAGATTATCTTTTTTTTGTTCAACCCAACCTAAAATAGTTGATTTTAAAAGATACCTCGCAATGAAAAAGGGAACGACAGCGCCTAAAAAGCCACCAATGAAAGACAACCCGAATCCAATCAAAGTTCCCCATAAATAACCGGCTAAGATATTTAGGGGAGCTGTTGGGAAGATAAACAAGGGTAGAAAGGTAAATAATACCAGAAACAGGATTACACCTTCTTGGGTGTCTTTATTTTGCTCTACCCAGTCTAAAAGTTGCTGAATATCAATGACCTCAAAATGAATCAAGGCCAAAAAAACTAATATACTTAAACCAACAAAGGCTTTTAAATAATTCATTAGCTTAGTTGTAGTGATTACAATTCAAATAGATCATCTGACAGGCACAGATTCAGAGTAGTCGAAAAACTCCCACTGGGCTTCCATCGTAGGCTCAAAACTCTCATGTGTAGTGTTGACGATCTTAATGCTTGTCACCTTAACTTTAGAGAAGAAAAGAAAATTTGATTTGTTTGCCTTAGTCTCAAAGTTCTTTGGTGTAAACTCTATGTTAGAAGGTAACATCTGGATTGTTTTAGTTGTACCTTCTGTTGTTTGAATGCCAACTTGGTATTTTCCAAGGGGTACCTGTGTTGCACAACCGGAAAGATCTTTTTTAATTAAAGAAGTTGATTCTGACTGTAACAGTACCTTATACGAGGAGTTTTCGCCCTTAAGAACTATATTTGTTTGAGCTTTTTTGATGGTATCTCCTGACTTGACTTTGCCAGAAAAAACAAATCCATCCATTTTATGGTTTGTAATAAGTTTATGGTCTGCCGGAGACATATCTTGAGGCTTGAGGTTAAGAACCTCACATCCGAGCTGATGCCTTTCGTCGATATTTAGATAGGGAGCGGCCCAAACGCCAGTGTGCATATTAGAAAATATCAATCGATGAAAGGCAATATCACCAGCTACACCAGTGTAAAACATATGCATCGGTTCTTCTCTATAAAGAGTCTTTTTGATTTTTGATGCTAACGTACGTTTTGGGTAGAGTTTAATTCTGACCAAGGTATTGTCTGCATGATCAGGGATCATAATAGGTTCACCAATAGCTACTTCAAATTTTTCAGAGACTCTTTTATTTTTAAAACGATTTGTTTTGTTGTGTTTTAAAATATATCCATCTTTAAATTTAAGTACTGGAGTATAGTTATCGAGAAGCTTAAAGGTTGTTAGTGGGTTTTCACTTAACACATATCGAGAATCAAAGGTTACAGTCACATTGCTAGAGCCCCAGAGAATTAACTCGGGCTCCTCTTTTCGATCAAAGAAATCTACATTCAGTTGGTCTAACCATTCCGTGTAGGTTCCATAGGTTTCAAAGGTTGGGAAGGGTTTCCAATTATAGCCATTTGCGAAAATACGTGAAAATGCAAAGGGGTAGCCGTGAATGGTGTCATTCCCAACTTTATCCAGCACATACTCGGGCTGAAGATAGGCATTGAACTGACCTTCTATGGTCCGTTGTGAATTTGAAAGGGTATCCTTATAGTCCCAGACATAGGTTCTAAAATTTTGGATTCCCCGCGGTTTTGTGATTGAGCTTAATAGCCCGTAATAATCTCCAGGTTGTGAAATGTTCATTGAGATTATCATAGCGATAACGGCAGACATTCCAATGGCAAAATCTCTAACTATTTTTAGAGGCTTCTCGGAGACTATAAATAATTGATAAAAGAAGAGAGTTGTCATAAAGAAATCAATGCTTTGGTAAGAATGACTTCCTCCGTGCCTTACAAAGGTATGTTTGAAAATTACATACATCATAATTGTGGTTGCTAAGGTCACAAAACTACCAACGGTTTTTCTTTTTTCAAGGTAAAAGATGATAAAAAGCACAAAGGATGCTGCAATGATCACCCAGTCAGTTTTACCATAGTCAAAAGTAACTGCAGCAGCGTATTCAGAGGTGTGCTCCCTGATTGCATGAATAAAATAGTAGACATCAACCAAACTTTGCCCCAAGGCAAACCATGAAATCAGGAAGAAAACACCAGAATAGACTCCAATTCTTACAGGGGGAATAACATCAACTAGTTTCCGCCTTTCAAAGAACTTATGAATGGCATACATCCCAAGGAGTCCAAGTAAAACAGAGGCAAAATAGAACTTGATTAATGTTGAAAAGGCAAATAGCGCCCCATACAATAATTCTATACTAGTACGGGATTTACCCTCCTCAGAGCGGTCATATGCAATGAGAATCAGTACTCCGAGATAAGGAATTTTGAGGCCCCAATTCCCAGAAATGATATTTAAAAAACTAAAGGATGCAAGCAGAATTAGAGCTGTTTTTATTAGTGAAGCATTTTTTAATAGTTTACTGGCCGCAAGAAACCAAAAGAAGATGAGTAAAAAATGAAGAAGGAAATGAAAAATTAAAGCTTTCCCTACGTTACTACCAACAGCGCTTGCACGCTCCATAAAGCCTAGTGGTCCAAATGGATGAATAAAATTTCGTCCTAAAGTTATTGTGTCGGAATTTACAACAAGGTTACTTGCCAATGAACCAAGGCCATCATAGCCCGTGTTAAAGTTAAGGACTATATCAGGGTAGGTCAGGTAAAATAGAAGGACGCCAACGCCGGCTAACACAATATCTTTCCATTTTGATTTAAATAATACCAATAATACCAATGATGTGGTGACTAAAATTAATAGGTGTTTTACAAAGAGTTTAGCGAAAATGCGCCAGTTCACTTCATATACTGAGGCGGGCACTTTGATTTGAAATACAGGGCTAGGACCTGTTGTGACAAGATTTCCATCACCAGCACCGGCTCCCTTCGCCCAGTCGAGATGTTGGATCAGTTGAAAACTCCGGAATAAACCAGGCCCTGAAATTTCTGTAACGTTTACATTCGTTTGAAACTTGATTGATCTGAAATTCACAGATCTACCTGGGCCTACACCTGGGTCAACTCTTATATGTGAAAGATCCGCTCTCGGCAATTCAATATGAAAGGTCTGCTCCGTTGCTGGTATTGGAAATGTTTTACTTTTTTGTGGTATATAACTGGGAAAGCCACCTTTCTCTAAAAAGTAAACAATTCCTCCTCCTCCTCCAGTCCCGCTCAAGGTTATCGACATAGTTGGGACAACCCTACCTGGGATAAACGCGTATATTACAACGATTACGCTGAGTAAAAGCAATAAATATATGGCTTTTACTCCATTCCGGAATTTACTTGGGTAAATATCAATATGTTCTTGGAACTTCTTTTTTATTTGCGCTTGAATAGGGGACAACTGTATACCTAGTGGAGTTTTAATGAGCTTGTTTAATTTTTAAGATTAAAAGAAATACTTTTTTTTGTCTAGTGGTTTGTAGTTGGGGGTTAGGTACGCAACTCAAACAAAATTGTATTATGTATATTGCTAAATTTAAGAAAGGGACCTTATTTTTTTTGATTTTTAAGGAAAATGTAGCAAACTTTAAATTTCCTACATTTTCACTTGGACCTGATTCAATGACTTTATAAAGCTATTATTTACCTAGCTCAAGGGTTAGGTGAGTCCAAAATTTAGCAAAACCTAAAAATATTGGGTGGATATCTAAACCCAATTAACAGTTGGAGAAACCTCACTGAATTTAACAATCAGGGCCAAAGATGAGTCCGTTGTAGGGGGGTGTCAGAGCCCCTAAAGTCTTAGGTTTAAACAGACCAAAATTCAAATTGTAGTTTATAAATTTTAAAGTTCAGAAAATCCTTCAACATAAACACATGGACCATTGTAACATGAAGCTGTTGCAAGTGACATTTTTTTGTATTTAAGCAAGATTTCTATTCTTGTTTTTTGAATTTTGAAGTTAGGGAAATCTTCCAATATCAACGCATTCAGCACTGAGGAATGAAGCTGCTGTAAATGAAAATCCGTTGAATTTAACTTATAACGATTTTGGGAAGCCTTAGATTGGTACGGGAAACCGTGAGATCGAACTGGGAAATTAATTTTCAGGAGTCGCTTTTCTTTAGGGTCTACTTCATAGGCTGCTATTATATCTTTCTGTGCAATTAACTGCCCTTTAACCGTTTTGTATTGGTTCACATAAAAACTAACAGCATTATTGTAATTTACGTAGCTGGTAGAGAACAGGATAACGCCAAAAAATACGATAGCACCGGACTTTAGTTTAGCTGGAAGCAAACCTGAAAGTACGAACAGAAAATAGTAAATTGCTAGAAACTGTACGGCTTCAAAAGCTCGATATAAAATAACATCTTCGCTTTTACTTGCTAAAAAAGGGATAAATAAAGTTACGCAGATAGTGATGAAAAATCCAAAGGGCAATAAAGCTTGAAAATCCTTGGACCTTAGATTTTTTATTGCATCCAGTAAGATCACCCCAAAAAATAAGGCTTTAAACCAAATTTGCAGTGAGAACAGTTTAGATTCAGCTGCGTAGAGGTAAGATAAATTCAACGAATTCCAAATCAATTTTCCTAATACCACTAATTTATCAGTAATCTTAGAATCGAAAATTGAATACTCCATATTGTAACGAGTACTTAATAAGGCATTATATAAAACAGAATAGTTGTGCCGAATAACATAATACAAAGAAAGACGATGGATAGCATAATATAGGACCATTGAAAGGCCTAAGGCTGCAATGGTAAGTAGGAGCTGTTTGGTATCTTTATTTTCTAAGTAGTTAATAAATGCAAAAACTAAGAAAAAAGTCATCGTAGGCGGATACATGTACATTCCAACAATCATTAGAACGCAGCCAAGTGCAAACGCAGTGTATTGTGACTTATGATAAAACTTATTAAAAATAGAGTAGGCTAAAATTGCTAATACTAGTGTCAAGGTTCCAGGAACCCAATTTGAAGCCCAGAGCAAATTTACTTGGAATGAGGTTGTCGTTAGCCCCACAATAAGAGCTACTAAGGAAAGCAACTTCTTTTTAGAAATCTGGTTAAACAGATACAATGAGCTGACTGCGCAAATAATCAAAGTCGCAAGGCTAAGGCCTCTCATTATTGAAAAATCACTAACTTGATTTATAAAGCTAAATTGAAAGTTTAGGAGTACTGCCCCCACATAACGACCAATAATAATAAGCCAATAATATTCAATATGTTTCTGACCCAGTGACGCATCATACTCAAAGACTCTTAAATCATTATGATAAGCAAATTTGCCTAAAACCCCTGGGAGGTAAAATAGTAAGAGAAGGCCTACTAACAGGCTATATGAGATAAGGCTCTTATATTTTTTTAAAAAATCCAATGCATCCTCAAATTTAGGAACCTCTGAAAAACTCTCCAAACAGAATCATTTCTGTTTGGATTGTAGATAGTTACAAGGTTGCCCTTAATTTTCGTATTCTTGAGAGAGTTCTTCTCTCAATTTCCCATTTCCATGGGTTCTGTTTTTATGCGACCTTACATCGACTAACCTATGGCCTTGCGAGATAATAAAACTAAAACTACAGCTAGATATATCCACCGCTCATCAGTTTCAACATTAGTTATATCACCAGTCCATACCAAATTTTAATTTTAGGTAGAAACTTCCGATTCAAGTGATTTTTAGCCTCTGGATGGCCATGCTTGCTGTTTGTAATCGCCTAATATTTACGTTGAATAATAGACCTAAGTCCTATGTCTCTACTTTCTCTGAGCTGTTTATTTTCAAGGCACAATCGCTTTAATTTTCAGCTTTTCCTTTAACTGTAGATGCTTTTAAGGCTGTTTGCCTTTCTTTACGAGGGGTTTTATACCATCTATAAAGCATTGCTCGAGAAACATCCAACTCTTTCACTCTCTGTGTGTTAATCATCTCTGACTCATTGGCTCGCCTAACAGCTTCTAACTTAAATTCAATGCTGTATCGCTTTCTGCCAATTTCCTTATTCGTTTGAGTATTCCATTGTGAACCTTATCAATAAATTAGGATTCCATCAAATCGCGGTAACCTCACCCTTTTCAAGGGACATCTGAATTAGGGCCGTTTATTTGATTTTCGAAGAATTATCGATTCATACAACAACTCTTTTGTTGGCTGCACAATCCACGGTAAAGTTGGGAACGATGTTTGATTTACAAAGACTGCGACAGAACCTTTCATTTATTGATGTTAATCTTATAGAATTTTAGTTTAATCTCATCGGAATAGGTAGAAACATTATCTAAGTTTTGCAGAACCTCAAATTTGAAATCTGTTATCTGTCTAAAGGGTCCATTCTGCAGTACCTCTTGAATATGAGCCCCGCTTGAAATCATCGGATTCATAAGGAACCCCGTGCTCAATGACAATACCGTTCCTCGGACACTTTCGCCCTTTTGCTGATCGACGGTATAGTACATATTAATTTTATCAGGTTTATATAAGAAACTTACGAGTCTCCCAAACAAAGATCGTCGTATCTCCGCCTCAACCCAAATATAGTCTCCCGCTTTAAATTCTTTCGTAATTTTTTGCCCAAACTGGATGTTTCCTTCGTGTAATAATTCTTTATTCCAAGTGCGGATATTGTTTTTACGCTTCAATATGATCCAGCTCCTAGTGTCTGCGGTATACTCAGCTAGGTATTGATAATTGACCAATAGCTCTACTAAGCTTTCTGAATCATCGATGTGTAAAGCAGGATTGAAGTTCACAAAAACATATTTGGGCGCTGTTTTTGGGTCCTGATAAAAATCAAGGTTCAACTTGCTAAAATCTGGTGATATTGCAATGAAATCAACATTAACAGGGCGTGGTTTATAATTAAGATGATTCAACATTAACGCTTGTGCTACATGACCAAACTCATCGACCCTTGAATCAGAAATTTCTTGTCTCAATTGAGGCGATAAGGCAATTCTCTGAATAAACTCAGCATTTTTTAACTCTAATTCTTTCTTTTTGACTATTGGGGAAAAACTTCCAACACTCTTTAGTTTCTCTAAAAAACTAGCCGTGAGATCTCCTGGAAGATTTCTATAGAAGTTATTTTGTTCAAAAGGGGCTAATAACAGCGCAGAAAAGCCCAGGAACAAAATAGCCCCTCCCAAATTCACCTTCTTTAGAGGTTCTGGTAAACCTGTGGGAAGTTGAAAAAAGATCAAATTTTTCCGATATAGGCCGATTTCTTCTGTTTTATAAAAGAATAAGAGAGGAGCACAAGCACCTATATAATTAAAATAGATCGCTACATGAACACCTGTATTTATCATCGCATGCTTCCAGGTGATAAATAAACAAGCAGCAAACAAAAAGAAAAAATACAATTCTTCGATAAAGGGCTCTTTGCCTGCTTTTAAAGCAAAAATTAACCTGAGCAGTAAAAATAGACTAATAGCACCAAAGGAATAAAAACCATAGGTTATTTCAATGAGGCTCGATCTATCAACAATGACTTCTTGATAAACCTGACCAAACTCAAAACTTGTACTGTAAAAAGTACTTAAGTTCGAAAAATTTTGGCCTGTGAGTTTCCAGATACCTAAGAGAAAGATACTAAAGAACCCTATAAAAATGATGCTATAACTTCCTTTTTGAGTACGAAAAAAAGAAATTGATACAAGAGCAATGATATAAACTGATAAAATTGTATTTGTTGTTTTTTCTAGTGAGAGCAACGCAAAAAGAAAGGCCGAAACAATAATGAAAAAGATGAAATTTTTCTTTTCCATCAGTTTTCTATTAAACAGCAAAATCAATGCGGCAAATAGCATGTCTAGCCGTGGTAATATCTCATAAGAAAGTAGTGGAAAATTTTCTTGGTAAGGGAAATAGATAGCAAAGAACACAAAAATAAATTGCAACAAAGCATGTTTAATTTGTTTTAGTAATAAGACAGAGAAAAAAGAAAACAAACCGACTAAAAATACTGCCGCTATGATTTTAAGCCAATAAGAGTCACCAGTATAAAAAATAGGGTAATGTAAAAACCCTAAAGGGCCAACATTGTCAATGACGTCAATCCCAAATTGGAATCCGTTAAAAAGGAAATATTCAAAACCATGAATTGTACTTGTGTGGTGATTTATATCGTTTGGTAACCGTACAAAGGAGTAAGGTAATGTGAAAATAAATATTAGAAAAAAATAAAAGCTGCTTAAAGGTGCGAATTCCTTAAGCCTCATTTTTAACGGATTAAAAAAAGATTCCATATTAAATTCTTCCTGTAGCAAGAACCTCTGAAAAGTTACCCAAACAGACTCATTTCTGTATGAATTGCTAAATTCAGTGAGGTTTCACCAATTCTTTTGGGTTTTTCCCAATCTTGGGTGCACCTAGCTTTTGGGCTAGGCAAAATCAATTATTCTCTCGTCTAAAAAAAGGTTATGGTAAACCAAAGAGCAGGTAAAGCAGCCCTAGATTCATTCCAAACCTTGATATTTAACCTTCGGCGTCAGTGTTAAAGCCTTCTTACGTAGTAGTGGAAAGCTAAAATGCCTTTGGTAACTCAAAATAGGCAAAGTCGTTGTCTTTAGCCTTAACATCTAGTTTGATTTTCCAGCTGGCAGGCGTCAAAATCCCACTGAAATCATATTTCTTTGCTAGCCTAGCCCATTCTGCCACGGATCGTGTTTCAAAGGCTTGACGTGTGGATGGGCAGTTTAGAGTAGGGCATTGGCTAAGCGTATTTATATCGTAGACTTCTCGCAATATCTTTGTGGCTGGGCCTATATCTTCCTTGATATAGATGAAGGCCGCTGACATTTGAATGTCAAAAAGTACGGGCCTTTGGGTTCGGGACTGCACAAAAGCTAGAGGTACAGTGTAGACGAGGTATCCAGAACCATTTTTTGCAGCTTGCATCACTGGGTTGTTGCCGTAATAGGTGTTTCGAGTCTCCCGTTTACTTGCAAAGACGGCCGTATTGCTAGAAGCATCCAAAATTACAAATGTAAGGAGCGTCACTCCAATGATCAGCTTTAAAGCCCAGGTGCTACGGACCTTAAAGAAAGTATTGAAAAATGTTGGAAATAAATAAACGAGTTCTATTAAGATAAGAAAGTACTTCAGATCCCCTGGAATGACGAAAAAGAACAGGTACGCAACAATAAAAAAGTGACCTATCTTTATTGGTGCCTGATTTTGCTTAATAGTGGATTCTAGCGAATGTAAAACAAATAAAAACAATGTAGAAATGAGTAAAGAAATGTCCCTGTTGGTTTGGAACGAAATATCCTCGGCTCTGTGAACAACTAGATATTCACTTTGTAGCGTGCTAGAAGCAAGCAGTGCTATTAGGCTCAGCGACAATAAAACGTACTGTTTTTGCTTAAACCCGAAGCCCAAAATGATCGGTGCGAGGGCTAAACTTAGTAAATTCGGATTTCTTGAAGGTATACTTTTTGAGATTAGAGCCTGTAAACTGCCACTGGGTGCACCGTAAACAGCACTGGCGGTTAACCCTAAAAAACTAAAAAACACAACAAAATAGATCAAAAAGTGTAGTTCATTCTGTTCTTTATCCTGTGTGAGAATAAAAGAAAAACATATGAGGCTAAGAAACAGGCATATAGTGGTGTAATCAAAGGGGAAAGGCTGCCGGTGTTTCGTAGCGAAACGGGCTACACGAGTTGCACTTTCCACCGAGGTACCTGAAATTGGAACCTGTAAAAGGTACAAAAGAGCCACAGCAGAGAAAGAGGCAAGTAAAGCCAATAATACCTGATCTTTCAGCAATGTCTTTGTCTTGAATAATATTTTCCAAGAGATATAGGCAACAATACTCCAAAGACCTAAGTAAGGATGTATCGCAGGTAGGAGAACGAGGCCATAGAGCCAGCGCCGAGAAAACAAACCTTGAGAAAGGACCCAGCCTAAATACATTAATGCAAAGGGTGCGAATGTAACTTGCCCCGGCGGCATTACGAGTTCATAGTTCACAAAAAAATTGCCAAAAGCAGACTCAAATAACAAAATCCCTATCAAAAGTGCCAGTACGCTATTGCGACTAAAATAGAAAAATATACTGCTACTCATATGGGTAACAAAGAAAATTGATAATGCGCAGAAAACATATGAAATGGCGATTTCGTCTGCACCTAGCTTGAAAAGGACGGCTCCAATTTGGTTTTGCAGGGAAAACACCGTACCCTGATACATTGCAAAGAGATCTGTTGCTGGGTATGAAACGATACCTGCTATGTTTTGGGAAATATCAACAGAGGACTGTATCCCTGTCCGAAAATAGCCGACAATCAATGAGTAAGCTAGAGTGGTGGAAAATAGCAGTAACTTAGAATTTAGAGCTTTTGCTATGATACCCTTGATCAATTCGGTCGATTTTTTACCCTGCCAACTGAAGCGGAGAAGAAATAAACTGATTACCGTTAACAACACTCCAATTGGTAAGCAGCGCATGAATAAGCTGAATACTGTAGAAGGTGTGATATGATATAGGTTTGGTGGAAGGTCGAACAGCAACACAGGGCTTTTGCCTGTCGTGTATAATTTGCCAAAACCAGGATTCTGGTCCCAGTCGATTTGTTGAAAAGTCACTAACGACTTATTAATATCTATGCCTGCAATTGAGTAAGAATCTTTTTTGGTTTTAATCTCTATCTTATTAATCACTACGGCTTTATTAACTCCGCTCCCTGGATCGATCCTTATTTGGCGAGTCGGGGTACGGGGAAGTGCAATCTCAAAACGTGTTGTCTCCTCCGATAGCTCAAAAACCGCACTGTTTGCAGTGGAGTAGTATGCCCCTTCTTCCTCGGTTAGGAAAAACACTCTAGCCTCTCCCTCCGTGTTCGCCATCATTGTTAATTCCAACTGGGGGCTTAGGAATGCAGGGGTCATCATGTACAAACCAGTATACATCGACAGGAAAGCAAAAAACAACTTCAAATTAGACATCTGCAAGATAAAATGGGCAGCGTTTTGCCAAGTTTGCTCCAATACCTCACTGAAACGGTTCATTTTCATTGCAATCAGTTGGGTTAACTGTTCCTGGGAGTCTATAATCTTCGGCATGGAGTGCTTATTTGAGTTGACTGCCAATTAGGCAAAAACTAAAATATTGTTATCATTGCTGTTTAGTATGGTTTTATTTTAACCTAACAACTACTAAAAGTTTAGTCTAAATATTAAATTACAACGATTAGAAGTTCAGTCAAGTGTTATCTTACTTTCCTACTGAAAGATATTGCTTGTTGGTTTTAGAGCGATCTTTGAGATTGCTTGAAAACCCCAATCCAAAATTCCAGAGGGCTCCTCTGATCAGAAATCACTGAAGAGTATCCCCACGTCACTTCGAAATGGACAACTCGTGATCAGGGCCTGGAAACAATATTTACCTCTTGGTTGATTAATGTTGGCCTAGTCCCAATTTATGAATTTGTACCAGCGCCTGAACGGTAGCATATTTGTAAACTAGAATATTTTACCTCTCAAAACCTATAAAACACCTTCTAAGATTAGGTTTTATCTCATGCAAATCACCCCTTGAGCACGCCAAAATTGGGGAAAGCTTGCAGCTCTATTGATTTTAAAAAGTGAAAGCTTTGTAAGGCAAATATTCCCAGTGATTCCTTGGGAGAGGCTTTGTAAAATGGTTGGGCCTCACTGGATTTAATTAGTCACACATCAATTAAGTTAATTTGAGTAGTTTTTTAGAGGCGCCCCTAAATTTTAATGACAGGGACCATTTATTATGCAAATCGTTTGAAACAATAACTTGAAAATTTGAGGATGCATTGGATTTTTTAAAAAAATATAAGAGCCTTATCTCATATAGCCTGTTAGTAGGCCTTCTCTTACTATTTTACCTCCCAGGGGTTTTAGGCAAATTTGCTTATCATAATGATTTAAGAGTCTTTGAGTATGATGCGTCACTGGGTCAGAAACATATTGAATATTATTGGCTTATTATTATTGGTCGTTATGTGGGGGCAGTACTCCTAAACTTTCAATTTAGCTTTATAAATCAAGTTAGTGATTTTTCAATAATGAGAGGCCTTAGCCTTGCGACTTTGATTATTTGCGCAGTCAGCTCATTGTATCTGTTTAACCAGATTTCTAAAAAGAAGTTGCTTTCCTTAGTAGCTCTTATTGTGGGGCTAACGACAACCTCATTCCAAGTAAATTTGCTCTGGGCTTCAAATTGGGTTCCTGGAACCTTGACACTAGTATTAGCAATTTTAGCCTACTCTGTTTTTAATAAGTTTTATCACAAGTCACAATACACTGCGTTTGCACTTGGCTGCGCTCTAATGATTGTTGGAATGTACATGTATCCGCCTACGATCACTTTTTTCTTAGTTTTTGCATTTATTAACTACTTAGAAAATAAAGATACCAGGCAACTCCTCTTTACCATTGTAGCCTTAGGCCTTTCAATGGTCCTATATTATGCTATCCATCGCCTTGCTTTGCTGTTTTTTATTGAGCACCAGAAACCTCCTTATGTTGAGATGTATAAGTTTTTATTAACTACTCGTTACAATATGGAGTATTCGATTTTTGATACTAACATTGCTGACAAAATAGTGGTGTTAGGAAAATTGGTGTGGCGTTCATTGAATATATCTTACCTCTATACAGCTGAATCGAAGCTATTCTCACTGCAAATTTGGTTTAAAGCCTTATTTTTTGGGGTGATCTTACTGGATGCAATAAAAAATCTAAGGTCCAAGGATTTTCAAGCTTTACTGCCCTTTGGATTTTTCATCACTATCTGCGTAACTTTATTTCTCCCTTTTTTAGCGAGTAAAAGCGAAGATGTTATTTTATATCGAGCTTTTGAAGCCGTACAGTTTCTTGCAATTTATTATTTTCTGTTCGTACTTTCAGGTTTGCTTCCAGCTAAACTGAAGTCCGGTGCTATCGTATTTTTTGGTGTTATCTTGTTCTCTACCAGCTACGTAAATTACAATACGGCTGTTAGCTTTTACGTGAATCAATACAAAACGATTAAAGAGCAGTTAATTCCACAAAAAGATATAATTGAAGCCTACAAAGTAGATCCTAAGGATAGGCGACTCTTGAAAGCCATTTTACCAATTAGACCTACAGTAGATTCAACGGATTTTGAATTGTATCAGATTCATCACTTAATAGCCTATGCGCTGATATTAGAAGATTATCCGAACTTTAAAATGACTAAAGCTGAATTAGAAGACTTTAAATGGAATAGAATGAAATTTGAAATAGTGCAGTCTAAACTTTAGGCTTCAGGAATACTTGCCAAAGGGCCTAACTAGTAAAGTTATCGGTTGGTGATGTTCCCTAGATTGATAGACACTTTCTGCTCATAAGTTAATTGAACTTAAGGTGTCTATCAATCTAGGGGGACATTAGGTTTTATTCGAAACGAACATTCCACAATTTTTGGTAAAAAGACTGCTTTTTTGGCGTGACAAATCTCATTGTTAATAGTTAAAGTGACATGTTAAATTAAAAAGGCAGCATGCCAGAAACCCTAAATAGAACGGACAGTAAATGAAATTAGATTGGCCTTTGATGGAAAATAACATTCAGCAAGAAGACTTGAATGTTTTGATAGAATTTTTAAAGGGCAACCCAAAGTTGACCCAGGGTCACAATGTTCGTGAATTTGAAAAGGAATGGAGCAAGTGGGTTGGCTGTAAATACAGCGTATTTTTAAATTCAGGTTCTTCTGCTAACCAGCTATCAATGCTTGCATTAAAAGAAACGGTAGGTGTCGGTGAAGTGATCGTTCCCACTCTAACATGGGTTTCTGATATTGCAGCTGTTTTACAAAACGGTTTCACACCAGTTTTTGTCGATATCAACCCAGACAATCTATGTATGAGTGAAGAAGCTATTCTTTCAAGCATCAATGAAAAAACAAAAGCTGTTTTTTATACCTATGTTCAAGGGTTTAACGGTTTAACTGACAATCTTTTAAAAGTTTTGGAAGAAAAGAATATCCCATTGATCGAAGATGTATGCGAATCTCATGGCGCTACCTTCAAGGGCAAACGACTAGGGAGCTTTGGTTTAATGTCTAACTTTTCATTTTACTATGCTCACCACCTAAGCACCATCGAAGGGGGCATGATTTGCACTAACGATGAAGAGATTTACCAGATCGTCCGCATGGGCCGATCACACGGTATGGTAAGAGAATGTACTGATAAGGATTTGGTCCAAAAGTACCAAGATGAAAACCCAGAGCTAAACCCTGAATTCATCTTTGCTTATCCAGCCTACAACATGCGTAACCACGAAATTGGTGCTGTTGTTGGTCGGAATCAATTGCCTCGGCTTGATGAAAACAATATAAAACGAAACGAAAACTACTCCTTATTTTTAAGCCTTTTAGACGGCGAAAAATACAAGGTGGATTTCGACCAAGAAGGCATGTCTAACTATGCACTAAACTTAGTTTTAAAAGAAGCTGATGACGAGCTTTGCAGTAGAGTAATGAACCGTTTAAAAGAGTTAAACGTCGAATTTCGACGTGGTAGCGCTGGCGGTGGAAACCAAACTCGACAGCCATATCTAAAAGGCATTGTTAAGGAAAAACAATATTTAGAATATCCAAACACAGAGCACATTCACTTTTATGGATTTTATATCGGTAATTACCCTGATCTTCCAAAAGAAAGGATTGAGAAACTGTGTGTAGAGTTAAACGCTCTTTAGTATCCGACTATATCAGCCCTAAGAAGTTAAACAGTTTATGAAAAATTACGATTATTTAATCATTGGGGCTGGAATTATAGGGGTGCAGGTAGCCTTACGCTTAAGGAAGTTGCACCCAGATGCCACTATTGCAGTTCTCGAAAAAGAAAAAGAGCTAGGTGAGCACTCATCTGGGCGAAATAGCGGCGTTCTTCACGCCGGCTTTTATTATACAGCTGATTCATTAAAGTCAAAATTTACCGCCCAAGGTAATGCCTTACTCACTGCCTATTGTGATGAGAAAGGAATCAAAATCAATAAGTGTGGTAAGTTTGTTGTCGCTACTGACGAAAAAGAATTAGAGGGCTTACAGGTCCTTTTTGACAGAGGGCGAGCCAACAAAATCCCTATCGAAGAAATCTCAGCAGAAGAATTAGAGGAACAAGAGCCAGGCTTAAACTGCTATAAAAAAGCTCTCTTCTCGCCAACAACCTCCTCAGTTAATCCCAAAGAAGTCTTAAATAGTTTTCATCAGGATGCTGAAAAACTAGGAATAGAGTTTCATTTTGAAACGAAATACCTTCATAGCAAAGATAAGGTGGTCATCACCAGCAAAGGTGATTTTCAATTCGGTTATTTGATTAATGCCGCTGGATTATATGCCGATACAATTGCCAAAGAGTTTGGTTGTTCACAAAATTATAAGATATTACCTTTTAAGGGGCTATACCTTTACGGGCCAACTAATAAGCTGGTGTATAAAAAACATATTTACCCTGTTCCCAACCTAGGGAACCCCTTTTTAGGGGTTCATTCAACGAATACGGTCGATGGAATTACAAAAATTGGCCCAACGGCGATCCCTGCTTTTTGGCGGGAAAACTACAAAGGATTTTCTAGGTTTCAACTCAAAGAGTTCGCTTCTATCATTGCTGACGAATTGGGCCTATTATTTTTTTCCGACTTTGGATTTCATCGTTTAGCCATTGAAGAGACAAAGAAGTTTAATAAAGGGTATCTAATTAGTCAGGCGCAAAAATATATGCCAAAAATAGATCCTTCAGAATTTACAAAATGGGGAAAGGCAGGGATTAGAGCGCAACTCTTTGATACAAAACAACGAAAATTAGAGATGGATTTTGTGATTGAGCAAGGGGAGAGTTCTTTGCATGTTCTTAATGCCGTATCTCCAGCATTCACTAGCTCAATCCCATTTGCTCAGTATATTTGCGAACATATAGAAGAAAAGTAATCTTTAATAGTAATGATCTAGGCCGTGGCCTAGATCATTGGTCGTTAGCCGTTCTTAACAACAGCTTGTTCAATTCCATCACAAATCAAATGTTCTATCATCAATTGAACTTCCTGGATTCGAGGAGTATCTTTTGAAGGTACATTCAATAGAATATCGCTGTATTCCTTCATTGCACCACCAGTTTCACCAGTCAGTGAAATTACAGTAATACCCTTTTCTTTAGCGGTTTTTAACGCTTCAACAACGTTAGGGGAGTTACCACTGGTTGAAATTGCAATGATTGTATCTTTAGGAGATCCAAATGCTTCAAGCTGTCTGTCGAATACTCGGTCATAACCGTAGTCATTTCCAATAGCGGTCAAGATCGAAGTATTTACAGTAAGAGCCAAGCTCTTTAAAGCTCTTCGTTCTTTCTTGAAGCGCCCGATCAATTCTGCGGCCATATGCTGAGAATCGGCAGCACTACCTCCGTTACCAATCCAGTAAATGATACCGTCATCTTCAACAGTCTGCACACAGGCTTCAATTGCCTTGGGGACGGTCTTTAAAATTAGATCTTTACTTGCTTGAAAGCAATTTAAACTATCATCCAATGCTTGTTGCAACCAATCACTCATACTTCTCCTTGTATATAATATAGTGAGACTGTTATCTCCTATTATAAAATGAAATGAGCCCCATAGTCAAGATAGCAAAATCTGTTTTGGCGATGGGCCCATTCTATAATTTCAGTACAATAAACGGGGCTAGACCTTGTAACATTTAGGAACTTTTGAAAAACTCTAAGATTTTCCAGCATTCAAATCCTGTTAGCGCTGGGGTACTTAAATATGGGTGCCTCACTTACTCTAAGATTAGTTATCCAGTTGATGAGGTTAGGCACCGCATAATGCGGCATGAACCTGTAGAAACTAACAATTAAACTTGGCGATAGCAGCAATAACACTGATGAGTACCGATATGTGGAGTGGAGTCTTGGCCTACTGGTAATTTATGGGGCTACTGTGAACATGCAGCATCTTCTCATGCTGGCCAACACCAGTGGGACCATTTCCTCTACTGTGATGAAACGGATCTTAGGGGGAGTACACGTCCAATGACTGAAGATCCAAGTGGCGAGTGTTGGAAGGCGGGAATGGATTGGGTTCCTGGATCTTGATCGAAGTCTTGTTGTAGTTCAAATAGAGGCAGCTTCGAACTGAGATGCTGTATGTCGTCAAACCTCGGGGCTGTTTCGCCTTGAGTTTTTTTCCTTTGTGCAGAGAAAATGATGTCATTCACCACAAAAAACCCCCTTTTTCTTTGAGGATTCTAGCAGGCCGAGCTATAATGCGCATTTTCTAATTTACCCTCTTGTTGATTCCCAATTTTACTTATGGTATACAATTTACTGTAGCTTTGTTTACCGAAGCATTTTTTAAATGATCCGCACCCCAGTTTCATTATGATTCGATATCTATTTTCTCTCCTTCTGTTTTGTTTTACCCTTACAACCCCTTTGTTTGCAGATGTCTTACTTTTAGACCAATCCCCTGAGGGAAGGTTTACTGTAGGGCCTTCTATGGAAATCCAAGAGGACCCCGAGGGAGAGCTAACATTCAGTGATTTTCAGCGCCCTGACATCCAGAAGCTTTTTCAGCCAAACGACAAAGAGACCCCAAATTTTGGATTTACTAATTCCATATACTGGGGGAAATTTACCATTACTAACAACAATCCAGACCAACAAGAGTGGATTTTAGAACTGAACTACCCTCTCATTGACTATATCGATTTTTGGATTCCAGATGCAGAGGGAAACTATGATAGACGCTCTTCAGGTGATAAATTATCCTTTAAAAACAGAGAACTAAGCTATAGAAATATGACTTTTCAGGTGCACCTTGAAAAGGGCCAAAGCAAAGAGATTTATTTTCGAGTCGAGACGCAATCCAGTATGCAGATCCCCCTTACTCTTTGGACGACAAAAGCCTTTGCTGAGCATATCAATAAAGCTCTCTACGGGTATGGGATCTATTATGGGATCATGCTATCCATGATTTTATATAACCTTTTCATTTACTTCTCAGTAAAAGATCAAAGTTACATCTACTATGTCTTTTACATTCTCAGCTATTTACTATTCCAAATGTCGCTCAATGGGCTTGCCTATGAATACCTGTGGCCAAATAGTATTTGGTGGGGGAATGTGGCTATCCCGATCCTGCTTTCCTGTTCTCTAATTGGTGCTGTGAGATTTGCCCAAACCTTTTTAGGTGTGGGTAGCAGATTGCCCAAGATGAATAAATTGATGATGGGGCTTTTAGGTATTTTGGGGCTTTGCATTCTAACGGCCTTCTTTGGCACCTACGCCCTCGCTATTAGACTGAGTACAGCTGTTTCTTTACTGGCTGTCGGCTTTATCGCCACTGCTGGTATTCGCATTTGGCGTCAAGGCTACAGGCCCGCTGCTTACTATTTACTTGCTTGGTCCTCTATCTTATTAGGCTCCTTAATCTTTGCCTTAAAATCTTTTGGAGTTCTACCAACAACTTTCATTACAGCCAATGGCATGCAGATTGGTTCTGCTTTGGAAGTGTTACTCTTAAGCCTTGGCCTAGCCGACAGGATTAATGTAATGCGAAAAGATAAATACATGGCAGAAAAGGATGCCCGTGAATCCAGCCAGAGAGCATTAGAATCCTTAAAAATTGCGGACCAACAAAAGGAAGAAAACCTAAAGATCATCCAAGAGCATGCAAAAACTCTAGAGGCCAAGGTATCCAGTAGAACCAAATCCATTAAGGACTTAATGGATAACACAGGTCAGGGTTTTTTATCTTTTGGTCTAGATTATGTGGTGAACAAAGAATATTCTAAAGCCTGTGAAGTTATTTTTGGAGAGGGGTTAGAGGGGCAAAATGCCTTGAAACTTCTTTTTGAAGCAGACCTCGAAATTGAGACGGATAAGATCAGGGAATTGATCGATATGCTCTTTAACGGGACAGATATTGCCCTGATTGATGCCCTGTTACCAGCGAGAATACTCATCAATGAAAAAACCCTTTCTGTTGAATTTAAAGTGATTCCCGGTGAAAATGCCGCTGAGACAAAAATCATGGTAATATTAACGGATATCACAAAAGAAGTCGCTTTAGCAGAGCAGTTAAAGGCAGACGAAGAAAGGCAAGCCGTTGTTGTTAAGGTGGCCATGGATAAAAATGGTTTCCTACAATTTTTAAGGGAATTAGAAGAGTTGTTTGCTGCGATCCAAGGCTCTTTGATCGGTCCCCTTGAGGAATTTGATCTGGATTCTGTAATGCGTTGCTACCATACGATAAAAGGGGGTTGTGCCTCCTATGGGATGATTAAAGTTGCAAAGATTGCACATGAGATCGAAAATGTACTGGAGCCCGTTGCCAAGGGCACCGAGCAGATTGACCATGCCATGCTGCAAGTTTTACGAAAAGACACCGAGAACTTAGAGGAAAATCTTCACACGATCCTCACGGAACTAAATGATATTATTCCACCAGAAGAGAGGAACCTGCAAGAAACTTTCTACCGTGTTTCCGACAAAAAAATAGTACAGTTAGAAGACTTTATGCTCAGCCGAATTGGCTCAGGTCATTTAGGCCTCATCAAAAGTGAGATTGATAATCTTATCGCCCAGCCACTAGGCCCATTGCTTAGAAAGTACGCAACGGCAGCAGAAGAATTAGGAAACCAACTTAATAAAAATATTAAGGTTTCTGTAAAGGGGTCTGAAATTGAGATTCCTGTACATAAATTTGATAGCTTCTTTACCGCTTTTATCCACCTTGTTCGGAACTCTGTAGACCACGGTTTAGAGGATTCAGCAATGAGAGAGATGATGGGGAAAAACCCAGTAGGGCAAATCCGCATTGAAGCCGAGGTAAATCAAAATGACTTAAAATTAGTTGTTGCCGATGACGGCGCTGGGATTGATGCGGAACGAGTAGGAAAAATCGCTACAGAAAAGGGTATTATCACAGAGGCCCAAGCCGCAAATTTAACCCTTGAAGACACCTACGCTTTAATTTTCTCACCAGGATTTTCCACCAAGGAGCAAGTAACCGATGTTTCAGGCCGTGGAGTGGGGATGGATGCAGTTAAAAACGCTGTAGATGAACTAAATGGAACCATAGAAATTCAAAGTACCCAAGATGAAGGGACTACCTTTGAAGTTAAAATTCCCTTTGCCAGTTAAGGGTGGAAATGGGCTAATCTTGCCCAATTCTTAAAAAATCAGCAACGGATTCAGGCCTCTCCCAGAAAACTAGGGGCCTAGCCTTTTCGGTGATTTTACTACTATCTGAGCAGGCATTGGGTTGCGGCCTATAGCCATGTCCTCCTTAGTAAATACCCGTTCCTGCGCTGTGAAAAGGAGACCTCTCCAGAAATGATAGCCTCATAAGCCCTAGATTAACAGGGGATTACATCAGCCACTAAGGCACAATCAAATCCTACAGCCTCATTTTTAAAGGTTTTTTAAGACGTCGCATTTTTAGGGAAATATTGAAAAATCGATGTCTTTTTTGTGGGATTTGCTGTATTTAAGTGTAAAGATTAATACGTAATATTTTTAATATGTCTCTTGGAAAGCCACCAAATGAAAAAATTAATCACCCTCTTAGTTCTACTCATCTCAATATCTATCGCCTCTTGCTCAAAAGAGGAAGGCTCTGTTGATGCTTCTGCCATTGCAGCAGCAGAGGCAAGCGCAGATACAACGAGCCCCACTTCTCCAACATTAACTATTAACAGTGGTAATAGTTCAACCACCTCTAATTCGGTTAGTGTCGCCTTCAGTGCCCTTGATGATACTGGGGTTGCCTCCTTTTATATGTCTGAGTCAAGTAGCTCGCAAACATCAGGTTTCACTTGGGTGGATGTCAAGGCTGCTACAACCTACTCTGGCGCATTAACATTGGATCTATCGCCAACAGAGGGGATAAAAAATCTTTATGTGTGGTATAAGGATGCCGCTGGGAATATCTCAACTATGGCTGAGGATTCTATCATCTTAACGAGTAGTTGGATGGTAAATTATGGCTCGAATCTGGGGTTAGAAAAAGGTGGAGAGGGTATTTCAGTCGATTCTTATGGTAATATCTACACAGCAGGCTATGTTATTGGTGACCTAAACGGTGAAGTTTATAGTGGTTCTAGTCTTGCTGATATCTTCTTGATGAAGCATGACCCAACAGGGACGCTTTTATGGACAAGATTATTAGGTACTGCCACAGATGACCGTGGTGCAGGAGTTGTCGTAGATTCAAATGACAATGTTTATGTTACGGGGCATACCAATGGTACCCTAACTGGCTCAACGGCTACAGGTATTAATGTTGATGGCGGGGCTCAGATTGTTGTTGCTAAATACGACCCTGCTGGAACGCAGCTTTGGCTAATTCACCACGGTACATCTGCGGTTGATGCCCCAAGGGGAATGGCCATTGATGAAAATGACAATATTATTGTTAACGGTTACACACAAGGTTCCTTTCCGGGCTTTACCCTCAGTGGCGTCTATGATGCTTTTGTTACTAAATTTGGCTCCGATGGCTCTCATGTATGGACCACGCAGTTCGGCTCTGCTGGAACTGATGGATCTTGGGGCGTAGCAACTGATTCAAGTGGAAATGTATATGTTACAGGTGACTCAGATGCTGCAATTGTAGGCTCCACTGGCTTCAATGCGGGGCAAGATGTTTTTGTTGTAAAATTAGACGGTACCAGTGGTTCTCAGCTTTGGGCTCAACATTATGGGACTACGTCCACTGAGCAGGGGCACGGGGTTGCTGTAGATGATAGCGGTAATATTTATGTTGCAGGTGTTTCAACTGCCCTTATGGATTCTGGAAGTTTGCCCATCAATAGCTATTTTGGAACCAGTGATATGTTTCTTATGAAGT
Organism: uncultured bacterium; assembly: GCA_965602905.1. Classification (GTDB taxonomy): domain Bacteria; phylum SAR324; class SAR324; order XYD2-FULL-50-16; family XYD2-FULL-50-16; genus JASJGK01. The sequence goes on along the minus strand of CBFCZY010000007.1, from coordinate 100,190 downwards.
TAGACTCTACTGGCACTATGTTGTGGACTAAGCAAATGGGTTGGTCTGGCACTGGACCCAATAATGCGACAAATGTTGCCATTGATCCAGCTGGAAACCCTGTCGTTGGTGGAGAGGCTTTTGGTGGGATTGATGAGCAGACCTATTTTGGGGGATTAGACGCTTTTGTAGGCAAATACTCACCAGATGGAGCAAAAATTTGGAGCACCCAAGTTGGCTCCAGCGCCAATGAGGTGTCAAGAGGGTTGCATGTGGATAAGCTGGGGAATATCTATTCTACAGGCTTAATGGACGGTTCTTTTGATGGGCTCACACTGATTGATACAGGGGATATTTTAATCATCAAAAACATTAGCGGGAAACTTCCCTAAGTTTGTTTGAGTACCTTGTACCGACAGACTTAAGGCTTTTCTTTTAAGTCTTCTTCGGCAAGTGGCTTAACCTTCTCAATAACCTCAAGAATATCTGAGCGGACAAAGGGTTTTGCCATATAGATGTCTCCCCCTTCATACATCCCTGTTCCTGTGCCGTGAAAGGGAACTTCCCCTGAAATGATAGCAATATATACCTTGGGGGCCTTGGGGGTAGATTTTTCAAGTTCCCTAATTTGCTTCACCACCTCATCCCCTTGGATGCCAGGTAAAACCACATCAAGAAAAATAATCTCAAAGGCTTCCTTAGAAGCGAGAGCCTTTTTATACTCCAAGATTCCATGTTCCCCATCGCTGCAAGCCGTTACTGAGGCATGGTCTTCTAAAAGACTCCCTAAGAGGGTCAAGGTTGGTAGGTTATCTTCAATGATCAAAATTTTCATAAGATGAATCTTTATATTGTATAGTGGAGTCTTTTAAAGGCATGGTTTCACATTTTATTATTCACTGATAGCTTAAATGTCTAAAATCAATTTAGATTGTTAGTCAAAGATGTTTCATTATTGTCTTGGCAAGCATTGCAGGGAGACTCATAATCTAATTTCGATTTTAAAACCTTTAGTCACAGCAGCAAATGAATTTAACGGAAAGAAATAAAGAAGACATCATTTTAAAGTTCCAGAAATACTTTGAGGCGGAATTGGATTGTGAGCTAGGAAATTTCGACGCAGGTTTTTTGTTGGATTTTGTTGCTGAGCATCTGGGGCCCTATTTTTATAACCAAGGGCTTTTAGATGCCCAAGCTGTCCTCAAGGTGAAGATGGAAGATGTGGAAAATGCCATCACAGATATAGAAAAACCCCTGCCCTAGGCTTGACAGGGAGCCACCAAAGGGCAAATCTTGTATTTTACATATACTAAATTTTGAGAAATTTTATGACAGATCTATTTAAAGAAAAAGCCAAAGATTGGGACACAAATGATTTGGTGAAAAAGCTATCAGCCGCCATTGGAAAAAGCATTCTTGACCAAGTTGAGTTAAATAGCGATTGGCATGTGATGGATTTTGGCGCTGGAACAGGCCTGATCACTTCTCAAATTGCGCCTCATGTCGGTAAAATTACGGCCATAGATGTTTCTCAGTCCATGCTAGAGCAACTGATTGCAAAGGACGAGCTGAAAGATAAGGTAGATATTTTATGTCATAACATCCTAGACTGCCCAACAGGCGAAAATTATGATTTGATTATGAGTGCTATGGCCATGCACCATATTGAAGACACTGACAAGATGATTGAACAATTTTCTGCCCACCTTCACAAGGGCGGAAAGGTTGCACTGGCGGACCTTGACGCAGAAGATGGTACCTTTCACCCTGAAGGCATTGAAGGTGTTTACCACGATGGGTTTGCAAGGTCTGAATTGGGAGCTAAACTGGAAAGTCACGGCTTTACTGATGTTCAATTTTTTACAGCCCACACAGCGGAAAAGGAAACAGGTTCTTATCCTATCTTTTTAAGCGTAGCCACAAAGGCTTAAGGCCAACTACTGGACTTTTAACTATTTGGCCCTAAAATATTTGGCCTTGAATTTTTATCTAAGTCAGGCTCTCACAAGTATAATATGAACGAAAAAACCGTTACCTGCTTTTTTTGCTTTGAAAGCTTTTCTGTTTATTTAGAAGTGGAAGAATCTTTTCACGGCGCCGTCTCTGAGATCTACGACTGTGAAGTCTGTTGCAACCCCAATAAATTAACTTATTGGGCGGACGATGGGGAAATTTCCATCACAGATGTGAGTGATGGAAACGAATAGCTGAGCAGCTTCAATTTATGTTGTAAGCTAGCTACTGTTGCCTTGCGGCAAATAACTTCAGTTGTTTTAGTCTTCTGGCAAAGCGTCAAACTCTTTTCTTTTAGCATCCATCCACTCTTGCATGGCCGCAGGGTCTGCCATTAAACCTTGCATAGCACTCATTGCTTCAAGGTGAGCAGCATCGCCTGTTTGGAACATTTGCATAGCGTGCGTTGTGCTCATTTTTGCAATTTCCTCAAAGGTTTCAGCGCTAAATTTTTCATCGCAGGCACCACCGACTTGTTTACAGGTTACTGTCTTCATTTTTGTTCCTCTTAAGAGTGAAATTTATATTTATTTTTTTAAGAATTCCATATTTTTCACAGAATTTCTACCTTTAACTTTAAGGCTATAGAATCAAATTGGTTGGCAACTCCCAAGCTACAATTTATAGTGTCATTACTCTTGATCAAGCTACCTTCAATAGGGTTAAAAATAAAATCTAACAAGCTATGAAATCTCTGAAAATATCCTTTTTGCTGTTTTTATCTTTAGCCCTTGCCACCTCGGGGTTTGGCTTTGATGCGCCTTTTAGAGCCTTTGAGAAAAAATTTATTAAGTTAAAAACCTTTTCAGCAGACTTCCAACAAATTTATTTTGATCCGCTAAATGATAAAGAACAGCTGGCTCAGGGCGAGATGGTATTTGCTAGGCCTTCAAAAATGCATTTTAAATATTTGGAGCCCCATCCTTTAGAGATCATCATAGGGACAAAAAAAATCTGGATTGTTGATCCCTTACTGGAAAATGTTGTGATTCAAGATGTAAAACGTATGCAAGCATTGAAATCACTAGGGTTTTTGTTTAAAAATAAATCCATTGAAGCGAGCTATAACCAGATCCAGGCAAAGAAGCCATTATTTAAAGCGGAAAAAGGGACACGGCTTTACTATTTGAGTCCAAAAGAAGCCGACCCCTATATTTCAGAAGTGCATTTAAAACTAAAAAATGGCCAACTAGCGGCCTTTGCGCTGGTTGCTAAAAATGGTGGTTATCGTGTTTTAAAATTGTATAAGAGTAAAAATAATCCCAAATTACCCGCCAACTACTTTCAATACAAAGTGCCCAGCGATTTTGAGACAATTGACAACTTGAGACAATAAATTGTAAGAATATAGAGTCAAGGTTAGTTAAAAAAGTCTTGTTACACTTAGCTCTATAAGTTCAAAAATCATGAAAAATCTTATTATTTTCTTTTTTCTTTGCGTCACTGCCACAGGCTTAATTGCTAAAGAAAATCCAGAAACGGACACCCCCGAATTAAAAGCCCCTATCCAAGATTTAGGGGAAGACTATGCTATTTTCCCTGAAAACAAAGCGGGAAATAGTCTCTATTTGAAGGGCAAGAAAATCTTTACGAGACAAGACCTAAATCTTCGTGCTATATTAGTCACTAAAGACGGGCTTGTTCATATGGGCTTAGGTGGAGAAAGTCAGCCTGTAATGGGCTGGTATGGAAAAACCGAAGGCAAGGTGACAGACTTAAAAGATGGCTTTTTTCAACTTTCAGTAGCAAACAAGAAAAAGCTTCTTCGAGTGGGGCCTAAGGGCGGTATCCAAGACCTTCTACCTAAGTCAAATACACCAGGCGGCATAGCTTACAACGGGCAAGATAAAGCAGCCTTTAGCCATATCGCAGCTGGTGAGACCATTGAAGAAGAAGGAAAGACCAAATACCTTTATACTTTTAGAATCCATATCGTTTCTAAAGACAAAGTAAAGGTTAGAACTTTACCTAAAAGGTATACCAGCTATAATTACAACTTAGACTATCGCTGGGTGAAGCCAGATGTTTTAGAGATAAAGCATGGTGATGGCAAAGTAGACCAGTTAAAGCTTTAGGCAGAAAATATTAATTAAAAGTATAGTCAGAATAAACGTGTAGGGATGACATGAAATTTGATACAAGTACAGAAGAATTAAACGACGAAGAAAAAGCATATTTCCGCAAGAATTTACTGGAGCAGTTAGAAGAGCTCTTTAGTGATTCAGGGATAACGATGCATGAAATGAAGGATGCTGTTCTTGAGTTTCCTGATCCAGCCGATCGTGCAAATTATGAATTTGAGCGTAATACCACCTTACGAATTAGAGACCGAGAAAGGAAACTGATTAAAAAGGTTCGCCAAGCTATCGGGCGTGTAGAAGAAGGAACCTATAATGAATGCAAGGAATGTGGTGATGGAATTGGGAAGATGCGGCTTGACGCAAGGCCAGTTACAGATCTATGCATTAATTGCAAAGAGTCCCAAGAGCAGAAAGAAAAGACTCGGCAGGCTTAAGTCTTCCTCCCTTAGAGTTCCTTTATGAAAAATGCGACAAGGATCAAAAAACTTGGTGACATCCTCAGTAACCTTGGTGTTAGTGATCCTGAAATAGCACCTCTCATGGAGGTTCTTCATTCGGATATTCATGAACTGGAAAGGCAGATTGAAGTCCTCACAGAAGCTGGGGTAGAACTCCATAAAGAAAAAGAGCATAAGGCTGTAATGGAGGTGATCCTCAATTCAGCAAGAAAGTTGACCATGGCCGATGGGGGAACTTTATACATGCTTGAAGATGTCTATGGCGATGACATCTATAACCCAGGTGAGATCAAAGAGCGTTTGCTGCACTTTGAAGTTTTACAAAACGATACCATGGGCGTTTATCTAAAACGCACGGCCAAGTCCAAGATCTTTTTACCTCCTGTTCCCTTAGAAATCGACGGCAAGCCCAATCGCCAAAACGTGAGCGCTCATTGCGCCATCACAGGTGAGTTAATAAACATCGAAGATGTTTATGATGCCAAGGGCTTTGACTTTTCAGGGACAAAAAAATACGACGCTACTACAGGCTATCGCAGTAAATCAATGCTGGTACTGCCGCTTAGAGACCACCAATTTGAAATTATTGGGGTGATGCAGTTGATCAACCGTAAAAATTTGAGCGGTGAGATCATTCCCTTCACGCAAGCCGATTCGGCAATTTTACAGGCCATTGCATTTCAGGCAGCAGTTACCCTGACTACACAGAAATTGGTGCAGGAGCAGGTAGAACTCTTTAATTCCTTTGTTAAGGTTTTAGCTGAAGGATTAGGTGAGAAAGCCAACTATCACTACGGTCATATTAACCGTGTTGCAGGTTTAACCTTGGATTTAGCGGAAGAGATCAACACTTGGGACCAGGGTATATATAAGTCCATTAATTTCACTGAAAATGAAACGAAAGAGCTTTGGCTTGCAGGTTGGATGCACGACATTGGTAAGCTGACCACGCCTGAAAATATTGTTTCCAAACAACTGAAGCTTGAGACCATGATCAATCGCATGGAGTTGATTACCGAACGCTTTAATTCGAAATTAAAAGATCTAGAAGTAGAGTTACTCAAGGCAGAAATTCAAATCTTAAAGTCTGGTGGCGATTTAAAAGACTTAGAGACCCTAAAGCTAGAGCAAGAGTCTCAGAAAACAGAAATGCTTGCCGATCTAAAGGCCATCAACCGCACCAATTTTGGAGGTGAATTTTTAGATGAAAACACCCAAGCGGCAATTAAAAGGGCCCAAAGCTTGTCAACCCTCAATTGGGTGGAGAAAACCATGGGTGTTCATAATGACAGGGACGCAATTATGGACCTTGAGTTTCTGGATGAACCTTATGCACAGCCTTTAATCGATGATTTTGAGCTGGAATGCTTAAGCATTAAGCGAGGAACCCTTTCCAATGGGGAAAGACAAATTGTAAACGACCACGCCGACCGTTCATGGCGCTGGTTGTTCAAGCTACCCTTCCCAAGGGGAATGAAGCGCTTGCCCCTTTACGCCGCTGCGCACCATGAGCATTTGAGTGGTACTGGCTACCCTATCGGTTTAAAAGCAGAGCAAATCCCCTTCCAAGCAAGATTGATCGCAATTAGTGATATCTTTGAAGCCCTAACGGCTTCGGATCGGCCCTATAAAAAGCCCATGATGCTTTCTAAAGCAACGGAAATTTTGGGCTTTATGGTTAAGGACAATCATCTCGACCCTGAAATTGTAAATATTTTTATGGAATCAGGACTTTACCTTGTTTGGGCAAAAAAACATCTCCAAGATAGCCAAATAGACGAGATTGATGTACAAGCATGGAAAGAAAAGTTTTCACCGAAGGCCTTTAAAAATAGCCTACCAGCCTACCAAAAAGAAAGATGGAAAGACGAAGCATAAAAATAGGCCTAATATTACTGTTACTGTTTTTTTGTGGATTAACAAACCCCCTTTTAGCACAAGAAGAAAAAAGATTAACCAGTGAAGTAACCGTTCCTGTTAAAGACAGAGATGTGGTTAATGCAAAGCAGAGGGCCTTTCGCCAAGCAGGCCGCCAGGTAATTTTACTAGCCTCAAAGCTTTTGATTGGGGACGACCTCTTTCCTGAGCTGCAGTCTACCCTGCGTTCTCAGTTAACACCTAACAACTATTTTGATTCAGTTAAGGTGCTAAAAGAAGAAACGGAAGATGGCAATTTTACCATTAAAATTCGGGCGTCTGTTAGAATCACCTTGCTCAGCAAAGACCTTCGGGAGTTAAATATTCCCCTAGAAAAAGATAAACCCATGAAGCTTGGGTACATTGTCGATTCGAAAATCAATATTCCCCAAGAAATTATATCGGAACGGTTTGAGGTATTAAAATATGGCCTCGGTGAACTAATTACGACGGAAGTGGAAAGGGAAATGACCCCAGAAGCTGCGAAACGGCTGTTTTCCCTGACCCAAGGCCAACCTTTTTTGCTTTTGGTTACCCCTCTGCCACCGAGGTCCAATACAATTCGGGGCTTAAAATTTCAGGTGATTGGTAAGAACGACTATAAGGTAGTGAAGTCTTTTGATCTCGCTTTCCGCAGTCAACCTAGAGACAATCTTGAAGATTACATCTTAAATAACAAAAAAGAATTTGAAGACCTTTTTACTGTTTCAAGCCTACCTCGTAGTCTTTTTGAATATGGTAAATCTCAAGCCTTGACGCTCGATTTAGAGGGACTTTATTCTCCATCTGCAAGATATGAGTTTGAAAAATATGTGCTCGCCCATAGTGGAAATGTTAAGTCATATGCCTTGACTATGGTATCTTTGAAAAGGGTCCAGTATAAGATTTTTGCAAAGGGTGACATTGAGGCCTTAGTCGATGATATCTTAAGTAAAAATACGAGATTTAATTTTAGTATTATTGAGTCTTCTTCATTGCATTACCAAGTTCAGGTGAAGCACCATGCTATGCCTGAAGTGAGAGAAGCCGCCCCTTATAAAATGTCAAAGAAGGTTGAGGCCGAATTAGCTGCTGCTTTAGACTTAAAAGAAGGTGAGGAAATTCCAAAGAAGTATATTCCTAAAACTCAGGAAGTGGAGCCTAACAACTCTGCCGACCGCCTCAACGCTTTGCATGTCTATCGAAATAACTGGGGTCGCTTAAATTCCAGAGCAGACGAAGACCTTTACTATTTAGACAGTCCAAAAAGCAAAGGCATTGTCATTGATTGGGTAAGGATTGGGAAAACCTACCTCAAACCAAAGTTGAATTTGTACGATGGGAACTACCGCTTGCTACAGTCTTGGGTCATTCCTAGAGGTAGTAACCATGTTAATGTTAAGTACAACTGGCCAGATACTATGCCAGAGCATTTAATTTTAAGGGTTGTGGATTCGGTTGGCTATATCCGAGGGGAAACAGGCGGATTTCGCTTCTTTGAGTATAGCCTGCAATATTACTGGCGTTAACTTGTGAAGGCTAATCACTAAGCAAGCTAAGGTTTGGTGAAAATAATCTGTGCGACAGTGTGAGGTTACTTAAAACCCATTTGGCTAGCTCATCTGGGCAAATCATTTTTTCTTTTGGAATATGGTTTGAGATCTTGTCAAAATAGGGGGTGTCTACAGCACCAAGTTCATATAGCCAAACCCTGCCGCCTTTAGGTTGAATCTCTTTTTGTAAGGATTTGCAAAAGTAGGCAAGGCCTGCTTTGGTAGCTCCATAGAGGCAATTTTTTGCCCAAGCTTGGTGGGTTGAAGCGGAACCAAAAAAGACCAAATCAAGTTTGTCCTTTTTATAAGGCCAGAGAAGATGGAAGAAATGATAGGCGCTAGAAAGATTGACCTCCATGACTTCTTCCCATTCGGTAGGCTCGATTTTTTCTAAGGTCTTCATTACGCCTTTGCCCGCTGCATGGATTGCAAGCCTGATAGGCGAATGTGACTTCAGCCAAGCTTCAATGCGTTCTCCGCCTTCCGTTAAGGTCGGTGTGGCGCACCAAAGGTCATCACTCAAATTCAACTCTTGGGCTAGGGCTTTGAGTTTTGAGCTGTCTCGACCTAGTAAGAGTGGCGTTGCTTTTTGGGCTAATACTTCTTTAGCTAAGGCCCGACCAATGCCACCTGTGGCACCGTAAATTAACACATTAGAATGAGCAAGATGGCTGTTTTCCATAGTTTGAACCTAAATGAGATTTCCTTTGCTAGGCCTTTGTTTCAAGTCAAAGCCGCAAGCTTGGATTTTGAGATTGTACCTTGCTGGGTTGTCGAGGTGGGTGGGGAATATATTCCCTTAGAGCCTTATTTGGTGCCCCCTAGTTTGGTACAAATTCCTGTTAGAATATGGCCTAAAGATAACAACTTTTTGGACCTTTGGAAAGAAGTTGCCAGAAAAAGATTGGCCTTAGGAGCTTTGAGCCCCTTTGAACTTTTTGAGTTATATAGCCAAGCTGAGGCATTAGGACATAAGCCCGGGGGCCAAGATCTAAGTCAGTTGGCTTCCCCTTTAAAGTTTGATAGCGGCTGGTTTATCAAAAATGGCAAGACTGGGATTTTTACAAAAAGAGAGATGCTAACCTCCTTTTGCGAGCCCGACCGTTTGGGCTTTAAAGAGTTAAAATCTTTGGCTAGTTTAAGCCCCAGCCAGTTGGATGCCTTTAAAAATAGTTGCCAAGGGTTTTCCCTAAAAGGGAAACAACTTTTTGCTCTTTTAGAAACTCTGAAGGATGTGGCAGTGACATCCAGTCAAACCTTTGAGGAAATCTTAGAAGATTTGGGCTCAGGTTCTTATGAATCTCTGCGGCTGCGGCTTCTAAAAGCAAAGTTTCCAAAATTAACCCAAATGTCAGAAGACTTGAAAGAGGCTAAAAAAGTCATCCCCAAGGGGGTAACTTTGTTTATGGACGAAACCTTTGAAGAGGATCAGTTTACTTTGGAGTTAAAGACTGAGGAAGTTACAGATTTAATTTCCCGACTTGAGGCTTTGTTAGAATTGGCAAAGACTGAAAAACTTGGGCCACTTTACCAGCTTCTTTGATGCCAGCCTTCTCCTTTTCAGATAAAAAACTAGCGGGGCTAACCCCAAAACGACAGGCGAAACATGTGGCTCTGTGGTTACGCCGTTGCTATCTTGATGTGTTAGAGGGTGGATTGTTAGAAACAAATAAGGTGGATTTTAGTCAGATCAAAACAACCTACTCTCATATCCAAAGCATTATTGCAGGCTCTATGACCGCTGCCCCAGATTTAAACTCTCAAGATTTTGAATCTCAAACTTTTGAGTCTCAAATCCTCGACTACCCCGACTCGACAAGACAAAAGCCATGGTTAGAGTTCCTCTCAAACCAATATCACCAGTGGTTGGTTCAAGCAGAGGTGAAGCTCTTTGAAAAGGATTTTTTGCCTCATGTTCCTTGGGGCGACCAATTGGAATCTGGCCCCTGGGTGCCTGCCTTTGATTATTTTGTAGCCTTAGACCAAGTTCGCAGCGCTTATAACGTGGGCTCTATCGCCCGTACAACCGACGCTCTAGGCTTCGCAGGGTTGGTCACATGGGGCATTACGCCTCTTCTCTCAAATAAAAAGGTAAAAAAGTCTTCCATGGGCGCGGAATCTTGGATTCCTGAATTAAGAGTGGAAAATTTAAAAGAACAATTGCTTAGCATGCAGGCCCAAGGCTATCAAATTATAGCCTTAGAAAAGGCGGAAGGTGCTGTGAGTTTGGAATCGGTCCAGTGGCCCCAAAGGGCAGTTTTACTGCTTGGGAACGAGGAGTATGGGGTTGCCGAAGAGCTTTTAGCCATGGTGGATTTGATCGTAGACTTGCCTATGATGGGGCGGAAAAACTCCGTTAATGTTGCCAATGCCTTTTCTGCAATTGGCTTTACGGCAATGATGCATCTCAAGGGGCAGTCATGTTAGGTAGACGATCATGCTAGGTGGGCAGTATCAAATGGCGACCTACAGGCAAGGTAAGGTCTACCCAAAAAGGCTGGTGGAGTCACAAGAAAATCTAACCCTAGCCCAAGAGTTGATCTATGTGTTTGAGCTGAATCAAGGCCAAAGTAAAGAGCAGCTAACAGAAGACTTAAAAGGAGTCGATTCCTTAGGCTTTCACCCCAAATTAGTTCAGGGCATGGCGAAGCTTATGGCCGATAAAGCGGGCTTTACCAGTCTGGCCAGCGAAGATATGCCCACCTTGCGGCAGGGTGTTTTTGATGCCTCTGCGGCCTACTGGAAACAAGGGGGAGGTAAAAATTTAAATAGCTTTTTAGAACACCAAAAAGAAATTTTAAAAGACCAAAATTTGGGGGCCAATATAGAAGTAAAGAGGTGGCTTTATTCTGATCTTGAGTCCAATCAGGTTTTAGTTAAGGTTCCGAAAATAACCGCAATCGAGTTACTCGAGCTTTATAACTTGGAACAGGTAAAGAGTCTTTTTTTAAATGCCGAAAGATTGAACCTAACCCTTGAGTTAGAATCAGACACCAGCTTGAGGCAGGTGCTGCAAAGTCTGAAATTTTTTGGTTTGCTCTTTCAGATTCACCACCAAAGTAAAACAAAACTAGTTTTGGAAATCGAAGGGCCCCAGTCGGTTTTAGATAATGGCCGCAGCTACGGGGTAGAAATGGCAAATTTCTTTCCTACATTGTTACTGCTCAAATGCCCCTGGGAATTGGATGCGAAGCTAAAAAGAAAGGGTGTGGCTCGTGTTTTTACTTTTTTAATCAACCAGAAAAACCCTTATAAATGCAGCTATCAGGAACAAGGTGTTTGGGAGCAAGGAAAATTAAAAGCCCTAACCGAAAGATTTAGCGAAAAATATGCTAAACCCTTGAGTGTAAAGCTAACCCAAGAGATCATTCCTTTAAAAATGGGTGCCTTTTTACTGCCTGACTTGGAAGTTAAAAAATCTAGGCAGACTGTAAATGTGGAATTGGTTCGTTACCTTTCTGGCCCTAAAAAGAAATGGCTCGCGCAAGTGGTAAAAGAGTTACCGAAGAATTATTTTTTTGCTATTAAAGCAAAAGGAAAGGTGAAAGAGGAGTTGCAAGGGATTTTAGGGGAGCATTTGGTTCCCTTTGCCACAGAGCTTACTGCACCTGCATTAAAAAAACTGGTTGAGTCTTAAATAGCATGAAAATACAAAAATGGGATGGCCATTGCCACAGTGAACTTTGCCCCCACGGGAAGAGCGAGAAAACGGCAATCATGGTAGAAAAAGCCATTTCCGAAGGCTTTACCCGGCTAAGTTTAACCGAACATGCACCTTTGCCTGTGGGCCTAATCCAGCCCCAAACATTACACGATGAATTGGCTTTGCGGCCAGATCAAATGCCAGAATACTTAGAATTGGCAAGGGGACTAAAAAAAACCTACCAAGATAAGATTGAAATTTTAGTGGGGCTAGAGGTGGACTACATAGCAGGCCAAGAAACCTTTACCACAAATTTTTTGGAAGAGTGGGGGCCAGAGTTGGATGATTCTTTACTTTCGATGCATCTGCTGCAAACGGCGGAGGGGCACCAGATGGTGGACTTTTCACCTAGCGACTGGGAGAAAAATCTAATCCCCGCATTTGGCTCGGTTTGGGGGGTGCAAGTTGCTTACTGGCAGCAGTTTAAAAAAATGCTTGGCAGCGATTTGGGGCAATATAAACCAAAACGCATTGGACATGCAGGGTTGATCTACAAATTCCACAAGGCCTTTGGCGAGGAATTTAAAACCGAAATGGAAGAACTATTGCTAGAGGAGTTAGTGGCCCTCTTGGGCCAAGAAGGTTTGGCTTTAGACTATAATGTGAATGGTTTGAACCTAAAAACCTGTGGGCAGCCATTCCTACCTCAGGCCTTGCTTGATAGGGCAAAAAAGGCTAAAATCCCCTTAGTTTATGGCTCAGACGCTCACGGAATCCAAGCGATGGGCCAATATTACTCTACTTTTAAAGACGCAACTCATGATTGAAATCAGTGAAATAGAGCCAAGTCAGGCCCAAGAAACCACTCTTCCAGAGAATTTTATCTCGGTTTTGGTGGCTTTAATTTTTGCCTTGCTGTTGATCTCTCAAGGGGAGTTTGACCCTACCCCCGCCAATTTGGTTAACCCCTTAGGCGGTGTGAGTAATATTTTTGGTTTGGCGGGCAGTTTATTTGCAGGCTTCTTTTTTGACCTTTTTGGGCTTTCTGTCTGGGGCTTGGTCTTTGGCTGGATTTTTCTCAAACGGCGTGAAGAAAAACCCTTTGCAAGCCGTTTGATTTTTGGTCTTGTTTTGTTTTTGTCAGCAAACCATGCCCTTTCCATTGTCTTAAGTTTGCAAGGTGATTTGGTGGCGCCCTTCACTGGGCTTTTAGGCCACAGTTTTTCTGGTGCTATAGCGAATCTTATAACACCTTGGCCAGGCCTGTTGGTTTCTGTGCTGTTTGTTGGTCTTGCAATTCCTCTGTTCCAGTTTGACTTGACTCTGTTTGTTTTACTGGGTGTCTCAGGTGCGGCGGCCTCCAAACTATTTAAAAGCTTACAACAAAAGTCAGGCCCTTGGGTCAGTCAGTTATCCCATTATGTGGATTTGACCCGTGCAACTCTAGGGCAAAAGGTGCCAAAGCAATCTAAATTAGAGCCAAAAACTGAAAAAGAAGAAGATTTTGTTCCGCCAGAACGGCCGAATGACACCTTGAAGCAAGCACTTAAAGCATATAAAAAGCAAGGGCTTAAGAAGAGCGAAGAGATTTAGTTACTTAATTTACAAAAAAAATAAAATTGATTTTAAAAAGGTACTTGACCTTTAAAATCACAGTAGGTTAGGGTTTATTCAACTTAAGACTCAAGTTGCAGGATCAGCCAGAACCTTTTCATTTTCGAATCGCGGTTTCCTGATTCAAGACAAAACGCTAATTTCTTATTTACTCCCCCTTTTTTTTATCCTTTCTTTATTAACTAATTAGGCAAACCAACCGTGGAATCTTCATTTAAAAGTCGTAGTAACAGGTCCCCAAGATCTACAACTAAAGCATCAACTGCAAAAACTGAAACCCCTAGTACAGAAAATCCGACAGCAGAAACTCCGAAACCAACAACTCGGAAACCTGCCGCACCAAGGGCAAAAGCAACTGCTACCCCAAAGAGTGATGTAAGCCCAATGAATTTGGCTGAGCTGAAAAGGATGAATATTAAGGGTCTTGAGCAGATGGGCAGAGACTTTAAGATTGAAAATGCTACTTCCATGATTCGCCAAGAGTTGATTTTTTCACTTTTAAAGGCGCAGTCAGAAGCAGGCGGACAGATTTACTCCACAGGCGTACTTGAAACGCTTCCCGATGGTTTTGGCTTTTTAAGATCACCTGATTTTAGTTATGTTCCAGGTCCTGATGATATTTATGTTTCTCCTTCTCAAATCAGAAGATTTAACCTGAGAACAGGTGACTCTATTGAAGGCCAGGTTCGACCTCCTAAAGATAGCGAAAGATACTATGCACTTTTAAAAGTTGAAAAGTTAAACTTTGAAAATCCAGACGTAAGTAAGGATAAAACCTTATTTGACAACCTTACCCCTCTTTACCCAGACGAAATTCTAAAGCTTGAGCGAGAAAACAATCCTGACCAAACTACAAGGATCATGGATATGTTTTGCCCTATTGGTAAAGGCCAAAGAGGCATGGTTGTTGCCCCGCCTAAGGCTGGTAAGACTATGGTTTTACAGAGCATTGCTAAATCTCTGACTGCCAATTACCCAGATGTAAAACTGATTGTATTGTTAATTGACGAGCGCCCGGAAGAAGTTACCGACATGAAACGTTCTGTAAAAGGTGAAGTTATTTCTTCTACTTTTGATGAGCCTGCAAGTCGCCACGTACAGGTAGCCGAAATGGTAATCCAAAAGGCAAAACGTTTGGTTGAGCACAAGCATGATGTAGTTATCTTGCTCGACTCTATTACTCGACTTGCAAGAGCTTACAACACTGTAATCCCACCTTCTGGTAAGATTTTATCTGGTGGTGTTGATGCTAACGCACTACACAAACCAAAAAGATTTTTCGGTGCTGCTCGTAACGTTGAAGATGGTGGCTCATTGACTATCATCGGTACAGCTCTAGTGGATACTGGTTCTAGAATGGACGAAGTGATCTTTGAAGAGTTTAAAGGTACTGGTAACATGGAATTGGTACTAGATAGAAAATTAGTCGAAAAACGTGTCTTCCCAGCCATTGATGTTGAGAAGTCTCACACCAGAAAAGAAGATCTTTTATTAGATAATTTGACTGAGATCTGGAAATTAAGAAGAGTACTATCTGCAACTGCAAAAACTCAAGAAGGTCTTGAATTTCTGTTAGATAAGATGAAGAAGTATCCTACTAACAATGAACTTTTAGCTATGCTAAACAACTAACACTAAGTCCTTAACCTAAAGGATATGAAAGAGACTTCTTGACCTAGTCTTTTTAAATCTTTAGGTTGATGAATTACATTATAAATAACCGTTTTTAGATAAGTTAAAAATGAAAGCAGATATCCATCCTAAATACGTAGAGACTAAATATTCATGTGCCTGTGGCCATAGTTTCGACATTTTAAGTACAATGGGCGGTGAGATGAAGTTAGAAATTTGTTCTAGCTGTCACCCTTTGTATACTGGCAAGCAGAAGTTAATTGATACAGAAGGTCGTATCGATCGCTTTAAGAAAAAGTACGGAAGTTTCCAAAAATAAAGTTTGGGGCCAAGGGCCCCTTATTTTTTTCATCACCTCGATCCCCTACTCCTGCAGATGCTGGAGAAATTACGTCCCCTGTTTGACCGATTCGAAGAAATTACAGCGCTACTTTCTAGCCCTGAAATTTTATCCGACTCAAAGCGTCTTCAAAAGCTCTCTAAGGAGCAGTCTAAGCTTTCATCCATCGTTGATGTCTACCTAGAATTACAGAGAACTCAGGCTGATTTAGATGGGAATTCTGCGATTTTGGCAGACCCCGACGAAGATCCTGAAATGAAGGAAATGGCTAAGGCCGAAATTCCTGATTTAAAAAAGACCGTGGAAGAGTTAGGTTTTAAGGCACAGATCATGTTGTTGCCTTCCGACCCTGATGATGACAAAAATGCGATTCTGGAAATTCGTGCGGGCACAGGCGGAGACGAGGCAGGGTTATTTGTCGGCGATCTCTTGCGCATGTACATCAAATTTGCTGAATTAAACAAGTGGCAAGTAGAGATCATGGATTCAAGTGAGTCTAGCTCTGGTGGTTACAAGGAAGTGGTTTGTTCTATTTCTGGCAAAAATGTCTATTCCCGTTTAAAATTTGAGTCGGGCACCCATCGTGTTCAACGTGTTCCAGCGACAGAAACGCAAGGGCGTGTTCATACCTCAGCATGTACCGTTGCTATTTTACCTGAATCTGAAGATGTGGAAATTGAGCTTAACATGGCTGATGTTCGCATTGATACTTACCGTGCTAGTGGCGCTGGTGGTCAGCATGTGAATAAAACTGATTCTGCTATTCGTTTAACCCACGAGCCTACGGGTATTGTAGTCCAGTGTCAGGAAGAGCGAAGCCAGATCAAAAATAAAGCCAAAGCCTTGAAATATTTAAATGCAAAGCTCTATGATGTGAGTCTGCAAGAGAGTAAATCTTCAGAAGATGCTTTAAGAAAAGGTATGGTTGGTTCTGGCGATAGAAGTGAGAGAATTCGCACCTACAACTATCCTCAAGGGCGATTTACAGACCATAGAATCAATATGACCATCTACCGTTTAGACGAAATTATGCAGTCCGGTGAGTTGAATGACATCATCAATGCCTTGGCCGCTGACCAGCAAACGAAACTTTTAGAGCAAGAATCTCAGTTTTAAACCTGATACTAAGAGCCCCTAAGCAAATAAACCCCTTTAGCCCGTAGGGAAGCCGCAAGGCCAAGCTATAGAGGCGCCTGAAGGGTCAGCCTTTAGGCTAAAGCCAAAAGGTGAAAACCCTTCACCAGTCCCCAAGTCCAACAAGTCCCCGCCAAAAACAAGCTAACAAACACAGCAGCACTACCGATATCTTTGGCTTTGCCAGCGAGCACGTGAAATTCAGGGCTAACTAGGTCAACAATAGCCTCGATGGCACTATTGAGCAGTTCCGTTATGATTACAATCGCTAGGGTGGCAAATAAAAAGAGCTTTTCTAAGTGAAGTAAATCCAAGTAGGGTAGCGTTAATGCGAGCAAAATTGAAAGAGTGAGCTCTTGGCGCAGGGCAGCTTCACTCTTTAAGGCAGATTTAAAGCCCTTGTAAGAATAGATAGCGGCCTTATAGACACGGGTCAAACCTGTGGCAACAGGTGGTTTTTCTAGTGGTTCAATCATGGCCCTAGGTTGCCATAAAGAAATTTAAAGCTCAATAGCAATTACCCAAGAGGCAGACAGATGAAAACCTTTTTAGCACTTGATTTAGGGGGCACCAACTGCCGCTTTGCCCTGATTGATGAGGCCGGTGCCATTCTGGCAAAGGCGAGCCACCCTACCCCTGAACCTGCTGAATTTTATAGGCTCTTAGGCGAATTTTCAGATTCCTTAGACCAAAAACCCCTTGCCGCAGGCTTTGCTGTTGCTGGCCCCATCGACCCTAAATCTGGTATATTGTCGGCTCCCGTTAACATGAAAGGTTGGGGGATTGAAGAGATTGGAAAAAAGGCCAGTGAGCTTTTGGCTATCCCTGTTTTTTGCGGCAATGATGCTAATTTGGCCTGCCTTGGCGAGGCAACATTTGGTGCTGGTAAGGGCGTTTCTGACCTCTTACTTTTGACGTTAGGGACGGGCATAGGTGGCGGAGCTGTGGTTTCAGGTTTGTTGCACCAAGGTAACAAAGGCGGGGCCTTAGAAGTAGGCCACATGAAACTATTTGCAGGTGGCAGGCTTTGTGGCTGCGGGCAAAAGGGCCATTTGGAAGCCTATGTTTCAGGCACGGCTTTGGGGAAAATCGCAACTGAAAAATTGGGGAGGCAGGTAATGTCTAAAGAGCTATTTTCTTTAAAGGACCCTATTGCTACAGAAATCATAGCAGAGGCTGCGGTAAACTTAGGTTCGGCTCTCGCTGACCTTGTTCATTTATTCGATCCAAAAATGATCCTTTTCAGCGGATCTCTGGCTGAAAATTGGGACTCTTTGGTGGTTCCTGCTGGTTTGACAATGGAAGAACAATTGATGGTTAGTTTTAGGGGGAAAGTACAGCTCTACCCCGCTAAATTGGGCGGTGACGCAGGTTTGTTTGGGGCTATGGCGTGGGCCAAGGTAAGCTTTAACCCAGGGCCTTAATCAGCAAGGCCTAGTGATCTAATAAAATAGAAGATTTTTTTAAAGAGGGGTGGATTTTGAAGGTCCACTTTGTTAATCTTTTTTGAAGCTGGAGAATTGATGGAATTAAAAAAATTTAGCCCAGAAGAATCCATGCAATTACTCATTGAGGGTAATGAAAGGTTTGTTGCTGATGAAGGTACAACAGGGCGTCATTTGGCTCAAAAACGTAAAGAGCTCGTTTTACAACAGAACCCAATGGCTATTATTTTGGGTTGTGCAGATGCACGGGTCCCGCCTCAATTGGTTTTTGATCGCAGGTTAGGCGACCTTTTTATCATCCGTGTGGCAGGGAATGTGTTAGACGACGTTGTACTTGCCAGTTTAGAATATGGGGTATTTGTGTTAAATACTCCCTTGATCGTTGTGATGGGGCATTATGGTTGTGGGGCCGTTGACGCCACTCTTCAAGGCCATAATTTTACTAGTCATATTCGTACCCTAACCAATTTTATTGAGCCCGCTGTAGCTTGGGCAAAGACCCAAGATGGGGATACTTTAGATTTGGCTGTTAGAAAAAATGCTTTGAATCAAACAGAAAAACTTCACAGCCCAGAGCAGATTTTTAAATCCAAAATAGACTCAGGTCACTTACTTATTAAATCCGCTTACTACGATCTTGCCACTGGTAAGGTCGACTTCATAGATTAAATCAATTGAAAAATATACTCCTTAGCTTTTGCCTCTGTTTTTGTACTTTGAATCTTATGGCGCAAGAGGCCATCATTGCTGGAAATGATAAATTTCCAGTTACAGGGCCACATGTACCTGTTTCAGGTAAACAGGGGATGGTGGTTGCCAGTGAGCCCCTCGCTGCAAAAGAGGCTTTAGCCGTTTTAAAAGAAGGTGGAAACGCCATTGATGCCGCCGTAACCATGAGTTTTGTGTTGGCTGTAACCATGCCTAGAGCAGGTAACCTCGGTGGTGGTGGTTTTATGATGGTGAACTTAAAATCAGGTAAGGTAGTTTCTATCGACTACCGTGAAAAGGCTCCTATTGCAGCTACTGCCGATATGTTCTTAGGTGAGGATGGAAATCCCGACCCAGAAAAAAGTCGCTTTTCCGCACTTTCTGCTGGTATCCCCGGTACCGTTGCTGGAATGCATTTGGCTTTAAAACGTTACGGGACTATATCTTGGGCGGCAGCCATTGCACCTGCTATCGCTTTGGCCGAAGATGGTTTTGAAGTGAGTGAGTCTTTGGGAAACGAGTTAGAACGGCGTGAAAAAGTTTTGGAGCGCTGGCCCAGCACAAAGGATGTATTTTTTAAAAGGGGAAGCCCCTATGAAGCTGGGGACTGGTTCAAGCAACCTGATCTGGCAAAGACCTTAAAACTCATTGCTGAAAAAGGGCCTTCGGCCTTCTACCGTGGCGAAATTGCAGACCAAATTGTTGCAACCATGGCCAAACATGGTGGCTTGATCACGAAAAAAGATTTACAGCTCTACTACCCAGCCTTTCGCATCCCTGTAAGGGGCATGTACCGTGGTTATGATATATTTAGTATGGGCCCGCCCAGTTCTGGCGGTGTTCATTTGATCCAGATTTTAAATATATTAGAAGGCCATTCAATTAGAAAAATGGGCCACAACAAGGCGCAAACAGTTCATGTTATGGCCGAAGCCATGAAGTATGCCTACGCTGACCGCAGTAAATATATGGGCGACAGGGATTTTGTGAAGGTGCCTATACGAAAGCTCACCAGCCAACGCTACGCCGATAGACAAAGAAAAAAGATTAAAAAATCTAAAGCCACGCCTTCAACCAAAATTCGACCTACTCGCATTCGAGGCTACGAAGGTCCTAATACTACGCATTTTTCTATAATTGATTCCATGGGCAATGCTGTTAGTAACACAACCACCTTAAATTTTAGTTTTGGTAGTGGTTTGGTTGTGGAAGGTGCTGGATTTTTGCTCAACAATGAAATGGATGATTTTTCGGCCAAGCCTGGCGTTGCAAACGCCTATGGCCTCATTGGGGGCTCTGCCAACAAGATTGAACCTCGAAAAAGAATGCTTTCTTCCATGTCGCCCACCATTGTGAAAAAGAGAGGCAAGATAGTTTTTCTAACAGGCAGCCCAGGGGGCAGTCGGATTATCACTACTGTGACTCAAGTTGTTATGAATGTGATCGACCACAAAATGAATATCCAAGAGGCTGTAAATGCCCCAAGGATGCATCACCAGTGGATGCCTGATATTTTGAGATTAGAGGCAGGTTTTAAGGAAGGCACCTTAGAAAAGCTCAAGAAAAAAGGGCACAAGGTTGAGGTAAAGGGCACAATGGGGGCAGCCGCTTCCATTATGGTAGGCTCAGACGGCGTTTTTTATGGCGCTAGCGACCCGAGGCGAGACGGCCTCGCTATCGGTTATTAGTCACTACCATGACCTTACCAGAAAAAGAGCAGGAACTAAAAAACTGGATTTTAACCCATGATAGGCTAGCTGTCGCCTTTTCTGGAGGTGTTGATTCCAGCTTTTTGGCCCAAGCTGTTTTTAGCCTGCTCGGTGAAAATGCCTTGGCTATCATCGTAAAAAGTCAGTCTCTGCCTGAGTGGGAGTTTCAAGCTGCAAAGGCTACCGCAGCCCAAATAGGCATTAAATTAGAGGTGATTGAAGTGGATGAATTGGCAAATGATTCCATTGCCAGTAACCCTGTAGATCGTTGTTACCACTGTAAAACCCTGTCTTATTCTGAAATGATCCCTTGGGCCTTGACCTTAGGTTTTAGCCTTGTAGCAGACGGAACCAATGCCGATGATCTAGAGGATTATAGACCTGGTCTGAAGGCGAAGGAGGAAAAGGGGGTTGTCAGTCCCTTAAGCCTGTTTGGTCTGAGTAAGGAAGAAATTAGAACCTTGGCTAAAGTTGCAGGTTTGCAAGTTTGGGATAAACCCAGTTTCCCCTGTCTCAATTCACGCATCCCCTATGGCCAAGAGATTACAGATATTAAATTGAGTCAAATTGCCCAAGGGGAACGATTTTTACTAGATCTAGGTTTGAACCAAGTGCGACTCCGTCACCACGGCAATTTAGCGAGAATCGAAGTTGAAGAAGTAGATTTTCAGACACTTCTAAAAAATAGCCAGCAGGTGACAAAAAAACTAAAATCTTTAGATTTTACCTACGTTACCTTTGATTTACAGGGCTTTCGTAGTGGTAGCCTCAATGAGGCAAGGTAGGGGAGTTCAAATTGGAAAAGATACTAGAGAATTTTAAAGCTGGAAATATCACCCTTGAAACGGCCCAGAAACAGATTGCAGCTAAGCTCGCAATGAAACCAGATATTGAGCTCGAAGGGTCAGCTATAAAGATTGATGCTCAAAGAGACCAGAGAACAGGCATGCCTGAGGTGGTTTACGGGGAATTTAAAACCCTAGAGCAATTGATGTCAATCACTGATGCCCTGCATGAAGCCCCTGGTTTTTTGATTACCAGGGTCAAGGCGGATCATGCACAAGAGATTGTAAAAAAGTACCCAAAACTTGGATGGGACGAAAAAGCGGGCCTTGTTTTCGGCGAGAAAATGTTAAAAAAATACTCTCACCCCATTGCCATTTTATCGGCAGGGAGTTCCGACCAAAAGATTGCCGAGGAAGCCGCTGTTACAGCAAAGCAGATGGGCATGGAGGTGCTGAGGTTTTACGATGTTGGTGTGGCTGGGGTGCATCGTTTGTTTAAAAGGCTCGAGGAAATTAAACAGGCTGGTTGCCTGATCGTAGTAGCTGGAATGGATGGCGCCCTTCCTAGCCTGATTGGGGGACTTGTAAAAATGCCTATTGTTGCTGTTCCGACCTCAGTGGGTTATGGTGCTAGTTTTGATGGGTTAGCCCCACTTTTGACCATGCTCAATTCCTGTTCCTCAGGTGTGACTGTCGTAAATATTGATAATGGCTACGGCGCTGCAATGGCAGGCTTGCGGATTTTACAAAAAGAATAAAATAAATGCTAAAAAGCCCCTAAATGGGCACCTGTCTTGCTTATCTTGAGGCATGAAAGCGAAGCGTGAAAGTGAAGCAGCAATAAGCATAAATTATAATTAGGCAATAAACTTGAACCAACCCTTTAAAATATTGACCCTTGCGGTAATCTTACTCTTTAGTTCCCTGTCTATGGGCATGGCTAAAGTTCAGAAAAGCCGTATTAACTTGGACAATGTTGAAATTCTCCAAGCTGTTAAGGTGATGGGCAAGTTGACCAAAAGAACTTTTGTTTTTACGTCTAAAGACCTAAAGGGAAAAAAGATTACAATCTTGTCGGAACAGGAATTTACTTCTGAGGAAGCCTTTACTATCTTCGAAGCTGTGTTACAGATCAACAACTTAACCACAGTAAATGAGGGTAAAGTCACAAGAATTATGCCCATGAACGAAGCTAAAACTTCTTTGCCTCCTATTAAAACGGATGCTAGTGGAAAAAGTTCCTATGTGACCCGAGTTATCCCCATTAAGTATCTAAATGTTAAAGCTGTAAGGGCTAGTTTAGCTAGTTTGATTCCTAAAACTGCAATTTTAGCCCAAAGCCCCGAAGCAAATGTGTTGATCTTAAAAGACACCAAGGAAAATGGGGAGCGTTTTGCCCAAATGGTGGCCATTATCGACCGCCCCAAAGGCCAGATGACTGGGCCAGAGATCATCCCTTTAAAGTATGCAAATGCCGACGAGGCACAAAAATTATTGTCAAAGATTTTCAGCCCCAGCAACAAAAACCAACAGACCTTAAGTATTTTTTCAGAAAAACGAACCAATAGCTTGATTGCCATTGGCCTACCTTCAGCCATTATCAATTTAAAAACGCTTCTGTTGAAAATGGATGTTAAAACCCAAGAGGGTGGTAACATTCGTGTTTTTCCTTTAAAAAGTGCCAATGCTACTGAAGTAAGCAAGATTTTGTCTAAGTTTGCTAAGGAACTGCAAAGCAAAAAGAATTCATCTGGGAAACCAGTACAAATTTCTATTACTTCTGATGTGCCAAGTAACAGTTTGATTATCTTTGCTGACCAAGCGAATTTTGAAGCCTTAGAAAATGTAATTACTAAGCTGGATGTTGTAAGAGAGCAGGTGTTTATTCAGGCCTTGATTATGGAATTGAAGCTGGATAAAAGCTTAGATCTAGGTGTGGATTGGCAAGCAGGTAAAATAAATGAAGTTGGGTATGGTGGAAACCCCATTACTGGTGATTCTGCAACGAGCCAAGGCCTAGTTACCGTCGGTGGCCCCAATGCCACAGGCAGCCCCACAGCCTTCCCTGCCACAGCGGCAGCAGGTGCGCAAGTAGGCGTGATCGGTGGACCCATTACCTTTGGCGGTTCTAGTTTTTCTACCTTCAATGCCTTTATTAAAGCGACCCAAGGGGACACAGAAATTGATATTCTATCCAACCCTCAGATTCTGACGTTAAACAATGAAGAAGCTGAAATTAAAGTTGGGGAAGTAGTGCCTACCTTAGGTGCAACCAAGGTGGATGCCAATGGAAACTCCACCACGGCCATTGAATATAAAGAAATAGGGATTTCCTTAAAAATAACTCCTCAGATTAATGCAAATGGAACCATAGAGATGGTGATTGATGAGCAGTCTAGCAACCTTGTGGACAACGGGACAACGGCTTTAGCTGGCGCCATCACCATTTTAAACAGATCCTTGAAAACCAAAGTGGTGGTCAAAGATGGCCAGACTATTGCCCTAGGTGGTTTGATCAGCGACGAAAAAACAGATGTGGAATTTAAGACTCCCTGCTTAGGTGACATTCCAATCTTGGGTTGGCTTTTTAAAACCCAAAGCTCTACAACCAGAAAAACCAATTTAATGATCTTTTTAACTCCGAAGATTGTCAAAGGACACAGAGATCTGGCGGAAGTGAGTGAAGCCGCGAAACTAAAACTTAAGAGTGGCAGAAATAATCACTTTAGAGTGGACGTGAGTAAAGAATACAAAATGCCTAGCATCAGCGGCGCCGAAGACTTAGAGCCACCTAGAGAGGGCGCACCTCTAGATCGTTTACCTCGGGACTAAGCTCTTTTAATAATTATAAATCTGCAACCAACTTTTCTAAGGTCTCTGTAGCCCCAGCCTTAAAGGCAAAGGTTACTTTGTCTGTGACAGGCGTAGACTCGGGGTTGATCTCAATCGTTGTCTTTCCTAAACGGCTTGCATAGTTCACAGGTTCTGCAATATAGGGAAAAAGGCTGGTGGTTCCAATGGAAATCACCAAATCAAAACCCTTTCTCTGCTCATCAAAGAGTTCCCCCATTTTTATCTGACTGAGCATCTCCCCAAAAAAGACAACATCTGGCCTAATTGGACCACCGCATTTTTTACAGGTTGGCGGCAAGCTTAAAGCTTCAAAGCTGGCGATTGTAAATTTATCTCTGCAGCTGCTGCAATAGAGGTCATACAAATTCCCGTGGATATCGATAACTTTTTTACTGCCTGCTCTTTGGTGCAAGCCATCTATGTTTTGGGTGAGGATGGTCAGGTCTTTGGTTTTTTCTAGTTCCGCCAAGATTAAATGGGCCTTACTGGGCTGGGTTCCCCTACAGGCCTCTTCGATTTGTAATAAATATTTCCAAGTTACTTCGGGCCTAGACTTTAAAATATTGCCACTCAAAGCTTCTTCAATATGTAAGCCTTCAATGGTTTTTTCATCATTATAGAGACCTGAGATCCCTCGGTAAGTCGGCAGACCGGCCTCAGCGCTGATACCTGCACCTGTTATAACTAAAATTCTAGCCGCTTTTTGTAAGGCGACCTGGGCTAATGCTTCTTGTTTTTGTGGGTCAGGAGTCATGGCTTTGACTTATAGATTTGAGAGTGTGAAACTTTAATTTTTTAATAAGTTTAAAATTTACAACGCATAAACGCAAATATGAAAGCAATGATCTTTGCCGCTGGATTTGGCACCCGTTTACGGCCGCTAACACTCCACACCCCTAAACCCTTGGTAAATATTGCAGGGCAGCCAATATTAGGTTGGATTTTAGACTATTTGAGTGGTCATGGGGTGGAAAAAGCTACCATCAATATTCACTATTTGAGTGAACAACTGGAAGACTTTGCAGCGGGCTACCAAGGAAAGATCCAGCTCAGTACCATTTTAGAAGATCCTGAAATATTAGGAACAGGTGGAGGTCTATACAATGCCAAAGACTTTTTTAAACCTAGTGACCTCGGTGAAAAAGAGGATTTTTTACTTTGCACCTCAGATATTTTAACCGACTTGAATGTATCGAACTTTGCCGATTTTCATAGGCAGGGGGGCCATACTATTACCTTAGCCCTGAACAAGGTTGGGTCTAGGGGCATGTTGCTTTTTGATGCAGATATGAACTTGGCTGGTCGCACCAACAACGAATCTGGGGAGACAACTTTAGTGGATGGCTCTCAAGGTGAATTCACTCAGTGGGGTTTTTCAGGTTTTCACATGCTTAACTCAAGTTACTTTGACTCTATTGAAGGGGAGCCTGAGTTTGAAATTATCGACCAGTATTTAAAATTGGCAAGTAAGGGGATTAAGATCCAAGGCTTTGACGCAAAAAAGGCCTGGTTTGCTGATATTGGCAGTCCCGAGCAGCTTCAAGCTGCCGAAGACGTTATAATGGACAGATCAAAGTGAATTTAGTTCAACTAAAATCAATATTCGTAAGCATAGCCTTAGCAATGATCTCATCCAGTTGTGCGGTCCAAGACTCTCGCAGCCGTTCCCCTCATTTTGTAGATGGGCGCTTTTACAACCTTGGCCCCAAAGACCAAAAAGAGGTGAGTTTTGTAACCTTTGCCAAGTTTCGCCTCTTCAACTCACCGCCTGAATGGCCTGAAAATGTGGAGAATGTAGCTGGTAAAACAGACTTGAGTTCTGTTACTGGTGAAGGTGTTAAGGTTACCTTGATTCGCCACGCCACGGTTTTGCTCCAATATAAAGACTTGAACATCATTACCGACCCTATGCTTTCTAAACGGGCTAGCCCTGTTTCTTTTGCAGGGCCTCAGATGATTCGTGAGCCTGCGGTGACTATGGAAGAATTGCCAAAAATAGATCTAGTTTTAGTGAGTCACTCGCATTTTGACCATTTGGATTTACCTAGTTTAAAAAAACTCCAAGAAAAACACCAACCTACCTTTATAGTTGGCCTAGGTTTAAAGGAATTTTTGGAAGGGGAGGGCCTGTTTAAAGTGATCGAGATGGACTGGTTTGAAACCCATGAGCTGGCCCAAGGGAAAATTCATTTTCTACCAGCTAAGCACTTCTCTGCCCGTACCCCTTGGGGCCAGAACCAGACTTTATGGGGTAGCTTTTTAATTGAGGCTGGCGGGAAAAAGGTCTACTTTGCAGGCGACACAGCTATGGGGCCGCACTTTGCGCTGGTAAAAGAAAAACTGGGGGCACCAGATATCAGTCTATTGCCCATAGGGGCCTATGAGCCAAGATGGTTTATGAAAACCCATCATGTTAACCCCACTGAGGCTGTTCAGGCTCACCAGATTTTAGGGGCAAAACAGAGTCTAGCTATGCATTACAAGTCGATAGCTCTCGCTTACGATAGAGTGAATCAACCTCAAGAGGATCTAAAGCAGGCTATCAAAGAGGCTGATTTAGGTGCAAAAGAATTCATTACCCCTGATTTTGGAGAAAGCCTTTTATTTAGATGAACTTTATTTCATCTAAATCTTTGAATTAGCACTTGCCATCTAAACTATATTCGAATAATCTAATATCATATTCAGTTATTAAATTCTTTTGGAGAAGAGTATGTTTTTTTTCGGCGGTGGTTCTAATTTAAATGAAATGGACGTGAAGCAAGTTCATGAGGCCATCCAAGCAAAAGGCAAAGATGCTTTGCTTTTAGACGTAAGAAGCGAAGGCGAATACGCCCAAGCTAGAGTTGAAGGCTCTAAATTGATTTCTTTAGGCATTTTACCTTACAAGCATGAAGATATTAAGGCTTACAAAGAAAAAGATGTTTATATCATTTGCCGCAGTGGCCAAAGAAGCCGCTCCGCTTGTGAAATTTTAACAAAAGCTGGTTTTACTTCCGTTTACAATGTAACTGGTGGAATCATGTCTTGGGGTAGAGCTGGTCTTCCTGTAGCTAGCTAATTTTTTAAGCTGAGTAAGAGGTAGCAAGACTGCCAGTCACTCAAAACATTTGCCCAAGTTTCCCTAAAAGCTTGGGCAAGTGCAAACAACTCCTCCCTCTCAAACTCCCCATGGAGTGCCTTCCCGTATCCTTCCTTCGGGTCAAACCATCTTTGAATTAAATCTTGGGTAATTAGCTTCTGGCTTTTTATTTCTATCAATTCTTGCCCCGTAATCTTTAGGTCTAAGCTCTCAGCTATTTGGGCAATATCATCTTGGTCCCAGTTGAATCTTGGGTTGGTTGGGTCATTAAAAAGCTCTTCTTCCACCTTGTTGAAACGTTCTAAGACTTCATTTTTTAGGGACATAGCTGCAAAGAGTTGGCTTAGTCTTTGGCCTTTTTTAGGCACCTGTTCTAATAAAACCATCTCGCCACCCTTTAACAGGTGTGCCTTTAGCTCCGCAATTTTAGCTTTTTTATCCCTTTCAAAGGCGATAATCCCCTTGCCGTAAATAACATCAAATTCATAACCAGCAAAGGGAGCCAACATTTGCCTGTTCTCGGTCAGTTTGATGGTCGGCGGAGGTGCAAGGGCTTGCAACTGATTTGAAAGCACTGCTTTTGACTCTAAACTCAAGGTTTGAGCAAATAAACTAGGGTTGATCTGTGAGCGGCTTAAGTCCCCTAAAATCCAAGCGTTAGTCGCTTTTAGTTCTAAGATCATTTGATCGGCTTTGTTAGGGATTTTTCCTAAAATCTTGGTTTTTAATAGCTCCCGCTCTTCTACAGCGCCGCCTATAGTCCTTTCAGACCAGTTAACCTTTCCCTCTTCCAGCATAGAGGCCAGTTGTGTTTCTCGTAAACGTTCTACAGTGGGTTTTAAATTTCCCTCAAATCCCAAGTTACTCGGCTGGTAAAAGACTTTGCCTTGCATGGATTCTGGCAAATATTGCTGGGCAACCCAGTGATCATTAAAGGCGTGGGGGTACTGGTAGCCAATGCCGTGGCCTAGGCCCTTTTTGTCTCTTGCACCGTCTTTTAGTGGGTTGGGAACCTCTCCTTCCTTTTCTTTATCCACCACTCGAAGAGCGTCAAAAAAGGCTAAGTTGCTGTTGGATTTGGGCGCGGTTGCCAGATAGATGCAAGCCTGGGCTAAGTGAAATCTACCTTCTGGTAGGCCAATATAGTCAAAGGCTTGGGCGCAGGCATTCACCTGTTCCATGGCTCTGGGGTCGGCCAGACCTATGTCTTCCCCTGCTAGAATATACATACGTCGAAAGAGGTAGCGAGGGTCTTCCCCTGCATATAACATTTTCGCCATCCAGTAGAGGGCGGCATCCACATCGGAGCCTCGAACCGATTTGATAAAGGCGCTAATATGGTCAAAGTGGGCATCACCGTCTTTATCGTAAAGAACGGCTCTTTTTTGGATGGACTCTTCTGCCACATCTAAGTTGATCACAATTTGGCCCGATTCATCGGGGTCTGAGGTTACAACGGCTAATTCTAAAGCATTGAGTGCGGCCCTTGCATCTCCGTTGGCAACATTGGCGAGGTGGGCTTGGGCGTCGCCATTGAGTTTGATGTCTTGTTTGCCAAATCCTCGCTCTTCATCGCTGAGAGCATGGTCTAATACCGTGACCAAATCGCTTTCTTCCAAAGGCCTGAGTTGAAAAATCCGGGAACGACTTACCAAAGCTTTGTTCACTTCAAAGTAGGGATTTTCAGTGGTAGCGCCAATCAGAATAATCGAACCCTTTTCCACGTGAGGCAAAAGTGCATCTTGCTGGGCCTTATTGAACCTGTGGACCTCATCAATAAAAAGAATGGATTTTTGTTGCTGTTCACCTAGGATTCGCTCGGCCTCTTCAATGGAAGACCGAATATCTTTGATGCCTGTAAGCACAGCGTTAAGGGACAGAAAATTGGCTTTGGTGTGGCCTGCAATGATCTGGGCCAAGGTTGTTTTGCCTGTGCCTGGGGGCCCGTAAAAAATCAAACTTGTCAGTTGGTCGGCTTGGATCGCTCGGCGTAAAAGCCTGCCTTTTGCTAAAATATGCCCTTGGCCAACAAATTCATCTAGGGTTCTTGGGCGCATGCGGTCTGCTAGAGGCGCATTGCTTTTACGTAAAGAGGTAATATTATGATCAAAAAGGCTTTTCATAGACTGATTTTGCCTCACCAATTACAAAAATGCTAGCAAAAGGAAGGAAACATTGTTGCGAAAGTCGGCTTGAAAGGGTAAAAGAAAGATAACGGACAAAAACACCACGGAGAACTTGGATGAGTAATCTTTATAATAAAGAAGAATTACATAGGGTTATGCTAGCAGGATCATTGATTCTCGCTTCTGATGATGATCTAAATGAAGATGAATGGAAAACCATTGAAGGCTTTTTGAAAAGATATTGGAGTTCTGAATTTGGAGATGCCAAGGAATTTTTTAAAGGTGTGATCGAATCTTTACGTAGGCTTTTGAGTAAAGGTAGAAATATCAATGATAAAGCCGTTGAATTAGCAGAAGAAATGGCTGCTAACTTTAACGATGCGCAAAAAGATGAAGCAATGAACTTTTTACAAGAGATCATTAAAGCTGATGGCAGCTTGGATGAAGAGGAAGATAGAATCTTTAAGACCTTTTTTCAGATTGTTCAACCACGCTAATTTGCTTTAGCCGCCTAATATCCACGACCCTGCTATGCTGAAAAAAATTGCCGGGGTTTTTAAGCCCAAGCCGCCAGGCACCTATAAAGGGCTTTACATAACAAGTGCAACCGACTTTCTAACAAAGCTAAGCTTAAAGGGTATTGACTCTTTAAGCTGGGCTGAGCTTGATGACTTCCAGACAGGGGAAACCCTGATGCAGGAAGGGATTCAGTTCGTCATGGAATCTTCAGGTCTTTTGATCTGGATGAAGAGGAATCAAACCAAGTTTGATTCTAGCTTTATGGATGTCCATAAAAAGATGGGAAGCCTAAAGGTTAAGGATGTGGAGAAGCATCTAGATAAAAATAAGGTCAATTGGATCTGGCGATGGGACCAAGATGGATACCGCTGTTTACTTACCTACTGGAATTTTGTTGATATTAGAAAGGGTGAGGGTATCGAGCTCTTTATTCGCCCTAAGAGGTTAAAAAATGAAATCCCTGAGTGATCAAAAGCAAAAGCTATTTATAGCCACGACTCTATTTTTGCTGTGTTTGGGAGTTGCTGGAGGCTTCCAGCCTCGCTTTACCACATCAATGCCTGAGGCTCCAAGCTTAAATCTTTCAACTCACCAACTGGCTAGCCTAGCCTATATTCAAGCTCAAAATAAAAAATTGGCTCAGTCCAAAGAGGCCACTCTGTTGCTTTTGCAAAAGGGCTATAAAGAGCCAAAATTTTCCCATTGGGGTTTGGGGCACTTGGGCCTCATTAGTGGCCAAGAAAAAGATTATAAAACAGTTTTAGAAGTTTATGGGGATCTAGTGCGGCTTCGGGGCTTGGAGCAAGACCAGTCTCACTACGTTTGGGCCTTGTCTCAGAAAGGGGCAGAAAAATCACCAGAAAGCCTAGAGAAGGCTTTAGAGTTACTGACCGAGAGCCAAGAAAAAGTAAAGGAGTTGGGGGAGCAATTACAACTTATCAGTCAAGGGGCAGAGCAGAGCAGTGAAAATTATCCTAAATTGCAGCTCAGCGCTTGGGAAGCGGCACAAAAGGTAGAGCAATTATTGGCAGCACTGAGCCAGCCGCAGGCTAATTAAACCGCCAGCCACAAATGGATTAAGCCCATAACCAAAGGCTAGGTGAATTAGTAGAAGACCAACAACCTAGCTTAAGTTTTTCTTGGGGCCTTAGTCTTTAAGGCTTTATAAAAACCATTCTGTTTCCAGAAATTTCCTTCGACTTAATACGTACCTTTTTATCCCTTGTGGCAATTTTTAATTTTCTTCTCAAGCGGCTTTTGTCCTGATTAGAAAAGTATTCCACTTCCAGTAGGTTATGGCTATTTTTCAGTTCCGACTGGCTTTGAAAGCCTTCTAGGTTTTCTAAAACCTCTAAGATGTTATCTTCTTCATCTTCTGAAAAGCCAATAAAGCGTAAGAAAAAGGCATTGCCTTGGTCGCCTGTAGATTGGTAAAATGCGGTAATGTCCTTAGTGATCAGTTCTGCGTTGAGTCTAGCTGCCTTGTCGCCTGCTTTTGAAAGGCTAGCATTCCAATCAAAGCTGCCAACCCTGCCTTTGGTGATTTGCTTTTGGTTGGCCATTTGGCTGGAGATTAGTCTAGCTGTGCTAACGTCATAAACTTTAGTTAAGACTTGAGCCTTGGCTGCTTGGAACATTTGCCCAGACTGATTTGCCCCTGTTGCCACTACTTCAAATTCTACTAAAATATCCACCTGTTGTTCTTGGGCAACACGAAGCCATGCGTCACTCGCTCTTGAGGGGTCATAGATCCGAGCCAATGCCCTTTGGTCAAAGAGGCGAAAGCCATAATGGGTTAATGCCATTTGGATGCCTGCCAGTGAAGCTAGGGCGGAAGGATGATCTGGCTCTTGGGCCTGAGGGTGGCTAGCCTTGTAGATCACCATAAGGCGTTTATTGCCCATTTTTTTATGGAGGATGCGTAAATTACCTAGTTTGTCTTTTAGCTTTCCTTGGGCAACTTCCGCTTCAATTTCTGCAAACCAAACATTACCTACTCTCTCGTCTCTTACAGTTTTATATTTTGTTACAAACCCAGTAGCGGAAGAATAGACTTCATCCTTGATCACCTGCCAATTTTCTACTTCTGTTTTGGCATCTAAGAGTAAACCAACACCCTTTTCCACAGCATCCCGAAGGGCATTATTTATGGCCTGCTTTCGGGCAGAACTTTCGTTGTTGTTAAAGATTTCAGCCCTTCCCTTACCTTCTACAGCGAAGGAAATACTAGGGGCAAAAAAACTAAAAAAACAAAGAGATAAAAGTAGTAATTTTTTCATGAGTCCTTTTGTTTGTTTGGCTTGAGGGGTGGTTGGTTTAAATGTAGCACCGGAAATAAGACATCTGTTTAACAGCTATCTTACTTTACTATGCATTCTCCTACAAGCCTGATTCTTGTGGTTGGATTAGCTGATTGCTCAGCTCAACCGTAGGTGCATCTTTTTGCATCATTAGCTTTTTAGGAGGTGCCATTTTTAAGGGCATTGGGTCGGGCTCAGAAAGTTTCAACTGAGATTTTGGGTAAAGATTCGGCTCAGGCTTTTCTAAACCATTCAGATCTTTTTCCTTTAGCTCGTTGATTTTCGCCTCTAAGGGCCAAAGCTGTTTGGCATCTAAAAGTAGGTTTTTATTGCTTTCTAGGGTTTGGATCAGTGGGGGCTTGGCCTTGACCACTTGGACAATTTCCTTTTTCTCAATCAATACAGGTGCAATTCCACGTTGTGGATTCAGGTGCGCATCGAGCCAAGCGTGCATGTTATCCCCCCAAGCTTGCGCATATTTTAACTTCTGACGCAGGCGGTTTGCCTGTGAAAACATCTTTGCCGCAAACAAATAGTCCCCTTGGGTGTGGTAAACTTGGCCTAAATTGTAAAAAGCTGTGGCACGGTTGACTAGGTAAACCTCTTCTGGTTCCTCGTCGTTAGGGGAAAAGAGCACAATTTTCCACATGAGTTTCGCTTTTTGGTATTGTCCAGCCGTTGCATAGTCATTGCCTTTCATTACTCTAGGGTCGCCGTAATCATGCATTTCATCGGCTACCCAGCCAAAGGCTTCACCTCGTTCAAGATCAAATTCTGATTGCTCAGCACTAGTTTCAAAACGTTCCATAACCTTTTGAGTTAAGATCTTGGTAAGGCGTAAAAGTTCTTTATCTTCTTTTGGCCTTCTCTCTGTATCTTTTTTTCCCACATAAATTTGCTGGAAGGGCTGACTGAAACGTTCACGGATTAAAGCAGTACCTGTTTCCCCATCAAAGAGATCAATTTTTACACCAATGAGGGCGTTTCTTCTTAAAATTTCTTTTGGTTTTTCCTCAAGATCTAGGTCGAGGGGTGCCTCTTTAGGCTTCTCTTGGTTTTCCCAAAGACTATAATTTTCCACCCACATGCGCAAAACGCCCATGTTTTTTTCATCATCAGGTAAAATATCTACAATTTTGTAACCACGGGCTTCAATCTCTTTAAAAAGAACATCTTTGATCTCTTTCTGGTTTTCCCCAGTTAAAGATTGCACGTAGATGGTAGTGATAGCTTGGAGCTTTTCTTGGATCACATTCTTGGTTAATTCAGCCTGACTTTGTTTACCCTGCCAGAGGCCAAATTTCTCTACATACTGGCAGCCAGCTAAAGTGAGAGGGATAAATAAGCTAAAAAAAATAACCCTTAAATTTAGGCCTTTTTGTTTCAACATGGCAAGAATAGATAAAATTTGTGTGTAAGCAGAGTTGAGACTCTGTTAATATAGTAATAAGTAAAAGCAAAAAGTGCACCACTGAAATCACATTCTTGAAGGTAGCTCTAAATAGACTTTCCAAAAGCATCCAACCACGCTAGGATTAAAGCAAATAGGAAGCAAATACGAGACCCCCAAATGAACCCAAAAAAAACAAACACCTGGAACCTTTTAGACGCTCATTTTCAAGAGATGAAAGCCCTTACTTTAAGGGAACAATTTTTACTTAATGAAAACCGTGCAGAAGATTTAAGTTATGAGTCCTGTGGCTGGTTTATAGATTTTAGTAAAAATCTTTTAACCACAGAAACTATAGATTTGCTTTTGGCCTTTGCAGAAGAACAAAAGGTACTTAAAGAAGCTAAAGCCATGTTCAGCGGCGAGGTGATAAATAAAACGGAAAATCGTTCTGTTTTACACACTGCTTTGCGCAGTTTTTCAGATAAGCCTGTTTTTTGTGAGGGTCAGGATGTGATGCCTGAGATAAAAAACACCCTGTCTAAAATGGAGGACTTTGCTACTTCTGTGATTCAAGGTGAATTTGTTGGTTACTCAGGGAAAAAGCTCACAAATATTGTGAACATTGGCATTGGCGGTTCCGATCTGGGGCCTAAGATGGTTTATGAAGCGTTAAAAAGTTACTCCCATAGAGAATTGACCTTATCTTTTATTTCTAATGTTGATGCCACGCATCTTACTGAGGAGCTTTTAGCTTTCGACCCCGAAACAACTCTCTTTTTGATTGCCTCAAAGACCTTCACCACCCAAGAAACCATGACTAACGCCACCAGTTGCAAAGACTGGTGTTTGCGGGCTTATAATGGGGATGAAAAGGCTGTGGCTTCTCATTTTGTCGCCCTTTCGACTAACCTAGAGAAGGTAAAAGAATTTGGCATTGACCCTGCTAATATCTTTGGCTTTTGGGACTGGGTTGGTGGTAGGTATAGCCTGACCAGTGCGATTGGTTTGAGTTTGATGATTTCTCTCGGGGTGGAAAATTTCCATGAGCTGCGCCGTGGTTTCTATGAAATGGACCAGCATTTTATTACAGCGCCGCCAGAGGAGAATTTGCCCCTTTTGATGGCTTTAGTGGGCCTTTGGTACAATAACTTCTTTAAAAGTGAATCCTTAGCCATCTTACCTTATGATCAATATTTACACAGATTCCCAGCCTATTTTCAGCAGGGAGATATGGAATCCAATGGCAAGTCTGTTGACCGTGAAGGAATGCCTGTGGACTACGAGACAGGGCCGATCATATGGGGTGAACCTGGAACAAATGGGCAGCATGCCTTTTACCAGCTGATTCACCAAGGGACCAAATTGATCCCTTGTGACTTTATTGCCTTTGCAAAAAGCCTGAATCCCACTGCCGACCACCATGAAAAATTAATGAGTAATTTCTTTGCCCAGTCCAGAGCCTTGGCTTTTGGTAGAACTGAAGAGGAAGCTAAAGCTGCAGGGATAAAAGAGGAACTAGCGCCCTTTAAGGCCTTTTCTGGGAGTAGACCCACAACAACCTTGTTGGCTGAAAAGCTAACCCCTAAATCTCTAGGTAGTTTGATTGCTCTTTATGAACATAAGGTATTTGCCCAAGGGATTCTTTGGAATATATATTCCTTTGACCAGTGGGGTGTAGAATTAGGGAAGGAATTAGCAGGAGAGATCTTGCCTGTTTTGAAAAACTCCACTACACATCAAAACACGAACATAAATCAAAGCTTCGATACTTCGACCGACCAATTGATTAAAAAATACCAAGAGTGGAGAAACCCGTGAGTTTAGACCAGAATATCTTAGACCTCCTTTGCTGCCCTGCTTGCAAAAGTGAGTTAGAACAAAAAGAGGAAGCCTTAATCTGTGATACTTGCAAGCTGAGCTACCCAATCGCTAATGGGGTTCCCTGCCTTTTGGTGGAAGAGGCAAGGAAGCTTTAGGCTTGGCTCTAAACCAGCGTCTAGGAGTTTTTGTAGCTAAGTGTTTGTCTCTGAAAATTTGCCTCTAAAAGTTTTGAGTGAGTTTACTTAAGACTTTTTGAGTTAAATCAGAAGCAGCCCGAGACATCCCAGTTTCTTTTGTAGCATCGTCCAAAGAGTCTTCCGTTGTTTCCATTCTGTATTCACCGGAAACTTCATCTTTTGTGAAAATAGAGCTCTGGTCTCTGTTATCGTCCAAAGAAACTTCAGAATTTATAGAAAAAAGATAGACATAAGTTAAATTACTACCGATTTCTAACTGGGTTCTTGTTTGGGTGGCACCCGTGATGGTCACCTTAAATCCTAAGTCCCCTCGGGCAGTATTCTTGATATTGGCAGTATTTAAGGATTGCTTTATTTTCCTTGTTAATTCAATATCTAAGCTCGGAACAAACGACCTGTTTTCTACCTTTTTTAAGGCTAAACTGGTCGCCCCATTGGGCAGGGAAATCTGGTTTCTGTTGAGTTGGAAACCACAAGAGCTAAATAAAAGTGCTAGGCATAGTAAAAATACCTTCGCAAGCGGGTTGACAGCTTTATAATCCATAGATAACATTCTTTGTTTGACGTACATCCGTTAATTCTTTTATACCACTTGGATGTTTGATACACTCTCTGAAAAATTTAATCTAGCTTTTAAAAAGCTTACCAACAAGGGTGTTCTTACAGAAGCGAATATTGCGTCTTCTTTAAAGGACGTTAAATTAGCCCTGTTGGAGGCCGATGTTAACTACAGAGTAGTTAATGTCTTTTTAAAGGCAGTTAAGAAAAGGTCTTTAGGCCAAGAAGTAATGGGCTCACTAAGCCCAGCACAGCAGTTCATTAAAGTTGTTAACGACGAGTTAGCAGCGATGATGGGCGAAAAAAATGAAACGGTTACCTTAAAATCAGATGGGATGACCATGCTGATGATGGTTGGCCTGCAAGGTTCTGGAAAAACAACCAGTGCCGCAAAGCTTGCCAAAAGGTTAAAAGCCGAAGGCAAAAAAGTTTATTTGGCCTCCGCTGATATATATAGACCAGCGGCGATGGACCAGTTGAAAAAACTGGCTTCGGATATTGGAGTTGATTGTTACGACTCGAATCCAGACCAAAAACCAGTTGAAATCGCCATGCACGCCAAACGGCAAGCAGAGGCAAAACTGGCTGATCTATTTATTTTAGATACAGCCGGTAGATTACAGATTGACGATGTCTTGATGACCGAACTAGAGGAAATCAAGGAAAGAGCAGGTACAGATGAGATTTTATTTGTAGCTGACGCCATGACAGGCCAAGAAGCAGTTAACGTTGCAAAGTCCTTTCATGATCGTTTAGAATTGAGTGGTTTTTTACTTACTAAAATGGATGGCGATGCCCGTGGTGGTGCTGCTTTATCCATTAGAGCTATAACTGGCCAGCCAGTGAAGTTCATCGGTGTTGGTGAAAAACTAGAAGACTTAGAACCTTTTCACCCAGATAGAATCGCTAGCCGAATCTTAGGGATGGGCGACTTAGTCAGCTTAATCGAAAAGGCCCAAGGGCACTTTGATGAAAGCAAAGCAAAAGAATTAGAGGCAAAGTTAAGAGAAAATGACTTTACCTTGGGAGATTTTCAAGACCAGCTTCGCCAGATCCAAAAGATGGGAAGCATGAAGGACTTGATGGGAATGATTCCCGGCATGAGCGCTAATATGCCAAAAGACGCGAATGTTGATGACGGGAAATTAAAAAGAATAGATGCCATCATCTCTTCTATGACTAAAGAAGAAAAAGAGAAACCAAATCTCTTTAACGGGTCAAGGAAGCTTAGAGTTGCAAAGGGTAGCGGTACTGACGTTAGTGAAATCAACCGAATGCTCAAGCAGTTTATGCAAATGAAGAAGATGATGAAAAAATTTAGTAACATGGGTAGCAAGAAAGAAACTATGCGAGCCATGAAAGGAATGATGGGTGGCGGACGGCCTCCCTTCTAGCTGTTAAATTAACAGCTAGCAGTTACTTAAAGTACTGGTAGCGTTAAGCTAATAACTTTACATATTGCACAATAACATTAAATCAAGGAATCTTGTGTCTGTACGTATCCGCCTGGCTAAAGCCGGCTCAAAGAAAAAAGTATTATACCGAATTGTTGCAGCCGATCAGCGGATGCCTCGTGATGGTCGTTTCTTAGAAAAACTAGGAACTTACGATCCTCATACCAAGGCCATCTCTCTTGATAAAGAAGCTGTACAAAAGTGGTTAGACGTTGGTGCTCAACCTTCTGAAACTATGCTTAAGCTTTTGATCAAGCAAGGGTTTGCTTTGACTGCTCCTGTTTATCCTGAGAAGAAAAAGAAAGAAGAGCCTAAGGCTGAAGTTGCAGCTCCTGCTGAGGAAAGCAAAGAAGCTTAATTCAAATGCAAGGCTACACGCATATAGGGAACATCTTTAATGTCCACGGAATTAAAGGGGAATTGAAAGTTGCGCCCTTAAGTGAAGATGAGGAACTGTTAAGTTCCTTGAAAAAGGTCTATTTGCAGTTTGATGACGAGTTTCAGGCTTGTAAGATTAGTAAAATACGCCCCCACAAAAGCTTTTGGCTTATGATGTTGGCTGAAGTTACTGATCGCAACAAGGCAGAAAGCTTAAAGGGACAAAAAATATTTGTTCCTGATGAATGGATTAAGCCTTTAGACACAGGCGAATTTTTTATTCACGATGTTATTGGAAAAGAAGTTTATTCCACTGAAAATGAGCTTTTAGGTACAGTTGATGGCTATTTTGAAAATGGAGAACAACTGGTTTTTGAAGTCAAAGGGGCTTACGATTTTTTGTTTCCCTCTGTTGACGAAATTATGATCTCGGTAGAAGTTGACCGAGTGATTATAAAGCCTGTTGAAGGGCTTTTAGAGTTGAATCAAAAAAATGGTGAATAGTTTTCACCTTTTTACTCTTTTTCCAAATCTTTACGAAGGTTTTTTAAAAGAGGGCTTGCTGAGCACCGCACAAAAGAACGGCCAAATTGAGATCAATTTGGTAAACTTTCGTG
Source organism: uncultured bacterium (assembly GCA_965602905.1). GTDB lineage: Bacteria > SAR324 > SAR324 > XYD2-FULL-50-16 > XYD2-FULL-50-16 > JASJGK01. The sequence goes on along the minus strand of CBFCZY010000007.1, from coordinate 61,902 downwards.
AATACGGATTAGGTAAACATAGAAAAGTGGACGATACGCCTTATGGTGGTGGAGCTGGGATGTTGCTCCGACCTGAACCTATTTTCAGTGCCCTAGAGGCTACAGAAAAAAAGATCGGGAAAAAGCTTTATAAAATTTTACTTTGCCCGCAAGGTAAACCCTTTAGCCAAAAACTGGCTTGGGAACTGAGTAAAAAAAGTGAACCTTTAGGCTTTATCACAGGGCGATACGAAGGTTTTGACGAAAGAATTAGAGAAGAGGTTGACCTTGAAATCAGCCTTGGTGATTTTGTGATGATGGGTGGCGACGTTGCTGCCATGGCTATTATAGAGGCGGTTGGCCGTTTAGTGCCAGGTGTGATTGGCAACTGGGACTCCTTAATAGACGAAAGTTTTACTGGGGCGCTGTTAGAGCATCCCCAATATACCAAACCCTTGGAATTCCAAGGTAAGCATGTTCCAGAAGTTTTAACTTCGGGGCATCACGGAAAAATAAAAGAGTGGCGCTTAGCTAAGTCGCTAGAGCGTACAAAACAGAGACGACCAGAGCAGTATGAAAAATACCTCAGGGAATCTAAAGATTAACATGCAAAGGAGAATGAAGCATGAGTAAAATCATTGAGGCAATTGAAAAGCGTCAATTACGACCTGAACTAACTTCTGTTGAAGTTGGCCAGTTAGTAAAGGTGCATTACAGAATTGTAGAAGGCGAAAAAGAACGTGTTCAGATCTTTGAAGGTGTTATCATCGGCAAGCATTGCGGTGAAAAGAACATCAAGTCTACCTTTACAGTAAGAAAGGTAAGCCAAGGTTTTGGAATTGAAAGAGTTTTCCCTCTTCATAGCCCTAGAATCGAAAAGCTAGAAATCATTCGTGTTGGTAAAGTACGTAGAGCAAAACTCTACTACCTACGTGATCGTTTTGGTAAAGCTGCTCGTATTAAAGAAAAGCTTAGAGCTCGTAGCTAATTGATTTTCTTTAGGTTTTTACTTTGATTCGTTTCAAAATGAGCAACCTAAGAAAAAAAACTGGCGACGAAAAAAATGCCACTGGTGATTTAAGGGAAGCTTTTGGCGACCCTAGAAAAGCCACAGGCGACAAAGGCGAAAAGCTCGCCTTAAAGCATTTGAAAGCAAAAGGTTACAAACTCCTGGAAAAAAACTGGCGTAAAGCTGGCGGGGAGTTAGATTTGATTATGGCCGAAGGTGAGTTTATTATCTTTGTCGAGGTAAAAACTAGAACTGGCGACAAAAATCAAATCAGCCCTAAGTTACAAATGACCAAGAATAAAATTTTGCAGGTCAGAAAGATCGCCCAACACTATTTATTAGAAGGGCGAAATGAAAACTTGCAACCGAGGTTTGATTTTGTGGGCATCACTTTAAAGGCTGATGAAAAACCCAAAATTGAACACATTGAAAATGCCTTTTAATTAATTAACCGAGGAAGAACATTGGCAAATCATAAATCTGCTTTAAAAAGAGCTCGTCAAAACGAAAGAAGACGAATTCATAACCGAGACATCCGTTCAGCTTACAGAACTGAAATCAAAAAGTTTCACGCTTTGATTGAAGCTGGTAACAAGGAAGAAGCAGCAACAGCTTTACCAGCTGTACAAAAAGTTATTGATAAAGCTTATTCTAAAGGCATTATCAAGAAAAATAACGCGAGCAGAAAAAAATCTCGTCTTACTTTGACTTTAAATAAAGCTTTAGCAGCAGCTTAAGTTTTAGCCTTTATAGCGTAAAAGGCTACATGCAAACTCTTTCTTTAGGCTTTTCTCCATGCCCAAATGACACCTACATCTTTGATGCTCTGGTGCATAGGAAGATTGATGTACCCTTTGCCTTTGACCTTTGGATCAAAGACGTTGAGGATTTAAACGTAAGAGCAAAGACTCGAAGCTTGGATGTAACAAAAATTTCCATCCATGCTTGGTTTCACTTGCTCGATAAGTATAACTTGCTTCCCAGCGGAGGGGCAGCAGGTCGGGGGTGTGGACCCCTTTTGATTTCTAGGGATGGAAAAGAATTGACCCAAGGCGTGATTGCCTTGCCCGGTGAGCTTACAACAGCTAATTTGCTGTTCCAATTGGCTTATCCAGGAAACTTTACATTGGTTTTTATGCCCTTTGAAACGATTATGCCTGCCATCAAAGACGGAAAAGTTGATGCTGGAGTGATTATCCATGAATCTCGTTTTACCTATGAAGCCCAAGGCTTGAATAAAGTTCTTGATCTAGGCCAATGGTGGGAAAAGAAAACCAGTCTACCTATCCCCTTGGGTGGAATACTAACGGCTAAGGATCTAAGCCAGAAGACCCAAGAAACCTTAGGTCATAAAATAAAAGAATCCATTCAATTTGCCCAAGAAAATGCCAATGCCCCTTTGGATTTTATCAAAGAGCACTCTCAAGAATTAGCAACAGATGTGGTTGAAAATCATATTGGTTTGTATGTAAATGACTATTCTTTGGATTTTGGTGCAGAGGGAAAAGAGGCTATAGAAGTTTTATACCACTCTTGTGTAAAGGCTGGTATTGTAAAGGATCAGGGAAGTTTGGTTCCCCATATGGTAGGGTAGGTCGCCGTGGCTTCGGGTATGATACCTAAAGAGCAGGTGGACCAAGTCGCCGCAGCAACGGACATCGTAGCCTTAGTAGGTGGCTATGTTCAGCTAAAAAATGCAGGTAAAAACCTAACAGGCCTTTGCCCCTTTCATAATGAAAGGTCACCTTCTTTTGTGGTGACACCAGCGAGGCAGAGTTACCATTGTTTTGGTTGCGGGGTGCATGGTGACCCTATTCGATTCTTAATGGAAATTGAGAATTTGCCTTTTGTAGAGTCAGTTGAAAGATTAGCCGAGCAAGCGGGTATCGCCTTGAACAGGGGTTCAAGATCGGCTGTGCCTAAGGTAACAGATGGATTATCTAAGGCTTTAGAAGACGCCTTCCATTATTATAGAAATTCTCTGGCAAATGCGGGGAATGGTAGTAAGATTTGGAATTATTTAAAAGACCGAGATTTATCGCCCGAGATGGTGGAAAAATTTCAACTGGCTTATATAGGCCCTGGGTGGACACAGATCTACGATCTTTTAAGCAAGAAGGGTTATAGCGAAAAGCAGCTTTTAGCTACTGGATTAGTAAAAGAAGGCGATAAAGGTGGTGTTTATGACCGCCTAAGAGACAGGTTGCTGTTTCCTCTTAGAGATGTACAAGGTCGTCTGTTGGGGTTTGCTGGCAGGTCTTTAGGTGACGACCTACCAAAATATTTGAATCCGCCTGAGACGGAGCTTTATAAAAAGTCACAAGGCTTTTATGGCGCTTTTCAGGCTCGAGATTCTATCCGCAAAAGCGGAAGAGCCATATTGGTGGAAGGCTACATGGATGCTATTCGCTTGAGTGAACAAGGTTGGCCAGAAACAGTAGCCGCTTGTGGAACCGCTTTAAATGACGGCCACATACAGGCCTTAAAAAGACTAGGTTCACCAGAATTGGTGATCTTGATGGACGGTGACAAGGCAGGAATAAAGGCAGCTTATAAATCAGCGAGTCTCTGTTTAGAAAAGGGTTTGGACTCAAAAGTTTTGGTGTTACCAGAAGGATTAGACCCAGATGATTTTTTTAAGTCCTATGAGCCTACTGACTTTGCGAATCTCTTAAGCAAGGCACCGAGTGATTATCAGTATCTACTCAGTGTAGCGAAAGGTTCTATGGATGGCTTGGGTCTTGAGGCCCAAAGAAAAGTGATTGATGACCTTGTTACTATGGCTAAAAATATGACTAGCCCTATAAAAAGGGATCTAGTTTTGAATGAAATTGCCGAGGCTTTTGGACTGAACCCACAGAGTTTTGGTGTCGCCCAAAAAAGGGTGCAGCCAGAGGTAGCGACCCAGTCGCCAAGGCAAGAAATTACAGCTCCAGCGAGATTGGGGCAAGGTTTTTTAAGTCGCTTTCCAGAAGAAAGCCAGATTTTAGTTTATCTGTTTATTGCGCCCCTAGAAAGAGGGAAAATAACAGACTGGGTTAGGCCTGAGTATTTTACTCAGCCCGAATTAAAGGCCCTTTATACAAGAACAATACAAATCCCTTTAGAGGATTTAGAAGGTATGCGTGCCATAGATTTTGCCGATCTCTTTTCTGAGTATAGCGGCTTAATCATGGAACTACTAGATAGCGCCAAGGGTTACACCTTAGATGCAATGATATTAGCTGAAAAGCTGATTAAGAAAGTTAGAAAAAACCTGCCGCAGCAAATTAGGATGGCTCAGTCTCAAGGCAACGAGAAACTGGTTCTGTCTCTGCTACAGGAACAAAAAGAGGTTACTGCACTGATCAGGCAGTTAGACCCGAGAAACCCAACCACTAAAGTGAGGTAAACACATGAGTGAAAAGAAGGAAAAAAAAGTCCAGACTGCTAAAATTGGCGAAAAAGAACTTCTTAAGATTACCAGAAACCTTGCTGATAAAGGAAAGGAAAAGGGTTTTTTAACTGAAGATGAAATCAACGACATGTTTCCAGTTGAGCCTGAAGCAAAGGTTTTAACCAATATTTACGAGTTCTTAGAAGCCAGTAATATTGAAGTGGTAGACTCCCATACAAGCCCCGCACCTAAGCCAAAACGCAAATCAGATGATGATGAAGCTGAATTTGATGAAGATGCTAAGGCACAGGCTGCCCAAGAGCAGAATTCAGATGATCCTGTGCGGATGTATTTACGTGAAATGGGATCCATCAAGCTTCTTACTCGTGAAGGCGAAGTTCAAATAGCCAAAAAAATTGAGAAGGGCCAGCATGAAATGTTGGATATCCTTTTACGCAGCGAGTTGATTGTAAATTACCTTTTTGATCTTGGTAAAAAACTAAAAAGCAACAAGGCTCGAGCGAGAGATATTGTAAGTGGAATTGATGAAGACGATCAGGTAATTGAAGAGGAATCTGAGGCCGCAGCACAGGTAATTGAAAAGTTGGAAGAAGCCAAGAAGGTTTTTGACACTAGAAACAAGACCATTGCAAAGATCGAAACTGCCAAGGACGAAAAAAAGGCCGCTTCTTTAACAAAAGATGTGGAAGAATTACGCTACGAACTTTTGACCATTTTAAGAAGCATCAATTTCAATACTAAGCAGATTGATACTATGTTCCGTGTGATGCTGCATCACAACGATAAAATCGATTTAACCTTTACTCAGCTTTCTCGTTACCAGAGAGACTTAAAGGCTCCAGTAGCTAAGGTAGACGATTTAGTATTGTCTTGGGTTGAAGATGACAGAAAAAATAATGAAGACCTTGAAACTAAAATCAAGACCCTAACCACTCACTCCTTTAGGGTTGCTAGAAGAATTTTAGAAAAGGTTCAGGCTGGTGGACGAAGAATCGACAAGATGATCGCCCAAACAGATGTGGTCTTGGATAAATTTAGAGGCGAGATTAAAAAATTGAAGTTGGCCGAAAGAAAAGTTTCTTTAGCCAAGAGTCAGTTGGTGGAAGCAAACTTACGTTTGGTTATTTCCATTGCGAAAAAGTATACCAACCGTGGACTCCAGTTCTTGGATTTAATCCAAGAGGGAAACATTGGTTTGATGAAGGCTGTAGATAAATTCGAATACCGACGTGGTTACAAATTTTCTACCTACGCTACTTGGTGGATTCGCCAAGCTATTACTAGAGCCATTGCTGATCAGGCGAGAACCATTCGAATTCCTGTTCACATGATCGAAACCATCAATAAGTTAATCCGTACCTCTCGTCATCTGGTACAGGAATTAGGTCGTGAGCCTAGCCCTGAAGAGATTGCAGAAAAAATGGAATTGCCTGTTGATAAGGTGAGAAAAGTATTAAAGATCGCTAAAGAGCCTATCAGTCTGGAAACACCGATTGGTGACGAAGATGATAGTCATTTAGGTGACTTTATTCCTGATGCTTCCGCTGTCTTGCCTTCGGAATCAGTTGTGAATACTTACCTTGCCGATGTCACTCGCTCTGTACTTTCTACCTTGACTCCTCGTGAAGAGAAGGTATTAAAAATGCGTTTTGGAATTGACGAGAAAAAAGATCACACCCTAGAAGAAGTGGGTCAGGATTTTGATGTTACCCGTGAGCGTATTCGTCAGATTGAAGCCAAGGCTTTAAGAAAACTACGCCACCCTACAAGATCTAGAATGCTTAAGAGTTTCTATGACTAGGCGCAATCTTTGCGTTTTTTGTGGGTCCCGCATGGGGAAAGACCCTGATTTTAAAAGTGCAGCCATCCAAGTAGCTGATTTTATGGCAAAGGATGGTTGGGATTTGGTTTATGGAGCTGGCTCCATTGGCTTGATGGGTGTTATCGCTGGTCAAGCTTTAGCCAATGGCTGTAAGGTGACAGGCGTTATACCCCATTACATTCATGAACTTGAAATAGGTCGCCCTGATTTAAGTGAGACTCTTTTCACTGAAGATATGCAGGAAAGAAAGGCATTGATGGCTGAGAAGTCCGATGCTTTTTTAATTTTACCTGGTGGATTTGGTACCTTAGACGAGCTTTTTGAGTTCGCAGCCCTGTCCCAACTGAAACAACATCATAAACCTTTGGTTCTCTTTAACCAAAAGGGTTTTTATGATCCCCTTTTAGCTCAAATCCAAATCATGGAAGCCCAAGAATTCTTAGATTCCGATACGGCAGGAATCATTAAGGAAGTTAAGTCTGTACCTGAGATCTTCCAGTTTCTATCTTAGTTTTCCTCAAATTAGTATTAATTTTGAGCTAAATCCTGTATACTAAGGCCTAGTAGTTTACCAAAGCAAAGATGAAATAAAATTCATAAAACTTTATTTGTAATCTACCCTCTTATCTTTTGCCTATTTTCTTGCTAGAGTCTTTATCTTCAATATAGCACGGGCAACACTTTATTAGTTTTTCAATGAGTATTCATAATATAAAAAGCAGTTTTGAAAAAGATGTTTCTTCTTTTGTCGCCCTAAGATTTCCAGAGTCACAAAAACACCAAGAATTAAGTGATAAATTATTAGAATCCATCACATTGAATATCCCAAACTGGAAAGAATCAAGAAAGCTTTCTGGCTGGATACATTCCTTGGTTTCTGAACTTATTTCTGGGGAACTAGACAAGGGAAAGGCCCAAGTTGGCGGCCCTCTTTACGATGCTCGTGCCGATTTGAGTATTTTGATCAAGCCCATCATTGACCTGACCCCTGAAAATTATCACCAAGCTCTGATTTTTAGTGAGATTGACGGGAAAACGCAAAAAGAAATTTCTACAGAATTAGAGACCAGCTTAACGGTGGTAAAGGGTATTTTACACAATGGCCGTACTTTAATGAAGCACATCTTACTCCAGTGTTTTCCTTACATCAAAAAATAGGCCTTTGTAATCAAGCTCCTTGTGCTTGGTTAAATCGCCATAGAAGTAAAGAAAAATTGGAATTGCCTTGACTAATAAAAGCAACCTGTTGTCTCCTTTAGGAAAGCAAAATCGCCCACAAAAACAATTGAGACTTAAAAATGAAGCTGGATGCCTTACAAGGTTGGAAAAGAACCCATCATAACGAAGAACTAAACGCTGCAAATGAAGGCCAAGAATGCCTTTTGATGGGGTGGGTGCACTCAAGACGAGACCACGGTGGGGTTATTTTTGTCGACCTACGTGACCATAATGGACTGACCCAAGTTGTTTTTGCTGCCCAGCACGGCGACGAAGCCTTTGGTAAAGCCGATTCCTTAAGAAATGAATGGGTGATCGCCATTAAAGGAAAAGTTGCTTTAAGAGACAAGGCAACGATCAACAAAAAAATGGTGACAGGTGAGATTGAAGTTCATGTTAGTGAGCTTAAGGTACTTAACTCCTGCGATGTTCTACCTTTTCAAATCAATGACGAGCATATAGAAGTGGGTGAGAAGCACCGCCTCAAGTACAGATATTTAGACCTAAGAAGACCCTATTTACAAAATATCTTTAAGCTTCGCTCCAAAGCGGCTTATATTGTTCGTGATTATTTTCATGACCAAGAATTTTTTGAAGTTGAAACTCCAGTTCTAACCAAGTCTACCCCCGAAGGCGCAAGGGATTACTTGGTTCCCAGTCGTATGAACGAAGGCCAATTTTACGCCCTTCCCCAATCACCTCAGCTTTTCAAGCAATTGTTGATGGTTTCTGGATACGATAAATACTTTCAAATTGTGAAGTGTTTTCGTGATGAGGACTTACGTGGAAACAGACAGCCAGAATTTACTCAAATCGATTTAGAGATGTCCTTTGTGGACCAAGAAGATGTGATTTCTATCACCGAAGGCATGCTAGCTCGTGTCTTGTCTGAAACTTTAGGCCACGATATTCCTTTACCAATACCAAGGATGGAATTTGATGAGGCCGTGAGCAGGTTTGGTTCCGATGCCCCTGATTTACGCTTCGGTCTAGAATTGATTGATCTAACTCCAGTTGCAAAAGACTGCGGATTTAAGGTCTTTAACGATGCTGTTAAGCATGGTGGAATCGTCAAAGCCATTCGAGTTCCAGGTGGTGCGAGCTTTTCACGTAAAGACTTAGATGCCTTTACTGAATTTGTGAAGATCTATAAGGCCAAGGGTATGGCTTGGATCAAAGTCAATGAAGATGGCTGGCAATCACCAATTACCAAGTTCTTCACAGATGAGGAAATTGCTCAAATTAAAGAAACTACAGAAGTGGAAGTTGGCGACTTGTTACTCTTTGGTGCTGATTCCAAAAAAGTGGTTCATGATTCCCTCGGCGCACTAAGAAAAGAGATCGCTACCAAGAAGGGTTTGATTGATGAGAATGAATTCAATTTTGTTTGGGTCACTGACTTTCCGCTATTTGAGATGGATGAAGATGAAAAGAGCTATTCTCCTTCTCACCATCCCTTTACTTTGCCGAACATTGATGACCTTGAAAAATATGGGGCAGAAAACCCAGGTAAAATTAAGTCACATGCCTACGACATTGTTTGCAACGGTGTAGAAATCGGTGGTGGTTCCATTCGTATCCATACGAAAGAGATCCAAGAGAAGATTTTTGAACTCCTTAAAATTGGGCCTGAAGAGGCACAAGAAAAATTTGGATTTCTTCTTGAAGCCCTACAGTTTGGTGCACCTCCACACGGTGGTTTAGCTTTAGGCTTTGATCGTTTAATTATGATGCTGGCAAAGGTAGATTCCATCCGTGACGTAATTGCCTTTCCAAAAACGCAAAATGCAGGCTGCTTGCTTACAGATGCTCCTTCTCCTGTTTCCAAAGAGCAACTGAGAGAATTACGAATAGCATTGCGCAAACCAGCTGGAACCGAGTAAGATTCAAGAAGAATAACCTCTTGAATTTTAATTGGTAGTGAGGATGATGATTTTTTTGGCAATGGATAAAATCTTAAATCTAGCTTTGCATCAGAGGCCAGATGGGGTTTAAAGTTGCCTTAGCTTTAGGCGGCGGCGCAGCCCGGGGTATGGCGCACTTAGGTGTGATCAAAGCCCTTAAAGAAGCAAATATTCCGATCCATATAATTACAGGCACTAGCATTGGCGCTATCATTGGCGCCTCCTATGCTTCCCACCCCAATATTAACGATACCATTCGCCAAATTAGAGGTTACATCAACTCTAGTGATTTTAATCAAGCGAAATTGCGCTTTATTAAAGAAGGGGAAAAGGAGCGCCGTGCATCCTACCTCGATCAGTTTAAAAAATTCCTAGCAGATTCCTACTTTTTCGCAATTAGCTCCACCCAGACCAGTTTTATTTCTGAAGAGGCCTTTCGAGGCAACTTAGAACATATCTTACCGAAAATTAGAGTGGAAGATTGCGAAATCGATTTTGGTATGGTCTTGACTAATCTAGACTCAGGGGAAAAGAAATATGTCACTCACGGTGATTTGATGGACAATGTCTTGGCTTCAAGCGCCATTCCAGGCATTTTCCCTCCAATCAAAATGGGCAAAGACTACTATGTTGATGGCTCTTGGGTAGACCCCATTCCCGTAGATTTGGCTCTGGAAATGGGGGCTGATTTTGTGATAGCTGTGGATGTCGCTCCCAAAATGAGCAAGGAAACCCAAGAATTTACAGGCCTTACCGTAAATTTAAGGGCTGCCGAAACAACACGGCTGGCCTTGAAAAATTCCTGTGCCAATCATGCTCATTTTACCGTCACGGTAGATCTGATGTCTTTACATTGGGCTGATTTTTTAAAGCTAGATCTCTGTGTGGAAGAAGGGGAAAAGGTTGTGAAGCAAATTTTGCCAGGACTAAAGAAAGAGCTTTTCTGGGCTAGATTACGCTCCTTTTTTCTCCCTTGGTAGCCTACGCGGCCTCAAGTTTGCATCTCTTTCAGGGATAGCTCTTGCCAAAGGGCCTAGAATTAATTTAGTTTTTTAAGTAAGATCAAAAGGGTTTTAACTTTTTTGTTTTTTTATAACCTCAGTGTAGAGATAGAAAAAGATGGCCGACGAAGAAGAAATGTCCGGTGGCGACGAAGGTGGTGAAGGCGGCGGTGGCGGCAAAAAGAAACTGATCATGATCATTGTTGTGCTGTTAGTTGTTATTGGTGCCGCAGTTGGCGCTATGATGTTTTTAGGTGGCGATGAAGAAGAGGGCGGAACCTCAGCTGAAACAGAAGCGTCGCAACTTGAAGCGGAAATGGAAGCAAAAAGCCAAGATGAAGAAGTAAAGCTTACCAATCCTAGGTTTTCCCCTCCAAAGTCTTACACAGTAAACCTAAGAGACGGAAAACACTTTTTGAATATTCAATTGTCAGCGGCAGTTGAAGACGAAAATGCCTTATTTTTCTTAGCTGGTAGAGAGTATATTATTGATGATATGATCATCACCATGCTCCAAGATTTGACCACGGAAAACTTAAGAACACGTGCAGGTGTCGAAATTTTAAAGCGGGAGCTTTATAAAAAGATCAATGGTCTTTTTACCCAAGAATTTATTGATGCATCTGAGACAAAAGACAGGAAACCTGTCAAAAAGATTTTGATTACAAAATTTGTATTAAACTAATCATTTTACTTAAACGGAATTTAAGAGGCAATTATGGCTGACGAAATGGACTTCTCTGAAATGGATGGAATGGACGACATCGATTGGTCTGATGTTGAAAGTGAACTCCAGCAGAATAAAGAGATGATCCAGGCGGCTGCTACTGGCGGTGGTGATGCACCTGCCGATACAGGTGGTGGCGGTGGTGGAACAGATGATGCCGCTTTAGAATTAGATGGCGATGTCGGGATGGAATTCCTGATGAAAATCCCTTTAAAGTTAGAAGTTGAAGTGGGAACTGCGACCATTTTAATCAAAGAGCTACTTTCTATCAATACAGGCAGCGTCTTCGAATTGAAGAAACGACTTGGCGACCCTATGGATATTAAGATCCACAATAAATTGGTGGCCCAAGGGGAAATCATCATTCAAAATGAAAAATTTGGGATTAAAATCACCAAAATTTTAGATAAAGAAAAACGACTTGCTTCTTTAAAATTATAGTCACTCCTTAAGAAAAAAAAGTAGAGCTATAGGTAAGCTTTACTCTACTTCAAAATATTTACTGACAACCTTATACAAAGTGCACTGGGTGAAAAAAATTCTTCTTTTTACAGTTATTTTCTTTTACTCGGCCACTATCTTTGCAAGCCAAATTGCCTTAAAAGAGATCTATGTAAGCAAAGAAGAGGGTTTTAGTCAGATCAAACTTATTTTTGACAAAGATTTTAAGGCTAGCCCAAGCTTTTTGATCGATGATGGCCTCTTACAGATCATCTTACCACAAAGTAAATTCGATAAAGAATTGGCGCAGAAAAGAGTCAACGACGGTTTTTTAGATCGTTTGCGCATGAAAACTGAAGGTAAAAACTCAATTTTAGAAGTTCAATTTGCGCAAGGCAGCTTTCGGGCCGAAGGCTTGGTTCGTGACCGAGCTACCTTTGAAGCCTACGACTTGATGATCTACCACAATAAAGCTGCATTGCCAGCAGACCCAAATGTAGAGGCTAAAAAGGCAGCCCAAGCACCGCCACCTGAAATGGGTTCGGCAGCTGTTGATCTTTCCCCTGAAGGCTTGATTAAGGTTTTGACTGCTCTAGCAGTAATCCTTTTTCTGATCTATATTTTCTTAAATCTATACAACAAATACTTTGTTAAAAACCTAAGTCAAACCAAGGGAAAATACCGTTTGAAGGTTTCTAGCAATTATCACTTGAGCCCTAAGCAAAAAATTTCTATCGTAGAAGTTAATGATATGGCCTTTGCTGTTGGGGTAACCCCAAATCAAATCAGTGTGATATCTAAGGTGAGTGATGATGCCTTTATCAATTATCTTTCAAATATCAACCTAAAACGCACGGAAAATGTTGACTTTGGAGCCTTGAGAGAAGAATATTTAACTCAAGCAGAGGAACAGGTGAAACCTGAACCCAAAGAAAGTTTTACACATGAGTTCATTCAGAAAGTCAAAAGCATGAAGCCCATTGACTAAGGTTTGACTTCGACCGTTAGTTAAGAAAAATCCATGAATAAAGAAAAATTAGTACTTGCCTATTCAGGCGGGTTAGATACCTCTGTGTTGGTCCGTTGGCTAACAGATGAAGGCTACGATGTAATTGCCCTTTGCCTTGATCTAGGCCAAAAGGTAGAAGACTTAGAAGAGATCAGAGAAAAAGGTAAAAAAGCTGGTGCCTCTGAGGTGATTATCTTAGATGTGGCCGAAGAGTTTGTTAAAGACTATGTTATTCCTTCTCTTCAATTCAATGCTGTATACGAAGGCACCTACCTATTAGGCACTTCCCTAGCAAGACCCTTAATTTCCAAAAAACAAATTGAAGTTGCCCAAGAAAAAGGTGCCACAGCTGTGGGCCACGGTGCTACTGGTAAAGGAAATGATCAGGTCAGATTTGAAATTGCCTACCACTCATTGATGCCTGGTGTGAAAATTGTTGCACCTTGGAAGATGGCCGAATTCTACGAAAAATACCCAGGCCGAACTGAGTTGATAGAATATGCGAAAGAGCATGGGATTCCTGTAAAGGCTACCAAATCACAGCCTTGGAGCAGTGACGAAAACCTACTCCATATCTCTTTTGAAGCTGGGATGTTAGAAGACCCTTGGACTAAACCCCTAAAAGAAATGTTTGAGCTGACTGTCGACCCACAGGATGCCCCCGATGAAGTAACAGAAATCTTACTGGATTTTGTTGATGGTGTTCCCGTTAAGTTAGATGGGGAATCTCTAGCACCTGCGGCTCTTTTAGAAAAGCTAAACCAAGTTGCAGGCGCCAACGGGGTTGGTCGTGTTGATATTGTTGAGTCTCGCTACGTAGGCATGAAGTCCAGAGGTGTTTATGAAACACCAGGTGGGACAGTGCTTTTAGATGCTCATAGAGCAATTGAATCCATCACCCTAACTCGTGATGTCTTGGAATTAAAAGATAGCCTCATGCCTCGTTTTGCCTCTTTGGCTTACAACGGCTACTGGTTTACTCCACAGATGGATCTTCTACTCAACCTTGTGAAGGGAAGCCAAGAAGGCGTGACGGGTCAGGTGAGAGTTGAGCTTTATAAAGGCAACGTGACCATTACAGGTCGCAAGTCGCCTTATAGCCTCTATGATGCTGATATTGCCAGTATGGAAAAGGATGAAGGGAACTATAACATTGAAGATGCCAATGGTTTTATTCGCCTTAACGCTCTCCCCTACATGGTGCACAAGCGCAGCAGAAAGTAATGGAGCGCTATCAAATTCATATTAGTGGGCTGAAGCTTTTTGGATTTCATGGGGTTCTGCCCCATGAGGCCGAAATTGGTCAGTTTTTTATTCTCGATTTAACTCTGGAAGTGGAACGCTCTAGTAGAGCCGATGATGTGAGTTCTATCGTCGACTATGGCAAGGTTTCTGAGGTGGTAAAGTTGGCTTTTGATTCCAACAGATACCAGTTAATTGAATCCTTGGCCGATGCTATTTTTTCCAGCCTAAAAGCCTTTTCAGCTATTCAAGTGGCGAGAATTACCATTGCCAAACCCAACCCCCCTATTCCCTTAAGCCTTGAATCTGTCAGTGTCACCTTTGAACGAGAGATGTAAATGGATGAATTTCGCCCTACGGAAATAACCGTAGATCTTAGTGCCATCGAGCAGAATATTGCCTGCTATAAAAAAATTCTTCCCCCCGCCTGTGAAATCATGGCCTTGGTCAAAGCTGATGGTTATGGCCACGGTGCAAATTATGTTTTGCATGCTGCCTTAAAGGCTGGTGCTACTTGGGCAGGCGTTGCCTTGACCGAAGAGGGAATCAAATTGCGGCATGCTGGGTTTAGCTTGCCCATCTTGGTGCTCGGTGCCTTTAGCGCAGAATCATTAGAATTCATGGTCAATTACCAGATGACCCCTACGGTTTTTTCCTTGGAGTCATTAAAACAAGTCCAAGAATTTGGTAGAGAAAAGCAACAAGTTGTCACAGTTCATTTGAAAGTGGATACAGGCATGGGCCGTCTAGGACTTTCTGAGGAAGATCTAGATTATTTTTTGGCGCATTTTGCAGATTTCACCTTTGTGAAAGTAGATGGCTTCATGACTCATTTTGCCTCTGCAGACCATGCGAATAAGGAATTCACCTTAACCCAAATTGCTCGCTATAAAGCCCTAAAGGCCAAGCTTTTAACCAAAGTGGCCCCAAAATACTTTCATCTTGCAAATTCGGCCGGGGCCAGTGATTTGGATGAGCTGGAAGGCAACATGGTGCGCATCGGCATCGCTATGTATGGGCAACCTCCATCAAAAGAGCTACTCAAGCCACTAGATTTAAAAGAAGCCATTTCCCTGACCTCGGTTATCATCCACCTTAAAAAGGTTCTAAAAGGCACCTCCTTAGGCTATGGGCAAAGCTATTTTACTGAAAGAGACAGCTTAATAGCAACTGTGCCCATCGGCTACGGTGATGGCTACCCTAGAGCTTTATCCAATAAGGGGAGAGTATTGGTCAATGGTGAGTTTGCCCCCATCGTCGGCCGAGTTTCTATGGATATGATCCTCATTGATGTAACAGATGCGGGCTTTGTAGAAATTGACAGCCCTGTGACCTTGATCGGAAAAAGTATGTCTAATGTCATTACAACTACTGAAATTGCGGAGCTATGTGGGACAATCAATTACGAAATAACCTGTGGTTTTACCTCACGAATCCCAAGAAGATATAAATCATGAATGAAGTATATGTATTTGAATCAAGACACCTTATAATCCCTGTTATCGCAGCCTTCATTGGCTGGTTGACCAACTGGATTGCTGTAAAAATGCTGTTTCATCCCAAAAAACCAATCAACTTTGGCTTATTTGCTATCCAAGGGGTTTTTCATAAACGCCAGAGTCAACTGGCAGCCAAATTGGCCGCAGTGGTTGAGTCTAAATTATTCTCCCACGATGATATTCATGACAAATTAGTCAGCCCCGAATTTATGGGTCAGATTTTACCGATCATTGAAAAGCATTTGGAGGTGATTATTACGGAAAAACTGACTTCCATTCATCCCATGCTGGCAATGATTCCAGAAAGCATGGTTCAGTTGATCAAAGAGAAGCTTTTAGAAGAGTTCGCAGCCTTCCTTCCAGACGTAATGGATGGGGCTTCCAAGGCCTTGAGCAGCCAAATCGATATTCAAAGAGTGATTCGTGAAAAGGTGGAAGCTTTTGAAGTGAGTGAGCTTGAAGATATTCTATTTTCAATTCTTAAATCTGAATTTAAAATGATTGAAATCGTTGGCGGTGTCCTTGGTTTTTTCATCGGCTTGAGTCAACTTTTACTCCTTAAATACCTATGAAAACGGAAAAGAAAGCCATATTGTTCCTCAATGGAACGCCGCCTCCTTTAGCTTTAGTTGAAAAACATCTAAGAAAAGCGGAATTCACCCTGGCCTGTGATGGTGCGGCCAATTGGTTGAAAGATTATGAATTGATACCCAGTGCAATTATTGGCGATTTTGATTCCATTACCGCTGAGACCAAAGAGTTCTTTTCTGTAGTGGAGATGATTGAAGCCCCTGACCAAGATAAAACCGATAGCCAAAAGGCGCTTTATTACTTAAAAGAGCAGGGCTTTACTAAGGTTACTATTTTAGGCGGAATGGGTGGCTCTATTGACCACCAACTTCATCACCTTTCCCTGCTTGCAGACCCTGATTTAATGGATGTTAAAATTCAGTTGATCAGTGAAAAAGAAGTGGTGTTTCGTGGGCGCAAACAGATGTATCTTGAAGGTTGGATCGGCAGGCGCATTTCCCTGCTACCCCTTTTTGGCGAAGTTCAGTCTGTGACGACCAAGGGGTTAAAATGGGACTTAGATGATGTTACTTTTAAGATGGGGGAATCTTTGAGCATCTCTAATAAGTTTGCTGCACCTGAGGTGGTGATCAATAGCTCAGGTGGATTCTTTCTGGTCATTCTCCAGCCTATGGTAAGGTAAAACCCTCGTCTTAACTAGATCGTGGATTTTATTAAGCTGGGTCTCTGGGTGATAGTTCTCCTCTACGGTTCTCACACCAGCTTTACGAATTTCATCAATGGGGTAATGTCCATCAGCGATATCCTTTAAAATTCCAGGTAATTCTTTAGGTTTGAAGACATCATATAAAAAACCATTGATTTTATCTTGGATGATTTCCAGTAAAGCACCTGATCTATTTGAAACTACAATGACCTCTCTATTCATGGCTTCAATTGCAGTCAGCCCAAAAGCCTCGGGTACAATGGAGGGAATGATCAAAATATCAATGTTATTATACATTTTCATAGGGTCTGACTCAAAGCCTTCGTGGCAAACATTCCAGCCTCGCTTGTTGAGCAGTTCCAGATTTTTAAGAAATTTCTTCCACTGTTTTGTTTCTGACTCCAATGGTCGGCCGTAAAAATGAAACTCAAAGGGCAAGACTTCTTTGGTTTTAAGCAGACTATCTATAATGGTCCATTGGCCTTTGGCTTGACAGATTAACCCTACGATTCCAATTTTTAAACTCCCATCAAACTGTAATTTTCTAGGGTTTCGTTTTGAAAAAAATAGTTTCGGTGAAACCCAATTTGCAACGGTATATATTTTTTTGCTGATATTATCTTCGGTGTAGGGTTGCATCAGGGTTTTGGAAACAGCAATGATAGACTTTACGGCAGGCAAACGGCCAAAGGTAGTAACGGCTTTCTTTTGTTGGCTATCCAGAATCAAATGCAGGTGCCAAAAGACTTCTAAGGGATACATGAAAGATAAAAAGCTACCAGATAAAAAGGTTCGACCACCGTTGCAGTAAACAGCCTGAATATTGTTCTCCTTAACTTTTTTGCTCAGTAAATGGGTATTTTTGACTGAGCTGAAAAGATAGCCAGAAAGGTCACTTAGGTTACTTTGTTTTTCTTTCGGTTCCCAGCTGGGCACGCACCAGTAGCTAAAGCCCTTTTGTTTGAGTAACTCAGTGAAGGAGCCTTCTGTAGGGACCGAAATAAAGATGTTCCAAAGGCCAGAGTCCCTAAACTTTTCTAAAATGTCCAAAAGAATGATCTGCCCCCCGCCAATACGGTCGCCAAACTGATCTAAAAATAAAATATTGGTTTTTCCCTCTACAGGTATCGATTTGCCCAAAGTGGGGGAGAAAGGGATATTCTCATGAGCCATTTTAAAAATGCGCAAATGCTCAATGGCTGACTTTTCCCATGAGAATTTTTCCACATGCTTTATGCCTCGCTGACGATAGTCCTCTTGCATTTGTGTATCACTGGCAAGAGTCAAAATTCTGTCGGCAATCATATCTGAGTCGTAGGGGTCAACCATTACAGCTGCATCTTCAAGAACTTCAGGGATTGAACTAACGTTAGACGTAATCACAGGGGCGCCGCAGGCCATAGCCTCGATAGGTGGTAGTCCAAAACCTTCATAAAAGGAAGGGAATAAAAAGAGCATGGCTCGGGAATAAATTGCCGGTAAATCCTTTGTAGGTAAGTACCCAGTAAATATAATATTGCTTTGAAACGTCTTATCCTTGATGATCTCTTTTAAGTTTGGGATCCCAGTAATGAGGTTTTTAAATTGACCGAGGATAACCAAAGGAGGCAAGTCTGGGTTTTGCTCTAAGGCAATCTTATAACTGGTGAGGAGGCCTAAAATATTTTTGTGAGGTTTGATGTTACCAATAAATAAAATATACTCTTTTGGTAACCCATGGAAATCTAGAACCTTTTGGGTTACATCATAGGGAAGAGGCTTAAAAATCGAATCCACACCGAGATAGATGACATGGATTTTTTCTTCAGGTGTACCAAAGTATTTGATGATCTCGCTTTTGGTGAAATTAGAATCGGTTATGATATGGTTGGACCTTTTTAAAACCTGCTGCAAAAACTGATTTGAGTAAATGCGTTTCATCACACCTGGGAAAAACTGCTTTTGCGCCAAGTGACAAATATCATGCACTGTGGTGATCATCTGCCCGGGGTAAAAGAGAGGTGCATTGTAGTGGGGAACATGCAGCAAACCCTTAGATTTGAGTTTTGTTACCCATTTGAATTGTTCTCTAATAGAGTAAATAGGGTCATCATAAATTTTAGCTTCAAAATTTGAGATGGCTTTGATGTAGTCGAGGTGTTCTTTTCGAACCAATAACTCTATTGGTAGATCTTGGGCAATGGAACTATATTGGCCTATTAGGTTTTCAATGTAGGTTCCAATTCCACTGGCGCCATATTGGCGACAATCAAAGTAGATAGGGTCTGTATTTTGAAGCTGTCTCTTCATTAAAACCTCCAAGTCAAATGACCCAAGCCTGAAAAGATTTTTAGATCTAACGTACCTGTTAAATCAATGATACAGGATTTTTTTTCCAAAAGAGTCATCCAGTAGTCGACTTCCCAATTTGCTAATTCAGCATGGCCAACAGCAAAAATAACTAGGCTTGCAGGCTTAATATTTTCCTTTGTTACAGAGGACTTTTTAAAGTGGGAAAAGACATCCTTTTCCGTGGTCAAGGGGTCATGGAGTTGCAAATCCATCCCAAAGTCTTCCAACTCGCAGCAAAGCTCAATGAGCCTAGAACCACGTACATCACCTACATTTTTTTTATAGCTCAATCCCAATATTGTAGCCACTTCACCATAAATACCTCGGCCGAGATGCGAGGTCAGTTGCAGGGCTTTTTTTGCAATAAAAGCAGGCATGGCGTCATTGAGTTTACGCCCTTGGGCAAAAAGCTGAGGGTGTTGCTCTAGTTTTTCACTTAAAAAAGCTAGGTAATAGGGGCTAACTGTGATGGTATGCCCACCGACAAGGCCGGGTGTGTAGGGAGTCACGTTTTTATTGCTGTAGGCGAGCTCTAAAACATCTAAAGAATCAATGTTAATTTTATCCATGATCATGGAAAATTCATTGACCAAACCAAGATTGACATCCTTTTGGATGTTTTCAAATAGCTTTGCTGCCTCTGTTACTTTTATCTCCTTAGACTCAATTACTCCAGCGGGGACGATGGAACTGTATACCTCAGAGATGATTTTTAAGTGTTCCTCGGTGTTACTGGCAACCAATTTAGGGATAGAGGTGAGGTCGTGAAATGGGTTTGTAATATCCATTCGTTCAGGAGAATAACCAATACCAAAATCAATTTCAGCGATGAGACCAGAGCTTTCTTCTAAAATAGGCAAGCAGATATCTTCTGTAACGCCGGGGTAAAGGGTGGGCTCGATAACTACAATATCACCTTCGTCCAAAAGCTTACCAACGTCATGGCAGGCCTGCTTTAAAATGGAAAGATCAGGCTGATTGCCCTCTTTTAATCCAGCTGGAACATGAATGATGTAAAAATCACAGTGTTTTACATCTTGGGGGTTGTTAGTGACATTCAAGTGATTATTTTCAAATTCTGAGCTAGAAAAGATATGAAAATGGTCAAAGCCCTCTTTTATTTCAGCGATTCTAGAGCTACTGGTATCCAGTCCCCAAGTGGTTTGTTTTTGCCCAAAAGCCATGGCTATGACCATGCCTTTGAAACCTACACCAATTACACAGATTTTACGATTCATCATTTTAGGCGGTACTTTTATGTATGGATTTTATTTCGTCTGAAGTGACTTTTTGCTGGTATCTTGCAACCTGCCAGTTTTTTAACTTTTCGGTAAAACTTTCAATGAGTTCATTAATATCTTTCGCTTCTACTAGCTTTTGTTGGTTTAATATAAAGAAATCCAATGTTTGGCTAGGGCTTTCAATGAGGTCTCTCATGGCGTTTAAATCAAACTTATTTTGGCTGTAAAGCTTAACGAGTAGCATGGCGATTGGGTAGGAGTCTTCCTGTTCCAATCCCTTTTCTAAAAAACTTTCAATCAATTTGGTAAAGTCTTTGGCTTTTGTGGTTTTTTTCCGTTTATCTACGCTTTGGTAGTATTGGTGTAACAGTGCAAAAGAGATAAAATAGCTCCATGCCTCTTCAAATCTGTGAAGGCTACTGGATTTATCCACCTTTTCTGCTTTAGCCACGCCTTGCAAGGCCTTGCCGACTCGAACAGAGTGCAATAGATCTAAAATTCCATCGTGACGAATGCCAATGAGCGTGGATAATGTTTTAATCCTTGGATCGCTCAGTCTGTTGTTTGGTTCCTGTAAGGTCTCTTTGATGGCCTTTTTTAAACGGTAACACTGTTCAAATATCTTTTGGAAGATTGCGCCCCTGTACTGTTTTAGCAGAGCATCCGCCTGTTTTTCGGGCTTTGGCCCAGGCTTGATCAATTTATTTTTCCATAAAAACAAAGGGAATTGGGCCAATTTATGTTGCTGCTTTTTGCTTAAGGTTGCCTCTTCAAATAAAAAAAGTTTCACTAGTTTTCGGGCTGTCAACTGTTTCATTCTTTGGGAGAGAGTTGTCCCTAAAGACTGTAACATTTCTCGGTCTAGTAATTCAGGCTTGGTATCTTTTAAATAAAGGTAACAGTCGTTGAGGTCTTCCATGCAATTTGAAGCCAGTTGCAAACGTTCTTCTAAGGCGTGGAAAATAGACCAAAGTTCCCCTGTTTTTTGAGCTTCAAAACTACTCATTTCATGGGGTAAAATAAACCGACTCAAGGGTACTTGGGCAAAAACAGGGGTCAAAATTTTATGAAAAAACTGGAGAGGTTCCTTTTGGAATAAACCTAATGTTGAGTCAAATGCCTCTGAAATAGCGGGAAACTGAGGGTGTGGTTTGTCTGGTTTTTCTAAAAGCTCTTTATAGAGTTCCCGCTTGCCCGCTTCCAAAGCTTGGGGCCCACGGATCATTAATTTTTCAGCCGTTGCTTTGTAAGCCTTTTCAAGCTTGGCTCCAGACAATTCTAAAAATCGAACAAGGTGAATTTTTTCTAAAATATCAAATTCGATTTCAGAAAGCTCTTCTTGGAGTAGTAGATAGGGCGCACGCTGGGGGACATGTTCTTCAAAAAAGATGGACCCATAAAGTTTAGAAAGAAGTAAACGTACTGCCTTAATGACCTCTTCACTGCCTACAATCTTGTCAGGGATAATAATTTGGATGATTGCAGGGTAGTCTTTGGTTAAGGTAGCAGCAGGGAAATCATTGGGTTTGGCACCACCAGCTTGAACCCAAGCAGCTAGGCCAAAAATTTCGACCTCAGGGTTGGAATGGCAAACCTCATAGCCTGCAGCCTTTGCAAAATCAAAGCACTGGCTGGCAACCACTTGGATGGCCTTTTTGATTTGAACATCAAAGTCCCCCTTAAAACGCAAAGGTATAGGGTAACTTTTTTCCAATTTAACTTCGTCGAAATTTTCAAATTGCTTTAAAAAAGCCTTTTGTGATTCCTCTGTAAATCTGCTGTCAATCCAATCAGCGCTGGAGTTATCAAAAAGACTCAAATTCGGCTCCTAAAAGGTAAAGCTTTCGCCCATTTGTTCTGAAGTCTCTTCTGCCAGTAAGGCGAACAGCTCTTTACCAGAATGGTCGCAGATCCAAGAAGCAGCTTCTTCATCAAAATTAAAGTGATAGCCTCTTTTTTTAGTGGCAAGCCATAACTGGTGGACTGCCCCTTGGCGATTTAGGATAAACTGTGTTCTATTAGCAAAGGTGATTTTAATGTTTTCTGCACTTAAATCCGCCTCGGCATCGTCGGGGTCAATATCGTCAAAGGCATCAAGTACCTTGTCATAGACGATTTTAACTTGGGTCTGAAATAGATTTTTATCGATCATAGTAATGTCTCTTCCCTTACTTCTTTTACTCTGTAAGGGTAGTCGAAAACTAGGCCTACTGTCTAGTCTGCTTTGACCAATTAATTTGGAGTGTTTTTGTCTCTTTTAGTTACTATTTGGGGAAATCAGGATTTTGACCTGAACTCTAAACTTAAAGTTGAAAAACAGAAGATCCTAGGAGACTTACCCCTGGAAGATGCTTGCTATATATTTGATATTGCAGAAGTAGTAAAGCTAGATAAGGGCCAAGCAGAAGAGAAGATAAAAGATTTAAAGCAGGTTTCTGAAACCATTTCCTTTTTTTCCCCTGAGCTTTTGATCATTTTAAAGGGCTTGGAGAAAATCCCAAAGCAAAAATCCCTGACTGAATCAATTGAAAAGGAATTGGCCAATTTAAACTTGGTAAAAGCGGAGTTAGATGGCGTTGAAGCTTGGTTAGACCAAGATAGCCTGAAAAGCCCTTGGCCGAGCCACCAACATGTAAAAGTTTCCCAAGTGGTTCAATTGATCCAACCGCTCGGTGCAGGTAAGTTTTTTGTAGCCTTGAAGGCACCTTGGATCAACAGGCGGATTCACCAGCAAAAGGAAAAGGAATTTGAGGCCATTTCCATAGAGGAATTTTTTCATCGAAGGCTAAAAGCCAAGGTAACCTTTGACGAAATCCCGGGCCTTGTTATCGACAACAAAACCAACCACAGCAAACTCGCCGCTTATCTCCTTGAGTTGATTTCTGATCCGCCAGCAGGGGTGAGTATCTTGGCCACGGCTTCTGTGAAAAAGTTAGCGGAATTACCTAAGGCAATTGAAAAGGTTTTGAGTTCTAAGGGCAGGATGATCAAAGGGGAAGTGGCCTATGATGACTATCAACCGACAGGTTGGGTGGTGCAACGGGCGAGAGCTCTGGGCTGCCAAATTTACCCCAGTGAAGCGGCGTTGATGGTTGAGGTTGCAGGCAATGATTTAGGCGTGTTGAACCAAGAGCTTCAGAAGTTGCAAATCCACGCAGGCGGGCAAGCCATTACTACAGAGATGATCTTCAAATGGGTTTCTCCCTCGGTGCATTTTGGCCTTTTTTTGGTTGCCGAACACCTTGCAAAACGGGATATGGAGCAAAGCCTTAAAAGCTTAGAGCAAATTCTTAAAGAGAAGAAAAACGAGGCAGGAGGGGTTTTTAATCTCATCGCCTTGCAGTTTAGAAAACTGGTAAAGGCCGCTTGGATGATGGAGACAGGCCTGCCCATTAAAGAAATTGCTTCACGCTTAAAGATGCATCCCTTTTTAGCAGAAAAGCTGATTAAGCTGGCTGGAACCTACAAGCGGGCGGAGTTAGAAGAAATATTGCTCTACTTAGCTCAGCAGGACCTGAAAATGAAAGCCAACCCCAAAGATGCTCTGGTTATCTTAGAAAATTTCGCTTTTTTACTCTGCCGCCGAAGCTTTTTAAAACCTGCTTGAGGCTGGAAATAATTGAGTCGCAAATTCTATTTTTCCCCGCTTATTTTTCTTAGTCTTTTTCTTGGACTCCAGTTTTTCTACCAAAGTGAAGGGCCAAATTGGTATTTGTGGCTCATTGGGACAGAGTTATTGTTGATATTGGCAGGGGTAATTTCTAAAAGTACTCGTTTTTTTGCTCTGCTATTTTTATCCTACTTCGCATTCCAAACCTTACCTTGGTTAATTCCAACAACAATACCCAGTGCAACCTGTGTGGACTCAGCCACGAGCCTTACAGGCTTAAGCAAACGAGCAAATTTTCAACTGCGAAACCAGTTGGATTTGATCCAAGTGACTCTAAAATGTGGACCACAAGAGTTTAACTTCGCTACGGCAAGATTTGTAGTAAACGGGGGTTCTGGGGTTAAGGGCAAGTTTTTAGGTGGCGATAAAATTAAGATCAGAAACTTTAAAGTTGAGTCAATATCCAACTACCATATCGGTGGAACTTTGAGCCCCTTTTCCCAAACCTACAATTTGACTTGGCAAGAAAACTTTTTAAGGAAGTCCCCTCTTTTTTATTACATCAAAAACAAGGCTAATTTTTACTTGGACCCTGGGCCCGCAGGTTTGTTTACCGCCTTGACCTTAGCCGACCGAGGTGGGCTAGATCGGGACCTAAAAAAGACCATTGGCATCTTGGGGGTGAGTCACCTTTTTGCCATTTCAGGTATGCATATCGGGGTAATCTACCTCTGGATTAGCTTCCTATTTGGGAAGCTATCCCTCTTCTTTAAAAAATCCACAGAGCGTGGGCGGCTCATACTTTTAAAAGACGCCATAGCTTTAGTTTTAATTTACTATTATATCAGTCTTATAGGCGAGCCGATCAGTGCAATTCGTTCTTTTGAAATGTTATTTTTCTGGGTGGTCATTCGTCATTTTCTGCCTTGGCAACCTCTGTGGAGCATCCTCCTGACCATTGCCTGTCTGATGTTAATCGCATCCCCGCTTTTGATCAGTCGATTAGGGTTCCAGTTGAGCTTTTTATCTGTCTTTGCCATTTTTCTAATCTTACCCCTCTTGCCTTCTGGTGCCCAAAATCCTTTAAAAAATTTGGTCAAGAGGCTGCAATCGGCCCTTGCAATTAGTACGTGGCTCTTTTTCTTTAATTTGGGTTTAGTCTTGACGGTATTCGGTGAAATTTCTTGGGCTTCCATCCCGAGCAATCTGTTTCACATTTTATTTATGAGTTTTATTTTTCTGCCCTTTGCTCTGCTCGTATTGGTCTTTAATATTTTTGGCTATATGTTCAATGGGCTTTATTCACAGGCTTGGGTGATTTCCAGCTTTGAATCTGTGGAGTTTTATCTTTTTTCTATGCTCAACGGATTGGCAAATTTTTGGGCTGCCAGTTTAAAGATAAATGGCGCATGGGCCCAGTACTGGATGGTGAATATAAAGATAGATTGGGGTATTTGGGAGTTGTCCAGCTATTGGGTAGCTTTAAGCCTAGCTGCAACTTTGCTCGTGTCTTTAAAAAAGGCAAAGGAGTCTAAGAGAAAAGGTTTCAAGTAGAATATGTTTCTAGTCGAAAAGGTTGTTAAAGCAGAGTCAAAGGCCATTGCTGTAATCTTACTTTTTACGTTGATCTATTCGGGGACGTAATTGCGCCTCGCAGCAGCTTCTTGTTTTTTGTATTTTTTCATGCGGTCGTCGTACTCTACCATCTTATTCCAACGCTTGAGCAGATCTTCCATTTCATCTTTGTAATTTAACTTTTTGTACATGGTAGCAAGGAACATAAAAACATCCTTGTCTAACTTCATACGGAAGGCCAATTCAAAGTTTTCAATGGACTTATTGAACTGTCTACGTTGCATATAAGCTTTACCCTTGACCATGTAGCCTTGTCTTAACTTTTCTTGCTCCAGTTCTTTTTCTTTTTCTAAAAGCAACTCATACTCTTCCATCAGGTCTTCATAACGGGCTGAGTTTCTGAGCAGTTTATAAATACCAGCGGTTCTTTTGATGGTATCTAAAAGGCGCATAATGCCTAGTGCCTTTTCAAAAATACCTGCAGAAGCCTTGTATTTTCCTTCCCTAAAAAAGGATTCCCCACGTTCATAATAAATATCATGAACCTCTTTCAACTTCTCTGTTGCTTCTTTGTTACGGTCTTCAACGGTCAAAGCTTTTCTAAACTTTACGGCAGCATCCTCTAACTTATCCATTTTTAAGTAGATGTCGCCCATGGCAATCCAAGGCTCCACTGTGGTAACTTCTTCGGCAATCACTTCATAGAGATTTAAGGCACGCTTGCTATTTCCAGCTTCGGCAGAATCCTTAGCAAGTTCAATGAGGTCTGATAGTTTATATAAGCCTTCTGATTTCTCTAAAAGAGCAGCGCCAATTATAAGGTATTTATAGCTTAACAGCCTGTTGCCTTCTTCCCTGTAAAGGAGGCCCATATTGATGTTTAGGTACCTGTTAGTACCATCAATCCCAAGGAGCTTAGTAAAGGCTTCTAGGGCATCGGCAAGTTCGCCTTGTTGGGCTTTTGCCAGGGCTAAGCACATGGTGAGATAGTCCATCTCTACATTTAGATTTCTGACCTCATCAAAGCATTCATAAGCTTTCATCCCGTCACGAACAGAAAGACAATAGAGGCCCATATCAAAAAACGCATTGGGGAGAAGCTTTATCTCAGCAGCATCATCACTATTTTTCTTCTTCTCGATATTCTGTTCAAAGTGCTCTATCAGCTCTGCTTCTTTGGCTACAATCTTTTGGATCTCAGCCTGTCTTAAATCAGCCTTCACCTTTCGCATTTCTAAGACCTTATCTTCTTGGTCTAGTTTCTCTAGGGTTTCAGTTAGTTCTTTGATTCGGGTTTCTTTTTCTTGTTCCTTGAACTCGATGATCAGCTTTTCGTATTTGTCTTGTGTCCCAGCATCTTCTGTAAAGTCAGGGAGTATAAAGGTTGCGATATTACCAAATTTTTTGATCGCCTGCACAACTTCATCATCGTATTTTTCAACCTTGCCCATGGAGGCTGCAAGATTGTAAAAGGCAAATTGGTAGCCTTTTTTAATTTTTAAAGCGTGACGGTATAGATTATTGGCCTGTTTGAAATTTTCATCTTTTCTTGCACAGTTGCCTAAAATATTTGCCAACTCGTAGTCGTCAGGTCTGGCCTTAATTAAGGTTAAGCCTAAAGACAAAGCACCTTCGTAATCACCACTTCCGTAGTAGTTATTGAATTCTGTATTTAATACTTTGCCAGTATAGGCCGAGTTTTCTTTAAAAGCATTTTGGAACTGAATCATAGCCTGTTGGTACATCTTACCTTGGAGGCTTAATAGACCTTTTTGTACTAAGGCTTCAGCGGCCTTCTGACTTCCAGACCCATCTAGTGATTTTGTAATGCTATCCAGCATAATTTCAGACTACTTTTTAAAACGTTTAAATAACAACTAAGGATTTTTGACTTTTGCAATACACTATTTATACCAATAGTGCTCATTCATTGACCCTGATGAGTAAAATTATAACATCAACATATTTTTTCTGCACTCTTTTTTGTCAAGTTTTGGCTTGAAAAAGAGGTCAGCTAGAGCCGATTTTTTCGGTCAATAGGCTTTGGATTCGAACCAGTTCTTGGTCAGGAGTTGTTTCAACTTTCCCAAAACCAGAAGTGAATCCGCCACCGTAAAAGGATTTGGCCTCGATCCAATTGTTTTTTTGACTAGGGTTGATATTTGAAGGAGTATCATCAACGAGTAATACCTCAGCTGCGGTAGCCTCTGGAATATGATCTAAATCTTTGTATCTACCGGGGCCTGAAATATACTCAAATTTTGACCAAAATTCAGGTGGTGCGAATTCACCCCTTACCAACGCCTGTGCAACGTGGGCAGCATGGGTTTTGGAAAGGAGTGTGTATACCACTACTCGGGGAAAATTTCGGTAACAAAAGTCCAAAAATTCACGCAAGCCAGGCCGAGGTGTGATCCCTTGCTGGCTGCAAATGAGGGTACCTTCGAGGTCCAAGGCAATGACTTGGTATTGACTATTGTTCATTTTGGCCTTTTTGCATAAGTTGATTTAGTGATTGGGTAGTTTCTATTATTATGGTCGGTAACTGGCCAAGATACTTGGCGCAAGAGTCCATATCATTTGCCGCCCCAGCTTGGGAGAGGTCTTCTAAGGCTAACTCTAATCGGTAGCAACCTAAATTGGAACACTGGCCTTTAGTATAGTGGGCCTTGGCGGCAAGAGATTCCAGTTGCCCCGCTGCAAGTGCGTTACTTAATCGTAGGGTCAAGGTTGATAAATCGGAGACTAGTTCTGTCACAGAAGTTTGGAAAAAATCCCAACCCAATTCAATACGGGATTGAACCACTTCATCATTTAAAATGGGCAAACCAAGGGGTTTTGAATTTTGAATTGTAGGGCTTTCAACTTTATTCTGTTTGTAGATGATTTGCTGCCATTTTTGTAAAAGGTCTTTTAAATTTTTAGGTAAAATAGGCTTGGCAAAAAAGTCGTTAAAGCCCAGCTCAAAAAAGCTTTGTCCAAACTCGTCTTTAGGCGTGGCCGTTAAAGCAACAAATATAGGCTCGTGAGCCAGTTTGAGGCTTTTAACCTCTACTAATGCTTGGCAGCCATCCATCTTCGGCATTTGGATATCTAAAAAAACCAGATCAAATTTTTCGGTTTTTAAATTTTCAATGGCATCAAAGGGGTTATCATGGGCCGTTGCTTTGTAACCAAAACCCAATAAAATTTTATCCATTACCTGTAAATTCAACCTATTATCATCAACTACCATGATGTTTAAAGGGTTTTCTTTTCCCTGTTCCCGATTAAAAATTTTAACAACTTCGGTTTTTTCTTCGCTGGCAGGGGGTGTCGTAGCTTCAATTAAAGCTGTAAAAAGTTCTTCTCTGGCGAATGGATAAGTTAATTTCTTAGGGCTAAATCGGTGATCTTTGGAAAAATCAACTTGGATTGGGGCCGCCTTATTTGGCTCAAGGTAAAATCTGTTTAAGTTTACCGCTCTTTGGTTTGACAGGGTAACTGGGCCAACAATGGCCAAGGAAAAATCATGGGCTAGTGACTGGAACTGTTCCATCTCGCTATTACTATAATAAAAAGGTTGCAGCCCCCACTGTTTAGCTTGCTTAACTAGGTGTTTTGTAAACATCGGCTGGTCTGACAAAATTAACAGGGATTTATGTGCCAATTGGTGATGAAACCTGTTAAAATAGCCTAAGTTTTCCCCTTGGGCAACTTGGAGGGGGAAGACAATTAATAGTATAGTGTGGGCTTTGTTTAACTCAGTTTTAATGGATAAACTGGAGCAGAGTTGCTGTACAAATTCAGAGGATAATAGGGACTGATATAGATCTTTTAACTCTAGGGAAAGGGGAGATTGTTCCACTGAGACCAAAGATTCTGACGAAAAAGATAATTCAACCTCTTGGGTCTGGCCAATTCTTTTTGTTCCCCCAATTAGAGTGACGCTACTAGGCAGGTGTTTGATAATCAAACGACCAACTTCAGTGATGAACAAAGAGAATTTTTGGGGTTGAATGGAGATGTAATGGGGAAGCTCTGTGCCCAAAGAAATAAGAAAAAAGCTATTTTGTGCAAGACTCTGCTCCGTTAAAAGGCGAATGCTCTTTTCTAACAACTCTCCTAAAACCTGTGGTTCCGGCTTTTGATTTGAAGTGGCTTTAGTTGTTGTCATTGCAAAGGTTCCTTTAAGTTTGGCAAATTTAAAATAGCTAAGGAAGGTCTTCTTGGCAAGACTTAGGGGTTTGTCTTGTACTTTATCTAATTCACCCTAGATGCCCATTTTGGCATGCTTCTAGCTTTATATAAAGAGCAAAAAAGAACTAAAAGTAGGATGAAAGGGAATCAGATTTTGAGAAAAAAGACTATTTTAATGCTGGTGATTCTGTGGTTTTTAGCCCCGGCCCAAGCCCAGGCGGGCTTCTGGGCTTCGGCTACTGTACCTTCAGGTTTTTCCTTCTCATCTAGTGGGAGTGGGCTATATAGCTACGACCCTTACGGGAGGCCGAACCCTACAGGGCAAAGTTTTCACCTATCCTTGCCCTTTTTTCCTGCCTTTGGGGTCACTCAATACAAAATTGATGTCTCCAGTGCAGATGCAACGGCATGGGAAGATGACAGTTCAAAATTAGCCGTTGATTTGGTCGATGTTCTATTTGATTTTTCGACCAAAAACGTCAATTTCTTAGTCGGCGGAGGCTGGGGCTTTGCTAATTTTACCTGTGGTGTCACAGATTGTGAAAGTTTATCTTTCACTCACAAAGAAGCAAGGCAATATATGGCTATGATTGGGGTTCCCATTGGCTTATTTGATTTTCATTTAACAGCTCACAGAGTTTTTTCTAAAGTTTTAGTAGAATCTGCCGAAAACAAAGAGTCACTGGATTTTTCAGGCATTTTTTATGGCTTTGGTGTTAGGTTCGGATTTTAAGGGAAAAAGAAAAAAAGAGAAAAGGAAAGATATGAAGACATTGATAAAAATTGGATTGCTACTGCTGGCATTCTCCCTTTGGGGTATGCAGCCGTTAATTGCCCAACAAAAAGCAAAAGAACTAAAAAATAAGGTAGGAGCAACCTACTACAATCATAGTGGTGGGACCTATACAATAAAAGAAAAGGCGACAGTCAATCAGGATTCCGCCTCAGCCAGTATGGTGGGAACAACCTTCTTTTACGAAAGAATTTTCCTCAGTCGCTTTTCTATGGGTGTAGCCTACTCCCCCCTATTAGAAAAGTCCTTGGATATGAGAGTTGGAACCAGCAGTATTAACGTTATTGAAAAAACCAATTATACGGCCTTTGATTTTAAAGCGTTTTTCAGAGAGCACACCAGACCCGGTTGGAAGCCTTTTTTAGGTGTTGGATTTGGAACCTATACCATAGCCTCTACCCTAGCCATTACGGCCGACGAGGACACAACAACAACAACCGCAGACGCTACCTCTGCCACCATTCCCGTGACCATGCTCAATTGGGGCTTTGATTACACTATGGACGCAACGGGCATCAGGATGGAGATGAATCAAGTGACGGGCACAAGGCGCGACCTTGAATCCAGTACAGACTATAACGCTAATTACATTGCCGACGGGACCTCTGTAGGAATATCTGTATATAGCCATTTCTAAAAAGGCCTTGTCTTCTTTTCTTTAAACCTTATAAAGTATAGGTCTACACTTTATAAGGTCTCTCATGAATACCACCATTAAACCAAAACTAATATCCTTTGAAATCTGCCCTTTTGTACAGCGGGCTGTCATTCTACTTTTAGAAAAAGACATTGATTTTGACATCACCTACATCGATTTAAAAAACAAACCAGACTGGTTTTTGGCCATTTCGCCCTTTGGCAAAGTGCCTGTTTTGCAGATCGGCGAAGAAGTAATTTTTGAATCTTCCGTGATTGTGGAATACCTTGACGAAGCCTATCCCAACTCCTTTCATCCCAAAGATTTAGTGATCAAAGCTAAAAATCGGGCTTGGACTGAGTTTGCCTCACAGATGTTTATGACCCAGTTTCAATTGGTGATGCAACCAACTCAGGCTGACTTTGATCTAAAAAAGAGTGAGCTTATAGCCCAGTTAGAAAAGTTGGAGTCTATCCCCCAAGGGCCCTATTTCAACGGGAAAAACCCTAGTTTAGTTGATTTTAATTTTGCGCCCTTCTTTTTACGATTGGATCTTTTAAAAGACTATATTGATTTGGATGTAAAAGCTCAATTTCCCAAGCTAGCTGTCTGGTCTGCTGAAATTTTAAGCCGAAAATCAACGTCATCCTCTGTACCAGAGGGCTTTACAGAGCTATTTAAGGCTTATGTAAAAAAGTCTGGTAGCTATTTAGCATCCCAGCTTTAGGCTTAATCCTCTTCAACCCCTTCCAAGCATTTTACGCAAGTGAGTGCATTTGGGAGGAACATAAGCCTACCCATAGGGATAGGTTCCTCACAAGCATCGCAAAGACCAAAATCCTCATAGGGGATACGTAAAATTGCAGCTTCTAAGGCCGTAATCTTCTGCACTGCGGCCCGTAGATTTTCTTCGTTGATATTTTTGCTATTGATGGCCTCTAGCCTTGTTAGCCTACCGATAGAAACATCGGGGCTAACAGGCTGGATAACTTTTTTTAAGTTGATTATCGCTTCATTCAGGCTTGCTATTTCTGTTGTTGCATGAGCTTTAATCTTTTCTTTGTCTTGAGCCGAGATCATGATTTAGCTTTCAGTTAAGCTTTCCAGCTCAGTAATGATCACGCTCAAGGCGCTTAAATGCTCTGATTGGTTTTCTAAAAAGATATTTAAGTCATGGCAAATTTCTTTGCAGTTTTTTTCCTTTGATACTGTAAAACTAGTCAATTGCTCCTGTACATCTCCATGTTCCTGCAATATTCGATAAGCAAATTTTAGCTTCAACCTTGAAAGTTGGTTGATCAGTAAGGAGCGGTGCTTTTTGCTCCAGGTATTTTGCTCAGAGGACTTAAATAAAACCTCTTGCATTTGGTCAAAGGAAAACATTTCATTGATCGCTTTATCAATTACAAAGGCTTCCTCTAGCCCTAAATTTAACTCTCCAGCAAAACCGATTAAAATGATTGCATTGTGTAGTAGTTCTAACCTAGTCAGAGCGCCGAGGTTTTCAGGGGCAATATCACCTGTCACCATATGGTTTAAATTTGTGGATAGCTGAGATCTCAGTGTTTTCCATGCTATCACTTTGGATTTTTTCAAAGTGAACCAAGGTCTTTTTAATTTGCTCCAACTGGCTTAACAAGTGAGAATTGTTTTTATTGCGAATCAGCATTTTAACAACCATTTCTTGCAGACGCTCTTCCATATGAATTAGTAATATGTAGGTCTCACTTAGCGCTCTGTTATCTTGATTTTCAAGTAACGATTCCCTTAAGGGTTGTAAGCCTAAAGCTTGATCGAGCAAAAAGTAGGTGGCAATAATATCCCCAGCGGAGCAGTCTACCACAGAAAAGACCTTGGTAAAGAGGGTCACTCCTGCGCGGTTGATGCAGTAGTTTGTTAATATCGTCCCTACAATTTCCCGTTTTAAGCGGTGCTCTACTTCCAGTAAATTGAACTTTTCCTTTAAGGCTGAGGGGAAGTAGCTTAAGTAAAGGTCAAGAAGATAGTCCTCACCGAGATAGTCTTCCTTTAAAACCTCGCCGTAGACAAACATTTTAGTGTAGCTCAAAAGAATAGCTAAGTCAGGCCTTGGGATACCAATCCCCTGCTTCACCATATCTTCTATGAATTGATTTGGGCTAAAGCTTTCTGTTCTACGGTCAAGGTACTGATTTTGAGACAAGTAATTGATCCAATTTAAAATGCTACCTAAGTCTTCTTTTGAGCGGGCAACATCCATAGAAAGGATCATGCCTTGGGCTTTGTTAGAAGCCAGAACCAACTGGCCAACCTCAGTTTCTAATTCTCTTAAGACTACATTTCTAGCCTCAAATCCATCTACATGGCCTGCCTCTTCAAGGGCTTTGAGCATGATTTTTAAGTTGACCTCGTGGTCACTGCAATCTACACCGCCTGAATTATCAATAGCGTCTGTGTTAATCTTGCCACCGAGGCTGCAAAATTCCACTCTACCTCTTTGGGTTAGGCCCAAATTTCCACCTTCTCCAATAACCTTGGCGCGAATGTCCATGGCGCTAACTCGAACGTTATCATTGGAAGGGTCACCGACTTGATGGTTCGTTTCCTGTTCTGCTTTGATATAGGTGCCAATGCCACCATTCCAAAGTAGATCAACAGGGGCCTTGAGTAGCATACGGATCAACTCCTCACCTGTGACCTCATGGGCATCGGTATGGAGCATGGCTTTGATTTCATCATTTAAGGTGATGGACTTAGCACTACGATCAAAAACTCCACCACCATTGCTGATTAACTCAGGGTTAAAGTCTCTCCATGAACTTCCAGGTGTGGTAAATAAACGTTCCCTTTCCGGAAAGGTTTTTTCATGGTCTGGGTTAGGGTCAATGAAAATATGAATATGGTTGAAGGCACCCTTCAACTGAATGCAAGGGCTTAAAAGCATTCCATTACCAAAGACATCACCACCCATATCGCCAATGCCTACAACCGTGAAGGGGGAGGTTTGGATGTCGGTTCCCATTTCTAAAAAGTGCAGTTTTACACATTCCCAAGCACCTTTGGCTGTAATGCCCATAGCCTTGTGGTCGTACCCGTGCTCTCCGCCACTAGCAAAGGCGTCGCCCAGCCAAAAGCCTTGTTCCATGCTGATGGCATTGGCTGTATCAGATAGATGAGCTGTGCCCTTATCGGCTGCCACAACCAAGTATGGATCTTGCTCATCATAGGCTAACAGTCCTTTTGGTCTTACAATTTGGCCTTCAATAATGTTGTCGGTAAGGCTTAACAAACTACGGATGTAGATCTGATACTGCTTTTTACCTTCATCCATTAACTCAGTACGAGTGGTAGTCTGCTTTTTGGTATAAAAACCGCCCTTGGAGCCTTCTGGCACTATGACCACATTTTTCATTTTCTGGGTTTTTACCAGCCCTAAGACTTCGGTTCTAAAGTCATCCTGGCGATCAGAGTGGCGCAACCCGCCTCTTGCAATTTTGGAGCTTCTTAAGTGAATCCCTTCTACACCGACGGCATGAACATAAATTTCAAATAGAGGCCTTGGGAGAGGCATATGCTCCACTAGGGCACTCTGTACTTTGATGGCTAAACCTTCGCCCTTGTTTTGGGTAAAATAGTTGCTACGAATGGTTGCTGTAATGAGATTTAAAAAGGCCTTGCTAATAATATCTTCGGCCAAAGTTGCTACTTGGAAGATTTCATGAAGGGCTGTTTTTTCCCACTCTTCAATTTCTTCTGGGCTTAAAACCTGTTCCCCATGGAACTTGGCAGAAAAGTAATCTCGCAAGGTCTGTATGACCTTAGGGTTTTCCAGTAAAGCCTTGTTGATAGAAAGCCTAGAGGATGAAGTCCCCAACTGCATATGGTAGTTTCGGTAAAGCATAAAAAGATTGATTTCCTTTAATGAAAACCCAGCTTTAAAAACCAAACCATTTAAAAGATCGTCTTCTGTGGTTTGAGAAAGCACCCCGAGCATGGTATCTCTAAGGTTCTTTTTAAACTCTTTTTCCTCATATTCTAAAATGGAATCATGGGTAACAGTAAAGCTGTAAACATAGATCTCAATGAAGTCTAAGGTGAATTCAAAAGAGTTTTCTTCCACAACTGTGAAGGAAAGATGTTGTAATATGGGCATCAACTCCGAAAGCTTGTACTGTTTTTTACTGTAGAGAAGTAAGGTTGAATTTTCCCCTGACTCTTTGGTGCGAAAGTCCAATTGCTCGTGGCTAGTATAAAGAAGTCTTTCCAAGCTACGAATATCCTTTACTGCCTCAGCGGGAGAAAAAATAGCTCGGTAGTGACTGGAAAAGGAGCTTAAATATCTCTCTTTAAAAACGACAGATTCGTAAATGGGCAAGTAGCTAATCAGCTCACTTAGTTGGTTGTGCCAGCTAGCAGTGACTTTAATTACAGCCTCTTCAATAGCTCCCAGCTTGTCCAAAATTGAATCATTTTCATACCAAAAGATATGGTAGGAGTAGGTGTTTCTGCCAAAGGGAATGTAATATTTAATTTCTGGACTGGTTCCCAGTTCAGTAAAGATGATTTTGTTTATTTTTTCAAATAGCTGAGGGCTAAAATTTTTCGAACTGAGGCAGAAGGTCAACCTCAAATATTTTTGGTCGGGCCTGTGATAAGAAAAGAGTTTGGCCTGATTAAATTCCCTGTAAAATTGAATTTGCTCGGCAAGACTTAAAAGTTCGTTGCGGTCGAGCCGCAAGAGTTCATTTTTAGGCAGAAGAGTGTAGAAGTCTTTTAATTCTTTGTGAACATGCCCCTCTTTAAGCCCCGCGAAGGTATCAATGGCGTGAGTCACCTTTTTTCTGGCCGTTGGGATGCTTAAAGCAGGTGAGTTATTGCTATGATTGGTAAATAGAAATTGGATAAAAACAAGTTGATCTTCTCCAATTGCATTCACCGTATTTGTAACAAGCAACTGGATGTTTTCTTGTTTATGCACAATCGAGACTTCATCCATTTCAAAAAGATTCAAACCAAGATCACTCTTTTGGAAGAGTTGCCCAAATTTGATTAGGGACGTAGGTGTGTTTTGACTTTTGCGCCCCTCTTTATACTTTAAAAATCCTTGGCACTCCTCAATAAGATCCCAGGTGGGTTCCTTTTCGAGGTTTGCAATCTTGATTTTTGCAGAACCCAAAAGGATAGCATTATTGTTTAAGAGCCAAGCAAAGAATTTAACCCTCTCAGCTTCGATTTCGTTTGTGGCTTTTTTTAAGGGGTGTGAAAGGTCTTCAATGAGAGTGCAAAGAGGCCTAAAATCGCTAGTAACATCCAAAACCGATTCAATGAGCCCCTGCATGGAAATTAAAAAGAATTCCATTTCAATATTCTTGAAATCTCTTAGGATAAAAGAAATTAAGGAGTAGTCTTGTGCCTTTTCTCCTTCACCGATGGAAGAAAAATTTTCTTTCGAGTCAAAGTTAAGGGGTAGAATGGGGTGCGCCATTAAAAAAAGATGGTAGCCACGAGAATCAATAAAATCGGCAATGGAATCTAAAAGAAAGGGAACATCAGGTATCAAAAGGTCGATGATTAAACCATTTTTTACCAACTCAGATTCATAGATGTTGCTTTGGACAATATACTTACCCGCTTTAACAGCCTCAAATGTGGGGACCCTGTTTTCAATAATCTGGGCAAGCTCTTTGCCAGACATGGAATCTAAAAGGTCTAGAGGAAGCCTCGCACAATAGGCCTGAGGTAAATTTTTGTATTTAGTTTGGTCTAGGCTTGGGAGGTGTTCCCGGACTTCAGAGATTTTCTGTGTAAGTAGTTGGTCTCTTACCTGTGGGTTCAGTGGCGTTTCCATCCTATACCTTTCATTCGTATTATCAATTTATGGGCGTTAATTTGATACTACTAAATTTAGTTCAATTTGCAAATTTAAACGATTGAAAATGCAAAGAAATTGGTATTTTTATGGGGGAGAATGAGGGCCTTGAATTTTTTAAAAAAACTAATGCCTCTCCTTCATCCACTGGAGCATAACACGGGTCAATTGGGCCTCTTCAGGCTCATTTAAAATCTCATGCTGAGAAAGGCCAAATACCACTAATTTTTTATCGACTACAGAGAGGTCTTTGAAAAAACGAGTAATTTTTTCGTCACTGACAACTTGATCTTGCTCACTCATGAAAATCAGAGTCGGGCAAGTTATCCTTTGGGCATTGTTTTGTAAGTCATGAGTCCAGTCAACCATTTGTAGGTAGAGGTTTGGGGTAATGACTCGCAAGCGTAATGGGTCACGTACATAAGCATCTAAGGATTTTGGATCACGAGAAAGGGACTTGTTTCCCGGTGGCTTTGGGATGGGTAGAGAAGGGCTTTTTTTCTGAAACCACTGGGCGATGACCTTACCCCAAACACTTTGAGGGAAATGAAAACCAATGAGCGGTGAAGACAGTATCAAACCTTTATAATCATTTGGCTCCTGCAACATATAATGGCTGGCAATAGTGCCGCCCATAGAATGACCAAAAAGAAACTGGGGCTTGTTTTTAACCTTGTGGGGGTTGTTTTTTGTCACATCTTTTAAGATGTTGATAAACTCTTGGAAGTTGTAAATATGTCCACGTATCCCTTCAGATTCACCATGACCTAACAGATCAAAAATATGCACAGCGATCTTTTTCTTGTTTAAAATCTCAATCCAATGGTGGTAGCAAGAGATGTGCTGGGCATAACCATGGACGATGGTCACTTGGGTGGTTGCGCCTTTTGGTATCCAGGAACGCAGCGGGAAATGCCTCCCCTTAGCATCTTTGAGTAGCGTTTCTTTTGTAGGCGGTTGCATTAAGACTCCTTACCAGCTTTTAAAGCACCTTCTTCCCCAGACAATAATCTTTTGATATTTTCAACGTGGAGCAAGATGATGTAGGTTGATAAAAGTATTGCTGAGGCTGTTAAGGGTGTAAGTCCATGAAGGCTTGCAGCGGCAATGGGCAAAACCAATAGTGAACAAAGAGCAGACAAACTAGAAATCTTTTTTAATTTAAAGATGATTGCCCAAGTGAGAACTGAGAGTACAAATATGCGCCAGTCAAGCATAGCCCAGACACCAAAATTGGTTGCCACGCCCTTACCACCTGTAAAGCCTAAAAAGATAGAGCGAGTATGACCGAAAACAGCAAAAAATGCAGCTAAAGCTGCCACAAGTGGAGGTTGTTCAAAGAAGTACAATGCTAAGAATACGCCTAGAAAGCCTTTGCCAAAATCAAGTAAAAAGGTGGCGATTCCCGGTAGTTTTCCCGCGGTGCGCATCACATTTGTCATGCCGATATTCCCACTGCCTTGGGTCCGCACATCAAAGCCTAAAAAATACTTTGTGATGATCAAGCCAAAGGGGATAGCCCCTAAAACATAGGCAGTAAATAGGGCCAGCCAGACTTCTCTGGAGCGTAATAATTCTGGTAACAGTAAACTTTCTTCCATTTAGTTTTCTTTTTCTATAAATCCGCCGCCAATCACTTCGTTTTCAAGATAAAAAACAATAGATTGCCCGGGGGCAACGTCAATCATTTCTTCCTTGAAGGTGACTAGCGCTCTGTTATTAGGCAGTAGTTGTAAGCTAGCTTCTTTTTGGGGCGAAGTATAGCGAATCTTGGCTGTGATTTCTGTGATTGTATCTTTAGGTGGTAGACTTAAAAAATGTAAATCATGAGCGTGTACAAGGGTGGCACCTCTTTCGTCCTTTTGCCCAATAATTAGGTTATTGGTATTGGAGTCTAGGCTCAAAACAAAATAAGGCCCATTAGGGCCACCAATACCTAGGCCACGACGTTGGCCAATGGTGTAAAAGGGGAGGCCTTTGTGTTTGCCAATGACCTTGCCACTCGTATCTATCATGTTCCCAGGCTTGATCCCTTTGGCCTTGTGTTTGACTAAAAAATCACGGTAATCATGGTCGCCTGTAAAACAAAGGTCTTGGCTGTCTGGTTTGTCTGCCACAGAAATGCCTCTCGCTTCTGCCATTTTTCTGGCTTCTACTTTGGTGAGGCCACCTAGGGGAAACATGACCCTTGCTAGTTGTTCCTGTTTTAGGCGGTAAAGCACGTAGCTTTGGTCTTTACTTAAGTCTAACCCTCGAAATAGTCGGCAATTTCCAGCTTCATCTTGGGTCACTTTAGCATAGTGCCCTGTGGCGATGAATTCTGCACCTAGGTCTAAAGCTTCTTCCAGTAATCCGCCAAATCGAACTCGCTCGTTGCAAAGAACGCAGGGATTGGGGGTTAAATTTTGTTCGTAAGTTTTGATGAAGGGCTCTACAACTTGGGTCTTGAAACGTTCTTTATAGTCGATAACGTAAAAGGGAATCCCTAACTGGTCGGCAACCATCTTGGCATCGTCCACAGATTCAGGAGTGCAACATCTGTTAGAAGCACAGCCTTCTTCCGCCCATAGCCTAAGCATCATGCCGATCACTTCATGACCCTGTTCTACCAGTAAGGCCGCAGCCAAACTGCTATCTACACCGCCACTCATGGCGATAACTACCTTAGCCATTCAATACCTCTGTTAATGCATTTATTAGTAAATCAATTTCCTCTACACTTGAGGTAAGGCCAAAAGAAATGCGTACCAAAGACTTGGCCTCATCTGCTGAATAATCCATAGCCAGTAAGCTCGGACTGGGCTCAGGGTTACCTGTGGAGCAGGCGCTACCGCTTGCCAGATGAAAACCTTTTAGGTCTAACTTTCGCAAGATTCGACCCGCCTCGTGAGGCAAAAATAGTACAGAAATGATGTGGGCAGAGCCTAGGGCTTCACACAAAACTTGAGCATCTGGGAAATGTGCCTTAATGCCCTTTAGTAGATGATCTTTTAAAGCTTTAAAGTAATGCCTATTTTTATCTAGATCTTTTTGCGCCAGTTCCAAGGCCTTCGCAAAGCCCAAGATTGCAGGGGTATTTTCTGTGCCTGCACGCAATGCATTTTCTTGTGCACCCCCTGTGATCAAAGGAGTGAGTTTTACATCTGGGGACATGTATAAAATTCCAATTCCCTTGGGGCCATAAAACTTATGAGCCGAAAGACTCAAGGAATCTGCGAAGCCTGCAAGTTGGGCCAAATCTTCACAGAGCGCAGCCTGTACTGCGTCAATGTGCAAATGAATTCCCTTAGGCTTTAAGAGAGCTGAAATTTCTTTTATTGGGAAAACTGCACCTGTCTCGTTGCTTACAGCCATGAAGCAAGCCAGCTTGGTTGACTCTGTGATTTTAGCTTCAATGTCCCCAAGGCTAGGGACTCCCTCCCAGCTGCAGTCGACCCAGTCTACTGTGGCCCAAC
Organism: uncultured bacterium; assembly: GCA_965602905.1. Lineage (GTDB taxonomy): Bacteria > SAR324 > SAR324 > XYD2-FULL-50-16 > XYD2-FULL-50-16 > JASJGK01. Next base: position 21,748 of record CBFCZY010000007.1, on the reverse strand, counting down.
CTAAATCAACCAGTTGTTCTAAACTTTTGACGATTGAGGCATGTTCCAGTTTGCTTGATAGGATGTGGGGAATAATTCCTTGGGCATTCCACGAAATCACTTGGCCCTTGAGGCTGAGATTATTGGCCTCGCTGCCCCCTGAAGTGAAGATAATTTCGCTTGGGCTAACAGCTAGAATTTTTGAAATATTCCTGCGGGAAGTAGAAATGGCTGCCGCTGATTTTTGTGCCGCTTGGTGCAAACCTGAGGCGTTGCCCCAGCCAGCCACTTGGGCCCTTTCCATTTCTAAACGAACGGGCTCAGAGACGAAGCTTGTGGCTGCAAAATCGAAATAAACGCAAGCGGAGCCCATTAAATTAACGTGTGGCGTGCTTGATAGAAAGCGACACTTGCGGCGGTGTAGGATTGGTTTGCAAGGTTGCCATCAACTTTTGACTTGGGTCTAAATCCAAACGCCTTGAATAAATGGAAACATTGTTTCTTTTTTCAATCGGCTCAATGGTGATGCAATAGGGCTGAATTCCCTCTGCTAAACTGACACTTAAAAAGGAACTAACACCTTTGTCTAAAGCCCTTTGATCTTCAGAAGAAAAGAAGATCTGGTAGTATTCTTTAGGAGCTTGAAAGAGACCATCCAGATTTTCAGGCACTGAGATCGTAGTGTTCGTTTCAATGCGAAATCTAGTGGGAGTCAGTCTGTGAGCTTTTGAAATGTCTAAAATCTGACCAGGGATTACCTGATTGCCATCGAAAAGAGGCTTTACATCAATCAGACGATTTTCCATGGTAATGCCCTTGAGCAAACCATTTTCAAAAGGCTCTAAGACCAATAAGCCAGAGTATTTTTTAGCCTTGGCCTTAATCCCGCTTAAGCGCTGGGGGCGAAAAGGCAAAACTTCTCCAGGCATAGGCTGGGGTATTTTTGCCACATCGTGAGTTTCTAAGATGTTTTTGTTCTTGAATACCCTGCAAGGGTGTTCGGTAAAACCGTCTACTCCATAGTCGATAAGGCCTTCTGGGTGCCTCAGAGTAAGTTTGCCACAACGGGGGCAGTAAAGCGGATTAAGTAAAATTGATTCCATGTTCCTCTATTTATTGGCCTAGATTAAGCCCTTAGGGCGAACTTGGCAATGGGAAAAGGAGATTTTAGGCAGAGATGAAAATAAAACTAGTCTTTTGCTCGTTTTTTCTCTCGTGATAGCCAGAATTGCCCTAAGGAAAAAAGCAATAGAACCACAAAAATATAGTAAGCCGCAGCAGAGCCGTAACCCATCTCTTGCTTATGAAAGGCTTGTCCGTAAAGGTAGTAGACCGCTGTTTCTGTAGTGCGTAAGGGCCCGCCTTTGGTCATAACTAAAATTTCGCCAAAAACTTGGAAGGCTAAAATTAGATCCATGATCCCTGCCACTAACAAGGTGGGTTTTAACAGGGGTAGGGTGATGGTAAAAAACTGACGTAGTTTTCCCGCCCCTTCAAGGCCACTGGCCTCGTAATATTCTTCTGGTATATTTTGTAAGCCTGCCAGTAACATTAGTGAATAAAAGCCAAAACTGGCCCAGATGTTCATAAACATAACCGAAGGCAAGGCCCAATTGGGGTCTTTTAGCCAGTGAATTGGCGCGATTCCAAAAACCTTAAGTAAATCATTGAGCATCCCTTGTGGGGCATAAAGCTCAATGAACAAGGTGGCAATGACCAAAATCGAGGTGACCACAGGCATAAAATAGGCTGTGCGGTAGAAATTACGAAAGGATAAGGATTGGTTTAAAATCACTGCCAAGAGTAGAGCCAAAGCCAAAATAGGGGGCACAGTGCCTCCGACAAAAATCAAGCTGTTACTTAGTGCGTCAATAAAATGGCTATCACTGAGTAACTTTGTATAGTTGTCTAGCCCGACCCAAGTGGGTGCCTCTGCGCCGCTCGCTCTATAGCGAGTGAAGCTCATAAAGATAGAGTAGGCGATGGGAAACAAGCTAAAGAGCAAAAAAACAAATATCCAAGGAAGTAAAAATAAAAAGGTATTAAAATTATAGCGGTATTCTTTGAGCAAAAAAGCCTTTTTGTGGGGCGCTCCCTCAAGTTTCCAGCGAGCCTTTAGTAAATTAAATAGGATTAATAAGGCAATTGGGCCACCAATCAGCCAGACCCAAGGGATCTTCGCAGGGTCAATTTTTACCCCAACACTGGGTTTGGTGTTTGCTAAGTGCCATTTAATATCCCTTTGGGCCGTTTCCATGGCTGTTTTTGGGTCCACTAGACCATACAAACTGCGTTCTAAATTCTCAGAGAAAATCTCTTGGATGGAAATCCATTCAGGGTGCGCCTCAGGGCTGGTGGCCGTCTGTAAGGATTTTAGAAATACCAGTAATTCAGGGTGTTCCACCTGATAAAAGGGGTCCAATTCAGCGCCTTTGTAGGCAGGGAATAGAGTGGTAATGCGGTTGGTAATGGACTTGGTAACATCAGGACGAACCAAAAAACGGATTAACTTTAGAGCCATTTCTTTGTTTTTGGTATTTTTTGGGATTGCCAACATTTGGCTTCCTGCAAAGGCCACACTTTGCCCTGTGCTGGGGGAAGCGGGAATAGGCACAACTCCGAAGTTTAAATGGGGGCTATCTTTTAAAAAACGGGCCATTTGGCCTGGCTCTTCAATCATCATGCCCACTTGACCCGATTGGAAAGCCTTTCTCACGACGATATTATCGTCAAATAGACTAAATTCCTTGAGGGCCAAATAAAAGCCCAGTGCCTCTAAAAACTTGGGGTCTGTAACTTGGGGTTGTCCCTCATCAATTAATTTGGCCCCATTGGACCAAACAAAGGGAAGAAACTTCTGCCATGTTGTATAGGAACCTGTTTTAAGGCCGTAGCCTTTAAGGCCTGGCCCCAATTGATCAATTTTTTTGGCAGCAGAGAGCAACTCATCAAAGTTGGTTGGTGGGCTCACGCCTGCCTGAGTTAGTAGGTCTTTATTGTAAAATAAAGCCGCTGTGGAAAGGGTCCAAGGGACAGCATAAATCTGGTTGTTGTAGGTGGCTGGTCGCCAGAGAAGGAGTTTTTCTTTTAGGTCGCCCACCTGAATGGGCAAAATACCACCAGAGCCTGAAAAGCCAGCGACCCATGTGCTACCCAGTTCGATAACATCAGGTGCCTCGTTGGCAGCCATGGCCGTGATGATTTTATTTAAACCTTCTGACCATGTGAGGCGCTCGATGATTACCTTATAACCCGTCTCAGTCTCGAACTTTTTAATCTCAGGGGCCAACCACTCTGCTGGCCAAAATTGCCAGAAGCGAATTTCTTTTGGTTGGCTCTGGGGCTCAGCCCCAAAAGCAACGATAGAAAAAGAAAAGAGAACTAAAAAGAAGAGTAGAGTCTTGCGCACAAGTTACTTAATAATGTGTTTGCCAATGATTAAGTCCAATTTCTGCTTGGTTTTAACAGGAATCACAGCTGGATCAGTCATAATAGCAAAGGCCAAAGACGATTGATCTGAGCAAACAGGGTCGGTTTTAGCTTTGAAGGTATTTAAGACTTCAACAAGAATAGCTTTGGCGTTGGCAACATTTTTCCCCATTACAGCCAGTACAGCCTCTAGGGTTACCTCTTCTTCGTGCCAGCAATCATAATCTGTGGAAAGGGCAATGGTTGCAAAACACATCTCCGCTTCTCGGGCTAACTTGGCTTCTTGTAGGTTGGTCATGCCAATGATAGAAGCGCCTAAATCACGGTACATGTATGATTCTGCTTGAGTGGAAAATATTGGCCCTTCCATACATATATAAGTCCCACCCATATGGGTGGTAATATTTAATTTTTGAGCCGCCTCATAGATAGCCCCACTTAGCTCGCCGCAAACAGGCTTCCCAAATTGAGGGTGGGCAACGACACCTTCGCCGAAGAAAGTAGAGGGTCTATCTTTGGTACGGTCGATAAACTGGTCAGGGATTACAATATGGCCTGGCTCAATTTCTTCTTTTAAAGAGCCTACGGCGCTAACAGAAATTAGGTGGGTTACACCTAGTGATTTCAATGCCCAGACGTTGGCTCGGAAATTAATTTCTGATGGCAGTAGCCTGTGGCCCTTGCCATGACGAGGGATAAATGCCACTTGGCAGCCACCAATTTCACCTGTTATTACAGGATCACTAGGATCACCAAAGGGTGTGGGGATCAATTGTGATTTTTGGTTGGTTAAGCCTTCTAAATCGTAAATTCCACTTCCACCTAATACGCCAAACTTCATCACTGCTCCAATATAGTTTAATTGCTAAGATACTTTTATCTTTGCTTATCTTAAACTTGCCTTTTTTGACAAGGCACATCCTTTTCTTTGTTATTTTAGGTGCATATATGAAAAAATGTATATTCTTTGTTTTTTTGCGTTTATTCCCTTTCTTTTTTATATAAAAGTATATATTATGGCAAACATAGCTGATCAAACAATCAAAACATAGGTAGAAACATGGCTAGCGAAAAAATTGTAGTTCTCTCTGATGCTGACTTTGAAGAGAAAGTTTTAAAAAGCAGTACCCCAGTATTAGTTGATTTTTGGGCTGACTGGTGTGGTCCTTGTAAATCAATTGCTCCTTATTTAGAGCAGTTGGCAGCGGAATTTGATGGTAAAGTGACCATCGCTAAGCTAAATGTTGATGAAAACAACCAGTATCCAGCTCAGTTTGGTGTACGCTCTATCCCAACTTTGATCATGTTTAAAGATGGCGAGCAATCTGAAATGGTTATCGGTGCTGATCCAAGCAAAATCAAAAAAATGGTTGAAGCTGCTTGTTAAGCCTTGCTTAAAACTAGATTATTACTAGCCAAGTTAGAGTACCAAGGTACAGGCTATCTTGGCTGGCAAGTCCAAAATGATGGCCCTAGCATTCAAGCTGAATTGCATCGGGCTATCAGTCGAATACTCCAAAAAGAAACTAAAGTTTACGCTCCTAGTCGAACAGACGCAGGGGTCCACGCAAGGGGCCAAGTCTTTACCTTTACTGCGCCAAAAGAGGGTAATCTCTACACTCTTTTAAATAGCATTAATTCCTTAACGCCTGACGCAATTTCTGTAAAAAAATTAGTTGAGGTTGATTCTGATTTTTACCCTAGGAAAAATTCTCAGGGGAAACGCTATTCTTACGTAATTCACCACGATGTTAGTCCTCCAGCCCTGACCAGGGAATTTGTTTGGTGGGTGAAAAAGTCTTTAGATTTAGAGGCTATGGAAAAGGCTACTAGTTACTTCATTGGGGAACATGATTTTACAGCCTTCAGAGGAGTAAATTGCACCGCCAATAGCCCTGTTAAATTTATTCAGTCGGCAACCATGAGCTTTAAAAAAGATGGCTCAGCCAACATCATAACCTTTGATTTTGTAGGTTCTGGCTTTGTGCGCTTTATGATTCGCAACATGGTTGGTATGGTGGTGATGGTTGGGAAAGGTGAATTTCAGCCCATAGATGTAAAAAAAGCTCTAGAGGAAAAAACTTGTAAAAATAAGCTCAAGGCCGCCGCAAGTGGCCTCTGTTTAGAAGAGATCTTTTTTGACCCTGACCCCTTTGCTCTGTCTAGACTTCCCTCGTAAAGCAAAAAATACCCCGGAGTCCACCGCCCCTAGCAGGGGATTTCTTCCTTCTTTCTATTTTAAAATTCAACTGCCTTTAACCACCTTTGAAAAAATAAAACCGTCCTTTACCAGCGTTCTTAGCCTCATACATTGCTAAGTCAGCATACCTTATCAGCTCATCAGGAGAGATGGAGTCACCTGGAGACAGACTAATGCCAATACTCGTGTTCAAGCGGGCCTCTTCCCCACTGGAAAGCTGAATTGGCTTGTCGAAAATTGCTAGCAAATTGGTGGACACCTTAGATACATCATCAGGGGTAGCCAGCCCTGAGAGGATAATTAAAAACTCGTCTCCTCCGTGCCTACAGACAAAGTCACTCTCTCGGACCGTCTCTTTAAATTTATCTGCAACCAAAACGAGTACCTCATCCCCCATTTTGTGGCCCATTGAATCATTTACAGATTTAAATCCATCAAGGTCTAAAAACAAAACGGCCAATCCTGTTTTATTGCGTTGCGAAAACTTTAATCTCGACATTAGTTCTTGATCACACAAAGCACGGTTGCCTAATCCCGTCAAAGGGTCAAAAAAAGCAAGATTTGCAAGCTTTTCTGAAGCCTCAATTTTTAGAGTAATATCTGAAAAAACTCCAAGATAGTTCAAGCTGTTAGCATTTCCGTTCTGAAAGCTGGTAATCGACAAGGCTTTTGGGTAGACTTCTCCAGATGGTTTGCGGTCCCAAACCTCTCCCTGCCACTTTCCAGTTGCAGAGATAGAAGCCCACATGTCTTGGTAAAAATTTTGATCATGGCGACCCGAGGCCATGATGGAGGGATTTTCCCCCAGTACTTCAATTTCAGAATAGCCAGATATTTTTTCAAAAGCGGGATTTACTTCAATAATTTGGTTTTTAGCATCCGTAATTATTATTGCTTCAGTAGCAGACTGAAACACCATTTCTTTTAATTGAAGGTCTCTGTTGATCTTGCTGAATCTTAAATATAAATAAAATAAAAACCCACCAAAACCCACCAAAACCTAGAACGATCACTTGTACAATAAGAAACTTGGTTCGATTCTGGTACCAAATCTTTTGGTCCGTTAAAATCAACATGCGGCCTAGATCAGCTCCAGATGTATCTTTGAGGCGAATATTTGCCCCTACAAACTGTGATTCTATCTCAAATACTTCGGTGAAAATATGATCCGTATACTTGCCAGAGCTGGAGATATAATGATTGATTTCTACAGCAGAACTTTTGGAGCTGCCTTCAACAACAACCTCATGTAAGTACTGTTCCCAGTTAATAGTTTGCCCTAGTAGATGTTTCCCCTGGTTGGCCCTTTCGCGATCCAAATGAGATTTATTAATCAAAAATATCATATCCGCGTCAGTTAGTTGCTTCAGCTTTGCTGTCAAATGCTGTATCTCAACCCCCAGTTCTATGTATCCTATCAGTTCGCCCTGATAGTACCAGGGGTGAACATGCCTCAGTATAAAATGACCAAAATAGCCTAGTTCTAGGCCACCGAAATCCTTATTGGTTTGAATGGACTTTTCTAGTGTATAGCGTTGAATTAAGTCTCCATGTCTTAGCGGAGCATGGACTCTCAAAAAACAAATTTGTTGGAGGTCGATAAAATATAAATGGGAAACTAAAAAGGATTTCTTGAGCTCATTGAACTTGGGTAGTGCTAAAGACAACAACTTTTCTCGATCTTGTTCCCTCCAAGCATTGCCGATAGCAATATCTGAGTTAATGCCTTTTACAAGGCCCTGCAACAATCTGTTTTCCTCTATGACCATAGAGGAATACATTTTTTCGATTTGGCTGGCTTGAGATATTGTCGATATTAACAACTGCTGGCGTTCTCGGTTTAGCTGGAACCAAACTGAGAACGCCCAGCTCATTGCAAAGGCTAGATATACAAAGCATACCAGCCAGCGGGAATAAGAAAGTTTCATGTTTATCTCAATCTTTAACTGTCAGATGAATATGTCCTAATGTTAACGACTTTAAGTTCTATAAAAAGAAATAGAAAAGCGAATGTTTTTATATTATAAACTTTAAGTTCTATAAAAAGATATGAAAAAGTTAGGATCGGGTTGGTAAGTTTAGCTGTATAAAGCTTAAAATCTGAACTTAGATGCCCAAAATATTTGATTAAAAACAAAGGATTGTGAGGCCTAGCAGACTCTTCTAGTTGCTGAAAATATTACAAATACAGGCCTTGGCACTAAAGAGCAAAAAATAACCCTAATGGGCAATTTTTTGGTATCTAAGGCGAACCATCCCACTGGAAAAGGGGGTTGTGTCTAGAAGTTGCAACTCTTGGCTTTTAACCAAATCTTGGAATAGAGGGATGCCCTCACCTAATATGATAGGGTGGATATAAAGCCAGAATTCATCAATGAGGTTGTTGCGGATAAACTGCCCAATCAAATTGCCCCCACCGACAAGCCAAATCTTTTGGTCGCCCTTCGCCGTTTCGCCCATAAATTCGAGCGGGCTCCTACTGGTAAAGGAGATATTATCATAACCTTCAGCTTTGGGAATTAAGGCTTCAGGCGTGGAGCTAAAGACCACAGATTTTTTGTTTTGATAGGGGTAAGGCCCAAAAGTTAGGGTCTGTTCAAAGGTCTTTCGGCCCATGATTACCAAGTCTAAGGATTCATAAAATTCGCTGTAGTCGTAGTCTTGGTCATTATATAACCAATCGACCGAGCCATCTTTTGAGGCAATATAGCCGTCCAGACTGGCTGTAATAAAAAGAACCGTTTTTGCCATTAGACCCCTCCCAAGGTTGATAAGCTTTAAATGTAGATCTTACCTCTGTTGCTAAGCTAGGGTATCCTTTAAAATTCCCTGGATAGCAGAAACTGTCGCCTCTGCTTTGACGAGCCGAGTTTCCTTGCCACTCAAGGCCGCAATGGCCTCAGGCTTTGGAGGCTCTGCGCCAGTCGCTTTAAGCACAGCATCTACAAATTTTGCAGGGTGAGCTGTAGCCAAGCAGATTGGGTTTTCAGCCTTTAAATTTTCAGCGGCCTTAACCCCAATGGCAGAATGAGGATCAAGCAAGTAGCCTGTTTCTTGGTGGGCCTTAATGGTAGCTATGGTTTCATCTTCGCTGACAGCACAGCCTTCAAAATCTAATTTGATCTTGGCCTTTTCCTCAGCTGAAAGAGGCAAGACACCTGTTTTGCCAAAGGCTTCCATGCGGGATGATAGCTCCTTACCGTCCCTACCTAATAGGAAAAATAAATAGCGTTCAAAGTTACTGGCTAGCTGGATATCCATACTGGGGCTGTAGGTAGCCGTTACATCCTTAGTACTGTAATCGCCGTTGATTACAGCTCGACTTAAAATATCATTGGAGTTGGTGGCAAGAATAAGTTTCCCCATGGGAAGGCCCATACTTTGCGCCATATAGCCTGCGAAAATATCGCCGAAGTTACCTGTTGGCACTGAAAAACGAGGGGTTTTTCCTGGGTTCTGCTCTGTAAACCTAAAGTAAGCAAAGAAATAATAGCTAATCTGCGCTAGCACTCTAGCCCAGTTGATAGAATTTACAGCGCCCAGTTGGTATTGGTCACGAAAATCCAGATCGTTAAAGCAGGATTTAACTAAGGCTTGGCAATCGTCAAAGGTTCCCTTAACGGCGATGTTATGCACGTTAGTATCAGTGACTGTAGTCATCTGACGTTCTTGTACAGGGCTAACCCTGCCTTCAGGGTGCAACATGAAAATATCAATGCCAGCCTTGCCTCGAACACCATATATGGCAGCTGAACCAGTATCGCCACTGGTAGCCCCTAAAATATTGAGCTTTCTGCCCTCTTTGGACAAAAAGAATTCAAACAAATTCCCTAAAAACTGTAAAGCGAGGTCCTTAAAAGCAAAGGTAGGCCCATGGAACAACTCTAACACATGTGCGCCTGTGGTCTGAACTAGGGGGGTGATGCTTTTGTCGGTAAAGCTTTCGTAGCTCTTATATACTAGTGTCTTTAAATCTTCCTTTCCTATGCAGTCTTCTACAAAGGGAGTAAAAATTTCCACCGCTAGATCTTGGTAGTTGAGGCCTTTTAAGCTATCTAACTTTTTAGAAAAATCAGGGGTGGTTTCAGGCAAGTAGAGACCGCCGTCACGGGCTAAGCCCTCTAAAACTACATTGGAAAAGGATTGAGGGGCAATTCCGCCTCGAGTGCTAATATATTTCATGGTGTACTATTATAAGTAAGCTAACTTTTGGCGCAAATGACTTCTCTGGCCTTATTTAGACAGCATAGGAGATTGAATAAAATTTGACTAGAGTTAGATTTCTGCCCGCCACCTTGCAAGGCTGGGGCAGATTTGATTTGGGTCGAGTAATCCAAGATAATTACAGAACAGGTCTCAAGTAATGAAGCTGCAAGTCGTGCAAAGTAGTGCCCCGCTTAATGATGGTAATGGAACCAAGATCATCAAAGTTTGTAGCAAAACGGGCAGTGGCATTGGCTAAAATCGCCTTGCATTCCGCTTGAGGGCAAAAGAGCAAAGCGCCATTGGTTTTTATGTCTGCAACCTGACTCCACTCATTTCTAATGGGTTTTTCAATAGAATGGCTCATGGGGTGTCCCTCCAAATAAAGGGCTAAAACGCCACCAAATTGGTATTCTCTGGTGATGGTAAAGGGAGGCATAGTGAGCCCATAGTCTTTTAGTCTTTGGCTTGCAGCCTCTGAAACTTCTACCCAGCCATTGGCTTTGGCAAAGGCTTTATTTTGTTTTTGATCCAGATCAAAGGGGTTGGCTAAAACTTGCCAGATAACTAAAACCACCAGCGTTCCGTTGACGATAAAGGCGGAAGCTAATAATTTCGCCCTATATCTGCTCCCCTCATGGGTTAGGTGATGGGCCAAAAATAAAAAGAAACTAAAATAGGCGATATTTAGCCAGTGTGGGTCAGACCCTCGGCCCAAAAAGCTGGTGTAACTGAAAAATAAAAAAGGGATGAGCCCTGAAACCTTAAGAAATAATAGTGCCGCATTGCCTCCTTCTAACTCTTTCCAAGAGGCTATCTTCTTCAGGCTAAGCAAAACCCAAAAGGCCCCAGACAATACAATAGAAAAGAGAAGCAATTGCCCAGCTTGAAAGATGGAAAATTGCTTTAAAGGTTCTGCCCCTGTTAAGCCCTTTTGGAAGTTATAAACAAAGGTCACCCATTCGTGGGTATAGTTCCAATATAAATTAGGGGCCAAAATTAGCGCGGCAATCATTGCCCCAGCATAGGTTTGCCACTGTTTGGGCAACTGCCTTGATTTGGGGCAGACAGCCAACCAAAAAAACATGCTTAAGGGGAAGAGCACCATGATATATTTACTTAATGCACCTAAGCCCGCTACAACGCCAAAAGCGAGCATCCAATTTGGGTTTTCTGATTTTGCCCACTTGGCAATCACCAATAGGCCCAAAAGCCAAAAGGCCATATAGGGCTGGTCGATATGCCAAAAAACAGAGCCAAAAGAAAAGTATACTGTTGCTTCTAAAATTAACAGGTAAGTAAAGGCTGTTTTTTCGTTAAAAAGCTCTTTGCCTAGCACGTAAGCCAAGTAGAAAATTAGACTAGAAAAGAGGGCTGAGCCTAGCTTTAAAGTCACCACAGCATTGCCAAACCAATTGGCTGGCAACATGGTTAAGGCCACAAAAGGGGGATGTTCGTAGTATCCAAAAGCTAAAGCCCTAGACCAAACCCAATGGTCGGCCATATCGGGGTGTATATCTAGTATCAAGCCTACAGCAAACCAAAGGGCGCTGTGAAAAATTAAAAAGAGGCCTGCTTTTTTTTCTAACTTAAAGGATTCAAACATGAATGACTTGGGAACTTTGTGGTGCTGGGTTATTTTGGAGGGGATTTCCCACTTTAGTCAAGGCCCCAAACTGCGAGAGGCCTTGATTTAAGTATTGTTTTAAACTTGAGAAAAAAGGTCTACAGCCTTTGCGGCATTAGGACTTGGGGCTCCATTTTCTGCCGACATTGCCCTTTGCTGGAAATGGGTTTTGAGCAATTTTGCCACCTTTACGTGGATCTCTGTGAGGTGACCTAAGGACTTAAGTTCGGCCATATAGTCTTTTAAAAGATCATATTCAGCGGCGCTGACACCCCTTACCTGTACAGGTTCATCCATTAAGGTAAGCAGTAACCCACCTGGACTTCTGGCATCTTTGTAGTTGAGGGTAGCTTTTGGCTCAGAAGGTTTTTTCTTGGCCTTTTTTTGGATAATTACCTCTTTGCCCAGCTTGGTGCAGTAGTTTTTATCGGTAATCAGCTTGTGAATAAATTTCATAACCGTATTCACCTCAATGGCGCTGGCCTTTCCATTTAAAATGATAAAGGCACTTTTTTTACTCTTGGTAGATTTAATTAAACTACTCAAGGCAAACTGATGAATTTCGATAATTTTTGTGCCTTCTGGATATTCCTCCATAGTGCTATTCAAATGCCAGACATCTTTTTCATGAATGCGGAATTTATCAACCTTATTGGCTTTTTTTGCCAGACCGAGCAGTTGCATTTTAAAAAGTGCCTCTGTTTCTTCTGTAAGGGTATTTCGTTTGCGCTGAAAATATAGCTGACCCGCTTGGCGAGGGCCTGCACCCTTTTTATTGTTCGTGGCTATGGCAGTAAAGTACCATTTTTTAGCTAGAATCCAGTGGATCACATCCAAAGCTTGATCCCAGTCACGCGATTGGTGGAGTTGGTGATTAAAGCCTTGTGCACTAGGCTGACTTGCCGTTTTACTATTGGTCTTCCCTTGTCTCGCCTGCATATTCATCATTAATCCTTTAGCTTTAGGGTCCTATTACTGGGCAAATTTTTCTATAAAGTTAGAAAATTAGAGCCTCTATAAAAGTTTTGCACCAGCTATGCCACGTTAATTGTGTGAGGCGCATCACAGCTAAAGTCACTTTTTACAGTTTATTGTAGAAATAATCGAATTTTTACTTGTAGGTTTTTTATTGAGAGTTTAAACTTCTAACTATATTGAAAGTTACTTTTTTCTGGCGAAGCAATTCGCCACATTTTTATATATCCCAATTTTGAGGAGTACCCATGAGCGTATTGGTAACAAAAGCAGCCCCTGATTTTAAAGCACAAGCAGTTATGCCTGATAATTCTTTTAAAGAAATCAGCATGAGCGACTATAAGGGAAAATATGTTGTTTTATTCTTTTACCCTTTAGATTTTACATTTGTTTGCCCATCAGAAATTATTGCTTTTGACCACAGATTAGCTGACTTTAAAGCTAAAGGTGTTGAGGTGATTGGTTGTTCTGTTGATTCACATTTCAGCCACCTTGCCTGGAAGAACACTGAAATCAACAAGGGCGGCATTGGCCAAGTACAATTCCCTATCGTTGCTGATATCACTAAGTCGATTTCTACTGATTACGATGTTTTATTTGACGGTGCTATCGCACTTCGTGGAAGTTTCTTGATTGATAAAGAAGGCGTTGTTCGTCACCAAGTTATCAACGATCTTCCTTTAGGTAGAAACATTGATGAAATGTTACGCATGGTTGATGCTTTACAGTTCAACGAAGAGCACGGTGAAGTGTGCCCCGCTGGTTGGTCTAAAGGTAAAAAAGGTATGGTTGCTACTGGTGACGGTGTTGCAAATTACCTTGATGAAAACGCAAGCGATCTATAGTTTTTAGTTAGCTTTATATTTGAAAGGGTTGGTTTTTTTAAGAATCAACCCTTTTTTTTTGACCAATAAATAAGCTTTCTTGATTTTTGCCCCTTTTTTGGTTAAGGTCGGGTCAAACATATTTAACCGAGCCCAATGTCCCTTCCCAGAATACTTATAGTCGATGACGAACCTACAAATTTAAAGATTTTAGGTGAAATTTTAAAGGATGCCTATACCCTGTCCTTTGCAAAATCTGGCGAAGAAGCGCTACAGCGCCTCAAGGAACTTAAACCTGAATTAGTTCTGCTAGATATCATGATGCCTGAAATGGATGGCTACCAAGTTTTAGATAACATGCAGCAACATCCTGATATTAAAGCTACTCCTGTGATTTTTGTCACGGCAATGAATGAAGATGAAGACGAGATTAAAGGTCTTGGCCATGGTGCGGTTGATTACATTTCTAAGCCCTTGACCCCTGCCATTGTCAGGGTTCGAGTCCAGACCCAGATCAAACTTGCTCGCATCCAAAAGCAACTAGAAGAACAAAATAAGATTTTAGACCAAAGGGTGGATGCCCGAACCAAAGCTTTGCATGATACACAAAGAGAAATTGTCTTGCGCTTAGTGAAGGCTGCGGAATTCAGAGACCCAGAAACAGGCAACCATATTCACCGTATGAGTGAAATGGTGGAAATCATTTCACGGCACTATGGTTTACGTGAAAAAGAATGCGAGCTTTTAAAAATTGCCAGTCTGATGCATGACGTTGGTAAGGTCGCGACACCTGATGAAGTTTTACTTAAAAAGGGTAAACTGACCAAAGAGGAAATGGAGGTGATGAAGCTCCACACTATGCACGGAGATGAAATTTTAGATGGCAGCCGTTACGATTTGATTCAAATTGCTAAAGCCATTGCTGGTAGTCACCACGAAAGGTGGGACGGGGAAGGATACCCTCAAGGACTAAAGGAAAATCAAATCCCACTTGAGGCAAGGATAGCCGCAGTTGCTGATGTCTTCGATGCCCTATTGTCTGTAAGGCCTTACAAGAAAGCTTGGCCCTTGGATGAGGCTTGCAGTTATATTATTGAAAAAAGTGGGACACAATTTGCCCCTGAGGTTGTGGAGGCTTTTGAGAGGGCTTTGCCTGAATTGATTAAACTATGGGATAAATACCCCAATGAACCCTTGCCTGAAGAATAACATTTGAAAGACCGTTTTTATCTTCTAGGGAGCTGTTTACTTTCAGCTCTCCTCCTATTTCTGTCCTTTGCTCCTTATAATTATTACCTTTTTCTCTTTGTAGCCTTTGTGCCGCTTTTGGTGATAACCCAAAAGATGAAGCCCCTTAGGGCCTATTTGTTTGCGGCCTTTACAGGTCTCGTGGCCATTTCCTTTGGATTCTATTGGGTTGGTAACTGGGGCAATTATGTTTTGGACATTCCAAAACCTTGGCATCACGTAGTAACTGTAGGCTACGCCTTTTTGGTTTCCCATCTGTTCGGTTTGGTTTTTGCCAGCTTTAATTTGATGAGGGAACGAGCTACGGCCGCCCCTTTGCTTCTGTTTCCCTTGAGCCTCAGCGCTGTGACTTCCATTTTCCCAATGGTTTTCCCCTTCACCTTCGGTTCTGGTTTAAGTTATTTCCTAACCTTTATTCAGCCTATCGATATTACAGGTGTCTATGGGTTAGATTTTATGGTCGGATTGATCAATTATCTGGTATTTCTTGGTCTAAAAGACAAAGAAGTGGTTTCTAAGGATTCTATCTGGCAGGCTGGAGCTGTTTTTGTTGCTCTGTGGTTGGTTTATGGACTAGGTTCCTTGGCCCATTGGGACGAAAAAATTGCTACTTGGGAGCAACGAAAAATTGGTATTGTGCAAACAAACCGACCTGCCTCTTTAGGTCGGCCTAAGCCTGAGCCTGGCTTTAGTAGGACAAAACCCTACGAGTTAATGTTGACCGATCGACTTTCAAAAATGGGGGCTGAGGTTGTAATCTGGCCTGAGGGTAAATTTTTTGGCCTTAGTTTTTGGCCTCTTGTGGCAAAATCTTTTCATGCTGAGATCGACCGAATAGGAAGTCCCATAATTTTTCACGATACTGTGAGAGAAACATTAATGGGCAAAAAGAAGCACTATAACTCCTCTTTATTGATCCGACCCAACCAAGGTAGTTTTGAGGCTTACCATAAGATGCAACTGGTTCCCTTTGGGGAGTATACCCCCTTTGGGGAAAATGCTCTAGTCAAATGGCTTTTAGGCAACTACGCCAGCAGCCTTGATGCAGGCAAGACCCACAAAACCTTTGAGGTTAAGGGCATGAGATTTGTTCCTAAACTCTGTTATGAGTCTCAATTTTCCTCTATTTTGGGCCAAGCTATTGGGGCCGATGGGAAAGGCAAAGTTCTACTCGTACAAAGTCAAGATGGCTGGTACGGCAAAAGTAACCAGCCAGAGCAACATATGGCCTCCTCAGTGTTGCGAGCTGTTGAAAATCGTATACCTCTGGTGCATGTCATCAACAATGGTTCCAGCGCTATTGCTGGCCCTCAAGGCCGCTACTATTATAAAACGAGGGCCTTTGAAGAGGTGAACTCTATCGGTTTGATGCCCTTTGACCCTGGGAGTGGTGGAAGTTTCTTTTCTGAAAACCCCTACCTTTTTGTTGGGGCAATTCGCTTTATTTTTCTCCTCTATTTTTTAGTCGCCTTTAAAGATTGGCTGCTGGGCAGGAAAAAGCATGAAGATTAATCCGCCTGCGAATAAATCCTTGGCTAACTTCCCTTCTGTTAGTTTAGTAGATAAAGAATTAGAAAAAAATGGTCTCCCCTTTGGCAAGGAAGTTCGAGGGCAGTTACAGGATATTTTAAAGTCCATGAAAGCTCACCCTAAATACAATCAGGGACAGCTTAACAAGGCTGAATTACTGGAAAGAATTATAGAAAAGTTGAGTGAACAAAACAGCTTAACTGAAGTGATCAATATGACAGGTGTGGTGCTCCACACCAACCTTGGCCGTGCCCCCCTTCCACGAGAATTTTTCCGTAGCCTTTCGACCTTGGGCCGTAATTACAGTAATCTTGAATTTGATATTTCCACAGGCAAACGTGGGAAAAGAGGCGGTAGTTTAGAACAGCTATTGGTGGGTCTTACTGGTGCCGAAAGCGCTATAGTTGTGAATAATAACGCTGGTGCATTGGTGCTAGGGTTAGCGGCATTGGCAAAGGGCACAGGTGTGGTTATCAGCCGTGGCGAACTGGTGGAAATTGGCGGTGGTTTTCGGGTGCCTGAAATTTTAGAGGCTTCAGGCGCTAATATGATCGAAGTGGGCACCACCAATAAAACCCATTTGAGCGATTATGAAAAGGTTTTAGATCGAGCTGAAATGATTCTAAAAGTGCACCCAAGCAACTTTGAGATCCAAGGCTTTACCCATGGTGTAACGTTAAAAGACTTAAGCAAATTAGCCAAAAAGAATAATAAAATCCTGCTTAAGGATCTAGGCAGCGGCCTTTTTAACCGAGTCAAGGCTAAGGCTGGATTTAGCGAGCCTACAATTGAGGAAAGTTTAAAAGCTGGAGCCGACATCGTTACTTTCAGTGGGGATAAACTTTTAGGCGGCCCCCAAGCGGGAATCATTTTAGGTCGTAAAGATTTGATAGATAAAATCAAGTCACACCCTCTTTACCGAGCCTTAAGGCTGGATAAATTTACTAGTATATTGCTAGAGAAATCTTTACAGCTATATGCTCAAGGCAAGGAAGAACAGCTTCCTGTGGTGCGGATGCTTTGTGAAGAGGCCGAAGTTGTTAAAAAAAGAGCAGAAGAAGTTTTAAGGTCTCTCAACCTGGAAGTTTTTTCTTTATGTTCATGCAAGGCGAAACCTGGTGGCGGTTCTTTGCCAATGGCAGAAATCGATTCTTGGGGAATTTTTATGGCTGGAGATATTGAAAAGAACTTAAAGTCTTTAAGAGAACTACCCACACCCGTGATTGGTCGGGTGCAAGGCGAGGGCGTGATTTTAGATTGTAAATGTTTACTGCCTTCCCAAATCCAATTGGTCGCTGAACTATTAGGTCGATTTTAACAAATTGCCTTCTAGTTGATTTTTACATCCATCACTTGCCCACTACGAGTAATTTCAAAGGCCCTTTTTACATGGTTATTGACAC
Organism: uncultured bacterium; assembly: GCA_965602905.1. GTDB lineage: Bacteria > SAR324 > SAR324 > XYD2-FULL-50-16 > XYD2-FULL-50-16 > JASJGK01. The sequence continues at coordinate 4,330 of CBFCZY010000007.1, read as the reverse complement.
GCAAGTAGTAATTCCCTTTAAGCAGCATTAAGGTTCTGGTTTTCTTTTCATCACTGATAAAGGTTCGCCAGTTGTTGCGCCCGTGTTTGAGTTGAAAGCTTACCTTTCCACCAGCCTTTCCCCACTGACGTATTTCCTTCATATCAAGGCTATAGTATCCAAAAGTAGAAACGTTGGGCGGTTCGTATTCTGAAATGTTACCGAAGTTAATTTCAGGTGCACCTTTTTCCACTGCCAGCATCAAAGAAAATAATCTAGTACGGAAAATCGCTGGTTGCTTGACTAAACCCGTAAAGACGTTCAGATCCAGTTTTGATTTTCCAGCTAAAATGGCTGTTACTATTTCCTCGGGTAAATCAAGATATAGCAAGTCTTGAGACACTTCAATATCTACTAAATTATTTGTGCAGTTGATCATTTCAATAGCAACTTCCCCACCAGGTTTGTTTTCAGGGTGGGAAAAAACTTGGTTGCTCCAATAGGCAATGGCCGTTCGCAAGGTTTGCCCATCAGAGAAATTATAATACTTCGGGTCAAATTCAGCCTGCACGCCTAGCTTAGAGGCAAAAAAGATCATTTGAAGATTTTGCTTTACCGTATTGGCCTGAATCAGTGCGTAATAGGCGACCATATCATTGGGGCTTTTGGCTAATATTGCCATAGCAACATCTTCTAAGTCCTTTTGGTTTGTACAGGAGTCACCCTTTTTTAAGATACTATTCAAGCCCTTTTTTAAAGCAATCAGGTCTTGGTCCACCACCACTTCAGGAGGCTCAAAAACATTATCTTTTTGGTCTATAATCTCTTCTTCAATGATATCCTTGTCGGCAATGCCCTTTTTCTTTTTGGTTTTTATATTTTCAGGGATTACAGCAGTCCCCCCTTTGGCAGCATCAGGGGCACCTTCCACGGTGCTAACACCTTCAGAGTCGCCCCCAATGGTCTTTTTTCGTAGCCAAAAAATATCCTTTGGTAGCTTGAGCAGGTTGATCTCATTCCCAAGTGTGGCACTGGCTAAAAGCTTGCCATCAGGCGAAACTGCAACGGAAATTACTTGGTCATTTTGACCAGAAAGGGTTTTTATAAAAACACCTCTGTCGGCGTTCCAAAGCCTAAGGGTTTTATCTCTGGAGGCCGAAAGCAAAGCCTTGCCGTTAGGCGAAAACTCCAAGCCACTGACAATAAAGTCGTGACCAATTAAAGTCTTTAGCAAGTTGCCTGAACCTAAATCCCAGAGTTTGATTAATTTGTCATCGGAGCCCGAGGCAATAATATCTTTCCCTCTGGAAAAGGCAATTGCTCTAACGCCTCTTTTGTGACCTTTAAAGGTCTGCATTAATTGGTGATCGTAAAAACGCCAATACTTAACGGTCTTATCTTGGCTAGCAGTAAGGTAGTATTCCCCATCTTCATTGAAAATGACCTTGTATATCTGGCCTTGGTGAACCTGCTTCTCGTAGGACACCTTTCCTGTGGTCAGGTTCCAATGAATGATTTTTTTATCTGCCCCGGCACTAATTAATGAGGACTCCGTTGGGTGGTAGGCTAAAGAATTGATCTTCCCTCTATGTCCACCGCTCAAGGTTTTAATTACCTTTAGGGTCTTTTTATCCCAGATACGAATTTCAGAGTCAGACCCACCTGTAGCAAAGGTTTGGTTATCAGGCGAAATAGCAATGGTCTGAGGTTTATGTGCACCAGCATCGATGGAATTAATTTTCTTTTTGCTGGATAAATTCCAAAGAAAAATTTGCCCACCTTGGCCGACGCTGCCCAGAGCGGCGCCTGTTTTAGACATTCCGATATCAATGATCCCTTTTTTATGGCCTTTGAAGGCCTTCATAAACCCCGATTCGCCTAAGTTCCAACCACGGATGTAACTCTTTGTAAATACGGCAATAACCTTTCTTGTGTCTGAGGAAAATTCGCAATATTGAACAGGTTTTTCAACCAATTTAAATTCTTGACCAATGCGGCCAGTTCGGACTTTCCATAGCTTAATTGTACCGTCTAGAGAGCAGGTTAGTAATTCTTTGCCATCGGAAGTAAAATCAATAGCAGATATAGCTTTCTTGTGCCCCTGATAGACCTTTTGGATAGTTTTTCGTTTCGTGTTGTAGAGTATCACCTTTGTCCCATAACCAGCCGAAGCGATAAGATTACCGTTGGGGTGGAATTTGAGGTGTGTGATTTTCTTTTTGTGCTTTTTATGGCTGACTATCATTGAGTCTTTGTCTGTTGCCCAGACTTTGATTTCATTCGTAGAGTTTGCCCAAGCTATGGTTTTATTGTCAGGGTGGAAGTCTAAAGCAATTACCTTACGGCTGGGCTCAAGAATTTTTTTAAAGATTTTATAGCGGTCTAGGCGCCATAAAATAATGTTTTTCTCCTTCCCGCCTGAAACTAGAAATTGGCCACTATTGCTGATAGCAAGTGCATCTACAGCTACAGAATGGCCTGAAAGCTGCTGGATTTTTACACCTTTAATAATATCCCAAATGAAGATATTTCCGTCTGCTCCGCCTGTAAATAGAATGGGTTTTGAAGGGTGAAAAACAGCCACCTTAGGCTTGTGTTTTCCCGTATTGATCAGCTTCATGGTTCGGCCAGTATTATACCGCCAGACCTTAATTGCATACTTTTTATCTATGGCATAAGCGTAGCGCCCATCTTTGGAAATTCCGCCCCCTAAAAGGGTGCCTTTAGAAGCATTGTAGGTTCTGTGAACGATGTATTCATCACGAGCCATTAGCGTGGCAGAGCCAAGGCTAAGGCCAAAGGTCAGAATACAAAAAAGGAGTGTGAGGCGCTTCATATTAATTTTTAGCATACTGTAGTTGCAATTTATCCATTTCATCCTTTTCAGCGATCATAACAAGCTGATCTTTTTCGGCAAAGACATAATTAGCTCCAGGGTTGGATTGGATCCTTCCGTCAGCCCTTTCCACAGCAACAATGATAACATTAAAATTATCTCGAATGGCGCTGTCTCGAATGCTTTTACCAACCAAAGGGTGGCTTGGCCAAAGGTCAATCTCTTCAAAGCTTAGATTTAGCCCCTCTTCCCCGTGGGTAAGGTCTAGGATTTTAGAAATAGTTGGTTTTAAAATGATCTGGCTGATTTTTTTTGAGCCAATACTATAGGGGTTCACTGTCTTAGAGGCGCCAGCACGCATGAGTTTCTTTTGGGTGGAGTCTTCCTCAAAACGAGAGACGATTAAAAGATCTGGTTTAATTTCTCTGGCAGTTAAGGTAATAAAAACGTTTTCAGCTTCAGACTGAACCGAACTAACTAGCCCTTTGGCCCTGTCGATGCCTGCATGTTTTAAGGTTTCGTCGTGACTTGCGTCCCCAACGATAAAAGGAATGTTTTTGAAGGCTTCACCTAAATCGGGCCTGTGTATGTCAACCATCACTACTTCTTTGCCGCCTTCGAGGAGGTCAATGATAACATCACGACCAATTCTACCTAAGCCACAGACGATGTAGTGGTCTTTCATTTTATTAATTTTTTTGTGCATGCGGCTCTCTTTTAAAATCCCTGATACAAAGGGATTTAAAAATTCTAGTGAAAGGTTTCTAATTACATAGGCGAAGTTACCCAAACCTAAAAAAATTAGTAAAATGGTAAAGATTTTTCCGTCTACGCTTAAAGTATGAGTCTCTTGATAGCCAATGGTAGTTAGCGTGATTACAGTCATGTAGAGAGAATCAAACCAAGTCCAATGTTCAATCATGTGGTAGCCAACGCTACCTAAAAAGATAATAAAGAACAGAGGTAAAAGATTTTTACCTAACTTAAAAAAGCCTTCTAATAATTCGCTCATATTGCTATTGTGGACTTTAGGGAAAAAGACATTGCAAAGTTGAAGTAAAATTTTTATCATCAAACACTTGGCTCATTTAGAGGACGGCGAGTGATTTATTACTCTGCGAGTCCATTCAATTTCAAAACCAAATTCTAACAATTTAAAAAAAAAGTGTTTTTAATGCTTTTTTAATTGCTTTTATTATGTCCGATTTAAAGAAAGTTACAGATCTAATTGTTATCGAGCCTCCTAAAGATGCCTCCGAGCAAGCAAAGGAAATGCTCCAGAAAGTTGGTGTTTGGCAGAGAAAATTAAAGGATTTGCAAGAGCAATACTTTGATAATAAACATGATACCGAGTCAGAAGACGTTACTGAAATCATGGCTATTAGAAAATTTTTGACTCAATTTGTGAAACATAGAGTCGATTTGATTGGGGCTAAAATTAAAGAAAAAAAAAAACCAACAAAAAAAATTCAAAAACAGCCCCCCAATTAACAAAAAAGTTGGAGTAACGAATTA
>CBFCZY010000006.1:0-171988 GCA_965602905.1 uncultured bacterium | reverse complement strand
TCTACTGGAGTTTCATCGACAGGTGTCTCGTCTACTGGAGTTTCATCGACAGGTGTCTCGTCTACTGGAGTTTCATCGACAGGTGCCTCGTCTACTGGAGCTCTATTTGTGTTGGCACTATTCTGTTTATTTCTTTGTAGATTTTGCGTTGATTGAGGTGGAATTATCTCAGCGGCTTCAGATTTTGAAGCTATAGTGTCTTGATCATCTGTATTGATCTCCAAAGGCGCTATCTCTTCATTTTGAAGTGGGGATAGATCCTCCGCACCTATGTTAACGCCCTCCTCAGGTTTTCCATTTTCACTTTGTTGGCGTAGATTTTGGCCAAGATCCTCTGGTGAAATCGTAGATAAAATATCAGTATTTTCTTCAGCTGATTCTGTTTTAATTCCCTCATGCAATTTTGCTTCTAAATCATTGTTGTCAGCCTGAGTTTTTAAGTTTAACTCTTCTAAATTTTCCTGAGTTTTTTTTGCTGGTGATTGGTTTTTATTTGAATCTTTTGACTTTGACATGAAGAAACCCTATTAATTACTGCGTTTTTTTTTAATTTTACCAAAGAGTTACAAAAAAACCTATATTAATTTAAATTTCCAAAAAAAAAGAGTTTGGTACAAGAAAAAAACAGCGGCATAGTCTTTTTCTTTTAATTCAGTATACCATCCATAGCCCCTGATGGCGTTTTTAAGGGACCTGGAGCATATTTAGCATATCTTTTAGTCGTGACTGATAACTCATGAGTTAGCAGTTCTCTCATTTCATCTAATTTAATGCCTCCATAACTGAATCCTAATGACGCAAAAACATGTCTGAGCCTCGGCCTGTGCGGGGTATATGTTAGACACGCACAAGCACAGAATTTTTCTGAATCTAGATGCTAGCCTTTGCTTTCATTGTTGCACTGCAGAGACTACCTAAGTCTCTGTAGTCGGCCGTCACCATCCTTTATAAAGGGTTCTGCTATACCTCTTGATTACACTCTAAAATAAACCTCGCTCCACCCTTAAAGCTTGAATCATATTCTACCTTCCCCCCTATCTTTTCCATCACATGCTTGACGATATAGAGCCCAAGCCCACTACTACCTTTTGTTTTAGTTGAAATTCCACTAAATTTGGAAAAAACTGATTTTGTTCGGCAATGGGTACACCTGAACCGTGGTCTGTAACGGAAAGAATTACTTTGCCTGCATCTGCTATGACCTCTAACTTAACAATCCCATTCGCAGGCGAGTAAGTGATGGCATTAAATAAAATATTACTCAATGCATGGGCTAAAGGGCGCCCAAATCCCATAATAAATACATCTTCATTAGGAGTGTCTAGCTTAAAATCTACTTTTTGGTGTTCACTGTACTCTTTTAGTTCTTCATTAATCTTTTTTAAGTAAGCATTTAGATTCAGGCCCTCTAACTCGTTCTCCCCCACTGCCGAATCAACCTGATCAACATCTAGAAGTTCTTGAATCAAGCAACCCATTTCAATAGCGCTGGATTGGAGCAAGTCTTTAAAAACGGAAGCCAAAGCTTACCTAATCATATCATGATCATCTATGAGTGCAATGCTATAAGTTATATCCATTATCTCGATACAGGTTTGATGGTGCCGACGGTTCTTCTACAATTTTATAGGTCACAGTAAATTAAAAAGCCAGGTCATAAAATTGCAAAATCAACCCATGTTGTAATGTAACCGACAAGAGAAAACATCTGTCTTTACGACCACCAATTTTTAGTCTAGATCAAGATGAGCAAAGCATGGTTTTGTGTGATGCTGGTGTTGTCAGAAATGCACTTAACTCTATTTCCAAAAACAGATCAGACACACCTAAAATAAAAATAAAAGGATGTGGATTTTTTTATTTGCCCAAGGGACGAGATATTATCATCTTAAATAAACTATAAGGTAGACAGCCCAGTTATCCTATGTTTTAGGTACATAGACCCTTAAAGTCGAAAAAATAACCCTGCACCTGAAAAACACTCACCCTTGTGAAAGCTAATATCTGTTACCTTGATTTTTCATTTCGATACCCCACAACAGGAATAATTTATGAATAAATATTTTGATATGAAAGACTTTGTTGGCGAAAGTTTAGGTACTTTTGTGTTAGTTTTTTTTGGTTGTAGCAGCGTAGCCGTTACCATTCTCTTTGGTGCCCATGTTGGCTTGATGCAAGTGGCCCTTGTTTGGGGTATAGCTGTCACCTTGGCAATCTATTGCACCCGTCATTTGAGTTGCGCCCATTTAAACCCAGCTGTCAGCATAGCCATGGTTGCGGCCAAAAGAATGAGTGCCCGTAGACTTCCTGCCTACTTAACAGGGCAATTTCTAGGGGCCGTTTTAGGTGGCCTTGCAGTCTATTTTTTATTTGGGAGTTCAATAACCCAATTTGAAACCCACAACCAAATTATAAGAGGCTCCGCTTCATCTGTAAAAACAGCAATGATTTTTGGGGAGTTTTTTCCAAACCCTGGGGTAGGTGTCTGGCTAGAGATTTCACAGACAAATGCATTTTTTGCTGAGGCTTTTGGAACTGGGGCACTGGTTCTTATGATATTCTCTTTAACAGAAGATTGTAACGTGGGAAGGCCTGACGAGAAATTGGCTCCCCTGTTTATTGGTGCAACAGTAGCTATGATCATTTCAGTGATAGCCCCCTTGACTCAAGCAGGCCTAAACCCAGCTCGTGATTTAGGACCTCGCCTTGTTGCTTACTTTTTTGGTTGGGGTGAAGCTGCATTCCCAGCATCAGATTATAGTTTTTTTACTGTTTATATCTTAGGTCCTATTATAGGTGGATTGTTCAGTGCGGTAATGTTTACAAAGGTTTTAGACCCTTTGATGAACAAAAAAAATACAGATGATCATTGCAGTAATTGTTAAAAAACATTTAAATAACTCAACCAAACTTAACGGAAAAAGATGAATCAATTAGAAAAAGACCATAAAGAAGATGTTCAGGAATATTACGGTAAAACCTTACAAAAATCAGAAGACCTTTTAACGAATGCCTGTTGCGCCACAGGAAGTTATCCACCTGAAATTAAAAAAATCTTGAGCGAAATTCACCCTGAAGTGATCGAAAAATTTTATGGCTGCGGTTTGACCATTCCAAAATCCTTAGAAGGTTTAAAGGTGATTGATTTGGGTTCAGGCTCTGGTCGGGATTCTTACATATTAAGTAAATTAGTTGGGGAATCAGGCCATGTTATTGGGGTGGATATGACCACTGAGCAACTAGATGTAGCTCGTAAGCATTTGGGGTATCATGCGGAAAAATTTGGGTTTAAAGGCCCAAATATCGAGTTTGTCGAAGGGGATATTCAAAATCTTGCAGAGTTAAAAATTCCTGAGGCAAGCCAAGACTTGATCGTTTCAAATTGTGTTATTAATCTTGTTGATGATAAACTATCTGTATTTCAAGAGGCCTATCGTGCTTTAAAAGAGGGTGGTGAGCTTTATTTTTCCGATGTCTACGCTGACCGCAGAGTGCCTGTTGAATTAAAAAATGACCCTGTACTTTTTGGCGAATGCCTCTCTGGCGCTCTTTATTGGGACGACTTCCTACACTACGCTAAAGTTGCGGGCTTTGCCGACCCAAGGTGGGTGGAGCAAGCCCCCATCACCATAGAAAATGAGAAGGTGCAAAACGCTTTAGAAGGAATCAACTTTTTTTCTGTGACCTGTCGTTTAATTAAGATTAAAGACCTTGAACCAGACTGTGAAGACTATGGTCAGGCTGTACGCTACTTAGGTGGAGTTGATGGGATGGATAGAGTATTTGTAATGGACCAAGGTCACCAATTTGAAAAGGGAAAGATTGAATTGGTCTGCGGTAATAGCTACTTGATGCTAAAAAACACTCGCTTTGCCCCCTATTTTGAGTTTTTTGGTGATTTCTCTAAGCACTTTGGTATTTTTCCTGGTTGTGGTGGACATTTTCCCTTTAGCGCTGATGGCGGTGAAGATTTGGAAAACTGTGGTTGTTAGTACAGGGAGAACTTTTTTCTTTAGTCTTGTAAGCTTAATGGCCTTTGCTGGCAACTCCGTTCTCTGTAGGCTCGCTTTGAAAAATACAGAAATTGGGGCAATCGAGTTTACCCTTGTCCGAATCTTATCTGGTTGTTTGGTCTTGTTGCCAATTTTACTCGTCGCTGCAAAGGGAGGGCAGGCAACATTAAAATCGGGTTCTAAGCAGGCAGTCGCGTTGTTTATCTACGCCCTATTTTTCTCCTTGGCCTACGTTAGGCTAGAGGCTGGAACAGGCGCCTGGATATTATTTGCGGCGGTACAAATCACCATGATTGGGATTTCTATAATCAAGAGAACTTGGCTTAGCTTGAGAGAATGGATAGGTTTGATCTTTACCTTGAGCGGCGTTGTTTACTTAAATGCACCCAGTTTAAACTCTCCTCACTTTGCAACACCGACCCTACTTGCTTCTTGTTTTATGTTTCTTTCTGGCGTTGCTTGGGGACTCTATTCTTTTTGGGGCCAAACTAGTTCCAATGCCTCTTTTGCAACGGCTCGAAACTTCCTACTAGCCACGCCTTTGGCTCTTATAGCTTTTGTAGGTTTAATCTTGTCACAGGGCGACCCTCTGTGGACTATAAAGGGCGTGATTTTAGCTGCTATTTCAGGTGCTGTGACCAGTGGTTTGGGTTACCTGATTTGGTACATTGCCTTAAAGGGCTTATCCCTTTCCACAGCGGCAATTTTACAGCTTACTGTCCCTTTAATTGCGGCATTGGGGGGAGTTGTCTTTGTTGATGAACAGATTTCATCAAAACTTATCATCAGCTCAGCGCTGATTTTAGGGGGAATCTTACTCTATATGAGTAGGGGATTCATACCAAAAAAGCCCCAAACAAAATAGCTAATAAAGACTAAAAACTGTTTCTATTGTAGCAAATTTACCTTCGAGCAAAAACTCAAAAGTTAACCTATTACTAACTCTCTGCTAATCCTTTACTAACATTTCTAACTTAACTTTGGTTTATTACTTAGGTCGCTAAACAGATAACGACCAACAACAATAAATTAAAATTAGGAATTACAAATGAAAGCCAACTTTTTTTTACTCGTCTTTATCGGCATTTTTACAGTGTCATGCGCAAAAAATGTTTCTACAACTTCGCCAGGACCTGTGAGTGGCGGTTACTCTGAAATTGCGGCCAATGGAAGGATATACGTAATAGGGAGTAAAAAAATGCTGAAAAAATATGAGAACCTTGAGGCAGGACATGCACCTCACTTGCCCTACACTCAAACCTATTTAGGTTTAGGCTCCAATGGAGAAACTGTGATCATTGAAAATGAAAAAAAAGGCGCAGTACTCAAAGAAAGGTTGCTTGCTTCCTTCTGCAATAAAAGCGGAAATACAACTGGCCCCTGCGCCATGTAATTTTGAGATAAGACCCTGTTGCCTGTATTTTTCCAACAGGGGCTTTAAAAAACTACTTCCCCAAATTTAACTTCATTTGCCAAAGAGAAAACTCATTCTTTAAGCCTTCAGCTAAAGCCTTTTTAATGGCCTTTCTTCCCTTAACTAGACTAGGGTCTTTGAGTCGTTCCCTGTAAAATCTAACATAAAACTCGTCTGGCTTTACGGTTACAGAAATTTTAATTTTTGCAGCTTTTGGCGCACGCTTTTCTGCGTAGACAAACTTCTTTGACTCATCTGGTAGTAGCCTAGTGTCAAAATATTCCTCACTCAAATTGAGTGATACCTTTCGACCAATGAAAGCCGAACTCTTTGTTTTGGTTATTTCTTTGCCAGTGCTATCGAGCTGGATAAAATCAATTTGTATGAGTGGCGTAACGTAAGTTGGCAGTCTGTGACCTGCACCCACATTTTTCAGGGTTATGGAGGCGGTCACCAAACCATCCTTTGCAAAACTACGAAAATCAGTAATACGCAAGGCTTTTTTGGTCATATAAGGGCTATGAATCCCTTTCCAACTATGGCTACGGTTGGGCATATGGCATTTTTGACAGGTCACCCCTGTTTGGGCATATTCACTTTTCCGCCACTCATTATAAGTATTGACCAACAATTTCCCTTCTAACTTGTAGCCATCTTCAGGGAACTGATGGCAAGGGGCGCAAAAAAGCGGGTTTTCAAATTCACTCTGAACCGAATAACCACCGTGAGGTTTAGGTTCGATTTTGGAACCTTCTGATCTTGGAGATGGCCCTTTTACTTGCCACTGCCTAAGGTGGCAGGCGGCACAAACAACACCCTCTTGGTGCAAACCAGCAGAACCCAAACCCTTTGCGGCGCTAATTTTCTGCTTTTTTAAAGGAGCATGGCATTCCATGCAACTTTCCGCTGCAACTGTTGTTGGGGAATCTAAATACTGACCTATTAAACCTGGCCCCATAGCCGCTGCGTGAAGGCTTTTATTCCAAGCTTCATACTGTTCAAAGTGACAGGTGCCGCAGTTTTCAGGGGAGAGGTTGATTTGGGCGTAAGCCTCACTGTTGGGTTTTTCGCCTTGGGCCTTTAAGGGCTGTTGCCAATGTTTTGCAAGCCATTCTTTGTGGGCGGGGGATTCAAATTTTTCGAGTTTATTTTCGCAGGACTGGAGAAAAAAGAAGGGAAGGAAAAGGAAAAAAAGAGAATATTTCATATCTTAAAAAAGGGTCATTTCAATGACCCTTAATTTGTGTTGCTTAGATTATTACGCTTAGTGGGCGCAAGGGTTACCCATGTCTTTGTGCATTGCACAAGGGTTGCCCATGTTTTTATGAGCTCCACAAGGGTTGCCCATCCCACAAGGATTACTCATTCCTTCGTTATGTTGAGCCATGAAATTGTAATAGGCAATCATTGCTTTCATTTTATCACCATCTTCGGCAATGGCCTTACCCTTTAAAGGGTTAGTGATACAAAAGTTGATCATTTCAGGCAAAGTCACAGATTTTTTAACCATACTCACATGGTGTGGAAAGGCCAAATTTAGTTTTAATTGTGCCGCATCGGCATGGCAACTGGTACAGGACATTCCACTTGTTCCGAGAGTGGCATCACTCCAAAGCATTTTACCCTTTGCTTCTAAGCTACAGGGATTTAGAGACATCTTTTTGTGAGCCATGTCGCAGGGGTTCTTAGGACTTTTGGCAGTATCTTGGGACTCAGTTGCTTTGGTTGCCTTGGTTTCTTTTGGTGCTGGATCACAACCGACAAGAAGTAATGCTGCACCAAGAAGTGTGACAATCTTTAATTTTAATTTCATCCATTTCCTATTTTAAGTTTATGTTTAATATCTTTTTAGTTTCCTGAACTGTGAAAAATATATTTAAAAAACTATTGAAGAGCCAGTAACCGGCCTGTGCGTGACTTCAGAGGGAGGTTCAATCCTAATAGATTACAATACCGCCACCTGCCACAATGTCTTTGAAAAAAGTATTCTTCAAAGAATAGGACTAGTGATCTATAAAAGAAAGGATTTTATTTTATAAATTTTACCCTGTAGTATTTTCAGTTAACCTTGCGTATTTTTTACCGCTCCTTTTAAAGTTGAAGATATTCAAAAAAGGGAGCCTTACTACAACAGAGCTACAAAAAAAAGAAAAACCCCTAGCCTAAGGGCTTTATGATTGCCTAAAATAGTAAGAATAACCCTTAATTACAATAGACAAACAAAAATGAAGACTACATCTGAGCTAAAAAGGTTTCTTTTCGAATATGAACAATATGAATTGAATATTCTAAAACCGACCCATGATGAAATCTTAAACCTCTTACAAAAATGGGAACGGCCTGAATATTGGGAAAAATATGTTATTGGCAAAGGGGTTGCGACGCCTTCGCCTATTCGCCAAGCACTCGTTCGCATTAAACATCCTGAAAAAGTAGTCGACAAAATATTCCGCAAGCCAGAGCTATTCCCGCAAGGCCTTTCTTTAAGCAGTATAGATAAGATGGATGATACTCTGGGGATTCGTCTTATAGTCTACTTTGCCTCGCAACTCCCGCTGATTGACAAAGAATTACGCAGTTCAGACCTTTTTGAAATTTCCGAAACCGTTCCCCCAGAAGCCTACCTTGCCGCTGATTTATTAAAACGGGTTGGCCTGACACACATTGAACAGAAAGATAAAGAAAGTGGCTACGCATCAATCCACTATACAGTTCGTCTTAAAGACAGCAGTCTCCCTGTGGAGGAACGACCTTATTTTGAAATTCAGGTTCGAACCATGGCGCAAGAGCTTTGGAGCGAATTGGAACATGTTCTAGCCTATAAACCAGAAAATCGAACCCATTTTTCAGCCAAGCGTCGTCTCCAAATTTTAAGTAGAGAAATTGGGGCAATCGACGAGCAATTTAATCTACTCTATGAGGAATTGACCCACAGCCAAGAAATTGCCACCTATCAGGATTCAGACTTACTTAATTTTGAAAATTTACCAAAGGTCTTTTTAGAAGTAGGGGTCACCTGCGCATTAAAGGATCTAAAATCCATTTTAAAGCTATTTGAAAGCAGGCAGGTTGTTACTATAAAAGATTTGCTGCTGGTCGCCACTCCTCGCCGTTTAGAAACCATTCGCAATACTTATGTTTCATCCTTAGGAAAGGCGCCCGACATTTTAGAGCTGAGTGCAGCCTTGGCGGCATTGAGTGGGGTAAAAACCAAAGAAATTGAAATTGAGCGGATTAAATCCCAAATCGACTATCACAAATCTAATATATTCGTAAAAGGAACTCCTTCTGCCAATTAGCCTTTTGTGCTTAAAAACCCGTCTATCATTCAACCTTTTTCCAACTAACTGCCTAGCCTAAATCTCAAAGGCATACCACTTTAGGCCTGTTGGGAGTAAAATAATATGGTAAAATCTTTAGGGTAGATAGCCACCAGGGTTTTTTAAGACCAGGATATCATCTCCCCCTTGATTGGTATTTCCCTCAACCCCACCTGAAGTATTGCTGGCAACATAGATATTACCATGGGCATCTACTTTTAATCTATTTCCCCATTCATCTCCAGCGCTGCCAATGAGTTTGGTCAATTGGTGGGTGCCTGCGGTGTCATATTTACTAACAAAAACATCAAAACCACCTTGATTTGTGAGTCCCTCTAAATTACCTGAGGTCTGACCCGTAATATAAACATTTCCAGTCGAATCTACCGATACACCCCTTCCATGTTCGTCGGCTGTGGTTCCCGGTTGCTTGGTCCATTGAAGAACACCATAGGCATCGTATTTACTCACAAAGATGTCGGCACCTCCCTGATTCACATTGCCATCTAATCCTCCAGTAGTATCGCCTGCAATAAATATATTCCCCTTTGAATCTGTGGCTATAGCCGTTGCAGCCTCAGTACCAGTAGTCCCTGGTTGCTTGGTCCACTGGAGAACGCCAGAAGAGTTGTACTTACTAAAAAAGACATCAGAGCCACCACCCTGAAATGTGTTCCCATCTAAACTACCAGCAACAAATCCTGTAATATAGACATTCCCGCTCGAATCCAAGGTAAGATCTATCGCTGTATCTTGAGCTGTTGTTCCAGGTTGCTTGGTCCATAGAAGATTGCCAGTTGCATCATACTTGCTAATAAAGGCGTCTGTGCTTCCTTGATTTGTATTACCCTGTAAGCTCCCAAAGGTCTTCCCTGCTACATAGATATTTCCACTTGGGTCCAGTACTAATGCATTAACATAATCATCTACTGAGGTGCCTATTTGTTTTGTCCATTCTAAGGCTCCAGTTGAATTGAATTTACTGATAAAGCCATCTTTACCCCCTTGGTTTGTATTTCCATCCAATCCCCCAGAGGTGTGCCCTCCGACAAAAATATTTCCGCTGGAATCTACCGCTATTCCCTGCCCAAAGTCATCAGCTGAGGTACCAGGTTGTTTCGTCCACTGCAAAATACCAGCGGCATTATACTTACTAACAATGATATCAAATCCACCTAAATTGCTGTTTCCGTCAAGGCTACCACTGGTATGGCCAACTGCATAAACATTTCCACTAGGGTCTAGGGCAATTTGTTTTGCCGCTTCATCTCCTGTAGTCCCCGGTTGCTTTGTCCAAGTGCTAGTCAAAAGAATCGAATCATAATCTGAATCTGAAATATTACCTATATCATCTTTGAACCAAGCATAAACGGTCTTCACACCTTCGGTGGCGCTTAAAGAAAATGCGTAGTCGCCTGCTAAATCTGTGCTTGAAGAAACGGCAATCCACTCAACAGCAGTTGCAACTGGCGGAGTCGGGCTTTCAGATAAATAGTAGCCTGTAACCCCCTCAGCATCATGAGAGGTTAAAGACATATTTGCCGTAGCAGAAAGGGTTGAAGTGGCAGAAGAATTGATTATCAAGGAAGGACTATCTGGTGCTATTTGATCATAATCCTTGATGATACTACCTTTTTCAGACCGACAGCCTCCAAAAAGGAGTGCTAAAAGTAAAAGGCTGAAAGAATATAGCTTCATAACAAAGTCCTAAAGAGTTTTTAACTAGCTTGAATCTGATTATATACTCCGACTTTGAAGTCGGGCGTTATTATCAAGTTCTCGAAATATATCAAACCCTAGCTGTTAGCGCCATAGCGATAAATACCTAGTAGGTGAGGGTGCCTATTTTTGTTTTTAAAACCTTGGACTCAACCATTTCAGAAAAATATATAGTTTAAAATAATCTGTTGGCCTGTTTAATGAGCTGGGAGGGGGAGGGCTAAAAGGAAACTAGTTTAGTTACTTACTTGTAAAATAAGGTTTCAAAGGGGAGAAAGTTCATTGAGGTCTGGTTACTAGGTATTTCTCGCTATAGTATATTTTAAATACCGTTGTTATCTTACTAAAAAATCAATTTATTAAGATAGGGTAAAATCGTATGAAAAATCAAATAAAAGCAATCAAAATAATGCTTTCGGTATTATTTTTCATTCTCATTTTCTCAGGTTGCAAAAAAGATGAAGGCGAGGTTACATCCAACACTCAGAGTGATCTTAAAACAATTTCTGCCTTTTCTTTTACTAAAGCAAACAACTCAGCCCTAACAGGGGATCTTACTGGAACCGTGGGAGATGATGTAATAACCCTAGATGCGCCAGTGGGAACGGATGTCACAGCTCTCATTGCCAGCTTCACTACGGATGGAACCAAAATAGAGGTGAGTACCTTGGCCCAGTTAAGTGATACCACAAGCAATGACTTTAGGAACCCTGTAGTTTATACCATTACTGCTGCAAATGGCACTTCCCAAAAATATACTGTAACCGTAACAGTGGCAACCTTGTCTACGGCCAAGTCGATGTCTGCCTTTTCTCTTACATCTGCTAAAAATGCAGCCCTTTCCAAAGATCTGGTAGGGACCATATCAGGCACTACTATCACTACGGGAACCCTGTTTTATGGCACAGATATATCAGCGTTAATAGCCACCTTCACACACGATGGCTTAAAAGTAACCGTTGGCGTAAACGAGCAAACCAGTGGCACAACAGCGAATGATTTTAGTAGTCCCGTGACTTATCAGGTTAACGCGGCCGATTCGAGCACGCAAAACTACTCAATAGACCTAGTTGTTATTCCAAAAATGGCAGATACAGGGCAAATCCTATGCTATGATGCAACAGCTATATTAGCCTGCCCAAGCTCAGGGTCAGCCTTTTACGGTCAAGATTCCCAGTATAACACCGTCAACCAACAAAGCTATACTGACAATGGAGATGGGACTGTAAAGGACAATAATACGGGCGTGATGTGGGCCCAGTGTTCAAGTGGATTAAGTGGTACAAATTGCGCAACTGGCACAGCGATCCAATCCAATTGGACCGATGCTAAGGCCTATTGCACTGGTCTTACCCATGCCACCTATTCAGACTGGAGGCTACCAACTGTGACGGAAATACTTAGGATCACAGATATTGGGGCCGCTGCCCCTAGAATTAATGGTACTTTTTTTCCCGGTACAATAGGCAGTGACTATTGGTCCGGCACTACCTATGGAATCGACACAGCGCAAGCTTGGCGTTTGAACTTTGGCAGCACTGAGGTTTGGCCTAGCAATAAGACCACCGCTACAACTATCTATAGTCGTTGTGCCCGTTAAGGTCAGCCCTTGCGGGCTTGGTCTTTAGGGACTCAATAAAACAAAATCAATTTTTTATAAAGGAATAGGGATGAAATTAAAATTAATTCTATGGTTAGTAATCTTGTTTTTTTATGTAGGTCAAAGCTACGGAGCTAGTTTTACAGATAATGGCGATGATACCATTTCTGATAGCAGCACAGACCTAATGTGGGTAAAGACAGAAACAACTACTATGATCTGGGAGTTAGCTTTAAGCCACTGCGAAGGCTTGACCCATGCGACTTACGCAGATTGGCGGTTACCCAACCAGAATGAGCTACAAAGCCTGATAGACTATAGTAAAACTTCGGCCCCGACGACTGATACTACCTTTTTCCCAAATGCATTATCCAGCATGTATTGGACATCATCCACTAAACCCAATTCTGTTAACGGTGCCATGATAGTCAATCTTTTATATGGTAATCTGCAAGGCCCCCCTAAAAGTGAGTCCCACTATGTGCGTTGTGTCCGTTGATGAAGACAGCCTGAAAAGGCCTGAACCAACAAATGCGTAAAACAATCTCTATAAGATTGATGCAATAAGGCGAGTCAGCAGTTCCCCACTCTTACTTTAGAACTTCTATCTCTAAAAGTTCTAAAGCAGACTAACTTACTTATTTGGTGTTATCAAAATAAGAGGACTTGGTATCAACCCCTTCACGAGTTTCCATATTCAAGTTCCCTTTACTAACGGCGCTCTTAAGCCATTCCTTCTCTAACGTTGCTTTGAAATGCATCTTTGCATCCACGAGTTTCTGAAGGGGAACACCAGCCAATTTCTGGGCTTTTGCTTTAGTAGAAAAATCAGGTGCAACGTAGTTGGCAGAGCCATATTTTGCAAGCAAGCGAACCAACTTCAATCTTGCCTGCTGGGCAATTTCATTGGCAGAGGCTAATAGCTTCAAGGTTTCTTCTGGTGCATGGAAAAAAGACCCATGGCTGGCAATTGAGTAGTCCCATCTCCATTGTGCATGGCGGATGTGAGTTTGAATCTCTTTTACTTCGGCAGCCGTTGCCCCAAGTTTCAAGGCCTTACCCGTTTCAAGGTGAGCCTTTGCTAGGTTATCCATGGTCATGCCCATTAAGATTTCCTTGCGGACTTTCTTTTCGGCAATAATCTTACCTAACTGCTCTGATTTACCTCTGTGACAATTCATGCAGGTTTGGTCCATATTATCTACAGGACTGCCCACCTTGTGACTTGAATACTTCACCATACCTTCTTGAACATAGGGCATGTGACAATCGGCACAGGCAACACCATTTTTTGCGTGAATCCCAGTTCTGGCGATTTCCCAACCAGGGTGCTGGGCTTTGAGCATAGGTGTTTTTGAGATCTTATGGGTCCAGTCTTTGAAATTTATATTATCGTAATATTCTTCCATACTTTCAGCAGAGGTGCCGTTGGCCCATGGGTAAGTTACAATAGCTGAAACCTTATCCTTGCCTGCGGGGTCAGTCCATTTCACTTTATTAAAGTAGTATTCAGAGTGACACTGGGCGCAAACGAGAGAACGTTTTTCTTGGTGTGAGGAATTTTCAAACTTTGCTAAACCGGCAGCTTCCAGACCCTTGTTTAAATGGGGTCGGCCCACAGCCAAAGACATATCTTCAGGGTTATGGCAGTCGGCACAGCCAAGAGTATTTACAATTTCATCACCATAGGCGGCCCATTTGCCAGCAAAAAATTCCTTTTCACCTACCTCTTTAATCAGTCGAACGACATCAGGAGATTTGCAAGTCCAGCATGATTTAGGCATGGGTCCTGTTTTGCTATCAACAGGTGCACCTGTTCTTAGGGTATTCACATTGTCTTGCAGCGCATAGGCATGCCCACGAGGAGCATTATAGTCTTTAGAAAAACCATAACCAGCCCAAATTACAGGTAATTGGGGGTTACCTTCCAGTAGATCTTGGATGTCATCGCTTTCTTTGGTCCCATGCCAAGATTCATATTGGCGGGGAAACTTGTTTTTATAGGATTCATTTTTGTAAGGCTCTGCAATTTGTGGAGTCTTATTTAACGCAACCCTTTCATTTTCTTTGGTCAAGACACTCTGGGTCATGAAGATCATAGCAAAGATGGCGACCACCAAGCTTGCAGTCAAAAATTTTAATTTCATCTGTTTCTCCCTTTAATTAACATCTTTTACACCAAGGTTATAGGGAACTGAAGTGATCCCTCTAGCTTTACCATGAGGTACATCCCTGTGGCAGTGCCAACAGTTTTGATCTGCCTCTATTTCATTCCCCTGAATTCCATGATTCAATTCAGAGTTATTTTTAAGTGTCGTGACTAATGTGCTGTGGCAACGGATGCAGTTTTTTTGCACTCGCTCCCCGCCGTCTTTACTATTTTGAATTGCACTTTTGTAGGTGCCTGCCGTTAAAGCGTAGGAGTGATTCCAGCCATCGCGAGCCTTTGCCATATATTTCGCCAAGCCTTGGCCCGCAGGTAAGTGGCAGTCAACACAGGTTGCCACACTAGCGTGGGCGCTGTGTTGCCAACTGGCATATTGCGTGTTCATAACGTGGCAATTGATGCAGGCTTTGGGGTCACTGGAAAAGTAGGATAAGGCTTTAGATGCTTGGATTAAATTTACAAAAACTAACCCTGCTATTACCAGAAGCCCTAAAAATACAAAAACTGCTAATTGATTTTTCTTCACAGCCTAACTCGATTTAAAAGTGAATCTTCAGAAAACCTTTATGGTTTCCCCTTAATCCCATATTACGACTTAATTAATTATCTCTTGTGGCCAAGTTTTGAGTACTGTAAAAAAAGCTCACAAGTTTTCCTGAACAATAGCGCACTTTTTCAGGAAATCCAACAAAAACATTGTAACAAAGCCAACATTTGTATAATTGTTGTTTTTTTTAAATTCAGAAGGTTTTGTAGTTACTTTATTTTTTGGAATATTCCATTTTTAAATCAAATGAAACGAGTATTTCTTTGCAAAAAAATATAATCTGTAATAAAAAGTCAATACAAGGTTAATATATTTTCAATGAAATACTTAACTTAATCAAAAACTATAGATATCAAAAAATTATGTTTAAAAAGAAATCAACTGCTGTTCCATTCTATACACCCATCCAGGAATCAGCTGAAATTTTATTAAGTAATATTGCAAATGGAAATGTACTTAATGAAGAAATTCTAACGCAAAGTTTATCTGCCTCACTAAAGAAAAATAACATTAGCTCTGATATAAGTTATAATTTGAATGAAGTTGTTGAAGCTGCAATTTTACAGGTGCAAGTAACTCATTTCTTATCACATGAGCAAAAGACAAAATTTACCGAAACTCTTAAAGATTTATCACATGAATTAAAAAACCCTTATGGTCAGTTTGATAAACAGATTTCAGAGTTACTCTCCTTAACACAAAAAGTTGAGAACAACTATAACGATGAAAGCAATAAGGAAGATATGGTTGCTACTGTAGTTGAACTAAATAAAAAAATTAAATCTATCAAACTGATAAATGTTACAAATACGGAACGAAGCCTCTGGGGGAAAGTTTCCCATGGATTGGTAGGCCTTTTAGGTCTTATTTACAATGGGATCTTATTCAATATGCTGGTAATTTTTGTATTGGTCGCATTAGCATTTTTAAAAAACCCAGAGATACTAGAAAGGTTTCTATAGCACTGGGGTAGAATTTCAATACCTGACTACTGAAGAGGTAGCATCCACTGGGCAACCTTTTCTTTTAAAATTTTGGTGATGACAGGTTTTGTGATAAAATCATCCATGCCCACAGCAAAGGCCTGCTTTTTATCTTCATCCATTGCCTTTGCAGTAAAGGCAATAATAGGTTGCCTTGGGCTTTTTTGTTCTTTTTCTAATTCTCTAATTTTGATTGTCGTTTCAAATCCATCCATTTTGGGCATCAAAATATCCATTAAAATCAAATTGTAAGTTTCTTTTTTAACAGCTTTTATAGCATCAAAACCACTTGAAACAAGATCAAAGGTAATACCCCACAAATTAAAAGCATACCTGATTAACAGCTGGTTATTTGGATCATCTTCAACAATTAAAACCTTCTTACCTTTGTATTCTGAAGACCGAGTTTTAGATTTTACGGCAGTGTCTATTTCAACTACAGGTTCACTATCAATATAGGGTAAACTTAATTCAAAAAAGAACAGACTTCCCTCGCCCAGTTTGCTTTGGACCTCCAACTTACTTCCCATCAGATGAAGGATATTTTGACAAATTGTAAGGCCTAAACCTGTCCCCTCGTGTTGCCGAGTAGAAGAGTCATCTACTTGGGTAAAGGGGCTGAAAATTTTGGTTTGGTCCTTCTTTGAAATTCCTACTCCAGTATCCTTGATTTCGATTCTAATTTTTTGTGTTTTTTGGGCTTTAGCCAGAACGGAAAAAGAAAATTCAACTTGGCCCTTGTCAGTAAATTTAATTGCATTGGCAATGAGATTGCTCATGACTTGTTTTAATAACTGGGGGTCTAATATGAGCCTGTCTGAAAAGGTAATATCGTAATTAAAAATCAAACTTAGGCCCTTGGCCTTGGCACTCCCTGAAAAGAGCTGGATTATTTCCCGTGATTGTTCCACCAAGTCAACTGGCTCAGGGTTTACGCCCAACTTACCAGCTTCAATTTTGGAGAGATTTAAAATATCTGATAAAATTTTTGTTAAGGATTGCCCCGATTGGACAATCGTTTCACAGAACATTTGCTGGTCATCATTTAACTCAGTCTCTAAAAGAAGTTGAGCCATACCTAAAACACCATTCATAGGGGTACGCAGTTCATGGCTCATGGTTGCTAAAAAATTTGATTTTGCCTTGTTTGCTAACTCCGCCTCTTTCTTGGCCTGTTTTAATTGAACTTCTTTCTTAACTCTATCTGTAATATCTACAGAATAGCCAAGCAGGAACGGGTCTTTATTTCCTTTTAACGTGAGGGGGATTTTTTGACCCAACATGCGTTTTGTTTGGCCATCAACGATAAAATCTTCTTCATATTCAACGGACTTTTGCCCTTTGAATACTTTCTGGTCGTCATCCACTAATATTGTTCCTAGTTCCTTCCCTAAAATCTCTATAGCGGTTTTTCCAATAATCTTTTCCTTATCCCCACCCATTGTCTTACAAGCTTCTTTATTTACCAAAAGATGCTTTGAATCAAAGTCTTTTAAATAGAGGTTGATTGGGATATTATCAATGATTTGATTTAGTAAGTCCTTTTGTTCTGTCAGCTCTTTTTCAGTTGTTTTATGGTCAGCAACTTCTTGCTGTAGCCTGCGAAGGGAATATTCAAGTCTTTCACGTTGCTCACTGGCGAGCTCATATAACTTATTGGACTCTAAAGGAATACCTGTAAATTCTTTATCTGGAAGGATTGCATCAACAAGTCCTTCTTCTGACTCGGTGATTCCCGTATTGTGATCAAAGTTTTTTGAATATAGCTTTAGAGTTTTCCCATGTTGACTGGCAATGTTATATAAAACAGCATTAAGGGGGCAGCTTAAAAAAGGATTTGCCGTTTCTTTTTGTAACTTTTCATAAGCGTCCATCCCATATAGATCAAACCATTTGATCTTATCGGCATTTTCACCAGGGGAAACTTCAATTTTTGATGCAAAGCCGTTTTTAACAAATAATTCGACAACTTTATTCACATCTTCAACCGTCCCTGAAGCCTCTATTGCATGGCCTGCATCACTCAAATATTCTTGTAGCTCTTTGCCAATTTCTTTGATTAAAACTTCGTAAGAAGTAGGGTCATATTTAGATAAAATTTTTCCATAACTGTAGACAATTGCATTGTATAGATCTTCTTTAAACTTTTCCATTTCACCTTAAATTTACGAATTTCTTTCACTATGTCATAAAGGAGCCGATTATAAAACCAAATACTGCCATACTAATTTGAAGTTTTCATTGACCCATACGGTTTAATTTATAAGTGCAAATTCGTCTCTACCACCCCCCTACAAATTGCTATTTTTTTGGAGTCTATGATTTAAGTAACAGTCTTCTAATTAAAAAGACTTGGGATATTAAGCTGATTAGGATATATTAAAAAAATACCTATTGGAGAAATATGAGATTTTTAACCACACTCATACTCACAGTTTTCTATCTGACCTTTGCTAATCCTTTATTTGCCCAGGAGGAAAGTCTGCTTAGTGTTGGCGCTGAAAAGGGATTTGTGGCCCTGTCACGTGGGACAAGTAAATACACTGGGGTAAACTCTTCTGACGCCACTACCAGTTACTTTATGGTTCGCCCTGAAGGCTGGGGTAACATCTCCGTTGGTGCGGTAATCTACAATAGTACCTTTACTAATAGCAGTGAAAGCGAAAGCACCTCTGATATTGGGACTACTGAAACTTCAATTATCATCGATAATGTTCAACATGTCGCCTACGGCACCTTGCTAGGATACACTTGGTCGAGCGATAGTTTTATGGGCCTCCAGCTTTGGGCCTCTACAGGTTACATGTCCAATTATATGACTTTAGAATCCAATAAAATTGGTGTAACCAGACTTTTAGATGGCACAACTTCCTTTTGCCAAGGCTCGGCAACAGGTACCACTGACTCTGTTTACACGATTCCCTTTTTACTAGGTGCTGGTATTACTGTGAATCAATTTGGCTTTTTCATGCAAAAATATTGGCAAGCTTCCGATCCAATTAGCGGTGAAGTAAATATGAACCAAACATGTAACACCGTTGGCAGCACTACAGATACAGCGACTAGCGTTAGTGATACTCGATCTTTTGACATGGTAAGCGCTTTTAATATGGTAACTATGGGTATTCACTACCGCTTCTAGGTCAGAGGCAAATTACCAACTTCCACAGCCTACTGGTGCATTTTCTTTTTCCTTTAAAGAATCTTTACCTGCCATTTTATACTTGTTGAACCTAGCTTAAACTTGAGGGAATCTAAAGCTAGATGAACCTATTTCTATCTAGTCTCGAACCAATTAGGGATTTTCCCCTAGCAAAAGTTAATATTTCTATTGGATTTGCGTAAAAGTCACTGGCTAAGCCTTGTTTTGTAACAGGGCTGTGACTATTTTAGTCGTTAATTCAAATCTTTTAGGTTCAACTGGTCCCAAGTCACATTTTTTTTTACACTACCCTTATTCTGGTAATTTCGCTGTTTCTTGTGGTTTCCTGCCCAAGAAGAGCAAAATGATCAACATTCAGTAACTAGCGGCAGTTATACTGACTTGCATGTGCAAAGCTTTAAAGGGATGAAGCACGGGCGAATACCAGCACTCCAGAGACCTCATGTTCAAGTTCTTCCTGTCACGGCGACGATTTAAAAGGGTCACGTGCCCCCAGTTGCACTAAATGCCACGCAGCCCTATGGAAAGGGGGAACAGGTACCTCTGAAACTCATACTTTAAGCCAGAATGGGAGGATGCACCACTTGCGATCTTTTCACCCCATGACCTCCTCTGTGTGTTCAGAGAGATTTAGTATTAAAATCACTCTCTAGTTTAGGGTCCAGCACCTTTTGGCAGGCCTGAAGGTTAGCTAGACTGACGGCATAGGCCAAAAGACTTTCTATTGCGTCCTCCCCAAACCCAAGCATTTGAGCGGCCTTTTCGACCATTTCCATTTCTATAAAAGCCAGATCTCCATCTAAGGTTCCCACCCGAATGATCTCAATAATCATAACCTTGGCTTTGTCATTAGATATCCCTTTTGGTGGATGGGAAAAGTAATAGTCTATTTTATTGGGGTCATTTTGCCCCAGTTCTTCGACTTCTTTTTTTTTGTTAACCCTAAGCATTGCCGTTTTTAAGGCCTCGCATTCTTCATCTGAGACCCAACCATCTGCAAAGATGACTTTCCAAATAACAAAGTACATCCATTTGCGTTCGTCTTTTGTTAGGCTAGAAAATGCCATAGTATCGCCGAGGGAGATTAACTTGGAAAATTAAGTTTGGGGAATTATTTAAAAACAGAATGCCAGCTTTTTTTACCTGATGTAAAATCTTTGTTTTTTTAGCGAGAGTGATGGTTTCTTTTGCAAAGATATCGACTGATCCCCAAGGGATTTCCTGAATAAAAAAGCAAGGTGAAGAGTGACCTTCAAAAGAGCAACTCAAACATTGGTAGGGTTATCCTTATATTCTTGAAAGATCACCAAACTCCGTTATAAATACTGCTCTTGCGCTATAATTCCCATGGGTAGATACTTAGAGCATTACTAGATAAATCTAAATTGTATAAAATACCTTCAACATAAAACCAAAGAATCAAAGATATCAGAAATAAAATCTATCTTTCTCTAAAGAAAACAGATATTTATTTTAATAAAAATTATTCTATCATATAGGTATTTTTGTCTATAGTACCTTTGCTCGATTCAGTGTTACCTTAAAAAATAAAAAAATCATTCGGTCAGAAGCCCCCTATTTAAACAGCTGCTACAGGGATGCAGGTAATTAACTTTTTAGAAATTTACTTTTATCTGTAGGGAAGGACCAAATGAAAAATCTTTTAGTTATTGCAATAGTATCTTCCCTGTTGGTGATGGGCTGTAAAAAAGATAATGGGTCCGTTGCCCAAGCCCCTGCTAGCCCAGATTCAACAGCGCCTGCCAGCCCAACGATCTTAATTGAATCGGGAAACAGCAACTCTAGAACGCAAAGCGTGACCTTAACCCTTACTGCAACCGATGATACGGGGGTAACTGCTTACTACGCCTCAGAAAGCTCTACCCTCCCTTCTACTATTTCCACCTTAGGTTGGACCGAAGTAACAGCAGCAACAACCTTATCGGAATCACCTGCTTTTTCGCTTTCATCAGGCATTGCCACCAAGACAGTCTATGTTTGGTTCAAAGATGCAGCAGGTAACCTTAGCGAGCCGGCCTCAGATACCATTGACTACCTGGGAACTTGGAGGCAAGAGGCCTACATTAAAGCAAATAATGCAGGTGCAGGCGAAAACTTTGGGATTTCAATTTCATTGGATTCTGATACTTTGGCAGTGGGTTCTTGGATGGAAGACAACAGTGCAACCACCATCATCAATGGTACAAATACCATTACAGATTCAGGAATAGCAACTGACTCAGGAGCGGTGTATGTCTACAAAAGGACAGGCTCAAGTTGGGCGCAAGAAGCCTACATCAAAGCAAATAACGCCGAAACTAACGACTGGTTTGGATTTGCTGTTTCATTGAATTCGGATACCTTAGCAGTGGCGGCCCAACTGGAAGATAACAGCGCTACCACCATTACCAACTCTGCTGCAACCATCACAGATTCAGGATCGGCAATAAGTTCAGGAGCCGTTTATATCTATAAAAGAATTGGTACAAACTGGTATCAAGAAGCCTACATCAAAGCAAATAATAGCGAAGCAGGCGACCAGTTTGGAATTGTTGTCTCAATTTCTGCTGATACCTTGGCTGTAGGGGCACAAAACGAAGACAACGGCGCCACCACCATTACCAACTCCGCAGCGACAATCACAGATTCAGGAACCGCTTCTAATTCAGGGGCCTTGTATATCTATAAAAGAACAGGCGCAGTCTGGGCCCAAGAAGCCTATATTAAAGCAAACAATTCAGGAGTAGACGACCAGTTTGGATATGGATTTGCACTTTCCGCCGATACCTTAGCAGTGGGGGCTTTTACAGAAGACAACGGCGCAACCACCATCACCAATGGTACAGGTACCATTACAGATTCAGGAACAGCAGCCGATTCAGGAGCGGTGTATGTCTATAAACGATCAGGCACAACTTGGACCCAAGAAGCCTACATCAAAGCAAATAATGCGGAAGTAGATGATTGGTTTGGAAAGGAAGTTTCAATTTATTCTAATACTCTAGCTGTGGGGTCTGAACTTGAAGACAACAGCGCAACCACCATCACCAATGGTGAAGACACCATCACAGATTCAGGAATGGCAGCCTCTGCTGGAGCTGTTTATATCTATAAAAGGACAGGTTCAAACTGGGCCCAAGAAGCTTACCTCAAAGCAAGTAATGCGGAGGCAGGCGATCAATTTGGACATGTAGTCTCACTTGGCGCTGATACCTTAGCTGTGGGGGCTATCACCGAAGGCAACAGTGCAACAGGCATTTTTAATAGCTCAGGGACCGTTACAAACTCAGGAACATTAACAAATTCAGGGGCGGTTCACATTTATAAAAGGACAGGCTCAAGCTGGGCCCAAGAAGCCTACATTAAAGCAAATAATACAGGCGCAGACGATCACTTTGGAACTGACGTCTCCCTATCTTCTAATACCTTAGCAGTGTCGGCTTATACCGAAGACAACAGCGCCACCACCATCACCAATGGTGCTGATACCATTACAGACTCTGGAACAGCAACCAACTCAGGTGCCGTTTACATCTACACACGACAATAAAAATGGCCCTTACATCTACTCCAACTACCGCTACGAGCTATAAATGAAAGCCAATCCAATCCTACCTTGGGCACTTAGTCTTTTATCCTTTTTAGCCTTAGGCTACCTTTTTTACCAGAATCAGGACATGCAGGCGCAACTGATTCAGATGCAACAGCAAAGGCCGATGCGAGCCCAGCAACCAACGGCAAAGGGCAAGGATTCAGAAGCCCCTTACTTGGCTTCCCAAGTAAAAAACAGCATTATTAAGTCAGCTAAGCCCATTCAAGCTTGTTACTTGGCGCTGTTAAAAACTAAGCCTAAGATTACCTCAGGTAAGCTCAAGCTGGATTGGCAGATCGATTCAAAGGGGAGAGTTTTAGGGGCGGGGGTAATAAAAAACCAATTGCAAAACCCAGAGTTTGCCATTTGTGTGACTCAAAAAATAGCTGCCATTCGCTTCCCACCACCACCTTACGGGCAAACCAAATATGTGGAACACAGTCTACTTTTTAAAGATGAAGGCGCTTTAGAGTTAGACCGTAAGGCCCGGGCACAGGGGCCATTGGTACAGGTAAAGAAGTAGTTCCTTCGAAAACCTTCCTTTCCTACGTTAAACTCCTAGGCTTTTTGGTTGAACCTAAAAGCCTAAGATTTGAATCTTAAATACCTAGTTTACCTTAAACTGATTCACTAAAGAATTTAGCTCCTCAGAGATGGTAGAAAGCTCAACTGCTTGTTCATTCACCTGCTGGCTACCTGAAGCCGTCTGGTTACTAGCAGAGGCGATTTCAGTAATGTTTTTTGTGATCTCTTGGGTTGATTTGGCAGAGTTGGCAATATTACCTGAGACATTCACAGAGGTGTTTGCCATCTCAGCAACACGCTGGTTCACATCTGAGGTTGTTGCTGCCATCTCGTTAACCATCTTGGCCACCTCTTCCACAGCCTGAGTGTTTTCTTGGATATTGTTTACAATACTAATTGAAGAGCCAGACTGTTCTTCGGCCAATTTATTGATCTCAGTGGAAGAAAGACTCACCTCTGTAATCACCTTAGAAATGGTTTCAATGGTAGCGATGGATTCTTTCGCTTGGTTTTGAATATCAGAAATTTTATTTGAGATATCTTGCGCCGCACCAGCACTTTGCTTAGCCAACTCTTTGATTTCGTTGGCCACAACAGCAAAGCCCTTACCTGCTTCACCAGCACTGGCAGCTTCAATATTAGCGTTCAAGGCCAAGAGGTTGGTTTGCTCAGCAATGGTCTTGATCATGCTGGTCACATCGCCAATTTCGTCTGCGGAATTACCTAGCGAGTTCATAACTGAGGTCGCTTGCAGGCTCTGGTCTTCTGCCTGTTGGGTGATGCTAAGAGCATTATTAGCCTTGTCTGCCACATCACGAATCGACTGGGACATACCACTGACTTCCTTATTTACCGTTTCCATATTGAGAGACATCTCTGTGGAAGTGGCGGCAATAGAATCAATATTGGCAGCCATTTCTGTTGAGGTGGCCGAAATTGAGTCAATGTTTCTGGTCATCTCACTAGAGTCATTGGATACTGTCTCAAAATTTCTAGACATCTCTTGGGAGGAGTCGGCAACAGAATTAACCTGAGCTGTTACCTCGGTAATAGCCCCAGACATTTGAGAAGAAATAGAAGCCAACTCAGTAGAGGCACCCGTTAGATTTTGAGAGTTCTTCTGGATGGTAGAGAAGGTACTTTGAAGGCCTCCAATAAAACCCTTCAAGGCTTGAGACATGGTTCCAATTTCATCATTACTATCGTTCTCGATCTTGACTGTTAAATCCCCTTGGGACATTTGGTCTATCTTTTTTACAATCTCATTTACTGGGCGTACAATATTTAAAGTGATGATGGTTCCGATAATCAAAGTACCAATAAACCCTAAGCCACAAACAACTAAAATAACACTTTCAGCCTTGGAGGCTGTTCCTGCAGAGCGGGTTTTCATCAAGCGTTGCTCATCTGCCACCATTTGGTCATAAATCACTCTAATCTGGTCCATCACCACCTTACCTTCGTCTGTTAAAACAACGGCTAGGGCGGCATCAAATCCTTTGGTTCTGCGTAGCTCTATCGTGTCTGCAAGCTCATCAAATTTCGCCTGGACTAAAGGCCTTAGCTTTTTAATTCGTTCCTGTTGAATAGCATTGTCTGAAGTTAACTCCTGCACCCTATCCAGATCGTTATATACAGCTTTTTTTCCACTGTGATATGGCTCAAGATAGCCTTCCTTTGCCGTAATCAAAAAGCCTCTTTGGCCTGTTTCTGTGTCCTTAAGGTGTGAAACTAACTGCTCTAACGTCCCCAATACAGTAAAAGTATGTGTTACCCAATGGGTATTTTTTGCAATGGTTTGGGCGCTATTGATAGAGGTAACGGTAATGATCAGCATCACTGCTAAAGAAAAGGCGAAACCTAAAATGATTTTGATTTTGATGGACATGTCTTTTGTGGCCTAATTATAAGTTTACAATTAATCAGAATTTTACAATAGAAAAAATTCTATATTCTATCATCTAAATTACAGCATAAACTATTCCAAAGTCAACCAACTCAAATTATTAACTAATGTAAAGATCTAATTGATTTTTCTAACAGAAATGACATACAAAAATGACATTTTTTACACTGATAAAAACTAGCTTCTGGTCTAGATTTCAAAAATCAAAACCCCTCAAAGCTCCTGAATAAGGGTGGAAAACAGGAAATCCAGCGGTTAAACTGGAAACTTTTTTAAGAGAAAAAAGAGCATAGAAAAGAGCGGTGATAAATCCCAACCTCTAAAATTAAGCGTTATTTGAATGTTAGTTTTGTGTTAATTTTTTAGTTTGCTTTTTACCAAAGAAACCTAAACTCGATTCAGTGAAATGTGTTTCTAGAATTTACTTTCAAATAGGAGCTTCCTCTGAAGGCAGGGAAGTGAGTTAATCTGAACTGGATTTTGCTAAATTTGGGCTTAGTTTGCGCAATTACAGGCTTAAGATTCCATCGTATGTTGTTTGCGAAATATACTGGGGGGAGTAGGTTCCCCCTAAATCTGATAAATCGGAATAGAACCTGCGCATATGGTTCAGAGAACCAAAACGAAGAATACCAAAAACCGAGGCAATATCTTCATTGTCGTTGCCAGATAAAACCTGATCTATGTCGTAGATATCTAGGTCTTCAACAGTCATCCCAACTTCTAGGGCATCAATTTTTGAAATTTCCCCTTTTGTTACTAAGGTTTCATAAAGAGTCTGTATCTTTGTGTCTGTAAAAACACCGATTGCCTCTTTTGCAGGATCGACTAAATCATAACGGTCCACCAAAAGTGCCATTTGATCCATGTGAAATTGTTCGCTTTTTTGAATCCAATTGAATGTCTCTATCCCCCATTTTGCATACAATGTACTATAGACATCCCTAGCTAGTTTCTCTTCTTCACGAAGCTGTAATATCCCTGTTGTTTCGATAGTATTTAAGCTTTCAGCGGGGTAAGTAGTTATGCTGGTTTCTGTTGTATCACTCGTGGTAGTTTCCTTACAGCCAACTAACCCAAATGCGGCTAATGCAACAATAAACTCTCTTCTCCGCATGTTCATTAGGTCTCTTTTAGTAATCTTATATTTATGGAATCTAGAAGTTCAAACTACAATATACGTATATATCGATATAGAATAGCTATTTTTCGTAATGATTATTTGTCAAATGTTAAAAATTGTAGCTTTAGCAAAAGAAAATGGGTCGAATGAAAGAAGTCAATCGACCTTTAATACTGGGATTAGGCCTTCCTTTTGATGGTTTTTTGAAAAAGTCTACCGCCGGTTTGTCCCTTTTGCCAAAGTTAAAGGGGCCGACGCCGCTAGGGCAAGCGTCAAGACAAAAGCCACAGGCAAAACAATCTGGGGCTAGCTGTTCTTTTTTTAAATAGCTTTTCCCCTTGAATGTCTCTGAAGGTAGGGGATTTGAGTGTGGTGGTATCTCTATCTGTTGTAAGAGCATAGGGGAGAAAGAAGCCTTTCATTACTATAGAATTTTTTTCAACTTTGAAGTTGAATTGCCCAGATGGCTATGCAATATATTATATATTCATCCTTGTATGTGGGCCCTTGTGCCCCACAAATTGAAAATATATGAGAGAAAACTGACTGGCCAATATCTAACAGACATGCCTATTACCTTTTGGGGTCCGCTTATGTTCCAGTTCCCTATTTAACCTGTATTTTTCTAAAATCAGACAAATTCAAATTTTCCTAGCCTTACACTTTAAAGTAAAAAAAATGAGCCGATCCCTTACAGTAAAGAAAAAACTATACAGCTTAGCCATCCTTATGACGGCAGCCATCTTCCTTTTGCTGGGAGTTGTATCTTACGTCTTTACCCAGTACCAACTCCTAAATGGTACCATGATTACCTTAAATCAGATTAAAACTGAGGTGCTGGAGTTACGACGAAATGAGAAGGATTTTCTGAGCCGTACCAACTTGAAATATGAGGCAAGTTTTAATAGTAACATTAAGGATTTGCAAATTTTACAAAAGACCTTAGCTAGTCAGACCCAAGCCTTGGGCCTAGAGCAAAGCCTTTTGATTGAATTCAATGAGAAGATTAACGATTATAAAGCAAAATTCGATTCATTGGTGACGGTGCAAAAGCGTATTGGCCTAGACGAAAAATCGGGCTTATATGGTGATTTGCGGAAGGCGGTTCATGGGGTTGAAGCTCTGATTAAGGAAAAGAAGAGGGATGATCTTTTAGCAGGAGTATTGATGCTCCGCCGAAGAGAAAAGGATTTTATGCTGCGCTCTAACATGAAATACCTAGCTAGCTTCGACAAGGATATGGGCAGCTTAGTGCAGATGGTCGATGCCAGTAAGATTGAAGAAAGTAAAAAGCTTAAAGAGTTGCTTCAAGAGTATAACCTTAAATTCATCGCCTTCGCCTCAGGGATTGAAGAAAAGGGCATAGATCCAAAAAGTGGCCTTATGGGCGAGATGCGCAAGGCTGTGCATGGCACAGAGTCGAGCCTCAAAGGTATGATCGGGATGACAGACTTGGCGATTAAAGAAAGGCAAACAACCATGATCACCGAAGTGGCGGTTTTCTCCCTCTTTTTGGGATTGGCTATTCTTGCAATGATTCTGTTTATCGTACGGGGGATCAACCAGTCCATGGGGCGCTTCATCATGGAATTATCTTCTTCCTCAGATCAGCTTGCCTCAGCCTCTGCTGAAATTTCCTCTGGTGCACAACAGGTTTCTTCTGGGGCCACGGAACAAGCTGCCAGTTTGGAAGAAACTTCCAGCGCCATGGAACAAATTTCTGCCCAAGCCCAAGGAAATGCAGATCAAGCAGGCCAAGCGGGCCAGGTAGTAGAGGAAATGACTCTTTTGGTGAAAGAATCGGAAGAAAAGACCCTTGAAACCGAAAAATTAGCGCAAGAATCCCAAGATGCTGCGGCAAAAGGGGCTAAGTCTATGAAGCAGATTTCTTCGGCTATGAAGGAAATCCAAGGTAGCAGCGATAAAATTGCCGACATCATTGAGGTAATTAACGAGATCACCCACCAAACAAAAATGCTGGCAACCAATGCTGCCATTGAGGCCGCCCGAGCTGGCGAACAGGGAAAAGGTTTTGCCGTTGTTGCTGATGAGGTTTCTAAATTGGCAGAAAACTCAAAAAGCTCAGCAAAGGAAATTTCCAAACTCATTAAAGAAAGTGTACAAAAGAGCAAGCTCGGTGGTGACTTCGTAGAAGAGGGAGATAAAGCCCTTCAGGGAATTTTGGGTAACGCATCTAACATGGTGGGCTTGATAGGTAAAATCTCGGTTTTAAGCTCTTCTCAATCAGCTAAGATGACCACAGTTCACGATGTAATCCATGGAATTTCTACGGCATCCATGGAACAAGCATCTGGTATTGGAGAGGTCAACATTGCCTTAGTTGAAATGGACAAGGTGACTCAAATCAATGCAGGTAATTCAGAAGAATCTGCCTCTGCATCAGAGGAGCTCAATGCGCAAGCGACACAGCTCAAGGAGCTGGTTTTAAGGATTGGATATCACTTCGGAATTGAAGCCTCTTCTGCTGGAAGGATCGCAAATTCAGGTGTTACACTGGCTCAAAGCAGGGACCTTGTTGCCTTATCCAGCCCTACCAAAGCTAGCTCTAATCAAATTTCTCCCAGCCAAGCAATTCCCTTTCGAGACGAATTTAGTGATTTTTAAAGGTTCTATTGGGGGCAGATCAGAACAGGTCAAGCTAGTATTCTAAGGCACCCATTGAAGGGGGAGACCTGTAACTAGTGGATTGGTAGTCCGTTGATACCCCAACACCGGAATCACCTACAGACCTGCAAGGGGAGCCTGTAGCCAGTGATAAATCACCAGTAGAGGCACTCGTCAAATTCAAAGCAGCTGCGGCAACGCCGTTAGCCTCTAGGCTTTCTCCTGTTCTAAACGCCGCTATAGTTGAATAGGCTGAAGCGTTATACCCAAACATGTTGGTACCTTCTTTATAGCAATTGTAATCAAGGCTAGCCCCTATTAAAGCCGAGGTTGTATAGAGGTGTGTAATTGCCGAGGCCCCATCAAAAAGATTATTTTTAATCAAAGCCTCCCCTGCTTGCCCCATAATTGCGACGGAAATAACTCCATTTTCATAAAAGCTATTTTGGTAAAGTTGCAAGCCTAAGCCGTTTGGCACATTTAGCGAGAGGCCATAGCCACTATTGCTGTAAACTTGGCTCGTTTGCATTACCAGTTTTAAGCCAGTAGCAGATGCATCTGCCACATTGACCCCAAGCAAACTACCGCTGTAAATTTTACTTTTTTCAATGGTAATCACCCCAGATTCACCAAAGACTTTTACCCCGTCACCGACAGCACCGTTTATGTTTACCCCAGAGAGGGTTACCCCTGAAATTGTCCCTGCACCCGTGTCGGCGCCGATGCGGACCCCGTGGCCCTCGGTGCCGTAGCGTCTACCACTCCAACCATTTCCAGTGCTTGAAATGTTAATATTGGATATGGCGACATTAGAGATTTGGCTGCCTGTAGTCCCACCGTTTGAAAGAACAGAAATTTCAATGCCTGCAAACCCACAATAGCTTAAAGTGGAATTTTTAAACTCAAAGGCCGAGGCTGTTTGGTTTGCAGTATAGGTCTGGGGTGAAAGGCAAGAATCAAAAATATTTGAGACGGTTACCCCATCTACAATACCGCCACTAGAAGAATCCCCAAACTCAATTCCGTTACCTGCATAGAGGTAACCTGCCGCAATAACAGCTCCGCCAATATTTGAAATAGTAGAGCTTTTCACCGAACAAGAGCTGCAATTAGAAAAATTGACCCCATGGAGACTAAAACCAATAATATTAACGTTCTCTACCTTTACTTTTGAAAGACCTTTTGCTGTAATCGCCGTTAATATTGAGCTCGCATAGAAACTATGATTGGCTGGGGAATCACTAATTTTAACATATAGAGTGCTGGTTGCATAATTATAAGTGAAGCTACTATTTGCGGCCCCACCCAAGGTAGTACTGACATCGGTACTCCATGCGACTGCGGCCAAAAGGCTACCATCCATTGATAAATTACCAAGGCCTTCGGAACTCCCTAGGGTAACTTGAGAGGAGTAGAGGTCTGAGCCTAAATTCTGCCAAGTTGAAATTTCTCTTCTCCCATCCAGTAGGGGGAACGCACCTGTTCCATATGCCGACAAGCTTATGCCTGAGGTGGGAAAGGTAAAAGACTCTCTCCAAGTTTCACCTCTTTTGAGATAGATGGTTTTAATGGTCGAAAAATCTAGGCCTTCGGCCCCAGATAGGCTCTTTATAGGGGAAGATTCTGTGCCGCTATTGGAATCGTTTCCAGCGGATGCATCTATGTAGTATGCGGTTTGGCTAGCTGTGGTGGCTGGGGTGTCGGCTGTAGTATCTGTTGTAACCGTCGCCAAACCTGTCGAGCTAGTTGTTAGGTTACCACCATCTTTCTTGCAGGAAACAACTAAAAATAAAGCCAGAAAACCCAGGGTAATCAATTTTAAAGGTTCAAATTTTCTGGTAAACAAAAGGATTGGATTCATTTTTAACAAATGGAGTTTCCAGACAAAATTGTTACTTAAGAAGTCAGAGTTATTTCAATTTTAATCTATGGTAGGAAAATATGCAAATTTTGGAATAACTCCATCTGTCATTTTAGTTAACGTGGGTGTTTTGATTGGCACCTTTTGGATAAGGCTTAAGTGGATTTTAATGGTTGCTCGTCCTCACTTGGAAATTTGAGCCAAAACTTGGAACCCTTCCCCACTTCTGATTTTACCCCAAGAGTGCAATGAATGGAATCAGACAATTGCTTGGCAATAAAAAGACCTAATCCTGTAGCAGATTCTCCCGCTGTTGGGGTAACACTGGTTCGGCTATATTTTTTAAATAGATTTTTTTGTTCCTCTAAGGGAATACCTGCCCCTTGGTCTTGAACCCAAAATGATTGACCCGATGGGTCCAAACCCAAAGAGATTGCTCCACCTAGTGGGGAGTATTTGATAGCATTGCTAATTAGGTTTCCGACAATGTGTTTCATGGTCAAATTTGGTACCATCTGGTTTAAGGTCTTTGATAACCCTGTTGTATCCACAACCAAATTTTTCTTTTTTGTCATTGGATCAAAACTCTCAACTTCTGCGAGAACTAACTGTAAAAAATCAACCTGTTGTTGATTATCTTCCTCTTGTACCATCTCCAAAACCGAAAAATCCAAAATTTCATTGATCAAACCCATCATATTAGAGGCTGAAATTTGAATTAAAGAATTCAATTCCAAAGCTTCTTTTTCATCGCCCTCTTTCAGTTTCAGGCCGATTAATTCTTGGAGGTTTAAAATGTTTCCTACTGGGTTTTTTAAGTCATGAGCTACAATACCAAGAAGATTATTTTTATCTTGAATCAACTTATTTAAGCTTTTGTTTGCTGAAAATAACTCAGAGGTTCGAGCTTGGACCTTTGCATCTAAATGGCCAATATGCTCTTCAGACTGACGAACCAGATCTTGTTTTAACTCTAAAATTTGACTGGCTAAGGTAAAGGCAAAAATGATGGCCTGGAAGACTGTAGCAATTTGAAAGAGGATGAATGTGGGCAATTGATATAACCATGGAAAAATCAAACGACCTGCATGAAAAACTAACCCCACAACCATAGGGAGCCAAGAATAAAGGAGTAATTTTGCCCTACGGTTGCCTTTTCTGGTTCCATAGATGGTAACTGCGATGAGGTAAACTTGCCCGGAAAGACTGATCAAAATCAATAATGCCATGGTTTTGCCATAGCCTATGACAAGGGAAAAAAGCCCCACCAAGATAACAGCAACTTGCATCCCCCTCAATAGATAGAATGACAAAGGATGCATCTGTTTTAAATCTAAGAAGGCGATAAAAAAAGAAACCATCCAGTAAAAACTAAATAAGGCAAAAAAGGGTGTAGAAATGGCCCCGAATAGGGGGAAATCGGGCCATAAAAATAAAGCTCCAGTCCCATTGTTTGCCGCAATCACCCCTGCCATTGCCATCACATAAGCGGCATAGAGATAGTAGACTTTCTCCTTTAAAACAAAAGACATATACAAAGCGATAAGCAAAAGAATCCCTAAGACCCCGAGAATCCAGCTAAACAAACCTACCAAGCGTTGTTCTTCGTAATGAAAACTATGATCATCCCAAAAGTTTAAATTGATTTCTAGCATTTGCCAGGTTTCAAATCGAACATATAGGGTTTGAGGGATTCCAGCCTTAAAATCTAAAGGTATGGAAAGCCCTAGACTGGGGTGGAGGCGTTTGGAAAATGGGCGTAAACTCCCTGTATTAAAATGTTGAGTTTGCTCTTTCTTGACTAGGTAAAGATCCATCTGATGAATATGCCAATGGGATTGATCTAAGACCCAAACCCCGTCTTTGCCAGCTTGAACCGAAAGCGTCACCCATACGGGTTTAGACCCAAAGCCAAAGCTCAAAGAGTCTACCTTCTTTCCTAATTCTACGGGAACAAAAGCCTGTTTTTTTGCCTGATCAAAATCGACAGGGCCATTTTCTTCAACCCAATATTCAATGTGTTTTGTGACAGGAGTGAAGCTGTTTGATATATCAATAGGCGCAGCTTCCCCAAAGGATGGAAACAAGAATATACTTAACATTGAGAAATAGAATAGATACTTCATCAAAACACCAATACTTCAATTAGAGAGCAGAAAATAACTTGATGGTCATCTCAGAATATACAGTAGTGAAGGGTTGCAGGCTGTCAGCCCATCAAACATAAAGATCTTTTAAGTGATTTTCGATCCTTATAGGATTTTATGCATATTTACGGCTCTTTTAAAAGAAATATTTACAATCTTTTAGGGAGCCTATTAAGAAATCTCACGGTTTATTTTAATAAAGTAATAGCTTTTTGACTCTCCTAGGATTGATAGTATAGGTGTGACTAGGGAACTTGTACAAAAGACCATTTACTCACAGGCTCGCCAAAACAGTTGTTTTTTGACCCTTTTTATTTTGACTTTCTTTAAAAGTTTACTAGATTTTGTAATTCTTTTTACATGTTCGTGAAGTTGATTTCTTCAAAAAAACAATCCTTTACTTGTTATATGCTTACCTATGCACTAATATCTGAATAAGCATATTTTCCGTACACACAAACATGAGATTTTTATGAATAAACTTAAGCTCGCTGTTGCCGCCCTCTCAATTTTTTTGCTCCTTTCTGGATGTCAAAATTCCACTACTGATAATAAAGAAGTAATTCAAAAGTGGGTGACTGAATTGAACCAGTCAAATCTTGGACATTTAAAAGAAGTCCTGCATGAAGACTTTGTGGATCACAATCCTCTACCAGGTGTTCCAGGAAACAAAGCTGGATTCATTGGAATGTTGACCAATTCCCACAGAAATCTCTTTCCAGGGATACAAGTTAAAATCGAAGATATGGTGGCCGAAGAGGATAAAGTCTCCGTTCGTATGACAGTAAAAGCTAAGCATGTAGGTACTGTCTTAGGTGCTGTTGGCACAGGTAAAGAGTTGACTTGGAACGCTTATGCCATTTACCGCCTCAAAGATGGTCAAGTAGTTGATCGTTGGAAAATAATCGATAGTTACGGTTTCTTGAGCCAAATTGGTGTTGCCAAAGTTGCTCAATAATTTAAGAAGTACTTGTACCTAGAGGTTGCACCTCAGAAGGTACTGGTCTTTTTTGATAGTTTGCCCCGCAAAAATACCTGTGGGGCGATTTAGGTTCCCCCATACTTCTTCTGAGTGCTCTGCTCAATTTACTCCAGTTATTTACACCCACTTACTCAAATTACTACCGTCAATTTCGCCCTAGGTTCTAATATGGAGAACCTCCGCAATAGATAGTAAGGCATAGTTTTTTGTGTCACGAAGCTGGGCAGGGATAAAACTAGACAGCAAAACCTTACAGGACTTTTAAGGTGAGGGTTGCCAAAGCAAATGAGGTCTTTAGCTGTTTTGAGTTTACGGGGCTAAAAAAAGCTTACTCAAAAGTCAGGCGTTCTATTTTTGAAGAGAGATCAATGGGGTCAAATGGCTTAATAATAAAGTTAGAAACGCCAGATTTTAGGGTTGAGACAACCTGCTCAGGGCCCTTTTATTTCCTAGTTGGATAATAAGTAAGAAGGTTTATTTGTTCCTACTCGAGGGCATGTGCAAGTTGTATTGGGTTTAAACTTGAATTGATTTCTAATAAAAACAGACATTTAAATAAATAGGGACAAAAACTAAAAAAACACTCTACAAATGCCCTGAATAAGTTATAATAAGACACTTAAAAAGACCCTAGCCTAGAATAAGTTCTTAAAGGGAGTTAAGAGTGTACCTAAAATCGAAAATTACCCTATTCTTATTTTTCTTTTTTGTGGCCAACACTCCTGTAACGTCAGGCTCCAGCCCAACCATCCTGCTCGGAGAGCAACCCTTTTACCTTCCTGCAAACCTAATCATCTCTGTTGTAAAGCGAGATCTTGTATTTGCGAAAGCCCTAAGTAAATCCAATATCAAACTCCAGTGGGTTCCCTATCAAAGTGGGGAAGAGGTGAACCAGGCATTTTATAAGTCTAGAATCGTCGGTGGTGGTGTTGGTGATATGCCTCTTTTACGTGCAGCCTCCCAATCCAAAATTTTCGTTCCCATTATGCTGCAACAGGGTTTTACCTCTTTGGTCATGAATAAACCTATGTTTTTAAAGGGGATAAAAAACAAAAAGATCGGTGTAGTATTTGGATCTAACGCTCACTACACTGCGCTGCTAGCAGTTGATTCTGCTGGCTTAAGTCAGTCTCAGGTGCAGCTAGTACCTCTTAAACTGTCTGAAATAAAAAGCCACTATCTAGAAGATAAAATTTCTGGATTTTCCGCATGGGAGCCGATCCTTTCTCACATTCAAGTTCAACAAAAATCAACATTTTCTGTCTACCGTCATCTGAGCACAGGTTATTTTTACCTTTCCCAAGAATTTGTTGACCTCAACCCAGCCTTTACGGAAGAACTTATTTTATCCATGGTCAGGGCCATTCGCTGGGTAGATGGTGATTATAAAAACTTGTTGCAAGCATCTAGATGGGCCATTGCTGATGCGCAGAAAGTAGAAGGTGCACCCCAATTCTATTTAAAAGCAAAGCAAGTAGCAAAACTTAGCGACCAAGACCTCTTTACCGACCCTAATGATGGTAGACTCTCTCAGTTCTTGATAGAAGAGCCGAGCCACCTCCAAAAAGAGTTTTCACTTTTATTAAAGCATAAATTGCTGGAAGAGGGTTCAACTTGGGAGGAAACCAAAAAGTCCTTTAAGGTTGATTATATTCCTCAATTACCTACCCTAAAGAAAAGGCCCAATGCTGATTCCTATTCCATTAGAGGAGAAGCAAAATGAGTTCTTCTCCAAATTTAAATAGGGATCAAAAAGTAGAATTCCACTTGCTCCATAGTATGCGCTTTAGAATTTGGAGTTCTTTTTCAAGTCTATTTATGTTCATTGTAGCATTTGGAATTATAGCCATTAATTTTGGAATTCCATTCTTAGATATTAAAGGCTATCGAGATCGCATGTTTGATCATGCACTAATTAGCTTAAATGATGTTGCCGACCTCAAAAAGGCACAATTAAATGAATGGGTAAGGGAAAAAAAGTCAGACTTACTATCTTACTCCACAAACCCAATCCTCGGTGATTTTATTGAGAAACAAGTTCAGCTCCTTGAAAATCAAAAATTGAACAAGCCTAAAAACCCAGATTCTTTCGATCACTTGATAGGAGCTTCATTAAAAAAAATCCAGGCGAGCCATTTTGAATTTTTGGAAGTCTTTATCTACTCGAAAACAGCTAATAAAGTTTTATTTTCTACCGAGCCTAC
Source organism: uncultured bacterium (assembly GCA_965602905.1). Taxonomy (GTDB): domain Bacteria; phylum SAR324; class SAR324; order XYD2-FULL-50-16; family XYD2-FULL-50-16; genus JASJGK01. Next base: position 136,097 of record CBFCZY010000006.1, on the reverse strand, counting down.
CCAGGAGAATAGGACGTTAACTTATCTAGATCGCTACTTTAGCCAAGGGGCTCACAATATATTTACCTTTATTGAAGATCCAAAGCAAAAGAGCCATTTTAAAATTTTAATAGGACGGCCTATTGAAATAAACAATGCCGAACTGCCCTATTGGGTGTTCATTATAGTTGAGCCAGAATCCTTTTTATCACCCCTTTTACACACTAATTTGGGGCTAGGTACAACAGGGGAAACCCTCTTGGTAAATTCCAAAAGTGAAATTCTTAATGGCTTAAAGTACCCTCTGCCAGATGGCTCAATCCCAGAGATCCTAAAGTTTAAAATCACAGCAGAACCAGCAACTCTCGCGGCCCAAGGGGGTGAAGGAATCATTCAGAGCTTAGATTATAGAGGCGAAAAAGTTATTGCAGCCTTTAGGCATCTCAGAGTCAACTCAGAAAACCATTGGGGGATGGTGGTTAAAAAAGATGTTGCTGAAGTTATGCAACCCATAGCCAATGCGACAAACTATTCCATTTTAATAGGTTTGATCGGGATTTTATTTTCAGGTTTGTTCGCCAGAATCATTACAAATTCGATTATGACCCCCTTGGTGAATCTATCTGTCGCGGCAGGTAAAGTTAAAGATGGAGATTTGACCGCTAGAGCCGATGTCAAAGGCAAGGATGAACTTGCCTATTTAGGCGATACCATCAACCAAATGATAGACAAGATAGAAATCTCCCAAGAACAACTTAATTTTGAAGTAAATATCCGTACTAAGGAACTCCAAGATGCAAATCTGACCTTAGAAGAGATGATGGGGGACATCAGAGAAAAAAGCGCCATGCTTGAAGATGCTCTAATGCACCAACAATTGATTTTTGACAATGCCACCATAGGCATTGCTTTTATAAGAGACCGAAAGTTTTACAAATTTAACGAAAAGCTTTCAAAAATCTTTGGTTATAGTGAAAAAGAATTAAAATTGATGGATACGGAACCCCTCTATGCAATAAAAGGAGACTTCGATCGGGTTGGCAAAGAAGCCTACCCCAAACTTATATCAGGTGAGGTATTCTCTGAAACCTTAAGATTGAAGCGGAGAAACGGAAGTTCATTCTGGGGGAATCTGACAGGAAAGGCCATTGACCCGAAAAATTTAACCCGAGGCTCCGTTTGGATTATGAATGATGTGTCTGACCAAATTCAATACCAAGAAAGTTTACTCGAGGCCACAGAGCAAGCCCGGCAGTCACAAAAGCAAGCAGAAGACTTAAAAGATCTCTACCATCAATTTTTTGAAACCAATACGGCGGTAAAGTTAGTGATCGACCCTGAAGACGGTAAAATTCAAAATGCAAATGGCGCAGCTTCTAAGTTTTATGGCTACTCTAAAGAAGAACTCACTTCCATGAATATTCAGGAGATAAACCAGTTGGAGCCTGAGAAAGTTTTCTCTCAGATGCAGCCAGCAGAGTCGGAAAAGACAAAAAGCTGCAATTTTGTTCATAAATTAGCCAACGGGGAACTGAGAGATGTCGCAGTTTATTCAGGCCCGATTGTTCTAAACGGCCGCCACCTGCTTTACTCCATTATCCACGATATTACAGAACAACAAAGATCATTAGAACAACTGATTTTAGAAAAACGTTTTACTGAAAGCATTCTTGAAGGGGTTGATGACACTATTTTTATGTTGGACCCAAGTAGTGGAAGGGCCGTCCGTTGGAATTCGGCGGTAAATAGGATCACTGGATACTCTGATGAAGAAATAGCTTTGAAAAAAGCCCCTGATGATTGGTACGAGCCTGCTGATATTCTAAAGGCAACGCAAGTGAATCTCAATCTCCAAAAGGATGAAATTGCTCGGATTGAAATGGGTCTGATTACCAAATCTGGGGATAAAATTCCTACTGAGTACAGATCTACTTTAATCCCCAATGAAACAGGTGATGGCTTATATCTGCTTTCTGTCGGTCGTGACTTGCGTGACCGCATAGAGGCAGAAAAAGAGCTACATCAAAAGGAACAACAGGCCCAATCTTACCTTGATGTTGCCAGCGTTTTAATGTTCGCATTAGATGCTTCTGAACGAGTAACCTTAATTAATAAAAAGGGATGCGACCTTTTAGGCTACTCTGAGGAAGAAATTTTAGGTAAAAATTGGTTTGATCACTTTTTGGTCACGGAAGATATTGCCCAAGTAAAACAGGTCTATCAGCAATTGATGACAGGTGAAGTTGAACCTGTAGAATATTTTGAAAATGAGATTAAAACAAAATCAGGTAAATTGCGACTGATTGAGTGGCATAATTCTGCGGTAAAAGACGATAAAGGCGAGGTCATTGGCATCTTTAGTAGTGGGTTAGATATTACAGAGCGAGAGAAAGTAAAAAAAGCTCTAGATCTATCAAATGAGATGCAGCAACAAGCGACTATGCAATATAGCGCAACCTTTGATTTGGCTCCTATTGGAATTGCTATGGTGGCTACAGATGGAAGGTTTTTAGAGACAAACCCACGTTGGGGCGAGATCATTGGATATAGTAAAGAAGAGATGGGCCTAAAAACCTTCCAAGAAATCACCCACCCTGATGATTTGGATAAAGACCTAGAATTTGTTAGGCAGATGTTGGCTGGAGAAAGACAGCACTATACCATGGAGAAACGCTATTTCCATAAAAATGGAAATATTGTCTGGATTAGCTTGACCGTTTCCCTGCTTAAAAAAGCCAATGGAGAGCCTGATTTTTTTATCTCTATCATCAGTGATATTACAGAGCAACGGAAAATAAAAGAAGATCTGGCTTACTCAGAAGAGCAATTAAGGACACTGATAACATCCAGTCAAGATGCCATCGTAACCATTGATAAAAAGAGTGATGTAATCTTTTGGAACGATGGCGCTACCCAAATTTTTGGCTATTCAGCCGCTGAAATGGTTAGCCAGCCCTTAGCCCGCATTATGCCTGAAAAGTTTAAGGAAGGCCATTCTAAGGGTGTTAGTAGGGTGGTTAAAGGCGGCAAAAGTAAGCTGACTGGCAAACCATTGGAGCTGGTTGGATTAACCAAAGACAATAGGGAAATCCCCATAGAGCTTTCTTTGAGCCAATGGGAAATGAGAGGAGAGGTTTATTTTAGTGGAATCATGAGGGATATCACTCTTAGAAAAGAGTCAGAGTCAGAAACCCTTCGCCTAACCAATGCCATTGATCAAATAGAAGATATTATTTTCATTACCAACCTTGAAGGGGATCTGCTTTTTTGTAATCCCGCCTTTAAAGATTTCCCAAAGGTCTTTCCTTCTCTTCTTTTTGAAGAGACTTGCCTGCTGGAGAAAACCTGCACCTATGATGACCCTTTACTCATTAGTATTTTCAACTCAATTGAAGCCCATGAGCCTTGGCGAGGTGAGTGGTCTGTGGATACGGAAGAAGCAAGCTTTCGCTATTTCGACTTTACTATTTCCCCACAGTTTAACGATCAATTTAAGATTGAAACCCTAACCTTTATTGGCATAGAAACCACAGAAAAACGCAAAGCCCAAGCCAATTTAATCCAATCACAAAAGATGGAATCTTTAGGCACCTTGGCTGGAGGTGTAGCCCATGAAATCAACAATCCCATAGGCTATATCTCGTCTAATTTGCAAACCTTAGAGCTTTATATGAAAGATCTTTCTCAGACCTTGCAAAGTTACTCTGAGCTAGAAGGTCTGCTTCCCAGTGAAGGTCCATTGTTCGAGGCGATGACTCGATTGAAAAAAATCAAAAAAGAGAAAAAAATAGACCTCCTTTTAGAGGACTACCCCGATCTTTTGGCCGAAGTAAACGAGGGCATTGGGCGGGTGAAATCCATCGTGAAAAACTTACGGGATTTTAGCCATTCTGACATGAAAAAATTGGGTCATATTGACATTAACAAGGCCTTAAAACAAACCTTAAAAATTGCCTGGAACGAGTTAAAATACCGTTGTGAAATTATTGAAGACTATGGAGACTTACCCTTAGTGGAATGTTACCCCCAACAAATCAACCAAGTTTTCCTTAATTTAGTCATTAATGCGGCCCAAGCCATAAAAGACAAAGGAACGATAACGATCAGAACCCAGTTCAAAAACGGAAAGGTCCATATAGAGATCCAAGATACTGGGGTAGGCATTGCACCTACTTCAATCCCCAAGCTATTTGAGCCCTTTTTTACCACCAAGGAAGTTGGGAAAGGCACAGGCCTAGGTCTTTCTGTTTCTTATAATATAGTTAAAGACCATGAAGGTGAGATCACAGTGAATAGTACCCTTGGCATAGGCACCTCCTTTAGTGTAACATTACCCCTAAAGCAAAAGCACCCGACTAAAAAACTTGGAGCATAAAATGGCCGCTACTCAGACGAAACCAGCGCCTATAAATATTCTTTGTATTGATGATGAAGTATTTATACTCAGGTCCTTAAAAAGAACCTTTATGCATTTACCCTATAATTTTAGATATGTATCTAACTCTACAGAAGCTTTGGAGCTCGCAGGCAAGCAAGAGTTCACCTTGGTCATATGTGACTTTTTAATGCCTGATATTAAGGGGATTCAGATTCTAGAAAAGGTAAAAGAATCCTTTCCCCAATGCCGAAGAATGCTCTTAACCGGTCGCCCTGATTTTAATGGCGAAGCCCTTTCTGACCAAGTTAACTTAATTCACCAGTATTTAGAAAAGCCTTGGGAGCAAGAATCATTAATCAATGTGATTGAGGCACAGCTAAAAATCTACAGGGAAAATAAAGCATGAATTAAAGGCTGAATAGTCTTTAAAAATATTTTCTAATCAAGACTTCAGTTTTTTGGGTTCCCTTATTACTGCTTGGGTCGGGGACCATTGGCTCTACCTTTGTTTCTTGTTTGATTGAAAGTATATGGTAAAAAGGCTATATTGAATAAGGAGATGATTAGAGTTAAAAAGATGTAAATGTGGAGGGGCGAAATTAAGTTTGGGGATAAAAATGAAAATTCTAGTAATGGAAGACTCACCACTGAGCCAGCAATTAAATGTCAAACTTCTAAAGGATTATGGAAAAGTTGTTTTAGCAGAAAATGGCAAAGAAGGTTTAAAGGTATATTCAACCTCAGTCTCTAAAAAGGAATTCTATGATATCATATTTGTTGATTATTACCTTGGGGATATGGAAGGCAGTGAAGTTATAACTGAAATCAGAAAATTGGAGGAATCTAAGAATCTCAATAAGGTTAAAATCGTTTTAGTTTCTGGAGGTATTAATGATAGTAACCTGCAAGATATTACATCTTGTGGCCTTGATTTGATTTTAGAGAAGCCCTTATGTACTTCTAAAATCGCAAGTCTGTTTGAAACCTAAAAGTAAATTTAGTTTGGTGAATTCTAATTTGATGAACTTTTTAAAGAGGCTCTTCTTCACAGTCTGATTGCACACCTGGCCTAAAACCGCTTATTGTAAGCTATTATTTTAAAAGGACTGTAAACTCAGTTCCATTTTCAGCATGGTTTCTAGCTTCGATCCTGCCTCCAAAAAGCCGAATGATCTTATCTGCAATAGGGGGCTTTAATCCTAAATCACCTTTAGGCGTTAAGGGGCTGGCAAAGGAATAGATTTTAAAAAGATTAGGAAGTAGGTCTTCAGGTACCAGATACCCCCATGAAGTGATCCTAATGGTTTTTTGCTCTGCCTGTAGCCCTACCCAAATTTCTACGGGCCGAACATCATCTGAAAATTTTAATGCTGTCTCCACAAGAGCAGAAAAAGCTTTCAAGTATAACTCAGGGGTCCCCGTGACTTCCATTTCCTGCAAATGCTTAATTGTAAAGTTTAGAGCAGGATTGAGTTCGGTAAAGGAGTCGATAACATCTTTTAATCCAAATTTATTGGAAGTGAGTAGTTGTTCATTCAATTCGATTTCCGTCAGCAGAGCAGCCTCATCAACTACATTGAGCAGTCGAGCATAAGAAGTGTTGAAGATCTCCTTTGCCCATTGTTCATCTTCGTTGAGTTCACGGTCATCAGGTAATAACGTCATAATGGGTGCTAAAATACCATTCATAGGGGTACGTAATTCATGAGAAATTAAAGACAGAAACTCACCCTTGGTTTTATCTAATAAAGCCAGCTGCCCATAGGTTAATTTAAGTTCTCTATCGCGCTCTTCAACTCTGAGAGACAATATATTATTATACTCTTTAATCTCTGCTAAAAGGGATTTTTCCTTTTCTAAGGCATGTCCCAATGCCAATTGAGTCCGAACCCTAGCCTGCAATTCCGCAGGTAAAAAAGGTTTTGTTACAAAGTCGGCAGCCCCTAAATTTAAGCCAGCTACGACCGTTTCTTGACTGGATTTCGCCGTTAAAAAAATAACAGGAATATGGCAAGATTTCTTGTTATCCTTTAATCTTTTGCAAACTTCAAAACCATCCATTCCAGGCATTTCTATATCTAATAAGATCAAATTGGGTTTAAAGGTATCCTTAATATTCAGTGCATCCTCACCTGTTAGCGCAACGGCAACGTCATAAATTTCACCTAAAAGTTCTAATAAAATATCTATGTTGGTTTGGGCATCTTCAACAATTAAGATTCTACTTTTTTGTACAGGGGCTTCCCCCATTGCGGTCTGTTGCATTTAATCGTTATAGTTTTCACGGATTGTTAAAAAGGAATTGATATTGTTAAAGAAAATATCAATTAACCTAGGGTCAAAGTGCTCGCCTCGTTCTTGTCTTAAAAGCTCGAAGATCTTCTCATCTTCCCAAGCTTTCTTGTAACAGCGATCATGAGATAGGGCGTCAAAGACATCAGCCACAGCAGTGATACGGCCAAAAGCATGAATTTCTTCCCCTTTTAATTTTTTGGGATATCCTTGTCCATTCCATTTTTCATGATGTTCTAGGGCCGTAATCCTTGCTGAATGGAGTAGCTTGCGATTTGAGCCACATAACATATCAAAACCCAAAACTGTGTGAGTTTCCATGGTTTTTCGCTCATCTTGAGAAAGCTTCCCTGGCTTTTTTAAAATTTCATCTGAAATTGCTACCTTTCCAATGTCATGCATAGGTGAGGCGGCATGGAGTAACTCCACATCACAAGAGTCTAAGCCGTAGTGTGTTCCCAGTAATTTGGAGTACTCAGCAACCCTTTTAACATGATTTGCAGTTTCTTTGCTGCGGCTTTCACAGATAGAACCCATTGTGTGAATCAATTCCTTTTGGGTTTCTATAATTTCAATATTAAGGTCGTTAACCTCGATTTTCTGTGTAGATACATAGTGCTCTAAAAGCTTCCTTTGGTCACTTAACCTAAGATGAGTATTGATTCTAGCAAGAAGTATATTAAGTGAAAAAGGTTTACTCACAAAATCTGCTGCCCCTAAAGCAAAGCCCTTTTCTTCATCTGCAAAGGTTTTAGTTGCCGTTAAAAAAATGATCGGAATATTTCGCATTGAAGGTGTGCTCTTAACTTTTTCGCAGACTTCAAAACCGTCCATTCCAGGCATCCCAATATCTAATAATATAAGGTCAGGCTGAGAGTTTTCGACAATCGAGATGGCAGTCTGCCCATCTAAGGCAACAGAAATTTTGAAATATTCCTCTAGAATACTTCGTAATTGTTCAATGACTGTTACTGAGTCATCTACAATTAAGATGTTGCAGTTCAAACTAAGAGGTTCCAACATTGTCGCCTCCTGTAATTTTGGCACTCAAAGACTTGACTGCATCACTGGCATTTTTAAATTGATATTTAGATATGAGGTCTGCCAGAGTATCTAAACTCCCTTGTAATTCCCTAGGCCATGATAGCCCAGTAAGATCATCCATAGCAGCCTTGCATTGTTTTGGAATTTGCAATTGGAGTTGTTGCTCCAAATAATTTAGTTTTAAAACCAACTCTTCATTACTGACAGTAATTTTCTCAATCTTAGTTGTTTCTTCAAGTTCAGGGTTATCTAGACAAACCTCTTGGATTAGCTTTAGGGATTCGTCTAGTAGAGTACAAAAGACTTCTAAATTTTCTGGGATCTTTGTAAACTCAGACTCTAAAATCGAATTTTCTATGTCTGCTGCGGCTGCACAGAGTGAATTTATACCTAAATTCCCTGAAATTCCTTTTATGTTATGTACCCTTGCCCGCAGTTCAGAGTAGTTTTTATCTTGCACAAATCCCTGACACTCCGAGGTTAAATTTGCTGAATCTTCGGCAAAGTTACAAAGCAGCTTTTTAAAGAGTTTTTGATTGCCATTGACTCGTGTTAGGCCCGAACGTAGATCAAAGATACCCGATTGCTTAAGGGCTTCAAAATTTAAGGCGGTACCCTTGTCTTTGTCCAAGGTTGGGTTTAGGTCTTCAGGTAAAACTTGATATAACTCTTTCCTAGGGGGGGATATCCACTGTTTTAAGGTTAAAAATAAAAAATTGGAATCAATGGGCTTAGGTACGTGACCATCCATTCCCGCTTGCAAGCATTCTTCTCGATCTTTAAGCATGGCATTCGCCGTTAAAGCAATGATGGGTAAATCTTTTAGCATTGGGTCTTTTCGAATCTGTCTGGTTGCCTCAAGGCCGTCCATAATGGGCATTTGCACATCCATTAATACGCCGTCGTATTTGCTGGTCTTTAAAGCCTTTAAGGCCTCTTCCCCATTTTCTACAATGTCAATTTCCAGTTCCGCTGTTTCTAATATTTCTTGAATGATTTGTTGGTTAATTTTATTATCTTCCGCAACTAAGATCTTGGCCCCCTTGAGCTTTTTAACATGGGCTAAGCCTTCAAATTCATACTCCCCAGTTTCTGGGTCTTCCGATTTTTGCATTATGTTATCTATTGATTCCTTATTGAGCACAGAAATAATAGCATCAAAGAGTTCACTGGATTGCAGGGGTTTATTGATAAAGGTGGAAAACCCACTTGCAAGAGCATCCTTTTTAACAGCGAGAGTCCCAAAAGCTGAGACCATGATTAATTTCGGACGATTGACCGATTCAAAGTGCATGACAATTTTTTTACCTAGCTCTAGGCCAGTCATCCCGGGCATTTGCCAATCAATGAGTGCTAGGTTGAATCTTTTTTCATTCAGTAGCTCTAAGGCTTCGCTACCTGAATTAACAGTTTGGACTTGAAACCCAAATTGCCGCAGTATTTTTTCTAAAAGCTTGGCTGAAGGTTGATTGTCATCGACAACCAAAACTTGCGCCTGGGTCCAGCTTTTAGGGCACTCGGTTTTAGTGTTGTTCACATCGCTCGGTTTGATTTGTACCGTGAAGGTAAAATTGCTACCTCGCCCAAGTTCACTTTCAACCTTAATCTTGCCGCCCATAAGCTCAATGAGTCTCTTGCTGATGGTGAGGCCTAACCCTGTACCGCCAAATTGACGAGTTGTACTGGCATCAGCTTGAGTGAAGGGGTTAAAAAGTTTTTCTACCTGTTCTGCTGTCATGCCAACACCTGAATCTTGAACCGACATTTCTAAGGTGGTAATATTTCCTTTCTGCTCTGTAATTTTTGCGGCAACAAGAATTTGCCCCTCATGAGTAAACTTAACTGCATTTCCAACTAAGTTGGTCAGGACTTGACCAATACGGTAAGGGTCTCCCCTTAGGTACTGGGGCATTTCGCTATTGCAGTCAAAGTGAAGTTCTAATTTTTTTTCTGATGTTACCTGAGAAAACATACTACTGATGTTATCAAATAGAACTTCCGTGTTGAAATCAATTTCCTCAATTTCAATGGATTGGGATTCAATTTTGGAAAAATCAAGAATTTCATTGATGATTTTTAAGAGGTTGTTCCCCGACAGGCTTATTTTTTTTAAATAGTCTTGCTGTTGGCTAGTCAATTGGGTTCGTAAACAAAGACGAGCCATGCCCAGTATCCCGTTCATGGGGGTGCGGATTTCATGGCTCATGTTCGCTAAAAATTGGCTTTTTGCTTTATTTGCTACTTCTGCCGCATGTTTAGAGTCTTCTAGTTGGATTAGAGTGTCACCTAACGTCCGAGTACGCTCCTCCACCTTGCTTTCTAACTGTGAATTAAAGGCATTAATTTTAGTGTTTGCAGCGCCAATATGTTGGGCCATATCCTCTAAAGATCGGGCAAGAGCGGCCACTTCATCTTTGCCTGTAATTTTTGTTCGTACATTGTAGTTGCCTTCAGAAATTTCCCCGAGGTGATGGATAATGGTTTTTAACCTTTGAGTTACAAGCCGGTCGAAAGCAATTGCTAAAAGCAGGGTCAAGATAAACAAAATCCCTGTAAATTTAAGGACCTCATTAAGGGCAAATCGTTGAGCCATATCCTTTTGGGCTTGGAGGTCTTCAATGATTAAAAATAACCCTTTTCGAAAACTACGAATTTCGCCCATTTGCCTTGGCTGTCGAATGGGCACTAAGGCCATAGCCAGTCGACCCTCTTCTGATAGAAAGATTTGTGGTTTATCATCGATCTTAATTTGTGCCCATACTTGTACCAATTGCTGCCACCCAGCAGTAGTGAGTTGCAAATTGCTTGGGCTAATTTTTTTGGCAATCAGAGCAATCTGGCTGCTGCTCGTCACGGTTAAGTTTTCATCTGTTAATAAAACCGTTTGGAAGCTGGGTTTTCCGCCAATTACAGCCACTTGTCTTTGTACTAAATCTAACTCACCACGATTGATTTCTTTTGAAAGAATCTGGTACTGGCTATCTGCAAAAAAAGTAAGGTTTTCAATGGCATCCTTTTCTGTTTGCGTGATGATACGGGCTTTATCTAAAGAGTAATTCCAAATCCCAAGGGTGAGGAGAAAAATAAATAGAAAGCCTGGAATGGAAAAGCGTAAAGAATATAAAAACATCTTATTGGCTTTGTTTTAGCGAGTTAACTATACTGGGAGCTAAAACTTGACTGGTATCAACAGTGTCGAGGAGTAATTTTGACTTTATTAAAAAATCGGGCAGAGTCTTTAGGGTTTTATGAATCGTTGAATCTTGATTATTCATCAATTTGTAATTTTGCTCTATGCCCAACAAGTGGATTCCCCTATAGGACTCGCTAACCAGTTCAGGGGTTTCTTTGAGTCTTTGAGAAATGAGACCCATGGCTTTTTCTGGATTCTGCTCAATCAGTTGGACCGCCTTTTCCCAACCCAATAAAAGCTGCTGTAAGTCTTTTCTCCTGGTCTCAATAATCTGTTCATTTGTTACCAGAGTATCGACAATTTCACCTGGGATCTGCGAGCTATTAAAAAGTTCAACAGCCCCTTTTTTGATCAAATTACTTTTAGTAGGGTCAAAGGTCACAAGTGCATCAACTTGGCCGCTAGCAAAGGCCTTTTCGTGTTCCCCAACAGAGAGAGGTACAATGGTTAGATTTTTAAGAGAAAGCCCTGAAGCCTCTAGGGCACGACTTAAAAAGAAACCGCCCATAGCGGTATTTTCAACTCCAATGCGTTTATTTGCGATCTCCTTCATGCTTTTAAAATTTGATTGACCCAAGATGCTATCAGCGCCATTGGAAAAATCTACAATCAAAATAACACGAGGTTTTTTCTTTAGGGTCTGGAGCATTAAGACCTCATCTAAAGTCAATGCAGCCACTTGGATTAAGCCTGATTTATAGGCGTGTAAAACTTGCGTAGCGTTGGAAAATTCGACCAATTCGATAGAAGTGTTTTTTAAATATCCAAGTTTTTTAGCTAAATATAGTGGTTCGTAACCGACCCAAATATTAGTGCCTACCTTTAAGGTTGTCTGTGGAGGTAGAGAAGCTTTCGAGATAGGAATGGATCTATAATTTTTCCAGAATAAAAAAATGAAAATAGCACCAAAACCGACAATAATATACTTTTTCATTTTTTTTACTATTCCTTTACATAGTCATTAAAATTTATTTTTTAAACTATATATTGCTTTTACGATTCACGTCAAGAATTCGGAACCATGACCAAAGGGCTGCAGTTTTTTGATTTTCATTTTTCCCCATGGCTGTTCACTTTCCGAGTTTTTTCCAATAAAAAAAATTTTCCTTTTGAAGTAATTGAGATTAATCCAATCTTTATGGGCCAAAGTGGTGTCTTACAAAAGTGCTAACTCAAAGTTAACCCCCTGAATTAGGGTTTCACTTTATTAGAGAAACATGTGATACTCTGCCAACTTGAAAAGACCAAAATAGAGAAAGGCAGTCACCATTTTATATGATGATCTCGATTAACATTTTCAGTTAGCATAGAGGGGCAAAATTGTTAAAACAAGATGAACAGTCACATTTAAAAGAACGTGCAAAAGTTTTAATTGTAGATGACCAACAAGTAAATATTGAAGTTATACTGGAGCTTATAGGCGACAAGTATGCGGTTTCCGTTGCAACGACCGGTATGGAGGCAATTAAAATTGCTGAAAATTATCAACCTGATGTCATTTTACTGGATATCATTATGCCGCAAATGGATGGCTTCGCTGTCTGTAATTACCTAAAAAATAATGCTGCTACTAAAGACATTCCCATTATTTTTTTAACGGCATCAGACCAAGAAGAGTCGATTGTTAAGGGCTTTAATCTTGGCGCTGTAGACTACATCACAAAACCTTTTTTACCAACAGAACTCCTTGCTAGAATCCATACCCACCTGACTTTGAAAATGGCAATAGATAAAGAAAAAATCTACTTAAACCAAATCAGAGCCTACAATAAAGTATTAACAAAAATTGTTCTAGATCAAGATGAAGAATTAAAACACTCCTACAATCAACTCTCCGTTTTAGACGATTCTAAAGATGAATTTCTATCTTTAATTACCCATGAATTACGAACACCTATGAATGGTCTGCTCGCACCTAGCTCATTGATGTTTCCAAAGGATCGAAAGCTAAGCTTGCAAGAGCAAGAGGCAAAAGCAATTTTTGAAAAATCTTACTCCCGCTTGCTGGAAGTCGTTGATGAGGCCTGCATCCTTACGGAAATTAAAGTGGAAGGGGGAAATCTATCGTCAGGAAAATTCAAATTACAGGATGAAATTCAAAAATTAGATACTACGTCCGAAGATCTACGGGTTCAAATTGCAGACTTGGGAAATTTTGAAGTGTCAGGCTCGGCACGTTACTTTCAAAAAGCTCTTTCCAGTATAATTGAAATCGCAATGCAGTTTTCTGATAAAAAAAAGCCTGTTTCGCTTCGTGCTTTTGCTAAAGACGGGAAGAAAATCATCTCTATTTCAAGTTATGGTTACTCCATTCCTGAGGCAAAAATGTCTGAAATTTTTAAAACCTTAGCCATTGCGCGCCCATTAACCCCTGCGGGGAACTTAGGCCTTAAACCTGCTGTTGGCGATCAAATTATCCGTCTATTTGGGGGCACATTAAAAGCTGTGAACCTAGACGAGCCTGGTGTTGAATTCATCATTACTTTTTAGCTTTGCACCAACAAAAAAAGGCCTTCAAAAAAGATATTGTAACATTGGCTAGAAAGGGTAAAACCCTTCCTAGCCAGTTTTAGTTTAAACTTTAGTTCAGATTTTTAGTAGTTGTACTGCAATCTCATAAAGCCATTATCTTGGTCCTTTAACATGCCAAACTCACGGTCGGGGTAGTTATCATCCCCTGTGAAGATATTGGCACCAGTAACAAATTTTATTTGATCATTCATTCTCTTGGTCAGGTCAAACTTAATAAAAGAATCTTTGTCCTGTGGTCTAGAATAACCAAAGAGATTGATCCATAAGGTCTCTTGTTGCGCCTTGAAGGTAATGCGTAGAGTGTTCGTAGTATGCACCTCTTCTTTTCGGTATTTATAGGCGTTTTGCTCCATCGCTTGGGCTTCTGTTAAACCCATTTGTTGGTACATTCCTAAGATACCCGATTCATACTGATCATAGTCTTTCATCTGCTCTTGGTATGCTTGCAGGCCAAAACTAAAATTACTACTTATGTCCATTCGGTAGCCAACTAGGCTTTTTGTCATTCCATTGGTGATCAGAGGGTCATTGCCTTTTGGATCATCCAAAGAGTCATATTGACCTGCCTCCAGTGAGAATATACCGACCCCAAGTTGGCCCTCTAAAGAGATCCCAGCAGCTTCTAAACGTGGGTAAATGGAGGAAAGTGTACTGTTGCTCAAAACCATTCCCTGTGGGTTTTTATAATAACCTTTGTAAGAATAGAGAGCCAACTCAAATCCGCCCAGTTCCGCCTTCAATCGATTGGCCAGTTCATTTTTCCCATAAGCGCCAGTCTTAACTTCAGAGGCGGCCTCCGAACCACAGGCACTAGAGTTTTGTGTAATGGTCGCCTGAGTCGAATCAAGCAGACTATTGGGGTTATAAACGGCAAGAGTACAGCCGTTGGGGGTTGTATCTGGTGCAAACTCAGGATGGGATACAATATCCCAAGTAAAGATACCGAGATAAACCGACATGCGGTATGATGTTGCAGGGTTTTTCATAAATTCCATGTCTTGCCCTAAGAACATGGCATTCCAATTTTTGGGAAAAAGATCATTGATAAATAGCATGTCACCGACACCCCATGTATTAACCTGTTTTCCTAAACTCAGATCCATCCACTCCAAAGGGGTGACAGTTATTTTTGCTTCTCTAACTTCAACTCGGGTTTCTTTTGAAACGGCGTCTTCTATAAAATCAAATTTTGAATTGAAAGAGCCTAAATCAGAAGATTGATTCGCCTGAAGGCGGATTCTGGTTTGGTTTAGCAACCAGTCTCCTTCAAAATCAGAATTGGTATCCAGTCTACCTGTTCGCTCAATGGTTATATTACCGCTAAGCTCTAACCCTTTTGGGGCTGCAACTTCAGTGTCACCTGCGTCAGCAAAATCATCTGCAAAGTCATCTTGTGCAAAGGCTTGCCCGCTAAAACTAAAGACCATGGAAACAGAAAATGCACCAAGCCACTTAAAAAATTTATTGTTCATATGTTTACCTAGGGTTTCCCGCCTATCTAGGCGGGCGCTGAATTACTTCAAATATTTCATTGGTGGTTTTCTTAGACTTCTCTCTGAAAATAAACTCTCAGGAAGACCAATATTATAACGAACTTTTTTAGGATTAACCAAGATCTCAGTTCTGGTTCCATCTAAAGGCGAAGTCATAATTTGCTTCATGATTGTTGGGATTCCAGCGATTGTTTTTACGCCAGCAGAGGTAAAGACCTTAAATACTTGTCCCTCGTGATTGGAAAATTCAACTTTTTGAGGGATAGAAGTCTTAGCATCAATCCATGACTTGATAGAGGCAATGGCATCTTCTTTGGTCTTAGGAGTAGAGACCAAGATATGAGTTTTTTTACCCTTATAGGTTTCTGTAGATAAAAGCTTATGGTTGTCTTTGCTGTAATGGCGACCAGATACATCTTCATAACTGAAATCAGAGCCCATAAATGGATCTTGTTTTCTTGACCCAGAAATAGCTAAGACCTTATCAGATGCTGGCATATACAGGCGTCTATAATCATCACTATTGATATTCTTTTTTACTAAAAAGGTAGTGTGCTTGATATCGGATGGTTGTGTAAAATAGGTAAAGAACAGTTGTTCTCCCCCTTCTTTTACATCCTTCTTTAACATGGTAAACATCTTTTTGATCGGTTTTTTGCTATTTTTTCCGTAAACTTTCATTAGCATTTGCGCTGAACCATCATCACCAGCGTAGTAAGATGCCAAGCTGGCATTTTTTGCGATTTCACTTCCTGTTAGGGCGTAAGCTGCTGACAGAGGTAAAGTCATAGCGGCTAAAAGCAGTAATAGAATTTTATTCATTGTGTCCTTTAGATTTTGGTAAAGGCTGGAAGATTATTCTCCCAGCCCTATTTTATTAATTGTTTTAGATGTTTAAGCGACTTTTTTTGAATCACCTGTAAGTGTAGCCGCAGGTTGTAAACCTGGTAGCTTGGAATGAAATATCTTCACAATAGCTGGAAGTAAAATTAAAGTACTCACTCCACTAACAAGCATGATAGCAAAGAAGAAGGTTCCCACAGTCATGTAAGGTACAAGGCCTGAGAAGAATAAAGGTGTAAAGCCAATAGAAATAACCAGTACATTTCTCCAGATCGCTTGCGCCGTACCTTGGAAAATAGCGTAGAATGTCTCAAGTCCATCACCTGTCTTTTTATGGAGGTCTTTCACAGATTCAATAAAGTGAATTGCAAAATCGACACTTAAGCCCAGAGTTAAAGAACTCAAAACTGCGATAGGCATATCGTAAAACTTACCAGTAAAGCCAATTCCACCGTAGATCATCATGATGGTTAGAGTCAGAGGTAGCATGGAAATAAATCCCCAAGCGATAGAGCGGAACAGAGCAACCATCATTAAAAAGACGATTCCAAATGAACCAGCCAAGGCCCACATCATCCCTTCTACCATTTCATCCTGCCAAACCTTATTGATGTAGGTTAAGCCAGACCATTGCACTAGCAATTGCGACTTTTCGCCGTTTGCTAAGGTGAAAAATGGAGGTGGATTTTGTATCATAAACTTATCTAGTTCCTCAATCACACGAATGGTGGTTTGGTTATCACCTGATTTAAACAAAACCCACATTTGGCCTTTGTCGCCATTTCCAGGGGTGATGAATTTCCACATATCTTTACCACGGTTTCTATCACCGGATTCAAATAAAAACATGTACTGTGCAATCTGGTCACGGCTAGTAGGCAAACTTGGATCGTCATAGGCTACTTGCCCAATTTTCCTTAAGATATCTACCAATGAAACGACACCACCTACAATGTGCTGCCCATCATCTGTTTGTACCTTAGCTAGGAAGTGGGAAATTTTTTCCATGTAAGCGATTACTGCAGGATCTTTGATCGATGGTAATGGTGCAGCATCTGCCTCACCAAACTCATCAAAATCATCGCCACCAGCTACTTCAACTTCCTCAATTTGAGGGGCAGTAAACACAAGGTTTGCGAGGTAGGTACCAGCTAATTTGTTGTTCATTACCGTATCTGCGGTACGTAAAAAGTGGTCTTGTTTAAACCAGCGAACGGGATTATCGTTGATGATAATTTTTGTAAGTCCCCAACTGGAAATACCTATAGTAACAATCGCTGCGATGATTACAACGTGAGGCGCTTGGTTAGCGATGCCTTTAAACATCTGCACCATTTCCATGATATAAGTCTTTTTATCTTCATCTGATTTGCCGAAGTTTTCCAAGGCTTTTTCAGAGAGTAAACTGAAATAGGCTGGGATAAAAATCATAGAAAGCAACCAGCTTAAAAAAACACCAAACCCAACGGTTACACCAAAGACAACTACTGGTGGGATACCAGTGGTAGCCAAGGATACAAAACCGACGATCGTGGTTATACTTGTGTAAAGCATGGGGTTAAATAACTGCTTCATTACGTGACGAATGGCATCTTCTCTTTTTTCATGGTTCGCTAGATTATCATGTAAGCGACTTAAAATATGAATGGAGTTCAGCACAGCAATGGGCAGTAAAAAGATAGGAATCATACTGGACATAATATGGATGGAGTTACCTGAGTAAATCAAAGCACCCATAGACCAAATTACAACCATCATACCGAGCAACATTGGAGCTGCAACCAGCTTCACACTACGGAAAAAATAGAGCATAAGCAAAAAGATCACTAGGCCCGCAGCAGGAGCATAAACCCCCATCTGGATAAACATCTCGTTACCAAATGTGTTTTCAGCAATGGGTAAACCTGCCAAGTGGTAAGTCTCGCCTTCGCCAAGATGTTTTTCCGCAATGCGTTTCATTTCTTCACCTAGGTAGTAAGCTCGGTCTTTTTTCCCTGGTTGAAGGGGTAAAAAGATCCCCACTAGACTACCGTCTAAGGCTGCAATTTTCCCTGAAAATATGGGGTTACCATTTACTTTTTCTAAGATTGCAGCGGCTGCCGCGTCCGTTGTAGGTACACTTGCCATCAAGGGGGCTAAGGCAAGCTCACCTGCCTCATTCTTAATGATATCATCAATGACGCTCAATGCGATTACATCTCTTTGGATAAAGATTTCATTGGTTGTTGAAGTTGATTTTTCCTTCAAAAACTGCATTTTCTCAAAGATCTTTGAAAAGGTCGTTTCAGTTACTTCAGGCTCACGAATTTCTAAAATTTCTTTTGTGATATTGTGGACCTTAGTCAAGGCATCTTGCGTAAAAAGGCTACTGCCATCTTTGCTTTTGATCCCGATTACAACTAGATCATTGATGTCAAAATCACGTTTAACTTCTTTATATAGCGTAATTGCGGGGTTGCTGGCAGGCAGCATTTTAATAGGATCAGTATCCGTTTTTAAGCTCGGAAAAGGCAGGAGAAAGCCAATCGTAATCAATAATCCTAAGATCATGATCAATTTTGGTCGCCTAATAGCGAATTCCGTTAAAAGTTTTTGCATCTAGTGTGTCCTTGGTATAATTTCTGTTAAAATTAGAAGTAGATTTGATAGTTTCCCTATCAACGAGAATAAGAATATTCAAATATTCATATAGAATCAATGTTCTAAAGATGAACTTTAATTCATGTTTGTAATTCACTATTTTAAAAGAGGAATTAAAACTATACTTTGGAAAATTGAATAAAAAGGCTTCTAAGTCGGTAGGGCTGCAAAGGATGAATGTGCTACTTGGGCACATTTGTAATGAGCTAGTCTTGGGAGAGGGGGGGCACAGAGAACGGCCTACTCCAGGGACTAGGCAAGATCATGGGGTCAAATGCCTACTGACATAAAGCAAAGTCTCTCTTAATTTCTAAGCCAATGTGTCCCAAAAGGTTTGACTGGGTACCGAACTACCTATTGGGCAGTAGGAGACTTTAAGTATTGCAATCACTGTCAGCTTAGGAATTTATATGAACGGGAGTATAGACCTTTTCAAATATACTTAAATGAAACGGTCTAGAATATTCCTAGCTTTTAAAAGTCGTTAAATTCTTCCTTTAAAGGAATTTGTTGGGAAGGTGACATATGTTGATCCTTTGAACCATGGTGCGATTCTGGGGTAATTTTAAAAATTGGTGTTTCAGAAATGGTCCTTGCATGATCTTTCTTTGACCTATCACCTAAAGTGAGGTCTACCCCAACATGCACAGCAACTTCGGTAATATGATCCTTTAGCATTTCAGCCTGTGCAGAAAGCTCTTCTGCGGCGGCGGAGGTTTCTTCAGAGCTTGCAGCATTAGACTGGGTTACCTCATCCATTTGTGCAATTGCCTGATTGATTTCATTTAAACCGACAGATTGCTCATTAGAGGCAGCCCCAACAACTTCAATTTTCTCTTCAATGTCTTCAATTTTTCTGGTTTGAGCAGAAGAGGAGGCCACAACTTTTTCAACAAAAACTGCTGCCGATTTACTATTTTCAAAGATTTCATTTAAAACAGCCTGACCTTTTAAGGCCAACTCGTTACCAACCTGAGCTTGGGAAACACTCCCTTTTACCAAGGCGCTAATCTCTTTGGCCGCTGATCTAGAGTTTTCAGCGAGTTTAGAAACTTCATCGGCAACTACAGCAAAACCCTTTCCCTGTTCTCCTGCACGGGCAGCCTCAATAGCAGCATTGGTAGAAAGCATTTTAGTTTGGTGGGTGATTTCATTTATGAGTTGGATGATATCGGCAATCTTAGCACTTGCTTGGTGAATTCCAGTCATACTGGTTAAAATTGCACCCATGGACTCCACTCCCTTTTCTGCCGAATCACGAGTTTGCCCCGTTATATTTGAAGCTTCCTGACTGTCTAGGGCCGAATCTCGAATCATAGCCACTAACTCTTTCATAGAGTTTGTAGCCTGAGAGGCCAGATCGGCATTCCCCTTGGCTTGAGAGGCTACCTGCTCCATCGTCGCTGAGGTTTCCTCTAAAGATGCCGCTTGCTCGGTGGCACCAGAGGCTGCGGAAACTTGGGTAGAGGATTCTTTTAGGTTACGAATTAAGTGAATCAACAAACTAGTAATGGATTTAGACAGGTAGACACCGCACAGACTTGCAATCAAAATAGCAATAACCAAAAGAGTCCACTCAATAGCAATCAAGGCCCTAATTTCTTGGCGGAAAAACTCAATATCATTGTCTCTTAGAACCTTTTGATTTTTGGTCATAGCCGTCAGCAAGGTTTTCAACTTTGCACCTGTTGGTGCCGCTTTTGAGCCCAACCAATGATTGGCTAGATTCCATTGTTCAGAGCCCCTACTGCTAAGCATTTTAGCTGGTAAGGGTGCAAAAATTTCTCTGGCCTTTTTAAAATCATCAAAGGCTTGTTTTTGAGCAGTGGTAAGTAAACTACGATTTGAGTTTAGATCTTTAAAACGCCTAGTGTTTTTAGCCCAAAGCTTATCAAAGTTTTTTTGGAATCTAGGTTCTCCAGAGAGGATGAAAGCTCTAATGTTAGCTAAGGAAAGACCTAGGCTACTCCTGACATCGGCCATCATCAATAAAAGTCTCCTTCTTTTTGCTGATGGTTTTTGTTTCGCTTCTAGGTCAATGATCCGAGTGATCCTGTTTGCCATGATAGAGGCTTGAGGCGCAGCCTGATCAAATAGAATTTTTTGGGCTGGTATGTTATCCAGCTTTTGGGCAATGTCTTCGATTTCTTTTTGGTATCTTTCAAAGTCTCCAAGCAAAGCTTTAATTTCGGCCAAACGAGCTATATTTTCTGGGTTCGTCCAGTTTGCAGCTAGTTTTTCTATTTTTGCCAAGGGTGCGTGGATATCTTCGGTCCAAGCGGCAGCCCTTTCTATTTTAAAATTTATCCTTTCCTAAAATCATCCAACCTCTAAGGCCAGACAAGGCACGGTTGATACCGCCTAAAATCTGGTTGCTTGCTTCGGCGGTTGGGACACGTAGATCTGTAATCAGGTCATTGGTCGCTTTAATGGAGTTGATTTTTTGAATATTGACCACTGCCATGACCAAAATAACTGTGGTCAAAAGTAAAAAAACTGACCGCCAGTTGTTTACCAATGGTTAGATTTAATAGAAATTTCAAATGCCGCTCCTAAATTATTATTTCAAAGGATTTATAAAAATTCTGCCATGGGCAGTCGCATTTGGCTCAGTTCCTTGTTGCTAAGCAAATTTGTCGTATCTTAAAACATGGATCAATCGTCTTTAATCAGGGGATTCCATCCCACTAAATAAAGGTAACTCGATGTTGTTACCTAATTTAGATTCAGAAATGAACAGATCTTTGATGCTAGAAAAGCTACTTAGTAACGGCTTCTCTTTGTTTATGTAATAGGCATTTACCTTTAATTTAAGCCCTAAATGTTGATTTTAACTCATATTTTCCTGTTAACAGAGCATAATTAAACCCCTTTTGCAATCTTTGTGACGCAAACTACAACAAAGGGTTTCATTTTGTTGTTACAGCTTTTCGGCTGACGCACACTTTTGTGAAAGATAGTAAATACCAGAGCATAACACTATTACTTACATTATCGGGCCGACTATCTAATAAGGATAAAATTTTGATATCCAGTTACCCAGGTAAAACGAGGCAAAATCATGCCTGACAAGGAACATTAAGGCCAGTCACTCCAATATCTCTTTTCTTAGAGGGAAAAACCACCTATACTGTAGCGTCATCAAGGAACCAATGAACAAAGAAGATTCACCTAATGTTTCGCATTGCCCCGTTTCGGGCCTGGAAAGCCTTCAATTTCCTGAATGGAAGAAGCTAGGCTGCTCGGAGTCCTACCAAACCGAAATGAGCCTGTTAGGCTCGGCGATTCTTCTCTCCCTTCCCCAAGGTCGGGCTCAATTGGGGGATTTGGTGGATTCGCTGGAACTGCTCAAAAAAATCGTGACCGAACAAATCGGAGAAGGCCAGCCCCTTGTTCTGTTGGTCGATAATTCTAAGATGACGGGCATCTCTATCGAGGCCCGCAAATACTATGCAAAAGCTTTGCGTGATGTTCCAGGTTTGATCGGATGGGTTATGTTCGGCAGTAATTGGAGCTTGAAAACGGCCGCTAAACTCACTAGGTCCGTGCTCAATTTCCCCTTTCCTATTCTGGTAGTTGCCGATTACAAACAGGCTATTGAAAAAGCCTTGGAATTGCTCAAAACCAAAGGGATTGTCTTCAGTGAAGAAGGCCTATCCCTCGCTGGAAGCGAGCCTGTCCATCTTGGAGATGAGCCTAAGGGGTTGATTCTCCAAGTTCTTCCAGAGAGAAAACTGAAAATTACTCCCCAGATTGGAATGGGTATCACCGAAGTAATCGAGAAAATTGCCTCCCACCTAGAAGACCGTGCCGAAGGGCCCTTCCAAGAGCTTTGGGATCTTAGCCAAAGTGACCTCACAGCAACGGACCTGCGAAAAAACGCTGGTCGGCCTTGGCGGACCCGCGGCGTATTGGTTTTCCCTTGCGGCCCCGTCAATCGCAGTTTACTTGCCTGGGGACGAGGATTAGGGAAACACCACCACAGGACTTACGGCTTTTCGAGACCTGAGGCAGCTTTTGCTTCATCTGACAATATTTTGGCCCTGCAAGACTCGGGGATTGAACTCCTGAATCGTGTCTCAAAAGACCATTGGAAATTCAGCGGAAGAGACTTTGAAGTTCGCTATGAGCGATTGGGGGAAGATATCTTTTATGCCGATTCTAAGGGCTACCTTGATGCCAATGTGGTCGAGTCTCTCTTTAATGCACAGCGCAAGATCTTCAAAGAGACTGGGCTGGCGGGAAAACCCTATTATATTATTGGCGGGGTTAGGGAACTTTCCGGTAGTAGCGCCAAGGCCCGACAACTATACAAACAACAGCTGCTCGACTGGAACAAGGATTACCCTTTTGAATTTTATTTGCTTTTTGGAGTAGACTCTTTTTTACGCACAGCGATCAATTTAGCACGTCCCCTGGTTCCCTTCGCAGCTTACGTAGCCCGCGACTTCGACGAGGCCCTGCAACGAGCCGAAGAGAATCGCCAAAAAGGCCGACAGATACCTGAAGACAATCCCTTGGTCACAACCCTGCTTCAACGCTTAGGCACTATCAACTGGGATGTTGATGAAACCACTTCGCTACTCACTCTTCCCCAAAAACAAGATCAAGAGTTTGAGGAGGTCTTCGCTTCGATCGATTTGATACGAGAGGAAGTGCGAGACTTACTGTTTGAAAAAGACCAATCTGCCTAGGATCTCAAGGCATACCAAGAACTCTTAGAATCCAAAGTGGTGGAGAAAACCCGTGACTTGAAAGCATCTGAAGAGAATTACCGCAATTTACTTGAGAATGTCAGCGAAGGAGTCATCGCGATCCAAGACGAAACCATCATTATGGCCAACCCAGCGATGCTCCATATCGCTGGATACGACTTGCCCGGTGACCATGAGCAATTTATAGGGAAAGCTTTTCGAGACTTGATTGTTCCTGAAGACCAGGAAATCCTTGCCAAAGGGTATCAGCAGCAACCCAGTGAAAGCGATCCCAATCGTTATGAAATTCGTTTGCAAACCAAGGACGGGCGGTTACGTCAAATTCAGGTCAATACGAGAACTTCACAGTTTAACGGCAAGGTCGCCACGGTCGGGCTTCTGCGAGATATTACAGAACAAAGGAAACTGGAGGATACTCGCCAACAGTATCTTGAAGAGATGTTGGCCGCTTGGGAACAAGCCAAAATGGCTAACCAGATCAAAAGTGATTTTTTGGCCAATATGTCTCATGAGATCCGTACACCCCTAAATGGCATTATTGGGATGGCTGAAATCGCCCAAGAAATGGAGGTAAAACCCGAGCTTAGGGAAGTGATAGAGACTATCTCTAAAGAAGCCGATAGCTTATTTGAACTGGTCAATAACGTCTTGGACCTAGCCAAAATTGAGGCTGGAAAATTCGAAACCGAGGAAATTCCCTTCTCACTGCGAAATATGATCGAGGATATGTCTAGCAGTTTTGGATTCAGAGCTAAGAAGAACAACTTGGAGCTGCAAACTAGTTTAGCGCCTGACCTTCCGATCCAGCTGATTGGCGATCCAACCAAGCTCCGCCAGATCTTAAGTAACCTGCTCGGTAACGCCTGCAAATTTACCGAGCAAGGTAAGATTTTTCTAAAAGTTGACCGACCCGAGAAAGATGAGGGCAAAATTTGGATCAACTTTTCAGTTGAGGACACAGGGATCGGGATCGCAACCGATAAACTGGAGCATATTTTCGATGACTTTTCTCAAGCGGATAGCTCGACCACCCGAAAATATGGAGGCAGTGGACTGGGCACAGCAATCGCTAAAAACTGTGTCGAACTTATGGGTGGAACCATTGGACTAGAATCCGATTTGGGCAAGGGAAGCAAATTTTGGTTTCGTATTCCCTTTTCTGAAATCCCCCATAAAGAAGCACTCCCTTTTACCGACTTCGGGTTGAGTGGAAGGCGGGTGCTGGCTTTAGTTGGACGTATTATGGTTCAACGAAGTCTAGAGAGACATTTGAATCAATGGGGCATGGAAATAGTTATTTCTACAAACCTCGCCGAGGCACAAGTAGCCTTAGACAGGATGATCGAAGAGCACAAACCACCTCATCTATTGATCTGTGAAACCACCTTGCCTGATGGCGATGGGTATCAATTCGCCAGTATCTGTCGCGCGCAATGCGAGCTTGACCATATGCTATCCTGTTACTGACCACTTCTGGGGTCCGAGGTGACGGAAAACGCTGCGTTGATACAGGGATCAACGGCTACATATCCAAGCCATTAGGCGCTGAAACCTTAAATAATGCTTTGATTACACTTTTTAAACAGACGGAATTCACACATCCTAGCCTAACCAGTTTGGTGACCAGACACAGTCTGGCAGAGGCCAAAGAACGTGAGGGACGGGTCCTATTAGTCGATGATTATGCTACCAACCGAACGATTACTCAAACTCACTTAGAAAAAGCTGGATATATGGTGGTCATAGCCGTAAACGGTGTCGATGCTGTCGAAGCCTTCCAAAACGAGATCTTCGATCTGATTCTGATGGATGTGCAAATGCCCTTGATGGATGGATTCACCGCCACCAAGGAAATTCGTCAAATCGAAGAAAAATTGGGACTTGATCCCACAACTATTCTAGCCATGACCGCTCATGCCATGAAAGGGTATAGAGATATCTGTTTGGAGGCGGGGATGAACGATTACCTGACCAAGCCACTGCGCCGCCGTGAACTGCTTGCAGCCCTTGATCATTGGTTGGTAGGCAAAGAAGAGCAGCCACAACCTTCGCCGCCAAAAATTAGTTTAAAAGCCTTTGACCGTGTTCAAGCGTTAACTGAATTCGACAACGACGAAGAGTTGCTTGAACGTGTGGTTCAAGGGTTTTGTAAGGCTCTAGAGAAACAGTTTGTCAAGATCACTAGAAGCTTAGACCATGGGGAGTTGGGGAGCGCTCAAGCCGAAGCCCACGCCATCAAGGGCGGAGCAGCCAATCTCTTAGCAGGCCCTCTTTCCGCCGCTGCCGCTGACCTAGAAGAGGCTTGCAAAGACACAGATCTAGAAGCTGCAAAGCAGGCATTTTCAATATTGGACTTGCAAAGAAGTGAATTTATTGATGGTATAACCCAGAAAGATGATCAAAAAACATTAGAGGTAGAGAAATGAAAATCCTTGTGGTGGACGACGAGCTAGTAAGCCGCGAAAAAATGCTCAAGATTTTAAGCTCCTTCGGTAGTTGCCAAGAAGCCCAAACGGGGCGCGGTGCAATTTCCATGTGCGAGGTCGAGCTGAATAAGGGCCGTCCCTTCGACTTGATTGCACTAGATATCGGCCTACCCGACCTTCAGGGAATAGACGCCTTGGTCGAGATCCGAGAACTGGAGAAACTCTATAAAATAGGACAATCCAAGGTGCTAATGGTTACCGGCGTCAGCGACCGGGACTCAGTTATAACCAGCATCCAGGCTGGCTGCGATAGCTACATAGTGAAGCCCTTTAACATGGATATGGTTGTATTGAAATTGCATGATATAGGAATCGACCTATAGCGGTAGCCACTCTATATATAAAAACCAGAAGGACTGTGGAGGCGACAATGGTCGTCGTGACCAAACATCAACTAACCCAACGTACCTATTGATTTAACAAGACCTTTTAAAAATGGAAATCTCCACTGCCCATAAGCCAAATTGGTTAATTCAGGTGATATGGAGTAATATTCTCCTTCGCAGCTAATTCATTAATTGTTTTAAAAATTTTGCGATGGCTATCATTGTCATTTATAAAATCACGGGCCAAGGCAAAGCCTATTGCCTCAATTTCTTTATATAAAATCATTGGTAGAGCAGGAGGGGAACGATCATCCCTATTCTGGAGTGGAAACAGCAGGTTTTTGCCTGCTGGCATTAGGTAAAGCCTAACTTAAATTACCCAGTATTCTTAATTCCTGAGGCAATGGCATTCACCGTTAATAGGGCCTCTTCTAGTAGGTCCTGATCTTTTGGATTTTTTCGCCATGCCCTAAGTAGAGCAATTTGCTGTTTATGCAGCTGTCGTAAGCCTTCTCTTCGCAGGGTGATAGAAAGCTCAAATCGCCTCAAAGAACCAGAGGTTTTGGGTTCTAACAGTTGGGCTAAAAAGCTGGAAGTATCTTTAAATTCTAGTTCTATACGTTCCATTTGCTTTTGAGCCAACTTAGAATCTTCCGCTAAACCTGCATACAAGTTCATAACTTCAGTATCCACTAAGAGTATAGAGCGTTGAACATTTTGTAATAAATAGTCTAAGGCTCCCGATCGGACCTGCTCTAAAAGAAGCTCCCAACGGTCAGGGGGCCCCTCTTTTAATGCCTTTAAGGCAGAACCTACCCCATACCAGGATGGTAAAAGAAAACGTGACTGATTCCATGAGAAAACCCAAGGAATGGCCCGCAGGTCTGAAATACCTGCTTTACCAGAGCGACGAGCTGGACGAGACCCAATTCGAGAATGCTCTAAAAGATCAATGGGAGTGGCTTGCCTGAAAAAGGTGAAGAATTTGGGGTCGTTGATCAGTTGTCCATAGACTTTAGCCGAAGTCTGGGCAAGTTCTTCCATTACAGATTCAAAGCCACTTTTCATTTTAACAGCCGAGCCCTTTGATTGGCTTTGCCCAATAACTCCAGCTGTTAAGAGTTCTAAATTATAAGAGGCGGTAGTTCTAAAAGCATATTTTTGATTTATAGATTCACCTTGTTCAGTCATACGAAAGCTGCCTTTTAAGCTAGAAGGCGGCAGGGATTCTAAGAAGCTTTTTGTAGGCCCTGCCCCACGGCCAATGGAGCCTCCCCTACCATGAAAGAAACGAATCATAACCCCAACAGAGTCACCTACTTGAGCCATTGAGGACTGCGCCTGATAAAGAGCCCATTGGCTCGCCAGAATCCCACCGTCTTTGTTTGAGTCCGAATAGCCAACCATTACCTGCTGAACGAGTTCTTCACGCCCTTTTTTTTGTCGGATTAATTCTAGGCTGGCTTTTACAATAGGGTGGGCTAAGTACTCCTTTAGAATTCTTGGGCCCTGTTCCAGGTCTTCAATGGTTTCAAGTAGAGGGACAATCGCCAAAGGGCAGGCTGGCCCAAGCTCAGTATCTTCCATAAAGCCCGCTTCTCGGGCAAACAAAAAGAGGCAGAGCAAGTCTGATAGGTCACGGGTCATAGACACAATAAATGCACCCAGTCCATTGAGGCCATTTTGATTAACCCAGTCGGCCAGCATTCCGTACAACATACGAATTTCGTCAGCTTCAGGTCCTGCTTTCGCCTGAGGGTGTAAAAAAGGACGCATGCTAGTAAGCTCTTGCTCGATAAAACTACGTCGTTGCTCCTCGGGCCAATTTTCATAATTTGCACCACCCTCAATTCCAGCGGCCACCAAAATCTGGCTCATTGCTCGATCGTGAAAGTCGGAATTTTGGCGGATATCTAGAGAGGCCAAATGAAAGCCAAAGGTTTTGACTAAACGGTAGGGTCTTCTTAAGTCGGCGAAGGCGATCTGTTCCGCCTTAACTTCTTCTAAGGCTCTCCGCAAGAGCTGAAGATCGTTTAGCAATTCTACGGAACTAACATAGTCGCAGGGGCCCTGCGCCAGCTGTAAAGTTCCTCTCGACTTTTCAACAGGAAGTTTGACGAGCAGCAGATTGAGGTACTGCCTCCAAGGCTCTCCCTGATTGCGTTCAACAGCTAAACGTCCCGCTTCACCCAATTGCTCTGCATAGGTATCAATCGCCTTCAAAAGCATTGAAGGTGCCTTTTGTAAATTGGCTGTCATCCCGAGCTTGGAAGTTAGTTTTTTGATCTGATTGTATATTAAAGTCATTGCGGCCAACCGCATTTCCTTCAGGCAATCAAGCGTGAAATCAACAGTGACTAGGGGGTGCCCATCTCGGTCTCCGCCGACCCAATTGCCTAGGCTTAGTCGAGGCAGGTTTGCTGGGTCACTCAGAGTTGTAAGGTCTTCACCGCTCTGGCCCCAAGCCCACAAAAGACGTTGGTCTAGCATGGTCAAGGAATCGGGGAAAATACGAGTAAGATAAAATAAGATATTGGAAAACTCTTTTTTTAAGGTCGGCTTCTCAGTATAAAGCTCACCTGTCCTCCAGATGCGTTCTAAAGTAGAGGCGATCCTTTGCTCCAATTCTTGGGATTCAGCGAGACTTAAGGCTGTGTTTTGCAACTGTTTTAAGTCTTTAAAGAGTCCTCTATGAAATTCAAGAACGGTGATTCGTTTGGCTTCTGTCGGGTGAGCAGTGAGAACTGGTTCAACATGGATCGTCTTCAGATAGTTTTTTAAGGCTTCCCCTTTTAATCCTTGCCCCCTCAAACGGTGTAGCACCTCTTCAAAGAGACCGGGGGTATTTTGGCCTTTAGTTTCTGAAAGCCTTCTTTGGTTGGCGTAGTGATTTTCTTCAGCGATGTTGATCAACTGGAATACAACAGAGTAGAACTGTGCTTTTTTGTAGGGGGCTACCCCTTGTAAATCCGCACCCAGGTCCCAAGGCAAAAGTTTCGCTAGTTCTCTTTCTCCTAGTTGCTCTAAAACCCCTTTAAAGCGGAGCAGCAAATCAGCGGCATCTTTGATACAAGCAAGGTCTTGTTTATTGTTGCTGAAGTTACTGGAAAAACTTGAATTAGGGTTCATATTGGCTTCCTGGGCATTTATTTAATTCTATCCAAAAATTATCAAACTAGGACTGCTGTGACAATGTAAAAAAAATTGAAAGTGTATATAAAATCTTTCTTAATCAAAGTATATTCTCCTTTTATAAAAAGTAAAATTAGTAACTTTGTACAGAACTAAACTCTTTTTTGTGATTACATCAAAGTACTGTTTTCAAGATAGATATTTCCAAGTATATTCTGGAACGAAGTCACAAGCTATTGAGATAAAAACGATGAAAATTTTAAGATTAAGGCGATTTAAGTGGCCTTTGCTAGGTATTTGCTTAAGTTTTGTGGGGCCACTTGGCGAGTGGATTTTGTTAAGCACCTTTGCTGATGATGCTCAAGATTCAATTTTCCTTTCCTATATCTACGCTGAAATTACAGCTTTAGTTGCATTTGCTTTGTTTGGTTATCTCCTTGGAGGCTTTGCAGACAAGTTGGAACACCTAGCAATGAGAGATCGTTTGACAGGTTTATATAATCGTCATTTTCTAATGGACCGCCTCAGTGAGATGTTTCATTTACAGCAAAGATACCATGAGCATTTTTCATTAATTATGTTAGATCTGGATCACTTCAAACAAGTGAATGATAATTATGGGCACCTGATTGGAGATCAGACTATTAAGGCTGTATCCAATGCAATTGCTGCCCAATTACGAGATACAGATATACCCTGTAGGTACGGCGGAGAAGAGTTTCTTGTACTCTGCCCTCACACCAATCTAGAAGAGACCTTTCAATTGGCTGAAAGGATACGTCTTAGTGTGTTTGAACTGGGAAAAAATCAATTGGGTTTTTCAGGGCCTCAGGCCATATCCGCAGGTGTTTATGAGGTTCAAGATAACCAGCACTTGCCTTTGGCTCAAGTATTGACTTTGCTAGACGAAGCCCTCTATGCAGCGAAAAATGCAGGCCGAAATAGGGTGGTTAGAGGTACGCACTGACTTCCCTGATCTAAGGTAATCAATCTTGAGGAGACACAAAACTAAAAATGTTCATTTTAGGAGTCAATTTTTTTAAGCACCACCATTGCTCTCGAATTTACTTTTTTCTTCATGATAAAATCCAATTTGGATGTTTTAATTTATCGCACAGTGCCTCTTAACTAAAAGACCAAATCTGTCTCATGAGGTCTTACACTAAACAATGGGCAGAATGGTTCTCTCGATCTTGAACTTAAACCAGATAGTTATCTCTTTGAAGATCTTCCTTTGCATCCTGTTGGTAGAACTTTTGCCGTTCTCTTAATTTTTTTTAATTCCTTCAAGATCAAGTTTTTTAATGATGTAGGTTCCCATGATTGATTGTCTTGGGAAGTTGGGAGGGTTGTACAGGGGAGTTGTTGGTTGGCAATTTTAAAGAACTGATCATTGCCTAAATTAATAAGTCATTTAGCACCACTAAACTGATACTTTTCTTTTATCTTGCCTTTTAAAAAGGGTTCCAATATTTTACTACCAGTAGTAATTAGGAACCTCCTTTCAAAGGAAAATTAGATTTTGACCATTTCAAATAAAAATATTTTACTTGGATTTGTTATTTCTATGCTTCTGCTAGCTGCTTGGATTCCTTTCTTAGAGGCAGGCCACTCCCTTCACAGTGAAGTGCATAATCCCCTTGCATTGACTCATCACATAGATTTGCATCATGAAAAAGGTGAAATGGACAAAGACCATTCCCACCCTCAAGAGCATGAACATGAAGGCCATTTTACCTTGCCAAATGTCTTTGTAGTTCTTGCAACTCTCGCTACATTTTTCTTTTTATTACCAAGTAAATTCCAATTCCTTTCTCTTTTTCAAGAGAAGTCGGACCCGTCCATCTCGTTAGATTATCATCTATCTATCCATAAAACCGTTGTCCTGCTGAATTAGCGAAAAAACACGTCCTTTCATTAAGTTTTTTCAATAATTATTAGGAGGTTCCATGTTTGGAATTTTTTCGGGAGACCTGTTTGCGCATGGTATCTCCCCCGAAGCAATCAAAAATATGATTGATGGTGGCTATTCTGCCTATGTAGGCTTGGGTCTGGAGCATATGCTCACGGGCTACGATCATCTTTTATTTCTCTTTGGCGTAATTTTCTTCTTAAATAAATTCAGAGATATTGTTAAGTTTATCTCAGCGTTTACTTTAGGCCATAGTATTACCTTGATCTTTGCAACCTTTTTAGGAATCAAAGCAGATGCCTATTTGGTTGATGCCGTGATCGCCTTTACAGTGATCTACAAAGGTTTTGAGAATATAGATGGATTCAAAAAATACCTAGATATCAAGATGCCAAGTTTAGTGACTATGGTGTTTTTATTTGGTTTGATTCACGGTTTTGGTCTTTCCACAAGGTTACAACAATTGCCATTAGAATTTGACCGCATGGAACTTTTAGGCCGTATTGTTGCCTTTAATGTTGGGGTTGAATTGGGGCAAGTGATTGCCTTGAGCATTATGATCCTTGCTATCTCTATGTGGAGGCAAAGCCCTAGTTTCAAAAAATTCAGTTTTATCTCTAATCTTTCTTTGATCTTTGTTGGCTTTATGTTGTTCATGATGCAAATTCATGGTTACCAACATACAACCCAGCCTGATGATTTTGGTTTCTCAGAAGACAACCACATTCACTCTCATATCAAAATGGATGAGGCCGATAGGGCAACCCAAGAGACTGAAGAAATCCCTAGCGAATATTCACAGCCCATGATTAGTGGCGAACAACACCAACATTAAAAAAAGGAACAATATGAAATTACAACACAAATTACTCACTACATTTTTTGTACTTAGCCTCTTTTTTCCAATGCTAGCATTTGCTGGTGGTGGACATCACCATGGGGAAGATGGCTCCCATGCGCCAATAGGAAAACTTACAACAACGGGAATTTTAAATATTTCCCAAACTCAAATAGGTGTTTTGGTAAATAAAAAGGTGCCCGTTGAAAACAAAACACTGGATGTAAGCTGGAAACATGTTGAGAAAAAAAAGATGAAAATCCAAACCTTGAAGCATAAATTTTTAAGAGTTGAAGTGAAACACCCAACAAATGGGACAAAGCTTTTCTTACTTCTTTCCCCTAAAGGAGAGTTACGAAGCGCAAATCATACTGGTACATTTAAAGGCCTCAATTAGTGCAATTTGTTAAGGCTTTAATTGCATCAGCCATCATTCCTTTGAGTGCATGGCTTGTGATTAAAAACTAGTATTGGCGGGGGTATTTTAGCCCTGCCAATCACAATTCTATTGGTCTTGCCCTTTGCCCATGAAGGGATGAATGATCCAACCAAAGCAATTGACTTCGCAAAGAGGTGTTAGACATGGTTTCAATATTTGGTAGTCGGATGATCGTAGCAATGGATTTACCCTTGTACCGACTCTGTTTATTTCTGTTTTTAGGGAGTTTGAGTAAGACTTCTTTAAACTCTCTAGCCTTTTCAAAACTCAAATCCTGAATGGCAATATCACCAAAGACCTCAACCAGCATGTGTAAATTGGCTGTGTATTCTGACAAAGACTTATCGGTTAAAGATTCAGCACGTTTCTTTTCATTTAAGAAATTGTTAATAATTGTAGAGATTGGGTGGGTCTTAGTTTGAGGTTCTGCAGGAATTGGGGCAGGAGGAGTAAGGATTGATTGAGTTTCCTCTTTTGAATCTAGTGATCCTAACAAGTTCCACTCGTCTTCAATATCACCACTTAAAAGGTCTTGACGGTAGTTTTTGATGTTGCGTTCTAACTCAAATAGGTTCTTTTTGAGCAAGTTGTATTCTGCTGAATCCTCTTTGATCTCGTAGCCATGATGTTTGAGTACGTCTTGGGTCATATTATCAAAGAGTTTACCCATCTTTGCCACTTCTACCGCTGCATTGAGTTTTACTTCCTCTTGGGCAGACTGACTCTCTCGTTCTTGGTCCGAAATCAGGTAATTATCCCTTTGGATATCTTCCTTTGCATCTTGTTGGTAGAAATTCAATCGTCCCCTTAAAATCTCTTTGATTCCATCTAAATCAAGTTGTTTCATGGTTGGGAACTTTCGGATTTGTTCAAATATTTGCTGAGTTATAACGTAAAGAAAGGATGCCTGTTTTTTGGCCTGATGTAAAATCCCTGTTCTCAAAGATAATATGATGGTTCGTTTGACCAAGATTGGGCGTAGGTCTAAGGGGATTACTACACGAAAGTAGTAAAATGATGATCGTCGTTTTTTGATGATATAGGTTCCCATGATTGATTGTCTTGGGAACTGGGGAGGGTTGTACAGGGGTGCTTAACCCCCCCCCAACTTAATAGATTCTATGCAGGTTTTTAGTGCTTAATCAATCTGTTGGATTCTATGCAGGTTTTTAGTGCTTAATCAATCTGTTGGATTCTATGCAGAGTCGATTCAGTGACAAAGAGACTTGTTCCGTCTGTAGCCATCCCAAAAATATTTGAAACAGCACTTGTTACGGTAGTTACATAACCAGAAGATATTACAATTTTCCGAATAGAAGCGTTGCCATAATCGGACATATAAACATTCGTCCCATCGGTTGTCAGCTGGCAAGGCTCCCCAAATGTTGGGGTGCCACCAGAACTATCAACATTACCAGTTGAACCAGTTCCAGCTAAGGTAGTAACTTCTTGGGTAGAAATCGCGATCTGTCGCAAGGCATAACCATAGTTTTCAGAAACAAAAAGGTTATCACCTGTTGCTGTGATGGCGACTGCATTTTTAAACTGGGCTGCGGTGCCATTACCGTCTAAATTAGCGTTGGTTCCATCCCCTGCAAAGGTTGTAACCACACCTGTTGAAAGCACCATTTTTCTAATTCGTGTTTGATCAACCACGTAGAGATTGCCAGAATCGTAAACAATACCCTGTGGGTAGAGAAATTGGGCCGCTGTACCTGTCCCATCTAAATGGACATTGGTTCCGTTTCCTGCAATGGTAGTTACTACCCCTGTGGAAATGACAACTTGACGGATTTTATAACTCCCTCGATCAACGACATAAAGATTAGTCCCATCGGTGGTGATGCCAAATGGACTTTTAAATTGTGCCCCTGTACCTGTTCCATCAGTAGAAGCAGCGGTTCCATCCCCTGCCAAAGTAGTAACAACACCTGTAGAAACTACAACTTCACGAATCCTGTTATTGCTGTAGTCGGCCACAAAAAGGCTGCCACCAACATAAACCATTTCGAAGGGAGCACTAAACTGGGCCGCTGTACCTGTGTCATCAACATAACCAGATGCCCCTGAACCTGCTAAGATAGATACTGTTCCCGACAGGCTCAATTCGGAACTGGCAGTGCCGTTGACCTGTGGAGTCACTGAAACAGTCACAGTATAGTCTTGGGTCGTGGCATCTTCTGCGTTAACCGTGTATGTTACCGAGCTAGAAAAATCATTAGCAGTGGAGCCACTCGTTTGTGTTGTGTTGCTTATATCCACCGTATCACCAGTATGAGTAAAGGTGGGCACTAAAGCAGTAACTGTCGTTCCGTAAGGAACGGTAGCAGTGATATTAGTTCCAGAAATTGTGCCTGTTACATCGGCAGAAAGTGCTGTGTTATTGGCACTTTCAAAAGTAAAGGTACTAAAATCATTACTAGAAGAGGTGGTAGAAGCGGTAGTTGTGGTTGCTGCAACAGTTACACTAACTGTATAATCATGCGTCGTCCCATCTATGGCAGTAACTCTATAGGTTACTCCACTGGTAAAATCATTGGCAGTGGTGCCGCTAATTTGAGTGGTGGTGCCAACGGTCACGTTAGCTCCGTCAGTTGTAAAGTTTGCAATGAGGGCTGTAACATCTGTGCCTGCGGGGGCGTCAGTTGTAATTACACTGTCTGCAACTGTTCCAGTGATATCTGCGCTTAAAGCCGTGTTATTAGCGGTAGTAAAAGAAAAGGCCGAAATTGCTTTGAGGCTACTTGTAGCAGTTGTAGCCACTTCGCCTTCTTCCTTTTTGCAGCTAGAGGTAACTAGCAGTAGGCATAAACACAGCAGTGCAATGTAATTTTTCATATTTATAAGCTCATTAGAAAATCATTAATTTTTTTCCAGTTTTACAAGGATGCTTTAGAAATGTATAGATTTATTCCAAATCCTATTATTCGGATTTTTTTATATATTTCAAGGCATACTACTTACTTTTCAAATATTTGTTCAAATAGGAAAAAAATATTTTTTTGATTTACTACTTTTACAGCTACGAGAAAGTCTTTATTTAACAATAGGGAGAAAAATTCCAACAGAATTACTGATCCCTCTAGAATTAAAACAGCGTAATTTTTTGTGTAAAATAATTAGGCTCAAGTTCAAGAGAAGCGGCTACTTCCGCAAGATACAAGCTCTAAATACGTCCATCAAATGCGCTACCGAGTAAACTCTTTTACATCACTTTGTATTGGCTTGGAATGCTTGAGTAAAATCAGGTGAGAGAGGGGATACTGCAAGAGAAGAGAAGGCAGAAATAGACCCCAAAACAGCCCAAAATTGGCCATTTTCTAAAGCATCTAACGTATTGAATTTATTAAGAATCTTAATGGAGGCGACAATCGGAGTCGAACCGATCTAAAAGGTTTTGCAGACCTCTGCCTAACCGCTTGGCTATGTCGCCTCATAAGAGAGCAATTTGGAATCGCTCTGTAATTTATCAAAATAGATATTCAAGGCTTAATTGTCAATCAAAAGAAGTAGGTTTCTGCTGAGGTTAGAACTATTAGGTTATGGCGGCAGAATCTTGCACTTGATGAGTTTAAAAAATCTCACATTATCCCAGAAGTTCCCAACTTCCCTTAAGGTCGCTCGCCTACTAAAATTTTAAATTGGGCCTTTAAGGGGCCACGCTCCTACAGCACCTCTGAATACTTATCTCTGATTTTTAAAAACTCTGGCAGAGATTTAAAAAAGGCTTCTACCACATTGGGTTTAAAATCTTTACCAGACTCAGATTGGACTCAGTCACTTGCATCTTCAATGGTCCAAGCTTTTTTATAAGATCTTTGCCTAGTTAGGGCATCAAATACATTAGCAACGGCTATAATTCACCCATCTAGTAAGATTTCTTCGCCCTTCAACCCAATTCACTTTTAAATCCTAAAGTGAAGCCCCTAGCAGGCCTAGAAAGTGGGCGGCAAAGTTAACTCAGGGCAACAAAAGAGGCGCAAAAAAGCATGATTGCAGTAACGGGAGCCCACAATATCCGTTCAAATTTGCTCGGTGTTGCCAGATTCCCGATCAAAGATAATCCATTAACCGCCACCACAACCCAAATCAGATTTTGAGAGAGTTCAAACCACGGGTCTGCCCAGATTCCAGCTCGAACAGCAATAATCCCGCCCAGGCCAATTAGCAAAAGCATCTGTACAATGGCAGCAACGCGGAGCTTAGGGGGAAACTGGCCTGGATATTTTCCACCCATAGCGAGATGCCCCAAGGGTGCGCCTGCAGCCATAGCCATTTGGAACAAGACCACTAAAAATGTAAAAAACAGGTAAATCTGGGCTGCAATTTGAGGGTCCATTTGCCGAATCAGTTTGGAGTTATATTTTTATTGGGTCCTAAGACATTAGCAACTGTAGCTTAGCAAGAGGAAATTCAAATAGAAAGTGTAATGCTAATCTGGGCAATGGTAAAAAAATATCTTGGCAACTGTAGGTGTTTAGAGTGAAAAAACTTAAGGTATTGGGTAGGTAAATCACATGATGGCCTAAAAACATATTTCATGATTTGAATGTGTAAATACTTCAATATATGCTACTATAAAACTGTCGAGGGTGTGTATAAATTATACAGGCTCCCCTTTTTACCTCATCTAAAATTGGAGGTCCAAATGGCTGGTATATTTGAAGGGAAAGTTGCACTAGTGACAGGTGCTGGTGGAGAAAATGGCATAGGTAGGGCTGTCGCCTTACTCTTCGCAAAAAAAGGTGCCATGGTCGCAGTTGCAGATATTGTAGATGGTGGACATACCACTGTCAAAATAATTGAAGAACTCGGTGGTAAGGGATTATTTATTAAAACAGACGTGACAAAGCACGAAGAAGTTGAAGCGATGGTCAAGAAAACGGTCGATCACTTTGGAAGATTGGATTACGCCCATAATAATGCTGGAATTGAAGGGACATTAGGCCCAATTGCAGACTGTACTGTTGAAAACTTCGACCGTACTATTGCGATCAATTTAAGAGGAATATTTTTAAGCATGAAATATGAAATACCCCTTTTGATAGCAGGTGGTGGTGGCGCAATTGTTAACACTGCATCCGTAGCGGGCTTAATAGGGTTTCAAGGGCTACCTGCTTATGTTGCAAGTAAACACGGAGTTAATGGTCTTACTAAAAATGCTGCTTTAGAATATGCTGCTATGAACATCAGAGTAAATTCTGTTTGCCCCGGTGCGATCAAGACTCGCATGATTGATGGCATTGGTGAGCAAATGGGAATTGATGACGCTGCGGCAGTCTTTGACTCATTACACCCCATTGGCAGAATGGGTAGACCTGAAGAAATTGCCACCTTGGTCACCTTTTTATGTAGTGATGATGCTAGTTTTATTACTGGTGCGAATTATGCTGCAGATGGTGGTTTCACAGCGCAATAGGAAAGTTTTATATTAATAAAAGCAATCAAAATTTGATGGATTGCTGAATCTTACCCAATGTACCAACAGGGTTTGCGCCGTTAAACCTATTGGGATAATTGCGTAAAAGTATGAGAGAACTTGCCAAATGTCAGTAGGCAGGATTGCCTGCTGGCATTCCCAATCTAGAGAAGTTATCAAAAGCTCTAAGAATACAGAGTACCCCAAGCCCAAGATCTTTTAATGGCAGGAAGAACTAGAGCAGTGGTTACAAGAAGGGGCAACAGTAAACTCTTCAGGTAATTTTAACAATTGCCGCCCATAGCTTTTTAAACCAAAAATCAAAGCGAGAAGGGAAAAAATCGCTGCCGCCGACCAGCTAAGTGCAACCATAGGCTGACTGGAAAAATTAGATAGTTGGTAAAATAAGGTGGAAACCACCCATGCTAGGCCTGTCATATATACCACTGTGAACAGAGTCCACCTAAAGTCGGTTTCACGCCGTAAGGCTGCAACTGCCGCTGCACAAGGGGCATAAAGTAAGACCCAAAGAAGATAAGAAAAGGCGCCAGACTGGCCATCAAAACTTTTTGACATTAGGCCAAAGGCGCTTTTTTTAATCTCTAATTCTTCTAGGGCTTCATCTTGGTTTTGAATGAAACCAATATTTAAGCCTAAGGGGTCGAGCCACTGGTTAGCAACTTTCGTCAAACCAAACCGTAAACTACTAAAGGCAGACCCGAAGGTTTCAGAAACTGTGGGTAACACTGGATTTTGCTCTTCAGCCTGCTCTGAGGCCATTTGTGAGTAAATGGAGCTTAGTGTCCCAATAATGGCTTCTTTGGCGAATATACCAGTAAAAATGCCTACTGTGGCAGGCCAGTTTTCATCCTTAATCCCAATAGAGTAAAATATAGGAGTAATTGCTTTTGAAATTTCAGCCAAAACCGAATCACCGTTTGAAGCTGGCTCGCCTTTAAAATTTATAGAATTCATCACGGTTAACACAGCCACAATAATCACAATCAACTTCCCCGCCTCTAAAATAAAGCGTTTTAGCTTTTGCCATGTCGTGGCAAAGGTGGATTGTAAACTAGGCAGGTGGTAAGCAGGCAGCTCGATTAAAAGCGGACTTGGTTTGCCTTCGAAAAGTACTTTTTTAAGAATCATCCCTGTAAAAATCGCCGCAACAATCCCGATTAAATAAAGAGCAAATACAATATTCTGCCCTTGGCTAGGGAAAAAGGCTGCCGCAAAAAGTGCGTAAACAGGTAACTTCGCCCCACAAGACATAAAAGGAACCATGGCCAAGGTGATGCGTCTGTCTCTTTGCTCTTGTAGGATTCTGCAAGACATTATAGCTGGCACAGAGCACCCAAAACCGACAATCATAGGCACTACAGCCCTTCCTGGTAGCCCAATTTTACGAATAGACCGATCCAGCACAAAACTAGCCCGAGCCATATAACCTGAGTCCTCTAACACAGAGAGGCACAAAAACATCAAACCAATGGGGGGAATGAAGGTCAGAACCGTTTTAACACCGCCGCCAAGGCCATCGGCCAAGAGAGTTTTAAAAAAATGAATGCCAATGGTTTCATCAATTAAAAGACCAAAACGATCGACTAAAAAGTACCCTGAAATATGATCAATAAAGTCAATGAAAGGGGCGCTAACATTGATAGAGATCATAAATACCATATACATGGCAAATAAAAAGATTGGCACACCTAAAAATCGATTTAGAACAACCTTGTCTATCAGATTGCTCATCGCCTTGGGCGAAACTTCAGGATGCTTAATGACATGGGTAACCGTCTCGCCGATCCAGTCGATACGGGATTCGGCAATCTGGCTGTGTAACTCTACTCCGTTTTTATCTTGGTATTTTAAAGCTGCTTCTTTTGCCCAGTTTTGGATCCCTTCATCCACTTGCGAGGTTGCAATGGGGTCTTCCTCAATAACCTTAAGAGCCAACCAAGGGCGTAAGGACTCAATAATAGCAGGCGGATTTTGGTCTAACATAGCCGTAGCCACAGAAACCAAATCATTGATTTCTTCGCCAAACTGGTGAGCGGGGGAAGAGGTTAGGTTCGAGGGGCTTTCCTTTAAAATCTCAAATAAAGCTTCTAGGCCTCTGCTCTGCGAAGCGACTATTGGCACGACAGGCAAACCCAGTGATTTTGCCAGCTGGAACCTGTCGACCAGAATATCCAACTTTTCTAGTTGATCCATGAAATTCAGAACGATAATTGTGGGGATTTTCATCTCCATCAACTGTAAAGTAAGGTAAAGACTGCGTTCTAAATTGGTAGCATCAATGATATTTAAGATGATATCCGCCTCACCTGTAATCGCGTAATCCCTTGCTACTTGTTCGTCTAAAGAGGTTGGATTGAGTGAGTAAGTACCGGGTAGATCGATTACGGAAACCTCTTGTGTCCCAATATAAAAGTCGCCAGATTTGCGCTCTACAGTAACACCAGGCCAGTTGCCTACGGTTTGGTGAACCCCAGTCAATTTATTAAAGAGGGTTGTTTTTCCGCAATTTGGGTTGCCCAGTAGGCCAACGACCAAGGGTTTGGATTTGATGCTAGATTTAGTGTTCATTTACAATCACAGCCTTCACTTGAATATGCTCAGAGAGTTCTTTGCTAATTCCAACCCTTGAATCTGTTCCAAAAAACTGGATCAAAAGGGGAGCATTTTTATCAGCTTTGATAAGAGTAAAGATCCTACCACGTCCAAAACCAATGGATCGTAGGCGTTCTTGAGTATAGCGGTCAGATTTTAATGCGACAACCTGAGCTTCTGTTCCAACAGTAAGCTCACTTAAAAGTGACATAAACTATTTCCTATAAATTTATATATATTTAATTTTATTGGTCTTTCTTTTTGTTAGTCAAGCAGCAATTGCAGTTAATGACTAAATGGTCGCACTGGGGATTTTAAATTTTTACTTGAGGATTGAGAATAAACCCTTAGATTATAGGGCGCAAGAGGGAGGTAAGAAGTAACCCCAGAGAAGCGGTAGTTAAGAGGTTTATGGCGAAGATGTTTGTGCTGAAGAGGTTTGCTGCCAAACCTTTCACTTGAACCTGTAAAAAGTCGGGAATGCAATTCCCGACATTTGAAAAGGTTTATGAAAAAACCTGAACTAGGTTCCCGTTACTCCCTTTTTACTCGGGTCAACGCTATAGATTGGAATATTCCAGCCAGTCACTGCACGGGCGCAAAAAAGACCACTCATGACAGTAGATTCCACGCAACCAGCGTTGATTACGTTACGAGTCCAATCACCGGTGATGTAAAAATTATCAAGTTTCACATCTTCACTTTGGAGTCTGTACTCAATGCTGCCAACAGGGCTCATAACATAATGCTCGGTAAAGTTTATGCCTGAACGCCAATAGGTGCTGTCCAACTTTGCCATATCTAGCCCATTTGGGTTGTCTGCAGGCGCACAGTTTGGCCACAAGTAACCAGCATTTTTACTTAACCAGTCTAACGCTTCTGTCTTCACCTCTTCCCAAGCTCTCATTGGATAATGATGATCTGTAAGAGGCACAGGTGTTTCAGGTGGAATCTGGGTGCAGCAAGAATACATTAGGTATTTAGGGTCATCTACCTTCCAATCTTCCGCAGCCAATAGGTGAGTCATGTCTGCCTGAGTGCCCCAAGGCCTTGAATAACCACCATTTAGGGCTTGCAAGTGATCCCACTTAGCCTCTCCAGTGCGGTAGCCTGTCTCATAGGCTGTATCTTTAAACCAAAGCTGATAGGCCTTGGTGATTACTGTGGGAACCTTTTCCAACATATCTTTCCACTGGGGTCTTGCAGCTGAGATTTGAGTGCTGATAGGGGCTAGAGCCCTTAAGGTAATTCCACAAATGACTTCATCAAAATCAATGCCCCTTACCAGATCATACTTCTTAACGTCGTCAGCTAGTTTCAACCATGGGCTTTCTAAACTTGCTTTGTTTACTGCCAATTGTTCCTTGTAGTATTGCGCTTGGGAATCTTCAATTTGATCCCAAAGAACCTGCTCTGGCCAACAAGGCCAAAGGTCGGCTTTTGCTTGATCGTAAGGCAGCATGACGTAAGGATCATATTCCTTGGAAGGATCTTTTAAATTGGCAGTTTGCGTAAATTTAATGGTCTCAATCTTATTTTTATCTTCACTTAAGATAAGGTCATCCACTTGTTGGAAATACTTAAATTTAACACCTTTACTAGCTAGGTACTTTTCCATAGGTGTGAAAATAGTGTCGCCCATGCCCATGTTCATCTTCCAGAACATATGACCTTTGTAGGTCATGATCATTCTCATACAGCTATAAAGACCGACGCCTGCGGCTACATTTGGCTTGGTTACGTCTCCGTTAGTGTATCCAAAAACTAGATCGTAAAGGGACTTGATCAATGGGGTATCTGTCGCCCACTTGCTGGCGCCATATTTTTTCATCCAATCGGTAAATTCAATGTTGTTCACGCTGTCAAAACCTTTGAACAAGATATCATCTTTAATCATACCGTACACAACCGTAAAGGTGATATCCAGCATAATGAAAATGTGCCGTAAGCCAGCATCTTTGCGCATGATCTCATTAAAAATGGCTTCCAAAATGTTCCAAGGTGCCAAGCTTCGAAATAACTCGATGGATTTAGCCAAAGCCTCAAAATCTTCTGCTTCAATGGCTTTTTCAATATCTTCAAAGATGCCTTCAATAAGATCTTCTAGCTTGTCTTTGGCAGATTCTTTTACTTTCTCTTCGATCTTCTCAAAAAAGTTCAAGTGGGCTGCGTTAGATTTATCACCGCCGTCTAGGGTAGCAGAGTGTAGTTTTTGTAACTCTTTCACCCCTCCAGCTTTGTCAAAATTTTCCCTGAAAAACTGCCAAGCCATTTTCAAGTAAACTACAGGACTTAAAAACTCACCTTCGGTCCCAGGGATATACTTGTTATCAGGAAACTTCATTGCCCAAGGGTCTTTTTTACCATCAATATCTTCTTGGAAGACAACCATATCTAAAGGGGTATAGAAATTGGACCAATCTTCGCCCATGGAGGCAAATGCAGCTTGAATATAGTGAAAGGCATTGTCGTAAAAACCCAACCAGATATGCAAACCATGCTCTAAAATACGGCTTCCGTTCCCCCAAGTGTCTTCTGGGG
Organism: uncultured bacterium; assembly: GCA_965602905.1. Classification (GTDB taxonomy): domain Bacteria; phylum SAR324; class SAR324; order XYD2-FULL-50-16; family XYD2-FULL-50-16; genus JASJGK01. The sequence goes on along the minus strand of CBFCZY010000006.1, from coordinate 93,282 downwards.
TGGGGGCAACAGGTTCCCTTCCACTGGCACCCTTCCCGCCTAAACGCCATGATTTTTCATAGACGGTAAATTCATATTGCCCACTCCAATCTGGGGCGCTGACGATACCAATCAATGCGGCCATTGAGCCCAAACCACCACCTAAAACAGCAACCTTTTTAGGGCGTCGTTGGTGAACCACACGGCCCATTTCAGCCTCAAAATCCATGTCAATTTGCATACAGCCGTCAACATCAATTTCAGAACTGCCAAGGCCCAAGCTATCTACTAAAGGGTAGGTTGCATTGGTGAAAGATTTTAATGTATAGACATTAGGGTGTACTTTGATCCCTGAAAACTTGGTGATTTTAATATTGGTTTCTACAACTGCTTGGTAACAAGCCCCATGGGGGTCGCTGGCAGAGCGAAATTGCTTTAAAAAAACCATTGGCACAACGCCTCTCAAAAAATCATTGATGAGGCTTCCTATAAATTGCCAAGGCGTTCCTATTTCTTCCATCCCTTTCACCGATGCCAAAAAAGCATCAATATCACCTGAGATGGCTTCAAAACCAGAAAAGATACTGTGCTGTTTTTTGAGAGTGAAAACATCTTCATATTGACCCATCTTGTCTGGTCCAAACTCAACAAAACTAAAGGCCTGAAGGCCAAAGTCTTCTGGGGTAACAGGCTTAGTGGGAGGGGTCATAATCCCTGCATTTTTATTAAAGCCAAATACCTCTCGACCTACCGTCATAGCAGCAGGGCTATCGACAACAATATAGGGCATGCACCAAATGAGTGAATCGGCTTTGCCATCAATCTTTTTAATTAGGGGAACCCAAAATCCAAAATCTGTTTCCTTTACATAGCCAATTTGAGAGCCAACAGGGTCTAAACTGGTTACTTGATCCACGTAAGCCAGGCCTAAACCCAGATAATCCGTAAAGACTTCATAGCTAATGTTGCTGTCACTTAAGATGGATTTAAAAAATCGATCCACTGTTTCTTGAATCTTTTCTTTTTTTCCTTTTACTGGAAAGTAAAATACTCGGGAATCCTTTTGCAGATAAGGGCCAGGCAGAGTGATAAATGCGGGAGGAACAATAAAGGGATCGTAGGTCATAGGGTTGCTCGTCTAAAAATTAAAATAATTCATTACTGATGATCTTTAACAGAAAATCATATTATAGACAAATAATAAATTCTATTACCTCTGATTTACTGAAAAATATCGACTTATATCGTAGCCGCTCTAGGTAGATAAACTATTTTGAAATTTTGAAAGATGAAAAATAATACATTATTTCAGATATATGAACTAGAAACTAAAAAAGAACGAAGGTGAGTGGATTCCAATTGGCGAGGCAAAATCAAATATCCTACATTGACTTAAGATTAAAGGAACTCATCTGCCGCAAAGGCTATCATAGTAATATCATCGGTACGGTCTCTCTTGCCTTGGTGGTCGGCCATACGGCTTTGGAAGAGACTCTTTTGTTCACCAAGGGGTAAAGAATAGGCCTCATCAATTGCTTTCTTTAGGCGTTTTGATCCAAAACTAAACCCAGATTGTTCACCTAGTTGATCTAAAAAACCATCGGTTAAAAGGTAGTAAAGGTGTCCCTTGACCATAGGTAGGGTTTTTTCAGTAAAGCTAAATCCTTCCTTTTTTCTTTTGTAACCAACACTGGCTTTATCACCTTTTAAAACGTCAATTTCCTGGCCATCACTGCAAAAAAGTTGATGTTTTGCCCCTGCGTAAGAAATTGTTTTTTCTTTTGTATTGATAAAGCAAAAGCCCCCATCAAAACCGTCGTCAACCAACCCATCCAGTTGGTCTTGCTTTAAGATTTTTTTAATGCGTTGATTTAAGCCATTTAAAAGCTCAGCAGGGCTCCTGCAACCTTCATTAAAGGTTAAATCTTGGTAGGCTGAATAGGTAACCATGGTCATAAAAGCGCCGGGAACCCCGTGGCCTGTACAATCAATAACCCCAATCATAATGCCTTCTTCAAATTGATCTACCACATAAAAATCGCCACCGACAATGTGGCAAGGCTCCCAAATTACAAAAGAGTTTGGTAGGATGCTGTTGAGCACGGTTTGGGTGGGTAAAATTGATTCTTGAATCCGAGTGGCATAAACAATACTATCTGTGATCAAGCGATTTGCCCTTTTTACTTCTACCAAGGTCTCGTTTAATTCTTCCGTACGCTTGGCAACTGTAACCTCTAATGATTTGGTAAATTTCCGTTGGGTTTCCAGCAAATCGTTTCTAAAGGCGTTGTACTTTTCACCCAATGCCAGCGCTAACAGGGTGATTTCTAAAAGAGAAAAGCCCTTCATAATGGTACTGATCTGGCTGGGCATAAAATCAAAAACTTCAAAACCTAGTACATTGACTGTAAAGAGTGTGATGCTAATCAGATAGGAACTCCAAGCCACTAGGTATAACTTCGCCACCTTTTGTTTTTGCAGGTAAGCAATTGACCCTGCTGTTAAAAGTGCGCCTGGCCCAACGATACCTGGGAGTATTGCCGCAAGCGATAAAAGGGAAAAAGAAAGAATTGGGGAAATACCAATGAGCAGACAATAGTAGATATTTAGGCCACGTAAAAGCCGATTCCATCTGGGCATTCTTTCGTTGGTCTCCAAGATAGACTGGGTAAAAGCAGTAAAGGTAAGACCCACAAATAAACTTGAGATATAACACAACAAACTAAAAGTACTGGTACTATCAAAAAGCCAAGAGCCCATAAAGTCGACAGCAAAAAATTGAAACAGACCAAAGGAAACTAAGCAGAAGGTATATAGCAAGTAGGTTTTATCTCGAAGCGACCAAAACAGAAATAAGTTATAAATAGTCATGACCATCACAGCGCCGTGATAGAGTGCCATAATAACATATCCTTGGGTTATCTCTCCAGAATAGGCTTCAGGGCTGTAAATTTCGAGCATGGCAACATGCCAACCCCAGTCCTTTGCTTTTAAATAGATCTGATAATTGGACTCTGGCTCAAAACGAACAGTAAAATTTGGCGAATTTCGTTTTAAAGGTGTGACCTTAATTTCCTTGCCATTGGAGTCCAGAATATGGAGCTCGTTTAGCATACCAGCTAAAGCCCCTTTAAAAATCCATTTCCCAGAGATCCCAGCTGAGGTCTTGAGGTTAATCTTGTACCAGTAGGTGCCTAACTTCAGCCCGTAATTGACATAGCGAACATTACCTACGGGAGAAAAATTAGCCCCTTTAGCATCCAAAAACTCTGTTTTTTCTGATGGATCATGCCAAAATTGCGCATAGGGCGCCAAGGAAAGCTTTCCTGAGTCAGGCAAGAGGGTCGCAGACTCTGCAAAACCAGCAAAAGGGTTTAACAGGGAACAAGCGATGGAGATAAAAAAATAAATATTAAACTTCATAAACCAGACTAACCAATAAAAATCAATGTGAACTCTTTCCCCTGCCCCGTTGAACCCTCAATTTTTCCCTGAATATTGCAGCAATTTTAACTTAAAGCAATTTGTTTAAGTAAAGGCCTTAGACTTTATTTTTTAAAGTTACCGTCTGAAGGTTGAATCTAATTTTTATAGCTCGCAGCTTTGCTAGGCAAGTGGCTATCATCAAGCCACTATTTTTTTGGCAGATTGGCTAGTTTGAGGTAGGATATTGGCGTGTGCAGGACTTTTAGCTGCTAGGCACCGAAGCTATTGAGAAGATCGTCAATACTAGCTTGACTTGTTGCTTGCTCTTCATCGCTCATTGCGCCTGCCCGCAACCGATTTAAGTCCTCTTGCATTTCGTCATGGCCTGCGGCAACCAAAACTTCCATTAAGTTGATTTTGATTTTTTGCATAACCAGTTCTTTTTTCATAGCGTCACCTGTCTCATCCATTTCCTTTAAAAGCTGCAAAGAACCTGTAGCAGAGGAGGAAATTACATTTTTCAAGTTGCGCTCGGCGCTCTCTTTTTGTTGCCTTAAAAACCTAGTTTCAACGTGCTTGCTCATCAGAGCTAACAACTCTAAACAATTTGTACGCTGATCGATCGTGGAATCGTTATTTAGTAAAGCTAGATAAGGTGGGTAACAGATCTCAAATTCCTCACCAACTTGGGTAATACCTTCCAGTTTATCCTCATTTTGCTCAAGTAAACGTACTGAAGGCTCGCCAATAATACCTAAAGCATTAGACATGATTTGCTTTAAATTAGTAAGCAAGGAGAAGGGATTACTTTCATTGATCTGTGAAAGGGTAACAAGGTAGTTTTCTAGCAGTTCCGACCGATCTTTCAGTTTTTCTGAAGCGAGGTATGCAGCCCGAATTTTTGTTGCATCCTGCCTGCTTTGATGGATCATGCCTATTAACACATCCCCATGGATCGGTTTGATCATATAGTGATTCGCACCAAGTTTATGGCCCTTTGCGATATCTTCGGGCTTGCCCAATGAGGTAACCAGTATTACGGGGAGGTGGGATACCATGTCTGTGTTTCTAATTTTTTTAAGCAGATCTAAACCGTTCATGCCTGGTAGTTGGAGGTCTAAAACAACGGCGCAAATATTACTATTTTTTTCAAGGTTTTCCCAAGCCTCTTCAGCAGAAAGTGTAGATACGGGTTTATAGCCTGCTCTTGATAAAATCAGACAAACTAGCCTGTTGGAATGGACGTTGTCTTCTACTACTAAGATCTCTTCATTTCCCGTTGCCATCTTCTAACCTTATGCTTGAATGGTACCTAGTATATTTCTTGTAAGTGCATACTAGCTAAAAATATAGATACCTTCAATCCGTTAAACAGCCCATCTGTTTTTTCTTTGTTTAAAGCCCGCCAAGAGCAACCCCTACAGCTAGCATCCATTTTCTAGCAAGCCCGCAGGTTACCCCTTACGGCGTCTTCCCAAGGGAATAGGAACGCTCTTAGTTCTAAAAGCCATCAAACCCAAAGAGGCTGTGATTCGAGAGCTTTTATATCCAACTGCTTTCATTTTGATACTTCTAAAGGAACAGTTTCTAAAAAATCTTTAGTCTGTAAGGCTTAGGGGTACCAATGAAAAAATGCTATTGGTCACATTTAATTGCATTGTCTTGATCATAAGTCTAAATCGCCCTAAGCTATAGCTATAAGTTAATTTTTCACAGACCATCCCTTTAGAATTATGATGCACCAATTGAAAGAAATCTCACCTGAAGAACGTCACTGGCTACTGGTTTCCGTTGCCCATATTCTCATTGCCGATCACATTTATGAAACTTCGGAAAAAGAATTTTTTGAAAAAATCATGAAACAGATTTTTCATAGAGAAGCCGAAGCAATGGCCTCAGAATTAGAGAAAATTTTAGATGGTAGTGATATTAGCCCCATTGAGCCTATTAACATCACCAACCCCAGTCATTTGGTCTTTTTTTTGGATGTTTTATCTGCTGCAGTCTATGCCAGTGGTAAAATGCTCCACTCAGAGTCTTTAAAGTTCTTTGATGCAGGCCTTTGCATCGGTTTGGACCCAGGTACACTGTCTTATAGATTGAATTTAGAGAGGGAACGAATGCTCGCCCAGCAAAAGCTAGATTCTTTTCGAAATAAGTTAGAACTCGACTTAAACCAGAAAGCCACGGCGAAACAGAAAGTTTACGACCGCTGCTAAAATCAAAGCCCCCCTTTTGGGGACTTAAAAGGGATTATTTTTCTTAAAATGTTCCTGCCATCTGCCAGTGTTCATAAATTCTAGCTCTTTTGTTTTATAGTCCATTTTAATCCATCCGCCAGCAGAGCTGGCCATAGATTTTAAAGACCTGACCTCGCTGGCATTTAAAAATTCTGGTTTTGCTGTAATTTCCCGCCAAAGCTCAAATTCCAACTGGGCTATCCAACTATCTTTGTGGTATTTTTTAGAAAGCTTGGTCATGTATTGAGCCAGCTTTTGGGCATATCCTTTAATCAACATCGCTACTCCTTATTGGGCAACTATACTATGTGGCTCTTTTTGTAATTTGTCCATTAGAGATGCACCTCATTCGGCCAGTAACCAAGGTTTGACCATAAAAAAGTGCAACCTAGGCTAAAAATTATACCTTCCTTAACAGACCACAAAAGGGTAAAAACAATAATTCCTTGACCTAATGAAGGTGCAACATAGTATAGTAATTTTGACATAAAAAATAGCTTTTCCCTTATAAGCCTGAATTTGGGCCGGAATTTGTTATTTAACTTTAAGCCAAAACAACTGGTTTTCCTTAAGTAAAAAAGAAGACGATGGAATTTTTGTTGGTCGATGATTCAGGTCTAGCCCTGAATATGCTGCGCAGTAAAATTAAGATTTTTTACCCTGATGCCAGTTTTCACTTTGCTAAAAATGGAAAAGAAGGGGTTGATCTTTTTTCTAATTTTCACGCCCTTGGCAAAAGATTTGACCTTATTTTTTTAGATCAATTGATGCCTGAAATGGACGGCATTGACTGCGCAAAAGAGATTTTGTCTCTTGCCCCTAAGTCTTATATCCTCATGGTTACCTCTAATGTTCAGCAAAGTATGCAAGAAGAGGCTAGGCAAACGGGGATTTTTCACTTTATCAATAAACCAGCGACGGAAGAAAAACTTAAGCTTGCCTTTGAAAAGTGGAAAAGCCTCTTAGCTGAAGAATCTTAAGCCCCAAGCCTTAACTCTATGAAACTTACAGAAAATCAATACGACGCATTTAAAGAAGTAGTAAATATCGCTGTGGGCCAAGCTGCAGAGGTTCTTTCTTTGATGATTGATAAAAAAGTACACATTACCGTTCCCACCATCAACCTACTGGTTCGGGACGACCTTATCGCTATGTTAAGTGAAAATTGTGGCGACCAGGCTATTGGCGTGAGTATCGCCTATGATGGTGTTTTAGCGGGAAAGGCAACCTTATTTTTTAGTAACCAAGAGGGGAAAGCCTTAGTTGCCCGTTTGCTTAGCATTCACCAAGAGGCCGATTGGTCTGAAGAGTGGACAGTCCCTAGCCTAGACCAAGAACACAGCTATTCTTTTAGTGATTCCGATAAAGAAGCCATTTCTGAAATTGGAAACATGCTCATCAATGCCCTTCTGGGTTCGGTCAGCAACATGGTGGAATCTAATTTTAACTACCAAGTTCCCGAGCTTTCCGAAGACATCGACTTTGCCCAAGAATTTATGGATGTTCACCCTGACAAACTTGCCTTTGTTATCGAAACTAATTTTAGCGATGAGACTGGCGAAATCAAGGGCTTTTTATTTATGCTTTTTGATATTGATAACCACTTAACAGACTTTATAAAGATGTTAGATAAGCTTTGTGCCGATAACTCTTAAACTCAATGATGCAGCAAAAATTAGAAAATTTGATCCAAGAGGGAATTCAAAACTTAGATGAAGGCTTTTGTCTGGTAGATAAAGACCTAAAAATAAGCTTTTGGAATCACTGGCTCACAAGTAAAACAGGAAAAAGCTCTGAAGCTGTGCTGGGCACTTCTTTTATCGACCTTGTTCGCCCAGGCGCACAGGGGTACCTTGCAAAACGCTTGCAGAATTGCCTTAGCCTTGGACAAAAAGATCAATTATCCCAGTCCTTTCATAAATACTTAATCGAAATTAAGATCAACAAAAGCAAAAGCTTTTCTGTAATGCAGCAAAAGGTTTTCCTTACTCCCCTCATAATGGACGGGAAAATTGATGCTATTGCCATAGTAATTCAAGACGTAACCATAGAAACAGAAAGAATTCAGCAACTGAATATCAACCGTAAAGACTTAGAACAGATCATCGATTCCAGGACGAATCATCTTAAAGTCATCATGCAGTCTCTTGAAGTAAAGGTTGAAGAGAGAACAGAGGACCTGAAAAAAGCCAAAGAAATCGCTGAAAATGCTAGCAACGCCAAAAGTAACTTTTTGACTATGATGAGCCATGAGTTACGAACTCCCATGAATGGCGTTTTAGGTATGGCCCACTTGCTTTACGAATCCAAATTAGACGAAGAACAAAAGAAATATTGTGAAACGCTTTTAACTTCGGGCAATACTTTAATCACGCTACTTTCTGATATCTTAGACCTTGCAAAGGCCGAAGCGAAAATGCAAAAGGCCCACATTGAGGCCTTCTCTTTTGAAGAGTTAATGATCTCTTCTGTGAATTTGTTTTACGGCTCAGCCAAATCCAAGGGTTTAGAGTTAAGCTGGAGCCTTGACCCAAAAATTAAAGACTCCCTGTATGGTGATATTACCTTGCTCAAGCGGATCATTTCTAATTTGGTTGGCAATGCAGTTAAATTCACTCTTGATGGTAGCATTACCATCACCCTTCAATTGCTTGATGATACAAAAGAGGCCCAAAAAATCCTCTTTCAAATTACAGACACAGGGATTGGAGTTTCACAAAAGCAACAAAAAGAGATTTTTGCCCCCTTTATTCAGGGCGATAATAGTACTACTAGAAAATATGAAGGTACAGGCCTTGGGCTTGCCATTGTTTATGAATTGGTTGCTCTTTTAGGCGGTTCTATTGATATTTCCAGTGAAGAGGGTAAAGGTAGCTCCTTTACTTTTGATCTTACCTTTCCAAAGTTTCTGAACTCTCTTCAGTAGTCTTTTCTTTTTTTACTTGGCTTTTGTCATTTCTGACTAACGCCTACCTTGGGCTTGGTCCTGCCCCTTACATTTTTCTAGCCAATTGCTCAAGTTCCCTCTCACCTTCAAGGTTGATTCAGGCAAGGCTCTCCTATTTTTGGGCGAACTATTCCTTGCCTAAAAGAGAACATATGTTTACTGTAAAGATAACTTCTTTAAAAAAACTATGGACTCAAATACTCACAACCCTAGCGCCTCTATCCTTGATATTAAACAGCAAATTGCGGCAAAGGGATTTTCTATCAACCAAGCTGGAGCAGGCAACAACCAGCCCCAAGACCTTTTAAAGTCAGGGGTTCGCCCGCTAGACCAGTTTTTTGCAGGAGGCCTGCCCTTTGGCCACCTGCTCGAAATGGGTATGCCTCACGCTAAGGGAGGGCGGATTTCCCTTGTGCCCTTTTTGGCTCAGGCCGCAAGGCGAGAACTTTGGTGCCTTTGGGCCTATGCTTTAGAAGGAGTTAACCTCTTTGCCCCTGCCTTTTTAGGCCGTGGCGTAAGCCCAGACAAGATGTTTTTTAGCTCTTCTAAGTTCCCTATAGAAGAGCTAAAAAGCCTACTTTTGCATCCTCTGTTTAAGGTGATTATTTTAGATTCCCCTCTCAAATTAAAAAGAGAAGATCTAGGTTTTTTGGCGACCCAAGCGAGAGCCCAGAAAAAATTGATTATTGTTATCCGCCCCTATTTTCTCTCCAATAAACTAGGTAATATTTGGGCCCACTGGCGAGTTAACATTTGGCAAAACCCCAGAACACAAGACTTTGTTTTTCGCCCTGTCCGTGGCCTTGGGGCTAAGGATTTAAGGTTGGAGGAAAGATGTCTGAGGTAAGCTATTTTATTGCCTTAGAAACAGATAAGGTGGAAGGGGAGTTGCTGCAATGTTTGAGCGGTAAGGTGATGCAAGTCCAAGATCAAATCTGGATTTTGGACCTCAGCCCTTTTTATGGCTATTGGCTGAAAGAGGCACTAAAGACAGGTAAGGTGATCCCTGCCCTGTGGCGAAAGGCCTTAAACCAAGCCTTTGGGACACAAGATTTGGACTTACAAGTAGACTACAGGGCGGCCCTAGCCAGCCACCCTTGGCGAGCTTTATTACTCTTATTTTCCATGGCAGAAAACCAGCAATTTGGGTTTCTTGATGGCCGCTCTAACTTAGGCCATAAGTTACTCTCAGGTTTAAGTTGGTCCTCTTGGAGTGCGGCCTTAGACTCGGTTTCCAACCTTTGGGAAAGCCAAAAACTACCTCGTTTTAAGGCCAGTGTGCTGACAGGCCAGAGGCAGCGCTTTATGCTGGCAATGGATAGGCTCGCCATCAAAAAGCCCTCAGCCAGTAAAAATTTAAAAGCCAAGGCACTCCAAAACCGTTATGGAAAACATTTAAGCTGGGCTTGGGGCTGGACTTTTTCCGCAAGAGTAGAGGGCTATTTCCCTTGGAAGAACCACAGCTTTGTGCCCCCGCCCAAGGTGATGCGTTTTTTAGATGAGGCTAGTTTTTACTGGGAGCCTATATCTTACCATTTGATAGAAGACCTAGATAAAATTTGTGATCATTTAAGATCCAAGGTGGTCACTAGATTAGATTGGCTACTGACCTTTGAAGACATGACCGAGATTTTAGTCCCTCTCTGTTTCCGTAATCCCCACGATTTACTTAGTGAAAGGGGGGCACACCCTACTGTTTTAATTCACGCTAAAACCTCCATTGAAGCCCTCTTTAAAGATATTATAAAACCTGAGGAATCACCAAATTTAGTTCTTTCCTGGGAGTTGACTTTAGTGGAATCCTTAAGCCTACCGATGCTGCAATTTGATATTTTTGGGGAGGCTTTAGAAGAGGATTCAGGGGAGTTAACCTTGGCCAAACTAGAAAATCAATTGTCTGTGCCCCTGCAACGCTTTGCCTTAAGCGAAGACTGGACACCTGAAGACTCCTTTCGTAACTGGGAAGGGGAGCAAGTAAAAGAAGATGCATCCTTAAAGCATGCCGCCTTAATGCGCCCGCTCTACCTTTGGAAAGACCCAAAACCCATTGCCCCCTTGCAAGCCGAAAAACTTAAATTTTTAGAAAGCTCCATGAACAAATGGTGGTTGCCAGCACAGGAAAATGCTCACCGACAATATTACCAAGAAGTAACTTTCGAAGGCTCACGGTGGGTCTTTTTTGATGGAAAGGGAGGATGGTTTGAACATGGAATTTTCTCTTAAGTGGAACGAGTGGCTTTGCCACAGTAACTTCTCTTTTTTAAGCGCTGCCGCCCACCCTGAAGAATTGGTGCGCCGTGCAGTCGCTTGTGGATACCAAGGTTTAGGTTTTTGTGATTACGATGGGGTTTATGGAATTGTTAGGGCTTTTCGGGAGCGGAAAAAGCTACAAAAGGACAACCCTAATCTAAAATTACAACTTTTTTATGGCGCCGAGCTGCACCTAGAAAAGGACCATGATGAACCTCTATTATTACAAAATACCTTGGTGCTCTATGCCCAAAACCACTTGGGTTATAAAAACCTTTGCAGCCTCCTTTCCGCCTCTAGAAAAGAGGGTAAAAGCTACCCACATCTACCCTTAGAGGAATTACTCCTTTCGGATGTCACTGGCATTGTAGCCATACTCCCCATGCGAGGCCTGCTTCGCACGAGTGGGCTAGAGCAAGCTTTTGCCCAAGCAAAAAAAATAGCAGCGCATTTTAAAAGTAAAGATTCTGGGGGGAACCAGCGCTGTTTTCAAGCCATTAGCAGGCACCTGCATCCTGCAGAAGATTGCCATATTCAACCTGCGTTAACCTTGGCCCAGAGGTTACAAATCCCCCTGCTTTTAAGCCAAGACGCCTACTTTGATCACGCCAATAAAAAAGATCTGCATGATTGCCTACAAGCGATGAAGCAAAACCGCACAGTAGATAAAGCGGCGCCCTTTTTGTTCCCCAATGACCGCAGGTTTTTACAATCTCAAAAAAACCTTGGGCAGCTTTATGGCTACCTGCCTTTTTATCAAGAGGCCTTATATAACTCACTCAAGCTCGCCCAAAATTTCACCTTTGATTTAGACCAACTGGCCTACCATTACCCCAAGGAAATGATCCCAGAAGAATTCACCCCTCAGGCCTATTTGGAACATTTGGTTTGGAATTACGCCAAAGAAAAATACGCTCAAGAAAAGTATGACTTTAGCGTGCCTGAAAAGGTGGTGAAGCTTTTAAACCATGAATTGGCCCTAGTAAAGCAGTTGGACTTTGCCGACTATTTTTTAACCGTTTGGGATATTGTCTCTTGGGCTCGGAGTCAAAACATTGTCTGCCAAGGGCGAGGCAGCGCCGCCAATAGCTCCATCTGCTTTGTCTTAGGCATCACCGCTGTTAACCCCAACCAATTTGATTTGCTCTTTGAGCGCTTTTTATCTGTGGAGCGAGGCGACCCGCCAGATATTGATGTGGATTTTGAAAACGCCCGTAGAGAAGAGGTGATTGCCTATGTTTACAGGCGCTACGGCAGGGAAAAAGCGGCGATGGTTTGCAATCTCATTACCTTTCGCAAAAAAGGCGCTGTCAGGGAAGTGGGCAAGGCCTTAGGTGTGCCTGAGAAAATTTTGTCTCAAGCGGCCAGTTACCTCGGCAGTTTTGGTATGAGGGGTCTGGGCCTAGAGGGCGTCTTTGCCAAGCTACAGCAGACTGAGCTACAGAAAAGTGAAAAACAAGATTCCGAAGTAACGCTTCCGCCGCACATTTGGCCCCTCTGGGAGGCCTTATCGCTAAAGGTCAAGGGTTACCCAAGACACTTGGGCATTCACTCAGGGGGCTTTATGCTTTCTGATAAATCCATCAACTGGCTTGTGCCTCGTGAACCTGCGACGATGGAGGGGAGAAGTGTAATCCAGTGGTCTAAAGACGACATTGAAGCCCTTGGCTTTTTTAAGATCGACCTTCTGGCCCTGGGTATGCTCACCGCCATGAGGAAATCCTTTGATCTGATCAAAAGCCACTATGGTCAGGAGATGAGCCTCAACCAGATTCCTGACAATGACCCTGCCACCTATGACATGATCCGCAAGGGCGAGACTGTAGGCGTATTTCAAATTGAATCTGCCGCCCAAAGGGCGAGCCTGCCTGCCTTAAAGCCCAAAAATTTCTACGATCTCGTCGTTCAAGTGGCCATCATCCGCCCAGGCCCAATTTTAGCTGGAGTCAAACACCCTTACTTAAGAAGAAGAGCGGGCTTAGAGCAGGTAAACTACCCCGACCCCAGACTAGAGCCCATTTTAAAACGAACCTACGGCACTATTATTTTCCAAGAGCAACTGATGCGGGTTGCCATGACTGTCGGCGGTTTTACCGCTGGTGAGGCCGACGAGATTCGTAAAAATATTGGCTCCTTTTCTATCACAGGGGACATTAGTAAATGGACCAATAAACTCTATGATGGCATGAAGAAGGAAGGTTTGCCTGAGAACTTTATTAATGATGTTTTAAAACAGATCCAAGGGTTTTCCTCTTATGGTTTCCCTGAATCCCATGCAGCAAGCTTTGCACTCATTGCCTATGCGAGCTGCTGGTTGAAAAAACACCACCCTACCCCCTTTTTTATTGGCCTTTTAAATTCCCAGCCCATGGGTTTTTACTCCCCCGATAGCCTCATTAAAACCGCTCGCCATGAAGGCGTGCTATTCCTACCCATCTCAGTTTTAAAGTCAGATTGGGATTCCACCTTGGAAAAGGTGGTGGATTCAGAAGCTAGGCAGACCTTTGCCATCCGCTTAGGCTTTCGCCTTGTAAAGGGCGCCTCCCAAAGCGCCATTGCCCAGATGATCGACGAGAGGCAAGTCCGAGGCGGCTGGAACTCCCTAGAGGAGGTGGCACAAGAGTCAGGTTTAAGCCGCAAGGATTTAGGCTCTATCGCCGCTGCCAATGGCTTTTTAGCTTTACATCAATCGAGACGGTCTTCCCTCTGGCGTGCCGAGGCCCACCAGCCCGCGGCGGCGGGACCTGCCGTCAGCTACCTGCCCCACTATTTAGAAGATGAGGAGCAGGTAACCTTTGTGGCCGAATCTGAAATTGAAGGGGTACAGGCCGACTACAAGGCCACAAGGCTTTCTCTAGGCAGACATTTGAGCCAACTGATTAAAGAACAGGCTTGGGTTTACCCTGTCGCTGTGGGAGCGGTGGTAACATCCAAGGCCCTAGAAAAAGTGCGGCCCAATAGCATGGTGACCGTCTTTGGAATGGTGGTGGTGCGCCAATCTCCAGGCACAGCCAAAAAGATGCTTTTTATCACTTTAGAAGATGAAACTGGCTCGGTTCAGGTGGTTGTTCCCCCGCCGATCTTTGCCCTTTACCCCGACTTGATCGAAGGCCAACGCTTTTTATGTATTTCTGGAAAATACCAGTTCAACCAAGGTTCCGTCTCCATACTAACGAACCATGTCCTAAGCCCTGAGGCACCAAGAGGACAGGTCATTCCCTTTGAAATGCGAAGAAGATTCAACCAGATCCAAGCCCAAAGCCTCAAACGAGTTCGGGCCTATTGCTAGATCATTTAAGCAGGGCATTTAACTGAGACAATGTGTATGTTTGTGTAGGATAAAAAATTTGAAGTTGGTAGGGCGTGCCCTTTACAGGCAACAATAACACACCCAAACGCAAGGGGGCTTTGGTTCCAGGCCAATAATGACGTTGAAACATCCACAAGCCTTCTGGGTTTCCTCGGAGTCTTTTGCAAAGAAGAAAAAAGGTCGGTTGCCCATCTAAATCTCGAAACTTTTTAGCCATGTTTCTTTGGGTCAGACCTGCTCTCATAGCGTCAATGGGGTGAGTTACATCTCGTAATTCATCACAACGCATTACAATAATAGGGGTAAAAAAGGGGCGGTTAGGCCACCATGTTTTATTGTAGCCATCATTAAAGACCTCTAAATCACCACCTTCTTGGATGTATTGAGCTGCCAAGCGGCCATGGTCGATAACAGCCTTAGGTCCTTTTTTGGCAAAGGCTGCATACATTTCTTTGGCCGATACATCTACTTTTTTTGCCCCCTCTGCGGCCAATAAAAGACCAGAAAAAAGGAACAAACTAAAAAGTAGTATGGAGCTAATTAACCCTTTTTTCACTTTGTCGGTGCCATTTGGGCTAGGCCTAATTGACTCATGAAACTAAAAGAATCTAGCATTTCCCAGCGATCAATCAGTTGCCCATCTTTCAGGCGGTAGATAGCGTAAGCGTCCCAAGCGAGATTCTTGCCTGTAGCTGGTGCACCCATTACTGTGCCAGTATGCGTGGCGGTAACAGAAAGCTTCAAGGCAACCTTATCGCCTTCGGCAACCATATCAACAATGGTTACTTTAATGTCTGGAAACCAATCTGCGTGGGCTTTAGTCAATAAAGAAATGTAGCCAACCTTGTTGGCTGGAACGCCAGGAAAGGGGTTATGGTCAACAAAATCTTTGTGGATCACTTCATCTAAGTAGGCCATATTTGAGTTATTTAACTCATTGACCCATCTTGTCATTACTGCTTTATTTTTCGTGACATTTTGATTTTTACTGTCTGTTTTAGCGTCAAATAAATTACAACTGGGTAAAAGAAAAAGAACCAATAAAATTAAAAGACTGGAAAGCTTAGTTTTCACAATGACTCATTCATTCAGGTTAAAAAATAGTACCTCATTCTTTGTATTTATAGACTTTCGAACTAGCTTTTGCAAGATTTATTCAGCCTCTGGGGCGGTTTCCTAAGCCTCCCCCAAGTAATCAACCCGTCATGGCGGAAGGGAAAAAACCTGATTGAGGCGGTAAAAATTAACGGTTCTAGCCACAATTTTTAGATTTTCAGCCGTAACACCCAATTTGATGAGTTGAGTTGAGCCTTTTTAATCTGAAAGAAAATTCCACCTAGGCAGACCCAAATCCATTGGTTATATTTTTAGACAGAGACAAAAATACCCTTAGCTTTTTCCAATTGACTCAAAATGAAGCATCTCACCCTTAGCATTTTCCTCCTGCTTTTATCCACTATTCTTCCGCTTTATGCCGCCGAAGAAATTAAAATTATCAAGTTGGAAGCAGGTGAAATTTACTATTCCAGCGACGCTGTAAAATGGAAACGATTTGGAAAACAGGTGAATTTTAACACAAGCCTCTACATCCAATCTGCAGTCAATACAAAGGCTCAGCTAGAGTTTTCTAATACCCTCATTCAAATTAAGGGCAAAGCCCAATTTAGAATCACCGAAGAAAAGATTGAAGATCTCGTTGGTGATGTTACTTTAGCCAAGATTGCGCAACCCACCATGATCGAGAAGGCAAAGCAACTCTTTTTACCTTAAGATTATAGCTCTCCAGTAATTACCGAAAAAAGCAGAAATCAAGACTTACAGAAATTTGATTGAACTTTTTACTTGTACCTGTAGGATATCCCACACCCAAGCTTTATTGTTAACTTATCAAAAAACAGCCCCTAGATGATAAAACAAGCCCTAATCCTACTTCTTTCTTTATTCTTTGCCTCCCAGTCCTTTGCGGCAGGGGAGCCCATTCAATTTGCCTCTTTGAACTTGAAAGGAGATGTTTATAACTCCAAAAGATTCAACGGCAAACCTTTGGTGGTTTCCTTTTTCTTTACAACCTGCCCACCTTGCAAAGTCGAGATGCCCGAGCTTTATAAAATCATGAAAGCCAAGGGAAAAGAGAAACAATTGCTTTTTGTTGACCCCTATAACAAACACCTGAAATTTACAGGCAAATTGGACAGCAAAAGAAAGGTGAAAAAATTTGTTAAGAAACTAAAAATTCCCTTAGACATCGTCTATTTTGATGCCATTGGTGCCTTAACAAAAACCTTTATCAAAGAGGGAATCTTTAAAAAAGCAATCGCCCATAAAACCCCCATTGTCTTTCCTACTATCGTTATTTTAGATGAGCAACATCGACCTGTAAAAGTACTTGAAGGCGAGGGCAAGGCCTTTATCAAGGAACTGGATAAATGGTTTTAGGCTTTAGGTCATTTTAATAAACTTCTTGCAATTGCAATTTAAAAATTCTACACTATTAGCTATGAATAGAAATTTATTCAGGCTCAGAGCCTCAAAATCACAAACTGGCACATCCATTTTAACGCTGTTTATAGCGGTGGGATTGATTTGTAGTTTTGTTGGTTGCTCTTTTATGTTTGGTAAAATGCTGATTTCAGGCAGCTCTCCGATGGATAATTCAGGGCAGATGGCTGCCACACAAATGGACCATTCTGCACCTATGTCTCATGGTACAAATAACCAAACAGCTCCTGTGACAGAAGAATGCTGTGAAGCCCCCCAAATGGGTCAGGCCTTACAAATCCAGTCCTCTGCACCGAAGGTTATCTTAGCTCCTGCACTCTTTTTTATTCTTTTAGGTTCTTTAAGCTACCTAAGCTTAATCACCAAACAAACCAATCTCAATCTTAAAGGGCTTCATCTAAGTCCGCCCCAGCCAAGATTCTCCCTCTTGGCCCAGAAGACCCAACTTCTACAATAACCCCTTAAAAGTTAAATTCATCCAGCGGAATTGGTGCGTCTTTTGTGCGCCCCCGCCCAATTAACTTTTATGGAGTATTCCCATGAAACGGATACTATTTGTCCTTCTCATTTTCCAGTTTGCAACAGGCAGTCTCTTGGCCCAAAACCCAAAGACCTACAGCAAAGGTGGCTTTATCATCAGCCAATTGAACTTGGAGCCAAACCCACCTGAAGTGGGCGACCAAGGGGTCAGGTTTTTACTTACCGACTCCAAAATGCAACCCATTTTAGATGCAACCATCGAAGTGGAAGCCTTTATGCCTGAAATGGGCAGCATGCCTAGGATGTCGACCAAAGGGATGGCCGAACATGAGGGTGAAGGCATCTATTTTGTCGAGTTGGAGGTTTCTATGGGTGGAAGTTGGGAACTTCCCATTCGAATCACAAAGGAAAATGGAAGTATCATTGAATTCCCATTCAACTATACAATCGACATTGAAGGTCTGATTTACAAAGGCCGAGAAGGAACTGACCTTAACAATGCAATAGAAATTCCCGAAGGCAAAAGTGTGTTTTTATCTGGCCCCAGGCAACAACTCATCGGAGTGGAACTGGGCCGGGTTACAAGAAAAGAAATGCACCAGTCTTTGCGTACCGTCGCCCGCTTGCAGGTGGATGAATCTAAAGTTTTTGATTTACAACTCAAATACTCAGGCAACCTAGAAAAACTCTATGCCAACCGTGAAGGGGAATATGTAAAGGAAGGTGACCCTCTGTTTGCCATCTACTCCCCCGAGCTTTATGAGGCGCAAGAAATCTTCTTGCAACTCCATAGGGAGGCCAGAAAAACCAGAAGCGATCGACTCCTTTACCGAACGGTAAAAGAAAAATTGCAGCTCTGGGGTTTGAGCGAAACTGAGATTGCCAAGCTAGCAAAAAGCCGCAGACCTCCAAAAATCCAAACCATCTCCAGCCCCTTTTCAGGCTTCATTGTAAAAAAATATAAAAACGAAGGCAGCTTTGCCAAGAAGGGAGAACTTCTCTTTCGCATTGCCGACCTTTCAAAGCTTTGGGCTATTGCTGAGATCTTTGAACATGAGTCCGACTTAGTAAAAATAGGCGATTCCGCCAGCATCCAGCCTGCTTTTAAGCCAGGTCTTAAGGTTGCGGGCGTTGTGGATTACGTCTATCCCTACCTTGACGAGCAAACAAGGACCATTAAAGTAAGAATTAAACTAGATAACCCCAAGATGAATTTTAGGCCTGGAATGTTCGCCGATGTGGAAATCCAAAGCCACCAAGGGGAAATGTTGGTGGTGCCAAGGCGTGCCGTATTATTTTCAGGCAAACATAAATATGTTTTTGTCACCAAAGGCAGCGGGTACTTTGTACCTACTGAAATTGAAACAGGTATCTCTAATGAAAACTGGTTTCAGGTCTCCCAAGGCCTGCAAGAAGGCCAGATCATCAGCTTCAGTGCCAACTTTTTAATCAGCAGCGAGGCGCAATTGCGTAACGCTCTGCCTAGATTTGGGGATGAGCCACAAGAGAAGATGCCTGCAACCGAACAAACTGAGGTTGCAAAATGATTAAAGCAATCATCAAGCTATCGGTAAAAAACTGGATCTTAGTCATCTTAGTCAGTTTAGCCGTCACCTTTTTGGCCTTTAGAGCCATGGAGCGCACACCCTTAGATGCCATTCCTGATCTTTCAGACATCCAAGTGATTGTCTTCACCGAGTGGCCAGGCCAAAGCCCCGACCTTGTAGAAGACCAAGTAACCTACCCCATTGTCACTAGTTTGATGGGTGCGCCTGGGGTAAAGTATGTTCGCGGCCAAAGCTTTTTTGGTCTAAGCTTTGTGAATGTTATTTTCGAAGATGGCACCGATTTATACTGGGGCCGCTCTAGAGTTTTAGAATACATGAACTCTGTGAAAAGCAAATTGCCCCAAGGAGTAAACCCAGAGTTGGGGCCTGATGCCACTGGTGTAGGTTGGATCTACCAATATGCCCTGAAGGACACTAGCGGCAAACGCTCTTTGGCCGACTTGCGCAGTTTGCAAGATTGGGTGATCCAATATGATCTAAAATCTGTGCCCGGCGTGGCCGAAGTGGCTTCGGTCGGTGGATTTGTAAAGCAGTACCAAGTCAACCTCGACCCTAACAGACTCAGAGCCTTCAATGTTCATTTGAGCCAAGTTTTAGAAGCGGTAAGAAAGTCCAATTTGGATGTCGGTGGCCGAGTGTTAGAGGTGAGCGGTACAGAACATTTTATTAGGGGCAGGGGCTACATCACCTCGGCTAAGGATCTGGAACTTGTGCCTGTCAGCCAATACCAAGGAACACCGATATTTATAAGGCAGCTCGGCCAAGTTACCGTTGGCGCCGAAATGCGTAGAGGCGCCGCCGACTTAGACGGACTCGGTGAGACCGTAGGTGGAATTGTGGTGATGCGTTGGGGCGGTAACGCCCAGAAGATCATTGCTGGGGTGAAAGAACGCTTGCGCCTGCTTCAAAAATCTCTGCCAGAAGGGGTAGAAATTGTTGAGGTTTACGACCGTTCTATTTTAATCAATGAGGCCGTGGAGCACCTTCTATTTAAACTCAAAGAAGAAGTAATTGTAGTGAGTTTGGTGGTGGTCTTGTTCCTTTGGCATTTCCGCTCTGCCTTGATTGCCGTTATTCCCTTGCCCATTGCCATTTTAATTTCATTTTTTCCCTTGGAGCAATCTGGCCTTACTGCCAATATTATGTCCCTATCAGGCATTGCTATCGCCATTGGGGCTATGGTGGACGCCAGTATTATTTTAGTGGAGAACGCCCATAAGCACCTTGAAGTCTGGGAGGCCAACGGGAAAAAAGAAAAAAGGATTGATGTTATCGCCGATGCCATGGCTGAAATGGGTCGGCCCCTATTCTTCGCCTTGGTGGTGATCACCGTTAGTTTCTTGCCTGTCTTCGCTTTAACAGGCCAAGAGGGTAGGCTTTTTACACCACTCGCTTTAACCAAAACCTTTTCTATGGCAGCGGCGGCGATTTTAGCCATTACCTTAACCCCAGCCCTTGCTGTCCCTTTGCTTAGGGGAAAAATTCACCCAGAAAAGGATCACCCTATTTCGAAGGTATTACGCAAGGCATACCAGCCGATCTGTTGGTGGGTGTTACGCCACAAGGCCCATACTTTAATTGCCGCCGCCATTGGAGTATTTTCTATTGTCCCAGTGGTCATGACCATTGGCAGTGAATTTATGCCTCCCTTAAACGAGGGAACCGTACTTTACATGCCAACGGCGGTGCCTGGAATGTCCATCAATGAGGCAGTGGAAATTGCCCACAGGGTGGGCAAGACACTAAAAAGTCTTCCCGAAGTTAAGCATGTATTTACCAAGGTCGGTAGGGCTCGTACCGCCACAGACCCCGCCCCTCTATCCATGATCGAGGCTGTGATTTCCTTCAAGCCAAAGTCAGAGTGGCGTGAAGGTATGACTTTGAAAAAATTGACTGCTGAAATAGACCAAAAAAGCCAGATTCCAGGCATGCCCAACATCTGGTGGATGCCAATCCAAACCAGAACAGAAATGCTTTCTACAGGCATCAGGAGCGCCGTGGGCATCAAGGTTTTA
Organism: uncultured bacterium; assembly: GCA_965602905.1. Lineage (GTDB taxonomy): Bacteria > SAR324 > SAR324 > XYD2-FULL-50-16 > XYD2-FULL-50-16 > JASJGK01. The sequence goes on along the minus strand of CBFCZY010000006.1, from coordinate 72,568 downwards.
GGGTCTAATTTGAAGCAAATCGAACAGGCTGGCAAAGAGATTGAAAAGGTGATTGCTGGGCTGGAAGGCACAGCCTCCGTATTTGCAGAGCGTTCTACAGGGGGTTACTTCATCGACTTTGAAGTGGACCGAGAAAAAATTGCCCGTTATGGCATTTCTATGGAACAGGTCATAAAACCCTTGGCTGCCGCCGTCGGTGGGATGACTGTATCTTTAACGGTAGAAGGCCGTGAGAGATACCCTATTTTAGTTCGTTACCATCGAGATTTTAGAACGAGCATCCCTGATTTAGAAAAAATCCTCATTCCTTCAGGCCAAGGCCGCCACATCCCCATTGGCCAGCTAGCCAAGGTGGTTGTAAAAACAGGGCCGCCCATGATTCGAGACGAAAATGGCCGCCTTGCAAGCTTTGTCTTTGTCGATATTGACAGGGAAAAGGTTTCACTGGGTGAATATGTAACAAAGGCCAAGGCTGCTGTAGAGGCAGGCGTTCAGTTACCCACAGGAGTGACCCTGAAATGGGCAGGTCAGTATGAACACTTAGAAAGAGCGAACAACACCTTTAAAAGTGTGATTCCTCTGACTTTATTATTAGTCTTGATGATCATTTTTATCAATACAGGCAACGGTATGGAGACCTTTATCGTCATGCTCGCTGTGCCCTTTTCCCTCATTGGGGCCTTCTGGTTTTTATGGTTTTTAGACTATAACCTTTCTGTTGCTGTCTGGGTGGGCATCATTGCTCTGGCGGGCTTGGACGCAGAAACAGGGGTGGTAATGCTTCTGTATCTTAGGCTTTCGCATAAAAAATGGCATGACGAGGGTCGTATCAAAAACCTTGAAGACTTTCATCTTGCAGTGATGGAAGGTGCGGTGCAAAGAATCCGCCCCAAGATGATGACAGCATGCGCCATATTATTTGGCCTGCTGCCCATCATGTGGTCAACAGGTGCAGGCTCGCAGATCATGAAGCGCATTGCAGCGCCGATGGTGGGCGGCATCGTGACTTCGGTCCTTTTAGAATTATTGGTCTACCCCGTAATTTTCACTCTTTGGCAAGGCAGACAGTACTTCCAAGGATCATTTAAAGAATTTTTATTCCAACAACCCAATCAAAAGGAAATCTTATGAAAACACTATTCACATTAATTTGCTTCAGCTTTTTGGCAAGTTCTTCCCTCCTTGCTGCTGACATGAACCACTCAGGTCATACTATGCCAAAAAAGGGCGCCCATGCGGGCATGAAAGGAATGAACGACCATGAAAACATGGCGCCATCTAAACTGGGAACCTATAGAAAATCAGAGTTTGAATCAAAGAGAAAACACTTTTTGGTACATGCTCCCCTCGTGCCTATGAGCAATGGTTGGGGTCAATTTGAGATCACTATTACCGACAAGATTGGGGGAGCTATTAAAGGTGGAAGAATCGGCCATGCGACCTTTGCAATGCCGGGGATGAAGATGGATTTGCCTGCTGTGAAGGTTACCCATTTAGGTAAAAATAAGTGGAAATTGGGTTTGCCTATCCAAATGCCTGGCATGTGGAAAATCAAATTGCCCATTTCAATGGGGACCATTGAAGACACGGTTTACATAAAATTTGTGAGCAAATAGAGCGCCTAGAAAAGGATCAATTATGTTTAGTAAATTTGTATTTTTAAGCTTCCTCTTAGTCTTGGGCTTTGCCCCAAATCTGACCTTTGCGCAAGCACCTCTGGACTCCTCTAAACAGGAAGCAACCCCCCAGAATTCGGCTAAATTCGCCGAGGCCAAGCTCGATGATTTAATCATCTACGCCCTTGCCCACAACCCCGGTTGGAAGGCCTTGAGCAAAGAGGTAGCTTGGGCCGAGGCTGAAATAGAAGGGGCTAGCGGTTGGCAAAACCCTAAGTTGAAAATAAACCAATTTATTGAGCCACTGGAAACAAAATATGGGCCGCAAAACTACCAAATTTCCCTCAGCCAATCTTTGCCTTTTATTACGGAATCGGGTTTAAAAGAAGATATTGCAACCTTTAAAAAACAGGCCAAATCCCACTCGCAGGCCTTGGCTAAAAGACAACTGATCCGCAGTATCAAGGCGACCTACTATGATATCTGGCAACTGGAAGCCATCCCAAAGCTTTTGGAAGAAAATCAAAAGGTGGTAGAACGCATGGCTTCGCTCGGTGGTTTTGAGGCCCAAAGAAATTCTAAAATGCTGGAGAACATCTTCAAGGCCCAAGCCTTGATTGGCGAAAATGCCTTTGATCTTTTGGAAATGGAAAACAGGCTATTTGACGCGAAATCCAAGCTAAACAATCTACTGGGCCACCCGGGCGAGCAACTTGTGACCAGCGTTCAGGCTCCAGAGTTACCAATATTACATGCCACCATGAAGGAACTCATTGAAATTGTTTTGGCAGATCACCCTAAACTAAAAGAAATGAACTCTCAAGTGCTCGCTGCCCAATCGGGGGAGTCGTTAGCCTACCGTGCCCAGTATTCCCCTCGTTTTGAAGTTGCCCTAAATTACTTTTCCATTGGCGACCCCTCAGATGGCAGCAGCCCTGAAGATGCTGGGAAGGATGCCTATAGCATATCATTAGGTATGAGCATTCCCTTTGGGTCTTCGGCAAAAAGTGCGAATCACACCAAGGCATTGCTTGGGGCGCAAGCAATCGAGTTGCGGCGGATCCAAAAATCCAACGACCTAAAAGAAGAGGTGATTCGGCAATATAACAAGGTGAACAACGCCCAAAAATTGTTGAAGATTTTTGACGAACAACTCTTGCCCCCTGCAAGGCGTTCTCAAAAATTATCTGAGCGTTTATATAGCTCGGGCAAAAAGAATATCATGGCCGCCTTGCAAGCAAAAACCCAACTAATCAATCTGGAAATCAGAGCTATTAAAGCTCGGGCAAACTATTTAAAATCCTTAGTTTCTTTAGAAGAACTGGTCGGTTTGGACTTAGGGAAAAAGAAAGCCCAAGAGATACTTGCCACAAGAAATTGAGTAGCTTTTTAGGTTGGGCCCATGTTAAATTAAAGGCCCATTTATCACTTATGTAAGGCCAAACAAATGTCCCCTTTGATTTTAGCACTCGACCAAGGTACCAGCAGCTCACGGGCCATAATTTTCAACAAAGAACAGGATGCCTTGGCTCAAGTTTCTCAAACTATCCCTTGTAACTACCCTAACTCAGGGTGGGTGGAACAGGATGCTAGCGAAATCTGGTCAAGCCAGTTGGCTTGTTTGCAAGGAGTGTTAAAAAAGGCCAATCTTGGATTACAAGATATTACTGGCCTCGCCATTACCAACCAACGAGAAACCGTCATTGCTTGGGACAAGGTTACTTCCAAAGCATTAGCTCCAGCAATTGTTTGGCAATGCCGCAGGAGTAGTAAAATTTGTGAAGGGCTAAAGGCCCAAGGCTTAGAGCCCACCTTTAAAGAAAAAACAGGTTTACTTTTAGACCCCTATTTTTCAGGCACCAAGATGCGCTGGCTTTTAGACAATAACCCCGAGGTACAAGAAGCGGCAGCCAAGGGAACCTTAGCTTTTGGAACGGTAGACTCATGGTTGATCTGGAACCTAACAGGCGGTAAAGTCCACGCGACAGATGTCAGCAACGCTTCACGAACACTCCTCTTTAACATCCATACTAAAAAATGGGACTCTGAACTTTTAGAAATCCTCCAAATCCCCTCAAGCGCACTGCCTAAAGTTACAGCTTCCAGCGGGAAGCTAGGGGAAACTTCTGAGGCAATTGGGGGAGTCATTCCCATTGCAGGGGTTTGCGGCGACCAACAATCGGCTCTTTTTGGGCAAACCTGTTTTGAAGCGGGCCAGGTTAAAAACACCTATGGCACGGGTTGTTTTTTGCTCGCTAACACAGGCACCAAGCCAGTAACCAGCAGCAATGGTTTACTGACGACGATCGCTTGGGAAATTGACGGTGTTACCCACTACGCTTTAGAGGGTTCTGTTTTTATAGCAGGGGCCCTAATACAGTGGCTGCGGGATCAACTGGGGTTATTCAAAGATGCCTCTGAGACCGAAGCTATGGCCTTATCCGTTGCGGATTCCTGTGGTGTCTATCTTGTTCCAGCCTTCGTGGGCCTAGGTGCGCCCCATTGGGACTCATCTGCTAGAGGCGCAATTTTGGGCCTTACGGCGGAGGCCAATAAAAACCATATTGTCCGTGCAGCCCTAGAAGCCATTGCTTACCAGATGACAGAATTGCTTCATGCTATGGAAAAAGATATGGGTGAGCCGGTCCAAAGCATTCGTGTCGATGGTGGCGCTGCGCAAAATCAATTCCTCTGCCAGTTTCAAGCCGACTTAACCAATTGTGAAGTATTGTTACCTGAGCAAACCGAAGCCACGGCCCTTGGTGCCGCTTTCTTATGTGGTCTCGCCCTAGGGGTTTGGGAAAATCAGGCAGAAATTCAAAAACTCTGGAAACTAAAACAGCAGTACTTGCCCTCCATCACCAGACCCAAGGCGGAAAAACTGATGGCAGGTTGGGCCAAAGCTGTCGAGCGTTCAAAAAACTGGGCTGATTAGAGAAATAGACTTGGTTGCCTAGACTACAGTATAAATCCCAAGGGCAGGTTAAAATAGAGATAAACCACAAGTAGAAAATTATGATTCAATTTACCAATAGCTACGACCAACTTCCCTCTGCCTTTTTCTCTAACGTTGCCCCAGCTCAATTTCCAGAAGGCTCTTTAATTTTATTTAACCATGAATTAGCTGGCGACCTCGGCCTTGAACTTTCAGGCTTAAGCCCTGATGAGTTAGGTCAGCTCTTCACAGGGCAGCAAATCCCTAAAAGCAGCAACCCCATTGCCACAGCCTATGCAGGCCACCAATTTGGTAATTTCGTCCCCCAACTGGGTGACGGTAGAGCCTTACTTTTAGGTGAAATTATCAGCCCAGAAGACCAGAGATTTGATATCCAACTTAAGGGTTCAGGCGATACTCCCTACTCTAGAAACGGTGATGGAAGGTCGAGCTTAGGGCCTGTAATTCGTGAATATTTAGTTAGTGAAGCCATGCATCATTTGGGCGCACCGACAACCAGGGCCTTGGCGGCATGTTTGAGTGGTGAACGAGTTTTTAGAGAAAAGCCTCTGCCTGGTGGCGTATTTACAAGGGTTGCCTCCAGTCATATTCGCATTGGGACCTTTGAATACTTTGCCCACATGGGTAATTTAGAATCTTTAAAAACACTCTTAGATTATTCGATTGACCGCCACTACCCAAGTTTAAAAAATGCAGAGAACAAGGCCCTAGCTTTTTTAGAAGAAGTCGCCATGGCCCAAGCCAAAATGGTGGCGTCTTGGGCGAGTTTTGGTTTTATCCACGGGGTGATGAACACAGATAACATGTCCATTTCAGGGGAAACCTTAGACTTTGGCCCTTGCGCCTTTATGGATAACTTTGCCCAATCTCGGGTTTTTAGCTCCATCGACAGGCAAGGCCGTTACGCTTACGCAAATCAAATTCCCGTTGCCAAATGGAATCTCTATCGCCTTGCCAGTTGCTTGATCCCCTTAGTGGATGACAATGAACAAATTGCTACTTCTAAAATACAAGAGTCCCTAACTAGCTACTTACATGTTTACGAAGACCAATGGCTGGAAAAAATGGCCAAAAAACTAGGTCTTTTTGAAGTAAAAGGCGGCGACGATGAACTGGTTAAAGGTTTTCTCATTTATCTGGAGGAACAAGACTTAGATTTTACCCTCTCCTTTAGAGAGTTAGGCTCTGCGGCAGCAACGCCAATTGAAAATTCAGAACTGCTACCCCAGTCGGCAAGCCTATTGAAATTTGTGGAAAAGTGGCAAGAGAGACTCAAAAACCAAAAGCAGTCTCAAGCTGAATCAATAGCTTTAATGGACTCAGTAAATCCCATTTTTATCCCTAGAAACCACAAAGTTGAAGAGGCGATAGTCGCTGCTATTGCAGGCGACTTTGCACCTTTTGAGACCTTTAATAAAGTCCTTAAAACCCCTTTTACCTCCCAACCTGAGTTTGATCAATACCAGAGGCCCCCAAAACCAGAAGAGCGAATCCAAGCCACTTTTTGTGGGACTTAAATCCCGATCAAATAGGCAAATACAGCCAAAAAGGAGTACGAATCGACTTTCTTTTTTTTGCCGATAGCGTAAACTTTAGAAGAACTTAAAAATTAACTAAACTAATGAAAGTATTGCTCGTTTCTGTAAACAGGGAAAAGTCACCCTACCCTGTTGTTCCCATTGGAGTTCTTTGTATTGCAAAGGCGCTCGTAGAAGCAGGCCATGAGGTTAAGGTACTGGATCTTTGTTTTGTAAAAAATGACCGACAAGCTATTGCAGATTGTCTGGGTGAATTTGCAGCAGAGGCTATTGGCATTGGCATTCGCAATATTGATAACACCAATAACCAAAACACAAAGAACTACACCCCTCGCACTAAAAAAGTTGTTGAGATCTTTCGAGAAAATAGCAAGGCACCTGTGATTATAGGTGGCTCTGGTTATTCCATTTTCCCCGAACAACTCTTAAGCGTACTTGGCGCAGATTACGGTATTGCAGGCCCAGGCGAAGCCTCTATGGTTTTGCTATTACAGGCCTTAAAAGAGGAATCTCCCCTATCGGCGGTACCTAGTTTGGTCCATTTTGAAGGCGAGGAACTCAAAAGAAATGAAATTTTAAAATCTCACTCCTTTTATGATCCTTGGCTTGAAGGGATCGACCTTAAGCCCTATATGGAGCAGGGTTCCTTGATGGGAATCCAAACCAAACGAGGTTGCGCTTTTAAGTGCGCTTACTGCACCTACCCCAAAATTAACGGTTCCCGCTTTACCCTTTTGGAAACCGAGAAAGTTGTTGAGCAGTTGACCTACTACCATAAAGAAAAGGGCTTTAACGACTTCTTTTTTGTTGATGACGTTCTAAATAGTCCTTACGACCATGCAGTTCAGCTTTGTGAAGATATTATAAAATCAGGTTTAAAAATTCGTTGGTATTCCTTTTGTTCCCCCAGCGGATTCGATGAAAAACTCGCAAAATTAATGGCTGCCGCTGGTTGCCAAGGGGTAGAATTTGGTACAGATGCTGGCCACGTAAGCACCTTAAAAGGCCATGGCAAAGACTACACTGTTAAGGATATTGAAAAGGCAGCCCTCGCCTGTAAGGCCGCCAAACTGGCTCAATGCCACTACTTAATTTTTGGTGGGCCAGGTGAAACAGATGAAACCGCCGAGGCTACCATTGAATTGATGCATAAAATCAATCCCACTATGGTTTTATCTTACATTGGCACCCGAATTTACGGTGATACAAAGCTCGCACAGGTTGCTTTAGAAGAGGGTCAAATCGAAGCAGACCACGACTTTTTAAAGCCCATATACTACAAAGCAAAAGACTTTGACGAAAAAAAGATAAAACTCCGCTTAGAGGAATTGGATAGAGCCAACGTCCATTGGATGTTAATCGACGGTGCAGATATTTTTAAATGGGAAAGCTTAAAACCCTATGTTGACATGGGTTACCGAGGCCCCTTTTGGGACTTGGTTCACCGCCCAACTCGAATGTCCTTTACTAAAAAAAAGACTGAAAAGTAAGCCCAGTTAACAATGCCAGTAGATCTAAAAAAAATATGCTTGGTTTCCCCTCCCTTCGAAGCTTTAGGGGCTGGCAAAGACTATGTTAAACATATCATCAACCGCTCCCCCTCTTTGGGGTTGCTCACCCTAGGCGCCACATTACGCAGAGATGGGTTCACCCCTGAGATCATTGAGTGTGATATTTTAGACCTCAATGAAGCGGCCGCCGCCAAAAAAATCATAGACTCAAAACCCGACTTTGTAGGTTTCACCCTCTTTACTGTGGGGGTCTTCCCCGCTTTAAAAATCGCCAAGGAAATAAAAAAGGCTTTGCCCCATGTTCCCATTATCGTTGGTGGCCCTCATTTGTCTTCCATGGCAAAAGAAACCTTAGAACAATTTGATACCTTTGATTATGCCATTGTTGGTGAAGGCGAGGTGGGATTAAGTGCTCTTTTAGAGGCTTTACAAACAGGTGAGGAGGACAGGGCAGAAAAATTAGAATCCGTACCAGCCCTAATGTACCGCTACAAAAACAAAGTAATTTTAAGCAAGGTGGCAAACACACCGGTGGAATTAGATAGCTTACCCATGCCTGCTTGGGATTTGCTTTATGGTTTTCCCCGCATTTATAAACCTTCGGTTTTTGATTACCCAAAGGGGCCTGTGGCCACCTTTGCGGCGTCTAGGGGTTGCCCTTTTACCTGTAGATTTTGCGATAACTCCACTTTTGGCAGGCGTTCACGGTATCATTCTCCTGACTACGTTTTAAAGGTCATGGAACATCTCAGCGAAGTCTACTCAATTGCCCATATCCAATTTGTTGACGACCTTTTTATGGCTTCCAAGTCCAGGGTCAAGGAAATTTGCGAAAAGCTAATTGCAAAAAAATCGAAACTAACTTGGAGTTGCGGGAGTAGGGTCGACACCATTAACCCTGAGCTTTTAAAGCTCATGAAAGAAGCTGGATGTTGGGAAATCTCCTTTGGTTTGGAGTCTGGCAGTGATGAATTATTACGCAAGATGAGTAAATCCATCCGCATAGAAAAATCCATTAGAGCAATTACTTGGGCCAAAGAGGCTGGCATCCGCACCAAGGGATTATTTATGTTGGGCTACCCCGGTGAAAATGCTGAGACCATAGCCCAGACCAAAGAATTTGTGCAAAAGATCCCTTTAACCATTCTCAACCTTTCTAAATTTAGCCCTTACCCTGGAAGCCCAATTTATGAGGATCTCTACCAAACCAAACTAAGAGAAGAAGATTGGGCTAAGCTCAACAGCATGAATTTTATTTGGGAATCGGAAGAAATCACCCACGAGGAACTGGATAAAGAGTACCGAGAAATCCTTGGCACCTTCTACCGCCGCCACAGAGTGAGGCTTTACTATCTAAAAATGATATTCAAAAATCCGAAACACCTTGGCCGTTTGCTACTATTTATTGGAGGTTGGGCCAAGGCCACTGTTTTCGCCCGTTTGAAGGTTAAAAATCTAGACTAAGGTTTGGTGACCCTGCGGTAAGCAACTTTAGGAAAGGTAAAAAGAGTTTCAATCACCAATTTTGTGTGAAGCTTAATCATTTTAACGTTATCGCCTAGCATATTGAAGTTGGAAGGCTGACTAGTATCGTAGGAAACTTTGCAATCGAGATTCAAAATAGGTACCCCTGCCCAATATAACCTGACAGCTATTTCAGGGTCAAAATCCATCCCACGCCCAAAGTTGCCAGCTAGATTAGTAACAGATTCAAGGGGGTAACAACGGAAACCAAATAAAGCGTCACCAAGCCCACCCATTAGGGTTTCTAAATGAACCCAAAACTGGGTTACCTTGCGACCTTGCACACGAATACTCGGTGCTTCTGGCCCAAATATGGGATTGCCCATGACCAAAGCTTCTGGCCTACTTGTGGCGGCCTTAATAAACTGAGGCATCTCTTTTACATCATGCTGCCCATCGGCATCAATCAAAATAGCATGGCTAAAACCAGCCTTATAGGCCGCTTCAAAACCCTTTTGGGATGCCTTGCCCTTGCCTGCGTTTTCTTCAAAGGTTAAAAGTTCAACGTGAGAATGCTTTGCCAAAACGGCCTTACAGGCCTCTTTGGTTTCAAGATTGCTACCGTCATCAACGATAAAAAGGGGCAGCCTCAAGTCGCCAATTTCAGAGGCTAAACGGTCTAAACAGTGGGAATGATTATAGGTAGGAATGATAACGCAAAAGGAAAGTTCCATTATTTACTAAACTTTTTCACAATAATCGAAGTGTTGACCCCGCCAAAGGCGAAATTGTTACTCATAAAGTATTCTGTGTCTAATTCCAGCCCATCACCGACAATATAGTTCAGGTCCGCACAGCGGTCATCGAGGTTATCAAGGTTTTTATTGGCGGCAAACCAACCTTCGTTGAGCATGTGCATGGTCAACCAAACCTCAATTGCTCCACAGGCACCAAGAGTATGACCAATGTAGCCCTTGACCCCTGAAAATGGCGTTTTTGTCCCGAAAATATCTTTTGTTGCAAGGGATTCTGTCACATCACCAATATCTGTCGCTGTGCCATGGGCGCTTATATAACCAATTTCATCTGGACTCAAACCTGCATCATCTAAGGCAAGTTGCATCACCTTAGCCATACCTTCGCGTGACGGCTGGGTGATATGAACTCCATCTGAGTTACAGCCAAAACCAACAATTTCCCCAAGTATATTTGCCCCTCTGGCCTTTGCAAATTCATAGTCTTCTAAAATCAAGGCGGCGGAACCTTCGCCAACGATCATTCCATCTCGGCCTTTATCAAAGGGTCTTGGCGAGGTTTCTATTGCCTCAGCCGTTGAAGCGGCAAACATAATATCAAAAACCATGTTGATTGCCACACTCAATTCTTCTGCACCACCTGCGATCATTGCTTTTTGCTTGCCAAATTTTATGGCCTCATAGCCGTAGCCCACCCCTTGGCTCCCTGAGGTACAGGCACTGTTAGTAGGGATAATACGGCCAGTAGCCTCAAAAAACACACCTAGATTTGCAGCAGTGGTGTGGCTCATCATTTTAATATAGGTGGTGGAGGTGACACCTGAAATTTTACCCTTTAAAAGGGCGGACACAAAATTTTGATAAGCAGGCGGGCTGCCTGAACCGGAACCATAGCTGATGCCTGTACTACCATCTTTTAGTGCGGGGTGATCTAAAAGGCCTGCTTGGGCCAAAGCCTTTTCCGCACTGGCAATGGCCAGTAAAGAAACTCGGCCTGCGCTGCGTATTTTTTTCCTAGGATAATGACTAGGAATTTTAAAATCTGTGATTTCGCCACCGAGGTGGGATTTCATGCCTTGGATTTTAGCCCATTCTGGCTGGTACCTGATGCCTGAAATACCCGCTTTTAGGCCAGCTTTTACAGTTTCCCAATCGTGACCAATAGGGGTAGAGCCTGCCAGACCTGTAATTACAACACGACGATTCAAATCATCCCCCCGTTAATCGAAATAACCTGACCTGTTATATAAGAGGCCTTGTCACTACTCAAAAAATCTACCAAATCAGCTACCTCTTCTGGAGCTCCTAACCTTTGCATGGGGATCATCTTTTTTAATTGGTCTAGTGGGAGGCCTTGGATCATCTCAGTTTCGATCAAGCCTGGGGCCACACAATTTACTGTAATTTTTCTCTTTGCCAGCTCTTGGGCCAAGCTTTTTGTAAGGCCAATGAGTCCCGCTTTTGAGGCGGAATAGTTTGTTTGGCCACGGTTGCCTGTAATGCCTGAAATGGATGATAGTAAAATCAATCTGCCGCCTTTTCGGTTTTGAATCAGAGGCATAATCAGAGGATGAAGACTGTTGTATGCACCATCAAGATTGGTAGAAAGAACTTGGTCCCAATCGGCACCTTCAAGGGCCGGGAAGGGCTTATCTATCGTTATCCCCGCACAGTGAACACAACCGTAAAAGGCGCCTTCTGAGGCGATTGCCTCTTCAATTTTTGCTTTTGCCTCATTCCTGTTGGCCACGTCAAACTGACACAATTGACCTTTCCCACCTGCCTCTTCAATGGCAGCCACAACTTCCTTCGCAGCATCCAAATTACTTTTAAAGTTAACCAATACCTTAAACCCAGAGGCGGCTAATTTTTCCGCCACAGCCCTACCAATTCCTCGGCTGGCACCAGTAACTAAAATTATTTTTTCCATTTTAATAGAGCCTTTCTTAAACAAGACCAAGGAGACGGTTACATGACGAACGAATTTAAAACCTGATTTGGGATTATGCCAATTTTGCCCACAAAAACCAACTCAAAGTTGAAATTTTGTAATATTATTTGGCCTTTATCAAATCCCAACCACCCTTTGCCAAAAGCGAAAAGCTTGGCTCGCTTGATGACAACCACTGTATGAACTCTAAAGCCTGGGGGAAGGGGGCCAGCGGCTTAACTTCTTCTGGGCTTTGGGTAACATCTGACTCTACCAGATCCAAGGCAATGTCACCTTCTTTTTTATTGAAACGCAAAGCTACGGCGTATGGGAACCTAGGCTCGGTAACATAATCAGCATATTTACCTGAGACAGGAGCATCAAAAACTACCACTAAAACTTCCTCAGCTTCACCAGCGCTGAGCAACCCCGCCACTTCAAAGAGAGCTGGGGTAAGCTCCCAAGCTTGATTCGAAAGAGTAATTGAGGCTTCTCTATTCTCCAGTAAAATGGAAAAAGCCCCTGCTGCTGTACCGTGAACAGAATGAATGAATTGAGTCGGGGAGGGAATCTCGTCTGCCTCTAAATCGTCAAGAATCTTAGAAGTATTGGCTAATTCCCCATGGCGGGAGACAAATACCGTTGGCAACTTAGCTAAAGACTCGCTAGTTCCTGTTAAAAATGCAGCTTGTAGGGCCAATTTAGTAGTATAGCTCAACCTGCGTCTTTGGGCTGGCTTTACAAAATCCAGTTGAAATTTTATCTCTGGTTGGTCGTCACTTCCCAAGTTAGAAAGGTTGCCTAAACCTTCTTTCCCCCAGACTCCAGGCGCAACAACCCCATAATTTTGTAAATATAATTTCATCTAGGAACACCCAAGTTAGTTTTTCTGATTATCAGGTTTTTCGTTAAAAAAATCTACCAGCTTTTCTGTAAGGATACGGCTTCCGTTGATAAAATCGCCGTCAGCACTTTCTAAAAAGGGTGTGCTTTCAAAGGCTGGGGAAAACTCAGCTTTCATTGTCACCTTGTGAGCCATCACCTGCCACCACTTCCAACCCTTAATTAAGATGGGGTCTGAGATAGACAATTTCACAGGGATAATCTTCGCACCTGTAGACAGAGCAATGAATGCAGCAACCTTACTAAATTTACCTAAGCGCCCTGCAGGCGACCTTGTGCCTTCGGGGAAAATCAAAAGAGGGAAGCCCTCTGCAATGCGAGTTTTACATAGCTCCACCCCGCTATCATTGAGACTAAAGGGCACATAACCCATCCCCTTAGCAAGATTTGAAAGAAATGGGTTTTTCCAAACCTCTGGCTTAACCATGCACACCACCTTTGGTAGAGCCGAGCCAACGAGCACAAAATCGAGCAATGAGGGATGATTTGCGACAAAGATAACCTTTTCATTCTCTGTATTTTTTACATGCTCTAAGCCTTGGATCTCGCCTTTGATCAAACCAAAGATATCTAGGTAGAGGTAAAAACTGTGAAATCCATAGGAGACTAACTTTTGCAGACTTGCCCTTCTTGCATTTTTATCTCGGGTAAAAAGCAACACAAAAGGAAAAAATACATAGACCAATAAAGAACCTCCAAGGCCAAAAAGCACAAAGGCAATCCCGCAAAAAACCATGTTGTGAGTCCGCCTCACATTTTGGTCGATTTTGACTAGAGTTAAAGGCATTTTTGGCAAGGCCTGCCTTTGTTCTAGACTAGAAATAGAACTGACTAAAAAGGCGGAAATAAGGCCTATTACTAAGGCACTTCCTAAAGTCTGCAATGCCGCAACGCCACTGAGCCCCAAGGCACCGAAACTGAGCAGGGTGGTGATTAAAGAGGTGAAAACGGCAAGGGTTACCTTATGGTTTTCTCCCCTTTTGCTGTGGTAATAAAAAATGCTGTAATCGATGCCAATCCCTAAAATTAAGATCATGGCTAACATATGAAATAGGTTAAGCTCTAAGCCTGCAAACTTCAAAAAGGAGGTAACATTCACGGCGCCTACAAAAGGTGGTAAGATGATCCAAAAGGCATTTGCCAGCCCTTCATTTACCCATAAAAAATAAAAGATAAAACCGTAGGCGGCCAGTAACACCCAGATAATAGCCTGACGGTGCCCGCCAAAGGATTCGCTGATCATGCCTGCTCGGTCCACTAAGCTCACGCCTGCGATATTTAAATCGCTTAAATCCTGACTCTCAAATCCAGCACTCAGGTAAACCGCCGTGCCCAATTTAGAATCACTAGTATACCACATGCTTCGCCAAGGCGCCGATACGGGATGCTCTAACCACTCTTGCAAACTCAAAGATTTAAGAGAGCCTGCCCACTGGGTAAAGTAATTTTGAATATCTGCACTGTCAAAGCCCATGGAGGATAAATACCCAGCCAATTCCTTTTGGTTTCCTAGGATATTTACCTGAATTTCTTTTTCTTTTTGCGCTTGCCTCTTTTTGGAAGGGATCAAGCCCGATGCCGTTACATAGCCTTTAATCTTGCCCCTGCTTTGCAGAAGATCCAACTCAGAAGTTAAAGTTTCCAACCTTTGGAGCAAGGTTTCGGGGTCTTTGGCAGTAACCAAAAGAAAGCGGCTGAGGTCTGGCATTTTCGAGGTTTCAGCAAAAAACTGGGCTTCTTGTTTTAACTCCTGAGGCAAGCTGTTCAAGCTTCTAATATCGTCATTAACTTCTGGTAAGCCTGTGCTTAAATAGGCAAGCGACGCGGCAAAGACCAAAAAGGAGGCGGCCAAACCATACTTAGACCAAAATCTAAGAAGGCCCTTAAAAAGTGGCAATATTTTAGCATTTGGCTGTCTTGGTGTTTCTTGAAAAAATAAGGGGAAGAATATCTGTAGACTAAGCCATGCCCCAATGAGACCAAAAATTGCAAAAACCGCCGTTTGTTGGATGCCTGCAATGGGGGCAAAAAAGAACCCGCTATAACCAATGATACTGGTGATTAAACCTAAATTTATCCCGGGCATTACTTGGGCGAGTGCCTCTTCTGAGTTTTGGTCTTTTGTAAAATACCGCTCTGTTAGATAGTGAAATACATAATCAATGGCAACTCCTGTCAAGGTTGCCCCCAAGGCCAAAGCGATAAGGTGAATTTTCCCGTAGATGAGCAGTGTTGCAGAAAATCCAAAGATCCCACCACTGACTAAGGCAATATGCGCAGCGCCAAAAGAACGAAAGCCAGGAAAGATGAATTTAAGCAGGAGAAAAATTCCCCCTAAGGAAACTAGGGTAATCGTCGCTAAGTCCGCCTGAATTTTAGCTTTGGAAACGCCTGCAAAGCGCACCAAACTCAAACCTATCAGCCTGACCTCAGGAGTTTTTACTTTTAGGTCTTGGCCCCAAGCATCGTAAAAAAGTAAAAAGTCATCTTGGTATTTTGCGTCGAGTGCATTTTCACTACCAACTGCACTGATAAAAATACAGGATTCCTCTTTGCTTTGCAGGCTCAGCCAATCTTCACGAGGAATAAAGTCACCGAACCTCAGTTTTTTAAAATCAGGAAAGCTAGACCTTAAAAGCAAAGGGTCTGTCTGCAACTGGCCTAAAGAACCACCGACTTGCATTAAAAGCCGCTGTTGCCGATTGATGATTTCTGTAGGATTACCTCCTAGCCCCTGCGCCGTTCCAATCGAAGGATAGGCTTGGTAGAAGCTTTGAAACTGAGTCAGATAATCTCTCCTAAGTTTTCCAGAAACAGTAGAAAATAGACCTGATCCCCGCAAGTTTTGCGTTGAAATTTCAGCTGCTCTTTTGGCGGCTGAAAAATCTTCAGAACAGAGCAAAAAACTAGAAAGGTTGCTTTGGCTTTGGTCAAACTTAGCTAAAATTTCGCTATTTGGGTTGCCTTGGTCGCTCGGTAAAAACATGAGGATATTGGTCTCAAAGTTTTTCCAAGGTTCTTGCGACAGGGAAAACCCAAGCAATATAAAAAGGAGTAAACCAAAGGCCCAAGCCTTTTTAGTTCTGGATCTGGTCATAGACCAATCTCTCTTTTTTACCCAATTCTTTCAGGTTTTTATAACTCCCTAGCAAAATTCGACTACTGCTTTGGTTCGCTTCAAAAATTTGGATTTGAGTTAATTTACCCTGTGAGTCTAGCTCTAAAGATATGGATTTTAAAAATCTCTGCAAGCTGGTTCCCTTTGGGGTTAACTTCACTTTGTAGCCCTGTGAATTTTCGCTCAGTTGCAAGGCAAAGTTTTTTTGTAAACTGGCAAAATCACCACTAAAAAATTCAAAGAGTTGGGCTGAGAAGACTTTAGTACTGCCACCACCTGTAAGGGCCTCGACTATATTGCCCTTAACTTCAAAAATCCCCTTTGGGGAAATAACAAGGCTTTGGCTTAGGGGTTTTGTGCTGTTCCAAAAAATACCCTTTTTATGATGAAAGACTAAAAAGCCACTTGAGACGAAGGGCTTTTTTAAAAAGGGAATGGTCTTTTTTTGGGTGAATTGGACTTGATAAATCTGGTGCTGTTGCAAACGTTTCTCTAAATCCCCCAAACTTAGGGCAAAAAGAGTCTGAGGTAAAAACCAAAGAACAAAAACAGAGCTCCAGACTTTCATGAGCTTTGGTCTAAAAATTCTTTAACTCGCATCTGCAAATAACTGGTTTCCATTAGCTTTCCCGTGGCCACATTTACAGCCGCTTGGGTTGTGTAGCCCTTTGCCAGTCGTTTTCCTGTGGATTTTTCACTGATAAAATAATTGACCTTCAACCTGTGTTCTACCTCGGTTATCCAAGCCCGAACCAATATAATATCGCCGTAGGCAATGGCATTAATGTAGCGGCAATTGCACTCAATGATCGGCCACATGATTTTAGATTCCACCATTTCGGCAACATCATACTTGATCAAACGAGTTAGGGCTGTCCGAGCGATTTCAAAGTATTTGATGTGGTTTCCATGCCAAACCATATGGATGGAATCAACATCGTGAAAGGGGATTTCAATCTCTACCGTAGCTTCAAGACGTGGGTCGATCATGATCTTTAACTCTTTGGCTCTAAGTCAGAATCAAAATTAAATTGACCTGTCTGGATCATTTTAATGAGGGTACGAAGCTCCCCTTCTAAAACTCGGTCTTCCACTAAAAAGGGGCTAACACCTCGAACGCTGTCGATGGTTTCTTTCTGGCGAGGGCTGATATGGGCCTCGGTCAATTCACCTGACTTAATGCGTAGTTCCACAGCCTGGGTCATGATCATCAATCCTGCGGCGGCGCATTGCTCGGTTAACTCTAACACTCTGGCTGCATCCCTGGCGGCAATGGTGCCCATACTGACAATATCTTGGTTGTGGCACTCTGTAGAGCGGGAGAACACACTGGCAGGCATGGTCAATTTCATAGCCTCGGCTGTCATGGCGCTAATGGAAATCTGTAAGGCCTTAAACCCATGGGAAATAGTAATGTAGTCGCCTGTGGCACCGCTCAAATTGGCAGGCAAACCGTGGTTGGTTTTAGGGTCAACTAACAGAGCCACTTGGCGGTCGATTAAGCCTGCAAGGTTGGCAATGATGGGCTTTAAAGCATCCATCACACCTGCAATGTGACCACCATAGAAGTTTCCACCATGTAAAAAATCTTCTGTCTCCACATCCAATAGTGGATTATCATTGGCGCTATTGGCTTCAATTTCAATATTGGTTCTCGACCAAGGTAAGGTGTCGGCGAGAACACCAATCACATGGGGGGCACAGCGCAGGGAGTAACGATCTTGCAAACGAACATGTTCACGGTCGCCATATTCTTGCAGATCATCACGAATGAACTTGGCAACTAATCTTTGGCCTGGATGGGGCTTTAAAGCGAAAATTCGGTCGTCATAGTGGGCAGCATTGCCCTTTGCACCAACTACAGCCATGGAGGTGATTCTAGTGGCGATTTGCGCCAATTGCTTGGATCGTTGGAACACCTGAGCCGCCACAGCAGTCATAACCGAAGTTCCGTTCATGATAGCCAAGGCTTCTTTCGGAATGAGTTTTAAGGGAGTAAAACCTTTTTTTGCAAGGGCCTCGGCGGCAGACATTTGAACGCCGTCACAGAGCACATCTCGCTCTCCGCTTAACACAGCTGCAATATAAGAAAGGGGGGTTAAATCGCCACTGGCACCGACAGAACCTTCTTCTGGTATCAAGGGTAGAATATCGTGATTGATCAAATCCACCAGCAATTGCAACAACTCAGCCCGCACCCCACTAGCGCCAATGGCAATAGAAACAAGGCGGGTGATTAATATGGCTCGAGTGGTATCAGGGGCGAAATGTCGGCCAAAACCTACGCCGTGAAAACGAGTGAGGTTGAGGGGAAGTAAGTGGATTAATTCAGGAGCAACTTCTCTGTCGGCAGATTCGCCATAACCAGTAGAAACACCATATATCTTGGCGCCATCTTTCCAGTTTTTCATTAAAAAATTGGCACCCTTTTCAATGATCTTTTTCCAAGTTGGGTCTTCCGTTAAGGAAACAGACCTGCCATTAGCAATCTGGTTGATTTCTTCAATAGTAATGAAGTTTGTACCAACTTTGAATGGGCTTAAATTATTTGTCTGTTGATTCATCAAGATTTCCAAAAATTATAAAAATTAAACCACTGGTAAGGGTAGAGAATGCATAGTTCTTCCCACGTATTCTTGTAGGCGATCTGCATAGCTTCGATAGTCTTTTGCCTGTCTTTGCGCTGGGTTTTTTGACCATCATAAATAGCCCCTACTTTTACGGAATATTTATTCGGCCCTGTTTTAAAAGCAAAAATTGTATATACTGGAACTTCTAATATTGTGGCAAGTACAAATGGCCCCTGAGGGAAAGATGCAGGCTTACCTAGCATGCTAATTTGGTTTACTTTACCGGGCGCACCTTCGGTGATACGGTCGGCTAAAATACCGATCAAATTCCCTGCGTCAATCTCCTTTTGCAGCAAGGTAATATTGCCAATATCAAGGTTATTTAAACAGATCAAATGATCCATTACCTTGGGATTTACCCCTGCCAGCATCTTAATGTATTTCTGGGCATTTTGCACAAACATCAACATTTTTACAGGGATACTTTTGCCTGCGGCACAGGCTCTTAAAGCCTCAAGGTTACCAAAATGACTACTCACCAAAATGGCACCCCGTCCCGATTTTATTTGATCTAAGAGCAATTGATGCCCCTGCCACTCTATTTCAAAAGCATTAGCCTCTGGTTTAATCCAAGAGGTAAAACGGTCGACAATAACCTCACCAAAAGATTGGTACAGCTTCATAGACTCGAAAAAACCAGGCGCCTTTTTAAAAGGGCTTTTCTCCCCTGCGAACTCATGGAGTTGCTTTAAGTAGCCTGCAATATGCCTACGCTTTCCAAGGTCGGTAATGTAGTAAAACCAGACGATAAAATAGGTTAAAAAATGAGTTAATTTTGGGCCTGCTACCTTGAAGAACCAAACAATAAAAGCTAACGCTAAGGGGCTGCCCTTTTCTTTTTGTTCTAGCCAGTCTGGCGCAGTCTGTTGTTCCAAGTGAGACTGCTGCTCCGCTTGAGGCTGTCGTTCCGCGTTGGGCGTTATTTGTTTTTTTTCTGTACCAGTGCCAGTCATTTTTATAGCTACCTTTCTGGGAAGATCTTTTTAAAAAAAGGATCTGTGATAGAGCCAGTGTACTGGCGAAAGCGCCAGTGGCGGTAAATAAATTCACCTCCTCCAAAAAGCCCAATAATCACATAGCCTAAAATTCCATTATAAAGAGTCCAAAGAACTAAGTCATTGATCAATGCCAAATACAAGGCTACAGAACCATTAAATATAAATAGCCCACACCAAAGTAGATTTACCATTTTACAGTAAGTCACTTGTTCCAGACTCAGATCTTTACTTTGCATCCTTGCAAATCTTTCCACCAGACATAGGTCTGTAAAAAGCGAGCTGCCGAAAGTCCAAAGCAAGGCTAGGTTGATTAACACAGGGGTGAACATAAAGAGTTGCGGGTTATTTTGGATATGTAAAATCGCAAATCCTAACCCACCTAAAAGAAGCAGCAAAAGACTTTTTAGGTCAGGTTTTTTCAGGCTAAAAAAACGTAGTAGAAGGGGTACGGCAAAGAAGAGAAGCAGGTTGCGGAATTCAATGTGCCCGCTGCCAAAAAAGAAAATAAAGGGGTAACTTAAAGAAAGTAGGAATACTAAAGCAGAAGTCAGAGGCTTCATTAACTCTGTTGGGCCAATACTTCTTCAATTTTGTTAATCACGTCGCCAATGGTTTTGATTGACATCAGGTCGTCCATGGCCAGTTTTACGCCACTTTCTTTTTCTAAAAGAACAATTAAATCAATTGCATCAATAGAATCAAGGCCAAGATCATCAATCAAGTTTGCGTCTAAAGTTACTACTTCGTTAGGCAGTTCAAAGGCGTTAAGAAATATCCCTTGAATGATCTCTAAAGTATCTTGATTTTTTTCCATAGTAGTGAATAATTTGGCAATTAAAAGACTGATATTCTTAGGCGTATATCTGCACGTAAATTTTAAAAAAAGTATAACTTTTTTATTCATATCTGCCAAGCCTCAGGTTTGGATTTTTCCTTAAACTTGAACAATTGTAACAACAAATTACCAGTCCCTAGGCTCTACACAAAAATCCCAGCGGCCAAAGATTGCAGAGGTTACCTTTTTGATTGAAAAAAGAACCTATAAATGCTTTAATTAAGGCTAGTAAAACATTCTCATTCTATTGCTTTTATTAAGGATTTCACCTTGAACCTTTTTATTAATTCTAATTGATGCAAATTCCAGTACTACAGGAAAAATGGAGTGAAGACCAAAAATCTTGTTTTTTAGAGCTTGAAATCAAAGCCGATTTGCCATTTTTCAATGGTCACTTCCCCAGTCAACCTATTGTACCTGGGGCCTTTCAGCTAGAGTGGGTTTTAGGCCATTGCAAAAGACTGGGTTTCACCTTTAAAGATCTGACTCATATAAAGAAGGTAAAATTCAAGAGTTTGATGCTTCCCGGTACTAGGGTTAACCTTGAAATTACAAAATCCTCTCCAAATAAAATTTCCTTTAAATATTACTCAAATGATGAAATTTTTTCGACAGGCAGCCTTAACCTTTAGCCTTCTGGTTTTAATCTCTACCTCTGGCTGTAGCTTAAGGCAAAGAGTGCAACCTGTAGCCTTAAGCAAAGGTGTTAGTTTTACCCTAGAAGAACCTGCCTCCTTTGGCAGAGAGCTTTCTCTGACACAAAAATTGGAAGTTTTTTACTTGGATGAAAGAACGGCAAAAAGGGTAACCAGAGAGGTTGTGGTTCAACTTGAAATCGACTCTAAGGCAATGAGATTGATGGCCCTTGGGCAAATGGGAATCTCACTCTTTCAAATGCACTGGGATGGAAAACGATTTGAGGTGAAGAAACCACCAGCAGTTGAACTGCCCTTTGCCCCTGAATACTTAATTGCCAACATGCAATTGGCTCTGTGGGAAAGTTTTCCTAGCAACCAAAATTTAGATCTTACAGATACGCCAAAAAAGCGGGTCTTAAATATAAATCATGAACCTGCTTTAGTCATCACCTACCCCCAGGGCAAAACAGGTTTGGAAGAAATTAGAATCCAAGATTTGACTAAAAATTTTAGTATCACCATCACGAGGTTAGAGTGAACCAGTCTGTAACATCACAAACTAATTGTAGAATTTCCGCAATGGGCCTCGTTTCGCCCTTGGGAAATGGTGCCGATGAAACCTCTGAAAATTTGGGCAAAGGGAACTCCCATTTAAACTCTGCCACAGGGTTTTTGTGTGAAGGCAAGGATGTTATCTTAGGTCAAACAGGCAATACCCAGGGTTTACCTGAAAAGTGGGCTAAGTTTGACTCCCACACTACGAGGCTAATTTACAATTGCTACTTACAAATTAAAGAGCAAATCGACCAAGCCTTGGAGGAGCATCCTGCCCACAAAGTGGGACTCATCATAGGTACAAGTACAGGGGATATGCTCGGGGTAGAGGAAGTATTTTTCAAAAATGAACTGGGGAAACCAGATCCAAATTTTGAATATGCTAACCATGAGATCTCCTCTTTGAGTAAAATTTTAGCTGAGATCTTGGGCATTGAAGGCCCTAGTTACACCATTTCTACTGCCTGTTCTTCCAGCGCCAATGCCCTAATATCAGCTTCCAGACTATTAGAATCGGGCCTCTGTGAGGCTGTAATCGTCGGTGGGGTAGATAGCCTTTGCAAGATGACCACCAATGGTTTTAATTCTTTAGGCTTGGTTTCTAAAGAGAAAAACACCCCCTTTATGCAAAATAGAACAGGCCTTAATATCGGTGAAGCGGCAGGCCTCGCCCTTTTGGAAAAAAAGACAGGGGGAATCCAACTGGCAGGCTATGGTCAATCTGCCGATGCCCACCATATGTCTGCGCCAGAACCGACAGGTAAGGGCGCCGAAGCTGCTATGAATGCTGCCTTACTAAAGGCAGGCTTACAGGCTTCTGATATTGATTACATCAACCTGCACGGGACAGGTACAATCTTAAACGACCAAGCGGAATCAAAAGCTGTAAACCGAATATTCGGGGAAAACACCCCTTGTAGCTCAACAAAAAGTCTGAGTGGCCACACCTTGGGAACGGCTGGGATCTTAGAATGCGCCTTTGCCTATTTGACCTTAAACCAGACTGGGCCCAAAGCCCACTGGCCGCCTCACAGCCAAGCCCATTTTGTAAGCAGCCAATTTGACGACCAACTGCCAAAAATTCGCCTTGCCACAAAAGAAGACCTCGTTCCCTTGGAAGGGCCTGTATATGTGATCAGTAATTCCTTTGCCTTTGGCGGCAACAACAGCGCACTAATTATTGCAAGGCTTGGGGAAAATGAGTAAATACCCCAGCCCAGCAGGCCTACTGCCACATGAAGGGGATATGGTTTTTATCACCGAGATCCTAGCCCATGACCCCACATCGATCAACTGCAGTTTTATCTGGGATGCTAATTCCCCCTACAGCAATGAAAAGGGAGAGCTTCCCCCTGCATTACTCGTGGAAATTGCCGCACAGGCGACAGGCATCCAAGCTAGGCTTGAGCAACAAGACCAAGGTGGGCCCCCAAGAGTGGGCTTTTTGGTAGCAGTAAACAATATCAAATTACCCGATTCCCCTTTGCCATCAGGGCAAAAATACCATATTGATATTAAAAACACTTGGAAGGATAAAAACTTCGGCATCTTTTTAGCAACCATCACTGACTCCATGCAAACCACTATATTTAGAGGTCAGTTACAATTAATTCAACCTAACCCAGAAGGCGCACCATGACCCAAAATTCAGAACTTGCGGCAGAAATTAAAGAACTCATCATCCAAGCTTTGGAGCTGGAAGATGTAACCCCAGAAGATATTGAAAATGATTCCCCCCTATTTGGTGATGGCCTAGGCCTTGATTCTATAGACGCTTTAGAATTAGGTGTTGCCATCCAAAAGAAGTACAAGGTGGAATTTCAATCTGGTGCGGAAGAAAATCAGGTTCACTTCGCCAGCGTTACCTCCTTGGCCAATTACATAGCGGCCCAGAAAAAGGCTTAAGGCCAATGCCCTTACTCACGTTATTAAAAAAGGGTGGTGATCACCCCTTTCTTTTAGACCAAGGCCGTAAGAT
Source organism: uncultured bacterium (assembly GCA_965602905.1). Lineage (GTDB taxonomy): Bacteria > SAR324 > SAR324 > XYD2-FULL-50-16 > XYD2-FULL-50-16 > JASJGK01. Next base: position 49,143 of record CBFCZY010000006.1, on the reverse strand, counting down.
TCCCTTTAGGGTTTTCTCCCAAAAGGCCGCTGATATTTACAGTTGGTTAGAAAAGAGGCCTAAGTCCCTCAATGCCAAAAATATCTACAGCCTCCACTCTAGAGACCCATTTCTTTTAGGTGCTAGCCTTTTAGCACTATGGCACCATGGGGCCACGGCCATATTACTGCCCAATGACCAACCTGAGACAATTAAGGAATCTTGCAAGCAATCCTTAGGTCTGCTGAGCGACAATAGTAAGGTGGCAACAGAGGCGAACTATCTGGATCTAACCCAAGTAGAGCCCTCAGAACTACCTACATGGGGAGAGTTGAATCCTGAGCAAGATGCCCTTTCCTTATTTACTTCGGGCTCCAGCGGCGAGCCAAAAGAGATCAAAAAGAAGCTGAAGCATTTGAATGAAGAAATCAAAGTTTTAGAGGCACGCTTTGGCCCAGAGTTAAAAGATTGCCTAATCACCTCTAGCGTTTACGGCGTGCATCTTTATGGCCTGCTGTTTAGGTTGCTCTGGCCTCTGGCTGTTGGGCGAATTTTTGAGCGAGAAACACAACTGATGCCAGAAGCTTTGGTGGAGTCTTGTACAAATCACCCCAACCAATGCTTCATTTCTGGCCCAGCTGTTTTAAAGCGCTTTTGTGGTTTCCCTCACTTCCCAGCCCATTGCAAACCTAATCTGGTTTTTTCTTCAGGCGGCCCATTGTCAGCTGCAACCTCAGACCAATGGTTGAAGCTCTTTGGCAAAAGACCCATTGAGATTTTAGGTAGTACAGAAACAGGGGGCATTGCTGAAAAATGTTTTGATCAAAGGACTAGCTTTTGGAAAGCCTTTGAAACTGTAAAAATTGACCAAAATAAAGGGGGACAATTGCAAGTCCACTCCCCATTTTTTGCAAACAACAGCGACCCTTACTTTGAAATGGGTGACGCTGTTGAGTTAATAGGAACAAGTCAATTCCAGCTCTTGGGCCGAGTTGATCGCATTATTAAAATTGAGGAAAAACGAATTAATCTAGTGGAGATGGAGCAAAAATTGGCTAGTTTTAAGGGCATCAAGCAGGTTGTCTTACTAGAAAGCTCTCGCATATTTCCTTCAAAAAAACGCCAATCCATTGTTGCTATTGCGGAAGTTGACCCTGAAACCATTCACAGTGAGGAACTGCGTAAGGCCTTGATTGCGAGCTTAAAGACACACCTAAAGGCTTGGTATTTGCCCCAAGTCATCCCTCGGTACTGGCGCTTTTTAGAGGCCTTGCCCCTAGGGCCCGCTGGCAAACCTGACTACAGTGCAATTTGTAAAATAATCTCCATCTAGACTTGAGGCCTAGGATTGGGCTAGAGGAAAGCCCAAAGGAATCCTATCTAAACTGAGCTTGTTGGACGTATTTTTTGATGTCATTTTCCAGATTGCGAATCCACTTATTGTAGTTGGGGTGGATATAGATCTCACCATCTTCTTCTTTATATCTCAGCTTGTCGCTCTTTTCATGGATGATGGTGATCTCATTTTCAGCAAAATGCACAGCGATGGTCACAGAAAATCCCCGTTTAGCGTAGTCGGCAGTAATTTTACTGTCTTCCTTGCCAGTAATAATCCAACCACGATCCATTAAAGATTCAACAATAGCCTTTTCAATAATTTGATCACTGGCCTTTAAAACTGTGAATTTAGGTTCCACCAGTGGGGTTCCAGGGCTACAGCTTGTCATTACAAATGAAACCGCCAATGCCGCAACCAATATTTTGAATTTATTCATCTTTTAAATCTCCTATCTGATTAAATAGTATTTAAGGCAAGGGGATCAAACTTCTAATTCTGACCTTTATCCTTTAAAAAGGCCGTCATTTTATGATCTGTTTTTAAAATATGATTTGTCAGCCAGTCCTTTAAAAATAGCAATAGACTATTGGAAAGATCTAAGGAGTTCTCTTGGAAATCTGCATTCAGACCCGAAACTTTAGAGATGAAATCATCATGCTCAGCTTTGTGTGCATCTCGGTCAGGATAGCTATAAACCCTCATAAATTCTTCTTCTACAACAAAATGTGTATGGGTATAGTGGGCAAGATTATTTAAAATATCCTTCATTGCTGAATCTGTTGCCGCTTGGGGCACTCCCTTCTGATTCATCAATTTATGCAAGATATTAATATTATCTACCAAAAACTTATGCTCTTCATCAATGATGGTGATGTCTGTGTCGAGCTCTGTGCTCCACTGAATGAACTTGTCCATAAAAAATCCTCTGTTATACTTTTAACAGATTTTAACATTCTTTCTGAGACAGGTCTAGCGAATGATAAAGTCTTGGTAATTTTGATCCAATTTTAGGCAAAAAAAAAGCCTGATTTAGTAGACTAAATCAGGCTTTTCTTAAACTTTAAAAAAACTACTTATTCAGCAGCTTCCTCTGTGTTTTCTGGAGTTTCGTCAGCTGCAACTTCTTCAACAGCTTCTGGCTTCTCTTCTTTGATCAACTCATCAGCAACAATTTTAATTTCAAAATCACAAATAACTTCTGTGTGTAATTTTGCAGTAATTGTGTGAGAACCTAAAGTCTTAATAGGTCCGCCAATTTGTAAGATCTTTCGGCTTAAATCAATGCCTTTTTCGTGTAAAGCGTCAAAAATTTGCTTCGGAGTAACCGAACCAAATAACTTACCGCTTTCACCAGCATTAACTTTAAACTCTAAAGCTGAAGCTTCCAATTTCTTAGCTAATTCTTGAGCTTCGCCAACAGCCAAGGCTCTTTTCTTAGCAAGTAAAGCTTTGTGGTGCTCAATTTCTTTTTTGTTTTGGTTGGTAATAGGTACTGCTAATCCCTTTGGAATTAAGAAGTTTCTACCGTAACCAGCTTTAACAGAAATTTCATCGCCTAGTGACCCTAGAGCGTATACATCCTGCTTCAAAATTAATTTCATTACTTTCTCCCCTGAAACCGAGGTTTCTCTTGCTCTTCTTCCTGAGGTACATAACCTTCAGCAAAAGAGAGTAAACATGCGTTACGAGCTTGCTTGATAGCAGAGGTAACTTTTGATTGTGTCTTTGAAGAAAGGCCAGAAATTCTGCGAGGAATGATCTTACCTTTAGTAGTAATAAAAAGTTTTAATAGCTCAATGTCTTTGTAGTTAATTTCTGTAACGCCAGCTTTTTCAACAGGACAAGGTCTCTTCTGATGTTTCTCAGGGATATTTCTTCTTTTACGTTTACCCATCTTAAACTCCTACTGATTCTGTGATAAGTTTTGAATTCTTCTTTGGATCTTCTTTCAATGCGTCAAAGTCCTTAAGGGCTTTGTCAGCATCGGCAACAGAAACAACAAAGCTTTTGATAATCTGCTCGTCATAACCACACTGTAGGTGGAACTCTTCAATCATTGCACCGTTTCCAGTTACAAAAAAGAAGTTGAAATGACCCCAGTTCTTTTTGTTAATTGCGTAAGCGAGTCTTCTTCTTCCCCAATCAGCATGAGAAACGATTGTGCCGTCTTTCTTTTGTAAAATATCGCTGAATTTTTCAACGATCTTTTGGTTTTCTTCCGGTGTTAAACCACCTTCTGTAACCAAAATAATTTCAAAGGTATTTGTTTTCATAATTCCTTATGGATAAAGCCCCACGGGGCAAGGGTTAGGGGATAGTATCTAAATGATAGATCGCCCTAAACGTTAAATCGAAAGTGCATGATGTCGCCGTCTTTGACAAGGTATTCTTTTCCCTCAGTCCTTAAGCGACCTGCATCTTTCACTTGAGCTTCGCTCCCAAATTGATCTGCATCTTCAAAATGGTAAACTTCAGCTCGAATAAAGCCACGCTCTATATCCGAATGGATCTTTCCCGCAGCCTCAGGCGCTTTCGCACCTTCAAACACATTCCAAGCTCTTACTTCCTGTACACCTGCTGTAAAAAAAGTAATTTGCTTTAGGAGTTTGAAGCCCACTTGGATTAATTTCCCAAGCCCACTGGTCTTCACTCCCATTTCTTCTAAAAATTCTGTTCGTTCCTCTTCTTCCATCTCCGCAAGCTCAGCTTCTAGCTTGCAGCAAATTTTAATGCAATGAACGCCTTCTTCCTCGGCACGCTTGGCTAAGGCTTTAAATTCTTCTGGGTCTTCTAAAAGGCCCTCTTCTGTTACGTTACCTACGTAAAAGTAAGGCTTTCTAGTGATCAGTTGGATCTCGTCCATCAAAGGCTGTTCGTCTTCAGTCACTTCAAAAGATGTGGCCATGGTGCCCTCACTCAAGTGGGCTAAAAGTCGCTCTACAAAAGGGATCTGAGCTTGTAGCTCTTTGTTACCCTTAGACATGCGTGTCATCTTTTCTAGCTTTTTTTCAACCTGTTCTAAATCCGCTAAGACCAATTCTGTGTTGATCAATTCAACATCATCAATGGGGTTGATTCGCCCTTCAACGTGGGTGATGTTCTCGTCTTCAAAACAGCGTACAAGGTGGGCAATAGCGTCAACGGCACGAATATGACCTAAAAATTTATTCCCAAGGCCTTCACCAGTACTAGCACCCTTAACCAAACCTGCAATATCAATCAATTTTAAGGCGTTGTGTTGGGTCTTTTTAGGCTGTACAATTTCCACTAACCTTTCGATTCGTTCATCAGGAACAGAAACGATGCCCATATTTGGCTCAATGGTACAAAATGGGTAATTGGCAGCTTCTGCTGGGGCCGAGGTAATGGCAGAATATAAAGTAGATTTTCCTACATTGGGTAGTCCGACAATTCCAACTTCTAAACTCATTGTTTATATTCCACTATAGTAAAGGTGCCTTTGAATGATCTAGGACCTAAGTATTTTCATTCTTTATTTCAATGGGCTGACCCATTACAAATTCTTTAATGTGGACCACAGCTCGATTTAATGAATTTTCTAAATCAATTTGTTGGTCGCCACCGATCTTACCTAAAACATGGGAAGTCACGCTTTGCTTTCCCTGAGGTCTACCAATGCCAATCCGCAAGCGGTTAAAGTCATCAGCACCTGTTTTTAAGATGAGGTCTCTCAGTCCGTTATGGCCGCCATGGCCACCTTTTTTTCTAAATCTTAGTTTGCCAAAATTCAAATCGAGGTCATCGCTGACAACTAAGATATCAGGGTGTTCAATCTTATAAAAAGCGAGACAGGCTTGCACCGAGTCTCCGCTTAAATTCATAAAGGTTTGGGGTTTTAATAAAATAAAACCCTTACCTTCTAGGTTATCCTTAACCAATAAACCTTTGAATTTTTCTGTCCAGCTTGCACAGTTGTGGAGGTCAGAAAACTGATCTAAGGCCATAAACCCAGCGTTATGCGGGGTATCTTGGTATTCCTTTCCAGGATTACCTAAACCAACGATCAGTTTCATCTTTCTACTTATTCAGCGGCGGCTGCATCAGCAGCAGGCTCTTCACCTTCTGCGGCTTCAACTTCGTCTTCAACAGCAGCGGATTTCATTTTACCAGCAATAACTAAAACAGTGAAGTTTCTACCAGCTACGATTGGCACAACGCCTTCAGGGTACTTTAAGTCAAGCACGTGAAGTGAATCTTCGTGTTCCAATTCAGAGATATCAGCAACCAATACTTCTGGAATATCCTTGATCATGCCCTTAACAGGGATGCTTCTTCGAATGGTCTGTAGAACGCCGCCTAATTTCAGAGCTGCGCAATCACTTGTTGGTGCGATTGGAATGTTAACTTTAACAATAGTTTCAGGAGTCACTTCCATGAAGTCAACATGAAGAAGTCGGTCTCCCCAAGCAGAATACTGAGCATCTTTAATGATTACGTTTTTCTTTGAAGATTTTTTCCCGTCAAGTAATTCGATCTCAACAGCTTTAACTGAACCGTGGAATGAATCTAAAAAGCGACCTGCATAGTCTGCTCTCATTTTTACATTGATGTTACCACCAGCACTGTAAATTACACCTGGAGTTAAACCAGTCATTCTAAGTTGTCTGTTGGCGCCTTTGCCAGTGTTTTCGCGGATTTCTACTGTTAAGCTCATAATTGCTACTTTATATAAAGTTAATCATCTTCGGCAAAGGTTTCAAGCCCCTCCGAAAGGAAGCTTAATTAAATATCAGTCTGTATTTAAAGGGTCAATGAATTTTTCCCTGAATAGTTTAGATTTTTTTCAAAAAACCTTACTCTTGTACTTAGGTTTACTTCAAATTTCAAAATTTACTGATAAAAACACACTACAATGCCAAGCCAGCAATTTATTAAACCATGACCACATAAGAGAACGATGAAAATAACTGATGGAAAAGAAATTACTGACCAAATCAATTTAGCAGTGGGGATCCACGGCCTTTGGAAAAGTAGAATTACAGAAGCAATCGCAACAGGAAAAAGCGAATGGGACCCTGATTTTGTAACACCTTGCGGCAATTGTGATTTTGGAAAATGGCTAAACGGCCTAGAAGAAACTCAAAAAACAGAAGAATACAAAAAAGTCTACGCTATTCACACCGACTTCCACAAAGAAGCTGGACGAATTTTAGCTTTGGCCTTGAAGGGGCAAAAAGAAGAAGCTGAAGCCGCTGTAGGGGATGGTAGTCAATACCAGAAACTTACTTCTAGCTTAACTTTGGCCATGATGGGCTGGAAAAAAGTAGCTGCTTAGTCTCCTCTATACAGTCTGACAAACCTTTTTACTTTGCCAATTTTCAACAGGCTTAGTAAAAGGGTGATATGAACTCGACCTCCTATCTTAACAATAAAAAAATTCTTCTTTGTGTTACAGGTGGCATCGCCGCCTATAAGGCACTGGAATTAACAAGGGCTTTAGTCAAGGCTGGCGCCATCGTTCGCCCGCTGCTCACTTCTGCGGCCCAAGAATTTGTAACTCCCCTCTCTTTTCAATCACTAAGTGGCAACAAGGTTCTAACAGGTCTTTTTGACTTGGACAGAGAACAGGAAATTGGCCATATCGAGGCTGCCCGCTGGGCTGACCTTATCTTAGTCGCCCCTGCAACGGCGCAGTCCGTTACCAAAGCCGCACTGGGATTGAGTGACGACCTTTTAGGGACGATTCTACTGGCTTCCAAATGCCAATTGGCCTTTGCCCCAGCCATGAACCCCGCCATGTTTGAAAATGAAACGACAAAAGAACATTTGAGCCTGCTCGCAAAAAAGGGTGCTTTAATATTAGGGCCAGACTCAGGTATGGCCGCCTGTGGGGAAGAGGGCTTTGGTCGGTTTCTAGAACCTGCTGAGATTTTTTCCCGCCTAGAAGAATACTATACCCCAAAAGGAAAGCTCGCAGGAATCCATTGTTTGGTTACGGCAGGCCCGACAGTAGAACCGATCGATTCTGTCAGATATATAAGTAACTATTCCTCTGGAAAAATGGGTTATGCTCTAGCTGAGGCCCTAGTCGCTCAAGGGGCAACTGTAGATTTGGTTTCTGGCCCTACAAACTTAAATCCCCCTTTGGGCGTTAATTTTATACCTGTGAAAAGGGCGCAAGAGATGTATGACCAAGTTTTAGCACATTCTAAAAAAGCCAAAGTTATTGTTGCTTCCGCCGCTGTGGCCGACTTTAGAGTCAAGAAAATTGCAAATAAAAAGATCAAGAAAGACAAGATGCTAAACTTGGAGCTGGAGCAAAATCCAGATATCATCAAGACACTAGGGGCAACAAAAGAAAAGGGTCAAATTCTAGTGGGCTTTGCGGCAGAAACAGAAAACTTGATTGAAAATGGAAAAAAGAAATTAAAAGAGAAAAACTTAGACCTCATAGTTGCAAATGATGTCAACCAACGTGGAGGGGTCTTTTTTCAAGATCAGAATCAGGCAGTGCTGATTCTAAAATTGGAAGAAAAATCTTTGCCGAGGATGGCAAAAAGGGATCTAGCGGAGGAAATCTTAAAAGAAATCGAAAAGCTATTAAACTAATTGGTTAGTCCTTTGGAGCATTCACGCCAAAACTACCAGACCACTGTCTGTATACACAGTTTACAGGGTCAACCCGAATCTGCTCTTTGAACATTTCTGTTTGAAACTGCTCGTTGTACTCATTTTTGTAAAAAGCAATATTGGATGGGAATACTGTTATTCCTAGGTTGATATTTGGCACTTTAAAATCTCCTGAAATTCCTGCCCAATCTGGGGTGAAGTTGTTTTTAGTAAAGGTAAATGACTTTTTGAAAAAATGCAAAGAAGTTTTCTTGCTATAATTAAATCATTATTTTCTTGGCAAAGGCCATTAGATACGGTAAGCGTAATGCAGTAAATTTACCAAACCCTTAAGAAAGTAATAAAATGTTTGATATTCTTTATACAATTCTACCAATTCTCGCTTGGGGCGCATGCGCCTGCCTATTCTCAGTTCCTGGCATCTGGGGTGGTTTCTTTACCTTCTCTCTACTTGGCCACATTAGCCAAGCTGCACCTGGTTCAGGTAACAAAAGAGAAAGCTAGTAACTAGCTTGTAAAACTTGAATAGAAAAGGGTGGAAGGCTTATTCTTCCCTTTTCTATTTTCTGCATAGTACCTTCTAAAAAGGCCTTTGGTTCTGCTGTATCCAGCACTCTCTGCCAAGGCTTCTGCCCCTTTATTTCTGGCAGTCTAAATTCTTTTGTTTCTTCTGCGAAGTTCATTGCCATATAAAGGCAAGGCCCTATAATTTTGGTTCCTCTCATGCCATCGATGAGCATAGCAAAATGCCTAATATCTTCTTCAAATCTAGGGTCGGAAGGCTCAGAACCATGCCAAGAAATATCTGGAATCTGGCTCTTAGAGTTGACTTCACCTGTATAGAATTCTTTACGCTGAAATAGCGCATGGCTTTTTCGAAAGGCAATTAGCTTTTTCCAAAACAGAAATAGCTCGGGGTTCTTTTCTTTTTCTTCCCAATTGATCCAACCCAGTTCGTTATCTTGGCACCAAGCGTTGTTGTTGCCTTTTTGGCCATTGCCAAATTCATCACCACTTAGAATCATCGGTGTGCCTTGGCTTAAGAGCAAGAAACAAGCAAGATTTCTAATTTGTTGGCAGCGAAGGTTTAAGATTACCGAGTCTTCTGTTGGCCCTTCTGCCCCAAAGTTAATGGAGTGGTTTTCATTGGTGCCATCTTGGTTATTTTCCCCATTCCTGTAATTATGCTTTCCTTCGAAACTAACCAAGTCAGCCATGGTAAAACCATCGTGGCTCGTTATAAAATTAATCGAATGAAAGGGGTTACGTTGGGAATGCTTATAAAGATCTTCTGAGCCTGCTAAACGAGTGGCAACCTCGCCTGCGATTCCTGTTGTGCCCTTGGCAAATAGCCTTATGGCGTCACGAAAACGGCCATTCCATTCAGCCCATCTTTTATGACTGGCAGGGAAGGCCCCCACTTGATAAAGCCCTTGGGCGTCCCAAGCTTCGGCAATAATTTTGGCACCACTCAAGACAGGGTGTTTGGCAATGGCCTCTAAGAGAGGCGGATTGGTTAAAACTTCGCCTGTTTCGTCTCGAGTCAAGATACTGGCAAGATCGAACCTAAAACCATCAATGTGCATCTCCACAACCCAATAGACCAAGGAATCAAGGATCATTTTCCTGGTTACAGGATGGTTGCAATTGAGGGTATTGCCACAGCCCGAATAATTAGACATCATGCCTTTTTTATCAAAGATGTAATAATCATTTGGGGCTAAGGCTTTAAAATTAAAGGTCTTCCAAGTTTCACCACCTTCTGCCGTGTGGTTAAAGACGACATCTAAAATCACCTCAATATCTGCCTCATGCAGCGCCTTCACCATGCGTTTGAAATCGTTCACCCCTTTTGATTCATCGGGATCAACGGCGTAAGCGGCTTTAGGGGCAAAAAAGTTTAGACTGGCGTAGCCCCAGAAGTTTACAAGCTTTTCGCCTGTCTTCGGGTTTTTAAAGGGGTTATCTGTCTCATCAAATTCATGGATCGGCAGGATCTCAATGGCTGTGACACCCAGTTCTTTTAAATAGGGTATTTTTTCAATCACCCCGTCGTAGGTTCCTGCATGCTTGGTGTTGCTAGAGGCATCTTTAGTAAAGCCTCTGAGGTGCAATTCATAGATAATAGACTGACTACTGGTATGGGCAGGAGGCTGGTCGTTGCCCCAATCGAATTCACTTTCCTGATAGTAGCCTCGAAAGCAATAGTTCTTTTTTGCTCCCCAATTTTCTAGCCCTGTCAGGGCAGAGGCATAGGGATCAATAATAAAGTCAAAGGCTTCATCTTTCTGCTGCACTTGATAATAGTAGCTAAGAGGGGCCGTAATATTTAAAACTTCAAGGTGCCAAGTGTGACCTGTTTGATTTTTGTATCTTTCTAATTCGAGTTCAAATTTTTCCCCGTCCTTTTCTATTACCAAAAAAACTTGGATTGCCGCAGGTGCATAGATAGAGAAGTTGACTCCCTTGGGGCTAGGGGTGACACCTAGAGGGTAGGCCTTTCCACGTTTGACCTGGAGACCTTTCATTTTTTTACCCAAGATTGGGAGTTCCAAGGTTCCAAACATTTACTAAACTCTAAATTAAAATCCTTTGAAAAACGGGCCTTTAGAGGCTCAACATATTCAGGTGCGATCCCAGAAAGTAAGAGGTAACCGTCGCAAAGTCGGGTTAAATCGTCTGCCAGTTCTAACAAAACATCACCTGTTATATTGGCGATCACCAGGTCAAAAGTGCCTTCCACCTTTTCAGGCCCACCTAACAAACAGTCGATTAAACTGGGGTCTAAGCCTGAAAGCTTTAAATTTTCAGGAATCTCAGCCAAGGCTTCTTTTTCAATTTCTATGGCCATCCCGCCTGATGCGCCTAATTTTAGAGCGGCAATGGTTAAAATTCCAGAGCCTGCACCTACATCGATCAAGGTGGTAAATTTTCTTAAAGCTGCCAGCTCTTCTAAACTAGATAGGGCTAAGGAGGTAGATTCATGGTACCCAGTTCCAAAACCCAGACCGGGGTAAATTACCACTTCTAGTTTTTCAGGTTGGCTCTTCTCCCAAGGAGGACGAACAAGAATATTTGAACCAATTTCCAAGGGTTTAAAGTGCTCTTTCCAATTTTCCTGCCAGTTTTCAATCAGCTTGGATTCGACCCCTAAAAATTTAGAGCCTTCGGTTTTTTCAATCAGCGCTTGTACCGCTGCAATTTGCGTAAAACCAGTGTCAAAGTAAGCTTTAATGGTAAAGGCGTCACCCGTTTCAGCCATTTCCTCAAGGCCTAAAGCACCGAGTTCAAACAGGCCTGCACTTAAAACTTCGTAGTTTATCTTTAAAATTTGTAAGTTAATCTCAAGATAGTTTGCGCTATTTTCTTTGGAAGCTTCGGAGTTGGAGTCGAGGTTTGGAGTCACCATTTGTTCTTATTTATTGATCTGGTTTCAAAAATTTGAGCAGCAGTAAAAGGGGCTTCTCAATGTAAAAATTAATCTATCTTGAAGGGGTAAAAAACACAAACCCATACTGAGTTCCCCTCGTATTTATCAAAATACAAATTTTTTGAGGAATAATTGGGTATATTTTTACACTTTCCGCAAAAATAACTAACAACAGTTGTTAAATTCCGTCTTTATATGCTACTACTATTTAATACTAACTGCCAAATAAACTACTACAAATGAATAGATTTTTTACCTTCCCCTTGAGTCTTGTTTTAATTTTCCTGGGCTCAAACAGCTTCGCCTTTGAGCCTTTAGGAATCCCTGACTTAGACGAAATTGAATATGAAAGCAGCCTCGACGTAAATGAAGCTGCTTTAGACCTAGGAAAAACCCTCTTTTTTGACCGCAGACTTTCCTCCAATAAAAGTCAATCTTGCGCCACCTGCCACAACCCTGATCTGGGTTTTGGTGATGGTTTAGCCAAGGGGCTTGGTGCAATGGGCGGTAAACTGGGGCGCAACACGCCGCACCTGTACAACCTAAGCTGGAACAATAGATTTTTTTGGGATGGTAGAGCTAAAACTTTAGAAGAGCAGGCCCTAGGGCCAATCCAGTCCAAAGCAGAAATGAATTTGGATATCCCCACATTAATTAAACGCCTGCAACAGGTACCTGCCTACAAGTTAAAATTTAGAAGAGCCTTTGGGGATGAAGGCATTACTGCCCAAACCATTGCTGTTGCTCTGGCTGCCTTTGAAAATACAATTGTCGTAAAAAACACCCCCTTTGACCAGTATATGAAAGGCAATAGAAATGCTCTTTCCCCTTCTGCCAAACGAGGTTTAAAGCTATTTAAAAATAAGGCCCGCTGCGTAAAATGCCATGATGGGCCAAACTTTACCGATAGCGGATTCCATAATATTGGCGTTAAAAGCAAAGATGTCGGCCGTTTTGCTGTGGACCCCACTCCCGTTTTTAAAGGCGCTTTTAAAACCCCTGGACTTAGAAACACTGCCTTTACCGCACCCTACATGCACAATGGTAGCATCGGCACCTTAGAAGAAGTGGTTCGCTTTTACAATAAGGGAGGGGACCGAGTCAAAAACAAAGATAAATTAATGAAAAAACTGAAACTGTCAGAACAGGAAATATTTGACCTAGTTAGCTTTTTAGGTGCCTTAAGCGAAAAACTGACCATTACTCGGGCGATAGTACCATGAAGTTAAACTCAATATTTGCTTTTAGCGTCTTGGTGGCTTTTTCTGTTCCCAGTCTGAGCATAGCCTCAAGTCTAGAAGTAACCTACTCCTTTAAGGGCTCGCCTCCCAAGGCGGCCTTACTTTACTTTACCCAAGATAAAAACAATCAATCCTCCGCTGTTTTAAGTCAGAATAACAAAAAGTTTGACCCTCTTTTGATTACCATTGCCAAGAATAAAACCCTGAGCATCACCAATAATGATGGCGTAGATCACAATGTTTATGTAAATAATAAAAAACAGGGCGTTAAGTTTGATATTGGTCTTAAAAAACCCGGCGAAGTAGAAGAGATTCCTGCCAACTGGCAAAAGGACGAGTTGATTCGACTCAGTTGCAAGATCCACTCAAAAATGAGAGCTTGGGTTGCCGTAATTGACAGTAAATACAGCCTCGTATCTGTATTTAATAAATCAACAAAAAGTAAATCAGGGAATTACCAATTTACCTTACAGAATATCCCCAGCGAATTCACTAAAGTTAAGATTTTGATCCCCAGCTACCAGACAGTAGAGTTGGATTTAAAGAAAAATGTGACCGCAAAAGTCCCACTTGTAAAAAGAAAAAAAGCCAAGGGCATGGCTCAGATTATTTTAAAGCCATAACAGACATACTATAAGAAGATGAAGGGGAGATGATCGCACTACAAAGCATAAAGGCAAAAATCCTGCTGATTTTAACATTAGTTTTGTCAGTCACAGTTGTCATTACCCTTAACATTTCCAACCATCTTGTTGGTGGTTACCACCAGAAAAACCAGCGTGAAAGCTTAAACCGCGCCTGGCACCTTTCCAACTCCATGCTCAATAGCATCAAAACTTCTACTCGCCACCGCGCTGAGCTGATTGGTGTTTTACCCATTTTAGGTACAGTTGTAGAAAACAAAGATATTTCCACCATTGCTGACATTACGAATGATTACCAAAAGCAGTTGGATCTGGATATTTTAGAAGTTTATAACATCTCAGGGAGCCTTCTAACATCGACTCAGTCCCCTACAAATAAGCATTATGAAAGCATCAATCTAATGGTGGAAGATGCTTTAGACAATGGGGAATTGGTTTTAAGCTATGTTCATTATAACAACCATCTTCACTACATTGCCAGCACCCCAATCGGCCTAGCTCACGACCCTACAGGGGCACTGGTAGTGGGTACAACCATCAACCAGAGTTTTTTAGATCAGGTTAAAAAACAAGCAAATGTCGATGTTTCTTTGGTCCACAAAAATCACTCCTACCTTTCAACCTTGGAACCAGAAGCAGTAAAGGAATTAAACCTTAGTCTGCAAAAGACAGATATACAAAGTCTAGCTGAAGCCCAAGAAAGCATTGTTGAGATCAATAATAATCTGCTTCGTGTGCGGAAAATCACCAATGTTGCCGGTGATGTCATTTGTTACATTGTGATCATGTATTCTCTAGAAGAGTCTAAAAGTCTCTTACAAGGTTTACAAAACTCGATCATTTCAGGCGGATTTATAACTTTAATTGTCTCTTTAATTTTTAGTTATCTCTTTGTTAAGATTCAAGTTATATCCCCCATTGATCGTTTGGTAGGTTTCATTTTTCGCATAGAAAAGTCAGGTGATAAGTCCCTAAGATTTCAATATGACAAACAAGATGAAATTTCCACCATCTCCCATGCGCTAAACCGTCTGCTAGAAGGCCAAGAAACCCTAGTTTCTGAGTTGGAACAATCCAATCGTCATTTAAAAATTGAGATCTCTGAAAGGATCATTAATGAAGAGCGCATCAAAAAGCTATCTATGGCTGTGGAACAAAGTCCCGCCGCCATCATGATCACCAATAAAAAGGGTGAAATTGAGTATGTGAACTATAAATTTTCTCAAATGACTGGCTTTCAAGCGGAAGAAATCATTGGCAAAGACCCTAAAGTCTTAAATGCAAAAACTACCGACCCTAACGTTGTCGGCCTGATGTGGGGGGCGATTACCCAAGGAACAGAGTGGTCTGGGGAAATGCAAAATAGAACCAAAGGCGGGGTTACCTACTTTGAGCGAGTGCACCTTTGCCCAATCTTAACGCCCATCGGCGAGATCAGCCATTTTGTTTTGATCAGTGAGGACGTAACAGAGCAGAAGAAATTCCAAGAGGAATTGATTCGGGCCAAGGATGAAGCCCAAGCGGCAAACGTGGCAAAAAGTGAGTTTTTAGCCAACATGAGCCACGAGATCAGAACACCTATGAACGCAGTTCTCGGAATGAGTCATTTGGTGTTAGAAACAGAACTGGATACAGAACAAAAAGAGCTGCTCACCATTGCGGTCACGGCGGGGGAGTCTCTGTTAGTTTTGATCAACGATATTTTAGATCTTTCTAAGATCGAATCGGGTAAATTTGAACTGATCTTTGAAGAGTTTTCTACCTTCAATTTGATCCAAAGCATTGGTGATATTTTTGAACATAAATTTGCCGAGAAACAGGTAGATTTTGTAATTACCGTCGACCCAAGCATCCCCAAGGTGATTGTCGGGGATTTACTTCGGATTCGCCAAGTTTTGGTCAATCTTGTTGGAAATGCAAACAAGTTTACCAGTGAAGGTGCTGTAACAGTAACCGTTGCTTTGCAAGAGATGCAAGGGGACGATTTGACCTTGAAGTTTCAAGTTAAAGACACTGGAATTGGCATAAAAAAGGAAGGTCTAGACAGAATTTTCAACAGTTTCACCCAAGTGCACTCCACTAAAGCCAAAGATTATGGCGGTACAGGTCTAGGTTTAAGCATTTGCCAGAGATTAATCAAGGTAATGGGTGGCCAAATTTGGGCAACCAGCGAGCTCGGCCAAGGGAGTGATTTTTACTTTACGATAAAGGTTAAAACCTTTTGTGACCCTGAAGCTACCAAGGCAGTTGAAACCAAAAATATTCAGGATCTAGCATGTTATAAGATCCTAGTTGTAGAAGAAACAACCACCACCCAAGAGTTGATTAAAAAGACCTTAAAAGAAACAAACTGCCAAGTACAAATCGCTGTGAACGGTTATGAAGCTTTGATTTACCTTGAAAAAGAAGAATTTGATTTAGTCTTAATGGATGTTCATATGCCAAGAATGAGCGGCATTGAAACTGCCATGCAAATTCGTAAAGAAGAATCCGTTGCCCTAAACCGAAATATCCCCATCATCGCTGTGATTAGCAATGACCCAGAAGAAGACAGGCAAGAGTGCCTAGATGTCGGCATGAACCACTTTATAACAAAACCCATCCAAGCTAAGCCTTTGCTGGACATTATTTGCCACACAATGGAAGGCTGTAAATCTTGAGTTTGAGATAATGCTTCTAAGGGTTTTTTAGCCTTGCTACCCAGCCGGTAAGTTGTAATGCCCACTCTGGGCTTGCAAGGGCATGGAGATGCCCATAAGAAGCCGTGACGTTACCTTGAACAATACCATCTTTCGCCAGCCCCAACCCAGCCCCTCGCTTCACATCGTAAATATAGTCTAGCCCCTCTTGGCCCACGAGCTTTGAGTAGTGAAACTCATGCCCCTTAAAGCTACCGCCGGCCTCGACCCAAGCTTTATCTGCTTTTGTTTCCAGTTCCATATACCCGTAGCCCACTGGCTTTTTTGAAAATTCTGCTTTTGTTGGCAGCAGACCGACCAAGTCGGTAACTTTTCCCTCCCAGTTTGCCGATTGGCTTAAGTAAATCATCCCTCCACACTCAGCGTAGATGGGCATGCCAGCCAACCCCCTGGCCTTGACCTCAGCCATCAGGCTGGGGTTAAAGTTTTCTAAAAAGGATTCAGGAAAACCACCACCGATGTAAAGAGCATCCACCTCAGGCAGAAAGCTATCGACCATACTGTTAATATAATGCAACTCAGCGCCTGCGCATTCTAGAGCGTCAAAATTTTCAGGGTAATAAAAGCAAAATGCAGAATCATAAAAAACGCCCAATTTAATCCTGACATCACTGACAGGATATTCTAAATCAGAACATTCAAAGGTTGCAGCTTGGCCCCCTAAAGAAATCAAAAGGTCTAGGTCCAAGTTTTCTTCGATCACCTCAGACATCTTTTCAATAATTTCCTCAGCAAATTTTGATTCATGGGCTGTAGTCAGGCCCATATGACGTTCGGGAATTTTCAGATCTTCATGGGCAGGGATACAGCCCAACAGGGGGATAGTAGTAAATTCAGAAAGGGAGGCTTTGAGTTTTTCTGCTTGGCGGGCTGAGCGGACACGATTTAAAATCACACCTGCAATGAACAAGTTTGGTTCCATAGCCTGTTGCCCTAGAACTTGAGCGGAAATGGAGCGGTTTAGGCCTTCGGCATCGACAACCAAAATGACTGGAGATTTTAATATCAGTGCCAAGCCTGCTGTAGAGGTTTGAGCATCAAGGCCATCATGAAGGCCATGATTCCCCTCAACTAGGGCCATGTCACAACCATCACTATGGAGACCAAAACTGGCTTTAATCATCTCCTCACCCATCAGATGATGGTCAAGGTTATGACTTTGCTGGCCTGCGGCCATGGTTTGCCAGATAGGATCAATATAGTCAGGCCCCTTTTTAAAGGGGGCCACAGCAAGCCCACGTTTTTGCAAAGCCCGAGCGAGCCCTAAGGTAATGGTAGTTTTGCCGCTTGATTTTTTAGGGGCCGAAATTACTAACCGAGGTATAGCTACTTCCATTTACTCCAACTACTTTTTTCCAGGTCCAAAGGGCTTGGAATAGATCATCAATTGGGGGAGCAAGGTCAAGGCTGTTAACAGCGCCACAATCATTGCGATACCCGTGAGTAATCCAAAGTAGATGCTTGGGATAAAGTTGGAAACCATTAAAATTGAAAATCCTGCAATGATGGTCACGGAAGTGTAATACATTGCGTAACCAATGGACTCGTGGCAGCGGTGCATAGCAGCAACATAGTCCCCATCAATTTCAAATTCATGAGCGAAACGGTGGATGTAATGGATGGTGTCATCCACTGCAATACCAACGCTGATGGCGGCGATAGTGATGGTCATTAAGTCTAAAGGAATCTTCAACCAACCCATTAAGCCCAACACAAAACCGACAGATAGCAGGTTAGGGAACATGGCGATAAGGGCAATCTTAAAGGAGCGAAATAAAATTAGAAACATTACCATTAAAACGACAATCACAGCCCCTAAAGTTAGGATTTGTGAATCAAACAGGCTTTGGAGCATGTTATTGTAAAGCACCAAGAGGTTTGCTAAATGCACCTGTTCTTTTGGCACCTTCAATTCATCTGTTAGACCCGCTCGAATTCGCTGGAGTAACTCGTTTCTACGTAAGTTGGGCTCAGAGTCACGGACACGGATAGAAAAACGAACTTGGTTTTTTTCCACAGAGACATAAGGAGTCAGTAAAATATCCTTAAATTCTTGAGGTAGTTCGTTGTAAATCAAAGCCAAGGCAAAGTTATCTAGGGGGTCACCACCATTTAAGGTTTTCCCCACCTTTAACATGGTGCCTAAGGAAAGAACCTTTCCTGTTTCAGGGAAGGCATCTAGGTAATCATGGATGGCTTCAATCTTGGCCATTTTACTGGAAGTAAACCAATACTGGGCTTCATTTTTTGTCGCTTCAAATTCATCTTCAAAGTCGTCAAAATCCTCATCGTCCTCTTCACTAAAGTCGGCAACGTCGCTGGCAGCGGCTACAGGAACGACAGTCATGTCGTCTAAATCAATCACCACATCTAGCGAGGTTGTACCCCCTAGCTGTTGGTCAATCACCTTCATACCTTGGTGAATCTCGGTGGACTCTTTAAAGTAGTCGATAAAGGCGTTTTCCACCATCAACTGAGAAGCGCCAGTAATGCAAAAAATAGCCGTTAAGAAACTCACGACTAGAATTTTACCACCGTGGTTTTCAGTGTAGTCAGCCAGCTTTTTAGTCACAGTAAAATGAGACTCAAAGGCTCTGTTAGCGTGGATTTTACCCATCTGCACTAAGATGGTAGGGAAAATTAAAAAGGTTAATACTAAAGATACTGTAATACCTGCGGTCATCATCCAACCGAAGTTGATGACAGGTAAAATACCACTGAGCAAGAGGGAACTAAAACCAGCAATGGTTGTAAGTACCATAAATGCGCAAGGCTCAGCCATGGCAACGGTACTATCTAAAACCAGATCAAATTGAGATTTCTCGGGGTGTAATTCTTCTAACTCTCGGTATTTTACCATCAAGTGAATGGTCAAGGCCATGGTGATGATGATTTGCAGCGAGATAAAATTGGAAGAAATAACCGTAACCTCCCAAGAAAAGAGGCCTAAAAACCCAGCCGTAGCAATTACCGAGGTGGCGCAAGTAACCATAGGAATCAGAACCCAGCGGCCTTGGCGGAAAATAAAGTATAGTGTTAGGGCCAAAAAGGAAATTACACCAAGACCAAAGAAACTCAAGTCTCCTTTGATATAGTTCACAATGTCGTAAGCAATCATGCTAGCGCCACCCATGAACATTTTACCGTGGGGACTGTACTTCTGCATGATGGCTCTCATGTCATCGACATTCTTACCTTCTAAGATTCTAGCCTTATCTCGGTGAGTTTTAAACTCCACCATTATCTTGGCAAATTGGGCTTCTTCGTCGGTAGTTAAGCCTTCATTTTTCTCTTTGTCTCTAAAGTCATTTCGTTTTTTCAAGAGATCAAAGTAAACTTGGTCTGTCTTTAAAATAATCTGAATGATGGTGGTTTTAAAACTAGGGCTTACCAGCATGTTCTCGTAAACAGGGCTGGAAAGAAATTCTTTTTCAGCCAATTTTTTATCGATCCAAGGAGTGTCTAAGGTAGGCACTTCTTTTAGTAATTCCTTAACTGGCTTTGGTGGGCTTTCAAGGAGGGGAACATTGACAATCGAAGTTACCGACTTGGTCATGGGCATGGCTTCTAGCTCTTTGGTCATGCCCCTGATTGCGTCTAAAACACTATCATCTAAAAGGTATTTGTCTGGGGTAAAGGCAATGACCAAAAAATCAGAGCTACCATAGAGTTCATTTACCTTTCTTGTATAGGCTAAGTCTTTATCATCTTCTAGCAGTAAGGTTTCTGCACTGGCGTCTACCTCTAGGTTTTTGATTTGGATGCCTAAAACCCCGACAGAGAGGAGCACTAAAAATAATACCAGCTTAGGATACTTTAAAACTATATTTTGATAAAAAGACTGCACCATAATGACTATTTCCCTCCTGCAGGAACATTAAACTGGCCTGACTTACGCAAACGCTTGAGTAAGCCATCGACAGATTCTTTTTTCAAAACACCTGTAAACTGTGAGCGGTAGGTTTGCACAACACTGACACCCATAATCACAACATCATAAACCAACCACTTGCCTGATCTGGCTTTGTAAAATTTATATTCCATGTCTTTGGAATCGTCTTTACTTACCAGTCTGGTTTTAACTTCAATTCTGTTTCCTTTAGAAGTCCGAGCATCATCAACTAGCACCTCTTCATCTGTGTACATATCCAACTTTTCTAAATAGGACTCTTGCAGGCGAGTAACAAAGAGACCGACAAATTCTTTTCTTTGGGCTTTTGAAAAACTTTTCCAATGCTTTTTCCCTAAGCTAATTTTAGCCATTTTGGAAAAATCAAAAATTGGATTTACAATGTCTAAAATCTTCTTTTTTCTTTGGTCTTTGGAAATGCTCTTATTTCTTAAGGTATCAATTACCTTATCAATGGATTTTTTAGTTTTGGCCCTAACTTCTGTTGCTTCATCGGCAAACACAGGTGTGCTAACTAAAAAAGAAGCTGAAAAAAGGAAAAAGAAAAGGGATATTAAAGTGATACGTTTCATAGTTACTCCTGGATTTTTTTAATTCTGTTTTGTTCGTAAGCGTCTCTTAAAAAAGGATACAACTCTAGTGCGTCCAGTTTTAAGTTTTCATATTCGCCTATATGTAAAGAGGTGTCATTCACGGATTCATAAACCACCAAACCCCAAGAAAGGGCAACGGGTTCAACATAGGTAATGGGGTCAATAAAGTAATCTGGGACTAAGGCCAATGAGTCACGGAGGTTAGAAGGCCCTAAAAAAGGCAAAACAATGTGTGGCCCAGCACCTACGCCCCAAAGACCCAAGGTTTGCCCAAAGTCTTCTGGGTGAGCTTCCAAATTAAACCAGTCTTTTGCTGGGTCGAAAAAGCCTAATAGCCCTATTGTGCTATTGATTAAAAAGCGACCTGTCTCTTCTGTGGCGTTGCCGATTTTACCTTGCAGCACATTATTAATAAAGCGGATTGGATACCAAATATTGTTAAAGAAGTTTACCACCCCTCGCCTTGGCGATTCAGGTACAACATAGCGGTAACCCCTTGCAACGGGATCAAGTGCATAGGTGTATATACCATCGTTAACATCGGTCATAAAGCTATTGTAACCGCTCAAAGGGTCTGACTTGGTTGAGTCGGAAGCTTGGAATTCATCTTCAAGATCATCATCAAAGTCGTCGTCACTATAGTCGTCGTCATTTTGAGCGACTAGGTAAGGGGATGCAACTTTCCTTTGGCTAGCCATTGAAGGGCTATGAATATCAACTTTGATGCCACCTGTGCCACTTAATGAATCTGTGTCAAGGTTAGACCAAGCAAATGTAATTGGGGCTGTAGCTAGAAAAATTCCAACTAGGCTTAAGAATTTAAAAAGGTTTGTCATCGTCTTCGTAAGTTGTGATTCGAGATTAGAGTAATAACTCTAATTTATTTATTCTGTTATGGCAAATATTAAACCCTTTGCTTTTAAGGAACAAGGGAAAATATCTATTATCATTATTTTTCCTGTCCAATGATTTATCCTAAAAAAAGTTTGGTTTGCTTTTTACCCCCAGTTCAAATAAATTTTTTTAAAGGTTTACAAAGGACCCATGAAAAAAAATATTATCTTTTCCTACTTCTTAGAAGAATTACTTTTCCCTATCTTTCTAAGTTTGATTGTTATTGTTTCCATCTTGATGATGCAGCAACTCTATCAAATCATTCCTTTTTTACAGGTCACAGGTTTAAAGTTTAATTACCTTTTTTTAATGATATTTTACAGCCTTCTGCCTACCTTTGCTATGGCTGTGCCTATCAGTGTTTTGGTTGGGGTTTACTATGGTATCCACCGTTTGAGCATGGATCACGAGGTTGTAGCCATTAGGGCTGCCGGGGTTTCCCTTTTTTTTCTCTTTCGACCTGTCTTATTCATTTCTTTGCTTAGCGCCGTTGTATTGGCCTTGATGACCAATTTTATCAGCCCTTGGGGCGTGGTGGAACTCAATAAGTTACAATACAATTTAATCAAAAGCCACACGAGGGTAAATCTCACGGTCGGCAAGGTAAATAACTTTTTCAACCAAAGAATGATCTATCTTGATGGGCAAAAGGGCGACCTTTTCCATGGTATTTTGATCGCCTCTTGGGATTCTAAAAAAGACGATACTATTATTGAAGCTGAAAGTGGGAAGATCTTTTTTGACGAGGAAAATAGAAAAATCACCTTCTTGCTTTATAACGGTAAGATCCACACACCGACAGAGAATGGCTACCGAATCGCTGAATACCAACAGCTTGACTATGTGTTGCCACCACCGACGAGCGACAAAAAATCTCTGCCCAAGCGCTTTAGAGAGTTAGAAAACAAAACCACTAAAATCGACTATGAAATGTTTTTTTTCGAGCTGGTTCAAGCTATAAAATCGGAGACCGAACCTAAGGCAAAGCGGGAATATGTCGATGAGTTACATTCGAGACTTGTCACTATACTCTGCCCCTTCGCCTTTGCTATCTTCGCCCTCCCCTTAGGTCTCACAGACCCTAGAAACCCAAAGTCTACAAGCTTTATTACCATGTTGTTTTTCATGATTTTCTACTTTGGTCTTTATTCCCAAGCGAGAAGCATGTTTACCCAAGGCCAAAGCACGGTCGTCGCCCTATACCTCCCCCTGCTCTTTACCCTGACCATTGGCGTGGCCTTCTTTGCTAAGATCAACTACGATTTACAAACCTTTAGGGATCTATTTAAGTTTCTAAAGGGCTCAAAGCGTTAGTTTTTCAATCTATTAATTTGATTTAACTACCTTTTATTGCTAAGATAGGATTAAAGTCTCTACTCCAGTTAATAAAACCATGACCCTAGCCCAGAAACAAGCCCCCTATCTCATTGCACACCGTGGGTTTTCAGGTTCTTTCCCTGAAAATACTCAGTCCTCATTCAAGGCAGCCATTCAGGCAGGGGCAAAAATGATGGAGCTAGACATCCAGCTGAGTCAGGATAAAAAGATAATTGTCTTCCATGATGAAACTCTAGACCGCACCACTTCAGGCAGTGGTAAGCCTCAAGATTACAGCTTACAAGAGTTACAAGGCTTAGATTGTGGCTCTTGGTTTAACCCTCAGTTTGCTGGTGAGAAAATCCCTACCTTAGTTGAGGTTTTAGAAGCCTTTAGTGAGCAGATCTTGATCAATATAGAAATTAAGCCTGAGGCCTACGAACCCGTGCAATCACGCTTTAATATCACCAGTCAATTGGACGAGTTACTAACAAGGTTACAGGTACAAACAAGAGTGATTGTCTCCAGTTTTGAGCCTTTGATATTACAGCAAATGCGGGCACTGAACCCCCAAATTTCCTTGGCTTTGCTCAGTGATACCAGTCTAGACCAAAAGCAGTTGAGCCTGCTGAAAGACATAAAAGCCACAAGTTGGAACCCAGATGCGGCCCAAGTTACCAAAGCTGAAATAGAACAAGTGAGGGCCTTAGGTTTGGGCGTAGCCCCTTACACTTCCAATAAAAAAGCCCAGATTTTTGAACTTTTTGAGTGGGGTGCCACAGCTGTTTTTAGTGATTACCCCAACCTTCTACAAGAGGAAAAATGATGCAGTCTTATATGCTACAAAGCGACATGATGATCATCGAGCCCGTAACCATCCTCATTCGGTTGGCCGCAGCAGGCCTACTGGGTAGCATCATTGGGGCCGAAAGATCCATTCATGGCAGGCCTGCAGGCCTTAGAACCCACCTTTTAGTGTCTCTCGGTTCAGCCAGCTTTATGATTCTTTCAATTTTAATTTCTTCAGGGGCAAGTCACCAGGGTGGAAATGCTACGGGCTTTTTAACCGACCCTGCCAGAATTGCCGCCCAAGTAGTTACGGGCATAGGTTTTTTAGGGGCTGGGGTGATCATCAAAGAGGGCATTAATGTACGTGGTTTAACCACAGCCGCTTGCCTTTGGGCCACAGCTTCCATCGGCATGGCAACAGGTGCAGGGTTTTACCTTATGGCCTTAGCCATTTCCTTTATCGCTCTGATTGGTTTATTGGTCTTTCCTAAAATTGAAGCCCTCTACCCGAGAGACAACTATTTTAGGCTTCAAATCGTAGTTACCAATGGCACAGATTTAGCCCCTTTGCAGGAAGCGCTAAATAGGAAATCCTTGCTCTTTCGCAAGCAAAGCCTCAAACGAAATTACGAGAAAAATCAAACGGAAATTCTTTACCACCTCAACATCAAACATAAACCCAACTCTCAGATGTACTTAACGGAGCTGGTAGCATCCATTGAGGAAACAGGGCTCCCTTTAATCTCCCTCAACTGGTCAAGACTCTAGATCCAATATTGTTCGGGCTTTAAGTTTTGGACTAAAAGGCAGCGGCAGCGCCGAAGAACAACTCTTGGCGGTTTTGTTCGGCCATTTTTTTTGAAACATTCAAGCCCTGCCCATAGCTTAAGACTAGAGGTAGGCCCTTTAGCGCCTGAACTGGCCAAAATAAACCAACATTCGCCCCTTGGATTTTTAAAGACTGGTGAGCTGCGCCCAAGTAATCTAAGGTGCTAACTTGGGCCTCTACATATCTAAGGGTAACTTTTCTTTTTCCGCCTAAAGCGAAGGAGTGAGCGAGGGAAACCAGTTGGAAGGAATCGCAGCGAAACTCATTGCGGTAGTATCCTGGCACTTGGTGGATGCTGGCTAGGCCACCGAGATTAAAACTATTCATAAAATCCAGTTTATCACTGGCCCCAACCTCTAATTTTGCCAAGGTTACCCCTTGTTCACCTGTCCGTTGCCCTTCCCACTGGGCGAGGTATCTCTGGCTTTGTGGTGGACGTTCTTGCTCTAAAACCCAAGAAACTTTACTGGGTCGGCTCAAATGGGAAAGATCAAATTTTAACAGGCTTTTCTCCCCCTCTTTGGACTTTACACTATAATAGCCTTTTACACTTAACCGCCCTTCCATATAGCCAACTACAGCTTTATCTTTAGCCGTTGCACCTTCTTTTGTTGAGAAGAGATAGTCCTTTAAGCCCAGCTCTAAGTTTACAGCTTTTAAGGCATCATCTCCATAAAAACGCTTTGTAAAACTATACTCCAAAGAATCGGCATAGAGGCTTGGGGCCCTTTGCTTTAGGCCATCTTGATAAATCCCATTGAAGTCCCCTGTATTTCTTAAATAGGCATATATATTATAGTCAATTTCCTCATCTAGCTTTTGGCTGTAGTTAAAAATCGCTGTTTTAAGCTGGAAGTGATTACGAAAACTTTTAGGGTCTTGGTACTTGATGATCACCACAGGCGTAGCCACGCCTTGATTTGTGGCTAAAGGCTGCAAGGTTCCACCTAGAAAAATCCATTTATAGCCTTGAGTCTGAGTCTGAGCAAGGGCAGGGGTGCCTGTGGCCAAGAAAATAAAAAGAAATAGACGCAGTAGGGGTTTGATTAAAAGAGGTGGATGTTTAATTATCATGACTTATTTCTAGGGCCATTGGCCGCCTTTGTCAAAAAAACAAACCTTGCCCCCAGGGGAATTCAGATTTCCAGCTATTCTTGCTTTGGGTTGCTTACTATGGTAAAATTTGGCCCATGGAACAAATACTAAAATTTTTCGGTAGAGAACTCTTTTTCAACATTAGCCCCCAAGCCACGTCTGCCTTGCAGGCCGCAGAGGAGCCGCTCTTTGTCGAGATGGAGCTACTCTTTGATGATCTCTGTAAAAAGACCCTCCGCTGCGCTTTTAGCCCTACGGCCAATATCCATTACCAGTGGCTTTCCCCTAAAATTGCCCTAGCCTATTGCCCTTTCATCACTCTTTGCTACGATGGCATTGGAAAATCAGCCAATTTAATTGACCAACCGATTGAAAAATTTCAAAGTAAACCACCGAACTACTTGGAATTGGATTATTATAACGAACAGTTTACAGGCTCTTTTCAGCTATACTATAAACCAAAACCACCAAAGAAACAAAAGACTTTGGCCATGCGTTTAGTAAGGCCTTGGCTCACATACCAAAAATAAACAACTCCCTTTACCTTAACTCCAAGCACAAATTAAAATATGACAAAGATAGGAACGCCTCTAAGCTCCACGGCCAAAAAAGTAATGCTCTTAGGCTCAGGTGAGCTGGGTAAAGAAGTGATCATTGAATTGATGCGCTACGGGGTTGAATGCATCGCCGTTGACTCTTACCCCAATGCCCCTGCCGCCCAAGTTGCCAATCGTGCCCATGTGATTAACATGCTGGACGCTAAAGCTTTACGTGAATTAATTTTAAGCGAAAAGCCCGATTTAATCGTGCCTGAAATTGAAGCCATTGCCACAGAGGAGTTGATAAAATTAGAGGCAGAAGGCTTTAATGTAATCCCTACAGCCATTGCTACCTTAACCACCATGAACCGTGAAGGGATTCGTAGGCTGGCCGCAGAAGATTTAGGCCTACTCTGTTCCCCTTACGAATTTGCAGAAACGGAAATTGAATTCTTTGCAGCTTTAGAAAAAATTGGCCTCCCCCTAGTGGTAAAGCCAGTCATGTCTTCCAGCGGCAAGGGGCAATCTTTGCTAAAATTAAAGTCGGATGCAAAAGAGGCTTGGGACTACGCTCTTGAAGCTGGCCGTGGCAAGGCTGAAAAGGTTATTTTAGAAGGCTTTGTGGAATTTGATTTTGAAATCACCTTGCTTACCCTTCGCCACGTCGGCGGCACGAGCTTTCTAGAACCCATTGGCCACAGGCAAGAAGGCGGTGACTACCAAGAATCATGGCAACCGCAAATCATGACCGATGTGGCGTTAAAAAAATCCCAAGAGATTGCAGCCAAGGTGACTGAGGCCCTTGGTGGTTATGGTATCTTTGGAGTGGAGTTATTTATTAAAGGCGACCAAGTCTATTTCAGTGAGGTATCTCCTCGGCCCCACGACACAGGAATGGTGACCATGATCTCCCAAGACTTGAGTCAATTCGCCCTTCATGCCCGAGCCATTTTGGGCTTACCTATCCCCAGTATCACGCAATTTGGGCCTAGTGCCTCGGCGGTGATCTTAGTTAAAGGCCACTCGCAACAGGTGGAATTTAGCAATTTAAATGAGGCGCTAAAAGAACCCAATACGCAAATTCGGCTATTTGGGAAACCTGAGGTTCAGGGCGAAAGGCGCATGGGCGTTGCCTTAGCTCGGGGCGAAAACACCGACGAGGCACGAGCCATTGCCACAAAATCGGCAAAGGCTGTGAAAGTTTCTTTATAGTCACACCAACCTTTGCGCAGAGTTCCATTTTTATTTGGGGGGGCAATGTCCAGATTGCCCCTTTCAGCCTCCCCCCAAAAAAATATCACAGCAGACCTAGCTATAATCGGGTAAAAGTCACTCTCCCCCCTTCAGCCTGTCTACAAAACTTTGCACTTCATAGTATTTGTGATATTAACCCATAAACTCTTACAGAGCCAATGTTTGAGGTGATAATACCTTGGGAAAGTGAACCTTTATGAAAAAACTTCTACTTTTTACTACAGCCTTCCTGCTGCTTAGCTGCAATGGTTTGGCGCAGGAAACCAAAAAAAAGGAAGAGGCTAAAATAGACCTCAGCCCAGACTCTTACAGTTACTGGCATGAGAAACAAAAAACAGGCCTTGGGTTTTTTCAAATCATAACCCCTGACTCTATAGGTTTTGGAACTTTCTATGATAGAAACCTAAGCCCAATGACCCAATTCCACTCCTCGTTCTCATTTGAATCTATTTCTTCAGGAGGTTACTCTTCTCAGGATGACAATTTCTTTGACCGAACCTACAGCTCAATCTTTAGAAATATCCTAAAGGCCTCACTACGCAGGTTCCTTTCCAGCGATCATGGTTTTTTTATTGGGGCAGGGGCGGGCTTGATGGAGGCAAGCTTTAGATACCATGACTATAGCTACAACAGCGATGGTGACTATAATTCAAAAGCAGAAGAGAACGCATCGGCCCAAGGCAATTTGGTTTTTGCCGAACTGGGTTGGCAGGGGAAAACAGGCTATTTCTTCGAAATGTCTTTGCAAGCTGGTACCATGCTGGATTACTCTGACAACTATACAGACACAAACATTATAAAATTAGAAGATAGGCAGATAGCCAGCAATCATTGGGCAGCGGTAAAAGATTTTACTGCTATCAATGTAAACTTTGGTTGGTTCTTTTAAGCTCGAAAGGGAATTTGAAAAAAAAGAGGTTCATCTTGTCCCCTTTTTTCCAAAATAAAGCTCTATTCCCCCTTAGGGTAAGTTAAAACTGCCAAACACTCTAAGTGGTAAGAATGGGGGTACATATCGTAGCCCTTAAGGAATTTCACTTGGTAGCCAAAATCCAACAAATCGGCCAAGTCCCGAGCAAAAGAAGCGGGGTTACAGCTCATGTAGGCAATTTCAGCGGGCTTTCGTCGCTTTAGCTCCTTAAGCAGAGGCTTATCTACCCCAGCCCTTGGTGGGTCAACAATGAGTAAGTCCGTAGCAATGGGGATCTGCCCATTTTTAGCGTCGCCTTTGGTTACGGTAATATTAGTCAGTTTTAGATTTGCTGCATTTCTGTTTGCCGCTTTTACCGCAGGAACAGACAATTCAAAAGCTTGGATTTGCTCACACTTGGCCGCTACAGCCGTGGTAATGGTTCCGCTACCTGAGTAGTATTCTACTGCCAACTTGGCAGGGCTAATATTGGCGTTGATGTCGTCTAAAATTATCTTAGTAACTAATGGATTGGACTGGGCAAAGCCTGCTGCCAGTAGTTCGAGCTTACCATATCCATAGTCTTCATGAACCGCATGGGCGAGGCCTTGGATCTCCTGTTCCTTTTTCTTTATGATTCGTTTCCCAGCCAAGGTTTGCCCAGAGTGTGAGGCAATAATGGGGTAAGAAGCTTCAATGTCCTTTAAGGCTTTTAAGTCGGGTAGTTTATCGATGATCATCTTACTTAAAGACTTACAGTCTTTAATTTCAACCAATTGGTTGCTCCATCTGCCGTTCATACCCAGCTTTCCTGCTGCCGCCCTAAGGCTTGCTCTGTGGCGAGAATGCCAGATCTCAGGGGTGGGGGTGATTTCTGGGGTTAGCTCTAGATCATAGTTCTTCAAGGTAGCCCTTAGCATTTCTGTCTTTAATTTGAGTTGGTTCTCATAAGAAAGATGCAAAAGGTCGCAACCACCGCAAAAGTTAAAGTGCATGCAAGCAGGTTCTATACGGTCTGGCCCAGCGGTAATCACCTTGACTATCTTGGCTTCAATGTAACCCTTGCCCTCTTTTACCAGTTCTACTTCCAACTCGTCGCCCACAGCGGAGCAGGGAACAAAGACGGCATTTTCTTCATGGTAGCCCATGCCCCTTCCAGGTGGTGCATATTGTTCAATTTTAACAGTAAAGGTAGTTTCCATGGGGCTTATGTCTGAGATTATGTAAGGTTTTTTTCGGGATGCATTCAAAACATCCTGTAATTACAATTGATTATAAAAAATACGACGGTTCTAGCTTATTGTGGCACAAAACTTTCATTTAGTTTGTCAACTTTAAGTGATTTCTAATCACAAACTTGCCAACTGGCGGTGAATAAAGGTCCCTAATTCTGGTCCATCCCCCCGGATTTAGGAATGCCTCATCGCCAGTTGGTCAAAGTTACCAAGTTGTTCATCAGAACTACCACCCCCCCTAAAAATTTAAAAGCGCTTTTAGTAAAAAGACCCTAAAAGAATTTCAGTTTCTCATTCTAAAAGATTGCCCAAACCCAGATTTCTATGCTAATGAATTATTAAAATACCTTAGCCTTTAGGCTTAACCTGCTAATAAATTCAAACCAGAAGAAATTATGGAAGCTGTTTACCTCATACTTGCCTGTTCTACCATTTCTGCCATATTTGCATTGCTGAAAACAAAGGGAATTATCTCAGTTCCAATTGATGCTGGCGCAGATTCAGAAGAAGAAGGCAAAAGACTCAAATTTATCCACAAGGCCATTGCCGACGGCGCCAATGCCTTTTTAACACAGTCCTATAAGGCCATGTTTTTGTTTATGGCCGTTTTTTCTGTGTTGATCATCCTTTTGATCGATGATCCCCACACCAAAGACTTTACAGAAGGCGTTCCCACAGCCATTGCCTTTATACTAGGTTCTATTACTTCCATTATTGCAGGTAATATTGGGATGAGAATTGCCACTGCCGGTAACGTAAGAACCACAGGTGCCGCAAAACAGGGCATTAAAGAAGCCTTTCACATGGCTTTAAATTCAGGTGCTGTTATGGGTTTCGCCCTCGTTGCCTTGACTTTATATGGTTTGATAGTCGTTTACTTTTTACTGAAGGCTCTTTTTCCTGAGTTACATGGTCCCATGCACAATCACATCTTAATGGAAGTGATGGCAGGTTTTGGACTTGGAGGTAGCTCCATTGCACTCTTTGCCCGTGTTGGCGGTGGTATCTTTACCAAAGCCGCTGATGTTGGTGCTGATTTAGTTGGTAAGGTTGAAGCTGGCATCCCTGAAGATGACCCTCGTAACCCCGCTGTGATTGCCGATAATGTTGGTGATAACGTAGGTGACGTTGCTGGTATGGGTGCCGATCTTTTTGGTTCCTGTGCGGAATCCACCTGTGCGGCCCTAGTGATTAGTGCGGTTGCCTTTAGTAGCGACTTAAATGCTATGATGTATCCTATTCTGATCAGCGCAATTGGTGTTCCCATTGCTATCTTAAGCTTTTTCTTTGTTAAGGTAGAAACAGAAGAAGATGTTGCCCCAGCTTTGAAACGCCTCTTGATTGTCTCTACAGCCATGATGGCGATTGGTGTTTACTTTGTAGGCGAATGGGCTTTACCAGAAGCCTTTATCATCAACGGCGTGGAGTACGGCCGTATGGGTGTATTTTACTCTGTACTTTCAGGGTTGGTCTCAGGCCTGTTAATTGGCATCATGACCGAATACTATACCAGTTCTGATTTTAAGCCAGTTCGGGCTGTGGCTGAGGCCTCAAAAACTGGTGCTGCTACTAACATTATTGCTGGTTTAGCTTTGGGTTACTACTCAACAGCTGGCCCAATTTTAGTTTTAGCCGTTAGTATCTATGTTCCCTTTTACTTTGCTGGAATGTACGGTGTTGCCGTTGCTGCACTAGGTATGTTGGGCACCTTGATTATCGGGTTAACCATTGATGCTTATGGGCCTGTTGCCGATAACGCAGGTGGAATTGCTGAGATGTGCCACTTGAATCCTGAAATTCGTGAACGAACTGATGTGTTAGATGCCGCTGGTAACACCACTGCCGCAATTGGTAAGGGGTTTGCTATTGGTTCTGCCATCTTAACTTCACTGGCTTTATTTTCAGCCTTTATCACTCGTGCCGATAAGCTTTTGGTTGATGAGGGGCAAGACTCGCTCATTGGCAACATTAACCTACTGGACCCCATTGTTTTGATCGGCCTCTTTATTGGGGCATTATTACCCTTCTTATTTTCCGCCATGACCATGCAAGCTGTTGGTGACGCTGCTATGGAAATGATTGAAGAGGTAAGAAGACAGTTTAGAACCATCCCAGGTATTATGGAAGGTACTGCTGAGCCGGACTACAAACAATGTGTAGCCATCTCAACCAGAGCAGCTTTGATGAAGACCATCGCACCAGCCGCTTTGATTATCTTCACTCCCTTAGGTTTCGGTTTCCTTTTTGGTATAAAGGCCTTGTCTGGTTTACTAGCAGGAAGCCTCGTTTGTGGCGGTGTCATGGCCATTTCCAGCTCCAACAGTGGTGGTGCATGGGATAATGCCAAAAAGTACATTGAAGCAGGTAATCTCGGTGGTAAGGGTACAGAAACCCATAAGGCCGCTGTGGTTGGTGATACTGTTGGTGACCCTTTGAAGGATACTTCGGGGCCAAGCCTCAACATCTTACTTAAACTACAGGCGATTTTATCCCTCGTTTTTGTTCCTTTCTTTGTTACTTACGGTGGTTTTTTAACTGGCTAGTCTAGTTCATTATAGCTGTAAGTTGGGCGATCTAAGCTCAAACACAAAAAAAAGCAGTTAGGTTTCCCTAACTGCTTTTTTCATTTTATCTTCAGAATACTAAAAACCTAACACTTTAGAAGTAACCCCACCCTTAAAGGTAGTAGCCTCGTTCTTCGTGTTGGCTAATATCTAGGCCTTCTGTTTCCTCATCGTCATTCACACGAAGCGGAGTCACCAAGGACACAACCTTTAAAATCGCAAAGGTTGCAACGCCTGTGTAAATACCTGTCGCTAACACGCCAATCGCCTGCACGTAGACTTGAACAGAGATAGATTCAATGCCTTGAGCAAAGCCCAACCCACTGAAAACGCCTAAGGCAGGGCTGCAAAAAACGCCCGCCATGATTGTACCTATGATCCCGCCAACCCCGTGAACAGGAAAGACATCTAAAGAATCATCAATATGAAGTACATTTTTAATGTAGTTGGTGGCGAAGAAACAGACCACGCCTGCGATCAAACCAATGAGCAAAGCCCCACCAGGGCCTACAAAGCCCGAAGCTGGGGTAATGGTTCCAAGTCCCGCAACCATACCTGTAACAGCACCAAGTACACTGGGCTTACCATATTTTTTCATCTCCATTAGGGACCAAGAAATCACTCCGCCTGAAGCTGAGATGTGTGTCACTAACATGGCCATACCTGCGTTACCGTTGGCACCTAAGGCACTACCACCGTTAAAACCGAACCAACCGACCCAGAGCATTCCAGCCCCTGTAACAGTCATGGTTAAATTGTGTGGTGGCCTTGCCACATTGGGGAAACCGTTTCTTTTACCCAGTACAACAGCCGTAACCAAAGCTGCAATACCTGCGGTGACATGCACCACGGTTCCACCTGCAAAATCGAGTAAACCCATTTGCTGTAGCCAGCCGCCACCCCAGACCCAGTGACAAATGGGGCCGTAAACCAACACAAGCCAAAGGCTTGAAAATAGCAACATGGCATTGAACTTCATTCTTTCGGCAAAAGCACCAACGATCAAAGCAGGTGTGATAATGGCAAAGGTCATTTGGAACATAAAAAAGACAGATTCAGGAATATCGCCCGACATAGAATCGATGGTCACACCTTGGAGCATTGCCTTGGAAAGACCACCTACAAAGTCAGTGCCTTCTGAGAAGGCCATGGAGTAAACTCCAACAAGCCAAAGCACCGAAACAACGGCTGTAATAGAAAAACACTGCATTAACACAGACAATACGTTTTTCGTGCCCACCAAACCACCGTAGAACAGGGCTAGGCCTGGCAAGGTCATAAAGAGTACTAGGGCTGTGGAGGTTAAGATCCACGCCGTATTACCAGCGCTAAGCTCGCTTACATTTAAGTCGCCTGCAACTAGGGTCGCAGGGGCTAAGAGTGTGCTTAAAAAGAGAAAAGATTTCATTGATAGATCTATTGATTTAAAATGTGGAAGTTTGAAATTGGGGGTCTATAATGCCTGTGAGCCAGTCTCACCCGTTCTAATACGAATCACTTCTTCAACAGGGGATACAAATATTTTGCCATCGCCAATTTTACCCGTGTTGGCAGCCTCAACGATAATCTCTACAGCTTTAGCGCTTTGGTCGTCATCAACAACGATGGTCAACATCAATTTAGAAACAAAATCAATTTGGTATTCTGCCCCTCGGTAGAGTTCGGTGTGCCCCATTTGCTTTCCAAAGCCTTTCACTTCAGCAACGGTTAACCCATAAAAACCGCCATCTTTTAGGGCTGTTTTTACGTCTTCTAACTTAAAGGGTTTGATAATAGCTTCAATTTTTTTCATGGTGGTCTCGTTTAAAAAGATGAAGGTTCAAAGAAATTAGTAAATTGTTACTTTTATTACAATGGGGGTCTATGGTCTGTCAAAAATGATGAAGATCATTTGACAAAGAGAAGGGAATACTAAATATTAATATGCATATACATATATAAACTAAATTAACTTTATATTTTGGATGAAAATCCGAACTTACACTCTACTTGGAGCCACTTATGTGCTTAGAAAAAATCCATCGTTTTATGATGGCATCCGTACTATCTATCGGTGCTTATTTCATTTCTCAAAATGCCATGTTAGGCCAATACATTCTTTGGTTTGTCATTGGAATGCTGACAATGTTTGCCGTCTTTAATTTCTGTCCTTCTGTTTGGATGATGGAAAAGCTAGGGATTAAATCTTGCGCAAATAAGACTGACAAAGAAGAAAGCTAAAGGTTTTTTTTAAACCTACTAAGCTATACTAGACCTTAAAACCTAGACTCTCCCTTTCGGGAGAGTAAAGGTAAATTCTGTACCTTGGCCTTTGGTTGAGGCAACAGAAATCTCCCCACCGTTTTGAGTTACAAACTCCTTACAAATCACCAAGCCCACTCCAGTGCCTATTTCCCCATGTGTGCCTAGGGTAGAATCCTTTTTTTCCGCAGGCAGAAACAACCCTGCAACTTCCTCTTCCTTCATTCCAATCCCATTGTCCTTCACCTTTACTGTAACTTGAGTTTTATCTTGTAACAGAGAGACGCTAATTTTACCGCCTTCTTTCGTGAATTTGATGGCATTGTTGATGAGGTTGGTCATTACTGAGGTGATCATACTTTGATCAGCAAAGGCCGTAACCTTAGCAAAACTTCGATTTTCTAAAGTGATTTTTTTGTACTCTGCTTGGCTGCGGCAAACGGCAAAACAAGTGTTAACAGTATCATTTAACACTAAGTTTGTAGGCTCAATAAAAAGTCCCCCTTGCTGCATCTTTGCCCAATTCAGCAAATTATCTAGTAAATCACTGGTACTATTTACCGTTTCCTTTACAGCAAAAAAAACGTCTTCATTCACTTTTTCAGGTGAATTCCACAGGTCTTTAAAAATCATCTTTAGGCTGCCGATGGGGCCACGTAAATCGTGAGAAAGCACATTGATAAATTGGTCCTTCGCCTGATTGGAAAGACTCAATTCTTTTGTCCTGTGCATCACCTTGGCTTCAAGCTCTAAGTTTGATGCAGTCAAATCCATCCTCAAGCGTTTTAGTTGGCGAAAGGTAGCCGAAAGCAACAAGGTAGACATGCCAATGGATATTATAAATATCTGGGCTGTGGTTATGGACTGTGCAACACCTTCTAACTGGAAATGGCCTAAATTCAAGCTACTGGAAACCCAGACAATTACAAAAGCTAAGCTCGACCAAAGTTGCGATGCAACCATGGAAAAGCGAACTGTGCCCCACATTAGGGGGAAGATAAACAAAAAGGGCTGGGTCAGGGGGCCAATCGCCGTGTTCGTAGGCCCAAATATAAAATAACCTAAGTAGAGAATGACTAAGGTGACCACCGAAGCTTCAACTGGCTTGGCTCTCCTTGGCAAAGACAAAGAAGAATAAAAAACCAGTAGTAATATGGGGGCAACCAACAAGATTCCCACGAAGTCAGATATCCCCCAAGCAAACCAGTCTTTTAAAAAATGCGAGCTGCTTGGAGCAAAGAAATAAATGGCTATGGCCCCGAAAAAAGAGGCAATGGCCGCCGCAGGAAGTGCGCCTAAAAACCCAAACCGTAAGACTTCCCTATGGTCTCCAAACAAAAAGGTATTTTCTCGGTACTTTTGCCAGAGAGAAATACCCACCCAAGGAGCTAAGACATTGCCAATAGAAATTGTGACATCAGCCAAAAACAAATTGCTTAAGGATTCAGAATAGGAGGTTAAAAAATGGTAGTTGGCGGCCATTGAACCGACAAAAATAGCTGGCCCAATGTGTTTTTTATATAAAAACCAAGCGACGAAAGAAACACCTGCAGAAGGCCATACAATCGCTGTATTTATATTTTGAAAGGATAGAAAAATGGAGACTTCCGCTGTAAACCAATAGAGCGCAGTTACCATCAGAGTGTTTTTCAAATTAAACCCATCACTCGCTTTTAGTGAGTGAGACATTTTCTTAAAAGACTGTTGTTGCAGAGACATTTCGAATTTCGCATTTGGTTTCCCTCCCAATTACCTACTAGTGCAAACCTACCCCCCATAGGGACAATTGTAAACCACCATTCCAAATGGTCAATCTGTGAATATTGAAAAATATGTTAATTTTTTACTTTTATGATAAACTAAAATATGCCAATAATGAGATAAAGAAAAGGGCCTTAAAAACTTGAGCCCCGCCTTCAGTAAATGAGGCTAAAAACTTTAAATATAAAAAGTTTGCTTTTAAGACTATAGCTGGTCTAAAATACGCTAACTCAACTGTAGAACCTTATCACTAGGCCCCAAAAAAATGCATATTTCCGCATTATACTTAGCTTGTAAAGCAGAAGCCCAAGAGGCAATCAAAACTGAACTTCTAAAGCTTGACTGGGTGGACTTCCAATTGGAAGAAAAAACCAAATTGATCATAACCATAGAAGCGGAAAGCGAAAAAGATGCCGAGCGCAAGGTTAAAGAATTAGAAGACTACCCAGGGGTTGTTGCTGTGCAAGTGGCGGCCTTTTATAATGAAGAAACGTGACCTTAATAAATAGAAATAGAAATAGTAATAGTAATAGTAGTAGTAGTACAGAGAATAGTTAAAAACACCAAGACCACACCCCAACTCAATGAGGCAAAATGAATTGGACAAGAAGAGACTTTGTAAAAAAATCCTTAGCAGCCTCTGCCGCTGTGGCAGCAGGGGTACAACTCACCCCCGATCTGCAAGCAGCGTTATTGAGCAGTGAAAATGGGGAAAATGGTTGGCAATGGGAACGAGCGGCTTGCCGCTTTTGCGGAACAGGTTGCACCTTAAAAATCGCCACAAAAGATGATAAAATTGTTGCCGTAAAGGGCGACCCTGAGGCACCTGTAAACCGTGGTTTACTCTGTGTTAAGGGTTATTACAATGCTAAGATTTTATACGGGAAAGATCGCCTTACAACGCCTCTTTTACGCATGAAAGATGGCCAGTATAATAAAGAAGGTGAATTCAAGCCCATCTCTTGGGACAAGGCATTTGATGTAATGGCAGAAAAGATCAAAGGCACCCTAAAAACGAAAGGCCCAACAGGAATTTCCATGTTTGGCTCTGGGCAATATACAGTCGATGAAGGCTATGCCGCCAACAAATTGATGAAGGCTGGATTTCGCTCTAACAATATTGAGCCTAACGCTCGCCACTGTATGGCCAGCGCCGTTGTTGGATTTATTCAAGTCTTTGGCATTGATGAACCTTCTGGTAATTACGACGATATTGAAGCTACCGATAGCATGATCCTCTGGGGAGCCAACATGGCTGAAATGCACCCCATCCTTTGGACACGTGTTGCAAGGCGTAGACTCACAGGTGGCGACAAGATTAAGGTGGTCAACCTTTCAACCTACCGCAACCGTAGCTCTGACCTCAGTGACCTTGAGATCATTTTCAAACCCAATACCGACCTTGCTCTTTTTAACTATATCGCCAAGTATCTACTTGATAACGACGCTGTAGATTGGGATTTTGTGAACAAGCACACTGTGTTTGCCGCAGGCCCGAAAGACATTGGTTATGGCCTACCTGTAGACGACCCCCGTGAAAAACAAATTACCCTTTCAAAAGCGGAAGCCATTGCCCAAGGCTACGGCCCCGAAGGCGAAGGCAAGGTAGTAGCACAGAATAACACTGCTAAACCTGTGAAGCATTGGGCAATCAACTTAGAAGAGTACAAAAAAGCACTGGAACCCTACACCCTAGACTTTGTAGCCGAGCTGGCCAAAGGCGACAAATCAGAAAGCCTAGAATCCTTTAAAAAGAAGCTAGTCACTTTAGCTGAGTTGTATGCTGAAAAGGGCCGAAAGGTCACCAGTTTTTGGACCATGGGAATGAACCAACATGTACGTGGCTCTTGGGTCAACGAATTGGCTTACTCGGTTCACTTACTAGCTGGTAAACAGGCAACACCTGGAAACGGAGCCTTCTCTTTAACAGGTCAACCTTCTGCCTGTGGTACAGCAAGAGAAGTGGGAACCTTTAGCCACCGTCTCCCTGCTGATTTGGTGATTGCCAACCCTCACCATAGAAAAACAACAGAAGAAATTTGGAAACTACCTGCTGGCACAATCAACCCTAAACCTGGCTCTCATGCTATTAAAATCATGAGGCAGTTGGGCGCTGGGGAAATCAATTTTTTCTGGTCTCACGTTGCCAACCCGTTCCAAGATTATCCTAAACTCAATGATGCCTTTGCTGCTGCAAGGCGGCCAGACAACTTCATTGTTGTCAGTGATGTCTATCCCACTGTCAGCACCAAAGTTGCTGATTTAGTCTTGCCAAGTGCTATGATTTTTGAAAAGTGGGGTGCCTATGGCAACGCTGAACGGCGAACCCAACACTGGCGTGAGCAGGTGTCACCACCAGGCGAAGCCAAAGGCGATGTGTGGCAGTATTTAGAGTTAGCCAAGCGTTTTACCATCGGTGAAGTTTGGGGCCAACAAAAGATAAAAGGTGCCAAGGGTGACATGATCCCTGAGGTGCTTGTTGCGGCCAAGGCTATGGGTTACAAAGAAAGTGATTCCTTATTTAAGGTTCTTTTTGAAAATCCAGGCAAGGAATTCCCTTGGGACAAAGATTCCGAACTGGCTAACGGACGCAAAAACCACATTGCAGAAGACCAAGGTTACTTTGTACAAAAGGCACTTTGGGAAGAGTACAGAAAATTTGGCCTAGGTCATGGTCATGATTTAGCTCCTTTTGACGACTACTTTAAACTCGCTGGCCTACGTTGGCCTGTAGTGGACGGTCAAGAAACGGCTTGGCGCTATAACGAGGACTATGATCCTTACGTAAATAAAGGCGAGAAATTCAATTTTTATGGCCCTGCCTTAAAAGAAATTCTCCAAGGGGACTTAGATGGCCCTGATAAATCCAAAGGAAAAGTGAAGCTCTTTTCTAGCAAAGACGACCATGGAAACATTCGTGGTGGAAAGGCTAAGATTTTCTTTAGACCCTACGCTGACCCACCAGAAATGCCAGATGCTGAGTATGACCTTTGGCTCTGTACAGGTCGTGTAATTGAACATTGGCACTCAGGAACCATGACTCGTCGTGTACCTGAGCTTTATCGAGCCGTGCCCCACGCCACCATTGCTATGCATAAAAAAGATGCAAAAGCCAAAGGCTTTAAAGATGGTGACATGGCCAAGATTTCCTCACGTAGAGGCCACGTTCAAGCAAGAATTGAAATAGACGGGCGGAACAAGATGCCCCAAGGCAGTATATTCGTCGCATGGTTTGATGAGCATATTTTAATCAATAAGCTTACCTTAGATCAAACATGCCCTATGTCAAAACAGACGGACTATAAAAAGTGCGCTGTTAAAATCGAAAAAATAGCTTAAAGGAGAAAGAAATGAAGAGACTAAAAGCTTTTGTAGCTCTTTCCTGCGGGTTGTTTTTGCTCATGGGATGTGAAAATGAAATAAAAATTGGCTGTCAGGATGTATCTTTACGCACCGATTGTGTGAATAAGGATGCACCTCCGTTGCCTGCTCCAAAATATGGTGAGAAGCAGGCCTTTGAGAGTAAAAACCTCGAGCGTTCTTACCTCGATGCCCCTCCGCAAATCCCCCACTCTGTGGTGGATATGGCAATTACGACTGAGGCGAACATGTGCCTTGATTGTCACTTCCCCGGTGGTGACCCAATTCCTGCCTTGCCAGATAGTCATAAGACCATCCCAAAGATTGTGATTGACGTGGCCCAGAAGCCACAGGTGACTAAAGTCGTTGGTCATGAGCTGACCGAGGAATATGATCGAGCTAGGTATTTTTGTGTTCAGTGCCATGTACCCCAGGCATTAAACTTAAAACCTTTGGTGGCCAATCAATTTAAATAATTGGCTCCCTTTTACCTTCCAGTAGTTAACTCAGGTGGTTTTTTATCCCCTGAGTTATCCCCCTGCCTTTTTACTCAAATAATAACTAGAGAAGACACTCTCAAGTGTAGCATAATTAGGGTCTCTGCCCTAATCTAGTAGCAAGTAAAACCCTTACTAAATTCACTCTAAATTCTTTATTTAATGGCCTCTAGGGAATTTCTAGTAGAACTCCTACTGACTGCAAAGACTTCTTTTTATAGAGGATGCTAGGTTTCCAACTTCCCTAATTTACCCTGTTTGTGTATACTTTTAGTCAATTACTTTACTTAAAAAAAGACCATGCAACTAAGAAGAATACACATTGAATTGGCCTTGATGCTGCTTGCTCTAGCGGCAGCATTGTTTGTGTCCGTATTTTTCGACCTCTTTGAATTATTTCAGGAATTTGCAAGGCAGCATGAGGAGTGGGACATCGATGAACTTCTCATTGCTCTCGCTCTTTTTAGTTTTTTCTCAAGCATTTTTAGTTTCCGCCGCTGGGCAGAATCGGATCGATCCTACAAGTTGGCAAAGGAAAGAACAGCCAAGTTAGAATCCACCTTAACCGAACTCTACAGTGAAACCACGGCAAGAAAAGAAATTGAAAAGGAGGTTTTGGCGAGCAAGGAACACTTTCAAAATCTTTTTGAATCGGCTGTTGATTCTATCTTCTTGGTCGACCCAGAATCGGGTACTATTATTGACTGCAACGAAAACTCTGCCAAGCGGCTAGGCTACACAAAAGAAGAGTTGCTCAATCTTCACATAGCAAAACTCAATGCTTCGCATGATTTAGAAAAGCTAAAGAGCAATGTTCAGAGGCAAATGGCAGGGGAGCAAATCACTTTTGACACAATGCACATCACAAAAACGGGCGAATTGGTCCCTATGGAACTGGTGAGCCGCTTGATAGAAAGTAACGGTAAGAAGATGATGCTCGCCTTTGGCCGAGACATCAGAGACCGCAAAAAGGCAGAATTGGAACTATCCAAACAGCAATCCATTACCAGCCAGATTCTAAATGCCCTCCCTATTAGCCTGACCTTAAAGGATTCAGAAGGCAATTATCTTTTGTCTAATGATGCTGCATTGGCAGCAATTGGAAAGACAAGAGAGGAGTTTACGGGAAACAATGCCAGACTGGTTATCGACCCTAAAATTGCAGAGCAGTCTGAAAAAGACTACCAAATGCTTTTGAAAAATCCAGACCCCAAACCAACTGAGTTTCCCTATTTAGTACAGGGTGAGTCTCGCTACTTTTTGGGCCAACGACTTTTACTGGATGTACAAGAGGAAGAAAAACCAAGCATCTTAACTTGGGCTTTAGACATTACTGAACGCAAAGCAATGGAGGAGTCTTTAGTTTCGGCCAAGCAGGCTGCAGAACAGGCAAACAAAGCTAAAAGTAGATTTTTAAGCCTCATGAGCCACGAGCTTAGAACCCCAATGAACGGTGTATTAGGGATGGCTCAGGTTTTACGAATCTCAGATCTCACAGAAGAACAAAAGGGCGAATGCGACGTCATTATAAGCTCAGGTGAGGCCCTAATTGGGATTCTAACAGACATCCTAGACCTTTCTAAAATCGAAGCAGACCGCCAAAGCATTACCCCAGTCCCCTTTTCCCCCATTGAAATTGCCAGATCCGTTACCGATTTGTTTTTAGGGACAGCAAAAACAAAATCCATCACCTTATCTTATGAGGTTCAAGAGAATATAAAAGAGCTACTCATTGGCGATTCCGAATTACTAAGGCGCATCTTAGTGAATTTACTAGAGAATGCAGTCAAGTTTACGGCCCAAGGCGAGGTACAGTTAAAGATTGAATTGACCTCTGAAACCCTTAAAGAACAGCGGCTTCTTTTCCAGGTGCAAGACAGTGGGATTGGTATCCCTGAAAAAATGTTACAGCAAATATTTGAACCTTTCACACAGGTTGAAGACACAGAAACAAGGCATTTTGAGGGCACAGGCTTAGGGCTTTCTATAGTCCAAAAACTAGTTAGCCTTTTAGGGGGCAGTATAACCCTGACAAGTACTGAGGGGCAAGGTAGCTGTTTTAGATTCGAGTTACCCTTTCAAAAAGAAGAAGAGGCGGAAGATTCTGACCTAAAGACTAAAGAAGACCTAGATGAAACCGAGCAGATTGTCTCTTTTGCAGGCAAACAGATCTTGTTAGTTGAAGACCATGAAGCCAATCAATTGGTGATTACAAAAATTCTGCAAAACAGAAATGCCCATGTAGATGTAGCGGGTAATGGAGTAGAAGGCCTGTCAATGTCGGAAAGTAAAAGCTATGATCTTATTTTAATGGATATTTTGATGCCAAAAAAGAATGGCTTTGTAGCGACTAAAGAAATTCGTGAGTCCACAGGAAACCCCAACCAACAGACCCCTATTGTGGCTTTAACCGCCCTTGCAACCAACGAGGATAAAGAAAAGTGTTTGGAATGTGGGATGAATGGTTATGTCTCTAAGCCATTTGTTTTAAAGGACTTAGAATTATTAACTCAGACCTTAGTTTTTTAGAACTACATCATTCTTTCAATAAAAATAATAAGACCTACCCTTTTCTTTTTTCAAAGAAAACAGAAGTTTCCCACCCTCCCAGTTTCAATTCCTTGGCGCTTTAAATTGTGGCGTCATTGTTAGTATTTAAAAATAAATTGCACTTGCATATAGATTATTATACAGTGCAATTAAAAATATTTTACAGGAAAGATCATGGCAAAATTAGGATTACTGACTCTGCATGGTATGGGTAAAGTTAAAGAAAAATACTCCATACCTTTACAGGAT
This sequence comes from uncultured bacterium, assembly GCA_965602905.1. Classification (GTDB taxonomy): domain Bacteria; phylum SAR324; class SAR324; order XYD2-FULL-50-16; family XYD2-FULL-50-16; genus JASJGK01. The sequence goes on along the minus strand of CBFCZY010000006.1, from coordinate 6,633 downwards.
AAACTAAAAAAAGAACTGGGGACCAAGTGGAACGACATTGAGGTTGCGCAAGTGCAATACCAACCCGCCCTACAAACAAACCAAAATAAGCTTTTAAAGCGAATGGCGGCAGCCCATGAATTAGATAGCTTCCTGTTTCGCAAAGTACTCGTTGATAGTTTTAGCGATGCCACTAATTTTGAATACAGTGGCCATTATCCAAGTTCAGGCGCCTACTTTGAGATTCAAAGTGAAATTTTAAAAAACCTAGAAGAACTTTGGGATAAAGGTGTTAGGCAAGTGGCAGTCGTTGCTCAATCACTGGGCTGCCAAGTTCTTTCCAACTACCTCTGGGACGCTCAAAGAGAAGAACCAAAAGGAATCTTTGCAAATCGACCTAATGATAACCCAGCAAAAGAAAAATTCCTTCGCTTGGGCAATATGAAATATTTAGCCACCACTGGCTGCAATATTCCCCTCTTTGTTTCTGGCTTAGATGAAGATAAAATCAAATGCTTTAAAAAACCAGAGGGATGCACATGGCAAAACTTCTTCGATAAAGACGACGCTCTCGGTTGGCCCCTGCAACCCTTAAGTCCAAGCCACGCAAAGGCCGTGGATGAAGATGTCGAAGTCAACGCAGGAAACATTTTCACCAGTTGGAATCTATTTTCTCACGGTGCTTACTGGAAAGACTCCGATGTTACTGGTGAAATTGCGGAGCACTTAGAAAAACTCTTTTAAAGCAAAAGCTTTCGCAGCACCACCACCCCCCAAAAAAAACCTAAAGGCCAGCCCCGCGGACACAACGTCCGTTGGCATAGATCGCAGTTTTACTTTGCTTTACGACGGCTCCTGTGGAGAGGTCGATAACCCATGCGAAGGTACTATCTGCCGCAAAGGTGGTACTGGTCCAATGGGGCGTTGAAAGTCCGTTTAGAAAATAGGTTGCATTGACGGTTGGCGCTGCTGTAGATGTGTGATCAATCAGTGATTCCAACTCATTTTTGTTAGGCAGCCTCCAATCTGAGTAACCTGAAATAGTAGCCGATTGACACACAGGGAGAACGGTTACCCAGCTAGAAGAGCCGGCCGATGAACCCGTTGCACAACCCGTTCCACTGGTTCCATAAATACATTGCATCCACATCAAGCCTGTGTTGTTATCTGTCACCGTTTGGTCGCCATTATCTGTATAACTTTGGGCAGGTGCTGAGCTGCCACTAACGCATTTGGCAGGATAGGAACCTGACTGTAGAACAGAAGTCGTTTCGCCTGTTCCATTAAAGAGGGTTACCCAAGCATTGGCAGTGTCAAGGGAGTAAACGGAACTCCAATAGGCCGCCGTAAAGCTGCCTGTAAAGGCTGTGTTAATGTAAGGGGAGGTCGTTGTCTCAGCATCGATAATCTGATTTATTTCTGTCTTACTGGGCAAACGCCAATCTGTTTTACTGGCTAAAGTCAAACCGCTGCAATAGGTGCTGGCATTTGTATAGGTATAGGTTGTAGCACCGGAGTCACCTTGCTGCCACAGCAAACCTGTCACATTATCTGTTACAGTACTGTCACCGTTATCTGTGTAACTAGGCTGGTGGGTACCAGTGGTTTCATTGTCTTCACCAGCTGTAGCCGTGTACCCCGATGTTTGGCCTGTATCAGGGAGAACCGTGGTGAAACCTGTTGTTGTCACGGTATAGTCTTGGGTTGTTCCGTCTTGGGCGGTTACTCTGTAAGTCACAGAAGACACAAAATCATTGCTGGTGGTGCCGCTCGTTTGCGTGGTACTGCTCACTGTGGCAGTAGCATTATCTGATAAAACAAAAGTAGGGATCAAGTTTCCAAAGCCATAGTTCGCGTCAACGGTTGCTGTGATAGCTGTACCTGAAATGGTTCCTGTTACATCTGCTGAAAGAGAAGAGTTCTTGGCCTGTGTAAAGCCAAAGGAGGTAATACTATTGCCTGTAGTGGATGATGCAATGGTAACGGCAACTGTATAGTCTACTGTCGATCCGTTTGCCGCTGTAACGACATAGATCACAGAACTGGTAAAGTCATTGGTGACACTGGCACTGGTTTGGGCCGTAGAGCCAACGGCTAAGCTTGCACCACCATAGGTAAAGGTGGCTATTAAAGCCGTTACATCTGTCCCGTAAGGGACCGAAGCTGTAATGGCATTGTTTAATATAGTAGCTGTAACGGTGGAAGATAAGGCAGTATTTTTAGAAGCCTCAAAGGAAAAAGCTGTTATTTCCTTAAGCGAGTTACTGGTTCCTGTAGTCCCAGAAGCTACAGAACCTTCCTCATTTTTCTTACAACCAGCGAAGGCCAGTAGTAATAAAATAAGGAGTAAAAATATATTTGAGATTTTGGCTTTAGTCTGCAATTTTCCCCGTCAACATTGAAGTGTTTTTAGTTATACTAAAGTGGGATGATCCAACCTTTAGAACGACAATAAACCGATTGCTCGATTGCTATGGTCGTAACATAGCAAGCCCAACCATTTGCAAGTCTTTAGAGTTTGTTAAGAGTTTGTAAAGTTGAAGCTAAAAAAAGCAAGAGTAGGGCGCAGTCAGAGGGTTTTCGTGGGCTTCAATTGGGCGGAAACAGAGGCTATTAGAATGGGCTGAAAGTTGCGGATTCAAGGGAGTTGTTTGCCAGTGGAATTCTTTACAAAAACTTAACAAAACTTTATTCTAAAAACCCTATACTTGGTCTAGTTCTAGCTCGTCTAATTCGTTTTCTGGATTTCATTTCCCTTTACTTAATAGAGTAATACGGAGATAAGTAAGTAGCAAACCAGAGGATAAATCTGAATTATAGCTCTAGAATCCTTAGAAACTTAAAATTTAAAAATACGTAAAGAAAATTAAGTTATGAAACAGGGAAGTATTTTAGTTATTGATGATGATCCAGAGCTTTGCGAAATCCTAACGGAACTTTTGAACGAGAAAGGTTATACTGTTGAGGTGGAACATGATGGCCTAGAAGGCTATGTTAAAGCCGCTGAGGGTAAATATGACATGGTCCTTTTAGATGTAAGACTGCCGACCATTGATGGTTTTGAAGTCCTCCGTAGGCTACGTAAAAAATCCTCCATTCCCATTTTGATGCTCACCGATGAGGCTGAAGAAGTTGACCGTGTAAAGGGTTTAGAACTGGGGTCGGATGACTACTTAGCAAAACCCTTTTCCACTCGTGAACTAACAGCAAGAATCCAAGCTATATTAAAACGAAGCCTGGAAACTAAAATTTCTACTCCTTCAGAAATCATCATCGATGATTTAGTCCTCTACCCCGCCCTCATGCAAGTGCGGAAAAGTTCCGAAGTCATTAATTTAACTAGAGCCGAGTTTTTAAGCCTGCAAAAATTAGTAGAGGCACCCAACTCCATGATTGAAAGAGGCGAGCTCACTCGCCACGCTCTTGACCGAGATAGCTACGAGAATGACCGCTCCATTGATGTTCATATTTCCAACTTACGTAAAAAACTGGGTGACAATCCTGATGGAAGCAATCGCATAAAAACCGTTCGAGGCGCTGGTTACTACTACGTGCAGCCCCTTTGAGTATGCAATCCCAAGTGAAGAAGGAAACTCAAGTAAAGAAGCAATCCTTCTTTCGCCTCACTCTATTTTGGAAGATCCTCCTCTGGTTCTGGTTCACCCTCTTTTTCCTATTTGTAGGGCTATGGACAATAACTCGGGACCCTGTAAATACCATTAGTGATAGAGACAAAAGTGTCTGGACCATGGAACTCAACAGAGCCAGCAGAGGCATACAGCTACTACCTGGTACTGGTTCCCCCTTGCAAAAACACGACCTCTGGTTAAAACCGAAACAGCATACTTTAAAACTAGAGCCTAGCTTAGAAAGCGCTTTCAGAAAGCCCAATCTAATAAGAGAAGTCCATAAATTCCATAAGCCGATTTTTGTAGATCCAACAGGGAAAATTTTAACGCCAAAGGTTCCCCAAGAATTTAGAGACTTTGTTGTAGGTACAAGACTAAATAGAAGCATCTCTTTTTTTAGTGCTAGTAAAATGATATTTATTGGCCCTGAGTCCGTGTTAGGGAAACCAGGCACGGTGGTTTACCTCATCCGCCCTAGCAAGCCCCCCTCAGCTGCTAATATATTGTTTTATAAAAAGTGGTCTGACATTACAATTTTATTCATTGCCAGTGGGTTACTTTGTTTATGGTTTTCTTGGACCTTTACTAAGCCCTTACAAAAACTCTGCGAGGCGGCCGAACATCTAGCAGGCGGAAACTACGACCAAGTAGAAGAGTTATCTAGGACCAAATCCAATGATGAAGTCGGTGATTTAGCCCGTGAAATGGGAAGCCTTTCCAAGCAAATTCAAGAGGCCATGCGGGCGCACCAAGACCTGCTTAAAAACATGTCCCATGAGCTAAAAGCCCCCTTGAACCGTTTACAACTAGGGGCAGACCTAGCGAGAACCAAATCAGGTGGGGAAAAAGACAAGGCCTTTTTAAGGATTGATAAAGAGGTTTTTCGTTTAAATGAGATGCTTGCAAAACTCATTTTTTGGTCGAAATTAGAAAGGGACATTAGCCCACTCCACAGAGAAACCCTTTCCGTTGCTGCCCTTTTAGACCCTATTATAAAAGATGCCCAGTTTGAAGGCTCTAAGGACAATAAAACTGTGGCCTTACAACTTGATAGTAATTCTAAATTTGCAACTGAATTTGGATTTAAACTTGATTTTGGATTTGAAGTAAACCTAGATATTAAATTAGTGCAAAGCGCAGTGGAAAACCTGATTCGCAATGCCCTAAAGTACACCCCTGCTAATACCGAAGTCCGAGTGTCTTTAAAAAAAGAAGGGCCCCTGTTGTACATTTCTGTAGGCGACCATGGGCCAGGTGTCCCGCCAGAACAACTAGAACAGATTTTTTCCCCCTTTTACCGTGTCCCAGAGGCAGGTGCACAAACAGGCACAGGCCTTGGTTTAGCCATTGCTTTTGAGGTCGCTCAAATGCACGAAGGCAGTATCTATGCTGAAAATAAAAATGGCGGCTTAGTGGTTACTTTGCAGTTACATCTTTAGTGATTGATTCACATTATCTTTTAGGCTACAACCTTTAATATAATCAAGATCTGCCCAGCCAAGTTAAATGCCACTCCAATTTTTCCTCCTCCTGTTTATCATCATTACGCCTGCGCTGGCATTGGCAGAACCAATACCAAAAGTGGGGTTACAGGGGCACCTTGGTTTATCACTGGATTTCACAAAAGTTGAAGCCCAGAATCAAGAAGTGATCTCAAGCTACCTTGAAACCCCTAGCCAAACAGAAACCACACACCCCTTAATAATGGTAAATCTAACCCACTTCGATGAAGACCTAAAAGGTGGCTTTTTTATTAGAAACAAAGAGGCAGGCTTCACTCTAGGCAGGTTCCAAGAGTTTGGCCCTCTTCTGTGGGTTGCAACAGGGGATTTGATCCCGCCCAAAGGCCCCTATACTGAGTTTGAAGACCCCTATTTACTAGACCAAAAGCGAGTTGCCATTCTTTCTAAAAGCCAATCCTTTGAGACTAGTTTTATTCTGGGTAAGGAGTTTGGCGCAGGCCTTGGCTACCGTGTGACAGGTAAAGATTACTCTGTTGATAACACCTTACAATATAATGCCCTAGGCCGCTCTGGAAAGGGGGCATTTACACTGATTCGGGTAAATCTTGGGGCCATCCGTTGTTTTGGTGAGCAGGGTCAATTTTTGGCCGCTGGTTTAGCTGATTCTTACGACCAAAAGGCAGTCGGTGCCATGTTCCAGATTCCCTTAACAGAAAACCTAAACTTTACTTTAGACCTCGCCAAAAAAGAGCATCTATACCACGCAGTACATCCGATTTTTGATGAGACTCGCAGTGACCAAGAAACACTAATAATGACCAAAGCCGAATATACCTACAGTGGGTTGATCTACTCCCTATTTGTAGGTAGCCGACAGTCTATTGGCAACATCCATTTTTTTGATCAGTCCGACTCCATCGCCTCTGTTGGAGTGGGGTATCTTTTTTAGCCTGATATTACTCTAAGCAAGGCCACCCTTGCCCCTAGAAATTAGAAATCTCGCCGAGTACTCGGTAAAGTTTACTCCTCTAAAAAAACCAGCCTATAAAAACACCCAAATAGACCTGATTCATCAGGCTAAAGCTTTTGCCTTTGGTCTTATAGGGGCGAATTTTCCACCCAACTCCTTCTAGTCTGCAAATTAAATAAAACCTCTGTTACACTACTCCCAACTTTAACCACAAAATAGGAGTATTATGAACAAATTGGCCTTAAACATTTCAACGGAACTTGCAACTATTGCAGCAGCCGAAAAGGCGGGAATCTTAAAAGAAGCGTCCGCCACTTTTAGAAGATTTTTCCAAAACCAAATGGCAATGGAAATCAATGCCGCAGTACGTAAAGGGACTACGAAAGCCGAAAAAAAACGAATTCAACAAGCGGCTTTTAAGAAATTTACCGATGAAAACTGCGAAGTTATTTTTATGGAGCACCCTGAGGTGATCTTTATGGACGGGGAGCCCTTTCAGACCCATGGCAATGAACGCCGTTTCTTGCCCTCTATTCCACTCTGGCTTGCTACACCTGAACAAATTGCAGAATATCACTCCTATTTTGTTCAT
>CBFCZY010000005.1:0-207458 GCA_965602905.1 uncultured bacterium | reverse complement strand
GTACCTCCTACTGAAGAAAAAAAGCAGGATAAGAAAAAAGAAGAGAAGAAGAAAGACGAGAAGAAGCAGGAAAAAAAGGACGCTAAAAAAGAAGACAAAAAATCTGGCGAGAAAAAAGAAGCTAAAAAGGATTCAAAAGCGAATGGACCCAAGGCCAAGCCCAAAGCATCAGGACCTGCTGCAATTAAAGCAGCTGGCGGAGGCTTGAAAGCTGGTGGACCAGGAGCACCTGTTCCCGGCCGTGGCCCTGCTGGTGGTGTAGCCAATCTAGGCGGTGGACAACTTGGTGGAGAAGGCAACCCTGAAAAACAAGAGGGCGGCGAGCAAAACCCAAACGGCCCCCCTCCGCCAGGCGGAGAGAATGAAGGTCAAATTGAACAAAAAGGGCCAGAAGGCGCTTTTGTTCAAGAGGGCGATAGACCAGAAGGACCACCACCGATTGATGGCCCTGAGATAAATGGCCCAGAACTGGGAGACACCGAGCTTGGAAATGACGACTTTGGCCCTGATCTAGGCGGCGATTTTGGTGGTGATTTCGGCGAAGAATTTGCAGATTTTGGAGAGGAAGATTTCTCCGACCTGACAGACGAGATCAATGATCATCTCGACACCCTAGATGATGAAATTACTGAATTTACCGAGGATGCAAATCTTGGGATTACCATAACTATACAAAACTAACGTTATGAAACGGAAACTGATACTTTTAATCACAGTAGTGACTCTCTCATTTTGGCTTTTCGGGTGCGAAAAACCAAAAAGTAACGGGGTCACCTATGCCCAAGTTTCCTTTGGACTCAATACTCCTGTCAGTCAGGCTGCCCTAAAGTACCGCAAACTCAATAATTCTACCTTACCTACCGACTCGGCTACGGTTTTAATACTAGCTGTGCCTGCAGGAACCCCCTTTACCAATAACTATACCCAGATTGCAGATGTTATTGACGCTCAACTGTTACACATCCCAACTTCGCAAGTAACTTTAAATCTACCTCTGGCATCGCCAATCCAGCTTTTTGAATACACCTTTTCTAAGCTATATAGCTTAAACCAGCTGCAAACCACTGGCCCCGTACCCATTGCCTCGGCTCAGTTTGCCCCCATCACCATTGATGGAGCAAATACCAATATCGTCCTAAAAAGTTTTTTAAAACTCGTCACCTTACCTCAGTCTTTAAAAATCATTTCCCCTACTTCTACCGTCGCTAAAGGCGGGAATCTCGGTCTGGCGGCGATTGGGACCTTTGCTGACCAAACCACCCAAGATATTACTCAATTGATAGATTGGTCTAGCTCCAGCGATGCAATTTTCACAGTGAACAATAACCCAGGTTTCAAAGGCAAGGTTACAGGTGTCACAATGGGTTCTGCTACAGTAACGGCAACAGCAGGGGCAGCAACAGCCTCAGTTATACTTTTAGTCAATGAAGGCACAGGCAACATCACAGATGATTTTATTGAAATGCTTTCTCAGTCCAACTTTGAAATTGAAGCAAGAAATGATTTTGGCGGGATGTTTTACAGCCTTTTAGAAATGACTTGGTCACCCTTTTTAGAAGTATCCTATCAGCTTGACCCGGGAAGTCGCCAGTGGATTCCCTCTGCAGATGGCGGTAAGGGAGACTTGATCCTTAAAGCTGGTGTTTGGACGGAATCGGTATTTACCATTGAAGTTGGCGCTATTGACTACACCAACACCCAAATCCAGTTGTCGGTTCCCTTAAATGCAACTTTAAAGCTCATGGCAAGTGAAGTCTTAGCAGGCAAAGCAATCAATTTGAGCTACGACCCAAGCATGCCCATTAATGTTCCTATGTTTGACCCTGCAAGCAAGGCCTATCATTTGCAATTCACTAGGTTAATCGGACAAAATGAATTTACTCTGTGGCACCCTGAATTTGATGGCTTTAACAACACAAGCTACCCTGATGTACCCACATTTTTGATGAACAAGTTCACCAATAACGAGCCTATTTCTTGCTCTGAGGGCCCAGTTCAAAAGTGCATCTTTTTAGAAACCTTTGCCGCTGGGCAGACAACTGGAAATTTAACTGAAGTTGAGTTGGATTTTAACTATAACCCCATTGCCGCCCCTGTTGTTTCTGGTACTTGGGAAGTTGTTTCACACCTAGGCCCTCAAATTCTCATTGCTCGCCCAACCAATAATATCTACAACTACGAACAGGGTGGCAACCCCATTTGGTCGGTACACTTAGGTGAAGTTTGGCGAGGTGGAGAGCTTGTAGGAGTGGAACAGCATCATTTTACTCAGTACAACTTGGCTGCAAAAAACGAGATCACTCAATTTTTCCAGATAGCACCAAACTCCTTACTTTTCCCAGTTGGTGGCGGTGACACATGCTGTGGCCCTAATGCAGTAACGCCAACGGCATTGTCCTTTTCTGGTGTAGTTGCCTATCCTACCCTTTCCAACGCTACAGCTGTGGATTTTGCCATTGCCAGTACTTGGACATTCGGGGCATATGTGGCCCCCCAGCCCAATTCTCTGGTCCAAACAATATTTGATTTTTCCACAGGCTCAAATTTCAGCCGCATCATTGGGCAAATTACCGCTGCTGGTGAGTTTGAATTTTTGGCCTATGATAACGCTGGGGTTTTAGCCAAAGATTATGTCTCCATCCCTATCTTAAACACAGGTGGAGTCTATCACTTGGCAGCCACGTACGATGGCACCACAGTGAAACTCTTTATCAATGGTGCAGAAGTTTTAGTTTCAGCCAATACCAATACGGCCTTAACCCTAACTGCTGTTGCAAGGAATTTACACATTGGCCTAGATTACCTAGGTGCCAACCCTTTTGTCGGCCAAATCAACTCACTGGCCATGTGGAATCGCGCCCTTACGGCCTATGAACTTAGAGACCTTGTAAATCACCCATCAGGCCTAGGCCACGACTTGAATAATGCCTTTGATAGCTACAGCCCAACAGGTTTACTTCACTACTATAATTTCAGCTGGGACCCAGCAAACTTAGGAAATGATTATGTTGCTTCTGGCTGGATCGCTTTAGATACCCCAATAAATATTAGTGGTGTAGATGTAGCGCCTATGATGGGCTTTTTCCCTGAAAATTACCGAAGAGGCGCTTTGAACCATCCTCGTGGCGGTGAAAATCTACCCTTCGGCGGTAATCTAAATGTAACTTGGGACCCCGGGATGTTCAGCTCTGATGTTGATATCTATATTTTAAATAATTTCAACGGTGGTTTAAACCCCTTGGATGCAGGTGTCGGTTTAAACATCAATGATGCGGCCTTAACACCACTGGCGACCATGACCCCCAACACAGGAAGTTACATCGCCGATATTAGCGCCAATACTTCTGCAAGCGACTACCGTATTGTCGTTGCCGATATGTCGGGCAACTGGACGATGAGTGAAACTAATTTTTCTATCAATTTTCCCATGACCATCACTGCTGGAACCATCACAATTGATGGCGTCCTAACCGATTGGACGGGAATTATGGCTAGCCCAACCGTTACTGACCCACAATTTGATGACAATGCTACCTACGTAGGTGACGACCTCAGTGGTTTATCTTACGTCTTAGACGCCACTGATTTAGCTATTAAAATCGACTCTTTCGATGGTTTCCCAACGACCATGCAAAATGGCCCAGCGGGCTCCGAAGGCCGTATCGAAGTTCAAATTTTCTCAAATACAGGGGTGCACTTCTTTGGTGTTGCCTATGATGGGGTCAATGGTTGGTGGGCTATCGGTGCCAACAACAGTGGCTCTTTCGGGACCTTTGTTGGCAATGCCTTTGTGCTTGTCACGGCAGCAACAACAGAAATGGAAATTCAGGTGCCTCTTGCCGAAATGGGCAACCCTACAGAATTTTACGGCATCCATGTTAGAGTGGTGAATTGCTGTTCAAGTGGAACCTTTGATATGGACGAGATCATAGCGCCTTAAAGCAACTTGTCTTTGGCAGTAAAACTTCCTATAATAAAAATTCTTTGTAGCTTGAGTTACAACTAGATATTTTGACCCTTCAACAAGGAAAAAGCATGAGGATGACCTTTTGGGGAGTCGTAGCTACCCTAGTATTTTTTGTCAGTAACATTTCCCCTCTTGCTGCTGGCCCAGCACAAAAGCTTAACGAATGGAATCAGCTCTATAAAGCCAGCGCCGAAGCTTCAGAAAATGGTGACGACGAAACAGGTTTAAACAAAGCCAAATTAGCCTTAAATTTTGCCACAAAAAACTTTGGCAATAGTTCTAAGCCAACTGCCTTAAGCAACTGGCACCTAGCCAGCCTTTACTCAGAATTGGACCAAGCAGACAAGGCCAAACCCTTGATGAAAAAGGCCTACAAAATTGCCAAAAAGGCCTTTGGAAAATCCCCAGAAACATATGATATTTTAAGCAGCTTAGCTGAGCTAAACGCCCTTGAAGGGGAAATCGAACTGGCTAAAAAACAATACTCTGAGATCTACCTCTTTAGGAAATCCAAGCTGGGCTTAGAAGATACCAGCACCCTAGAGGCTATGAATAGCCTTGCCCAAATGGAAGAGGCTTTGGGCAATATGAAGGCTGCCGAAGGCCTCTACGAGCATGCTTTAAAAATCCAAAACCAAATCGCCGAACCCGATGGTGGCGCCCTGTTGGGTTCCATGGAAGGCTTAGCTTCCATCTATAAAAAACAAGGCCTTTTCACTCAGGCCGAAGAGCTAACCGAACAGATTTTAGATGTGAAGGTGCAGGCCTACGGCAAGGAAGATTTTGAATACTTTTCTACCCTGCTTTCTTTAGGCACAATCCAACTGGCTAAGGGCAACAACGAGCGAGCAAGGGACTTAATTTTAAGCGCCATTAGTGGCATCGCTGCCACAGATGGGGAAGATAGCCCCGATTTATTTTTAGCCAAGGGTTCTTTAGGCCAAGCAGAAGAGGCCTTGGGCAACTACTTCGCCGCAGAAGAACTCTACAGAGAAGTCTATAAATTCGACCAAGGTTATTATGGGGAATTGGATAGCAATAGCATCATCGACCTAAATAACTTGGCTGGTATCTTGCGAAAAAAGGGCGACTATGAAGAGTCAGAAAAGCGTTACACTATCGCACTAAAGCAGGTTAGAGAGGTACTGGGGGACGATCACCCTGAATCTTTATCTATTATGAATAACCTCGGCCTGCTCTTTGAAAATCGTGGATTTTTTGACCAAGCCGAACCCTTGATGAAGGATGCTTACTTTAAAGCAAACAGCTCTTTAGGCGAAGCCAGCCCCAAAACTCTGGCCATGGCCAATAACCTTGCAGGTCTTTTTGAATCTCAGGGGGTTTTTTCTCAATCTGAGGTTTTATACAAACGAATCCTAAACACCTCAGAAAGAGCCTTTGGCCTAGCCGACCCTAGAACCACTGCCTTTAAAAACAACCTTGCTTATCTTTATTTGATGCAAGAAAACTTTGCCAAGGCCGAGCCTAAATTTTACCAAGTCTATACCCAGTGGGAAATGGATCTGGGCCTGCGGCACCAAAAAACCCTGAAGTCTTTAAACAACTTGGGGCGGGCGCAACATGGTCTAAAACAATATGACGTCGCCGAGATATCCATTGCCCAAGCTTTAAAACTAAGAAAAGAAGTTTTAGGTATCAAACACCCTGACGTAGTGCGCTCCTCAATTGATTTAGGAAACTTACTGGTCAGCATGGGCGACCAAACCAAAGCGCAACACCAGTTAGAAGGCGCACTCAAGCTTTCTGGAGAAGTCTTAGGCGACAAACACCAGTATACCTTTGATGCCATCAACCATCTTGTTCGCTCCCAAGCGGCAGAAGGTAAAAATTCCAAGGCCTTACTTACGGCTTACAAAGGCTTCACCAGAAGAAGTGAGTTTTTCAATCAAGTGCTTTGGGTAACAGGGGAAAATACCAGAAAGGGTTACATTTCTCTACACAGACACGAGCAAGACCGCCTCTTAAGCCTCTTGATGAAAGAGAAGCACCCTGTTGCAGCCTACATGGCTTTAGAGGTCAGCTTAAAGCGCAAAGGGTTACTCTTAAAGATTGCCTCAGAAACCAAAAAAGTGATCGAAATGCAGTCGGACCCTGTGCTGAAAGGCATGGCTACCGATCTTGAAGTTGCGAGAAAGGCCTTGGCCGACTTGACTCTGAAAGGCCCGCAAGGCATGCCTGAAAAAGAATTCAATGTTAAAGTTGCAGGCTTAGAGCAAACCAATAACGACCTCCAAGCCAAGTTAGGCCAAGCAAGTAAAGCCTTTAGGGATACCATCGCTGTGGTTTCCAGTGACGACCTTGTAAAAGCCTTACCTGCCGACCACGCCCTACTGGACTTTATGGTTTATAGCACCGACGGTGTAGAGAAGGTGATGGCCCTAGTAGGCACAAAAACCGTGGATACTTGCATGGGTTTCCTCACTTGCGAAACTCCCAACTTTACCCTTGTCGATTTAGGCGACCACAAAAAAATCCAAGAAGCCGTTGGTTACTTTCGTGATTCCATTATGGATGATTCCATTGAGCCCGAAGATTTGGAAGATGCAGGCCGAGATATCTACAGTTTAGTTTGGGAGCCTATTTATAGAAAATTTGGTGGCTTAAATAAAATCTACATGATCCCTGATGGGATCTTTAATATCTTGCCCATTGATGCTATCCCCGATGTTACAAAGGGTGGCTACCTCTTGGAAAATTATCATATTAAGATTTTATCTTCTGCTAGAGACTTAGTCATTCCACCACCAACCAAATCCAAGGGGGAATTTGTTATCCTCGCTGGGCCTGATTACGACACAGACTATGTGCCCCCTACGGTTAAAAAAGCGGCCAGTAGCCGCAGCCGTGGCGCTGTTAAGGATGGCATTAAACTTTCCCCACAGGGCCTAAGAGCCTTGGCATTTGACCCTCTAGAAGGCGCAAAGGTGGAAGGGCAAACCATTTTAACTGTCGCCCAAGACAAAAATGCTAGGACAGATTTCACAACAGGCCCCAAGGCCGAAGAACAACGGTTAAGGGACTGGAAAACTCCGCCTCGGATTTTACATATTGCCACCCACGGTTTCTTTTTAAAGGAAGAAGAAAAGTTAAAGGCTAGGCTTTTATCTATCAGTCGTGGTGGCGCAGTAAAGCCGCCGCCGCCTGGTGACAACCCTCTGCTTCGTGCAGGTTTGGCCTTTGCTGGTATCAATTCCAATGCGCCCCTACTGGGCGAAATTGACTCTGATAATGACGGCGTCTTGACGGCAATGGAGGTGTTATCTTTAAACCTTTACGGTACAGAAATGGTGGTGCTTTCCGCCTGTGAGACAGGTCTCGGTGAGATCCACGCTGGAGAAGGTGTTTATGGCCTCCGTAGAGCCTTCCAAGAGGCAGGCGTTAGCAACGTGGTCAATAGTCTTTGGGAAGTGAGTGACGATGCCACCCGTGACCTTATGACTGGCTTTTATAACCGCATGCTTGCAGGCATGGACGCCAGAGATGCATTGCGAGAAGCCCAGTTGGAGTTGCTCAATAGTGAATCTTGGAACCATCCCTACTTCTGGTCTGCCTTCCAGATGGTGGCTAGAGAGTAGTTTTTAGGGAATAGATATTACTTGATCTTTGGGGGCTGGCGCTTTCCTTTACTTTTAAGGAAACCCAGCCCTTTTTTTTGGCCTTTTTCCTCTCCTCTTAACATTGCTTTTTTAAGTAGCTTTGGCCTTAAACTGAAAGGCAAAAATTCGCTTAAAAAAAAGCCTGCAAGCCTTTGCTCTTTTCAATTGTCTTGGCCTCGGTTAATCTAATATCACTCCGGTTTTTTGATGCTTTTACCTTAGGAACAGATGGACCCAATTTCTCATGGCCTAGTCGGCTCATTGCTCCCCATAGCGCTAACAAAGGGGCCCAACCAACGAAAAGCTGGCATCATTGGATTTGGTTCTGCTCTCTTGGCCGATTTAGATGTTTTGATCTCTTCTGGCAGTGATCCTTTGCTGAACCTTGAATATCACCGTCACTTTACTCACGCCCTCGCTTTCATTCCCATTGGTGGGTTGGTGGCAGCCATGCTCTTTTGGCCCTTTTTTAGGGGGAAGCTCGCTTTCAAGCAGATCTACCTTTGGGCGGTAATGGGATTTGGTACGGCGGGCTTGCTCGATGCCTGCACTACCTATGGCACAAGGATTTTTCTGCCCTTCATGTCAGAGAAAATCTCCTTCAATTTGATTTCTATTGTAGACCCTATTTTTACCCTCGGGCTTTTGGGCTTACTTTTTTTCGCCTTGAAAAAAAGCCAAACAAAACCTGCTTGGTTCGCACTTTTTTTCATGCTCGGTTACTTGAGTCTGGGAGGAATTCAAAAAGAAAGGGCTAGAGAAATGATTATGACACTGGCGGAACAACGAGGTCATCAAATGAGCAAGTTGACCATAAAACCGACCATGGGGAATTTACTGGTCTGGAGAAGTATTTATCTTGAAGGCGACTCTTACCATATCGATGCCGCACGCCCTGCATTTTTTAGTGAAGAAAAATTATTTACTGGGGGAAAGCTCCCCGCTTTCAATATCCTAAAAGATCTTCCAGAATTGTCTGCGGACTCAGCATTAGCAAAAGATATTGTACGCTTTGGTGCCTTTTCCCAAGATCATCTAGCCTTTGACCCAGGTGATAACAAGGTCATTGGCGATGTTCGTTATGCCATGCTACCCAATGCGCTCAGGCCCATTTGGGGCATCCGCATCGACTCTACCAAGCCCGAAACCCACGCAAATTTCGAGAACTTCAGAAAAGCAGACCCCGCATTAGGAAAAATATATCTCCGCATGATTTTAGGCCAGACTCTATAAGGCAAAAGAGCCTAAAACCCTGCCAATCCCTTTGCATCCTGCTTGACCCCCACAAACAAGGGGCATTAGCACTGATCTAAAGCCCCAGAATCTTGCTCAGAAAAAGGGTAAAAACCTAAATATTTTATCCCTATTTCCTATTTAGTTTTATCTCCCCCTCTGGTATCCTTTTGCAATCAAAGGGGTAAAATAGATGGCTGATAAAAATTTTAAAGCAGATAAAGCAGGCGAAATCTCAAAAAAAACAAAACCTCTAGTTTTGCAAAAATTTTTCTACCGCCTCATTCACCCAGAAAAAAAGAGCCATCGGCCATTAGTATTAATTCTAGCAGCGTTTTTAACCCTTGTCGTATTCACTTGGTTAGGGCTGATTCAGGTTTTCCAAGAGTGCATTTCAACGGGAAAAACTTGCGACAGAATTAAAGACACCAAAGAAATACTATTCATTCTGGTAGGTCTTGCCCCTTCCTTCTTACTCTGGGCCTGGAGAAATCAGGATAAAAAGGAAGAACTTGAAAACCAACAAGTGACGAACAACCAAGCCAACTTCCACAAACTGGTAGAATGGTTGGGCGGCCCTGATGAAACCTTGCAATTGGCGGCAGTCCCGCAGTTTCTAAGTTTTATCAAAGGAGAAAAAGGGGAAGAATTTACTATCCCTGCCCTAGAGACTATAATGGCAAGACTTAAGATCTGGGCTGACAGCGTTCAATGTCAAGATGCAATTAAGTTCCTTCTTAGTACCAAATTAAATGATGATGATTTTGTCAATTTTCAACCACCAGAAGCTCCTTTAGTAATACGACGAATTCACCAATTATTTAGAGAAAAAGGGGAGTTTTTCCTGAATAGAAATTTAACTCAAATTCAACTTCCTTTTGTAAACCTAACTCAATCTAATTTCTCTAATGCAAATTTAACTGGGGCTAATTTTGTTGGAGCAAGTCTTTTATTAGCAAACTTTTCAGAGGCGCAGCTTTTTGGAGCTTGCTTCAATGGGGCAAACATAGAGCACACAAATTTTATCAACGCTAACCTTGAATTGACACGTCTAGTTAAGGCCACTCTTACAAATACAAACCTATCTGGTGCTCATCTAAGCGGAGCAAACTTTTCAAATGCACTTTTAGTTAAAACCAACCTAAAAAATGCAATTTATAGCGAGTATACAACTTGGCCAAAAGGATTTAACTCGACAGACCCAAAACATGGATTGATCTACAGAGATGAACAAGAAGAGTAAACCAAAAAAACAGACCTTGCCCTAGGCCACAAAGCTCACTAGAATAATCCCACCTGTAAAAAAATGGCAGAGGTTACAGTTAACCTCGCTTAAAAAAACTAGCCCTGTCTTAGAACTGAGAAGCATTAAATTAAAATATTAAATTGAAGCCTACAAACTTGAAGACTCTAACACTTTTCTTAAGCCTCTTACTCCTAACGCAATTTTCAGCGGTCACCTCTCCCACCCCCCTAAAGGCCCAGACCCTCTACCAAGGGCAACTGATGAAAAGGGAAGCGGCGCAGCGGGAAAAACAGAGAGAAGAAAGAGAGTTACAAGCTCGCCTCAAAAGAGAGGCGGCCCGAGCCGAACGAGAGGCTTCTGGCGATTTTAGCGGTGAACCAATTTTAGATTCCAAGGGCGCACAGCTTTCCGCCGCAGGGGGCATTCGGCTCAGTGACCAAGGGGACAGCTACCAAAGGCTGAAAGGCACTGCCAATTTTGACAAAGCCAGAATCCCGGGTTGCAACAGTAAAGGGCCAGAAGCCTGTTTAAAAGCTATGCTCGCTTCCAAGTCTTGCCAAAATTGCGACCTTTCAGGCTTGAACTTGGAGGGAAAAAATTTCAGAAAAAAAGACCTGCGAGGGGCCAACTTCACAGGGGCCAAGCTCAACCGAGCCAACTTTGTGGGCGCATTGCTAGACGATAGCGATTTTACTGATGCTGAGTTACCAAAGGCAAATCTAACAGGTGCCAATCTGGCAGGGGTGAGCTTGAATGGGGCCAACCTAAAAGAGGCCAACTTAAGCGGAGCCAACCTAGACAGAACACAAATCAGAGGTGCCAACTTTAACAAGGCCATTTTAGAAAATGCCTATTTAAACCAAATCAGGGGCCAAGGCGGCAACTTTAAAAAAGCTACCCTGAAAGGAGCGAGGATCAATGATTCCGTTTTTGATAAGGCCAATCTACAGGGGGCCAACTTAAGCGACACCAAGCTGAAAGGCAACAGGTTTGAAAATACCAATTTAGACAAGGCATGGCTCTACCGTTCACAGATGCAAGGCAACGATTTTACAGGCTCTAGCCTACGAGGAGCCAAGATTTGGAAAGCAAATCTAGATGGGGCAAAGCTGCAAAATGCAGATTTTACAGGCAGTGATTTTAGTAATTCTTCACTGGAAAATGTAAACTCCTTCCAAGCGAAATTTAATGGTTCCAACTTTACCAACGCAACCCTTACCGAAGCCATCCACGCAGGGGCCGACTTTAGCGGTGCCAACCTGCAAGGGGTTAATCTTTCAGGGTCCAACCTTTCAGGGGCAATGTTCCAAGAGGCAAATTTAGAAAATTCCGACCTCAGCCGCACCTCCCTTTCTGGTGCCAACTTGATGGGGGCCAATTTAAGAAAAGCTAACTTCTCAGGTGCTGCCCTAACAGGGGCAAATTTCAAAGACTCTAACCTCGTTGACGCAACCCTTCAGGGTGCAACGGTAAAGGGCGCTATTTTTGACAATAGCACTTGGGTCAATGGCAACCGTTGTGATTCAGGCTCCACAGGAAAGTGCAATCAATTGATTCGAAGGGAATGAGGGCCAAGGGCCAAATTACTTTGATTTTTTTACCCCCTCCAGCTACTTTAATTTAAGGCAATATCAATAAAGGGTCTCATGTTTCAGTCTATCGCAAAAGAACAAATCATTTTAGCATCTACCGCCAAGTGGCGAGGGCAAATTTTAACTCAGCTCAACTTGAGTCACAGAATGCTGCCTCCTCGCTACAGCGAGCCCGCTTTTAAAGACGGAAATATTGAGTCTTATGTTCAAGAATTGGCAACAGGCAAGGCTACCAGTTTAGAGCGAGACTTCCCCAATGCCTTTATTATTGGTTGCGACCAAATGGCAGTTTTGGACCATGAACCCATGGGCAAACCCCAAAGTATCAATGAAGCCAGGGAGCAACTGCACTTGCTTCGGGGCCGCACCCACAGACTCGTCAACGGCCTGACCGTGATTTACAAGGGGAAAAGCATCACTCGTTTGGATGAAGCCTTTTTAACTATGCGGGATCTAACAGAAGAAGAAATTGAGTCTTACTTGAAGACAGAAGAATTTAAGGGTTCTTGCGGCTCTTATAAGTATGAGGGATTAGGGGCCAGTTTATTTTCAGAGGTTACCTGCAAAGACCCTCACTCCATTACAGGCATGCCTGTATCTTTACTGATTGGTATTTTGCGGGACTTAGGATTTAGCAACCTGCTCTAGCTCTAGCTCTAGCTCTAGCTCTAGCTTTAGCTTTAAGACTGTAGAGTCTCTGCCAAGCGGTGACTCAAGTATTCTCTATCGCCGCTATATTCGTAAATCATCTTTACACCCAGATCCACCAGTCTTTCTGTGGCCTCGGCGCTGATCCAACCTGTTGGCAATGCCAAGATGGGCGTATTTGCAAGCTGTGAGGTTTTCCTTAAAAACTCAACCAGCAAGAGCAGCAAATCCATTTCCAATTCGATGAGTAAAAAATCGGGCTGGGCATGAACCAAATCGTAGGTTGTCTGTTCGAAAAAATCCTTTAGGGTCAAGGCGTTTTGCTCTGCCTTTTCGTCTAATTGCTCGCCCCCATCGTTTGCTTGAATGGCCACTTCCTTTGCGCCCTCTTCCCCATCCAGATTATAGGCAAGATTTAAAAATTTAATGGTAGGTTTCTCCCCAAACAACCTTTGGGAAAGAAATCGCATTTTCTCTTCTGATTTTTTTTGATTTGAAAATAAACAAATTTGGTTGGGCCGTTCCAATTTAAAAATTTGTTTTTCAATTTCAGGCAGGGCCTTGGCCGCCGCATCGAGAACATCGGTCAAGTGAATTTGAGTAAAGTCCAAAACCTGATTCCACAGGGTTAAATAACTCAACTCGTCTAGAGCTTGGTCTAAGGCTGTGCCTTCCAGCTCCAAAGCCTGCTCTTCCATTTGTGGCTCTGATTCGTGAGTTAAGGGAATCTCGTCTAGGATGCCAGACATTAAAGAAACCAATCTCTTTTTTGAAACCCGACTGGCGTAAACCCTTCCATGGTCACAGTAGTGGGCTAAGGGATGAGTGTCATATTCTAGCAAGGCTTCCATGTTTTCAAGATCTGAGAGATCAACAAAAAGGCTCTTTCCTCCCCCTTGGGTCAGCATTCGGCTCATGGAGCTGGCTAGGGCAGGATCATCGAAAAAGACCAAAGCATCTTCCCCTAAACTCAGATCTACATCTTCGATCACTTCAATTTTTTGCGCCAAAATAATCAACAGCTGGGCTTTTTCACGGCTCTCATAAATCAGCCCCATCTCTTGTTCGGCCATCACCTTTTTGCCTGTCAGGCCCTTTTGCCTTTCAAACAGCATATGAATCTGGGCCTTGACCCTTGATTTTTCCTCGTCAATGTCGGCGGCACTAAGTAAATTCTGCGGCGGTAACTGCCGCTCATAATAGGCAGGCCCCAAATCAGGCATGGCTAAAATTCGAACCAGTAAGGGTTCAGCGGAACTATCTAAAAAGTAGGGGCACTCTCCGATTTCGGTATTGTTTAAAAACATATGGAGAGAATAGGGGCTCCGTGAGCCCACTTGCGCCTTTTTTAAACCTAAGCCCCGAAAGGCGCAGGCGACCATTTTAGCTGCCAATTTATGGTGCGAAATGATGGAAATGGGGGTGTATGATTTTAAATAGGTGAGGCTATTTTTTTCTTCCTCACCCCATTTTTGAACCAATCTGGCCTTGGCCTCGCCTACAAGATCCGTGATAAATTCAGGTAATTTTAGATCTGCAAAGCTTACAATTTGATCCATTTCCAAGTTGGGGTTTTTAATGGATAAAATTTCCCTTGGGTTAACTTTCCCCCTTAAAAAGATCTGCCCCTTGGATTTAAAAAACCCTTGGGAAAAGAGCAGAGGCTGCTCCGCTTCAAACAGATAGGCTTGAAAATCAAAAAACTCTGGCCCTGTAAATTCTTGGTCTTGCCAGATCACCTTGCCAATGACATCAGCTGGAATAAAGCCTTCATTAATCTGTCTTGAGGTAGCTTCGTCGACACCTTTCAAATGAAATTTTGGTGTTGGGGTAATTTGCAGCAATTCGTTAGAAGAAGATTTCTCTTTAATTTGGCTTGGTGAATTGAGCGAGATCTTCCCAATGTTTTTAAGGTGAATCTGTGACCGAGGGTTTTTGGCTAAGATCTCAGCAAAGGTCTCTTGGTAATTTTTGGTAACAATCCAAAGGCTAGGTAGCTTTTTGGGTTCATGGAGCAACAGCCCATTATAAAAGTCAGCAAAGCCTTGGAGGTTGTTAAAGGCAGGTAAAGAAATGAGGATTATATCCGCTTTAAACTCATCGTAGCCAGTTAGGGAGTGCATCAAAAAATCACCCCAGCCCTTAGGCACAAGATGAAAATCAACCAAACCACCTTGCTCAATCAAATCATTTTGAATTCGCTTGGTGAGGGATTTCCAACCCAATAGCTTGAAACCCAATCCCAAAATTTTTAGCTTTGCTACCATGTGACCCTAAATATTAGCTCATCTTATCTTTTACCCATCCTAGGGAAACAAAGGTGGAGGTTCAAGTAGAATCCGACAAGAGAAGGATTTATTTGTAATATTAGGCGATTTCATAGGTGATTTAGCCTCATGGCCTAGCCCATATCACCGAAAGAAAACTGGACGATAGAAATTACAGCCAGAGCCGCTGTATCGGCCCTAAGCACACGAGGACCAAGGTGATAGGCGGGGTAATTTGCAGGTAACTCCCCTTTTTTGAATCCACCTTCTGGCCCCAAGATTAAATTCAAGTGCTTCTGCGTTGCTGCGTCGGGCACTTTAGATTCATTGACTGGCAGCTCTAAGGATTTTAAGCTTTTTCGAGTGCCCACCGTATCAAAAACCAAAGTTGTTTCAGGGGGTAAGTCCACAGGTACCCCATCTAAAAAACCAATTTCAGAAGGCTTTAGCCTGCCCGACTGTTTGGCAGCCTCTAGGGCAATTTTATTCCAGCGGCTCAGGCGCTTTTCTAACTCTGGGGATTTTGGTAACTTCTGGGAATTTTGGCTTTGGAAGAGAATTATTTTGGCAGTTCCCAATTCACAGGCCTTTTGGATGATAAAATCCAAGGCTTTTTCCTTGACCAAAGATTGGTATAGAATCAAGTCTACTAGGGGTTCCTCTGGTATTTCCGCCTCAAAAAGGGGTTTCAAAACCAAGGATTTTCGTTGCAGTTCTGTAATTTCACAGACATACCTTTTACCATTCTGATCTTGGATCTCTAGTTGCTCAGCCAACCGCATTCTACGAGATAATAAAATATGCCCCGCTTCCTCTCCCTTAAGTTCAAAGGGTTCTAACAAGTTAATTTGGTTTTCAGTAAAAAAGTAAGACACTAGTCCTTGCCAGAAATAGGGGTTTTCAAGAATAATCAGATCCAGTTACAAAATTTCATAATTATAAATTTCTGCCAAGACTAAGAATGTCCAATTACCTTGAATCCCTTGCACAACACACCGTAATTGTTGCTGACACAGGTAACTTTGAAGCCATTGCCGCTTTTAAGCCTGAAGATGCTACGACTAACCCCTCACTAGTTTTAAAGGCAGCACAGCTCGATATCTACAGACCATTGGTTGCCAAGTCCCTACACTGGGCTATGGAAAAAAAGACCAATAGCGAATTATTTATGGAATATGCCATTGATAAGCTTTCCGTTTCCATTGGTGTTGAAATTTTAAAGTTTGTTCCAGGAAAAATTTCCACAGAAGTGGATGCACGGCTTTCCTTTGATACTGCAAGAACAGTAGAACGAGCAAGAAAACTGATTTCTTTGTACCAAGAAGCAGGGGTGAGTAAAAACCGAATCCTAATCAAAATTGCCGCTACTTGGGAAGGAATTCAGGCCTGCGAAATTCTTGAAAGGGAAGGCATCCACACCAATATGACCTTGATTTTTTCTTTGGTGCAAGCAGCCGCCTGCGCACAGGCAAAGGCCTTTTTGGTCAGTCCTTTTGTGGGGCGGATTATGGATTGGCATAAAGCCAACGAGGGCAGAGACTTCTCACCAGAAGAAGACCCCGGTGTAATTTCAGTGCAAAACATCTACAAGTATTTCAAAAAATTTGGTCACGAAACCATTGTTATGGGTGCCAGCTTTAGAAGCATTGGTGAAATCACCGAGCTTTGTGGTTGCGACCGTCTGACCATTGCCCCTGAGTTGATGAAGGCTTTAGAGGAAACCCCAGGTGAGCTTACCCCAACATTAAGCCCAACGATGGAAGTTGCAGAGTCGGTTCAAGAGTTAAAATTAGATGAAAAAGCCTTCCGCTGGGCTATGAACGACGATGCCATGGCGACAGAAAAACTATCTGAAGGCATTCGAAAATTTGCCCAAGACTTACACACATTAGAAGATTTTTTAAGAAAATTCGAGGAATAAAAATGCAGCGATTAGCCAGTAAAAGTATTAAAGAAGCCATTGAAGAAGAACTAAAAGTTGAAGCTGCAAGCTTAAAGGCACAGGGAATTCAGCCCTGTTTAGCTGTGATTTTAGTGGGAGACGACCCTGCAAGCGCCATCTATGTAAACTCCAAGAAAAAAGCCTGCGAGCGAGTTGGAATTTTATCCATTGAAAATAAGCTTTCTGCCGACACATCCCAAGAAAAACTAATGGAAGTGATTGCGCAACTTAACGCTGATGATTCTGTTCATGGTATTTTATGTCAGGTTCCTTTGCCTTCCCAGTGCAACGAAGATGAAGTGTTACTTTCTATTCATCCTGACAAGGATGTAGATTGCTTCCACCCCCACAATGTTGGCCTTTTAACCCAAGGTCACCCACGTTACCAACCTTGTACACCCTTCGGTGTGATGCAGATTTTAAAGCGCAGTGGTATTGATACCCAAGGCAAAAAAGCTGTAATTGTAGGGCGAAGTAACATTGTAGGCCGCCCCCTTTCTATTTTAATGTCTTTGAGCGATGCCAACTGCACCGTGACCATGTGTCACTCACGGACAAAAGACCTTCAAGCTGAATGTAGAGAAGCCGATATTTTAGTAGCTGCCATTGGCAAGCCTGAATTTATCACCAAAGACTTTGTTAAGCCCGGTGCTGTTGTCATTGATGTTGGGGTAAACCGCATTGAAGACCCAAGCCACCCTAAAGGCGCCCGTGTTGTAGGCGACGTTGCTTACGCTGAAATGGAAGGTGTTGCCAGTGCTACCACCCCTGTTCCAGGCGGTGTTGGCCCCATGACCATTGCTATGTTAATGTTCAACTGCCTGAATGCAGCTCGATTTAAAAACGGACTTGCACCTTTTGAGATTTGATTAGCTTGAACCAAAATTTAATCAAACCAACAAGCCTAGTGACCCTGAAAAATGGGCTCACTCTGGCACTTACACCCTTCCCAAAAATTAAAACCGTTACCCTCCATGCTTGGGTAGGGGTCGGTTCCAGCTACGAGCCAAAAAATATCAACGGGATTTCTCACTTTTTAGAGCACATGCTCTTTCGGGGAAATGAATTCTTAGGTGATTCCAATCAGTTAAATCTAAATATGGAAGAGCTAGGCGGCGAGATTAACGCTGCAACTTCCTTTGACCACACAGAATACTGGCTAGAATTCCACTGTAAATTTCTAGAAACAGGCATCAAGCGTTTCATTCAATTCCTGCGGTTTCCATCCTTTGAAAAAATTGAGCTGGAACGGAGTATAATTTTAGAAGAGCTAAAATCCAGTTATAACGAAGAAAACCAGATCATTGATGTGGATAGTCTCACCTTAGAAACTTTTTGGCCTGAGGAGGCTTTTGGCTTCCCTGTGGCGGGAATCCCTGAGTCCATCAAGGCCATTACTCTAGAGGACTTGCGAGACTGGTACAAAAGATACTACCAAGCAAGCAACATGGTCATAGGCATTACAGGCGATTTTGATTTGGCCCAAATCCAAGACTTGATTGAAACCGAGACGACAAGCCTAGAGGCAGGCGAAAAACAGCCTTACCCAAAGCCAACTTGGGATTTACCTTGCAAAAAGCCTTTGAACTTTGTGCAAGAGCGAGACAACCAATACCAATTCCAGTGGAGTTTCCCCTTTCCTGACCTGACCCCTAAAAAGCGGATGCTGCTGCAACTGGCTTTGCGCATGCTCGATGATGGGTCTTCCACTAGAATGCAGCGCTTGATTCGTGAAGAAAAGGGTTTGGCTTATGATATTTCAGCAAGTCCATTTTTCTTTTCAACAGGTGGCTTGATGCAGATCCAAGGCATTGCAGGTTTGGATAAAATCAATGAGTTGGTTTCAGAACTGGCTGAGATTGTAAAAGGCATCTGCAACCAAGGTTTTAACGAAAACGAATTTAATCTCGCTCGGTTGCGCTTTCAGACTTCTTTGGATTGTTTTAGTGATAATGCCGAAGGTTTGCTGCTAGAAGCTGTGTCGCCGCTCATACATCCTGGTGCCATGAACATCGACCAACTGCAAGAGGCCTTAGAGTCGGTAACCCTAGAAGAGATTAACTCTGTGACTAGGGAGGCCTTTGCCATTAAAACCAGTCAATTTGTGTTACTGGGGCCTGAGGATAAAGAAATCCAAGAACATGCTACTAAGGCTTTGGCTGACTGGGTTACTCTTTAGTTTAGCCTTTCTGGCTTCATGTTTTGCTGGTTTTACATTTTTCTGAACAAAAAAGCCTGAAAGGGTGCCGCCCAGATGGTCTTTTGGGCGACCAATTCAAAGCCAATCATTCTAAAGTAATTTCGAAACTCAGCAAAGGTAAAGTAACCCTCTTTTGGAATGGCAAAGAAGGCCCATTTACGGAAAAAGCTCGCCGCATCCCCCTCTGGTTCTTCAATCAACAAATAGCCGCCAGATTTTAAAGTGCGGTGGATTTCCAAAGCTGCCTTTTTCCAATCCAAACAATGATGCAACAAGCCAAAACCAAAGGCGGCATCAAAAAGATTGTCTTTCAGTGGCAATTGCAACAGATCCCCAACAAAGCTGAGGTCTTGTTTTTTATCCCTACAAAGCTCCACTTGGGCGGGCATCAAGTCAAAGCCTACCAACAAACTAGGGTCAAACTCTTTCTTTAAAAGTAAACTGGAATAGCCCGAACCACAGGCGAGATCAAGAATCTTTGCACCGTGAAGGTCAATTTGATGGTCTTTGATCAAGTTTAAAAACCGCTGGAACTCCACATGTTTGAGCAACACCTTCCTTGCAGGGTTGTTCATGCATAGGGTTTCCCAAGGATTCAACTGCATTTAGACTTCTAAGGAGGGAAGGAATTTTTTTAAGACCTCCCAGTAGTTGGGGAAAGTTTTTGTGACACAGTCGGTATCTTTGATTCGCACACCCTTGATCTTTGTACCTGCAAGACTAAAGGCCATGGCCATTCTGTGGTCATCATAGGTATCCAGATCCGCCCCGTGGAAGCTTTCACAACTGGGGTCACCTAAAATGGCTAGACCATCCACTTCCTCAGGCATAGTGCCATCTTCATCGGCAATGATAAAATCGTTACTGTCGCCCTGTAGGCCCCAAATGCTGGCACCTAGCTTCGTGAGCTCCGTATAAACGGCCTGAATTCGATCACACTCTTTGATGCGCATATTGCCAACGTTGCGAATTTTAGTTGTTCCGTCAGCAAAAAGGGCGACTACAGCCAAGGTTGGCGCCACGTCGCTCATGCTGTTCATATTTACTTCTACAGCTTTGAGCACACCGTCAAACTTACGCTGAAACATTGCGCCTTTGCCCTTGCCACTTGGCCCTTTGACCACCTGCAAAACTCGGCTCATGCTGCGTAATATTTCGTATAGCCCTGCGTCCCCTTGGGAGGTAAATTCAAAGGCATCATCAAAATAAACTACGTCACTGGAAATAGCCGCAAGGCCAAAGTAATAGGAGGCGGAGCTTGCATCGGCTTCAACAGCGTAGCTTTTGAGTGCCTTGTAACCTGTGCCTGCCGCAATGGTAATGGTTTGATTCTTTTGATCCCAACCTACCTTGGCCCCAAAGGCTTCCATGATCTCTTTGGTCATTTCCACGTAGGTCACAGATACCAAGTGGCCTGTGATTTCAATAACCGTATCGGTTTTTGCATAAGGAGCTACGATCATCAAAGCACTAATGTACTGGCTAGATTTATCACCAGGAATTTTTATGTGTCCCCCTTGGAAACCCTCTGCTTTTACCTGCACAGGTGGGCAACCTGAGTTATCTGAAACTTTAATATCTATTTGTTGCAGTGCGTCCGTTAGGTCTTTAATGGGCCGCTTTTTCATAGCGGCGTTGCCGTTAAGTGTATAGTCACCTTGACCGAGCGTTAAGGCCGCATCGCCGTGCCTGCATTTTCAATATACAATTCTGAATCAAAGGCCTTAAATTTCCCGCCGCAACCGACAACTTCTATTTCACCTGAAAAGGGTCTGTCCCCTTTAAACTCAACCCCTAAGTTCCCTAAGGCATCAGCCATTTTTTCTGTATCTACCGAGCTCAATAGGCCTTCAATCTTAGTTGTGCCTTGAGCCAGTGCGGCAATCAACAAAACTCGATTGCTAATGGATTTACTGCCAGGGATAGAAATGGTCTCACCTAGATTGGCAGGCCCAGTGGCAAGGGGGATTTCTAAAACTTTGGGGTAAGAGTACATAAAAATAGAAAATTAATTTTTTTAAACTTTAGGAAAAATTCAGAATAGGGCAGAAAAAAGATTCTAGCAAGAAGCCAGAAGAGACAAGCTGAATAAAACAGCTCTCACTTTAAAGCTGAGGAGCTTTGGCAATTAGAATTTCAATCTCACCAAATTCAGCTTGGCGACCAATTTTAAGCTGTTCTGCGTTCAAGGGCCGAGAGGTATGGCCGAGCACTAAGTTTTCACGGTTGCAGTCTTTAAAGTCTTCAGCCATCCCGTGAATAGGCGCACCGCCAATATCTACCTTTTTTAAATCCAACTCTGCTTGGTAAAGATCGGCAAGGCTCAGTTTTATAGCTTTGCTAATGCCAAAGCCATTTGCGTCTGGAGTTGTCATTTTCTCCAGCCAGTTCAGGCAGGTAATATCGGCAAAATGCCCGTAACTTTTATAACCCTCTTGTCCCTTCGCCCGAATCACAAATACAGTAGTATCAATAGGGTGAGGTGAGGGGTGAGGGTAAATTTCTAAACCTTCCACATCATTCCATTGCTTTGGCAACAAAGAGATATGGTTAAAAAATTCCTTAGCGCCTTCTAAATCAGAGCCTATCAGGGCGCTAAATTTATGGATCAAGCAACCATATACAGATGGGGTTGCTAGGATCTTCAAGCCCTTATTTTGAGAAACTAAAGAAAATAGACCTGAAAAATGATCGTCATGCACGTGAGTGAAGATAACACCTTCTAAGTCGGCAGGGCTAAGGTCAAAGGCCTCTAAAACAAATTCAATATTGGGGCCTGCATCTAGAATATATTTTTTACCTGCAAAAACCACCATGCTGGAAAAACAGGGGCGAGTTGCATCCCAGCCATCGCCTTCACCAATGTGAACAATGGAAAAATGACTATCTGGAATTGCGCATTTGGGTAAGAGGTAGGTCGCTTCATATTCTTCTGTAGCCTCAAGGTTTAAATCAATGACTTGAGACTCCCCCTTGAAGGTAATTTCAAACAGATTGAGTGACATCCGCTTTAAAAAAACAGCAGGCTTAATTTCAATGGCTTCAGAAGCCAGCTCAAAAGATTCAAACAGGTCTTCACTCTTTGGAAACTGGCCATAGGCAAAGCGCTTTTTAATGGAAAGCCACTCTGTAGCCATTTCTTCACTTACTCCAAAGGCTTGGTACTCCCCTAAATCCATCAACCCATTGTTGCCACGGTCGAAATAATTAGATTGGCTTTTGAGCTGTTTTGCGTCTCCCACTAATATGGGCTTGGGAAAAGATGAGTTGGGGTGGTTGGGAATCAAGATCCCTTGTTTGTAAAGACAGTGGAGCAAGGGAAATTCGCTAAAGTTGCAAAGCTTACCCTTTTGTTCAAATAGATCAGATAGTAAAATGGCGTTTGGCCCCTCTTCAGAGTAGAAGCCATCAATGATTTTTATTTCTAGCTTTCCAGCTTTACCCAGATGTTTGATTGCATCTACAGGGCTGCCACACATGAGTTTTAGGTTTGCCTCTTTTATTTCTAACCAAAAAAGCCCTGGCGAAACCTTTTGATACTCAATTAATGACATTAATATATTTATTACAATTCTGTTTTTAAGTAGTGATCAACTTTAGGGTCAATGGCAAAGGATGTTTGTTTAAAGAGCTTTACTTGGCTCTGCCTTCCCCAAGAAAAAAAGGAATCAATGACATAAGAAAACATGGGGTCATTCATAGATTCCAGACTCAAACTACTGGTACTTTGGGCGAAGTTGATCAAATTATGGTAATCCGCCGCAGGCAACTTTAGTAGGTTGATTATATGAGAAAGCATTAATCGTTCCTCTTCCAACAAAATACCGTCGGCCATGGCCATTATTATCAAATCTAATAAAAAACTGTAGGCAACACCCTTTTCTTTTAACTCAGCAAAGTCCTGTTCAATTTCCGCTGGTGAATAATCACGAAGAGCAAAAATTTCAGCTTCATACTTAGGCTTGACCTCAAAAAGGCTGATTAATTTTTTTAAATGAGCTTCTTCGGTCGGGTCTAACTCAGCATCTATACGAGCCATATAGCAAATAAGACTCAGATACTTCACCCTAATCTTAACACTGATTCGATTTATATTAGCCAATCGCATGTTGCCCCCCGGTGAGCGATGCTTTTATCAGAAACCTACTAGACAAAAAGTATAGCAATGGTAAAAGTAATATTCAATTTCTTTTTTAGCTTGGTTCAACTCATATTGCCAAGGAAAATAAGCAAGATAGGCAAATCATGGACCACCATAAAGAATCCACTCTAGCAGAACTAGCAGAAATATTAAACCTACCTTTTCAAGGTAATGGCGATTTAAAAATCACCCACTGCTGTGGCTTGGACCATATGGCCTTGGGTGGGATTGCGTACATTGACGATAAAAGGGCCCTAGACAAGCTCAAAAGCAGCAATGGAACCAATGGCACAAACGACGTACACCAGATGATTTTGAAAGAAATCAAAAACTTAGAACTGGCTGTCATTGTTCCCACTGGCACGGAAGTGGAAGGTGTGAATTTACTTTTCTCCCCCGACCCTATTGACGCTCACGCCAGCGCTGCCAACTATTTACAGCCTATTCTCCCTGGCAGTGGTAAGATCCACCCTGCGGCCTACGTTGACGAGAAAGCAACCATTGGCGCCAATGTAACTATCGACCCTAACGCCACGATTTACGACGGTGTAACCATCGGTGATAACACTGTGATCCGCTCAGGTGTGGTGATCATGCCCAACACCCTTGTTGGTGATGATTGCATTTTCTACCCCAATGTAACCATTCGTGAGAACACTCAAATAGGCAACCGTGTGATTTTACATTCTGGGTCCGTCATTGGTTCAGATGGCTATGGTTTTTTCCAAAGAGAAGGCAAATCGACCAAGAAACCGCAGGTTGGTATTGTTGTTATTGAAGATGACGTAGAAATTGGAGCCTGTAGTTGTGTGGACAACGCCAGATTTTACAAAACTGTGATCAAACGGGGTTGTAAGTTGGATAACTTGATTCACATTGCCCACAACGTTGTTCTCGGTGAAGATGGCTTGATTGCTGCCCAGTCGGGTGTTGCAGGTAGCGCCATTATTGGTAACAACCTAAAAATGGGCGGACAGGCAGGCATTGTCGACAATATTACTGTGGGCAAGGAAGTAACTGTTTTTGCTCGTACCCTGCTTACAGGTAGCGTAAAAGAAGGTCAGGTGATGGCTGGTATGCCTTCCAGGCCTATGAAAGAATGGCAGAAGACCGAAGCCATGATGCCTATGCTTTCTGGAATGTTTGATCGCCTTATGGCCATTGAACGCTTCATCCGTGGACTAGGCTTTAAGAAGGAATAATGCCGCCAGCGGATTTA
Source organism: uncultured bacterium (assembly GCA_965602905.1). Taxonomy (GTDB): domain Bacteria; phylum SAR324; class SAR324; order XYD2-FULL-50-16; family XYD2-FULL-50-16; genus JASJGK01. Next base: position 183,386 of record CBFCZY010000005.1, on the reverse strand, counting down.
ACGGTTTACTATTTCAGAATATTGGGAATTAAAAAGGGGCTAACAAGCCCCTTTTTTTTTGGCTGCCAGCGGATTAAATGGGTTACTATTTCAGAATATTGGGAGTTAAAAAAGGGGCTAATCAGCCCCATCTATTTTCTAAAAATATAGAAATTATATCATAAAAATTACTCGTGATTTGAGATTATTAAAAACTAATATTTAGAATAAAGGGAAAAAAGTTGTACTTTTGTATATCCTTGTGCTTTATTTAACAGGCAACCAAATAAATAATTAAGATTTGGTGCACACCGTGAACTTTATAAAAAATAATAGATTAATAAATACTAATTAGAGGAAAAATGTCAAGACAAGTAAAGATTCAAGTAAATAGTAAAGAACATAAATTACAATTCCTAGACACTTGGGGCAGCGGTTGGAGCCCCATAGAGATAGAGGTAATTGAACCTCAAAAAGAGGCCGAGTTTACTTTAAATTCTAGCGACCGAGGGGGTCTCTGGTTTCGCGTTCTTGATCCCGATACGGATGATGAGGTTGGTTTTTGTAATATGTCTGTTGCCAACTCAACCCTTACCGCAAACTCAGCTGAAGGCACGATTGAAGATGGAATATTTATTTCAGCTGGCACGCAAACTTATGAGTCTTCTGGTGATAGCTTTCTTGTCGTATTCAATGTCGGGGAGGATAACAAAGCAAGTTGGAATAACCCTGGGGGATACACCAAAGGCATAGCCTGTTCACAAACAAATTTTAAAGATGCTCGGGTACACACAGTCATAGAGAATATTCCTAATAGTGGAAAAAATTATACCTATGTGTTAAAGTTTGGGGCTTCTTGGGGCTTCTTGCAGAGCTCTACCTTTTGGGACATTGGGGATAAGGATATGCCACCTGCCAACTGCAAAAGAACAATATTCCAAACCTCATCGGAAAGATCTGGCATATCAATCAAAGTCTTAGACTCCAAAGGGGTAAATGAAAAAGGATTTGCCAATTTATCCTTTGCAAACTCTAAACTCTCAAATAATTCTGCTGAAGGGAGCCCTGCATACTCGAGAAAGCTGACTGCTACCTTTTTATCAGCAGGCCTAAAACCCTACGAGCCCAAGGGGACACCTTTGGTGTTAAATTATAGTATTGGGGATCTGAATCAAGCCAGTTGGGATAGCCCTTCCTCTTATAAAAATGGATTTACTCCAGAATGCGAGCAAACAATGTTTGAAGATTACAGGGCTATTATTGATGTTCATAATAAACTTAACGAGGAATTGACTTTCGTGAAATACTGGAATGATAATCCCGGTGGCATCGCAAACTGGTGTGTTATGCCTGATGGTGATGATAGCATCCCTGTAAATGGCAGTCGTAGATTCGTCCTTAGAGATAACAACAGAGCAGCAGTCTGGTATAAGGCAGGAACTACCGAATATGAACTGAAGTTTACAAGTCCCAAGCTTACCAGTAACTCTGCTGAAGGTTCAAAAAATGCTGGGCTTCAGACCTACACAGACCAAAAACCTGCTGAATTTACTTATTTAGTTGGCACAGAAAATAAAGCTAGTTGGAACAATGGAAATTCACCAGAGGACTAGCTGCTTGGCTGCTAACTAGCAAAAGTAGAAAATAGATAGGTTATAATTTCTTTAAACCATCATACATCAAACAAAAAAAAAGGGGCCTTTGAGCCCCTTTTTTTTGCTTAAAATCCCATGCTCTAAAACAGTAAACCCTTGAGCCCACTGGTGAGACAAAAAAAAGCGCAAGGCTCCTTTTATTGTCTAAAATTTTGGAATAAATTTAAGCAGTATTTCTTGAACGTTAAATATCCAGAAACAGTATACCGCAAAACCCACTGGCGGGATGGCGGACAAAAAAAAAGGGAGCCGAGGCTCCCTTGATTTTACTTAACTAACTAAACTACTTATCCCTTTTGGGCTTTGTAGTCTTCGTTTTCAATACCTGCCATAGACTGGAGGATTCTCCAGTTTTTACGACGTTCAACACAGAAGAGAGCCATCTGGCGACTGATTCCCATAGGAACCATTTTATCACCTTTCTCCACCATAATGTAGACGCCTTTAACAGGAACAAATGCCCTATGGCCTTCGATCAAGTAGTAGCGAGAAGTAACATCATGTTGTGATACTCTAGCCATAATCTCATCTAGGTGGATTAGGTTTTTCTCGTCTCCAGGGGTTACTTTATAAAGGTGCTTTCTAAAGCGACTTTCTGTAGTGGCCCAGTGAGCAACTGTGTAGTTGTACTTTTCCTTTGTTCCAGGAATTGTCTTTTGTCTCCAGTCACGCTTGATATCAGGGTTACCCTTGAGGCTCAAGGCTTCAGAGTAAACTTCACCTAAGGCTGGGTTAAATACAAATTCAGGCATTCCACGTGAATCACGAACGATTTGTGCTTGGATAGTTGACATATCATCGGCAACACCGTGTTCTGGCTGACAAGTTGTAAATGCTTGTAGGTAACTTGTTCCTCTGTACATTACAGAATCTAAGATAGCTTTGAACATGTTAGCGCTGTTAGCCATACTGACCTGAGCTACATAGGGGCTACCATGACCTGACATAAAGATCTGAGCAACTTCTTTACGCTCAGTTAGTTTACCTTCTGATGCAGCACCATGCTGGTTCATATCAAAACCACCAGGCATTACAGAAGAGTCACTGTTCTGACCACCAGTGTTAGAGTAAACTTGAGTATCTAACATCAAAAGCTTCACGTTAGGTCGGTTTTGCAACACAACCTTAGAAAGGTTTTGGAAACCAATATCACCAAAGGCACCGTCACCACCGATAGCCCAGACCTTAGGAAGTTCTTGGACTTCCAAATCAGTCATGTGAGCATCTGAGAAGTGAGTGTAAGTAAAGTAATCATCTTCTGAAGTCTTAGCGCCACTTAGTAAAGTATCAACTAGTCTTTCAGGGATAACACTTCTCTTTGAGTGATCCATAATCATAGATTCACCGTAGATCCAAGCTAAAGTAGAACTATCTTGGAACAAGCTGTTCATCCATGGGTAAGCATGGGGGTTAGCTGGGTGAGTTGAACCATATACAGAGTTACAACCAGTACAGGATGTCATCATCTGAACAGACATACCGTTAGCATATCTTTCATCAACAGCTCTTAAGTCTCTGTGGTTAAAGGCTTCTTGTCTTAGTACCAGACTTAAGGACTCAAGCAAGTAAGCATCATCTTTATCGTACAACTTTTCCATTCTATCTAAGCTGTCAGCAGTGTCTTCACCACCAAGGCCTAAGATCAAATGCTTAATAGTAGCACTCCACCATTTTTTAGACTCATCATCCATGGCAGCTAATTGCTTAGTTCCAACTTCAGAAATTTGTTTTGCCTTGGCTTCGAAACGTACCGCTTTTTTATGGTAGAGGTTTCTCATGAAGGTTTCAGTAATAGTTGCTGTTGCACGTAATACTGTTTTCTCTCCACAACCAGCACAGGCGCCATCACCAGATACTAGTGCGTCGTAGTTTGAGCGAATCATCAAGTGATTCTTCAAGGCTACGGCTTTAGCTTCTTCTGGGTTTAAAGCATCAAACTTGCCAAGGTACTTCTGGGCAGTTTCAGGCAGTAGATCTAAGAATTTAACATGAGTGTCATGCATTCCGTTAATTTCTTCTGTCTCGTGTTCCATGCGTAAGGCAGATTTATCACCACATTCAACAACACACTCGCCACAACCCTTACAAAGGTCATTAACCATAATGTTAAATAAACCACCGGCTCCGGGGTTTTTCTTCTCTAACATTTCAAAAGTTGTTCTCGCTTTAGAATAAGCCATTGGCAAATCTTTTACGATTACCCTTAGCTCTTCGATTGAGGCAGCTAAAGAAGCATCAGAACCAAACTTTGCAGCTAGTGCATCGTTTAAGATAGTACCAAAAGGTGTCGCTTTGCCTTTGTTGTTGGCAACTTGGTTGTTCATTTCTGCTCTACAAACATCATCTAGTTCTTGAACAGCAGCGCCAATTGTCTTTCTGGCTTTGTCGTCACTAACATAGTTTTCAATGGAAGTAGAAATAACCGTTGATACATCCTGAGCCGAGTTGGGCATTGCTGTATCAGGGCAAGACTCAATACAGTCCATACACTGAGTACAGTTTTCAGGAATAAAGATTGGTGTTCTACGTCTTGCAACATACTTAGAAATGGTTGCAGCAGTTGCAGCAGCCATAACACCTGTTGAAGCTAAAGCTGAAGAGGGCTGGTCGTAACCTAAGCCTGCTCTAAACTCGCTGTTGTATTTTTCTAAGCTGTGTAAAGGTACACGCTCTGCTTGACCTTCAGGGTTAACTGAGGGAAAGCGGCTGTTACCAGACACAGGTGAAACAATCTCACCACGCATTGCAGACTTGTCTGGGGCGTTAATGTCGCCTCTTTCCATTTCCCAAACACGCTCAAATCCGTTGTTCATAACCTGCATGTTGGAATCAACAACAGATTGACCAAAACGGCTAAACTTTTTTGAGTACTGGGCAGCTACGGTAGATAGGAACTCATCTTCTGGGATGCTGTTCTTTTTTAAGAATGTAGACACCTTAAAGAAGGCACCTAAGAAGGAGTTACCTTGCATTCTGTACTGTAATTCCAAGCGTTCTGTTGCTTCAATAGCAATCTGGAAACCTGGAAGACCAAAGATACGAATATCTTTATCAATGACTTCTTGTCTGTATTTCTGTGGGATTCTTGACCATAGGCCTTCAGAAGTAGTTTCATCTGTTTCAATGATCAAGGCACCACCATCTGCCATACCGCCAATTGGGTTTGTATGGGTAAAGGCTTTAGGGTCGCAACAAAGAACAGCGTTCACATGCTTTAAATCGCAGTTTACACGAATTCTCTCAGGGGCAGCCACTAAGAAGTAGTTTGTCGGTGCACCTTTTTTCTCAGAACCATACTTTGGGTTAGCGCTAATATGGTAAACTTCTTCAGGCTCACCGTCTTCAGTGAATCTGTCATCACGCTTAGCAATATAACCTGAAAGATCACCAATGATCTCGCCCAAGTTCTTACCAGTGGTAATAGCACCCCAACCACCAATAGAATGGAAGCGGATAGCAATCGCGTTATCAGGTAAAAAGCTTGGAGTTTCGTCTGCAATTACAGCGTAAGGGTGATCAACACCAACGTAGAAGAAGCTAACACCGTCAGAAACTTTTTTGCCGTCTTTTCTAGCAATCGTGCCTGTAGCAAATCCATAAGCACCTAAAATGCCTTCTGGTCTAAAGTCACGTGACCCCAGCCCGTACACACCGCTAGTAACACGTGGCATTTCTTCTGGAGTTAAAGTTGGAAGATCTTCAAAGGCGTTGTTTTTTGAATTTTCAAGGGCTTTAGCCAAAGAACTTCTGATCTCACGAGTAATCGGGTTATCTGAACCCATTTGCTCGTCAATTCTTTCTAGAACAATTACATTTTTCTTGCCACGTAAGGCTTCGATGATGGCTTTTTCTGGGAAAGGGCGAATCACGTTAATGTGAATTCGACCAACCTTTTCGCCACGGTTCCGTAATTCATCAACAGCAGGCTCAATGTTTTCAGCAGAAGAACCTAAGGATACAAATACTGTTTCTGCATCGTCACACTTGTACTCGCTGATTAAACCGTAATGACGCCCAGTAAGCTTTGCGAAATCTGCATAGGCTTCTTCTAGCATATCTAAGATAGGCTCAACAAAGTTATTTCTACGTGCGATCACACTGTTCATGTAGTGTTCCTGATTTTGTACAGGGCCGATCAAAAGTGGATTTTTAATATCCATAATGATTGGGATACGTCTTCTTTTTGGTCCAAACAATTCTTTCTGAGCAGGTGTAGGACAGTCAACCATGTCTTCAGGACGACCTAGGTACTCACGAATTAAGTCTGCTTCAGGAACATTAAAGGTTCTCTCTAAGTGACTGGTTAAAAAACCATCTTGAATATTCATACCAGGTGTTAGAGATGTCTCTGTAACCCTTCTTAAGATCATTGCCTGATCTGATGCCTGTTGGGCATCCTTGGCAAATAACATGATCCAGCCAGTATCTAATACAGCGTAAACATCATCATGTCCGCAGTGTACGTTTAGAGCAGCTTTAGTAAGGGCACGAGCAGCAATGTTAAGTACCATTGTACTCATTTTGCCTGGGGCATGGTAGTACTGCTCACTTCCGTAAACAATTCCCTGACCACTAGTAAAGTTAACAACCCTCTTCCCCGCTAAACTACCAGCGATAGCACCACCTTGGGCAGCATGCTCGCCTTCTGTTTCAATGGCGATTTTAGCTGAGCCAAATACGTTTAATTCTCCGTTTGCAAAGGACATCTGGAAGTTTTCACCCATCTCCGTTGAAGGAGTAATTGGGTAAAATACACCAGCTTCGCAAAGTCTTGCTTCTGTAAAATATGAGACCAGAACATTACCGTTAGTAGTAATTCGTTTTCCAGGGTACTTTGGTCTTTGATTTTCTTGCTTATTCAAGGGGATGCCAGGGTTTGGGTTAGTTTTTATCGGTTTTTATATAAGAATCTCGTTTATTTTATGCAGAGGTTGTATCTTAGTCAAACAAAAAACCCCTATAAAAGGGGTTTTTTGCCGATTTATCTTTGCATAAAATGGGTCGAGTAAAACTCGTTACAAATTCGGTAAGGAACAGGGCAAAAGCCCAGATACTTAACGAAAAAGAAGGATGGACTGGGTCCAAACTACGATTGGTTGCCAGTATAGTCCAAAAAAGACGAGGGGCACAGAACAAAGAGCCAGTGAACCCATCAAAACAGGATTACTTGTTACTTTTAAAGTCTGATGGTCAGGCTCATCAATGATCATTACCTTTAAGATACCTACGTAATATACCAGAGCAATCACGCTGTTCACACCAGCAACAACAACTAAAAGCCAGAGACCTTTGGCGATTGCAGCCTTGAAAAGGTAAAACTTAGCAATAAAGCCTGCAAAGGGTGGGAGTCCCACAAGAGAGAAAATGCAGATAGCAAAAAAGCTCACTAACATTGGCTGACTGCGGATCATTCCTTTGAAGTTACTGATATCATACTTGTTATCCTTCACCATGTAGATCAGCGCTATAAAAGCCCCGAAGTTCATTAAGATGTAGATAGGAATATAAAAGTAAACTGCCTGTCTGCCAACTTCATCTAAAGTAGCAACACCCATCAACAAAAAGCCTGCGTGACTGATAGAAGAATAGGCGATCAAACGCTTTAAATTTGTCTGTTTTAGTGCAGCTAAATTTCCGAGCGTCATGGTCAACATAGAAATGATAGCGATCATCTCCATCAACCCTGAGGCTTGAATCGAAAAGTGCTCGTCTAAGAGACGTATAAACAAGGCTAAGCCTGCAACCTTAGGAGCCGTTGATAAAAAGGCTGTAACAGGGGTTGGGGCAGCTTGGTAAGCATCTGGACACCAAAAGTGAAAGGGCACAGCAGCAATTTTAAAAGCAATACCAGCAAAACTCATAAAGAGCGCTAGAATATAAATAGGGCTATTGATCAATTCTACTTTGAGTAGGCCTTTCCAAATATCGGCAAAAACTAAAGAACCTGTTAAGCCAAATAATAAAGACATACCATAAAGCATGATCCCTGTGGCAAAAGAGCCAAAAAGTACATATTTTAAACTGGCTTCTTTACTAGCTGGGTCTTTGCGGTTCATAGCTACCAATAGGTAACTGGGCAAACTCACTAATTCAATCGCAATTACCACCATTAATAAATGAATGGAACAGGTCATAAACATCATGCCCAAAAGCAAGGTGGATAGTAACCCGTAGTTTTCCCAGTTGTATTCTGAATCCATCTCATCAGAGAATTGGAGCAGGAACAGGGTCGCCGCAGTAATTACAAATAGGACTTGGTTGAGAGTTCTTGAAAAAGAGTCCACTCGAACCATGTCAAAAAAGATAACTTCACTTCCACTCTGCATCCCTTCCAGCAAAAATGCGCCAAAAAGAACGAGATAGAAGATAGGCGCCTGGGGAATATTTTTGATCCCAGGTATAGCCTTGGCCACAAAAAAGAAGAGAATCGCCAGGGCAATAAGTACATGCGCTGGTATCAAACTCAAATAAGGCAGGGTGTTGATCATTGTTTTCTCAAGATAAAATTCTTGGGTCCCCGTTAGGGTAACAAGAGCCTAGAAATATGGTTTAAGGAGACCTCAAAATACTGGATCACTGCGTTAGGGAAAATACCTAGATAAACAATGATTACCAAGAGAGGAGCTAATGAGAATACTTCAATAATATTCACATCAGACAAATCCTTGTATTTTTCATTTAAGGGGCCAAAGAATACTCTCTGGTATGACCAAAGCATATAGGCTGCACCTAAGATAATACCTGAGCCAGCCAATATGGTCGCCACTTGGTATTCTTTAAAGGAACCAGCTAAAATCAAGAGTTCACTTACGAACCCTGAAAGCCCTGGCAGACCAATACCCGCCATAAAGGCGAAGGAGGTCAAGGTTGCAAACACAGGCACGACAGAAGCTAGACCACCAAAGCCGTTGATTTCACGGTGATGGGCACGATCATAGATCACACCAACCAAAAGGAATAACATGGCTGTAATAGTACCGTGGTTAAACATCTGTAACATAGCACCGTTAATTCCTTGCGTAGTCGCAGCGCCAATACCCAAAAGGATAAAGCCCATGTGACTAATGGAAGAGTAGGCGATCATTTTCTTTAGATCTTTCTGAGCTAAGGCACAAAGTGCACCGTAGACAATGTTGATTACAGCCAGTGCAATCAAGAAATCTCTAAACCATGCGAAAACTTCTGGAAAGAGTGGGAAGTTGATTCTTAAGAATCCGTAAGTTCCCATCTTTAAAAGCACACCAGCTAAAATAACCGATATAGCCGTTGGAGCTTCTACGTGAGCATCGGGTAACCAAGTATGGAAAGGGAAGATTGGCACCTTGATGGCAAAGCCAACAAAAAGCACAACAAAGATCACCTTCGCAAAGGGCATCCCTAAAATATCTGGACCTTCGAAAACACCACCAGCCGATACACGGGCTAACATTTCGATCATGTCAAAGGTTCGCTCACCTGGAGTGAAGTACCACATAGCGATGAAGCTCAAGAGCATCCCGACACCACCAAATAGGGTATAGAGAAAGAACTTTATAGCTGCGTAAACTCTTCTCGGGCCGCCCCATACTCCAATAAGGAAGTACATAGGAAAGAGCATAACCTCCCAGAAGATAAAAAAGAGTACCAAATCCAAGGCAACAAAAACACCTAGCATGGCAGCTTGCAACAGTAAGAACATGGAGAAATATCCACGCTCAAATTTGTTGATATTCCAGCTAGCTAGTGTTGCTAGAACCCCAATCAATAGGGTCAATAGGATCATGGTCACACTCAAGCCATCGATTCCTACATAGTACTGGACACCTAAAGAGGGAATCCACTCAAACTTTTCTACAAACTGCATCTGGTTGGGGTTACTTACCCCAGGGATGGATTTGTTGAAACCTATAAAAATAGGGATAGCTATGAGAAAGTCAGCAATTGTCACTGCTAAAGTTACCCATTTTGCCTTATCTTTGGGCAAGGCAAAAAGGACGGGTATACCTAACAATGGTAAAAACACGACCCAAGTTAAAATATGACTTAACATCAGTTCCTCGGTATTTAATGCAATTTAACGTTTAATCTAAGTAAAGCATAAGCAATGTAGCAACACCACTTATCAACAGTAACGAACTTCCAACAAGGGCTTGAATCCTACCTGATTGTAAGACACTCATCCCCCTTCCTGCGATTTGGGTAAACCAAGCGGTCTCATTGACCAACCCATCTACAATTTTCTTATCAAAAAGCCCAGCAAGTTGACCAAGTATTCGGCCTAAGTGCCCAGCTCCATTGACAGCGCCATCAACGACTTTTTGGTCGAATTTGGCTAAAAAGCGATACAACTTGCCCAGTGGTTCTACCACAGCAATGTCATACAGCTCATCAACATAATATTTATTGGCAAGTAGTGTGTACAATGCTTTGGGGCTAGATGCCGCCATAATCTTTTCTCTTGTCTGTGGGCTTTTAATATAAAAGAACCAAGCCAAGAAGGCCGTAAAGAGTGACCAAGCAACAGTACCAATCATCAAACCCCACTCCAGCATTTCATGCATGTGATGTTCAGCTTCTGTCATAACAGGAGCTACATAACTTGCTTGGTGCGATAGGTTTACAACAAAAGGTTCCATATAGTTAGTAAAGAGTTCACTACCACCTAAGTAATCTGGCACGTTTAAAAAACCTAAAAGCAACGCCGCAACTGCTAAGATAGCAATGGGCACTACAGTTCGTTTTGGTTGCTCGTGGCAATGGTCCCAAGTCTCTTGGTCACCACGGTATTCACCGTAGAAAGTCATAAAGACGGCACGCCACATGTAAAAACTGGTAATACCGGCAGCAACAAAGCCAAAGCCCCAAAGGACGGGGTGACCAGATAAAAAGACACCTTCTAAAATTTCATCCTTACTAAAGAAGCCTGAAGTACCAGGGAAACCCATAATCGCTAAGGTTGCGGCAATAAAGGAGTAACCTGTTATAGGCATCTTTTTTAAGACTCCACCCATTTTTCTCATATCCTGCTCATGGTGAAGGCCCACAATAATGGAACCAGCTGCCATAAACAAGCAAGCCTTAAAGGCTGCGTGAGTTAAGAGGTGAAAAAGCCCGTAGGAGAAAGAACCAACGCCCATGGCTAAGAACATGTAACCGAGCTGACTAACAGTGGAATAGGCCAAGACCTTTTTAATATCCATCTGAGCCATACCAACGGTAGCAGCAAAAAAGCAGGTCAAGGCGCCAATCAAGGCAATAAATTCTAGGGCATGAGGGGCCAAGCTGTATAAAAAGAACATACGGCCAATCATGTAAACCCCAGCAGTAACCATAGTTGCTGCGTGGATTAAAGCGGAAACAGGTGTCGGGCCAGCCATTGCGTCGGGCAACCAGATATATAGTGGGATCTGAGCTGATTTACCCATTGCACCAATAAAGAAGCAAATGGCAACCACTTCTAGAAGTGGCCAATTCCAAATGGTAAACTGGCTTAAGGTCAAGGCTCTCGCTTCTAACTCGCTAAAGGATAAAGTAACAATATCGTAGTTTAGTGAGGAGTAGAGAACCAGTAAAAACATTCCAACAATAAATCCTAAGTCACCAATTCTATTGACGATAAAGGCCTTTTTACCTGCTGTTGCAAAGTCGTAGTTTGTAAACCAAAAGCCAATGAGTAAGTAACTACAAAGACCAACGCCTTCCCAACCTAAAAACATAATCAAAAGGTTATCACCTAAGACCAGCATTAACATGGAAGCTAAAAAGAGGTTAATGTAGGCAAAGAATCTCCAGAAGGACTCATCCTTGTGCATATAACCCATTGAATAAATATGGATCAGACTTCCAATTCCCGTGATAATCATCACCATCATTGAAGTCAAACTATCGTACCTAAAGGCCCAATCAACGGAGAATTCAGCAACGGATACCCAAGTGGCCATAGTCACGCGAACAATTCTCTGGTCTGGTTCCATACCCAGTAAAACAAAGAAACTGCTAAAAGCTAAAACTGCCGCAAGGACTGGCGTTGCACAGCCAATAATGCCTGTTATATTTTCGCCAACTGCCTTTTGGATTTTTTTCCCAAAAAGCCCCAATACTAACGCACCTAATAAAGGTAGAAAGGGGATAATTGTAATAGATGTTTGGATAAATTCCATAGTTATCCTTTAAGACTGATCAATTCATCAGCCTGTACATGTTTGTATTCTTTATAAGCAGCAATGGCGATTCCCAAGGCGACAACGGCTTCCGCCGCAGCAAGCAAGATAATAAAAATCGCAAAAATTTGCCCATCAAGTTGGTTTCCCTTGGACGGTGTAAAGTAAGAGAAAGCCATAAAATTTAAGGCGGCAGAGTTTAAAACTAGTTCCACACCCATCAAAATTGCAATGGTGTTTCTCTTGGATATAAACATGACCATGCCTAAGGCAAAGAGGCCTGCTGAAACCATTAAGTAAGCAGATAAACCCATTAGTCTTTCTCCCTTTGTAAAACAATTAATACTGATCCAACCATTGCCGCAAGCAGAAGGAAGGAAATAACCTCAAAGGGTAATATATAGTCTTTCAGTAACAACTTGCCCAGTTCGGCAGTTGTTGGCTCACGGACCGTCTTTTCTAAAAGAGTCCATTCTGTTTTTTCAAAAACAGTTAAGAGCACAGCCATAAAGGAGACACCACTAAAAAAAGTAAGGAGCCCCTGGAAGGAAAGGTTACTGACCTCAGGTTTTGCAATATCGCCAGTCAGCATGGTACCAAAAATCAAGAGCACGTTAATGCCGCCTGCATAGACCATCAACTGAACCATAGCGACAAAGTCGCCGCCTAGTAAAACGTAGAACCCTGCCATACCAAAGAGTACAAAAAACAGAGTAAAGGCTGAATGCAGCATGTTGCTTGAAAAAGCCACAATCGAAGCTGTTACCAACACGAAAATGGTGAAAAATATAAAAAACAGATCAGGGATATTCATTATTCTTCTCCTTTAGTTTCTGTTTTGGGGGCGGCAGCTTCAGCTTCTTTCGCTTTAGCGTCCTCAGCAGCTTTCGCAGCCTTTTTCGCAGCCTTTTCAGCTTCAATAATTTTTGCTTTCGCTTGTGCGTCAGCAGCTTCTTCAGGGGATACAAAGGTGAGTACCAGTTCTTCCACTGTAGAAGTATTCATTTCAAATTCGTTTGTATGGTAGATTGCGCCAGTGGGACAAGGCTCAACACAAAGCCCACAAAACATACACTTGCCAATATCAATATCAAATCTTGTGGCAGCGCTGGTCTTAACGGCCATCTTGCCGCTTCGCCCTGCAAACTTTTCTTTTTCACACTTCACCTTATCGATAGCAATCACATCAATAGGGCAGGCTCTAACGCAGAGCATGCAAACGGTGCAGATCTCCATGTCTACATGTAAAATACCACGATAGTTATCGGGCATTCCCATCATAGGTCCGTCGTAAGTCTTTCTTTGGGACTCAACAGAACGAACATCCACTTCTGGGTATTGCACAGTTACAGCAGGAAAGAACAAACTTGAGAATGTTATGCTCATGCCCTCAAATGCTGAGGTAACGCCGTGGATTATGTTGTTAAAATAAGTTCTCATTATATTTATTCAGCTACTGCTGCCTCCGTTGGCGTTTCCGTTACAGGAGGTGCTACATAGTCAGTAGATCTTGAGTTCACAGAGGTTGCATGCTCTTTGTAGTTTGCAATCACTCTCTGTGAGAATTTAAAAAGTAGGGCTAAAAAGCCTAAGAACATTGCGTGACTTGTAATCTGCTGAATCATTGGGCTATCCCAAGAAACTAGCATAAAAATGGCCTGACCAAAGAAGGCAATAAAGGACATAGGTAACAAGTACTTCCACGAAAATTCCATCAACTGGTCAATTCTAAATCTCGGTAAAGTCCAGCGTAACCATACAAGGACAAAAATCATAAAGAATGTTTTTGCAGAAAATACCAGCAAACTAATCACTCCATTTTCCCCTATGAAAGGAGGTAAATTTCCACCGCCTAAAAAGACAGCCGTTGCCGTTGCACCGACAACCCAGCAGTTTCCAAATTCCGCAAGGCCAAAGGCTGCGAAACGGAAACCCGTGTATTCGGTGAAGAAACCAGCAACCAGTTCTGATTCGGCTTCTGGTAAATCGAAAGGCACTCGGTTGGATTCTGCAATAGATCCAACAAAGAAAATCAAGAAAGCCAGCATGGAAAAGGGATTTTGGAATGCTATCCAGTCCCAAGGTAACCATCCCTGCGCCTCCATTAAGCCACCCATAGAGAGGCTACCTGCAATTAAGATCGCAGGAAGTAAGCCCATTGCTACAGGAATCTCGTAAGATACGATCTGAGCTGCTGCTCTCATACCACCGAGTAAAGCCCATTTGCTATTACTTGCCCAACCAGCCATCAAGATACCAATTACCACTAAAGCAGTAATAGAGATCAAGTAGAGAAGGCCGACATCTAGGTCTGCTGGGATCCAAGTTGGCCCCCAAGGCAGAACAACAAAGGTAGCAAATACACCAACGACCACCATAAAAGGGGCTAAGCGGAACATAGTCTGGTCCGCACCATCGGGTATAATTTCTTCTTTTACAATTAACTTTACAGCATCAGCCAACCACTGGAGTAAACCTTGGGGTCCAACTCGGTTTGGGCCACAGCGAAATTGAAATCTCGCAGCCAAACGTCGTTCTATCCAGGTCATAAACCCAGCGAAGATAGCTAAAAATGTGATTAGGATCGTGCCTAAAATAACGGCAGTTATAAAGACGGCGAGGTCTTTTTGTAATCCTAATGAGATGAACAAAGATTCCATCAGTGTTTATCCTTTTATTTAACGGTCTAATTCAGGAGCTACCACATCCAAAGAGCCGATAATGGCCACTAAGTCTGCAATGTAGGTTCCTGGAGCAACTGCCTCGATGATAGACATTGCTGTAAATGATCCCGAACGAACCTTAAGCCGATTTGGCGAAGTAGTTCCGTTCGATTGAATAAAATAACCTGTATCTCCACGAGGTGTCTCGTGGCGTACGTAAATGTGTCCAACTGGTGGTTTGATGTTGCTCTTCACTTTGCCTTTAATCTCACCTTCTGTTCCAGCTAAAATCTTCAAGCCTTGGCGAATGATCTTAATGGACTCACGAATTTCTTCGCAGCGCAAAAAGAATCGATCGTAACTATCACCAACTTCACCTTCTACACCCTTACCCACTGGGACTTCAAAATCCAACTCTGAGTAGATTGAATAGGGTTCGTCTCTTCTAACATCGGACTTTACGCCACTTGCACGCAAGTTTGGCCCAACTAAGTTGTAGTCCATAGCCATTTCAGCGGGGATAACCGCCAAGTTTGCCATTCTATTGATAAAAATTCGGTTGTAAGTCACCAAGCGGTTCATCTGTTCCATTGCTAAGTCGAAATGGTCAATGAACTCTTCACACTTATCAATCCACCCTGGAGGGGCATCATGCATAACTCCACCGATGCAAATATAGTTGTAAGTCAACCTTGCACCACTGAGCATTTCTAAGAGGTCGTTAATGTATTCTCGCTCTGCCAGCAACTGGATAAAAGGAGTAAATGCGCCAATATCCATTGCGCAAGTTCCAATAGCCACAAGGTGACTGGAGATTCGGTTTAACTCAGAAGATAAGACTCGCAACACTTCGGCCCGCCTCGGTACTTCAGCACCAATTAACTTCTCAACAGCCATGGAGTAGGCCCAGTTGGCGTTCATAGCACAAAGGTAATCTATGCGGTCAGTGTAGGGTACAAATCCTTGCCATGTTGTAGTTTCTGCAATCTTTTCAATCGCCCTGTGCAGGTAGCCCACATCAGGAGTACACTTATGGATAATTTCACCATCTGTTTCAACAATAAAGCGAATCACACCATGGGTCGAAGGATGCTGCGGCCCCATGTTAATGGTCATATACTGTGTAGTTAATTGCTTATTCATCGTTGCCCCCTTTTTTCGCCTGGAAACTTAAAGTCAGTTCTGTAGGGTGGTTGTCAATGCCATTGTATTCCAGTGGCGCAACATAATCTTTTCTTAAAGGGTGCCCTACCCAATCATCGGGGAGCATAATTCTGCGTAAATCAGGATGACCGATAAATTCAACACCTAAAAGGTCGTATGTCTCACGCTCTAACCAATTTGCTGCATTCCAAAGCCCACAAGCTGTATCCACTTTGCAATTATCAAGTGGCACAGGGCACTCAATAGCTAAGGTGTGACCATTGGTATAAGAAGTTAAATGATAAAACAGATTGATTACTTCACCTTCATGAACCCCAGTCTGACTAGCTAAAACCTTATAGTCTAAGTCCGCAGACTCCTTACAAAAGGTTAAAGTCGCCAAGAGACCTTCAGGCGTAACTTTAATGGAAGGGGAAACGTCGCCTTCTAATAATTCGATGGAGCTTTTTAAGGCTTCCTGCTGCTCAAGCAGCGCAAAGGCTTCAGATGTACGCATTGTCTTTTGATTTTTGTAGGTACTTTTCAGATTTGATCTTCTTTTGAATCTCAAGCAAAGCTGAAGTTAAAGCTTCTGGGCGTGGCGGGCAACCAGGTAGATAAACATCTACAGGGATAACACGATCAACACCATCTAAAACAGAATATGCAGGTTGAAATAAACCACCTGTATTGGAGCAACTGCCCATTGAAATTACATATTTAGGCTCTGGCATCTGGTCATATAGAGTCTTGACTCGGCTGGCCATTTTTAAAGTCACTGTGCCTGCAACAATCATTAAGTCTGATTGTCTAGGTGAAGCACGAGGAACAGACCCAAATCTGTCCAAATCACCACGAGGGCCACCTGTTTGCATCATTTCAATTCCGCAGCAGGCAAGACCAAAAAGCATATAGAATAAACTATTGGCTCTCGCTTTGTTTAAAAGGTCATCAACAGTACCAATGATTATATTCTCAGGTAATGTATTTAGCAGATTTCGTTTCATAATCTCTAACTTTAAAGCTTATTGATTTTTAGTATTCTTATTTTTTAACTTTTTTGTGCTTCATCTCATCACGAACCCAATCCAAGCCGCCTTGGCTCCAAACATAGATCAGACCAGTCATTAAGATCAAAACAAAGATGGTAATTTCTACAAAGGCCATCATCCCCCACCCATCAAAGAGAAGTTCTTTAAAAACAACACTTACAGGGTACATTACTGCAATTTCCACATCAAAGATGACAAAAACCAGTGCCACTAAATAAAAGCGCATATTGAACTGGACTAATCCAGAACCAATCGGGTCTTCGCCGCAATCGTAAACCTTTGATTTCTCACTGCTTGGTCGGTAAGGGCTTAAAAACTGAGCCACAAACAAATTGACCAACACAAACCCCAAAGGGATTACGAGAAATAAAAAAACATATCCAAAGTGAACTAACATAACTTTTCTACTCTAATGTTGGGCTCTTTTCAGGCGCTGTTCTGCGCACAAGTCAACAGAAGACTATAAGATTAGAAAGAGTTTGGCAAACTTTCATAAGGCTTTTTCGACAAAAAGTTACATCTTTTTTATCTATTGGAAAATTCGAATATTCGTATGGGATTGGTGGCAGAAGAAGTAAGAGGAATTTGGCCTAAATAAAAAAAATTTAAGCCTCTTGTTTATCCTGCTATTGCCCAAGAAAAAAGGCAGAAAAAAATATTTCAAAGAGCCTGAAAGGCTCTTTTTATATAAAAAACCTTGTTAAAGGCATACTTAAGAGGTAATTGGGGACTTACCAGAAAGACACTCATCACAGAATAATTTTCTTTCCTGTCCAATGGCTCGGTATAAACCTTCCAAAGAAAGATAATGCAAGCTCGTTGCTCCAAGGATTTCACAAACCTCTTCCTCGGTTCTACCGTGGCTAATTAAAGATTCTGGGTCTTTGGTTTCAATCCCATAATGGCAGGGATGGTCATAAGGAGGGGCTGGGATGCGAACATGAACCTCTTTGGCGCCAGCAAGAAATAAACTTTTCACCAATAGTTTGGCCGTGGTGCCACGGACAATAGAGTCATCGATAACAACAATTTTTTTACCCTTCACAACATCACTTAGAACGCTATATTTCATACGGGCAAAGGCTTGGCGTTCGTCGGCTGAGGTAATAAAACTCCGAAAACCACCTGTACTGGGCTCTTCTAAAATAGCAATGGAGTAGGGTAACCCCGAAGCCTTGGCGTAACCAACAGCTGCTGGAATCCCGCCCTTAGGCACAGAGGTAACTAAATCAGCGTCAATCTGCTTCTCTTTGAATAACTCAACTCCCATGCGCTCACGAATTACTTGAAAGCTCTCGCCTCGCAGGCTGGAGTCGGGTCGAGCGAAATAAATAGCCTCAAAGACACAGCCAATATTCTTAGAAGGTGGCTCTTGGAAAAAGGCATTTTCGATTTTCCCCTGGGCATCAAAGGAGAGAATTTCACCTGGCTGGACCTCTCTATATTCAGCAGAAATGGCAACATCAGGGAACTTAGAAAGGTTATAGCGCTGGATTATGTCAAAGGCACAGGTTTCACTGGCTACAGCGACAGACTTTTTACCACCAATGTTAAACTCACAAAGGTGCAAAGGGCGAATGCCCCAAGGGTCACGAAAGGCGTAAACTTTATTCTCGTCCTCTGACATGACTAAACCTGCAAAACCACCTTTAACCCGGCTCATGGCGTGATGGATGGACTGGAACATTTCCCTGTCATTCTGGCGGCGCTCAATGTTAATCAAGGCGGCAATCAATTCCGCATCATTTTTAGTGTAAACCTTTACATTCTGACTATTCACGAACTCTAACAATTCATCTACATTGATAATATCACCATTGGTGACAATCACAATACGACCTAACATGGACTGGGCCCAGTGCGGATGAATCTCTCTCACGCTTTTTGCAGCGTTCCTTGTAGAGTACCTAGTGTGAGCTATAAAGCACTCACCAATAAACTTATCCATCCCCTCTACGGTCAAGACATTACCAATCTTACCTGCGCCTTTTATAGTGTCGATGCAGTTGGGGTCAGTGTCTACCAAACCTGCAACGCCAGCGGCATCATGCCCACGGTGCTGTAAGGACATTAAGATCGTAGGTAAAATATGTTTTGCCTCGGGGTGGCCGGCGATGCCAAAAACTCCACACATAAGAATAGCTTTTAAAAGGGATTTGTACTATTTTGAAAAAGCTAATCTTGGCAAATCACTAGCTTTATGCCAAGATTTTTCGGACAATATATTTATTAATCATTTCAAAAAGTTAGATTTCAAATACTGTTATTTCTCCCCTTTTTATTATGGACTTAAAAAACAAACCCATCCTACTCACCGCCGCTGGAACCAGAACAGGTGCCTCTATCGCCCGTTATCTGCTAAGCCAAGGGGCTGAACTTTACCTGTCTTACTACAGCAATAAACAGGGAATTGAAGAGATTTTAAGGGAATTTCCCAATGCAAAAGCTTGGGGAATGCAGGCTGATTTAACAGACTCCGACTCAGTTACCAACCTAGTGGCCCAAGTTAAAGAAAAAACAGACCAACTTTATGGCTTGATTAATGTGGTAGGGGACTACCATGAAGCCAAGGTTCTAGATACCAGCTACGACGAATTCAAAAAGGTCATAACCAACAACCTAGATTCGGTTTTTTTGACCTGCAAAGCTTTTCACCCCCTACTCAAGGCGGCTGGCAACGCTAGGATCATTAATTTTTCCTATGCTTGGGCAGAAAAGGCAGGTGCAGCTAAGCCCTTTGCTTACCACATCTCAAAAATGGGGGTTCTATCCCTCTCTAAAACTATGGCCAGAGAATGGGGCAGTGATAAGATCAGTGTGAATATTATTAGTCCAGGAACCCTAGAAAACTCCATTGTAAAGGAGTCGGAAAATGCGGCAGACTACATCCCTCAGGGGAGATTTGGGAGATACCAAGACTTGCATCCCACCTTAAAATTGATTTTAGACCCAGAATCGCTCTATCTTTCTGGAACCAATTTTATTTTAAGCGGTGGCTACAATCTGTAAAACGGCAGATTTGCTTTAGGCTTTAACAGACCAAGCTACGCTAGAGCCAGCCCGAAAAGGGACCAAAGGAACACCACCAAAAGGAAGGGTCAAGGGGATTTTTTTAGGCTCCTTAACCAAGGTAACCTGCTTGGTATTTCTTTTTAAACCATAAAAATCAGGACCATAAAAGCTAGCAAAGGCTTCTAACTTATCTAAGGCCCCAGCAGCTTCAAAGGCTTCAGCGTAAAAACCTAAGGCTTCATGGGCTGTGTAAACACCTGCGCAACCGCAAGCCGACTCTTTGGCTCCCTGTGGGTGCGGCGCCGAGTCTGTGCCTAGAAAAAACTTTCCACTCCCACTAGTGGCAGCTTGAACCAGAGCCTCTTTGTGGGTGCGACGTTTTAAGATGGGCAAACAAAAATAATGGGGCCGAATTCCACCGACTAACAAATCATTCCTGTCCAAAAGCAAATGGTGCGCAGTCAAGGTTGCCGCCAAATTTGGCCCTGCTTCTGACACAAAATCCACGGCGTCTTTGGTCGTTGCATGCTCTAACACCACCTTTAACTTTGGAAAACGCTGGAGCAATGGCCTGAGAACAGAATCTAAAAAGACCTTTTCTCGATCAAAGATATCAATTTCAGAGGCTGTAACTTCCCCGTGAATCAAAAGGGGTAGGCCGATCTCTTCCATAGCGGCCAAAACATCATAGCCCTTTTCAATGGACGTCAGTCCATCTTGGCTATTGGTCGTTGCCCCTTGGGGATATAATTTCACAGCTGTCACCAGACCCGATTTTTGCCCCTCTTTCACTAGTTCAGGGGTTGTTTGGTCCGTTAAATAAAGGGTCATAAGGGGATTAAAACCCCTTCCCTTTGTAGCTTGAAGAATCCTACTTTTATAAGCTTTTAGTTGACTCAAGTCCGTTACAGGGGGCTTAATGTTGGGCATAATGATAGCCCTCCCAAAAAGCTTGGCCGAATCTGGGGCCACGGCAATCAAGGCTGCGTCATCACGTAAGTGCAGGTGCCAGTCATCAGGCTGGATCAAGGTCAATTCATTCATAAGGTACCCCTAAAATTTCTAAAGCTTTTTGGTAATCTTCTCGATGGACGTATAACTGGTGTACTTCAATGCGTTGTTCATGTTCTTGGAGCAACTTTGATCTTTCCGATAAGGGCACCACGATGGATTTGCCCAGTTCCTGCTCCAAAACAAGCAAAGTACTTTCCCCAATAGGCTCACCCTTCACTTGGCTCGAATACTGGTTAAAAGAATGGACTTCGAAAAAATCGATGTCCGCAGCCTTCAAGGTCTCTGCCACTTCGTTCATTTTATCTAATCGTTTCTCGTCGCCTGCCGTTACTCGCATCAAAGTCTTTGCAGGAATCCGCATGGCAATTCTCTTGGCCCAAGTCTTGTCTTGGGCTCGGTTGATTTCGTCTTTCAGGCCATTTTCAGTGGTAGCCAAGTAATTTTCCAAAGTGCCATCAATTTTAATATCCACTTCCTTTTGCACAAAAACTTGGGTGATGTAATGGGTAAATGCACCTAGAGTTTTATGAAAATAGATCTGATAGAACATGTGCATGCGAGAAAGCAAAAAATTCTCGTAAGTAGGGATATCTTCGGACTTAATGGTCAATAAAAAGCGATTTGTCGTTTTTTCTAGGGTTGTAGCAAAGCTACCGATCAAGCGTTGGTAATCATAGTTTCCATAAGGCACCCCAGCAAAGTAGGCATCTCGCAGCAAATAGTCCATGCGGTCTACATCCACTTCGCCACTGATCAACTGGCAGAGGAGGGGGTAAATTAGGGGCTCACCATCTTTAGCATTGAGGCGTTTTGAAGGCGTGGCATTTTTAGACAAAATAGCAATGATGTCTTCGGCCTCTTCAAGGGTAATGATCCCCTCGCTTTGGGCAATTTCCCAAATGATAGCGAAGGTAAAATCTTCATGAGTGGCAATGCGGGTTTTTTCTGGCTTTAAAAAACTCGGTAAGGGGAGTTGGTCTGTATCAGGTAAGGCACTTTCAGCGGCATGGGAAAAGGGCGGGTGACCGACATCATGCATCAAAGCACTCAAACGTAGCAGCCTTTTAAAGTAAGCCAATTCTTCTGTGCTATAATAATCTGCAAGGTCGTGATGTTCCGCTAGCAAAAGCTGGTCAAAAACCAAACCTGCCAAGTGGCAAGCACCTAAAGAATGAGAAAACCTTGTATGTGTGGCGCCAGGAAAAACAAGACTGGCAAAGCCCAACTGGCTAATGCTCCTTAAGCGTTGTAAAAAGGGGCTGGCGATTAAAGCCATTTCCTCTTCCCCAAAGCCAATGGAGCCATAAATAGGGCAGCGGATTAAACGCTTTTTCTTAGCCATACTCAACAACTGATAAATTGGTTAGACGATCATGAAGAGGGGTGCCTGCAAAGGGTAGCGCTAGCAACACAAAAGGGAGAAGCAACCAAAGTAGAATCTCACGAAAAAACATGCGGACCTGTGAGAAAGACCCCACGGGCTTCACATAAAGGCTTAATAATTCCTTTCCCAAGCTATTGCCTTTCAGCAAAACCACCATCGTCTGATACAAAATCACAGCGCCAACCAACTCGATTCCGCTTCGACCTGTAATCTTAGAAATCAGTGCTAAAGCTAAAGCGGCTAGGGTCATATCAATGACACGGGCAAAGATTCGCCTAAAGATAAAATTCTTTTGTGGGATCATAAAAATTCTCCTGCCAAAACAACCGATTCTACTCCTGCCTTCTTTGCCCCTTCGCAGAGATCTTTAAAGCTTTTGGTAGGCGGCTGGCTTAAAACATAAAGTAAAATGGAAAGGTTCAAGCCTGTAAGAAGCTCGATTCGCCCCTCTTCTAAAAGTGGGATCGATAAATTGGATGGGGTTCCGCCAAAAAGGTCCGTAAGGATCAAAACCTTTTCTTGCGGGTCAAAGGAACTGATTAAAGAAACTAGCTCTTTAGAAAAGACTTCCGGCGCTTGGGTATGCCCGAAGGAAAGGGCTTGAGCAGAAATTTCACTTTTCACCATTTGCTCAGCGAGGCTTAGGCTTTCGTGACTTAAATTTCCATGTGAGATAACAATCAGTTTCATCTGTTTTTAAGAAAAGTGATGTTCTTGTTCTGCAATATAACTGAGGATCTCAGCTGAGCTTCCACAAGCTTCCAAGCCTTCTCTAATTTCAACATTTTTGGAAAGTCTCGCAATTTTTGCCAAGGCTTTGAGGTGGGTAGATGTGCTATCTTCAGGCGCAACGAGCAGAAAAAACAAAAAACAGGGTTTGCCATCTAAGGACTCGAACTCAACACCTTGAACCGACTTGGCTAAAACCACTGTCAGCTCGGTTACTTCGGAGCTTTTGCAATGGGGTACAGCGATTCCACTACCGATGCCAGTAGTACTCAGGCTTTCCCGCTCTAAAATTAGTTTTAAAATACTCTCTTGGTTAATGTCAGAGAATTCAGTGGCAAGTTGCCCCACAAGTTGCTCTAGTGCATGGGCTTTAGAATCCGCCTCAAATTGGCTAATGATCAGGGATTCTTTTAAAAATTCATTTAATTGCAATGGAAATTCCTTATGCGTAAATTAAGTTTTTAATTTAACCCTTTTGTAAAAAATTGAAAAGCTTTAATCACTCTTTAAATCTGGCGGGTAGACTGCCTTACTGTGCATTTCTAAGAGTTCGGCAACAACCCCTTTTTTGTCAGTAGGATAGGTAACCCCCATCCACTTTCCGCTCGTAGTCATTACTTCAACCTGCGCCTGATTTTGGCTCACATAGCTGTCGACTACTGCAGGCAGAAAAAACTCAGATTTTAACTGGTCGCCTTGGGCTTTTAAAAAGCCCACAAAATCTGATTCTAAAAAACTAAAGATTTTATGACTAAAGGCCCAACAATTCACCGACACTAAATCAGATAATTCTAAGGTCTCAGTTGCCCCTTGTGAATTGGTATATTTAGCCCTTTCCCCTTGCTTTTCAATTCCCAGCTTCTCTTGTACCGAAACAAGTAACCCCTTTTCAGCCTGAACGAGCCCACGGTTCACCTGTCCGTTATCGCTCAAAGTGCCGCCAATGGGGTAGGCTACAAGACCAAAACGAGTCGACTCTGATTCGATTGAAGACAAAAACCCAAACAACTTCTCAAAAGCCTGAGGCGAGTAAAAATCATCGGCATTGATCACAGCAAAGGGGCCTGAAATTTTATGTCTGGCAGACCAAACCGCTTGCCCCGTTCCCCATGGCTTTTCACGGCCCTCTGGGGCTGTAATGTCTGTAGGTAGGTCGTCAAGTTTTTGGAAAGCCACATCCATTTCGATGAGGCCTTTATAAGGCGTTAAGATTTTTTCATCTAGTAGACCAAAGACTTCTTCTCGAATCAAAAAGATAACTTTAGAAAAGCCTGCTCTTTTAGCGTCAAATAAAGAATACTCCATCAGACTTTCGCCGCTAGGGCCAAATTGATCTAGCTGCTTGAGCCCATTGTAGCGGCTTCCCATGCCACCAGCTAAAATTAGAAGTTCTGGACCCATTACTATTTTTTCTTTTGAAAGTTACATTTCCCAATTGATCCAGGTGCACAAACTTGCCCATCAGGCCAGGTTGCACCAGATAAATCAGCACCAGTGAAATCAGCATCTTTGATTTTTGCATCGTTAAGAGCAGCACTTACTAACAAGGCCCCTCTAAAGTCAGCTCTCTCTAAATTTGCCCCTTCAAAAAAGACCCCTGTAAGGTTCGCTTTTTTAAAGTCCGCACCCATTAAGTTAGAACCATTTAAGTTGAACCACTTCATGGTCACTTCTTTTAAATTAACATAAGGCAAGGAGCATCGTTTACAAGATTTCTTCGCAAACATCTCTTTTGTGAAGTTTGTATTACAGCGACCAATAGAACCCTTATTGCAGACCTTACCGTCTACCCAAATGGCCTTCTCTAATAAGGCTTGGTCATAGTTTGTTTTGGTTAGATTGGCATTCTGCATTTTCGCTTCTAGAAAATTGGCCTTAATAAATTTTGCAGATGTTAGGTTCGCACCTTGGAGATCAGCACGATATAAGTAGGCTTGACTCAGTCTGGCCCCAACCAAATTTGCCCCTTCAAACTTAGCATAGGGAAGAGAACATTTTTGACAGACCTTTTTCCGTAAACTGTTCTGAACCGATTCGGTAATACAGTGACCGATAGAACCCCTCTCGCATTTTTGGCCATTGATCCAAGTGGCTCCATTGAAGCGAACGTTGGAAAAATCTACCTTTTCAAAAACAACCTTGTCCAAATCAGCATCGGTTAAATCAACATTTCTAAAATCCACCTCTTCAAATCGAGATTCTTGTAGCTTGGCACCTGTCATATTCACAGCATACATTTTGGTTTTAACAAACGTTGAACTTCCCATTTCAGACTCGGTAAAATCGGAATCTGTTAAATCTGCTTCTGTAAAGTCACTGCCACTTAGATTAACAGATGTATAAAGTCCCTTATCCATTTTAGCATTATTAAATTTGGAAGAGGATAAGTTGGCTCTAGCAAAGGTAGATGCTGTTAGAGTAGAGCCTGAAAAATTACTGCCTGAAAAGTCGCCGTCATCTAAAATAGTCTCAATGATCTTTGCCCCTTGGAAATCTTGGCTAGGCTTTTTGATCAAAGGTAAAGTACATTTATTACAGGTCTTATTTTTAAGCAGGTTGGCCCATTGTTGCGTCAAACACATTCCCTTTGACCCTTCAATACACCTACCCCCTGTAATCCACAAAGCCCCAACGAGGTCGGCCCCATCAAATTTGGTCCCCTTGATTTGTGCACCTGTTAAGTCTGCACCTGTAAGGTTGGCACCTGTTAAGTCCGTACCTGTCAAGTTCGCATTGACCAATATACCCTTCCTGATGTTTGCGCCCCTAACATTAGAGCGTTGCATCAAGGCACCTTGGAGGTAAACATTGGGCATATGAGTAAAGGCTAGGTTGCATTCCACACAGTTTTTAACCCCTGTTAGCTTGGCAAAGGAGTCGTTCAAACACTTGCCAAAAGAACCCTTTTTACAGTTTTCCCCATTCACCCAGATGGCATTTTCAAAAAAGGCTTGGTCATAACTGGCCCCCATCATGGTTGCCCCTAAAAGGTTGACCCCCATCATATTTGCTCGATCTAACTTAGCATTTGTTAAATTGGCATCTTTTAAGTCCAGTTCTTCCAAACTAGCACCTGTAAGGTCACAACCTATGCAGACTTTAGTGGATTTCAACTGTTCAACAGATTTAGGGTCGAAAGCCCAAAGCTCGCCTTGAAAAATAGATAGAGCTTGGAGAAGAAGAATCGATGTAATGAGAAAGCGCAATGCCATATTATACCAAAAGGAAAGCACGAAAATTGTTTTCTTTGGATATTAAAGCAAGAGAAACCGCAAAGCAAGGCTACTTGAAAAAAGAGTTGAAAAAGATTTCAAATATAGCCAAATTAAAATTCAGTTAAACTATTTTTCATTATCCTATCGTTCCAATTAAAGAAAAAATTTTCTATACTCAATTAAATTTTTTGATTCTATTTCTACTATCTGAGGTTACATGCGAAAACTATCCAGCATTTTAATCATTCTCATTAGCTTATCAAGCTTGTTTTTCTTAAGCACAGGTTGCAAAGATTTACTGACGCAACACAATATTGAGATCAAGGGTGTTGACCATGGTAAAAAACTATATTCAGGTGCGAAAAACTGCACCGCCTGCCATGGTACAAACTTAGACGGTAATGGTCCTGTGCCTGGTTGTTATTCTTGTCACAATGCTTTGTGGCAAAAAGATGACCATACTAATATCAAAGGCGGCGTTGCCCACAAGCCTTCAATGAGCTTTTCAACCACCTGTACCGAATGCCATGGAGCAGACCTAACAGGCTCAGTGAGCAGACCTTCTTGTTATTCTTGTCACACTGACAACTGGTCTGACCTTGAGGCCAGACATACAGCTAATGTAAAGGGTACGATGCACGGCGCGAACCGCACGAGTCCCGATCGAGACTGCGCAGGTTGCCACGGCGCCACTCTGGACGGCAGTGCCAATGCACCTAGTTGCTACTCTTGCCACTACGACAAATGGACAGGCACAGGTGACCATAATGTATTGGTTTATGGTGTAGGCCACAAGGAGCAGTTCAATACAGCTTCAAGTGCAGATTGCACCCAGTGCCACGGTGCTGGTTTAACAGGCACAAAAGCGGCGCCTAGTTGCTACGCCTGCCATGGTCAAAAGTGGAATTAGGATAAAGACCTCAACTGAGGCCTAGCAAATGTTCTAGGCCAAAGCCGCAGGTAACAAGGTCTAAAGACCCAGATACAAAAAAAGGCTCTAGTGATTTTAACATCATTAGAGCCTTTTTTTATGCGCTAAATTCCTTGGGACCAAGGAGGCTCAAGTCTTTCGGGCTTCAAGCCAACGAGGGTAATTATAGGGACATTCCGCCATAGCGTTTGAAAATCCTGCATGGGCAATAATATATTGATTTTATAATGAAAGCAGATTTGGTGATTTTACCAAAAACCCTATAATGTGGACCAAAACGTTACCAAAGTTTCCTTGCTTACTAAGCTGATAGTGTATCCTATGTCACCAAAGTTAGACTCTGTAAATTCCTTGTAGCTTGGGTTTGAGCGTGACCAAATCAATTTAGCCCAATTTTACGATACAAAAGCCTTTGCCATAGCTAATTATTTATTCTTTAAGCTCCATGGAACTCCTTCTTGTTTCAGTTGTTGAATCTGCTCTTTTGCAACCTCTTGCCAATCTGTGCTTGGTGCATAGTTAAGCTTATTCATTGCTTCCTTGTTATCGGTTACCCATTCACTTGCCAAATGAACAATGGAGCGAGCAAGAAAGGGAGAACCAAGCCCAAGGTTTGAAAGTAGCTCACAAAAAGCACCAAATGCAAAACCTACAGCATAGGGCACAGGGATAAAGGGTTTCATGACATTGAATTCTTTCGCCACCAGGCCGATCACCTCTCCCAAGGCAACTGACTCTCCACCAGAAATATTGATAGATTCAAAGGGGTTTAGCTTTTGAGCTTTTATCGTCTTCCAAAAGGCCTGCCCAATATCCTCAGGGCCAATTAAGGGGATTAACTTTTTACCGCCTCCGAGCATTGGAACAAGTCTTGTTTTTAGGCGAGGGATTAAAGCAGGGATTAGCCCTAATTTGTTTCCCTTACCAATAAAATGCCCCAATCTTAAACTTGTCATTTGCATATTTTGGCTTGATAAGGATTCCATTTCATTCTCAATATCAATTACATAATTTAGGTGAGGCCAGAAACCAACTTTATGGCCTTTTTGGTCATCAGGCAAAAGACCTGTTTGGTTTTTATTGGCTGCAATGGTGGAGGTTAGAATGAACTGCTTTACACCTGCATTCTTTGCTTCTTTGAGTAGGTTTAAAGTGGGTTCATAAAAGTTACCCCTCTCTTTTTTAGAGTTCCCCCACATGGCTGCCCAAGAAGCTGCATGCATGATCACATCCACACCCTTCACTAATTCTTTTACAAAATCAGAATCCTTTAAATCGCCAAACTGCCAATGGATTGCTCGGTCTTGTGTAAGCCCCTCTGCTGTTCTCGCAGTAGCTAAAATTTCAATCTCAGAGTTTTGCGGAATATTGTTTAAGATGGCTTGGCCTACAAAGCCTTTTGCGCCAGTAATGAGTACCTTCATGATTCCCTTTAAAAGATGTAATTTTATATAGTGGAGCACTTACTCCAGAATAATAGTAAAATTACAAATGAAATCCTTCTCGTCAAGATTTTTGATTGACCACTCCAGAATTAATTCCTAATCTTTTGTTTGGAGGTGTAGCTATGGGTAGAAAAGTAGAATTTGATGAAACCATTGCCTTGGATAAGGCAATGTTAGTATTTTGGAGAAGAGGGTACCAAGAGACTTCTGTAAAGGAATTGCTGACAGCAATGGAGATCTTTAACGGTTCTTTTTATCATATTTATAAGGATAAAAAGACGCTCTATTTAAAGGTTTTAGATCATTATAATAAAACTATCGGAGGCCAAAGAGTTGCCGCCTTTAACCAAGGTAAGAGTTATCGTGAGTCTATTCGCCTGTTTTTTAAAGAAACGATTGCTGCGATAACAAACCCTGACTTTGCAAAGGGGTGTTTGGTTGTAAATAGCTTGGTAGATGTGGTGATGCAAGATGAGTTACTTTCTGCAAAGGTGAAGCTTTCTTTATCTAATATGGAATCCTACTTAACCGAGGAGATCCGTAATGCTGCTTGCAACAATGAAATCCAAGTTCCTGATGTGGGGTTAATAGGCGAGGTGATGATGACCTTTTTAATTGGGCTACTGCGAACTTCGAATCAAGGTCTAGCTCCAACTAAGTTACAAGCACAAGTTGATTTCTTTTTGACTCAATTGGGTTTGTAGTTTGTCTGTTTTGGGGCAACAAGAAGAGAGTTGTCTATAGTTCTATAAATTGATAATGTAGAAAAGCAATTATAGGAGATAAAATTGGTACATTCTTTTAATCAGGAAATTGTAGAAAGCTGTAAAAGGCATTTTCCAAATCTAGAAGCAGTATATCTGTTTGGGAGTGAAGCTGATGAACAAGCTGGCCCCAATAGCGACTTAGATATTGCGCTCCTTTTGAGTCATGGGGAAGCCCAAAAATTTGGGAATCTAGCCTTAAGTGATGCTATGTTGGAAATGCAAAGTAGTTTTGATAAAAAGGTAGACTTAATCAACCTAAGAGAAGTCTCTACAGTCTTTCAGTATCAGGTCATCACCACGGGAGTTGTTCTATTTTCTCAAACTTTAGAAGATCTATTTTCTTTCGAAGGCTTGGTCGTCTCTATGTACCAAAAACTAAAGGAAGAGAGAGCGTTAATTGAGCAGGATATCAAAACTACAGGGGAGATTTACGCATCATGAGTGATGTCCTTCTTAACAAGGCAGCCTCGATTCAAAGGGCAATTCAGCGAGCAAGAGAAGAGTTTAGTCAAGCTGGTAGCGATTTTGCTAATAACTACTCAAGGCAAGATGCTGCAATCTTAAATATTATCCGTGCCTGTGAAACCGCCCTCGACTTAGCAAATCACATTATCCGAAAAGAAAAGCTAGGACTTGCGAACTCTAGTAGAGAAAGCTTTAACCTTTTGGCGCAAGCAGGCCGCATCCCCGCTGACTTAGGTAAACAGCTTGAGAAAATGATCTCTTTTAGAAATATCGCTGTTCATGAGTATACAAAGCTAAATATTGAAATTGTGGAGAGCATTATTCAGAAGAATCTTGATGATCTGATGAAATTTTCCAAGATCATGGTAACTGCATAAGATTAGTACCCAGATTGCAAAGAAAAGGATGGCGGCCTATTTAGGGACTCGAAACCAACTCTCAAGATTAGTAAACCATCTCAATGGTACCTAAAGATTCTATCTGAACCTCAGGGCTAATCTCCACATGAGACAAGACAACTAAGTTAGGAATAGAACGTTCAGTCAGACGTTTGATATGAGGCCTTACTACAGAGCTAACCAAAAGAACTGGCTGGTAGTTATACATTTGAAAGGCTTCTACACCCTCTTCAATGGAACTGATCACCTTTTGGGCCGTTTCAGGGGCAATGCCTAGAAAGTTCCCCTGTGGGCTTTCTTGCACAGATTCTGCTAGAATATTTTCCATAGATTGCTCTAAGGTCATCACAGGAACAACACCCTCTTCATTTTGATACTGTCTGGTTATATTTCGACTCAAGCCTTCTCTAACATGCTCAATCAAATGATCTGGCACCTTAGTGTATTGAGCGGCATCGGCTAAGAGTTCCAAGATACTATGCATATCACGGATTGAGATTCCTTCTTTGAGTAATCCCTGCAACACACGCTGGATCACACCTAGGCCCAGTAAATCAGGTACAATTTCTTCCACCAGTTTTTCGTCTGATTCTTTGATCTTATCTAACAACTTTTGTACATCACCACGACCTAAAAAATCATGGGCATGCAACTTAATGATTTCAGTCAGGTGAGTAGAAACAATGGTCGGGATATCCACTACAGTATAACCTGCAATCTGCGCATTCTCACGGTCCGCTTCAGAAATCCAAATGGCTGGCAGCCCAAAAGCAGGCTCGATGCATTGGATACCATCCAGCTGCTCGTCAACTTCCCCAGCTTCCATAGCCATATAATGCTCAATCATCATCTCGCCCTTGCCAACTTCAATGCCCTTAATGATCAAAGAATAGGCACCTGGTTCCAACTGGAGATTATCTTTGATGTGCACAGGAGGCACAACAAAACCCATGTCCAAAGCAATTTGTCTACGAATCGCCTTCACACGCTCTAAAAGTTCCCCATCCTGTTCAGGATCAACAAGGGGAATCATAGCGTAACCCAATTCTAGACCTAAAATATCTATCGGTAAAAGATCAACGATATTGTCACTGGTTTCTTCCGCTTCTTCGGCGGCAACATCGCTCTCGGCATTTGCTTGGTCAATAACCAACTGTTTGTTTGACTGAAATCCTTGGTAGGATAACCCCCCCATCACCAAAGCCAAGAGTAAAAAAGTTGGTGCTGGCATTCCTGGAACCATGCCAAACACAGCTAAGGTGCCACTGGCCATGGCAAGGGCCATAGGGTTTCCAAAAAGCTGTATGTTTAAATCCACACCCAGCCTATTTTGAGCGCCAGCTTTAGCCGTTACGATACCCGCGGCGATAGAAATAATAATAGCTGGGATCTGACTTACTAGCCCATCCCCAATGGTCAAGCTGGTAAAGGTTTCAGCGGCTCTACCTATGTCCATATTATAAGAAAGAACCCCAATGATCAAACCACCAACGATATTGATACCTGTGATGATCAAACCTGCAATTGCATCACCACGAACGAACTTAGAGGCACCATCCATAGAACCAAAAAAGTCTGATTCTCTCTGGACTTCTTTTCTCCTGCTTTGGGCGGCAGACTCATCAATAATCCCAGCATTTAAATCAGCATCAATAGCCATCTGCTTACCGGGCATAGCGTCCAAGGTAAAACGAGCGGCAACCTCAGCAATACGACCTGAACCCTTAGAAATAACCATGAAGTTAATCAATACAAGAATCAAAAACACGATCACCCCAATCATATAGTTACCACCAACAACGAAACCACCAAAGGCCTCAATCACATGGCCTGCGGCGCTGGTTCCTTGGTTTCCATTGGTTAAAATGGCTCGGGTGCTGGCTACGTTCAAAGACAACCGAAACAAGGTGGTGATCAGAAGAACCGAGGGGAATATAGAAAAGTCGAGGGGTTTAAGGCTGTATAAAGCCACAAAGAGAATCAACACGGAAAAAGTAATATTAATGGCAAATAAGATATCCAAAAGAACCGATGGTAAAGGCAAGATCATAACCGCCAAGATACCAACAACCCCTATAGCCAGATAAAAATCCGCCGACATCATTTTTGCTCGTGGAGCCGCTTCTGCCATTTTACTTTGCCTATCTATCCCTGTTTATTTGTAGTTTTTTAATTCTACTTTCTTTTCTTTGCTTTGTATACAAAGGCAAGAATTTCCGCAATTGCACGGAAAAATTCTTCTGGAACTTGGTCACCTATCTCTGATTGGAAATACAATCCCCTTGCCACGGGAGGGTTTTCGTAAACAATAACTCCATTTTCTCTGGCAACCTCAATGATTCTAAGGGCTAAGAAATCGGAACCCTTGGCAATAATTTCAGGTGCAGCCATCACATCACGGTCATATTTCATAGCAACGGCAAAATGTGTAGGGTTAGAAACAACAACATCTGCCGTCGGCACTTCTTGCATCATCCTAGCTTGGCTCATTTCCTGTTGGATCTGGCGAATCCGAGCCTTGATCATAGGATCACCTTCGGACTGCTTCATTTCTTCTTTAATATCCTGCTTGCTCATTTTTAATTTCTGTTCCAAATCGTACCTTTGGAACATGTAATCAAACATTGCCATAACCAGCAGGGCAATAAAAAGGCGAAAGGTAAACATCCCAATCATATGGAAGGTTTCCCCAAAGAGCACTTTTGAGTCTTGGGCGATAAGGTTCTGCAAAGCGTCGGTATTTTCTAAAAAGGTATAGTAACCGATGTAGCCAATAACCGTTAATTTAAAAATGGACTTGATCAACTCACTAAAGGATTGCTTTGAAAACATCCTGCCAATCCCAGCCAAGGGACTTATTTTACTGAGTTTAGGGACTAAAGGCTTACCTGTAATATTAAAGCCCACCTGAATCACAGAGGAAAACACTCCAACAACTAGAGCCGTTAAAAAGAAAGGAAACACAATCAAACCAGCAGGTTCGATAAAGGCCATAAACAGATTTGCCGCAAGATTACTATCCAGCTCAGGGCGGTCGAGGTTTTTAAAACTAAAGGCTATAATTTCTTCCCAAGACTGTTGAAAGCCTGCACCTCCAAACCAAATCAAAAGCAAGAAACTGCCCAACAGAGCGGCACCACTAACCTCTTTAGAAAAGGCTACCTGACCGTCTTGCCTAGCATCATCCCTCTTTTTCTGAGAGGGGGCCTCTGTTTTTTCCTCAGATCCTTCTGCCATTTTATTTCGCCATTACCGATAAGAGGTCGATCACCCCTTGTCTGGTTGATAAAAATTGTTGTGAAATGCTCTGGGTTAAAAAGGGCATCCCTGTGACTAAGAATACCATACCTAATAAAATGGTAAGGGGGAAACCCACCACAAAAACATTTAGATTTGGGATAGACCGCGCTGTAAAGCCCATCATTACGTTGGTAAAGAGTAAAGCTACAATAATAGGCGCACCCAGTTGCAAACCAATAGAAAAGATAGTGGCCGTCAGTTCTATTAAAATCTGAACCTTGCCCTCATTAAACAAAAACCCCCCAATAGGAATTTTTTGGTAGCTGGCAGCAAGAGCCTCAATGAAGATATGATGCCCATCAACAGTTACAAATAGGAGTGTCGCAATCAGAGTTTTAAAGCTGGCAATAATGGAAACTGTGGCGCTGGTTTGCGGGTCAACTACGTTAGCCATAGAAAAGCCCATTTGAAAACCAATCACAGTACCAGCGAAATCAATGGCAGCAAACATAACTCTAGGCACAACACCCAAAAGCAAACCAACCATCAATTCCTTTGCAACGATCAAAAAGTAGAAGGCTACATTTAAATTAGTCGGATAGTTAATTGGAGGAATGACATTAAAGAGAATTAAGGTCATTAAAAACGCCAAGTAGACGCGTATCATTCTGGGAACAGTCTCAGAACTGATAATGGGGGCAGTCAAGAATACCCCCCCTACTCTTATTAAAAGAATAAAGAAGGTAAAAATATATTCAGGGTTGTAGTTTAAGACACTTGCCATCTTCCCTGTATTGGATCTGGCTAGATATCATCTCCATCCATGCTAGAGAACTTAGGATTTCCTAAATCAAAGGATAAATCATTTCCTTTGGTTCGCTCTTCTTCACTTTTACAGTCAACACAAAGCTTAGTGAAAGGTAGGGCCAGTAACCTTGCTTTACCAATTTCTGCGTCACAGTCTTCGCAAAGACCGTAAGACTCATCTTCAAATCGCTCAAGAGCTTCTTTGATCATCTGTAATTTGATTCGATCCCGCTCACCTAATAATTGGTAAAATTCGCGGTCTCTTTCTTCTGCAGCGTAATCGATAGAGTCACCAATATCGTGGGTAATAGCACTAACAGATTTATTGTGATCATCTTCAATTTCGTCGATGATCGATTGCTGCATTTCAAGCAGTTTTGCTTTGATTTCGTTCATGTTTTTTAAACCTTAATATATCGCCTTTGTAAGCTAGTCGTGATAATATACTTTTTATATAAGCTTTGGCAAATGGTAATTGATTAATTAAGTGCTTTTTTCAATCGAGAAATATTTGCAGTTGAAAAACTTAAGAGTTCATCGGCGAGAACCAAGTTAATCATGGCCTCCACAATGGGTACTGCTCTAGGTAAAACGCAAGGGTCATGTCTCCCATGAGCCTTAAAAGTTGTCGGCTCTAGGTCACGAGTTAAGGTATGTTGCTCAATAAATAAAGTTGCAATTGGTTTAAAACTTAGGTGTCCGTAAATTGACTCACCAGTTGAAATACCCCCTAAAATTCCCCCAGCCTTATTTTCAGGAGTCGCCACTTTGCCATCTTTTAAAATCATAGGGTCGTTGTGTTCGGAGCCCCTTAAATAAATGGATTCACTGCCAAGGCCAAAACCAATCGACCGAGTCGCTGGGATCGACATCAAAGCTGCCGAAAGTCTTGCCGTTAATTTATCAAAAACGGGGCTACCTAAACCTGCAGGAATTGAGTTCACACGAAAGGTAATGATTCCGCCTAAAGAATTGCCTTGGGATTTTGCTTCCTTCACCAGTTTGATCATCTTTTCTGCTTGGGAGGGATCAGGGCAACGGACAATGTTCGCTTCCACTTGCTCCAAGGTCACTTCATCCCGTTTGAGTCCAGAGGTCACATCAAAAATCTGCTCTACCCAAGCTAATGTTTTAGCGCCTGTTAGTTCTTCAATCAATTTTTTCGCAATGGCTCCAGCTGCCACTCTTGCAGCCGTCTCACGGTTGGAGGCACGTCCGCCACCTCTGTGGTCTCGAAGGCCATAACGAGCTTCGTAGGTGTAATCGGCGTGACTGGGTCGAAATAGATCTTCTAGGTTATTATAGGATTTGGATTTAGCGTCTTGGTTACGGATGATCAAACCAATGGAAGTGCCTAAGGTCACCCCATCTTTGATACCCGACATAATCTCGACTTGGTCCGATTCGGCCCGAGCAGTGGTGATTTCGCTTTGGCCTGGTTTTCTGCGGTCCAATTCATCTTGGATGTCTTTAATATCAATTTTCAGGCCTGCAGGGCAGCCATCAATAATTGCACCAAGGCCTGCTCCGTGGCTTTCACCAAAGGTTGTAAGGCGAAAAAGCTGACCAAAAGTATTTCCCATTGTTTTTCCTATTTAACCGTTACCCACCGGCCATCTATTAATAATTCGTAAGGTTGGAAGCGGTTTTTATAGCTCATTGCTTGGCATCCCTCAACCCAAAAACCCAAATGTAGGTATTCTAAGCCCAGTTGCCTGCAAAGTTCAATTTCCTTCATCACCGAATAGGTGCCAAGACTTCTAGCACTTACCTCAGGGTCAAAGGCGAAGTATACGCTAGAGATGCTATTGACTAATTTGTCTAACCACCCAACCCCAACCAGTTGAGTGCCAACATAATATTTAATCATTCTAGTGTCAAAGAGACCATTGGCTAAAAAGTTTTGGAAGTCCTCTGCCGTCGCATCGTTTTTATAGCGATCTTTAGAGAACTTGGCATAGACTTCAAAGGCTTCAAGGTCGAAAGTTGCCGCTGAATCTGTGACTATAACATCTTGATTTTTCTTCCAAATTCGCTTCTGACTTTTAGAGGGGGTAAATTCGGCGACGTTGATACGCAGTGAAATACACTGTTCACAGGAGTCGCAATTATTTTTATAAAAGACAAATCCACTACGCCTAAACCCCTGATCTAAAAGAAGTTCGTAAGTATATGAGTCAAGTCGGTTAGATTGAATTAAATAGCTCAGCCATTCCTTGCCTTCAATATAAGGGCAATCACCGTTACTTGCTTCTAGGAGAGAAAATTCCATTTTTTATAGCTATTTTGTTTACTGATCGGTCCTATTGAGTTTTATAAAGCTTGATGTTATCTTTAAGACCAATTTGCAGTTTATATGTTACCAAGTTATAAAACTTCTCTTTCCAAGACAAGAAGTATTTTTATTCCTCAAGTTTCATAACCTGACAATGCAGAACTTTTCGACTCAATTAGGAGGCACAAATGGCCAAAAGCATCGCTGAAAAAGTCCAAGACTTTATCAATAAAAATCCAGATTGCACAAACCAAGACCTCTATGCAAAATTCCCAAAAGTTCGCCCAAACACCTTGAGGCACTATAAATCGAAATTTGCACATGCCTCTGACTCTACCACAGAAGACAGCAAAACCCAGACCAAAAGCACTCTAGCCACCAGAGTGGCAGAACTAGAGGCCAAGGTTCAGGCTTTAGAAAGCAAGCAAAGCTTTAAAAATATCTTTGAAGGAAAAAACCCACTTGGCGGTAGGTTTGGTTTGAATTCTGAAAATCTAGATAAAACCTTAAAGGACTTTGAAGATAATTTAATCTCCTTTATCAAGGATGCTAAGGGCAAAGTGACAGCCAAAGCAAAGTCCAAAGGTGAATTTAACATTGAAGAGTTGCAACAGGTAATCACCAGCAAAGTAACCCAACTTTTTAATTCTCTTAAAAATAAAGACGGGGATAAAAGTTGATCATTGACCAATTAATTGAGGCGGTGAATCAAAAGTCCGCTCCCATTGTTGTGGGGCTTGATCCTTTGATAAGAAAATTACCTAGCTATTTAGTAGCTGCGGCAGAAAAAGAACACGGGAAAGGTGCAGCCGCAATGGCCGAGGCCATGTTACAGTTTAATACCCAAATTTTAGAGGCTATCGCGCCCATTGTGCCTTCTGTAAAATTACAAAAAGCCTGCTATGAAGTTTTAGGCCCAGAAGGATTGGTCGTTTTTGAAAAATCCGCACAAAAGGCCAAAGACTTAGGTTTGATTGTAATCGATGATTCCAAACGTGGCGATATTGGCTCCACGGCAGCCCTGTACGCAGAAGCTACCATTGGCAGTAACTTGGCTAGTGATTTCACTACAGTCAATCCCTACTTAGGTTGGGATGGGATTGAGCCCTTTGTGGAAAAAGCACAAAAAAACGATAAGGGTTTCTTTCTTTTGGTTCGAACCTCCAACCCTTCGGCTTCCAATTACCAAGAAGCCTCATTGGATGGTCTTCCACTCTACAGAAAAGTTGCCCAAGACTTAGAAAATCATGCCTCAGCCTGGGTCAATAAAAGCGGTTATTCTAGTTTAGGCGCTGTTGTTGGCGCTACTTGGCCAGAAGAGGCCGAACAACTGCGAGCCGATATGCCTAGCTGCTATTTTTTAGTTCCTGGGTATGGCGCCCAAGGGGGCAGTGGTATGGATGTAATGCCTACTTTTGATGAACAGGGCTATGGGGCCTTGATCAATTCTTCAAGAGGTATTATCTTTGCTTCTCAAAGAGATGATCTTCCGACAGACTTAAAAGGCGAAGAACTCTTTGCAGATGCGGCCGCATGGGCTGCCACGGCAATGAAAGAAGATCTACTTTCTTGCTTAAAACAAGTGAACAAACTCCCTGAAAACTGGTAATAACTTGAATTTAATGTTTCTTTTTTGGGTTGTAATCTCCTTTATTTTTACTGGCTGGTTGGTTTCTTCCATTGCCTTTTACCGAAATTTAAAGGGGCTCCATCAAATTGGGGAGAGGCTACTTTTTGTGGGCCTTTTAACTCAGCTATTTTATATCTCTGCAAGTTATATCGAGCTTCACGCCCATCCCTTTGAAAACCTTGCGAGCCTACTGCTCTTTGGGTCTTTGCTGCTGCTGTTGCTCTATTTTATTTTAGACTTCTTTTACGCAAATTTTATCTTCGAGGTCATTTTCCCACCAATGACCCTGTTCTTTTTGCTCTTTTCCATCCTTTTTTTCGACCAAGACATTGGCACAGAAGCATTCTTAAATGAAACTCCTGTTTTCGGAAAGTTGATTTTGGTGGCTCATGTATCCATGACCATGCTTGGCTACATCCTCTTTGGAGTTGCCTCCTTGACCAGTATCTTCTTCTTATATGAGGAATATCAAATAAAGCAAAAGAAGCTGCACCTATTAACTTCCAAGTTCCCGAGTTTGGGATTTTTAGACCGCTTGAATCACACCATTATTGCACTTGGTTTTTTACTCATTACTGTGGGGCTTTTAGTCGGGATAACCATGAGGATTGCAGGCCACCAAGGGCCACCAGAGTTGAGCTTAAGGCAAGGCTTGCCTCTTTTTACGTGGCTAGTATATGCAGGTTTTTTACTGGATCGCTCAGTCCAAGGCCTAGCTAGCAAATCTTCTGCCATCTGGTCCATCGGTGGTTTTGTAGTGGTAATCTCTAGCTTTGTTTACGAAATTAATTTTCTGCTCAATCGCTAGGGTTTCTCCGCTTGCGAGCTTTGAGGGAAAAGCTAAATCCGTTAAAAAACTGAGCCTTGATTAAAGGTATTTCTCTATTACGGTCAAGAGACCATTTTTAGAGACAGGTTTAGGTATAAAGGAATCGAAAACAGCTTCATAGGTTTTTAGATCTTGAACCATTACAGAAGCACTGATCCCCACTATGGGGGTTTATTTTTGATCAAGGCTATTTTTCACCAGACGGGCCACGTCAAGGCCATTCATTTCAGGCATCCAGTTATCGATGATCATCAAGTCAGAATCCATAGTTTGTATCAACTTAAATATCGCCCGCAGGGCCTTAATTGATGTAGGGACTGAAGACATCTGATTCAACGGCCAAGTTGACCTTTTCATTGCCTCGTTGGGAGTCAGCTCCCAGTAGAGCCAGAACAAAAAAGTTGAAATAACCTAATCTATATCAGGGAAGAGGCTAGAAAACTCCAGTTGCGGTTGCTCGACACGAGTCCATTTCATGGCCTGCATGATAGATTTTTGCCACAGGTGCATGGTTTTTTTATCGGACTTATCAAATAAGAAAGAAATTTCTGGGCTTTCAGGCACCGTATCCACCACCAATAATCCAGCAAAATAGCGAGGCATCAGTTCATTGATCACAGCTAAGGCGGCCCCTTCTAACTTCTTTTTCTCGCCTTTGGGCAATAAAGGCCAAAGGGCTACAGCTTCTTGCAGGAGTTTTTTCAAACTCACTTTTTGGGTTGGGCGCAAAATCACAGCTTGTGTCAAAGCCTGCCAAAAGGGTTGTTGCCAGCATAAAGCCTCATCCCCTTCTAAATGCAAACTGGGAATGGAACCAAAAGGCTGGGGGTGGGTTCCCTCTTGAGTAATTTTTTTATCCAATTGCAACAGGCGAAATTCAAGGCGCTTGTTATCGAAACTACCATTTAGAAATCTGGCACCACCAGAGTAGAGGCTTAAAAGCTTAATCTCTTGTTGTTCTGCTTTCCCCACAATTTCCCTGCCAATGCGCTCAGAACAAAAGACAATCCACTCGCCCTTTCCAAGTTGCTTGAGCTTTCCTGCATTAAAAGGAAAAAGATCTTTTGATTCTAAAAGCACAAAATTCAGTCGCATATCTTCACCAGTGCAGGTAAGGACGTAAAATAATGACGTTTGAATCTTTTTTATTTGGATGGTTATATCCCATTCCTTTTCAGGTGGAAAAAGCCCCTCTTCTTGATTTTGAGCAAAAAGCCAACTTAGTAACTGGCCTGCCGTGCTATGGAGTTCAATCATCTAGAAACCCCCATGCGCTAACAGACTGGGCGACAAAGCAAAGAATTTTCTCAACCAAGGCCAAGGTCACCTTATCTTTTAAATAGAACCGTAAGCCTGCACCGTGCAACTCCATTTCAACGTTTAAATTTGTAACAGGGTCACTGGCTAAAATTTTCCATTGGTTGCGAGCGATCAAGCGATAGCTGCCCCAAAGTTCCAAGGGTTTAATGCCAGTGGTCAGATTTTTCAACAAGACTTCTGGGATCTGAGGGAGGGGATGAGAAGAGTGTTTTGCTTGGACAGATAAAAAAGCCACTTCCAGAGTTTTGCCAGTTAAGCTCAAGCCCTCACCTGTATCTGTGAGATTAAAAATATGGCTTTCAGAAATTTTTTGACACATAGCCTGCAATCTACTCTGCACAAGCCCTAAGGCCTTTAAAAAATCAACAAGACGGATGTCGTAACCCTCTACAAAGCCTGAGTTGCGAAAGCGGACTTGGGCCACGCCCCCTGTAGTGGTCAGGCCTGTGACTTGGGTCAAATTAAAATGCTTCTGATTGAGTTTTTGTAGGGTAAAAAACAGGTCTGACGCCAATCCCCCTTTTGCATTTCCCTTTAAGCTCGTTGTATGTGCAGCCTTTAGGGGCATCTCTTCAAAGAGATACTGGAATTCTGTGATCTGTTCCAGCTGTGCCGCCGCCTCATGCAGATGACGAGAAAAAAGTCGTTTTGCAAAATAGACTTCTGTATCCACCAAATTCTTGATAAGGTTTAAAGCTTCTTTAACATTGGTAAAACAGTAAAGTAGATGTAGATTTGGATCACGCAGGTCAAGTAGGGCGGAAACATCACCACTTTGAATGCTCGCAAAATTACCACTCTCATCTAAAATAAACTCAAGGCCTGTAGCCTCTAACAGATCAAGAAGAAAAAAATGATTTTGATCATAGTCTTCTAACTCTTCCAATTCTTGAGAGATTTTGGGAATCAACCACTGGATAAAATGACCCTGACCAGCAGGGGACAAAAGAGGCAATTCAAGGGCGCTGTTAAGACCAACATCGGAACCAGAGTTGTTTAGCTTGGCAATGGCGCTGCTTAAAGCTTTCACCTTAAGCTAAAAACTGCATTCCCAACTGGGGAATAAGGCCGCGAAAAAAGCCACTGGAAAGATAGGCAACCAAGGCAATGATAAGTGGGCTAATGTCTACCGACATCCGAGGTAGTAGTCTTTGAATTGGCGTTAGTAATGGGTCCATCACCAAATACAAACTTTGAACCAAGGGGTTACTAACAGGTGAATTTACCAGAGTAACAAAAAACCAAATGGCGGAAAGCAAAAAGACAAACCAACTCAAATGGGAAAGTACAGTTACGCCAGAAATCAAAAAGTAACCAGCAACCTTAATGAGGCTGGTGTCCATGGAAATCTCACCAAGCAGACCTGCACCAAAAGATAGAATTAAGCCTGGAACAAAGATCTCGGCAAAGACGATCAACATCAAAGCCAAATAAGAAGAAAGAGGCCGAAGCACAGAGGGGCAACGTTCCCCAACAGCATGCCACAGGGGCCAAGTCCAGCGATTAACAAAGCTTACAAAAGGGTTGGAGGGATCGGCGTTTACCCAACTGATTAAGAAGGCGACGATGTGCATCCAAAAATAAATATTTATCGCCCAACCAGAGACCTTTGAGGCTAAAAGAACAACTTCCATAGTGTATATTTAACCCATTAAGGAATGCCAGAGTTCTTCATCCATCATTTCTACAAACCTGCAACCAACCTTATAACCACGGGTAAAGGGTAGTTCACGCATTACCTCAAATTCGAAGTCCAGAAGGGTTGTGCCGGGGTCTAAAGGGTCTTTAATGGCTGCTGTCAAAAGGGTACCCTTGGCAAAGGTGTCTCTACTTAGAAAGCTCAAACCACCAGAGGAGTAATCAAATAATGGAAAAATACACTCACCTGATTCACGCTGGATACCAATATTTCCTTTGGCACGATAGCGTTCTTGGTTTCTTTGGTCTCTATAGGCGTCTTCATTTAAAACTGGATCATTTGAAATATCAAAATCAAATCCCGCAGAAGACCCTGCCTTAATAGGCTCAGAGGTTTCCATTTGAGTCACCATAATCTCAGCCTTGCCTTTAAAATGCAAAGGTTCATCTAGGTGAATTTTACCGTCAATATAGGTTCCCTTTAAGGAAAACATGCAACCTCCAGAAGCTTTTGTTTTTATCTTATTAAATTAACTGAAAGCGAAGCCTTGCGCAAGTTGAATTGAAATTTGCGCCTAAAGGCCGGATGTCGCCTTTAAATAGGCTTGGTCCATATGGCCTATAGTTTGAAAAATAAACTTCTCTTTGGTTTCACTAAAATCCCATGTAGAAATATTGGCTTTCACCCAGCCTAAAGGGCTGCCACCTTCGGTGTTAAATTCCAGAGCCATTGCCTTCCAGTCAGCAACCATTTCAATGATATCTAATTTTTCCATATCGTTACTGCAACTATGGGCTTCAGGATGATGACGATTTAAGGATTTATGTTGTTCAATGGCTTTTATTACATCGGCCTCTACCCCTTTTGGAAAGGTAAAGGGAAGCTTACCTGTTTTGCACCTATGGGATTCCGTAAGCCAAGTATAGCATCTGCGTTCTTCGCCTGACCATTTACTTATGTCATGGGCTTTGCCCCTTGCTTCTAACTCCGCTAGCTCAAAATCTTCATAGCCCACCATTACTGACATATTAAAAGCGACTCTGTTGATATGGGCAGTAGTGCGACTCAAAAAAAAGTCTTTCATTGCCTCAGTCGGTTGAGCAGGGTGGATATTTGCAGCCATAATTGCGGTTTGAACTTTTTTTATCGTGGTCTAAAAGGCTTTCTAAAAGAAAACACTAAGACTTAAAGTATGGCAAAAAAATAGAATTTTGAACAGATCAAATAGCACTCCAAATCAATTGCCTCCTTACCAAGGCATGCTGGTTGAGCTATCTAACTTTTAGGTGTAAGGGCTGTATTAAAATATGGACAAAAACCCTGAGCGGCCCAAAAAAAACACGATATCCCAAGGCCGGAATGGGCAGACAAAAACTAATAAATCTCAATTTACGATTTTACAAAACATGACAAATGGTTTTTTTTCCGATAAAATTAATATAAGGCCCAATTTTTAAGACAACGAACTAAACAGGGTGCCAAGCAAAAAATATGAGGAATTATGAGGGAGCTACCAAGTCTTCTAGAAGGCATACGAAGCCGAGTTAAAAAAGAGGTTCAAAAATCAGATCTTTTAATGGGTCGAAACCATATAATAGACAAATTGATTTTTGAAGGCTTTGAAAAAATCAATGGCATCGGCAAAGCACTTTCCACAGACGCTTTTAAAAAAGCGGCTTATAAAAAGTTGATGGACCGCCTTCTTGAAACCATGCCCAGCTATGATTCAGCTCAGCCATTACTGGGGAGCAAGGGCGACGAGGCTGTTTTTATAGACTACAAAACTAAGAGATTTCTAAACGCGGCTCAAGCCTGTGACGTTATTTTAGTTCGTGGAAACCAGCGCATCAGCCGAATTATCCAGACCCTAACAACCAGCCCTTACAGCCACGCAGCTTTTTACCTTGGAGATGGAAAACTTTTAGAAGTGGAACCAGAAGGCGTTATTATCAGTCCCCTCTCTAAATATATCCATTTGGATTTAAGAATATGCAGGCCTTCCCTTTTGGAGGCAGAATCGAAATTAAAAGTGTTCCAGTTCATGGAGACCATGCTTAAAGAACAGCCAAAATACGACGTAACCAACATTGAAAAATTAATGTTTAAATATATTTATTCTAAATTTCGACCTGATGCCAAGGTCTACATTGGGGGGAACACAGAATTTGAAACCTATTACATTTGTTCTGGTATGATAGCCCATGCCTTTCAAAAAGCAGGCTACCCCATCGTTCCCTCTTTAAGATTCAGCCAAAACGTGGAAAGACGCAAAAACACAAGATTGAAAAGTGTGAGTGATTATTTTACTTTAGCCAGACACAGGCCTAAAAATTTCAGCCAAGTGGTTCCTGCTGATTTTGACAACAGCCCCTTTTTTGCAACTGTGAAATTTATGTATCTGGACACAGATATCAAGGCCCAAAAGGGAAATTTTGAAACAGAATAGGCCTGTGTGTTTTTTTTAGACTATGAGACTAGATTGGAGATATACAGGTGGGGAAGAAAGCCTTAAGAAGAATCTCCTTAAGGCCTCAGACTTAAGCA
Source organism: uncultured bacterium (assembly GCA_965602905.1). Taxonomy (GTDB): domain Bacteria; phylum SAR324; class SAR324; order XYD2-FULL-50-16; family XYD2-FULL-50-16; genus JASJGK01. The sequence goes on along the minus strand of CBFCZY010000005.1, from coordinate 139,111 downwards.
GGATTGGTGGCAATGACCAAAGAGTGCTTTGCCAAGGTATCAAAGATTTGAACATCTTCAAAGCCAGCTTCTTCCAACTGAGCCTTTATTTTCTCTTCTTTAATGCGGATTTCTAGAGGCGGACCCATTTCCATTTCCACAGCTTTCCAGTCGCAGATCAACACCTTTCCGCCTGGTTTTAAAACCCTAAGGCAGTCGGTAAGTAGGCCATGTGGCTCATGAAGTTCATGGTGAAGATTGATCATGTAGGTTAAATCTGCGACAGATTCATCGAGTGGCATAGATGCCTCGGCCATTTTCAAGGGCTGGATTCTGCCACTCATCACTTCGCTCAAATTGTCACACATCCACCCGAGCATGGTATCACTAATATCCAACGCCAAGACACGCCCACTAAAGAACTTTGCAAATTCCTTTGCAAAGAAACCTGTTCCAGCACCAATATCCACAACGCAGTCTGGGCTTTCTAACTGGCAAAGATCCCACATTTCTTTAGGAGGTTGCATTTCCAAGCGCACAGGGTTGTTGAGCTTAGCTAATTTTTTAGGGTCAAATTTAATATCTTCCATTGGGAATTCGTTTTAAAATTTGGGCTTTTTAAAGCCAGTCGTTGGTTTAAAATAGGGAAAATTCACCATAAATCTAAGGGGCAGCAGTTTACCCGTGGCTGTGGCTGATATAGTCTCACGCTCTTCCTCATCTTTTATACTAATTATTACTTTCTCGTCTAGTAATCCGTCAATCAATTGCTTCTACTGTGCAGTTAAGATTGGCTTTAACACTACAGGTACTGGAAGGAGGCAGCAGTAGAATCTAAAGCATTTTTTCTATCACTTGGGAGATAAGATCATCTCCAAATTCTTCCATGCCTTTGTAAACGGTTTTCTCACATTCATCATTGCGTTTATTGTCAGTCATGGCTTTAGGGTCCTCTACCAAAAAGCGTTTTGCTGAAACTGTTTTTTTCATCACCAATTCACCGCTGGGCTTAAACAGCGAGAGGGTTAAATCGGCTCGGGCAAGCCCCTTGTATAGCATACCCTGATGCTGATTTAAGTCGCCACCTAAAGACAACACCAACACCATGGTTTTAGGTTTATTCTTAGTTAATTTTTTAACCTCTAAGCTTAAGCCTTCACCTTTTAGCTGGCCCAGTTTTTTTAAATCGCCTGCATTAACTACCTTCAACTCTTTTTCAACCAACCTCTCTTCGATTTCTAAACTAAAGGTGGCCACAGTTGCATTTGAGTAAAAAGGCGTGGGCCTTCGCCCAGAAACCGTCGCTAAAATAACCTTGTTCCAAGATTTAGTAAGAGAATTTGTATCGGTATTGTCTAACCTAGAAACCTTAGAAAGCTTTTCTACCAAGCCCTCAAAAGGTAGGGTTGAAGATTGAATCAATTTGGAATTCCCAGAACCCGACTCTTTATAGCGTAATCTCAGTTTGATTTTTGAGCCTGCCCCTGTAAATTCTCCCCATAAGAGAGGTTGCTCTAGGCTACTCATTTTAGCCAAGTAATCAGATTTACTTTCTCCCGGGTCATTGGGGATGTGCTCTGGAGCGGCACCCTTTAAAGCCAGAATATTTTCTTGTATTAAGGCCCCTGTGTAAAAAGAAAGATAACTTTCTCGGGTTTCCCCATTTTTAAAAAAGGAACCAATAATCACATTGTCAGGCAAGGTTTTAACAACAGAACCAACTAAATCCGCTATAGACCGCTCAAAATTATCCTTCTGGGGAATGTAAACAAGGCTAGAAACCATGCGCCTTTTTTCATCAAAATAATGGACAAAACCCACCTCAAAAAGCTCTCTCTTACTCTTTTCTCTTATGATCTGTTGGTATTCACGGGAGGTGGAATTTTCTCCCCCAGAAGAAATCCTTTGCACAACGAGTTTAGACTGGGTCTCTATTTCACTGCTCAGGTTTTTCGCAAGTTCGGCCTTACCTTTTGCTTCTGCTTGAGCCTGGCAGAGCTTTCCGTTTGTTTCGGTACATTTTGTATGGGAAACGGCGTAAAAAAAAGTGCTGTCGCTAGGGGTGCCACCCAGCCAATTTGGGGGTAGGCCAGTAATCCACCTAGTTCCAGCGATTGTTAGAACAGGGCCTTCACTCATTTCTATGTTCAGCTGATCATTTGCTTGGCCCGCTCGGGCCTTTAAACCTTCAAAGTCGGGCTCTGGCTCTGGACTCGTCTCTGAGCAGGATACAAGAAAAAGCCCCAGAAAAAAGATAGAAATAATTTTTAAAAGTAGTTGTTTTTGCATACTATTGCTTCGGTGACCCATTTATAATTGCCCCCACAAGGGAGTTGATTTGCCTTTCACTTAGATCATCGCCAAAGGCTGGCATTCCCGACTTGGGTAGGCCCCTAGTAATGATTTCTTTTAGCCCTTTTTGTGATTTTGATCGCAATGTAGTTGCATGGCAAATTTTACAGATCGCCTCAAAGAGTTCACTCCCCTTCTTGCCCACAGCAGGGTCAATGTGGCAAGAGGCGCAAGGCGGCTCTAAAATAAAATCAAGATTCGTCTCCCCCTCTTTCATTTTTGGTAAAACATGAAAGGCAATGGGCTCAATATGGGCTGGGCCTACCGAGTTAGAGTAGATTTTAATGTTTTTTTCTACCTTCCCCACCTTGCCCCTTGTATCCACCACAAAAGGGATAATGGTACTTTCGCCTGGGCCTAATTTTCTTTTGGGAATTTTAATGGTTGTGCAGCCACAGGAGGGCTTGACCCCTAAAATTTTTAACGTACCCGTCCCTCTATTTTCGACCTTCAAGCTTCCTTTTAGCTCTAACCCCTCGCGGATAGAACTTTGGCTTAGGCTTTGGGTCACTTGAATTTTAGGCTCGGCAAAGGATGTCTCGCCAAAAGTACAAGTCGCTAATAGTAAAAAAAGAAAAAATGGATAAGCCCAGTTCTTCATGTGGTTTCCTTTGCGGACTAAGGTAATCACCCTTTAGAAATAGGGTTAGGGTGACGGCTTCCCTTTATTTTTCTAAAGACTTTGCAAGCTCACTCTGGGCCCTTGCCGCTTTAAATTCTTGGTACAGGACCTCTTGATCCTGCGGTGAGACCTTCTCGCCGCTCTCTTTTAAAATTTCCTTGAAAAAACTCTGTTGATTGGAAAGAGTCACCATAACACAAAGCTTCTTTTTATCATCAATCAAAATGGGCTTCACTTTAACGGCTTTGGTACCACGTAAAAATGCCTGAGACACCTGTTTAGAGGCTGAGGTGAAATTTCCGCTAACGGCAACCTTACCTGAAGTCTTCACTTTTTCTTGGTAGGTTTTATCTAAGGCTGAAGCCTTAATGCCAATTTGGCGAACAATCTCAGCTCGGGCCAAAGCCGTAGCCTCGGCTCTATCGATGGAAAAATCACCAGACCAGTTTACACATTCTGTTGCAGCAATTGAGTCTTCCACCGTTGGCATCAATACCCAATCGGGAATATTCATTTCACCAAAGCCACCTTTATCACTGTCAGGTTTGCTCCCTGAGCAGGAAGCTAAAGTTGCTATAGAAATTAAAACAACAAGGTAATTTAATAGAGATTTCATCGCTTACTTAAGTTTGATTTGTTAAATTTTCAGCCTTTTTTGGGGCTTTAAATGATAATACGGAAAAAGTGTAAAGATCCCTTTTGGTTGTTTCGAAAAACTAAAGTCACTTCCAGCTTCTAGTTCACTAGCCTAAACTTAAAGCTTAGGCACTTCAACCTTGATCTAAAAAAACATGTATTTAAAAAACATGGATCTCCTAAGCCCAAAAAAAAGCACCCCCTAGGCTAAAGTTCGCCTAGGGGGTGCTTACTATTTCTGCCCTCTCCTGATTAGACTTGGCTTTTACCCAAGGTGACAGTGCCTGCCCCAGATAAATACAACCTTGAATTAGCAACCAGTTAGTTTAGCTTTTGCAAATCTTCTAAAAGACTATCCCAAAAAGCCAACCTCGCCTCAATGGCAACAATGGCGCTCTCCTCGGCCTCTCTGAGTTTTCTTTTATCATTTTTACAAAGAAATAGCAGCGTTTTCATAGACAGAGGGCCATGATGATCCTGATCTAGCTCGATATGCCTTTCAAGGTAGTAGTGAAAGTAGGGGGCCTCTTCTTTAGCGCAATTCATTTTAGCTAAAAGGCTGCGGAACATGGTAGGAATTATGTGCTCCCGACCCAGTGCAAATGCCGCTGCCACCCTATGGGCATCCCCTGTTTGGATAAAATTCATGGTCTGCTGCATAAAGCGTTTGGCGCCTTTAGGAATTTCGCTGTTTTGTTGGATGGCTACTTGGAAGCCTTTGGTGCGGACATTGTTGGAAAAGGTTTTTGCCAAGGCCGAGTTAGCCTTAACTTCATCCATAGCAAGGCAATAAAGCTGAAAGTGGCTGGTGTAGCCCGAATTATCGGGCAGGGCGTCTGATTCTTCCTCTAAAACAATCTCATTGATAAACCTCTGTAAATCAGGCTGAGGGCGTATAAACCAAGGGGCACCAGAGGGGGCAATCTCATGTTGCACTGCTTTGGTTAAAGACATAAAATCCCAGACAGAAAAAATATGGGATTCCATAAATAATTTCAACTGCTCTTTGGTTTGTACAGCTTCATAAATAGGGTGGTTTTTTAATTGCTCCCTAAGAGGAGCTATTTTTGTAAAGGGAAATTCTACCGTCATCATTGTCGCTTAATAAAAATTTAAAAAAAAGAAGAACTAAAAATCATCGAAACCACCCTGCCTAGGTGAGGGGTCGGGATGATGTCTGGCATCATCTACATTTTGTCTTTTTAAACTGACCCTTGAGAGGCTCTCTTGCGCTCCACCCTTACTACTTACACCAAATTGCTCGGCCATACTGGCGACTAAACTATGAAGAGTTTCCGCTTGCTGGCTTAACTCTTCAGCGGCAGAGGCAGATTCCTCGGCATTTGAAGCATTCGATTGAGTCACCTGTTCCATTTGTGACAAGGCGATAGTAATTTGCTCTGTGCCCAAGGCCTGTTCTTTCGATGCGATGTTGATCTGGTCTGCAAGACCTTCTACCTCGATGGTTTTTTTCGCCTGAGCGTTTGAAAACTCTGACACTTGGCCCACAAGGTCGGCAACTTGGTTGGCATTACTTAAAATCCCTGCAAGCACCTCTTCCCCATCAGATACATAGTCAGCGCCTTGCTTGGCTTTTGCAGCTGAGTCTTTGATCAAGTGGCTAATTTCTTTGGCCGAAGACTTCGAATTTTCAGCCAACTTGGAAACCTCATCGGCAACCACGGCAAAACCCTTTCCCTGTTCCCCAGCTCTGGCAGCTTCAATGGCAGCATTGGTGGCGAGCATCTTAGTTTGGTGGGTTATTTCATTAATCACTTCAATTATATCTGTGATTTTGTCACTAGATTTTTCTATCTCCGACATGCTTTTGGAAATGTTAGACATCATCTCCACCCCTTCATTAGCAGCGTATTTCGCAGCCGAGGCCAAGCCTGACACCTCCCCAGTGCTCTCTAAGGATTGGGCAACCATTTCATTCACCTCTTTGATCACCCCAGCAGTGTGTTCCGCACCGCCAGCATTGCCCTTCGCCTGACTAGAAACTTCCTCCATGCTGGCTGAAATTTGCTCTAAACTGGCCGCTTGCTCCGTTGCGCCTTGGGAAAGGTTTTGTGCCCCCAATGATATCTCACTTGAGGCGGCTGTCACCTGTTCTGCACTGGTGATAACATCTTGTACAAAGCGGGTTAAGATTTTGCCAATGGAAGATATTAAGGCAAAGGCTACAAAAGTACCTACAAAAAGGGCCAAAATCAAAATACCTGCCGACACGACCAAACTCTTGTTGATGGATTCACTCAAATTAGCGGCGCTGCCTTTGGCTTGTACCTCTAAAACGCTGCCCATCTCACCTAAAAGCCCTGCAATTTGACTTAAAGCTACGGTAGTCTTTGAGTTATATATATGTCTCGCTTCTTCTTTTTTTTCTTGACTCCATAAGCCTTTAATCTCACCGGCAGAGTGATGCAGGGATTTATGGACTGGTTCCAACTCATCTATATAGCGAGCTAAATCTGGATTCTTAAGCTTAAACTCTTGGCCTTCATCCCCATAAATAAAATGCCCCATGCGGCATTTGGTGGGGTCTAGCTGGATTTTTAGCTCCGAAACTTGGTCATCTAAAAAAAGAGAAGAAAGCCCTTGAATCCAGCGGCGATGTTGCACCTCTAAAACATTAAAAAACTTTGCTGTTTCAATGGCCTCTACCGCCTTTTGGGATTTCCAAAAAGAATTGATATTGTATAGCCCTAAGCTAAAAATAAGAGCAACCATGACAATAAAGCCTAAAGTTATTCGTGCTTTTACAGAAAGTTTTTTCAACATTGTCAGCCTTGAAGATAATTTTTTAATTCAACTATATGGGAATATAACTTTGCCCTGCAAGCATAAAATTCTTGGAATCTAAAAAAGTCAGAAGAGGGACTAGGTACTACACAAGCCTATTCTTGTTGATTCCACCTATCAGATCAAGGAAATTTTATATGCAAAAACATTAAGCGTATTGTAAAATACAATTCTAAATAGGGGTAAAATGCTCGCAACTCACCAAAGCCTCAGCATATTGGTTTTTTTACAGTTTCCCGTAGAAACAGCTGTAAGAAGCACAGATGTAGGTCTACCAAAGAAGGCCCTAATATTTGGCCAGCGGAAGAGAAGAACTTAAGTTTTGGGGATTTTTAAAAGATACAGACGTGAGCCTAGGCGAGGAATCGCCAGCTCACATCACTAGAATTTTAAGACAAAATTCTTGAAGTTTTTAATATGGGCGACTTTTTAGATATAAAAAGGTGCAACACAAAAAAAGACACAAATAACGGCTAATACAAACATGATCCCTCCAAAGAATAATTGTCTAAACGAATAATCGCTACCCTCTAGCAGCTTTGAAACAACCTTGGCTATTTCTTGATTTAAGTATATTCCTTTGCAAAGACTTAAGTAAAGTTGTGTTTTTTAAGGCCTTGGGGAAGTTGTAGATATTTTGTATTAAAGAACAGGTGGAATAGATATATTCTTGTTTTGTAAGAAGAATCCAAAAATCCCCCTCTGACAATCAATGTTCTAAACCACCGTTTTCCACCTTTTAAATTTGAGCAAAAAAGGGGAGTTTTGCCTATTTTTCTGTTTCTAGCACCACTTGGTAGCTACTGTGACAGGCTGCACAACCGTTCATTACATCTGCTAAAGCGTCATTCACCTGTGCTGGGGTCACTCCTTCTTTAGCCTGTTTGGATAGAGCATCAAATCTTTTATGGATATCAAAGCCAATTTGCTTAAATTCCATTGGCAACTTCATTAGCACCTGAGGAGGAACCAATTCCACTTCATGCATTCCATTTGTGAAAGCCAATTCTGCAACATCGGACATGCGATTTTCCGCAACAGCTCGGTTGATTTTAGTTATGGTATCTAAAAAACTGCGCATTTCTTTGGTTAAATGTCTTTTGTCTGACAGGGTCAACTTGATTGCCACACGGGCATCATCAGAAGCAACAGTGTTGCCTTTGATCATCATGGTTCCAATAGCGGCGATAGTAACAACCCACAATAAAATTGCGAGAATAGATAAATTTTTAGCGTTGAACATAATTTCTTTTAAAAGAGTTTGGGTAATAAGATTTACAAGATGCAAATATACGTATATACAACTTATTAAATTTAATAAAGAGATTTTATTATGCGAAAACTTATCCTATTTTTACTTTTTTTTCTCCTTGCTAGCCCCGTCCTATTTGCTGAAACTTCCTCCAAGGGGTTTGTATTTTTCCCAGTTACCGATTCTAGCTTTGAAACCATACCTACCTTCTCGAAGATTTCTGGAAAGGTTACAGTCCCTGATGGGAACATTAACGCCACCACTACCACAGAAATGGACTTGGAAGGTTTTGAAATTCAGCTGGATTGCCCTTGGTTTCAATTTGGAGCCAACCCCTTGCGCCAGCAAATAAGCTACGCAAGCTATACCCAAGAAGATTTCACCATGACCAGTTTTGAAATCAACCCCAACTATATAATGACAACAGATAGCCGTTTAATAGGCCTCGGCTTTGGCCCAGGATTTGGTGGATTGCGCAGTGAAAATAAAGCCAATGGAATCAGCGAAACCTTTATGACCCTACAATTTAGCGTGAGCCTCTCCCTAAATTTAGGTTTTGTACATTTAGGATTGGAGCAGCGTAAGCAAAGGAGTCAAGTTGCAGGGCAAAAGTATTGGGATAACAACCGTAAGATCTTTAAAGTAGGTATTAACTTCTAACTTGTGTGAAACAAGGCAGTGGAGTTATTCAAATTTCTTAGATTACAGGCTTAAACTAATTTTTGACTGCAATGCTAAGGGCTATAAATATACAAACAGAACAAAATGAATGAAAAATAAACTTAAATCAGCGGCCTTTGCTTGGGTTGGTGCCTTTTTAGGGATCGGTATCTTGGCCTACTTGCAGCAATTTTACCTTGAACCTGCCGATATGGTGATGATCGTTGGTAGTTTTGGGGCCTCTGCCGTGTTGCTCTATTCAGCTTGGCAAAGCCCTTTAGCCCAACCTAGAAATCTTCTAGGTGGCCATATTCTTTCTGCCATCGTTGGGGTTAGTTGCTACCAATTTATCCCACTAGACCCTTGGTTACAGGCGGCCATTGCGGTTGCTACAGCCATTGCCTTAATGGAACTTACAGAAACCACCCACCCACCAGGCGGGGCCACCAGCCTAATTGCTGTAATCGGCAGTGGTTCGGTGCATGACTTGGGATATTTATATGTGCTGGTTCCTATCGGTGCAGGCGCATTTTTAATGCTCATGGTTGCCCTCGCCATGAATTACATTGACCGAAAAAGACACTACCCTCTTCGCTGGAAATAGGCCTTTTGGGCTTGACTCGATCAAGCAAAAAGTATACATTTGTTCATCATATAGTTAAGGAAGAAGGTCTCAAAAGAATGAGACCTTGATTCCTTCGTAAATCACCTATAGGTTATTTATAATAATTGCTCTACAAATGATTAGCCCAAAAAATGAATTCTCCTCAGTCAACAGTGTTAAAAAAAGACCAATATAAATCCATTGATTTATTTGCAGGCATTGGCGGAATACGCCTAGGATTTGAGCAGACGGGCAAGGTGAACAATGTATTTTCTGCTGAGATAGACAAATATGCCTGTCAGACTTATATGGAAAATTTTGGCGGTAACCCCGCCCACGACATAACCCAAATCAAAGAAAAGGACCTACCCGATTTCGACCTATTGTTAGCAGGGTTTCCTTGCCAAGCTTTTAGCATTGCAGGTAGAAGAGGGGGTTTTGAAGACACTAGAGGAACTCTTTTTTTTGATGTTGCCAGAATAATCAAGGAAAAACAGCCAAAGGCGTTTCTTTTAGAAAATGTTAAAGGCCTGACTCACCATGATGGAGGCCGCACCTTAAAAACCATTCTCAATGTTTTAAGCCAAGAGTTAGGTTATAGCATTTTCACAACAACTTTAAACGCTAAGGAGTTTGGGGTGCCCCAAAAAAGAGAGCGCATCTATATTGTAGGCTTCAAAGGAGATGTTGATTTTAAATTCCCTAATCCCCCAAAAGTGGAAGTTGCCGTACAGGATATTTTAGAGGAAATTGTTCCCTCTAGTAAGTATTATCTTTCGAACAGGTACCTTACAACTTTAAAAAAACACAAGGCCCGCCACAAAGAAAAAGGAAACGGATTTGGTTATGAAATTATAGACCCTAACGGTATTGCCAATACTATTGTTGTTGGTGGGATGGGCAAGGAACGAAACTTGATTTTTGATGAACGGCTAACCGACTTTACTCCAAAAACACATATCAAAGGCCCGATAAACAGAGAGTACATTAGGCGAATGACCCCAAGAGAGTGGGCAAGATTGCAAGGTTTCCCCGATGATTTCAAAATTCCTGTAAGTGACGCACAGGCTTATAAGCAATTTGGGAATTCCGTTTGTGTGCCTGTGATTAATGCTATTGCAACACTGGTTGTTGCAAAATTGGATGAACTGGCAAATACAGAAATTAGCGACAAAGAACCCCTTAAATTAGCGAGTAATTTTTAATGGGCTTAAATAAAGGGGAATGGAGCGAAATCTATACCTTCTTTATGCTTCTCGCTGAGGGGAAGATTTACTCTGCTGACAGCAATTTAAATAGAATCACCGACTCCTTTTATCCTATCCTTAAAATTTTAAGAACCGAGCCTGCTGGTGCACTAGAATTTTCAAGAAATAGTAAAATAGAGGTTTTAGACTCAGAGGGAAAGAAAATCCTCAGTCTAGATATCAAACTATTCAAGGAAAAAGCTCTTGAACTTTTTACTCTTATTACAAATTCAAAAGGCTCCTCCTTTGAAGCTCCAGCAATTGTTCGGTTTTTAGAATCAATAAAAATCACGCAGCTTAAAGCAGGCGCAAAGGAAAAACGGGATATTACTCTCGTCGCTCATGATAGCAATACAGGGTTAAATCCGACCTTAGGTTTTAGTATTAAGTCTAAATTAGGTAGTCCTTCTACTTTAATCAACGCTGGCAAGACAACAAATTTTATATTCCAAATCGATCCCCCAGTAAGTGAAACTAGGCTTATTGGTTTAAATCAAAAGATTGATTCTAAGGAGCTAGGTATAAAAGAGGCCGTCTGCCTGATTTTCAAACAGGGTTCCAGGCTAAAGTTTACAGGGACACAAAGCCTTAATTTTTCACAAAACCTGAAAATGATAGATTCTTTATTTCCCTCTATAGTGGCGGAAATAGTACTGGCATATTTTAAAAAGGAAGGTATTTTAGTTTCTGATTTATTGGATCAATTGGAAAAAAGAAACCCCTGTGATTACGATCTTTCTCAAAGCCACCCCTTTTACCAGTATAAATTTAGGAACTTTCTTGCAGAGTGCGCTTTAGGGATGACACCGAATTCAAAGTGGAGTGGAAAACTGGATGCAAATGGAGGCTATATCGTTGTAAAAGAAGACGGGGATATCCTCTGTTACCATTTATACAATATGAATGAGTTTAAAGAATATCTATTTCATAACACTAAACTGGAAACAGCTAGTAGCACAAGAAATGACTTTGGACGAATCTACCAAGAAGATGGCAAGCAATTCATTAAATTAAACTTACAGATTAGGTTTAAATAAAAAACCTCACTGAACAGTTTCCCAGCTAACCCAAGTAAATTCAAGGCTGCGGCGGGTGAAGTCTAGATCTGTGAGGATTAGGGTCAAGGGATCGCCAGCTTGGATTTTGCGTTTTGTTTTTCGCCCGATGGCGAGGTCTAAATCTTGGTCGTATCTATAGTGATCGTCTAAAAGGGAGGACCAAGGTACAAAACCTTCAACATAAGGGCTGGTAATACTTGCATAGACACCAGCTCCATTCATACCGTTGATTCTTGCTGAAAAGAGGTCTCCCAATCTTGGGGCCATGTACCATAAAGCCTGTAATTTTCCACCAAGCCGCTCGGCCTTTTGGGCATTTCTTTCCAAATCGGAGCAGTGTTCACCTAAATAAGGCTCTAGTCTATGGGCTTTATTACCCTTGATATGCTCTTTAATGGCCCTATGCACCACCAAGTCAGGGTAACGGCGGATGGGGCTAGTAAAATGCAGGTAGTGGTTGGCAGCGAGGCCAAAGTGGATCAAGCGTTTATCTTCATAAACAGCCATAGACATACTGCGCAGCATCTTCATATTGATAAATTCTTTATTGTCTTTATCTTTGATCTTTTCCAAAAGCTCGTTAAAGTCCTTTCCTGAAGTAAGCTTCTTCATCACAATGCCCTCATTATTCAGTAGGGCTTTCAGGCTTTGGACTTTTTCGGCCAAGGGGGCTGCGTGGTTACGCCAGAGACCATTGAGGCTGTTATTATCCATAAACAAACCGACCGACTCGTTGGCTTCCAACATCAACTGCTCAATCAATTTTTGGGCTTTGGTTTGGAAGGTCTGCTCAATGGAGGTTAGTTTATTGTGCTTCCCAAAGGAAAAATGCACGTCAGGCAAGTGAAAGTTAATGGAGCCACGCTTTGTTCTTTTAACTCTTAAAATTTCAGCAACAAGGGCATATAACTTAATCTTTTCTAGCAGCTGAGGGTCAATACCGTGAGCTTCGCCTGTTTCAAAAAAATCATCCACTTGGGCGTAGGTCAGCCGTTGCTTAACATTAATCAAGGATTCATAAACCTTGGTTTCCGTTGGATTACCACGTCCATCCATTTGCATTTCGCAAGTCATAGCTAGGCGTTTTTTCCCAGCTTGCAAGCTACAAAGACCATTAGACAAGGATTCAGGCAGCATGGGCAAACACATACCCGGTAAATAAACACTGGTGGAACGCTTTAAAGCTTCTTCGTTCAGCTTTGAATTGGGCGTTACATAGTGAGCAACATCGGCAATGGAAACATAGAGCAGGAAACCTTTGGAGTTTTCTTCAATATAAACGGCGTCATCATAATCCTTGGCATCGTCACCATCAATGGTCACAAAATCAAGGTGTGTTAAGTCTGTACGTCCTTCTGTAGTTTGAACCTCTGTTCCAAATGCCGCTGCCTCTTCTTCCACAATAGGGGGGAAGGACTTTTGCAAATGAAACTCACCTAAAACATCCGAGTAAAAATCTATGAGAGAAATATTGTGAGGGACTAATTGATCGACTCTCGTTTTATTGGGCACACCCATTGAGTCAACCAAGGCTTGGAAGCCTGAAAGTTCTTTATCCACCTTGCCTGCGAGCGGCGTTGCGGGGTAAAATTGGTTACTAGGGCGAACCATAAGTTGGCCCTCTTTACTAAAGATCTCCCCTTGCAAGCGTTTGGTCTTTCGACCACTGCCTGGGAAATAAATTTTATTGGCTTTTTGTTCCAGGTGATAAATCAATTCATCACCTGAAATCGCCCCATCCAATTCAGGCCCTTGGGGCAAAGGAATTAACTCGTTCCCGCCGACAGCTAAATAAAAGGGTTTGCCATCCTTGACTATAAAAAAACCATGAGAGGTGCTCTGACTGCGCCTTGGGCTTTTAACGCCTGTCGCTTTAAATTCCTTACGGTTTCCTCTCGGAGCTTTACCAGTTTGAACATAGCGGCCATGTTCTTTGGCCACGGCTCGGCTACTGGCGAGGCTTTTTAAAATACTGCGTAGTTGCGGCTTTTTCGACTTACTCTGCCCCATTGTTTTTAAAATTTCTTTAGAAGTCAGGCCCTTGGGATTTTCTCCTAAAATGCGGACAACAGCGGCAGAGGTTAGTTTCATGGTTAGTTTCTACCTGTTTTCTTGGCTGATTTTCGGTTGTAAAGCTTCAGGAAGTCTTCCTTAAAGCTTGCAAAACGACGCTCTTCAATGGCGTCTCTGATGCGGTCCATTAATGTGAGGTAAAAAGAAACGTTATGAATGGAGGTTAACGTCGCCGCTAAAATTTCATTGGCTGCAAAAAGATGATGTAGGTAACCACGAGAGAAATTCTGGCAAGTGTAACAACCACAATTGGTATCAACAGGAAACTTATCCTTTCTAAATTCAGCGTTGGTTACACGAACTTTCCCAACGTTGGTAAAGAGCATACCTGAACGGGCAAATTTTGTAGGGATCACACAATCCATCATATCAATCCCGCGCTCAACTGCCTCTAAAATATCCTCAGGCAAACCAATACCCATTAGGTATCTAGGTTTATCTTGGGGCATCAGTGGCGTGGTAAAGTCCAAAGCTGTTTTCATGTTTTCCAAGCCTTCACCCACACTCAAGCCGCCGATAGCGTAGCCGGGGAAGTCAATATCAATGAGTTGCTTAAAGGACTCTTTACGTAAATCTTCAAAAATCGCCCCTTGGGAAATCCCAAACAAAGCTTGGTTTGGGTTATTATGGGTCTTCTTGCAGATGGCAGCCCACTTGGCTGTTCGGTCTAGCGCTTCTTTAGCGTAAGAGTAGGTGCAAGGATGTTCCACACATTCATCAAAGGCCATGATTATATCGGCACCCAGATTGGATTGGATTTCCATAGACTTTTCAGGGGTCAGACGAAAGGACTTGCCTCCCTTCTGGTAGGAGAAGGTAACACCTTCATCATCAATCACACGATCACGCAAACTAAATACTTGGAAGCCACCAGAATCGGTCAAAATAGGGCCGTCCCAGCCCATAAAGTCGTGTAAGCCACCAAAGCGCTTGATCATATCGCTGCCTGGTTGGTGTTCCAAATGATAGGCATTAGAAAGCAAAATCTGGCAATTTAACTCCTTCATTTGTGCTGGAGTTACGGCTTTCATCGCCGCAGCCGTTCCCACGGGCATAAAGATAGGTGTTTGCACGGTTCCGTGAGGAGTGTGAAACTGTCCACGCCTAGGGCCAGCGGGGTCTGTACTGATTAAATCAAATTCAAAATTGCTCATCTCTTGCTCAAACGCTCAGAAATAGGTAGGGATACATATATTGTAACCAAAAAGGTAGGTATGATTTTATCAGATAAACGTATTAACGAACTCATACAAGAGGGAACTTTAAAAGTTGACCCCTTAGATGATGTGCAGATCCAGCCCGCATCCATTGATTTAAAGCTTGGAACCAGCTATTTGAAGGTTTCAGAAAATAATGTCACTCACATGGATTTGGATCACCCACCAGCCTATGAGACGATTGAGCAGGATACTTTGATCCTCCCTCCTCATTCTTTCATTCTGGCGACAACGAGAGAGTATATTTGCTTGCCCAATAACCTCACGGCTTTTGTTGAAGGCCGCAGTTCTATTGGCCGCATGGGATTATTTATCCAAAATGCAGGCTGGGTTGACCCAGGTTTTGAAGGTGAGATTACTCTTGAGCTTTATAACGCCAACAATATCCCGATCAAGCTTGATGCTGGTAGAAGGATATGTCAGTTGGTTTTGGCTCAAATGGACCAAGCAGCACTGAACCCTTACAGGGGTAAGTACCAAGGTCAAAGAAAGGCGACTGGTAGCCAAGTCTATAAAGACTCAGAAGCCAAGTCCTAGTTTAATGGGGGAGTTTATAAGGTAAGGGGGAAGAACTAATTACTAATTAGTTTTTTCTCTTTTACTTCCAAAGCGTAGCGCTTGGTGATTTCTTGCATTTCTTTACCCATTTTCCCGTAGACTACGGCATGCTTAGGGCTAAAATTGGGATCTAGGCCAAAAAGGTCGTGAAATACCTGCACCTGTCCATCTGTGTCTCCGCCTGCACCTATTCCAATAGTAATGGCACTGACCGCCTCAGTCACCTCCTTGGCTATATCATGGGGTACATTTTCTAAGACAAGAGCAAAGCAACCTGCTTCAGTAACGGCCGTTGCTTCTTCTAAGAGTTGTTTTTTTGCATCTTCTGTTTTGGCTTGCTTACCAAATCCGCCAAAGGCGTGAACCGATTGGGGAGTCATACCTAAGTGGCCAACTACAGGGATACCCACTCGAGTTAAGGCTTGGATGGTTTCAGTTTGCGAAAAACCTCCTTCTAACTTAACAGCCTTTGCACCACCTTCTTTAATCAATCTGCCTGCCGACTCCAGCGCCATCGCTGTCGAAGGTTGGTAACTCATAAAGGGCATATCTGCGACCAAAAAACTAGTTTTGCAGCGACGGGCAACCATTTTAGTATGGTAAATCATTTCATCTAAGGTAACAGGCAAGGTTGTATCTTGCCCCTGCACCATCATACCTAAAGAATCACCGACCAAAATAACATCAACTAACCCATCGATAATCGAAGCCATCCAAGCGTCGTAAGCCGTAGCCCAGACCTGCCTTTCCTCTCCTTTTTTCGATCTCAGTTTGTTGATGTTGATCGGTTTCATCTTAGTTTTTTATCATATCAGAAATTAAAAATGCCAACTCTAAAGATTGCTGGGCATTTAAACGAGGGTCGCAACTGGTAGCATAGTTGTTTTCCAAGTGATGGTCTTCAATCTGCTGGGCACCGCCAACACACTCGGTCACATCCATCCCAGTCAGTTCGAGGTGAACGCCACCTGCAACTGTTCCTTCTGCTTTGTGAGCAGCGAAGAATTGTTTGATCTCTTCTAAGATAGATTCAAATTTACGAGTTTTATATTTAGAGTCAGATAAAAAAGTATTGCCATGCATGGGGTCGCAACTCCAAAGCACGTTCATGCCTTCTTTTTTAATTTCTCTTAGTAAATTCGGCAATTTATCTTGTACGCCTTCCGCGCCAAAACGAGTGATTAAGGTAATTTTACCTGGCTCGTTATCGGGGTTCAGCTTAGAGATAATGGCTTTCACTTCATCAATATCGTGCTTAGGGCCAATCTTCATCCCAATTGGGTTTAGAATTCCCCTCATAAATTCAATATGAGCACCATCCAATTGACGGGTTCGGTCGCCAATCCAAAGCATGTGACCACTGCAATCATACCAACCGCCTTCCGTAGAATCTTCACGGGTCAAGGCAGTTTCATAGTCGAGAAGCAGGGCTTCATGACTGGTGTAAAACTGAGCTTGGTGAATGTTAGATGCATCTTCAGGAATGCCAATGACCTTTAAAAACTTCAAAGCCTTATCAATTTCTTGGGCTAACTTTTCGTATCTATGGCCTTCCTTGCTGTTTTTAATAAACTCTTGGTTCCAAGCGTGAACTCGGTGCAAGTCTGCAAAACCGCCTTTAGTGAAGGCTCTTAAAATATTTAAGGTTGCAGCGGAATGCCAATAGGCTTCAATCAATCTTTTAGCATCAGGCGTTCTAGCTTCTTTTGTGGCTACTGGTGAATTAACAATATCACCACGAAAGCTCATTAATTCAACACCGTTAACCATTTCTGTGGGGCTAGATCGAGGCTTGGCATATTGCCCAGCAATTCGCCCTAGCTTGATCACAGGTTTTTCGCCTGCAAAAGACATGGCTACTGCCATTTGCAATAAAACCTTCAAGGTTTCTCTGATTGCAGGAGAGGTGCAGGACTTAAATTCTTCTGCGCAGTCTCCCCCTTGGAGCAAGAAAGCTTCACCCCTTTGGGCCTTAGCTATATCAGCTTTCAGACTACGAATTTCCCCAGCAAAAACCAGAGGGGGCAAAGTTTCAAGCTGCTCTATGGCCGCTTTATGTTCGTTTAAATCAGGCCATAGACCTTGTTGTAGGGCCGGATAAGCTTCCCAAGATTTTTTATTCCAGTTGTTTGCATTCATCTTAAATCGTCTAAAGGCATGGTTTATAATAACATAACAAGTTAGCGGCTTTACTTTACTATTGCAAGTTTGGCCTTTGGCCTCCTTGCTTTGTAAACAATACTACCTTAACTTGTTGAAATTTTACAAAATACTCACTCTTTTCACTGGGGATTGATTAAATTATAGAGATTTCCTTTGCAATGCCCTTTTCATTTTTATATAATTAAGGATATGAAGCCTAAATTTTTAGGAAATAAACAAATTCACTAGCGGGAAAACATGAAAAATTTAAAGCAAATCCTTGTTCTATTAAGTTGCTTTCTTTTTCTGGGGGCAAGTCAGGCCGTTGCAGGGAAAAAAGATCCAGTAGCTATCTTAAGCCAAGTTACAGGTACTGTTGAGTATCAAAAAGCAGGTAAAAAGAAGTGGAAAAAAGTCCGAAGAAATAAGTTCTTATTCAGTGGCTACACTATCAAGGTCGGAAAAGACGGAGCAGGAAAGCTCACTGACAAGAAAACTGGCAAAAGTTACGACTTAACTGCTGGAAATGAAATTAAGGTTAAAGCTAAGGGCGTTAAAGCCACAAAGGGCGAGTTAAAAGCATCAGCCGCTGCTTCTTCTGCTCTAGCTGCTAACTTAATGAAGAAATTTGATAAGTCACAGTCTTATACAACCGTTCGCAGAAGCCATAAAAAAGTAAGCTTCAAAATTGATGCTGCTCGTGCACTTACAGTTTTACCATCTGACCCTTACGTAGTTTGGGAAAATGTTGGAAATGAATACAACTACAAGTTAAGCGTTGGCGGTGACACTTACGATGTTCCAGCTGGAAAAGATACAGTAGTAAAAGCTAAGATCAAGCCTTTTCAAGGAACTAAAATTTATAAGATTGATGTCTACAAGGGCAGCAAAAAAGTCTTAGGAATGAAGCCCTTTAAAAAGCGTGGCAAAAAAGAAGACCGTAGCCTTACTTGGTTAGATGAAGATAACTCTAAGCAAGTACAAGAGTCTGTCTCAGCCCTAAAAGCAGAATACCCAGACAATGGTTTTATGCTTGGTAACTACTACGAAGACCAAAACCTATATGTTGCAGCTATGACCCAGTATCGTCAGTATTTAAAAGAAAATCCTGATGAAATCGAAATGGCACCTTACCTATTTCGAGTTTACAAGAAGTTAAAGCTAAATAAAACTTACAAGACTGAGCTTGAAGAATACAAAGCACAGTTATTAGAGTAACAAACATAAAAGAGTGAATTCTCGCCAGACAACGCCTTTGGCTGATTATTCACGCTTTTTTTAAACAATTACTTTTCTTTTCTAAATTGAAAATAAAATAATTGCCCAACTGTTTAAAGAAAAAAGGGATGCCTTAGCATCCCTTTTTTTTTGCCCGCCTTTTGTTTCCTTGCCTAACACAAACATCCCTGTTTTTTACTACCTTTTCTAAAGCCAACTGCGTCTTAGATTTGCATTTTTACTACCCTGTTAAACACAAATCCAACCTTGCCATTTGCCCCCATTTATTGTTATAAAATTCATGAAGAGTAATCAACTTTACTCATGTAAATTTTTATTAGGACCCCAAAATGCTGCAAGCCCTAAAACGATATGACATCATTGCCACAATCCTGGTTTTTTTATTGATGATCCCTGCTGAGAAATTGGAGCTGTTTTCTACTATTGAAAACCAGACCCTTTCGATCAGACACATCTTGCGCATGACCCAGGGGGACCCTGAGACAAATAAATTCCCCGCAGACAAAGTGGGCATCGCTTACCTTGATGAAGATTTTTTTAAAGAATATGGCAGTTTTCCACTTAGACGAGCCGATGTAGGCATCATGGTTGAGAACCTTCGCCTTGCAGGCGCTAAGGTGGTTATGGTGGATATGCTCATGGACTTTTCCAGCTCTTATGGCGAAGACCCAGTCATTGCAGCTAAAATAAAAGCCGCTGGAAACAATATTTTTGTCTCCATGCTAGCCATCCAAAAGGGCCAAATTTCAGGCATTAACCTGCCAACCCCTAAGATTACTGAGGCAACAGTTACAGCCTATTCCAATCACGCAAAAAGCGGCAGCATGCTAAACCGCTTACGGATATACCCTGAAGCTGCAGCAAAATACAAAGAATGGCCTGCCTCAGTGGCAGCAGTAGCCATGTACCTGGGAGTCGAACCTACTATTGAAAATGGGATATTAACCATTGGGCCTTACTCCTTGATTTTAGATCAATTTGGCGACTTTAGAACTGATTTCCCTACTTACGAAATTGACCCTGAAAGACCCTTCCTACACAGAGCCCCAGAAGTTGGGATTCAAGGCATGGAGCTTTTAGAGTTAGACCTTGAAGAGGAAGATGAAATTGAAGAGTTAAAAGCCCGAGTTGAAGGAAAGATCATCTTTATCGGTGATACCAGTGAGGTAAGCCACGATATATTCGATACTATTGTAGGCGAAGTCTACGGTGTTGAGGTTATGGCTGATGAAGTTGCAACCATCTTTAAAAATGGCGCCCTAAAGAGCGCTACTAGTTCTCAGGAAATGGTCTTACTGCTTTTATTTATGGTGTTATTGATAGCCTTACATTTTATTGTAGAGCCTATTTTTCGCTACCTTGCAGCGATATTCGTCCTTAGCAGCTACTTCTTTTACACCACCTGGGCCTACATCCATTATGACCTAGTCTACTCCATGAGCTACACCCTCTTGGCTGGGCTTTTTGGTTTCATCATGATCAATGTTTATCTCTTTATCCAAGAGAGAAAACAAAAAAGTTTTATTACAGGCGCTTTTAGCCAGTACCTATCTCCTGATGTGGTTGGTGCTTTAGTAGATAACCCCGATTTACTCTCCCTTGGTGGGGAGCGTAGAGAAATGACAGCCTACTTCTCTGATGTAGCTGGGTTTTCTACAATCAGTGAGTCCTTAACACCAGAAGAATTAGTACAGTTACTAAATGAGTACCTTACTGAGATGTGTAACATCATTTCAAACTACAACGGTACCATTGATAAGTTTGAAGGTGACGCTATCATTGCATTCTGGGGCGCACCGCTAGACCAGCCTGACCACGCAATCCAATCCTGTCACGCTACGGTTGAGATGCAAAATCGCATGGTTGAGATCCGCAAAAAGTTAGCCGAAGAAGGGCGACCTGAGTTGAATGTCCGTATGGGTGTAAACTCTGGGCCAATGGTTGTAGGGAACATGGGTAGCCAGTCTAGAATGGACTACACAATGATGGGCGATGCTGTAAATTTAGCCGCTCGCTTAGAAGGGGCAAATAAGTTTTATAAAAACTACACTATGATCAGTGAGTTTACCTATGCCCAGGCAAAAGAAGCCATTGACGTTAGAGTATTAGATACCCTTACTGTTGTAGGGAAAGACCAGCCTATCACTGTCTACGATTTGATTGAAAAAAAGGGAATGACTACTGGCCGCATGGCTGATTTAGTTCCACAGTATTTAAAAGGAATGGATCGGTATAAAAACCTAGACTTTGCAGGTGCAATTACAGAATTTGAAAAGGCACTTAAAATAATCCCCACAGACGGACCTTCTATTACCTATATTGATCGCTGTAAGAAGTTCATTGCCGAGCCTCCACCAGCTGATTGGGATTTAGTGTTTAGATTGACTGAAAAAGGATAACCAAATCCAGCTTGGGTAGAGCTGGAAATTTTTAAAAAGAGGAACCAACTGCCAAAATGGGACGGGGACTAAGAAATAAATTACTTCCTTATGTAAAGTGGATGGCCTTAATCAGGCATAAGCTCCTTGCGCCTAGCCTCCTCTTACTTAGCCTATGCCTCAGCCCCCTTATTTTTCAGGTCTCTAAAGCGGAAGCAGCTTTAAAAGCAACTGTTTCCACTTCGCCTTTACAGGTCAATTACAATGAGGATAACCAAGACTTTGAATTCTTTTTTACTATCCACAACAAGGGTAAAAAGGAAGCAAAACTAGGCGCTATTTTAACCTTACGTGGTGGCAAGAATAAGCGCTGGCGAGGTGTTACCCTCCCCGATGTACCAGCAAAATCTTCTATTGATTTTTCCTTTTCCTTACCTGCCTCTTTCTTTTTAAGATCCCCCTTTAAAGAGATGGAACTCAAGATTTATGGAAGCTCTTTTAAAACCTTTATAGATAAAAGTTCCAACTATCAAAATTTGACAATGAGTTTTTTTAAAGGGAAAAAGTCTGTTACTTTAAGGGATAGTGAGTCTGGAAAAAACCAAGATATTGATTTTAGCAAAAAGGCCCTAAAAGGCGGAAGAGGCGACAGCATCAAGGGTGTCGGGGTTTGGATTAATGGAAAGCTGGTTACTATTTCAGGAAGCTATGTATTTACTAAGCTCCCAGCCCCTATTGTGTTCGCTTTAAGTGGAAATAAAAAAGCCCTAATCAATTTTACAAAAATCCAAGGCGCCAAAAGCTACAATCTTTATTGGTCGAAACGACCTGGGTTATCTGCTGCGAACTCAACAAAAGTTGAAGGCATTGGGGCCAACCATATTCACAAAAATTTAAACAATGGCAAAAACTACTACTATGCTATTGTCGCTGTAAATGCCCAAGGAGAAGGCGAATGGAGCGATGAAGTTTCCGTTATGCCCAATCCACGACCCCCAAAGGCTCCCCCTGTAGAGGCCGTCTCTGGAGATTCTAAAGTCACATTAACTTGGGACAAAGAAAAAAAAGCAGAAGGCTATAACCTGAAATGGACGACAGACAAAAGCAAAAGCATTAAGGAGTGGGAAATCATCCGTAATGTCGAACCTGGGTTTGAGCACCTTAAACTTAAAAATACAGTAACTTACTACTACAAGCTATTTGCCTTTACCAAGGGTGGAGAAGGGCGACCGAGTATTCTAGCTTCCGCTACACCAGTTCAGCCCAAATCAGCAGACGTCCCTCTTGCAGAATTATTGATCGGTTTGAAGCTCGGTGACTTTGACCAAATTCAACCGACAGGTGCATTAAAATTAGATATTGCAGATTCAGAAGTAGCAGCGGCGCAGGGGCTAAACCAAGCCAAGTCTCTAAAGGCAATGGATCTCGCGCAACGTGACCAGATGATCGCTATGTTTGTGGCCCAAGGCCAGTCTGACGCCATTGCTGGGGCTTTAAGCGACCAGTTAGAAGAGGAACCTGCAAACTTAAACCTTTCTCTGTCTCTGTCTAAAGTCTTTGTAGAGCAGGGAAATGATGCTGCCGCTTTAAATGTTTTAACAGCGAGCCTTGGCCGAATTTCCTTATCCGCTAGGGTTGCATTAAACCAAGAATTAAAGACCAAGACAACAAAAGGGGCGACTACACTTTCCAGTCAATCGGAAGAAGCCTTTTTAGCCAATGAATTTAGTAAATTAGGTATCGCTCTACTCAAAAAGAAAAAGTTTAAGGAGGCCCTAAGCGCCTTCCAATCTCTTTCCACCTTGAGCCCTGAATTCCCCATGATTGAGTACTATCTGGGTCTATCACGACAGGGATTACAGCAATACAATCAGGCCAAAGAGCACTTTGTTACCCAAGCAGATATGGACATCGAAAAAGATAACCAGTTAAAGAACCTCGATGCCTTAGCGAAGGTAATGCCTTTTAGCCCTGAAATTCCAAGTATTCAAGACGCTCTAGCTCGCTATAAGGCGTTGCCTGAGACAGAAACCTTAGAGGTTGCAGATCAAACAGGGGTCGCAGCAAATGAGAAGTTTTTAAATGAATTACTTAAAAAAATAGAAAAGCTTAGAAAAGACGGGTTGAGTGACCTTGCCATCATTTTCAAAAATCCTTTTAAATTTAAAGGATTGCAGCCAGGCCAAGATATCTATGTGACCTTTCAAGTTTCAAACATCGGCCGTAAGCCCAGTAGTGAATACAATGTGAACTACATTTTACAAAATGATGCCAACATGAACTTTGAAATCAAAGAGCAAGATCGCTTTCTCGCAATGAAGGCAGGAGAAGAGCCCTTTGTATTTCAGAAAAAATTGACCCTGCCTGAGAATATCCCAGCAGGAAAATACCGTATCATTGCCAACGTAGAACAAATTGAAACCATTGGTGAATGGACTTTAAAAAACAACAAGCTATCTAGTAATTTTGACATGGAAGTCTCTGAGCCCATGCCTGATTTAGATATGAAATTTGCTCAGTTTGCCGATATCCAGACCTACGCTGGTAGCAATATTGATTTCTCCTTAAAAATCAAAAACACGGGTGCTGCCAAAAGTTCAAGCTATGAAGTCGCTTACTATATCGAAAGCGAAAGAGGCAGCCGTAAAGAAATCATCCCTACAGAGAAGTTTAAAGGGATACTCAGCAGGACTTCCGCCCCTACATTGAACAAAAGCTTTTCGCTTCCTGACTTATCGCCAGGTAAATATAAATTGGTTGCCCAAGTAAAGATGAGCAAGGGTAGCGAATCCAACACAGACAATAACAGTTCCGAAACCTCTTTAGCTTTAAATCTAGCGGCTATTGGGATGGACTTAGGACTGGAGTTTGACGGTCGCCCAAGTAAAAAGGCCCTAAAGGCTGGGGACAAGGTAGAGCAAGAATTTATCGTCAATAACTTTGGGCAAAATGAATCAGAAGCTTTTGAAGTTGCTTACAGCCTAGTGGATGACTCTGGAACTGAAATTGCTTTGGACAGTAAAACAGCACTAATAGGGCTAGGCGGTAAAGATGATGAAGATTTTGAAGAGAATTTTTCCATCCCCCTAGACATTGCGCCTGGCCAATACAAGCTTAAGGCGAAACTGCTGCTGGCAAAAGGCAGCCCAGACCATAACTCGACAAACAACGAAGTTACTTCCAGCTATAGCTTTTCTATCGGTGATGGCCTTTCCACCTTTGCAGGGGACCCAAGCCTAGGGGAGGACCGTCTGATCAGCCCAGACACAGAAAGAAAGATTTACCGCCATTTGCCAGCCTTGGCCCTGACAGCTACAAGTGCTTTGTTTTCTTACGCCGAGCGAGTGAACTACGCTGCCGAATCAGAAAATTATGACACCTTAATGGCTAGCTACTCAACCGCCAGTTCCACTGGGGAAATTGGCACCATTGACGCAAAAGTTACTGCATCTAAATCGAAATTATCTAGCTCAGAGCAAAAAAATAACGTCTATGATGCCCTCTTTATGGTCGGTGTCACTTGGGAAGCTTATAACATTTTTATAGATGAAGATGATGGCGAATCCGTCTGGGGCGACAGTCTACCCCAAGGATTTTGGAAGCATGCAGGCACTGGTACTTTGGCGTTGGTGAGTATGTACCAAGCGCAATCAGCCCAAAATGAAGCTGACCAGTTGGCTGACGACAATATTGAACTAGAAGCAGGTTACCAAAACATGACAAGTACAGATCAATTTAGCGCTCAAGCGGCGCAAATTAGCGAAAATGACGCTAAAATTGAAACGGCCTTAAACCGAGCTACAATGTATGATGTAGTCACTTTATTGGCCCTAGGTTTAGAAGCATGGTGGATCTATGACGACCTCTGGGGAGCAGGATTTGCCGCAGCAAATAACAATCTGCCAACCTTCGCTATCCGCCCCACCCCACAGCATCTAGGATGGAACGCAACCTTGCAATGGAGGTGGAGATGAGCTATAGTTTTTCTATGAAAAAAGCCCTACAAATTTTACTTGCTGTTTTAATTTCTTTTCAAATTGCCTCGTGCAGAAAAGCAAAAAATACAACCAGCAATGAGCCCATTGCCTACTTAACTGTAAGCTTAGCTACAGGCACCATGTTGGTTGGGCAAACGGCACAACTGCAGGTGATTGCCACCTACAAGGATACAACGACAGCAGACTTAAGCAGCACAGCTACCTATACCAGCAGCAACACTAGCATAGCCTCCTTTAGTGACACTGCAAAAGGCTTTGTTACCATCAATGCCGTGGGATCAGTAAATCTTTCTGTTACCTATAGCACTGTCGGTAAAAACATCCCTATCACTGCCGTTACGGCTAGCTCGGTTACTGTCGCTACGGCAGACAATAGTATTACCGCCGATAATGACATCAGTTATACAGCCACAGCAACCTTAAGCAATGGCGACACACAAGACGTAAGTGAACTTGCAACTTGGAGCAGTAGTAGCACTACCGTTGCTTCAGTGAGCAACGCAACAGGAAAACGAGGTTTTGTTAGCCCCATTAGTGCCGGAACAACCACCATTACTGCCGATGTTTACGGTAGCCAAGGCACAGATACCTTAACCGTCGCAGCAAGTGGATTGCAAAGCATAGAGATTACACCTACAACAAGTAACCTTTTCATTGATCTCCCTGTGCAAATCAAGGCTACAGGCATTTACCCTAACGATGTGACGAAAGATATCAGCCACCTTGTCAGTTGGTCCATTAGCAATGCAAATGCATCTTTATCCTTAACGACAGCCCCTAAAAAAGGGGTTTGGGCTTTGGGCGTTACATCTTCTTCAACAGCGGTAGTTACAGCGACTCATGGAAGTCTTTCCGCCACTTCTACCCTAACAATTGCGGCAACCCCGACCTACAACGCAGTGAACATATCCCCCTTAGACCCTAATTTGGTTGTAGGTGATCAAATTCGCTTCAAAGCTTGGGGCCATGTTACAGATGGCACTGGGTACTATATTGCAGATGTTTCTCAAGTAAGCCTTAACACTTGGTCAAGTGGCACAACAGCAACGGCGACGATCGAAACCCTATATGCGGGCTTAGTTAAAACTCTTGCAACAGGCAGCACTGTCGTAACGGCCTCCCATGCGGCGGCAACTTTAGGAACAAAGGCCAATACCTCAACAGTAACAGTATCCTCAGGCACATTGAGCAAATTAGAGATAACTCCAAATGAGCCAAATGTACCTCTTGGGGGCATCCAAAAGCTTTTTGCTACAGTGATTGATTCCAATGGGTACAAAAGAGATATTTCAGATACGGCAACATGGTATTCTCTAGAGACTTCTGCCTTAGAAATTTTAGACCGAGAAGAATTGGCACTGGTTAAAAAAATTGGCAGTAGCACAGGCCGAGTTGGGGCGACTTATGGAGGCACGGCTGGGCGAGTGAATATTGGTCAGGCGACAAGAACCCTATCTAGCATTGATGTAACTCCCGCTAATCGGACCTTACCTACAGACATGGAAATCCAATACAGAGCCACAGGTTACTACTCTGATGGTTCTACATTCGATTTAACAGATTCTGTACTTTGGGATAACCAATATAAGACAATAGCATTAGTCAGCAACGAAAGCACAACAAAAGGAAAGGCCAAGACCTTGACCACAGGTTCAGCGACAATAAAAGCGACCATGGGCACTGTTTCAGGCACTACAGCCTTGACTGTATCTGCAATTACCTTGAGTTCCATTGAAGTGGACCCACCTGTTGCAACCTTTGCAAATGGTTATAGCAAACATTTTACGGCAACGGCTGTTTTTAGTAACGGCTCAACTCGTGATATTACAGACTTTGTAACTTGGTACATTCCTGACACCAGCATTGCCGAGCCTGAAAACAGAAAATATCATAAAGGCAAAGTTCTAGGCATTGGTGCTGGTACTGCTACCCTTTACGCCTCTTACGGCGGGGTTAACGGTACAAGTACTTTGACTGTAAATTCTACAACAATTAGCTCTGTCTCACTAGACACATCGACTACAACAGGCACAGTAAATACCAGTCTACAACTGGGTGCAACTGCTGTTTTTAGTGATAATGGGAGCTTAGATGTCACCAAGGAGGCTGTTTGGTCTTCCTCTGATGAAAGCATAATTATGGTCAACAATGACCCACTTAACTCAGGTTTAATCACCTTCATTGCAGCAGGTTCAGCAAGTATAACCGTTACCCACGGTGCTCAAACTGCAACAGTAACATTCACCGTATCCAATTAAAAATGATGAGGTATAAAATGAACTCCCTAATGAAATACAAAAAAAGCTGGCAATGGCTCCTAATTGTCCTTGCGGTCTTAGGGCTTTCTGCTTGCAAAACAAGCAGCACGGCGAGCGATGCTCTATCCTCTATTTCCTTGTCGGCAAGTGAAACCAAAGTGCCCTCAGGTACTATAGTGAAATATACAGCCACAGGGGTAGGTGGTGGCAACCCAGCCCTAACCGATTCGGCCACATGGAGCATTACCTCTGGCAACGCCAAGATCATTACCGTTACTGGAGATGCTGATTTCCCTATTGGAACGGTTATTACTTATGGCCCCGGTAACGTAGTTATCAATGCTACCTATGCTGGCGTTTCAGGCTCAACGACCTTAGAAGTGAATGATGAAGATCTAATTGCTGTTGATGTTACCCCTCATACCCCGAGCTATGCACTAGCTGTAACAAACGATATTCAATTTAAAGCGACAGGAATTTACAGAGATGGCAAAACAGTTGATCTAACGGACTATGCAACTTGGACTAGCGGCACCGCAGCCACTGCTTTAGTATCCAATGCCTATAATTCAAAAGGATTAGTCAGCGCAGTTGCAGCGGGAACAACTGCCGTTACAGCTACCTATACAGGTACTGCCAATACAGATGGCACTACCAGTTTCAGTGACGCCAGTACCATGACCTTAACTTCGGCAACGGTAAGCAGTGTCAGCGTCACCCCAAAACTACCTGATGCTGCCACTTCAACCATTACCCCCCTAACAGCGACAGCTATTTTATCTGACAACTCCGTACAAGATGTAACGGCTTCTGCCCTTTGGGCAACCAGTAGCTCCGCCTTAGCCACGGCAAGTAACTCCCAAAAGGGAAAATCAACAGCCGTTGCCACTGGAACACCAACCATTACCATTACATCTGGTGGCGTTACAGATACAACTATTGTCTCTGTTTTAAGCGCCCATGCTCTTTCCAGCATCCAAGTCCAACCAGCAGTTGCTGTGATGGGCGTTGGTGCCAAGATGCAGCTTACGGCAGAAGGCATTTATAGCAATGGCACTGTTTTTTCAAACCAAGACCTCACCAATGAGGCCACTTGGGTTTCTAGTGATTCTACCGTTGCAATCGTCTGTAATTCAGCTGCTTGTAAAGGGAAAATAACTGCCATTAAAGCAGGCTCTGTAACCATTACAGCGGGCGGGCCCAATGTTGCTATAACCAAAAGCATAACAGTCACAGTTTTAGATAGCAGCTACAGCTTAACCCAAATTGAAGTAACGCCTACAGACCAACCTATTGTTAGTGGCTCAGTTGACCGAGTTCGAGCAAAGGGAATTTACAGTGACGGCACCAATTATTACATGTCTGATGTAACAGATTCCGTATTTTGGGCTGTTACAGATACCACCTTGGCAGAAGTTTCAAACGCCGCAGACGATAAGGGTCGTTTATCCCTCTATAGTACTGGGGATGTCTCCATTACTGCTAAACTCGATGGGGTCTACGGCAAAACAACTCTCAATGCTCTACCTTCTACTTGGGCATTAAGTTCTGTGCATGTCTGGCCGCAAGACCCAGTGAATGCACCTGTTGTGAATCGTCAACTTCATGCCTATGGATTATACCTAAAGGATTCCGTTTACAAGGTTGTAGACATTACCAAGGCCGTCAACTGGACGCCAAACACAACAGCTCTTTCCGCTGTGGTTAATGTTTCCAATGCCGAAGGTTCTAAAGGACTGGCAACAGCGGGCTCCACTGCTGGCGGGCCAACCACAATTACAGCAACACTGGGTACAGTAACAGGGACAACTGCTTTCACTACACGAGTTGCAGCTACTTACGCTTTTAATGCCATTGGCATTACTCCTGGTAACCCATCGGTTCCTTTAGGGGCTGATATACAACTCCACGCCAATGGGATCATGTACAAGAGTACAACCTCTTACCTTGAAGAAGACTTAACCGAGCGAGTAACGTGGGTTGCCACAGACCCGACCGTTTTCCAGGTAGACAATAGACAGGGAAATCGAGGTTGGGGTAAAGCCTTAAAAGCTGGAAGTACAATTGTCACAGCTTACTGGGAAGACAGCGCTGCTGTTGCCCAAAGCGCAACCACTACCGTGACAGTTCATGCCTACAGCCTAAGCAGTATTTTATTAACCCCTGAATATGGCACTCTGTCAGCAGGTGAAAATTTACAACTCTTTGCCACAGGCTCTTATTCCAATGGAGGGAGCATTTCCAGCTTTGACTTAACCCCATCGGTGATTTGGCAAAGTCAATACACAGGCCTTACCAAAACAGGGCTGCCAATTTCGAGTTTAGGGGCTGAAGCAGGCCGAGCCGCTTACCGTGAAGCTGGCACCATTCCACTGAAGGCCTTTTTAGGTGCTGTTACTGGAAGCACGAGCTTAACAACAGATAGTTTAACCTTAAGTTCCATCTCCATTAGCCCCGCTGTTGCCTCCATTGTTGATGCAACAAGCAAACAATATAAAGCTTACGGAACCTACAGTGACGACTCTGTTAGAGATATCACTGAAAATGTAGTCTGGCACAGTGGCACTGTAGCCACAGCAGAGATTAGCAACAGCCCTACTGAAACTGGCAAGGCCTACGGTTTGGCTGCAGGAACAACCGCCATTAGCGCTACCTTAGGCTCAATTGTGTCTAACAGTAGTACTCTTACGGTTCGTGCACCAGCTACCATGACGAGCATCGAAATTACTCCTACTGCTGGCACTTACGGCACAGGGGTGAAACAACAGTTTAAAGCAATGGGAATTTTCTCTGATAATACCAGTCAAGACATAACCGAAGAGGTAACTTGGAGAACGGGAACTGTGGCCACAGGCCTCATCAGCAACCAAGTTGGTAGCCACGGGTTACTTTCCCCCCTAGCTGCAGGCACAACTACCGTTGAGGCCGACTGGGATCTTTACACAGTAACGGCAGCCACAACAACAATCACCCTTGAGGCTAGAACCTTAGGAAGCTTAACTTTAAGCCCACAGAATCCGACTATATTCCAAAAGTATTCGATACAGCTTACAGCGACAGGGCTTTATACAAACACCAGCAGTAATAACTCTAGCCAGGAAGTATCAGAAGAAGTGGTTTGGACAAGTTCTGATTCCACTATTGCCACAGTTTCCAATAAGCCTGGTGAAAAGGGTTTAGTTTGGGGCAAAACCTCGGGGCAAGTGACCATTACAGCTAAACTAGGCACAAAGGAAATTACTACAACGGTTGTGGTGTGGTAATTGAGTCAATTTTATACTTTGCCGCTAGGCCTTGAAGAGGAAAAAGAGGTTGCCTCTCTTTTTCAAAAGGAAGGTTTAGTTTTTGTGTACCCCACAGCCAGCTATTACGCTCTAGGATGCAAGGCTACTGACGAAAAAGCAGTAGAGAAAATTTATACCATTAAAGGCCGACAAGAAAATAAACCCTTGTTGGTTTTGGTATCGGGCTTGGAAATGTTTAAAGACTATACTCTAAAGCAAAGCAAAGCCGCCAGGGAGTTGCTGCAGGAATATTGGCCAGGCCCTTTGACCTTGGTCGCAGGGCTAACAGAAAAGCTAGACGGCCCAACAGGGGAGAGCAAAAACCCCCTAGCAAAAAATTTAAACCTGACGGGGCCAGAAGTTGGTTTTCGCCAAGATACAAATAGAGGTGCACAAGGACTAATCGCCTTGGCCCAAGTTCCCCTTGTGGGAACCAGTGCAAACAAGACAGGCCAAGTTCCAAAAACCAAGATTGAAGAGGTTTTTGCAGAACTCGGTGAAACAGTGGACCTCTACTTTGATGGAGGGGAAACAAAAGGTGGCGACCCCAGTACGGTGGTTCGCTTTGATGATAATAAGCTTTGTATATTAAGGGAAGGTTCCCTTAATTTAAATTCATAGTCCCTATTGGAATAATGAAGAATCTCATAAAAATGAACAGAAACAAATTTAAATTTTGGACTCTTGCCCTTGTAGCTTTAACCTTTAGCTTTGCTATGGGAAGCTGCAAGGTGAAACAAAAAGCAAGGACTGCCGCCACTTATGTTACTTCTGTGCGCATTGTTTCTATTACTGTTTCTGCCGCCTCAGCCAGCATTACCAACCCTGCAAGCCAGCAATATTCGGCAACGGCGTTATACAGCGATGGGGTTACAAAAGATATTACCAGTACAGCCAGTTGGATTAGCGAAAAACCCTATATTGCCACAGTTAATGATGATCAAACCAAAGGGTTAGTCTTAACAGTGTCCCATGGTAGCTCTAATATTTCTGCCATTTTGGATGGCGTTATTGGCAGCAAAGCCTTAACTGTTACAGCGTCGACTTTATCCCGACTTGAGGTTTACCCAACAAACCCAAGCCTTGCCTTAGTAGTGACCCCAACAACTAAATTTAAGGCCTTTGCCTTTTTTACTGACGGCACCAAATCAGAGGTGACCCAGTACGCCACTTGGACAAGCGGAACGACAGGGACCGCAGTTGTTGAAGCAAACGGTAGCAACGCAGGTTTGACCTCAAATATAGCAGCAGGCACAACAGCCATCACCGCCAGCCTTTCAGGCAAAACGGCAAGCTCAACCTTAACTTTGACATCTGCAACCGTTTCAACAGGCACCCTAAAAATGGAGGCCTTTCCCTTTCAGTCTCAAAGGGCCGTAGGTGACATCACCCCATACCAAGGGATTATGTACCTTAGTGATAGCACTGTCCAAGAAATCACCGCAGATACTACTTGGACCACTGGCGCCACGACAGCAACCATCAGCAACGATGCTACCTATATTGGTCAAGCAACAGCAAGTTCGACAACGACAGGTGTAACTGTGCTTCCCTCTTACAGCGGTACAACCTATACCTCTTCGAATTTGATTATTGAAACGGCCACCCTTACAAGAATTATGATCTCGCCGAAAAACCCTGAGGTAGCCGTTGGTCTAGGGATGAATTTAAAGGCCTATGGCGTTTATACAAAAGGGACTCAGATCTTTTATCACGACCTGACCCACCAAGTGGAATGGTCTAGCCCTGATTCGAATATAGCTACAATCTGCAACGCATTGGCCTGTAAAGGTTTGGTTTCCCCAACCCATTACCCCAGTAACATCACCAGAACCGTGGCCATTTCTGCAAATTTACCCAATAGCGCTATCATTGGTTATGCTAATTTAAATGTCCGTTCCCACTTAGAAACTTTAAATGAAATTCAGATCATTGCTCCTAGCGTAAACACAACCAGCCAGACACCGACGATCAAGGCCATTGGGCGTTTTTCTAGCCCTGTTGGCGCCTTTAGCCAAGACATTACCAAGCATGTGAATTGGTCTAGTTCTGATACGGCTAAAGTGATTGTGAGCAACGACCCCGATAACCCAGGGTTGGTCAAACAGATTGCAACGGGTTCCGCAACGATCACCGCAACTTTGGGCCGTGTTTCTTCCACCTTTACTTGGACGGGATTGAATGGATATAGCCTATCTTCCATTCAGGTTTTCCCTGTAGACCCCTCCTCAGTGATTGGGGTCAATAGCCAGTTTACGGCCATTGCCACCTACAGTAACGGCAGCACAACTTACAATCTGGATGTAACGGACCAAGCCCTTTGGGCCAGTGGTACTGTTGCCACGGCAAGAATTAGCAACGCTAAGGGAACTCGGGGCAAAGCTTACACGCTTGCCGCAGGTACGGCAGTTGTGACGGCGACTTTTGAAGGCGTGACCTCAGGCAACTCTACCTTGACCGTAGATGCAGGAACCTTTACCAGTCTTCATATTTCACCTTTGGTGAAGCCCTTCCCCAAAGGGTTGCAGCAGCCCTTAAAAGCGGTAGCTCTCTTTACCCTATCAACGACTCAAACTCTTCTGGTAGATGTAACAGACCAGGCCAATTGGAGCACGAGTGAAGCTACGGTTGCTACGGTTGATAGCGGCGAGATCCAACCAGGATTATTTACGGCGCTGGGCACAGGAAATGTGACCATAACAGCATCTTTCACCCACGACCCAACAACACCGAGCACTATTTTATCTAACACTAGGTCGACTTTGGTTGAAGCCTTTACCTTTGGCGGAATCAACCTCCACCCAGCATCAGGCTCCAGCACAGGCTATATGAACCAATATTACATGGAAGCCTACTATACAGATTCCAATAGCAATGGTTATAGCTTTGATGTAACAGACCTATCTACCTATTGGGGTGAAGATTTTAGCGCAACTGCTACGGGTAACCTAAGAAACGATTTGGGCTACCGAGGTAGAAACACGGTTTCTAGCACCAGTAACTTTTACGTGAAGGGCCAGTATGCAACCAAACGAACCAGTGTAGTCGCATCGCCAGCCTCAAGCATTAGCTCACTTGCTATTTCACCAACGACTTCGCAAGTACCCCTGTGGAGTAATGTGAAGCTTTCTGCAATTGCCACCTTTGCCAACGGCACGACACAAGACGTAACGGAAATGGTCAACTGGACAAGCAGCAATACAGCAAATGTAATTGTCAGCAACCAAGATTTACATAAAGGTACTCTCTACCCCATTGCCACGGCAGGAACAGCAACCATAACAGCAACCTTAGGCACCCTCTCTGCTACGGCTTCGGTAACAGAGCCAAACACAGCCCCCACTTCTGTGGCCTTGAATAACACTACAATCTACTGCTTGCACGGTGATGAAGCCCAATTAACCTATACTGCAACCTACGCAGGTGGAACGGCCGACATAACCGAAGATGTTACTTGGACAAGCTCCAGTGAAACTGCGGCCCAGGTAGACAATAGCCCTGGGAAAAGTGGACATATCCGTTGCCAAGAAACAGGGAGCGCTACAATTACAGGTACATGGGTTTCAAAGGTAGGCACTATGCCAACGGCACCCACAGCAACGATCACACATGTTACAAGCATTTCCAGCCTAGCCCACAGCACAAATTTAACAGGGGTTGTTTTGGCTGTGAATAAAACGTCGCAGTTGAGCGTGAATGCCACAACCTCTACGCCAATAACTTATGATGCTACTACCAATGCAAGGTGGACTTCGAGCAACCCTGAAATTGCCTCTGTATCTAATAGAGTGGGCACCAAAGGATTCGTTGTGGCCCACTCAGCAGGCATTACTACAGTAACGGCAACCTACGGTGGCAAAACCTTGCACTTTTCAGTGAGCGTACAATGAAAAAGCTAACAACAGCTCTCCTTTTTATGCTATTTTTTGCAGGCACGGCCTTCAGCGAAGGCAGTTTAAAAGCTAGTTTAACGAAAGGAAATTACCAGATTCAAACTCAAGGCAAATGGAATTTAAAACCCAATAAAACAGCAAATCTTGGCTTTGGCGATTTTATTATCTTGGGGCCTACTTCAGAGGTGCAAATTGACTTAGGAGCGGGAGCAACCATGATTTTAGGTGGTTCTTCTGTTATTTTAATCTCCCCTTGGAACGGGGTCGAATCTGGCTCAATCAACCTTATTTATGGTCAAGCTAAGATTACTACTGGAACAGCAGAAGTAAATATCAATAGCCCCCTAGGCGAAGTGAACCTAGAAGAAGAAACAATAGGTTATATCAGCGTTACGGGGGAAACCTTAGGGTTTATTTTAGAAAAGGGTGAAGGTGAGCTAAGCGCAATCAATGGAGACGATGAATCTATCGAATTGGGTGAAATTGCCTTTTATGCCGGCGAACTGGAATCAAAACAAGCTACCACAGCAGAAATACTGGGGCCGAACTTCACCTTAGATTCCCCAGATTGGTTTGAATCACCTCTCAGTCTCTGGCCTATAGACAAGCTTGCTAAACTGAAACTCGTCGATAGTAAGCGGCTCCCTGAGCTAAAACAAGTGAGGGTGAGTTCCAACCTGAACTTAACTGAAATGAGTATTTATACCCCTATAAAAATCGATCAAATAGATAGTGTCGCTGGAAAAAGAATGGATGATGCTCCACTTTTACCTCTGGCAAATCTTGAAGATTTAAAGAGCAGACGCATTGATAATGTTATGGAAATTCAAATTACCTTTGAGAAATAAACAATGATTAAAAAAGGACTCCTCTTATTTGTTGTTTGCTTCTTCTTTGGTCAAGTGGCCTTTGCTGCAGACCCGAAAATTAAAGCTATTGGTTTGTCTCATTTGAGTGAAACAACGAGCCAGCAACTGCAAACAGCATTTTTCTTTTCCGCCGATCGGCCGATCCGCTCCGTTGTGATCAATGGGAAAGATCAAAAAATAGACAAGGGGCAAAGACGCTTTACTTTATTTGTTCGTTTGCAACTCAACCCTGGGGCTAACCTAATTGCCGTTGAAGTGACAGACCAACAGGGAGCCACAACAAAGCAGCAGTACGATGTTACCTTAAAGGGAATGGCTCTCATAAAAGATATTTTAATCCCTAAAGTTAAAGGCTACAAAGTGGCTGTTGGTGCCCACCAAGATGATAACCCAAGCTTGGATATGAGTTCTGGAACCTATGAAGGTGTAACCAAAAATAACCACCAAGATGCGGTACGCAGTTTAGTAAATGTCGCTGCCCTGTGGGAGTACTTGGGTTTTGAGGGCGAATTGGGGATCTTTAATACTAGATACAACAAGTATCATCCCGATCTTGCCATTGATCGATTCTATCTTGCTGCCAACCGCAGCCAAGACTTAGGTGGAGGCCAAGACTGGTTGCTCGGCTACCAATTTAAAGATGAGAATAAAGCTGGTTATGACTATTCTATGAACCACCTTTTTTCCACAGGGTTACGTTTTACTAGTCTAAATCAATATGGGCAAAAGCAATTTGTCCTTATGAAAGGTAATATCCAGTATATTGATTTTGCTAGTCCTCTTCTAACTGATGGCATTGATTTAAATTTACAGTGGGACTATAAATTGATCAGTCGAGACTACAAATATAGTTACAATAGTCTCTTTACTCTCGGCACAAGAAACGAAGGCGTGACTAGTTTTTCTCACAGCTATTTAGGCGCTGATTTGCATTGGACAAGAAGACTCAACCCCAAAGTAGAAATGGATTTAGGTTTTGAATCGGAATATCGCATGTACCCTGATAATCCGCTACGAACCACTACCCCTTTGGGAACTGCCCACGTAGATATTCCCATGGAACTAAGTGTACTCACCCACTGGCAATTTACCCCCAGCTGGAGAATCACAGGAAACGCTAGTTACGTCTTAAGTCTTTCAAATAAAATACCCTACGACCGTAGATTCTATGGTGTTACCTTTGCGAGGGATTTCTAATGAAATTAACAAGTAAAATTATACTGATGTCCTTAAGCTTTGTAGCCCTTAGCTTTTTGGCCTCCTGCGGGAATGATAACCCCGAACCGACAGTTAAGGTTACCATTGATGTTGCCGCAATAAAAAAGCAGATGGGCATAGGCCCAAACGCATCCATTGTCGCAGGCGAAGGCGTTGATAGCCAAATCCAAGCTTTGGTCGTCGGCACATTAGCTGCTGAAGATGTGAATAGCCCTTGGACGCATGATCTTATTAAAAGCGGTATTTTAACGGATATTTTTGGAAAAGATTTACGCAACTCAGAAAACTATTTCACTATTTACCACCTTCCCATTGCAGAAGATTCATTGGTAATTGAGTTGCCTCCAGTAAACTCTAAGCATTTCCAAATTGTAGCCGTGGGCCTCAGAACCAAGCCCAGTACTGTACGTGATATTGGAATTGGTAGCCATGCAGGCTCGGCTGTCTATTTTGGTTTTTCAGAGCGCTTTTTTAACACCAACGAGGTTGCCAATGGTAGCCTACACATTCAAATGAAACGGGGCTGTTTGGTAAGCCCGACACCTGATGGTTGTGCCGTTTTTGGTGCTTTGGTAGCAGATGACCCAAAGGTTACATCATCTGTGGAAATTTTAGGTATTAAGGTGAATGGTTCAGACTACACAACCTATGCTGCAAGCTTCCCCTTGGTTGTTTCTACCGCAGCCGAAGCTAGCGCTGCCATAACCTACTTAAAGGCTGTGAGAGACGAAATTGTGGCTACAGGAGTAGTGGTTTCCAGTTTATCTGTCATCACCAGTCACAGAACTTCAGTAGTGGAGTCAGAGTCGTGCAAAGAGTTAGTGAACCAAGTGGACTATTATAATAGTCTGCACAAGGCCAATTGCGAAACCCAAGAATACAAGGTGAGCTACTAAAAGCCGAGCTACTAATTAGATTTTTTGCTTTTCTTATTTTTTTTGGCTTTTTTGGGGTTTAACTTCAAAGCCTCTTCTCTGGCAGACTGAGCTTTTTCATTTTCACCAAGCTTGGTGAAAATACCAGCCAGTTGCGCCCAAGTTTCAGGGTCTTTTTTATTGATCACTAGAGACTTTAAAAGCAGCTTTTTAGCCTTCTCTTCATTCTCTTCCTGCTCAAAAATCTCAGCCAAATACCTTAAAGTTTTAGGGTCTTTCAAATCTAGGCCAAGGGCTTTCTCTAAGTATCTTTTTGCAGTGATCAAATCATCTGATTTCAAAAAGACAAGGCCTAGGGTCTGGTTACTCTTAGAATGCTCTGGGTTTATCTCTAGAGCCTCCTCAAGGTGTGTCTTGGCCTCGTCATAATTTTTCCGAGCGAGGCTAAGAATCCCTAGATTACAATAAACTCTAACGTCATCCAGTCCAGTTGAGAGTGCTAGATCTAAAACCTCATTCCCTTTTTTCCATTCATGCTTTTTATGATGGTATTCCGCCATAGAGTTGAGCAAACCATAGTGTTTTGGGTATTTTTTTAAGGCTTTATTGATGCACTTTTTGGCAGGACTCAAAGACTCTTGGGCGAGATAATGAAGCCCTAAAAGCTCACTGACTTCGGGGTGGCATTCCACCTGCTCCAAATAGTTTGTGTAGATTTTCTCAGCTTCTGAGTTAAATCCCATCATCTGGAAGATTGGCCCAAAACTTCGAACCCACTCTATTTGGGGGGGGAGATCTAAAATTTTAGACGTCACAAATGTAACCATTGGCCCCAATGCTTGTGATTTTCTAGTTTCGCTGATGATTGCAAACCACAAACTTGGCGATAGGTGACAAAGATCAAAAAGATGCACCAAAAGAGGGAAGGCATTTTTATGGTCCTCCATTTCCAGCAATTTTTTATAAACAGGGTGCAAAAGCTGAAAATCACCTGATAAAACCTCGCCTGCTTTTGCAAAATAAGCTAAGGAGTTGGTTACAAATCCCCCTTCAAAGCCAATTTGGCCAAGCCTGCGCCAAGCCTCTAAAAAATCAGCCTTGCCTTTAATGGCTTGTTCTAGGCATTCAAATTCTTCTGCCAGCTTTTCTTCTAAGCGAAAAGACTGAGAAAGCTTGAACCAAGTTGTGTAGTCAGAACCTGAGATACTCAAGCACTTTTTCATTAGTTTAAAGGCTGCTTCTGGCTTTCCCTGTTTGAGTTTGAGCTTAGCGATGGAATAATTATTTTCCATATCGTAGGGGTTACTTTTAGCGTAGATATTACGAATTTCCTGCTCTTTATCGGGAGAGTTATTAATTTCATATAACTTCGCAAGGGGTAAAACCACCTGTGGACTGTTCACTCCCAAATTAATCAAGCTCTCAAAGGCGGCCATAGCCTCTGTAGGGTAATTTTCCTCTAAGGACTTGGCCAAGAGTAATAAAACTTCTTTGTCTGTAGGGTTGATCTTCCATGCCGCTTGGAGAGGGCCTAAGGCTTCTGCCTTAGAGGCATAAAAAAACAAGAACTCCCCTAAATTAAAAAGGAAGTCTGCATTATTAGGCTCAAGCTCTAAAGCTTTTTTAAAAGCCTGTTCGGCATCTTTAAAAAGCTGCATAGAAGAAAGACAATTGCCAAAATTACACCATATGCTGGCTGCGGAATCATCCAAAACCAAGGCTTCTTGGTAAACCTCTTGGGCCTCACTAAAATGATGCTGACCCGACAGGGAAAGGCCTAGATACTCTAAGGTTTGGGCATCGCGCTCGATTTTTAAGGCTTCTTCAAAGCTTTTTTGAGCGTTACTTAGATCTTTTAACTCATAATAACAGAGGCCTTTGTTGACCCAGCCACCCTTAAAATCAGGGCTTAAATTACAAACCTCGTTCCATGCTGTAACAGCTTGGATGGGCCGCTCTCTTTCCATCTCAATGGTTCCCAAGGCCGACCAGGCCTCAAGGTTTTTAGGCTCAATTTCCACAGCATGTAAAAATTCTTGCACAGCTTCACCGTGACGTTTTAAACCTTGCATACAAAGGCCAACCATCAAATAGGGCTCTGCTAAATTAGGTTTTAAAAGTCTGGCTTGCTCAAAGTGTTCTAAGGCATCTGAGGCCTTACCCATCTCAAATAAGCACTGGCCTAATTCCAACTGGACGGAAGCATTCTTTGGCTGTCTGTGGGCGAGTGCCCGTAAATCGGAGAGTTGTTTGCTATATTCGGAAGACATTAAAGGTGGCTGAGGAGTAAATTGTGGAATTTAGGACGGAATTGCCTAATTTTTTCTTGAGTTGCATCCTGACCAAAGTTAATTCGGTTGGTCAATAAAATTACGGCTAAACCTTCCTTTGGATGGAACCAGCAAGATGTACCTGTAAATCCCAAATGCCCCAGACTTCCCTCTGGCATCAAGTCTCCTGCACTTTGGTAGCCAATGTCATTGCGAATATCCCAGCCAATTGCCCTAGGGAGTAAAGAATCAGGGTTGTGATTTTGTAGAAATAAATTCCTCAATTGCGCCGTCAAGAGCTCAGGCCTTATGTAAGGGGAATTATCAAAAAACTTCGAGATAAACTTATAAAGCCCCAAGGCCGTACCAAATAAACCAGAATTCCCACCATTGGGGCCAAAAACCCCTGAGTTTTCATCATGAACTTCACCTTGCAGCAATTTTTTTCTGTGTTCGCAGAAAACCGTAGGAATAGACAATTCAGAATTTGGCTTGAACGTTAATTCTTCAACTTGCAGGGGATTTAGGATTTTTTCTAAGAAAAAATCTTGCACCGAGCTTCCCGTCACCTTTTTGATCACTTGGGACAAAAGCAAATAGTTCAAACAGGAATAGATCACCTTACTATTAGGTTCGACTATAGGAGAAATTTCCAGTAATTTTTTTAAGGCAACTTCAGAGTCAAAATCAGGCTCAAAAAGGGGTAAGGTGGGGGCAAAGCCAGATCTATGGGTAGCCAAATCCATCAAAGTTAAGCGTTTTGTGCCCTCACGGTCAAAGCTAGGGAAAAATTCAACCAGTCTTTGCTGTAAAAAGAGGTCACCTTCTCCAACCAAGTGCAACAAGCATGTAGCTGTAACGACAGGCTTAGAAATACTTGCCAAATCGTAGTAATGATTGTCAGTAACTGGGCTTTGGTCATCTTGGCTAATGACACCATAGGCTTTGTTGATTATAATCTCGCTATTCTGTGCGAAGAGGACGGCTGCACCAGGGAAAACTTTTTCCGAAAGCGCTTTATTCATAAACTCGTCTAGTTGGTGGGTCAAATCAGACATAGGAAACCTTTGGGAATAACTTTTAGAGAAATTATAAGTTGCTTTACATAAAAAATCTACAAACAAGCTTCAAAATCAAAGACCAGTGGCAACCAGTGGTGCAGAATATTTCTTTCCATGTAAACAAAGGTGAATCTTTGGGCATCATTGGGGAATCTGGCTGTGGAAAAACTGTGACTAGTCTTTCTTTAATGCGTTTGATCCCTGGCCCCACAGGAAAAATCACCTCAGGTGAGATTCTATATGAAGGCACCGACTTGTTAGCCCTATCAGCTGAAGACTTTAGGCCCTACCGAGGCACCAAGCTCGCAATGATTTTCCAGGACCCAATGACTTCTTTAAATCCAGTGTTACCGATCGGAGTACAGCTTACAGAAGCGATGGTATACAGAGGAATATGCCAAAAGGAGGCCAACAACAAAGCCTTGGCCTTGCTAGATAAAGTAGGTATCTCAGACGGCCTTAGTCGGCTGAAATCCTTTCCACATCAACTTTCAGGGGGAATGAAACAGCGAATTATGATCGCTATGGCCCTGACAGGCGACCCTGAAATTCTAATTGCCGATGAGCCGACAACGGCTTTAGATGTAACGATACAGGCACAGATCTTGGGTCTTTTAGACGATTTACGCAAAGAAAGGGGCATGGGTATGATTTTCATAACCCACGACTTGGGAGTAGTAGCACAGGTTTGCGACCGTGTATTGGTTATGTATGGCGGCTGCATTGTCGAGGAAGCGAGGGTTCAAGACCTTTTTAAAAATCCGCAGCATCCCTACACCCGTGGTTTAATGTCTTCCATCCAAAGCCTCACAGATAACAATACAAAAAGACTGAGCACCATTGAGGGACTTGTGCCTACGATTGGCAATTTCCCCAAGGGTTGCCCCTTCCACAATCGTTGCCCTAAGGCTGCGGAACATTGTCTGGAAAATAAACCACCTCTTGAAGTTTGCAGCTGGGCACCGTCAAATTCAGAACACAAAGTAGCCTGTTTTTTCCCAGAAGAGGGCAGATGAACCAAAATAAACCTCTACTAAAGGTTCAAGGCCTTGTTAAAAAGTTTCCTATTAAAAGTGGCATCTTTCTCCAGACCAAAGATTATGTTCATGCAGTGAGTGATGTGAGTCTAGAGGTCCAAAACCAACAAACTTTGGGCTTAGTTGGCGAGTCGGGCAGTGGTAAGTCGACTTTGGGCCGTTTGGTAATGCGCCTGATTGAACCCGATGCTGGCAGTATCCTGTTTGATTCAAAAGAACTGACCGGCCTCAACCACCAAGAGCTTTTAGAAACTCGAACCAACATGCAAATGGTCTTTCAAGACCCTGCCGATTCTTTAAACTCTCGCATGTCGGTTGAAGATATTATACTGGAACCCTTGGTTATCAATCGCTCTTTGAGTAAAGTTGAACAGCAAAAAAGACTGGACCACCTCTTGGATTTGGTTGGCCTATCTAATAAAATCAAGCACCAATACCCTCACGAATTTAGTGGCGGGCAGAGGCAGCGGATTGGAATAGCCAGAGCCTTGGCTTTAAATCCAAAACTAATTATTGCAGATGAGCCTGTCAGTGCTTTGGATGTTTCAATCCAAGCGCAGATTTTAAATTTAATGAAAGATCTGCAAGATGAACTGGGCCTGAGTTATATATTTATCGCCCATGATATCCATGTAATCTTTTTTATTTCCCATGAAATTGCTGTAATGTACCTCGGCGAAATTGTCGAAAAAGCAAGCAAAGAGAGGGTCCAATCCACCCCACAACATCCCTATACAAAAGCACTGCTCAGCGCCGTTCCCAAAGCAGATCCAACTCAAAAAACAAATTTCAATGCTATTTCAGGTGAAATCCCCAGCCCCATCCACCTGCCTAGAGGCTGCAATTTTCACCCTCGGTGCCCCCTTGCTGATGAAGAGTGTAGTACAATTGCCCCCCTTTTTAGAGAAGTCTCAGAGGGGCATTTTGTCGCCTGCCATATGGTTAAATAAAGTAAAAACACAACAAAATTTACTTTGGCAACTTTTTTGCATTATTAACCATATAAAAAACTACATAGCAAACCGGCGACCTTAAGCAGGAGATATAAATGAAACGGACTTTGCTCACTCTACTAGCAGGCATTACATTTGCCACACCATCAGCAATGGCCCAAGAAGGGGTTACTTTAGATATCTTTGAACAGTGTAATAACTGGGCAAGACACTATTGTGAATCTGGA
Source organism: uncultured bacterium (assembly GCA_965602905.1). Classification (GTDB taxonomy): domain Bacteria; phylum SAR324; class SAR324; order XYD2-FULL-50-16; family XYD2-FULL-50-16; genus JASJGK01. The sequence continues at coordinate 96,346 of CBFCZY010000005.1, read as the reverse complement.
AACCATGCCCAGCTTGTTGACAATAAGCTTTTAGAGATCAAAAAAAGAGGGTTACCTATTACTTTGCAGCGCATTAGAATGGTTGCTCAAGGTACAAGACCAACTGCACAGCCTTCACAGCAGCAGTAAAAAAAATTAAAAAGCCTAGCTACCACTAGGCTTTTCGAAATTGCCCTTTGCCTCCTCAGCCCGAATTAAAGGGAGTCAAAATTAATCTGCCTTTTTTTAGCTTCTTATTGGGGAAACCCCGTCTGAATTACACTCAAAAGGTTTTACTGTTTACTGGATTAAACGCAATAGCCGTTGTTTTGGCAACTTTTTTGCATTGTCTTTGTGAACAATAATATTAATTCCGCACACGAAGCCCTAACTTGGAGAAACTAATGAAACGGACTTTGCTCATACTTCTTTCTGCATCAATGCTAAGCATTACGCCAGCATTTGCCCAGGATGGGGAAGTATCTTTAGATAGCTCAGAACAGTGTAACAACTGGATCAGGCGCTATTGCCACGATGGCCACCACGCAAAAATTGTAGATGACCAGCTAATTAAGATTAAGAAATTGGGCACCAAGATTAGCGTTGAACTAATCCGAATGGTTGCTCAAAGATCGAACCTTCGACCTAAACCAGGTTCAGAAAAACCTGCTGAATAATTTATTGAGCCTTAAGCCTTTTAAAAATGGATATTAAAGGCTCATAAACAAGCTACCCGCCTTCTGTGCAAGCCTTGCTGGCATTTGGGCACCCGCCTAATTTTGCGCAACCTGTGTCGTTAGAAGACATTTTTGCGCCACCAAAACTAAAAGTTGAAATGCTCCGTTTAGCCTTGCTAGTACCTCAACTAGGGCACATTATATCGTCATCTTTTTCAGAAATTTTACGTAATTCTGTAAAATTATGGCTGCATTTACTGCAGGAATACTCAAATAAAGGCATTCAAATCTCTTGATCTTAGGGGCAAAGCCCTTTAAGTTTAATAAAACATTTTAGGTAATTTAGCATGCTTACAGTAAAAGGAAAGTTCGAAAAAGGCGAAATTATTATTTCTGGAAAAAACCCTAATATTGAAGAGGGGACAGAGGTTTTAGTCACCCTCCTAACAGAAGAAGAGGAAGCAGAGACAGCACAGTCAAATGCCACTACAATCTCTAGGAATTTTGAAAGAGTAAAAGCAGACGGGATGATCTCAATTATCACTGCCTCTGGAAGAAAAAATTACAAACTTTTTGACTACTCCAAGGGTGGCTTAAGCTTTATTGCAGGCGAAGACTTTGAAGAAGTTGGCGATGTGCAGGCTGGCATCACAGATCCCTTCCAACCAGACACTATTCTACTAGAATTAAAATTGGAAATTCGTGGGGTGCATAGCGTCGGTGACCAGATAAAAGTGGGTTGCCAGTTTTCCGATTCCTTTGATGAAGAGTTATGGCATGGCCTACAAATGTTCTGGGGCTAAAGTCCTTATCCTTTTATTCTTTTTCCTTTTTTCGCAAAGCCTATTTGCCCAAAAAAGGCCTATTAAAAATATCCAGCCTGAAGTCAGCGCCCTTACGAAACGTAAATTGCTATGGCTGAACAAATATGGAACGCCAATCAGAGTTGGCGCAGACAAGTCCCCTAACCTAAACCGCAGAACCGAATACGCCTGCAGAAAGGGTCGCTATGATCTAGTTCGCAAAGACTGGGGTTTGCATAAAACTAAAATTCATCAAGACATCGTCCCTTGTCCTGAGTTTTTTTAAAACTCTTGCGATTTTTAGTTCTAAACAGCCCTAATCTGGGCCAGATCCCAAGGCTTAAGCCTTTAAAATCACTGTCTATCTTAAAAAAACAATCCCACTCTTATTAAATTTCATTCACAATCTTGATTTTTAGATTTGAAATGATGTAAAATAAAGTCGAATTTAAAATGGTGGATAGATGCTTCGAGTTTTACTTTTTTCTTTTTTGATTTTTGCTCTGCAAGGATGCAAACTCATAACCCAAGAAGAATTGAGCAATACCAATGCTGCTTCAGAAAAATTTGGTTCTCCCATCCATACTAAAACAGTCATGGGGAAAGACCACGGCGTTGGGCTTTTTACGCCTACAGCCAGTTGCAGTGATTCCACTTGCCATGGGGCTGATTTAACAGGCAATACTGTAGTTCCTTCTTGCACATCCTGCCATACTGACATTTGGAATACAGGAGGTGGTACTACATCTAAGAGCCACAGTGTGAACATGCAAGGGAGCTATCACCACACTAGCCTGTACCAAGCTGCCGCTGTCTGCGGAACTTGTCACGGTGCTGATTTAAAGGGCGGAACAGCTGCCTCTTGCTATAAGTGCCATGTGTCACGCTGGACAGGTGAAGGCGGGGTAACCAGCAACCATACAGACAGTGAAGACGGCTACCTCCACGACCCACTTAAAGAAAGCCCCGTGGGCCGCTGCGAACCTTGCCACGGTGCTACCTTAACAGGGGGGAATGCATCCTCATGCTACAAATGCCATGGCGCTAAGTGGCTCGAAAGTGATGGCGACGGCGGAGACGACGATTAATACCGCCACAGCTTCCTTCAAAACACCTCCACTCAATGCCCTAAAGAAATTGAGACTTAAGAGTTCCTTCAAAGAACTTCTCAGCCTTTGCGTAAAATTACTTAGATTAATTTGAGCAGGCTACTGACTAGTAGCTTGGTGATTCGAGATCAAACCCACTAAATCTAATTATAGCTATAATATAATCTACTAAGGCGCTTAATAATTAATAGAAATTTCCTTCCATCTGGTCTACAATAAAGAAAAACCTTTTATGTATAAGAGGCACGATGGAAGTTATATTTAATATCCAACCGATGCCCGCGTGGGATTGGCGTGTGGCGGCCGATTTGTTTTTTGGGGGAATGGGTGTAGGCACCTTCCTCTTTTCCGTAGTTGCCGACTGGCATTTTAAGGGTAAATACAAAGCCCTTTGCCGTACGGCGGCGCAATTAAGCCCTGCTTTAGTTATTGTTGGTTTGCTCTTTCTCCTCAGTGAGATGGGTAGGCCCTATTCCTTTTACCTCCTCTTTTTATCCTACTCACCTGACTCAGTCATTTGGTGGGGTGGATGGCTCCAGACCATTTTTGTTATAGGCGCATTAATCTATGCAAAATGGTGGTCTGAGGAGGACCGAGCTTACGACCGTAGGATTTTAGGCTGGGCCTTAAGTCCCTTTGCCCTAGGCGTTGGTGCCTATCATGGTCTTTTACTATCTAGCCTTGAGGTCCGTGCACTTTGGAGCACAGGCTCCACTGTTTTAGCCTCTATGCTGAGTTTAATTACTACAGGCATTGCAGTCACATTGATTGTTCATCTTTGGAAAAGTCGCAACCTAGGCAGGCTTGCAGGCGATGACCTCCAACCCTTTTTAGATGAAATGCATGAGGTGCGAAACCTGCTCGGGGCGGCCCTATTTGCCCAAGCTTTTATTTTCTTGATTTGGTATATCGCTCTAAAACAGGGTGACGCTGCCGACCAGATGGCAATGGCCGCTGCCAATGCCACCTATGCCGCCCTATTTTGGGGGTTAGGCATCGGTTTAGGCTTGATTCTGCCTTTAATGATGGGCGTCTATTTCATCCTATTTCGGGTCCAAGTTGGCGCTACAGCCGAAGTTAACAGTATTGTTCTTACAAGTGGTTTAATTTTAGTCGGTGGCTTTGTGATTCGTTTAGGTATTGTCCTAGGCGGTCAAGCGGCACCGCTTATTATGTCATTAGGTTAGGGGGCATCATGAGATTCACAAGAAGAGAATTCATTCAGTATGGTACTGCCTCAGGCTTGATCCTAAGCGGTACGCAAGGGCCACTAATGCGGACCTTACAGGCCGAATCTGCCAAAGTTGCCAGCGACGAGTTTTGGCGTTCTACCACCTGCCAAGGCTGCACCACTTGGTGCTCGGTACAGGTGCAAATGCAAGATGGCAGAGCCATCAAACTGAGAGGCAACCCCCATTGCGCAGGCAATCACGGGGTGATCTGCCCTCGTCCACACATGGCCTTGCAGCAGGTTTATGACCCCGACCGCATCAAAACCCCCATGAAGCGAACCAACCCCAAAAAAGGGCGTGACCAAGACCCTAAATTTGTCCCCATCAGTTGGGATGAAGCAATGGAAATCTTAGCCACAAAAATGATGGAGTTGCGTGCAACAGATGAAACCCATAAGTTTGCCGTCTTTAGGGGTCGCTACACCTACATGCGTGATCTCATTTATTCTTGCTTGCCCAAAGTCTTCGGCAGCCCCAATGGGATCAGCCATTCTGCCATTTGTGCAGAAGCTGAAAAATTCGGTTCCTTTTATACGGAAGGCTTCTGGGATTACCGTGATTACGACTTAGAACATACCAATTATGTCTTAGGTTGGGGTGCCGACCCCCTCTCTTCTAACCGACAAGTACCCCATGCCATTTCTGTTTGGGGCGAGGTTATGGACCAAGCAACGGTTGCCATTATCGACCCTAGGCTTTCTGTTACGGCTGCCAAAGCGGATGAATGGTTGCCCATCGTACCTGGGGAAGATGGAGCATTGGCTGTTGCCCTTGCCCATGAGATCTTGGTTCAAGGCCTTTGGAGTCGAGAGTTTGTTGGCGATTTTAAAAAGGGAATCAACCTTTTTAAAGAGGGCCAAGAGGTTGAAGAGTCCAGCTTCAACGAGATTCAAAGCCATGGTTTAGTCAAATGGTGGAATCTAGAATTAAAAGATAAATCACCAGAGTGGGCTTCATCACGCACAGGCATCCCCACCGAACAAATCAAACGAGTGGCAGTGGGTTTTGCCCAAGCTGCCCCTCGGGCCATTAGCTGGGTCTCACCTGGAACTGCCATGCAAGTCAGGGGTGGATACTCCGCCATGGCCGCCCATGCGTTAAATGGATTGGTCGGGGCAGTAGATCATATTGGGGGCACGGTTCAAAAAACCAAGATCCCCGGCAATAAAACGCCGAGCTACAAAGCTTACCAAGATGAAATGGCCAAGAAGAACAGCAAAAAAAAGAAAATCGACCAGCGGGGCACTTTAGAATTCCCCGCTTTGAAAAAAGGGAAATCCGGTGGTGGCGTAGTGACCAATAGGGCCGCTGATGCCATGCTGGCAGAAGACCCTTACGAGATCAAAGTACTGATTTCTTACTGGTCTAATTTCGCCTTTTCCTGTTCCCAAACCGACCGCTGGGAAAAGGCCCTAACTAAATTGCCTTTCTTTGCCCACCTCACCACCCATGCAGCTGAGATGAGCCACTATGCAGATCTGGTATTGCCTGCGGCCCATCACCTCTTTGAAAAATTGGGTTATGTTAAATCCAAGCAGAACCTCCATGGTTATGTTTCTTTAAACGAGCCTGTAATGGAATCCATGTGGGATGTTCGGATGGATGAAAGCGAGGTCCCTTGGATGTTGGCCGAAAAACTGGCCGAAAAGGGTTTTGATAACCTTCTCAGGTATTACAAGGAGAGCTTTAAGGATCTTGTCACAGGCAAGGAGCCAACAACGGCCCGTGAATTCACAGAAAATGCTCTCAAGTTTTACACCCAGCCCCTATGGGACTCCTCCCATAAAGACCATGGGAAATATGGTGATGCCATTAAAGGTTGGGAGGCCTTTAGAAAGGTCGGTGTTTGGAACACAAAACGCTTTGAATATGGTAAAAAGCGGGGCCATTTTAAGACAGAAACCCATAAATTTGAGTTCTACTCTGAGACTCTTAAAAAAGCCTTAGGTAAACACGCCAAAAAACATCATGTTTCCATTGATGAAGTTCTCAAATCCACAAAATATTTGGCGCAAGGGGATCTGGCCTTTGTGCCCCACTATGAAGAACCCTTCCGTTGGGGTGATGAAAAAGACTACCCCTTCATCTTTTTTGAACACCGCAGCAGGCTCAACCGAGAGGGCCGCAGTGCCAATTGCAGTTGGTATCATGCCCATAAAAACTCTGACCCCGGTGATGAAAACTGGGATGATGTTTTAAAAATAAATGCCATTGATGCTACTCAATTGGGCTTTAAAAACGGAGACCCTGTAGAAATCTCTTCCCCTACGGGAAAAATGCGAGCCAATATTAAAGTTTGGGAAGGGGTGCGACCTGGGACTGTAGCGAAGTGTTATGGTCAGGGCCACTGGGCTTACGGCAGTATTGCAGCCAAGGACTTTAAAACCCAAGTGCCTCGAGGTGGGAATAATAATGATATTCTTCCTGCTGATTACGACCGACTTAGCGGTAGTACCGCAAGGCATGGTGGTGTAACCCGTGTGAAGATTATCAAGCTATAGGAGATGACATGAAACCAGAACGACTAGCCATGGTGATTGATCTACATCGATGTGTGGGCTGTAGTGCCTGCGACATTGCCTGTAAAAATGAGAATAATGTTCCTGTGGATATGCATTGGTCCAATCACATCATTGAAACCAGTGGGCAATTTCCAAATGTTCACTACAAATACATTCCCACGCTTTGCAACCACTGTGAAAATGCGCCTTGCGTGAAGGCTTGCCCTACACAAGCGATGCATAAGGCGGATAACGGGCTCACTTTACATGATCCCGATCTTTGCATCGGTTGCAAGGCCTGCCAGTTGGCTTGCCCCTATGGCGCAATATACTTTAATGAGAAACGCCCACACCAAGAATATGAAGAGGAGGTAGCCCTCATTGAAGGATGTACCGCCAGCGGTGCCGAGATTACCGAAAAGGTTCGCAAGCCCCTGCCCTATTATAACAAAGAAAGGGCCAACAGCTATGATGGCATTCGGCCCAAGGGGGTCATTGAAAAATGCACTCTCTGCGACCACAGGCTGGCCCAAGGGAAACAACCTTGGTGCGTTGAATCCTGCCCTGCAAGCGCACGCACAGTGGGCGACATCAATGATCCTAAGAGTAAGGTGAGTAAGCTTTTGGCCAAATATGCGCCTAAGGTTTTAAATGGTGAAAAAGGAACAGGCCCCCATGTATTCTACATCCGTGAGTTCTGATTTGGAACAGTCAAACGAGCAGAGCCTCATTGCCAAGGCCAACTGCTGCCGTATTTTAGCTGATTGCTTCTGGGAGCCAAGGCTGCCCGATATTGCAGCTTGGAGTCTCTTGAGCGAATCAGCCCAGCTCATGGATGATGAGGTTACGGTAGCTCTCGTTGCCGAGGCCCAAAGTGAGGCTGGGAAACTCGATCCCGACCAACTCCCTATTTTATATTCCAAACTCTTTCTTGGCCCCTTTGAGGTTGTGGCTCCGCCCTATGCATCTATCTACTTAGACCAAGAAGAGGCTTTCGCAGGGCGTACCCAGACCGAAGTTTTAGCAATCTACAGCAAAGGCGGGCTACAATTACCACCCCTTGCAGGTGAGACCCCTGATCATATTAGCGTAGAATTGGAGTTTCTCTACTTCTTGCTGGTCAAGGCGATCCAAGAGGCGGAAGGCGATTATTTGGAGCAGGCCCAGCAATTTACCACCAGCCACCTGTTAGAGTGGTTACCTGGATTCTTAGCACAACTGGAACTAGCGCCTGAGGCAAGGTTTTATTGTTGCTTGGTAAAGATGATCCAGAATTTTTCTTAAAACCTTACTACTCAAATCGTTCCAACTGGATAAATTTCACGCACCCCACTGGGGTTTGGGGCCTTACCCTTAGTAATGCAGGGCAAGGCAAGTAGCAAACTTTGGCCCTTATCCTTTCCTTAAACCAAAATGGCTAAGCTCTCTATTCTCTTTTTATTTTCAAAAGCAGTAATTTTTTACTTGCCCCAAGCTATAGAGACTTTTAGGCTAAAGGAAAAAACCATAACAGGCTCATGAAAGCACATATTTCTTCTCTTACTATTGTATCCATTTGGCTGGTCTCTTTAATTTTAGCGCCAGTAGCCTGGGGCAAAAGCCCCATTGATAATTTTATCCCCTTTTTAGAATACGAGAAATTTTCTCATGACCTTTGCAAAAATTCACCAAAAACCGTGGTTTGCGGTCACTCCAGTCCGAATTTGCAGATTTATGCTGAAAAGGACACAGAGGACTCTTTTTTTCTCACAATAAAAAAACGAGAAAATCCAAATGTTCCCTTTGAAATTGACGAGTTTTTAATTCGATTTACCTACCGTGACGGGGTCATCGTTAAGTACCAAAGTGACTACTATGTTCAGTTTGCAGAACTGAGAAAAAACAAGGCAATTCCCATGGGAATTCGGCGCTGGATGGTAGATATTATGGCCGCACTTCGCCCTGGATTTGTCTTTACGCCCCAAGAGTAGCGACCCTGCCCATAACTGTGCAAAAACTGTTGAAAACAATTTTTAAAAATCTGCTCCTAGTTTCTTGACAGAATTTTATAGACTATAAAATCAGCAGTCTACAAGAAACTCATTGACTTTTTTACTCCCCAAAAAGTTTTGCACTGTTCTCCTCTGGTCAAGCCTTATTTTTACTGGTTTTGTGGTCTTGGCAAGAATATTTCATAAAAAAACTTGACCATTTACCCTGCTAAAAATAAAGGCCTTTTGTCTCTTTGAAATCTAGTCTAGAATAGAAGGAAAACTCGTTTAAGAAAGCCCATGACTAGCCCCAGAAAAATCACAAAAATCATTGAATCTACCCATCTTTTAGAAGGTGGTGGTTTTCCCGTTGCTCGGCCATTCCCCATTGCAGGAAATCTGCAATTTGACCCTTTTTTGCTACTTGATCATTTTGGCCCTATTGTCTGGCCCCCAGGGGGTGCCATCGGGGCACCTGACCATCCTCATCGAGGTTTTGAGTCCATAACCTACCTCATAGATGGCCAAATGATTCACAAGGATTCAGGGGGCAACGAGGCGCAGATGGGTAGCGGTGAGGCCCAGTGGATGGTTGCAGGCAGTGGCTTAGTCCATTCAGAATTACCGCCGGCCAGTTTCAAAGAGTCTGGTGGACTGATGCATGGCTTTCAACTTTGGATCAATTTACCGATGGGACAAAAGATGATTCCCCCTGCCTACAAAAACATACTGGCTCATCAGATCCCGAAACTCGATATCACTGGTGGATTTATTAAAGTCATCGCAGGCGAACTCAATGGGGCGACAGGCCCAGCGAGCCCTGTCACACCGATTCTTTATGTTCATGTGCATTTAGAAGAGGGTGCGAGCTACTCATTAGACATAGATCCTAACTTTTCTGTAGCCTGCTACCCCTTTGCTGGTGTTGGCCTATTTGGAAAAGAAAAAACCCAAACGCCTAAAGACCGACTCCTATGTTTTGGAGAAGGGGAAAGTATAGAGGTAGAACAACTGGGCAAAGATCCTTTAGACCTCTTGATATTAGCTGGTAAGCCTTTAAACGAGCCAATCGCTAGGCATGGGCCTTTTGTGATGAATACAAGAGAGGAAATACAACAAGCAGTGGAAGACTACCAAAGTGGTAAGATGGGCGAAATCGCGCCCAATGATTTGAGTGAAACTTAAAACTTACCTGTGAGCTGCAATTAAAAAAGATTAAAGCTCACCCATAACACGCTTGATCAACTCTTCTTTGGTCAAGGCGTTAACTTTTTCAGTGGGTTTTGGTTTTTTATGAACATAGCCCCCTGAGTAGGCATCATCGTCTGAGTAAGAATCACCCTCTGAATAGGAGTCAGTTGCAAAGTCATTCTCTTCTACGGCAGGTTTCATAGATTCTACAAAACGGCTAACCTTATTGAATTGGGTGATACCGCCAGAAAAACCATAGTGACACATACTCAAAAACAATCTGTCTTTGGCTCTTGTCACAGCGACATAAAATAACCGCTCTTCTTCAGCAATGGTTTCTTCTCTTTTTAAAGCATAGCCTGTGGGGAATACCCCTTCGATCATGCCAATGACAAAAACATTGCCCCATTCCATCCCCTTGGCGGAGTGGATTGTAGAAAGAGAGATCTTCCCCTCTTCGGCGTCAACGCCCTTTACCTCAAATACCCCACGGTCAGGTGGTTCTAAAGCAAAGTCTGCCAGCAAAACACCAATTTTTTCATAACGCCCAGCTATCTGGGATAGGGTTTCCAGATCCTTAGCCCTTTGGTGCCAATTGTCGTATTTATTTTCTAAAATTGGCCCATAGGCAGTTTGCAGGGTGGCATATTGGCTAATGACTAAAGTATCTGGCTCAGATGCTTTTACCAGTCCTGCACTGACAAACAGAAGGTCTGTTTTGAATTTTTTATTGTCAGGAAAAGACTTAAAATAGTCATGCACCTCAATGAGATTGCCCTTGGACTGGATCACTTCCACCATTTTACTGGCGGTTTTAGGGCCCACCCCAGGTAGCAACATTAAGATTCTGTTCCAAGCTAGCTCGTCGTGAGGGCTGATCACCAACTTCAATAGAGCTAGGATATCCTTTACATGGGCCATGTCGCTAAATTTTTTGCCCCCATACATTTCAAAGGGCAGCTTTCTTTTTGCTAATTCCGTTTGTACCTGAAAGCTCAAATGACTGGAGCGAAATAAAACGGCCATTTCATTTAAAGATTCCCCTTCGTGGCAATATTCCACAATTTTATCTGCAATCCAAGCCGCCTCTTGCGCTGGCTCCTTAAATGTATAAAAGTCAGGTTCATCGCCAGATCGGTTGCTGGCAGAAAGCAAGGTTTTAGAAAATTTATGAACCATGTTATCTAAAACTTGGTTGCCCATATTTAAAATTTCTTGGGTACTGCGGTAGTTGGCTTCCAGCTTGATCACTTTGCAGTCAGGAAACAACTTGGGGAAGTTTAAAATATTCTGATGGTGTGCGCCTCGAAACCCATAAATAGACTGTGCGTCGTCGCCTACAGCCATAACGTTATGGTGTTCTTTTCCCAGTAGGGCAATGATCTCGCCTTGCAAGTGATTGGTATCTTGGTACTCATCGACCATCACATATTTATACTGCGCCGAAACGGCCAGCCTTACTGCCTCTTGGTCTAACAAGACCTTGAGGTAGATCAATAAATCGTCATAATCAAAGTAACTTTTTTCCAGTTTATACTTAGCAAATTCGCCTCGCAGGGCCTCAATCTTTTCTGCCTCGTCAATAAAATGGGGGTAGTCTTCCTCTAAAAGTTGTAAGACTGGTTTTTTCTTATTGGTGGCGGCGCTGGTAATTTTTTGTAAGGTGGATTTTTGGGGAAAGCGATGTTCCCCCTCATAAAATCCCATTTTAGTGGCAGTGCGGTGAAGCGCCTCTTGGGAGTCTGAAGTATCTAAAATCATAAAACTTTTAGATATCCCCAAACTGGGGGCATGCTGCCTTAAAAGCTTAACAGCAAAGGCGTGGAAGGTTCCCCCTTCCACCAAAGCAGACCTAGGGTCACGTTTTGCGGCTCGAGACAACATTTCTTGGGATGCTTTTCGAGTAAAGGTAAGGAGTAAGATACTCGCTGGGTCCACTCGGTTTAGAATCAGGTTCAAAACTCGATATTCAATTACCCTTGTCTTGCCTGAGCCTGCGCCAGCAATAACCAGCAAAGGACCATTTCTGTGTTCCACAGCTTGGTTTTGCTCTTTGTTTAAAAAATTGCTGTTTTCCATTATCCCTCAAATTTTTATTTATTTTTACAGGTAACGCCTTGGGGAGCAAGAAAAATCGAACATAAGTTTACTTTTTAGGCATCATTTCGGTTAAGGCTTCTTGATACACAGACAGGGTTGCCTCATCAAAGCAGACCATAACAACCTGTTTTAGTTGGGGGAAATGGCTTAACCCTACTAGTATGCTTTTCAAAGCAATGGGGGCGGCCAGCGCTACAGGAAAGGCGTAAGCCCCTGTACTTATAGAGGGAAAAGCTATTTGTTCGATTGCGTGATGGCTGGCGACATGTAAAGAGGAAGAATAGGCTCTAGCCAATAACTCCGCTTCTTGGTGGCCACCGCCTTCCCAAACTGGGCCAACGGTGTGAATGACAAATTTGGAGGATAGCTTAAAACCAGCGGTGATTCGGGCTTCGCCAGTGGGGCAGGGGCTAACTTTTTTGCAGGCTTCAAGTAACTCTGGGCCTGCCGCTTTGTGAATCGCACCATCAACACCACTGCCACCGAGCAAACCTACATTTGCGGCATTGACAATGGCATCTAGTTTTAAGGTGGTAATATCACCTTTGATAATCTGTAGGCCCATGTTCTAGTTGCCCCCAAGTATACTTATGCCTTGTCAAAAGTCACAGAAAAATTACTGCCAAAACCCAAATGGGATGTAACTTTAATTTCTGCGTTCATTTTTTCAATCAAGGTTTTGGTGATGGAAAGACCTAGGCCAGTAGATTTTTCCCCTTCTGTGCCTGCTTGGCTGACGGAAGTAAACTTATCAAACAGTTTAGGGATGTTTTCCTCTGAAATACCAATACCTGAATCTTGAATTTCTAATTTCACCTTGTCATCTACCTCAGACAAAATCGCCTTAACTTGGCCATTAAGTGGAGTAAATTTTACAGCGTTGGAAAGAAAATTATTAATCACCCGAGTCAAAGCATTGGTTTCGCTTATGATATTCACAGGTCCGTCGATGTTATTATGGAAGCTCATATGAATCGACTTTGGGGTAGCCATGTGAGCTAAGGTTGTAAAACTATCTTCTATCACACTGACTATATCAGTAGAATCCAGTTTTAGTTCGTCCTTCTCAGCTTGCAGACGGCCCAAATCCAGAAGATCGTTGATCAGATCCAGCAAAAAATCCCCAGAGGATTTTATATAGCCTACATAGTCTTGGACATCTTTAGAAAGGCCTTCTTCCATCTCTAACAACTGCACAAACCCCAAAATACCATTGAGAGGTGAGCGAAGGTCATGACTGGCGATAGATAGAAATTCATCCTTTAATTTATGGGCTTCATTTAAGGCCTGTACCTTTTCGTATAGCTCATATTTTAATTGTTTTTCCCGCAAATGAACCTTGAGGCGGGCAAATAACTCTTCTGAAACCAAGGGCTTCACAAGGTAATCTGTCGCTCCTGCTTTAAAAATATCCACCAGACTTTCTTTATCAGAGGCACTGGTTAGAAAAATGACAGGTAAATCAACCAAGCCCAATTCGTGCCTAATCTTTTTACATAGTTCAGCCCCATCCATTTCAGGCATTACAAAATCAGTTAAGACCAAATCAACATCGTGAGTCTTTAAAAACTCGATTGCCTCGGCTCCCCCTGGGGCACCATGAACATTCAAGCCTTCACTGGATAGCACTCTCACCAAAAGCTTACGTATCATGGCTGAATCATCCACAACCAAGGCACATAAACCTGCAAGGTTATCTGTTTTATGAAGCACCCGGTTTACCGCTGCAAGCATCTCGCCCTTGATTGGTGGCTTGGTAAGGTACTCATCTGCGCCCACCTCAAAACCTCGGGTACGCATTGCTAAGTTAGCGTTGGCTGTAAAAAAGATAACGGGAATGCGACTATTCTCTTCACCAGCAGGATGCACCCCGTCTTCACCAAAGCGAATGAGCCGACAACACTCAAAGCCATCCATTTTTGGCATTTCCACATCGAGCGTTATAATATCAGGAACAAAAATTGGTATCTTTTCTAAGGCTTCCACTCCATTTGCGGCTTCCTCTACTTCAAACCCATGCGGCTCTAGCTCGCGGCGGATTATTTTTCTAACAGTCATACTGTCGTCTACAATTAAGACTTTGGTCATACTTTCTCTCCAGTTTTATTGAGAGTACCAAAATTTAACTTTTACTGCAATTTAGAAAGAATCAAGAAGGACGAATCATTTACTCTTTGCGCAGGGAAAACTTTAATGTTATGATTTTTAAAAAGAGTTATCAACATTACAGCCCAATAATAATGCATAACGCCCAAAGAACCAGCAGCTTTTCAAAGTTTGTAATTTTACTTTTGCAGGTTGCAGGGGTTCTATTCACCATCGAAATGGGTATCATGCTGCTACTGCGCCACGCTGTAGACGTTGAATCCCCAGTGATTGAGGCCCTTTTAGATGCTTGCCTTTTAACCATCATCTCCACGCCAATTTGTTACTACCTGTTTAAACAGGTTATTGCCCCTCTAGCCCCGCCCACAGAAACAGAAGAAGTTTCACGCAGCCAGCTAGGTAAACTATTTCTTGTACCCTTTGGAATTGTCGCATTCATTGTTACTCTATTTTTCTTTGGTTTTTTCTTAAGCGAAGTGGAAGAGTTGGAAATAAAACAAAAAAAATCTGGCATTGAGCTAGTTGAAGCCAGTACATCTGCCTTTGAAGGCCACTTTGTCGAAGTTTTAAAGGACCTAACCTTTTTTCTTTCCTACTTCCATGTGGACCCCGATAATCCCGAGAGTACCGCTAAATCTCTTCAGGGGATTCAATTATTTGGAGAGAGGTACAGTGATCTTTTTATTCTTTCAGGAAAAGATAAAAAACCACTCCTTGGAAATTCCAACCCCAATTTAAATCGAGTCTCAAGGCTCTTAAATGAGGCAGAAGGGAAAATCTACTCTCAAGGGGAAGAAGATGAAGGTATTGTTTTACTGCCCTTCCAGAAAGAAACAGGAACAGATTTCCCAAGGATCTTACTGCCCATTACGGCGCACACCGAAGATACGATAAGCAAGGCTAAGGGGCATGTGGCTTTATTTTACCTTATGAATGATATGGTTAATAAGTTAAACCAAGCTTTACACGCTGAAGAATTTCAAGTTTTTCTGAGCTCCGCAGATGGGGAGTGGATCTTACTTCCTGAAACCCTAAGAAACCCTACTTTCCCTCTTGATTCTATTAAGGCCATTACCAAGAAGGAGCTAATCCCGAGCTTAGCAAAGAGTTCCGAGGATTACTCTTATACTGAGACAGATCACGGCAACTTTTTAATTCAGTCCATCAGCTTAGATCAACTGGCAAGTAAACATAGGCTCGGTTTTTCTGACATGGGTCAAGAGGTTTTGTTACTCGTTCGCATTGTGCCAACGGGAATTTCTTCTGTTAAACGAGGGCTTTTCTTCCGTGCTCTTTCGCTCCATTTGGGGTTACTCAGCTTACTCTTGGTAATTTTAACTCTGCTTTTAAACTCTTGGATTAAAAGGGAAGCCGCTAAAAAAAGCTTGATCGAAGCCAAGGATATGGCAGAAAAGGCCATGAACAGTAAAAGCGAGTTTCTAGCCAACATGAGCCATGAAATCCGTACACCAATGAATGCTATCTTGGGTTTTTCTGGGCTTTTAGAAAAACGGGTTCAAACCCCTGAAGAAGTAAAGATCTTAGATTCGATCCAATCGAGCGGCAAGGCCTTATTAGCTATAATAAATGATATTCTAGATCTTTCAAAAATAGAAGCCCACAGGTTAGAAATCAACCGTGATAACAGTGATGTAATGCAGATCATCAATGATGCAGGGCAGATTTTTTCTCAGAAACTAGAAGAAAAAAATCTAAAATTCGAGATTTTTAGCGACTCAGATACGCCTAATACCATCAAAATAGATGAAGTCAGGCTCAGGCAGATCATCATAAATCTACTTGGCAATGCCGTGAAATTTACCGATGAGGGCGGCATTACCTGCACAGTAAAAACAAAAGAAAATAAAAATCCAAAATTTGTTAATTTAGAAATCAAGATTGCAGATACTGGCATTGGCATCCCTGAAGAACAGGAAAAAATTATCTTTGAAGCCTTCACCCAGAGCGCAGGACAAAAACAAAAACAATATGGTGGTACAGGCTTAGGCCTTGCCATCTGTAAAAAGTTAATTACTATGATGGGTGGTGAGCTTTCTGTAACCAGCCAAGTGGGAAAGGGCAGCACCTTTACTATCCAACTTTTTGATTTAGAAGTTGTAAACGAAAAGATCTATAGTCTTCCCTCCACTGATGACTTTGTTAAAAATATAGCTTTTACACCTGCAAGAATTTTAATTATTAGCCCCCAAGAAAAATTCTTCCAGCTAGTTCAGGGTTATTTAAAGGATTTCCCAAATTTAACCTTGCTCCACGCCCTTGATGATGATGAAGGCTGCAACTTGGCACTCAACGCAGAGCCTGAACTTATTTTACTCGATTGCCAAGTTGAAGATCCCAATTGTGTTAACTTTCAAGAGCGATTTCAAAAAAACAAATCCACTTTAACCATCCCGATAATACTCTTTATTGATAACAGCTCAGAGCAAACTTGGCACAGTAAAGAGGCAAAATTTGATGGCCTCTTAGTAGAACCTTTAGAGAAAAACGAACTGATTTTTACTCTTCATAAGTTCATCCCCACTAAAAAGATAGCCCTCAGCTTTAAAGCCCAGAGCCTTTTCCCTGAGATCGTCAACCAACATGGTACAGACAAACAATTGCAATCCCTTTTAGAGAATTTAAAAACTCACATTGCGCCAGAATTTGACCAGATAAAAGGTAGCTTTGTAATCGACAAATTAGAATCCTTGGCCAAAACAGTGGAAGAATTGGCTCAAAAAGCGGAATACCCTCCCTTTGTGACCTGGGCACAAGAGTGTTTAAATGATGCAAGTAATTTCAATGTAGATTCCCTTTCAAACAGGCTGCAGGCATTCCCTCAGCTTTTAGAAACACTAGAAGAACTCTGCCAAAACAACCAACAAAAAGGCGATTAAATGAACAACTTAATTGAGATATTAACAGACTCATTGATCCTCATTGTTGATGATACCATGGCGAACATCCAAGTCTTAGGCTCTATTTTACGCAGAAACGGTTGCCAAGTAGCCGTTGCCAACAATGGTAAGGACGCCATTATGGCTGCCCAAAAAGATAAGCCTGACCTCATTCTAATGGATGTGATGATGCCCATTATGGATGGTTTCACCGCTGCAAAAATCTTAAAAAACAGCAATGATACCAAACATATCCCCATTATTTTCCTTACGGCTAAGGTTGGGGCTGATGATATTGTAGAAGGATTTGAATCTGGGGGCGAAGACTATTTAACCAAACCCTTTAACACCAAAGAGCTTTTAATTAGAGTAAAAAACCAAATCGAGCTTAAAAAGGCCAGAGAGAAAATCGACAGGCAAAACACCGAGCGAAAGGAACTGCTTCATATTTTATGTCATGACTTGGAAAACAGCTATGGTGGCGTTATTGGAATTGCGAATATTTCAGAAACTTCGGAAGAATTCTTCGATTTGCGCCCTAGAATCATTGAAACCATGCAGAACTCTTTGGACATCATCAACTTGGTGCGTAAAATGAGGGCCTTGGAAGATAAAAAAGAAATCATTCAGCTCAGCTCTGTAAATTTACTTTCTGCTATTACTTACTCCAGAAGCTTACTCACAAAACGCATTGAGGAAAAAGGAGTAATCCTTGATGTGGATATAAGCCCAAATATTAATGTGGTTGCCGAAGAGACCAGCCTCATCAATTCCATCTTTAACAACCTTCTTACCAATGCAATTAAATTTAGCTATTCAGGTGGAAACATTGCTATTAAGGCTAAGAAAGTTGGGGACAAGGTAGTGATAAAAGTTACCGACCAAGGAATTGGTTTACCAAGGGTTATTTTAGATGAGCTCTTTGATGTGAATAAAAATACTCACAGGCAAGGCACGGAAGGGGAGGTAGGTACAGGCTACGGTATGGCTTTGGTGAAGAAATTTATTACAATCTATGGAGGGGAAATTTCTGTAACGAGCCAAGGGGAAAAAGAATTCCCCGATGACCATTGGACATGCTTTGAGATCCAGTTACAAGGTGCTTAAACTTTTTCTGAAGAATCATCCACTTTTGCAGGTTCCGGGAGAGCTTCCTTTACTGTCTCAGTAACTTCAGGTTCTACTGGATCCTTTTGCAAAGGATTGAGTTTCGGGTCTTGGTGTGTACGCCGATTGATCATTCCGATGGTTTGGTACATTTTGGCACCGAGAAGCAGAAAGGCAATAACAAACATTATATCTGGTATATATTCAGCCATATTCTTAACCCTGACCTATTTCAATGAGTTCAAGGCTAAAATTTAAGGTTTTACCTGCTAAGGGGTGGTTACCATCAAGGGTCAACTCTGCTTCTTGAATATCTACAATTCGAAAGGGGAAAGGCTGCCCATCTGGTAAAGTTACTTGTAGAGACATTCCCAACTCAGGTACTAGGTCTTCAGGTAACTTGTCTTTAGGTAGGGTAATCACAAGGTCATCAACCAATTCACCGTAAGCTTCCGCAGGAGGCAAACTTACATCCTTAGCATCGCCTTGCTTCATGCCTGTAACGGCATCATCAAATCCAGGAATAACCATCCCAGCACCAAGGGTAAATTCAAAGGGTTCTCTTTCCCTTGAGGAGTCAAAAACCTCTCCGTCTTCTAAGGTTCCATGATAGTGAATTTTTACGGTATTTCCAGATTGTGCAGTAGTCATGATCTCTCTTTTTTAAAACAATTAGAGTAAATTCTGAACTATGCCTATGGGGGATGTCAATTGCTTTCTTTAACGACTAAATTAAAGGTTACGTCCTTTAAGTCTTCTTGGAATTCCTCTCCATATTCCAAGGCAGATTCATTCTCTTGGTCATAGATCCAGTCAACGACAACCTTTTTTCCTTCTCTCGCTTTTTCTTCAAAAAGATCAAAGATATCCATCAAGACTTTAGAGCTGGAAGAATTAAAGTAGATGATTTCCATATTGACTTGCAACATTTGACTGTCAGGATCGCCAAAATAGGTTTGCAGCCAAGAAACAATGGGAGAAAAAAATTCCGCAGTATTTTCAGGGTAGGATTCCCCTTTGATTTCTACTAAATTTTTCTCCGCATCTAAGGATACAAATGGAGTAAATTTTGTAGCTTCAACTTTATACTGATCCATTTTTCCTTTTTAAACTTGAGTATTAACAGAAAAGAACGAGAATTGGTCATCAAAGGGTTCACAGGCAAACTCAATTGGTTTGCTCGCTTTTCTAGCCATTTCTATAAATCCAAGCCCAGCACCCTTACTTTTTTTATCAGGGGCAACTCTTCTTTTTTCTTTGTAGTATTTTTTTAACTCTAGGCTCGACATTGTCTGTACAGCCTTCAATTTTTGCATCAAATGGGGCACATCGTCATTAGCTACTAAATTCCCACAAATCACAAAATACTCTTTACCTTCTAGACCAACAACAATCATCCCTGAACCCAATGCAGAACAGGCCTCCTTATTTTGACTCAACTTCTCTGCTGAATAATGGATGATATTCTGCGCTTGCTCCACAACCATAGAAAAGACCTTTAAGATAGTAGTCGTACTGGCTAATTCAAGTTTCATTTTGTGCTTCAGCACATCTCCCATTTCAACCAGTAAAGACTGAGAAATAGGGCCAGAAAACTCAAAAAAGATTCCTTCTCTACTTAAATCTTTTTTTAAAGGGTATAAATCGTAAGACATAATAGGTGCTAAATCCAGTTACAATTGTAAATTTTAGTCCCATCTAAGCAAAGAGTAAGCCTAAACTCAATCCTCTGCTTTTCCTAGACTCAAAAGTCATTGTGAAGTAAAATAACAATAAACTATTTCATATTAAGGTGGCAAGACTTTATGATTTTATTTACATAAAAATCGCCCCTAGAAAAAATATCGCAATAATTATATCGACTTATGCACTACCAATTTTACGAAATAAAAAGCCTAAAGTCCCAGCCTGTAGAGAACGGCTCTTGGCAAATTTCTTTGGCTTGCAAAGGTGAACCTTTAATAAAGATATTTTTTTGGTTTCAAAAAGACGGCAAACCTAGCCATATTCAGTTATTTTATAATGAGAAAGTTTTGGATTGGAAAATAAATCAGGGACTTTTTCTTTCTGTCACAAATCGCTATGAGGAACAAATTTTTAAGCTGGGAACCCAAAAGGGAGTTCGAAATTTAATTCCTTCAAGAGACAAGGAATTTTTGATCGAAGGCCTGGAAATTTTAACCCAGTCTTCTATCCCTGAAGCCTACCAGCAACTCATACAAGAAAATATCCTAAAAAACGGGGAATCGGCTCTTAAACCCTAGCTATTGGCCTTTAGTGCGTAGTAAATGCGTAGTAAATGCACAGTTAGTGCATAGCTACAGCCAAAAACCCTGAGACTTCCAAAGGAAGCCTCCAGCGAAAAAAAACAAAAATGTCGGTTTGCCAAAAATGAAACAACTCACCATTGCCCAAAAACTATCCTTTGGATTTACCCTTGCCATTATAACCCTTGCTATTGTTGCCGCAACAGGCATTTCTCAGCTTCTTCTTGTAGACGGTGGTTACCGTCTAAAAGTTCTGCCACAGGTAAAGCATGAAGCAACCATGGGCAAATTAGATGAACATGTCTACGCACTGAAACTCCTTCAGTATGAGTTTTCAAAAAGCCAAGATCTTGAGCTTATGAGGCAGGCTGCAACCTTACTCTTAGAGTCAAACCGCATTTTAGACGCCATCATTAACGCAGTTGAACCTTCTGAGCGAGAAAAGTACGAAGAAGTTAAAAAGCATTTTGCCACCCATGAAACACTCCTTGAGCAACTGGAGCTTTTTTACAGAAAAAAAGGCCTCAATACAGAATCGGGGCAACGAGGCAAATTCAACCAGCATATTTCTAAGTTAAACCAGTATTTTGCGAGCAATGATTTTAGCTCAACTTACATTACTCTACTTAGAACAGGGAGCAGACTTGTTAGTTTCAGGGGAAATAGAAGACAGGCAACAGCAATCTCTGATCTTCTTGGCCAAATCTCAGGATCTGTAAAAGACAGCCCAAAACTAGAAAAAATGGCCTTAGATATAAGTCAAAACTTTAGTAAATACCGAAAGGGCCGTGGGAACAAATATCTAACTCTAACCAAATCAGGATTAAAGAAATTAGAAATCAACCTCAAAGGTCGGTTAATTACAGGTGGATTTGCCCAATTCCAGCAATTAAGAAATTTTGAAAAAGACTTTTTAGCGAAAGCCGATTTAAATCTCATCAATGATGTACACCAATCCATTGCAAACCTTACAGAGTCAATTGCAGCCTCAGGTTTGGCCAAGAAAGACCAGGCCAAGTTACAAAACTCACTGGATGGCTACTATGAGCAGTTTAATCTGTTGATGGAAACGGAAATGGAGCTTTTTGATGTGAACGAACAATTGGCTACCAACGCAAACCTAATCCACCAAGTCTTAGGCTCGGCTCTGAAAGACGAGCAGGCAGAAACAAAAGAAATTATCGGTGGCATCCAAACTAGGTCGAAATTAGCGGTCAACTTTTTAGCGATTGCCAGTGGCGTCGGCGTTATTACGATCATCCTATTTGCTTTTATTTTTATTCGTAAAATCAGCCAACTATTAATTGGCTTGATCGCCAATCTAAATACAGCCTCCAATGAGGTGGCTCAGGCTTCAAGTGAAATATCCAATAGTTCTATCGAACTCAGCCAAGGAGCTAGCACCCAAGCAGCTGCATTTGAGCAAACCTCGGCAGCCATTGAAGAGCTGGCAGGCCAAACCCAACATAATGCAGATACAGCGACGGAAACTTCCGCTGAAATGACCAAAATTGCCCAGATGGTAAAGACGTCGGCCCACAACTCAGATAACGCCTTTAACCTCTCAAATGAGGCGAAGATAGCTGCGGAACAGGGTGTAGAGTCTATGCAAAAGATTCGTCAGTCCATGGGGGAAATCGCAGATAGCGCCCACAAGATTGGGGATATTACTGATGTAATTAATGAAATCACCCAGCAAACTAAAATGCTGGCTACAAATGCGGCCATTGAGGCCGCTCGTGCTGGGCAAAGTGGCAAGGGGTTTGCTGTTGTGGCAGATGAAGTGAGCAAGCTCGCAGAAAGCTCAAAATCAGCAGCAAAAGAAATTTCCACCTTGATCAAAGAAAGTAGCTCCAAGACAGAACAGGGTGCAGCGCAGGTTTACTTAGGCGACCAAATCTTGAGCAACATTCTAACCAAGTCTACAGAAGTAGCGACCATCATCTCTGAGATTCGCCAAAACTCCAATATTCAAGCCGAAAGCATTGAGCAACTCAATCATAAGGTTGCCCAAATTACCGTTGCTTCCAATGAACAAGCCAAGGGTGTAGAACAAATCGCACAGGCTATTGTAGATGTAGATCAGGTTACCCAAGTCAACTCAGCCAATGCTGAAAATACGGCTAGTGCCTCAGAAGAGCTGGCCTCGCAAGCTGGAATTTTACAGGAATTGGTCGGGGAAGTTGCTTTGCATGTGGGGGTAAAACATCGAGCCTCCGGGACTCAAAAAAAGCAGAGGGCGCAAGTGCAGCCTGAAGCGGCTCAGTCAAACCACAGCTCAAACCACAGTGGTCAAAGCGGGTCTACACAAAGACCGACCTCACAAACAGCTAAAAAGCCACTGGCCCTAGCCGCCCCAGATGCAAATCCTTTGAGCACGAGAAACCGCATGGCAAAGGGGAAGTCTGTCAGTCCAAAAGATAAAATTCCTTTAAACGACGACTTTCGTGACTTTTAAAATTAAAGTTAAGCCCCTTTAGGAAGCTCAACGGTAAAGGTAGTGCCCTTTTTGATTTCTGAGACAACAAATATATCCCCCCTGTGGGCTTGGGCAATTTTACTGCAAAGAGAAAGACCTATCCCATAGCCACCAGTACCTTGATTCCTTGACTTATCCACCCTGTAAAAGGGTTCAAAGATATGGGGTAAATCAGCAGCAGGGATGCCCTCACCAAAGTCGGTAACGGAAATAGTAACTTTATTTTCTACAGTTTCCAAAGTCACCTTTAGGGGGTGCTCTTCTGGACTCGAATACTTCAAGGCATTTTCAATTAGGTTTCCCAAAAGAATGCGAATCCGTTTTTCGTCCAAGACGAGTAAAACTTCTTCTTCAGGCATCTGCACTTGGATTAATTTTGAATCCACCGCCACATCGGTAATCACAGAAACCAGCAATGATTTTATAGAGAGTTCACGTCGTTTTAAAATCCCATGCTCAGAGTCCAAGCGGGCCGATTCTAAAAGTTCCTCTAACATCCCATCCATGGCCAAAATATCCTTGGTGATCTTTCCTTTTATTTTTTCATCATCTAGAAATTCCAAGGCAATACGCATGCGGGTCAAGGGGCTACGCAGCTCATGGCTCACATTTAAAAGCAGTTGCTCTTTGGAATGCAATTGACCACGAACTTGCTTGGTCATGTTATTAAAAGCATGGGAAAGCTGGCCTAGTTCATCATTACTACGAACCTCTACCTCGTGCTCGTAATCACCGTGGGCAACAGCTTCAACCCCTTTTTCAAGCACGCTCACTTGTCTAAAAATCAGACGAAGCAGCATTAGGGTAGCGAAGAAAATCGCAGAAAGCATGAGAACCAAATAGAGAATCCAGCCCTGTAAGTGAGGGTGATCCAAACTAAAATCAGGGGAAAAATAATAATAGCCTTCCGCTCTTTTTATCTTTAAAAAGTATCTTTCGCCGTTGCTACCGTGACTCACCAATTTGTGGCGCATGTAAGGAAACTGGATTTTTTTCAATTCCTCCATCGTTCCTGTGGTAGACCAACCGTGGCTTGCGCCAATAAAATAAATATGAATTCCAAAATCCTTTTCAAACTTCATGGCTTTTTTGAAGCTCGGAGGCGTTCCCAATTCTTCGATCAAAGCATTGGTTACGGCAAAAACAAATCTGTGGAAGTTGGCTCGGGGGGGGTTGGTAACGGCTCGAAATACATGACCAACAGCAAAATTGACCAGCATAGCCGCCATCAAGATCACCATTACGATTTTAAAAAATATACTTCGATTGCCGATCCACTGTTGTGGGCTGGGGATGTTCACTCTTCAATTCCTAAAAACAGATAGCCCGTGCCCCAGATAGTTTTTAAAAACCTTGGGTGCTTTGGGTCATCATCTAATTTTTGCCTTAAGCGAGAAACAAGCACATCAATGGAGCGATTAAAGCTATCCCATTCAATACCTGAGACTTGATTTAAAATTTCATCTCGACTTAGAACCTTTCCAGGGTGCCCAACAAAAAGTTTTAGCAACTCAAATTCGGTACTGGTTAAATCCAGCAATTTATCACCGAGATGGGCCTCATGTTTGGAAAGATCAACGGTCAACTCAGCAAACTTTACTAAGCCACCTTTGGGCCTTTCGGCTTCACTTGCAGCACGCCTTAAAATGGATTGGATTCGAGCAACCAATTCCCTAGGCTCAAATGGTTTTGGCAGATAGTCATCGGCGCCAATTTCTAGGCCAACGACTCTGTCGGTAAGGTCGCCTCTTGCTGTGAGCATAATCACAGGCAGGGGGCTTTTTTGCCTTAGTTCTTTTAAAAAAGAAAAACCGTCTTGTTCTGGCATCATAACATCAAGTGTCATCAAATCAGGTTTTTCAGATTCTATGATGGCAAAGGCTTCTTTTGGGTGATGGCACACAACCACCTCAAAGCCGAAGCCTTTGAGGTAGTCCTGTAATAGCTCACCTAAATCTTTATCATCGTCAAGAATTAGGACTTTAATCATGGTTACATTCCAGAATATTTATTGTGCTTTGCTTTCCACTTCCCTAGAACTTCAGCCAACTTTGTTTTTTGGTCTGCTGTTAGAGTTTGGTGAAAGGCAATTAGTTTTGTAGTAAAGAATTCACTGCGCTCTGCCATATGGGCAGTTTTCACTTTGTGAATGCCATCAACTACTGTTTTATCAATCTTATCCTTTTTTACTTCAGCAATCAATGCATCCATGTGAGCAGCGTGCTGGCCTTTGTTGGCCATCTTTTTTGTTTTCCACTCGGCAAAAATTCCGTCTAACTCGGCTTCTTGAGCATCTGTAAGATCCAATTCGCTAGAGATTTTATTGACCATATACTGACCATGCCCACCACCATGATGTTTAAAACGGTGCATGCCGCAAGAAGCAAGTGCAATGGTGGAAATAAGTATTAGTCCGATAATTATGAATCGTTTCATGGTATCCTCTTTAAATAGGTTTCATTATAGTATTTTGAAAAAACTTTGTTCCGAAAGCTTTTATTTGACCTCAATTCAAGGCCGCATTTTTTTTAGGCTGCTTTTTTTTAAGCTATGACCCCCAGAGAAAAGGGAGGAAACCAGAGGCCATAACCAAAGTAACGTGCCAACAATAACCTTCACGTCTGGATAAAGAATAGCACAGGAACCCTTTAATTCATCAACAACGGGTAAGAAGTTGTAAATGATTGTAAAACCTTTTTAGTATCCGACTAATCATTTGATTTTACAGTTAATAAAATTCTGGGAACTTTTCAAAAAAAGTATAAAATATGGGAATAAAATTAGATTCTGTCCGCCCCTGGGGTAGAAATTTAAAGGAATATTGCAAAATGTTTAATTTAGAGGCTCTCCCCCCTAAACTTTTAGATCTTGCCAGCGGGCCTGCAGCCTTTAATGCTCAAGTAACAGACAAGGGGGGCAAGGTAACCAGCTTAGACCCAATTTATCAGCTTACCAAAGCTGAAATTGAGCAATCTATCGCCCAAACCAAAGAGGACATTGCCTTAAGTATTAGGGGTTCAATGGGGGATTTTATTTGGGACCAGTATGCTAGTCTGGATAATTTGATAGCTACTCGTCTTCAAGCTATGGCGGAGTTTCTAAAAGACTATGAACAGGGAAAAGCCCAAGGCAGGTATCTAGCTGGCACGGTGTTAGACCTACCCTTTTCTGACCAATCCTTTGACCTGTGCCTTTGTAGCCATTTTTTGTTCCTTTACTCAGAGCAGTTAGACTTGGACTTTCACCAAAAGGCGATGGCTGAGATTACAAGGGTTGCCTCTGAAACCCGCATTTACCCACTTGTTGATTTAGAGGGGAATAGGTCGAAACATTTGGACGAGATTATGGCTGGACTGAAAGAAGAGGGGTTAACAGTAGAAATAAAACCCACTGAGTATAGGTTCCAAAAGGGAGCTACGGAATATCTATCCATAACTCACTAATTTATTATTCGGCGGCGATACCTGCTAGAAGCCACTTGGAAGCCTGCAACAGGGACTCTTCAAAGTTGATTTGGCTTGCACCCAGCTCAGGCACCTCAAGATATAATTCTTTGATGATCGGCGCTGGGTTAGCTTGGTTCCACAGGCCTATTGCCTGAGCGATAAAGTGCACGAGATAACTCACAACTTGAGGGGCGGAGAGATCAGAGCATTTTTCTGTAATGGCCGTAACGACGGGCTCCAAATCAGAATGCACCCCCAGCTTAAAGGCTTTGGCCTTTTCTAGAGAAATATTCTGTTCTAAAACTTGATTGGCCATAGCGAGTAGTTTCATAAGCAAGGGCCTCTGAACCACGATGAAAATTAACAGGCCCGGGAGTTGACTGGAATCTTTGATCCCCCCAACCCCTTCTTTAATCTTGGCAAAAAACTGAGATAGCTCCCTTGTTTCCAGCTCTAAAAACAATTCTTCTTTGGTTTTAAAGTACAGATACAGGGTCCCCTTTACTATACCCGCTTCTTTCGCAACCCTTTGCATAGAAATCTGGGTAAAATCGCAGGTTTCAAGTAGGCCACCTACAGCAGCTATAATCTGCTCCAGTCTTTCTTGTTTTTGTTCGGGCCCTCGGGCTCTTTTTTTAATGGGACATTTCATGTGAGTCGTATATTGTTTTGTTCGCTGCCCTTAGTTTCTAGTCAAGGAATTCAACTGTGTCAAAAGAGTTATTTCTGCCCCATATATTCTTGCCACCATTTTTCCTTTCCTCCCTCACCTTTGAGCAGGATTCTTTCGCCAATTTTAGGGGTAAGGTATTGGATTTGTGATTCATCTGCCGCTTTAATATAGCGTTCAATGGGCTCAGACCATTTGAACATTGCCAAATCAAAGGTTCCCCAGTGACTGGGAACCATAATCTTCCCCTTTACTGCTTGGTGCGCCTTTACAGATTCTTCAGGGGTGAAGTGAATTTCCTTCCAGCCCTTATATTTGCCATAAGCGCCCATCTCAAAAAAGGTTACATCAAAGGGGCCCAACTTTTCACCAATTTCAAAAAGCTCCTTATGCCAGCCAGAATCCCCACTCAAAAAGATACTATTCTTGGCACCTTTGATTGCGTAGGAAGTCCATAGAGTTTCGTTGCGGTCAAAGAGGCCTCTACCTGAAAAGTGCCTTGAAGGGGCGGAAGTTATGGTCAAAGAACCAACTTGTTTATCTTCCCACCAGTCTAATTCTGTAAGATTCGCAGGATTTACGCCCCACTCTTCCAATTTTTTGCCCACAGCCAAGGGAGCAATAAACTGTGTGTTTGCCGTAATTAAAAATCGGATAGAAGCTTCATCAAGATGATCATAGTGGTTGTGAGTGATCAAAACCACGTCGATGGTCGGCAGTTCGTCGATTCCTGCAGGTAGATTTGAATAGCGTGTGGGGCTTAAAAAGCCAAAAGCACCTGCTTTTTCTGAAAACATCGGGTCTGTGATGATCCACTTGCCTTCCACTTTAAATAAAAAGGTGGTGTGGCCTAGCCAAGCAAATTGTAGCTCTTGGGTTTCAGCCCAGTCATCAAATTTTAAGTCCACAGCAGGAAGAAGTTCTTTTGTTGCTCCGCCCTTTTCTTTTTCTGTGAAAAAATCCCACCCCATTCCTAACACTTTTGAAAAGCTGGGCTCGGGGACAGGCTCAATGTTTTCAAACTTTTCGCCCTTCCACTGGGGGCTGGCTGCAATGCGTTGCTCTCGGGTTGGGTCTTGGGGTTGGCTTGCCGAGCAGCCAGTAGTAAATGTGCTCATAATGATCAGTAGGATAAAGTAATGCTTCATGGTGCCTCTTTTAAATGACTTGAGTTCATTTAAACAAATCGCAGGGCTATCGTCAAGTAACTGAACAAGAGTCATTTAAATAAAAATAAACATCTCGCTGAAATTTAAAGATATTTATTTTACTTTATTTTTAAATTTACTAAATTAGATTCGAGCCTATGCCCCTCAGCAAGACAAATATATTTGCATTAGATTTGGCTTAATCAGCAGTCACAGTCTTCCCCATTACAACCCCTATGGCGCTTTGTTTTTTTTGTAACTGCTGCTACTGTGAGGCAAAAAGTGAGGGCGACCCTCAATGATTAAAGAACTAAAGTGAGGCAGTAAAAATTTGCGAATATTTCTGATTATTTTAAACCTCTTTCTTGTGGCTCCCGCTGTGGGCCTAATGGCACCCCCTGCCCAAGGGCAAACAAAAACTTTTAAAAATGTCAGACTGGTTGCCTGCCACGATGGCGATACCTGCCGCTTTGATTTTCTAGATGTTTCGCCCCAGATGTTTGGGCAAGGGCTACCTGTTAGATTTATGGGGTTTGATACGGCCGAACTTGGGAAAAATGCCCGTTGCAAAAAGGAGATGCGCCTTGCTACCAAGCAACGAAACCACCTCAGGGCTTTGCTTAAAAAACCCAATAAAATCATGATTAAGGTGCAAACAAAAAAAGGAAGAAAGGGATTAGTGGTATTGGACCGAGATAAATTTGGCCGTATTTTAGGGGAGGTTTATGTAAATGGAAAGTCAGTGGCCCGAGAAATGATCAGAAAAGCTGGAGCTAGGAAAAATAATGGCGGCCACCGAAAGGGATGGTGTGGAAGGCGCCGCTAGCTTTTAAAAAAACTAAAACTGTTCCACATTTATTTTCCCAACAACCTGACCGATTACCTCAACCTGTTTTAACTCTTCCCCCGAAATGGCAATGGTAGCATAGGCCTTATTGTCGCTTACAAGGTTGATTTGGGTTGGCAAGCGCTGCACACGTTTTACATAGACCACATCCCCCACACGAAGAATATAAATAGACCCATCATAAATTACATCTTGGCTCATGGAAACTAAGATCAAATCCCCCTCTTTGATTTTTGGCTCCATAGAATCACCGTGAACCCGAATCATAGAGAGGTCCTTTTTTGGGTTTCCCGGTATTAAAAGGTCTATCATAGACTGGGAGACTTGAACCTGATTCCCAGAATCCCCCTGCCCCATGCTCGCCCCTTGCGCCGCTGCGGCATTTACATCGTCAAAAAACTTCACCCCAATATAACTATCCTTATTTTGTGACTCCTTGCCCCCTGTTGTTTTCTGCTCCAAGGAACCTTCGGCCTTCGGTAAGGGTTTCGAATCGGGAGCAGGGTCAATGTCACTCAACTCAGGGTATTTTTCTAACAATAACTCCCTCACCTCAGCGGAAATACCAATAGAATAACCATCGTATTGCTTGGGCTTGGATTGGTAATAGCTTGTTCTTATGGGCCAAGTTAACAGTTCTTTAGCCTTTTCCTTGTTCATGTCATCAGCTTTAACATAGGCCAGCTGGATATAATCTGGTAGCTGATTTAAGGGATAGTAGTGCGCAGGATAACCTTTACCCTCGGCTCTCGATTCAAAGGGCCACTCTTGCCTCACAGCCTTTTGCTGGACCCCTCTTTCCATAACTTTTAATAACCGTGTGATATTTGGAATAGTTAAGAACATAAGTCTGTCGTCGCCTCTGGTTACCCGTGCAGAAAGTGCAGGAAAAAATCTTGTTTTAAATCAAATAAGTACACCATTAATAATTAATAGTGCACTTTTTAACTTGCACACCTACAAAAGCCGTGCAATAGTTTTTTCGAAGTGGAGGGATTACCTTCCAGTAAAAAAACCTTCAAAACTAAACTAAGTCTATATAATACCGCTAGATAAGTAAAGAATCTTTTAAGATGGAAGAAGAACAAACCTTTTTTCCCTGAAGATTAAAGATTCTAACCCTGCATAAAAACGTGCACTGGTAACCAACCCAAAGGCACCTGTGAAGGTTATCTAGTACAGAAATGATTATCAAACAAAAAAAACAACAGCAATTAAGGAGAAAAATATGGCTGTAGAAAAAATAATAGAAGAGGAAATCTTTTGGGAAGATAGCCAGCAAAGGTTGATCCCCAAGGCCCAAGTCAAAACCACAGACCAATCACGGGATGAAATGGTGGAAGAACTGGTCGCCCGCTGGAAATCCTGTCAATCCCAAATCAAAGAATTAAAGATCTGGATCTATGCCGAAGTAAACGCCTTTTTGGATTTGCTGCACCAAGAATACAAAGCGACGGACAAACAAAAGAGCAACAACGTCACCTTAAAAGACTTTTCAGGGCGTTTTAAGCTGGTTTTAAACGCCGCTGATTTTATCACCTTTGATGAAAAACTAAAGGTGGCAAAATCCCTAATAGATAGCTGTATCGGCAGGTGGAGCCTCGGGGCAGACAAAAACCTTGTGGCTATTATTAACGATGCATTCCGAGTAAACCAACAGGGCCGAATCAGCATCCCCAGAGTATTGGGCTTAAGAAACTTAAATATTGAAGACCCTGAATGGCTGGAGGCTATGCAGGCGATCAACGATTCCATTGTTATTGAGCACACAAAAAAATACATCCGCCTTTACGAGCGGGAACAAAGCGAAGAGGGGAAATATGTAGCCCTCCCGCTAGATATTGCAAACCTTTAGGAAACCCAATGCAAAAAAAATCACTAGAAAAATTAATTGAACTATTAAAAGAGCATGAAGGCTACCGAGCCAAACCCTATTTTTGCTCTCAGGAAAAACTAAGCATCGGCTATGGCCGTAACTTAGAAGACTGCGGCATTCGCATCGGTGAGGGGGAATTGATGTTAGAAAACGACCTAAACCAATGTTTTGAAGATCTACAAACAAAATTCAAATGGTTCACGTCCCTACCTGATGACGGTAAAATCGTGCTCGTTGATATGTGTTTTAATCTGGGGCTTTCTGGCCTATTACAGTTTAAAAAAACCTTGGCCGCCTTTGAGGCGCAAGACTGGAAGACCACAGCCACAGAGATGATGGATAGCCGCTGGGCCACCCAAGTGGGCCGCAGAGCCACAAATTTAAGGGATATGGTTTTAGCCCTTGAAGACATCCCCAGTTACAACCAACTGAGCAACGAACTCACAAGGCTCAAAGAACAACTCCACACGTTACAAGGAAAAGCATGTTAATTGAAGACGTTGCCACAGACAAAGTTCGGCTATTTATCAACCAATCTGAAAAGCTAAGGGGCCATGTGAAACAACATGTCGTTGGCAGCAACCAAAATGATGCCGCTTTACACAAAATGGCAAACACCACTCGCCTGCTCATGCAGCAAGGCGTTCCCTATGTGGCCTACTCCTCCCCCCACAGAGACTACGACCTGATTGAAATCTTTGTGCCCTTTGGCCACGGGATTTAGGGGATTAATTATGATGCAAATGATTGTTACCATTTTACTGGAGCTGGCTAAAATGCTCGGCCTAGCCCCAAAAAACGCAAGAATCTGGACTACAGGAGACAGGCGTTAAGCCTGTGTTCACAAATGGCAAGTGTATCAGCAGAAGAATTAAGGGCGGCCATTGGGCCAAAAGCCTTGAAGGAGCTTATCAGCTTCAAGGGGGGCCAATCTATTTGGATTCCCAAAAAGTTCAAGGCACAGCACTGGCTAACTGAGCTTTTAGGGGAAAAGGCGGCGTCTAAGCTTAGCGCCTCTTGCGGAGGTGAAAGTTGCACCGTGCCTAGAGGTAGATCCCTTAAAAGCACGCGCTTACAGAAAAAAATTGAATCTTTAAAGGCCAGGGGCCACTCGGTCAACGAGATTGCAAAGATCACAAATTTGCACGCAAATACCGTCTCCAAACGCTTGAGGGACTACGAACCCCCTGAAGCCTAATTTAAAAAAATCAAAAAAAAAGGAAACCATGGAAAAGAAAAAAAACCTAACGACAAAAGCTCAAATAAAACCAGCAGACACAAATAACAACTCCCCCGAGGCAGAATTCAAAATCCTACTCCTGAAAGAAAAACCAAAATCCACCACAGCTTGGGTGGAATACAAAAAAGGAAAAAAGAAATGGCGAGGAAGCCACGATGAGGCCAAAAAACTCATTGCTGAAATGGGGTGGGAATTTTTGGTATAACCATACTTTGGGCAACCGCCTTTAAACTAGTCATGGGTTTAGGGTGGTGTGTCCCTTAATATTTTTTTCGCAAAAAAGACGCGGGAGGGAAATTTTAAACATGTACAAATCCCATTAGTCATAAGGTTCAGATCATCTAGCAGGCACTCTCATGTCTATTACCTTCTTTTATTCCATCGGTTTTCTTTCGCTTCTAATTTTAAAATAATATTTTTCTTGATTTATATAACAGCGATCTTTATCTTTAAGAAAAGAGAAATACTATGGATCTTATGTTAGCATCACTTTGGTTTACCGCTAGAGCCGTATTTTATGGCCTAATACAACTTTGGGTATTGATAAGTTTAACTTTTTTAACAACAGATATTTCTTTTGATAAAAGTGCTTTTTATAGTGAGTGTGTTATTTTGTTTTTTTGTACAAGTTTGATTGGAACAATGTCTTTTGAGGGCATTATAAAAAAACGCCTCAATACAAACACTTATAAATTAGACAAAACACTTGGTATAGCAAAAATGTTTGTTGTACTAATGACGACCAGTGTATACATTTGCGCAAAATTAGAGATTCTAAATGTTGAGAATTCTTTTTTGATTCAAAATATGGTACTAATTTTGAGCCTTTTATTAACATTTTGGTTTAGTTTTAAAACAAACTCTCATTCATAAAAAATGGATCTTAACACTCTTCAAAATATCGTTGTATTTTTCATCATGGGAATTACTATAATTTTTTTTATATATATGGCTTATGATGTCTACAAAAGTCTTCATTCCGAGCAGCGCATTGATGCAATAGACGAAATTTCGAGAAAACACTACACTTACTCAAAAGAATCAAACGAAAGTTTGCACTCCAAAATTGATTTTATCCAAGAGGGTCTTGATGGTATTTTCCCTAGTTCCTCTACCAAAGATGACAATTTGGGCGAAAACCTTATTAATGCAGAAAGTATCTCTCCACAAAGGTTTTCTAAATGGCTCAAGAATAACAATATAAATCATCAGGTTTTGGGAAAAGAACAAAGTGGTTTTTTATTTGGTATAAGCATTCAGAAAGAAGGCGAAAACGAAAACGAAAATTTTATTACCTATTTTGTTAAAATTTCACCTACTTTATTGGTTTTTGATGTCTTTCTTGCAGCCGCTCCCCCAGATAAAAATACTAATTACTTTGAATTTTTGAATGGGACAAATCTAAAAGCAACATTATTTAGCTATAATCAAATTGATATAAATGGAAAAATAGGCTTTACCTGTAGATGTTGTTTGCCAATTGATGAAGCTAGATATTCTAATACAACCCTTGAAAAAATCATTTTTGGGTTTCCTGTAGCAGCAAAAAAATTCACTGATAGGTTAAAAGATTATTCTGGTCTTCAGCTTGAACCTATTAAACCAAGTATTGCTTTGAAATATGAACAGGAAAAATATACAACAGCACAAAAAGAAAAATAAATTCAAGACCCAACAGGGAAAAAGGAGGCTTAAGAGCTTAAATTTTTCCCAATCTACTTAACAACGCCCCTCCACTGTCTCTATATCCTTTTTTCCTGTAGTTAACGTCTTAAATTTGCAGCTAAAAACAGAATTGCCATAGCTGGTTGAGCATTCACCACCTGCTACGCAACTTTATTCTACAAAAAGACTTTAGATGGGAAAAATGAAAAAAGTAATTATATTATTACTGGTAGGTTTGGTGCTGGCAGGCGGCAGTATGGCAGGCGCTCAAGATGAATCAGGCCAATCAGAAATAAATTCTTTCGCCAGAAAATTAAAGCTGCAAGACCGAGAATACTTCACGGATCAAGCCTTAGAAAATCCTTCAAAGGCGCAAGTTTATTACGCTGTTGTGGCTAGAGTCCGAAAGGAAGTCGACATGGTAGACAATATCAACAAGTATATTTCACAAAAAAGAACCTCCACGGCTTTCCTTTTAAATTTGGCCCATAAACTTGGCAAGGGAGAAACTCAGAGATTTCGGCCCCTAGTCCAGTCCCTACAGAAGCTCTACCTAGAAAAAGGCATATTCCCCGCTGAACAAGAGAAACTCCTCAGTGACGCTAGAAATGCCGTGGATTATGATAATAAATTTGCAGAGGTCAAAGACCTAGTTTCCAACATGGAACCAGCCCAAGAAGAGAAATTTTTCAAAATCGCCCATGAAACAGTGCTCACTGCTTTAACCATTATGGAAAATCGAGACCTACCCATCAAACAAGCTCGTCTACTTGAAGAGAACAACCAAAAAATCGCTATTACCATTGCAACTATTAATTTTCTCAGGAAAAAATAACTTGGCCTCACAATAGCAAAACAGAAGCAACAAAAGCCTCTACTGCGCCACCTAGACTAAATCCGACCTCCAAAAAACCTACCAACTCTTTCCAGTCTGCAAATTATTATTTAGCTCCGTTATCTTAGGGACAGAAATCAGATTACAAAATCAGATTCCCAACAAATTAACACTAAATAGCAGGCTTTATAATGGACATCCAAACTCTTTCCTTACTCTTTGACCTTGTTTTAGAACTTTTAGCTCTTCTTTTCCCAGCTTTGGCGCTCTACGCCACTGTGATCAAAAAAACCAAAACAGAACTATTAAAAGTTTTAGACCAGTCGCCAGTCAACAATAGCGCCTTGGAACAAATGGCAGATAACTTAGGCCTTACAAAAGCTGTGAAAGAGCTACAAAAGCTCACTCAATAATCTAAAAAAAGGATTAACACAGCTCATAAGTAAAAACCCTCCAATGAAGAAACAGACCCAAAGCCTAACGGCCTTAATTTTTTTAGAGGTAGTTATCCCCCCTGCCTTAATGGCAGCCACTAAAACCAATGATTCTGGTTGGTGGTCAATTGCAATTGCAGTAATTTCAGGGGTTTTAACGGTGGGGGTTCTATTTGGAACCCTCAAGGTAAGGACCGCAGAAAACCAAAGAAGGCTAAGCGGGCATGACGAAAAACTAGACTCTTTAGACAGGGAAAATGATCGAGAAATTAAGGCGATTCATAAAAGATTGGATGCCATTCAAAAAGAGATTGGCGAGATCCCTTTTAAGATCATCGCACTTTCGAAAGATCTAAAAGGCCTAGTCTAAAAGTGCCGCTAGGAACAAGAGCTTCGAATCAACAGGCAAAGCAAATTCAAGCGAGATGGTTATTTATAGAAGAAAAAATGGACTTGGTTACCATTGCCAAAAAATTAGGCTTGAGCGCCTCTACAATTTCCAGATACAAGGGCAACGACAGGGGCACAGAGTTCGACTGGAATCTAAACCAAGAGCAACAATGCAAAGCCAACCAACCGCCTGCAACAGATTTTGGGAAAATTGTAGAAGACTTAAGTGAGTTTATTCGCCAGACCCTAATTGAAGTAAAAAACGCAGAGGAAATTCCCCCTGCAGAAAAGGTGAAGATGCTGGCAAGCCTAACCAGTAGCCTCGCCCGAACCATTGCTGGGGCCAGAAAATTTGAACCAGATATTTTGCTGGAGGTAGTAATTTCTGAACTTTTAGAAATCGTGGGGAAAAAATTGACCAAGTTAAATAAGGCTGCGGCGCAGGATTTCGCCCTGTCTTTGGAAGAGATCCAACATGAGATAAATAAAAGGAAGAGGTCATGGCAAGGTTAAATCTTTCTAGGCTGAATAAAAGTTTAGAAGGTTTAAAAACACACTTACTAAAAGAAATTGCCAAGGCGGCAACGCCTCTAGACCAGAGTTTAACGGAGCGACGGAAAAAAGAATGCAGCAAAAATGGGGCAGTTTTTATTAACACCTATTTGCCGCATTATTTTCCAGGTGCCCAGTACAACGCCATGCATAAAGACTATTTTAAAGTCTTTGCTTGGGTAGCAGGTAGCGATAAAAGACTCGATAAAAGGGGCTTAAGAAAGGCACTAGCGGCGCCCCGTGGAAACGCAAAAACCAGCATGGCCAAGGCCTTAATGCTCTTTTGTATCGTCTATGGGCTAAAGCATTTTATTGTTTATATCTCAGATACCTTGGCCCAAGCGGCGGAAACCCTTGTGGCTATCAAGACCGAGTTGGAAGAAAACCCTAGGTTGGCATTGGACTTCCCCGAGGCCTGTGGCATTGGGCCAGTTTGGAATCAAGCTGAGCTGCAAACAAACAACGGAATCAAGGTCAAAATTTTTGGCACTGGTAAACGAATTCGAGGCGCAAGCCACGGCATCTTTCGCCCTGACTTGATAATCGGTGATGATTTAGAAAATGATGAAAACTGCCAGACCCCAGCCATGAGAGACAACCTTTATAAGTGGCTCTGGAAAGGCGTTTTGCCCCTAGGCCCACCTGACGAAAGTCATGATGTAGTTATCCAAGGAACGGTGCTGCATTATGACTCGCTGCTGGCTAGACTCCTGGCCAGCAGTAGTTTTACAGGGTCCAAGTTTCAAGCGCTTGTCAGCTGGCCCACTCAATCGAAGCTTTGGGACCAGTTCCAAAGTCTTTATAACAGGGTGGGCCGAGGTGCAGCTTTAGACTTTTACGAGGCCAATAAAAAACAGATGGACCGAGGTGCCAAGGTGCTTTGGCCGCAGGTACAGCCTTTGGTTGTACTCATGGGAAAAAGGGCGGAAGAGCCAAATAGTTTCTCTAGTGAGTATCAAAACGAGCCCATGGACGAGGCTGAAAGAGTTTTTGATATGGGGGCTGCGAGCTATTGGGAGGCACTGGCTGAAGATGTGGTTTATGTTGGTGCTCTCGATCCGAGTATGGGCGGCAGTGCTAAATCAGACCCCAGTGCCATTATAATACTCGGGGTTTCGGTCAAGTTGGGGAAACTCCAAGTGGTTGAAGCAGAAATCGCCAGAACCAAGCCCGACCAGCTTATTTTTAAATTGATCCAGTATCAAAAGAAATATAAATGCGTCATCTGGGCCGTTGAAACCATACAGTTTCAGGAGTTTTTTAAAACAGAACTTCTAAAATCAGCGGCCAAGGCAGGGGTTTTATTTCCTGCTGTAGGGGTGAAGCCTCATAGTGATAAGGGGTTACGCATTAAGACCTTACAGCCCCATGTTGTAAATGGGGCCATAGAATTTAATAAAAGCCACTATGAGTTACTAGCCCAAATGGAGCAATTTCCCAAGGCGGCCCATGATGATGGGCCTGATGCGCTACAAATGGCCGTCGTTCTTGGCATAGACCTTTTAGAATCAAGTTCTGGCGGTGGTGTTTTCACCACGACCTTAACAACAGACCACAGCCACCATCCAGCGGGATTTGATGGCAATTTAAACATGGAGAGCTATTAATGTTTGCAGGTATGATCAATTTTTTTAAGCCTTTAAAGCCCAAGGCACCGAACCAAAATATAGTCCAAGCCATAGCAGAAGCGGTTTTAGGGGAGGTCGCCACAGACCCAGACCCCGTTTTAAA
Organism: uncultured bacterium; assembly: GCA_965602905.1. Classification (GTDB taxonomy): domain Bacteria; phylum SAR324; class SAR324; order XYD2-FULL-50-16; family XYD2-FULL-50-16; genus JASJGK01. Next base: position 59,094 of record CBFCZY010000005.1, on the reverse strand, counting down.
AAAACTGGGGGATCGAGGCGACCAGCAACTTGAAGGCCTGACTGCTGACCCAGTGCTATTTGGTGTGATGAACCAAAGAAAACTGAAGACCCTATCGGGAGAATTTAAGATTCTAGCAGGTTCTTCGGAACAGGGGAGAGAACCAAGTCAGGCCAGTGTTGCCCTAGCAGATAATTTTAGTGAAGACCTAAAAGAGTTTGTAATGGGTGATTTGATCAATAATATTTTAGACGCAATTTTTTATGGCTTTGTGCCCATTGAGCTGACCTGGGAAGCTGTGGGTTCAAAATTACGCTTGAAAGGAATGACCCCCCTTCCACGCCGTTGGTTCGCATTTACGCCAGAAGGCGAGCTGCGCTTCTTCCCTGCAAACGGGGGAGTTTCTGGTGCCAATATCTTTGGCGGTGAGGAGATTAAATTTGGAAAAATTTTACTCGCTCGCAACAAGCCAACTTACGACAATCCTTACGGCGAGCGGGTATTATCACGTTGCCTGTGGCCCGTGGCCTTTAGAAAAGGCGGCTATCGTGGCTGGGTGCGGGTGGCAGAAGACTTAAACCTGCCTTTGATCAGCGCAAAATTTGGAATTGGTACCAGTGAAGAAGATAAACAGGGTCTACTTGCAGCGATTGCCGCAGGCAGGCGGAGCGGGACTTTAATCTCGTCGAACTCTACGGAACTCGAGGTTCATCAGCCTTCAAAAGGGAGTTCTGCCCAGATCCACCAAAATTTGATCGAGATCTTAACCGAGGAAATGACTCGGGCTGTGCTCACCCAAACCCTGACCAGTAGCCTTAGCGGCGGTGGCAGCAGGGCAGCCAGTGAAACCCATAAGGATGTTTTAGATGAGTTGCGCCAATCTGATCAAAAGTTGGTAAAAAACTGTTTTGCAACCTTAGCTAAAATTTACCGTGACCTAAATGATGAAACGGCAGAACCGCCAGAATTCCACTGGTTCGAGGCCGAAGACCCAAGCCTAGATTGGGTTAAAAGAGACCAAGGCTTGACCCAAACAGGGGTGCAATTCACGAAAAGTTACTATGAAAAACGTTACGGCCTAAAGGATTCTGATTTTGGGCTGGGCCTCGTTGCAGAAAATTCTGATGCGGCAAAAACAGAAATTGAATCCTAAAGTTATCAAGTAAACCCCGGTGCCATGCACCCTAAAACAAAAGAGGAAAAATGACCCAAGGTTGGATCGAATTATTTTCAGTTGGAATGCACACAGACTCAAATGAAAACCAAAAAAAGTGGAGCCTAGCTGACTTAAAAAAAATTGTTGCAAGCTACAACCCCAAAAAACATGAAGCCCCTATTGTACTGGGCCACCCCGAAGACAACAGCCCAGCCTATGGCTGGGTGAAGGCCTTAAAGGTGAAACAGGGAAAGTTATTAGGTCAGTTTGCCCAAGTGGATAAGGCCTTTGCTAAGTGGGTGAATGAGGGAAAATATAAAAAAAGATCTATCAGCCTCTATCCTGATTTGAGCCTGCGCCATGTCGGGTACCTAGGCGCTATGCCCCCTGCGGTGAAGGGACTGGAAGACCATAAATTTAATGAAAAATCTGCCCAAAAAGACCAGTGTTCCTTTTTCGAGTTTGCCTCTGATCTAGAAACCCTTGATCCGAAAAAGACCCAAGAACAGAGCATCTTCTATCTTTTGGCTGACGGTAGAATTCTAGACCAAGATGGAACTTTTTACGATTTAGACAGCGCCGAAGTAACAGCCTACTTAGAGGCTGGCGGTGAGTTGATTGGCACTGCCGAAGAAGAACTTACTCAGGCCACAGATAAGCTAGAAGAAGAGACGGAGCAGGAGTTGGAAGAACTAAAGACTGAGATTAAAACTATTGAATCCCAGTCAGAAGAAGGCTCAGAAGAGCAAACAGAAACTACAGATCAGGATCTGGGCGACCAGACAGACTTAGAGACAACTGAGCTAGATGTAACTCCATTGGAAGCTGAAAAAAAACAACTAGAAGAAGACTATAAAAATCGTCTTGCTCAACTAGAGGCATCCCACGCACAAGAAAAAGCAAAAAGTTTCACAGAAGGTTTAATTGCTAGGGGCACTCTAACCCCGGCTCAGTCCAAAGGCCTACCAGAATTTTTGGGCAGCCTTGCCCAGACCAGCTTTGAATTTGGCGAGTCGCAAGTCACCTTGGATTCTAAGATCTGGCTGCAAGACTTTTTAGAAAAGTTGCCTACCCAAGGCCATTTAAATGCCCTTGGAACAGGGGGAGAGCGACAAAGTAGCAAGAATGAACATGAGCAATTGATTGACTCAGTCATAGCTAGTACAGGCTGCGGCCTTAAATAGTATTTTTTAACCACACTTAAACATTAGGAGAAACAGTGGAACAAGTATCAAAACAAGTTAAAGCAATTTTTGCAGCAGATAACTATGGACCTGTAACAGAAGAAGCCCTTCTTACAGGCGGACCTTATCTATCTGGTCAAGTACTGGGTGTGATCACGGCGACTGGGAAATACACAGCCTATTCAGATATCGCAGCAGACGGTAGTGAAGTTGCGCAAGCGATTTTGATTGAATATGCCGATGCCAGCGCAGCTGATATGATTGTGGTCGTGGGTAAAGTTGGCGTGCTCGTTGAGGCCAACTTAATTGGTTTGGATGCCGCTGCAAAAGTGGACCTAACTGCGGCTCATTTCTTTTTTAAATAGAGGCTAAGTGAGCAATTCGGCCATTTTAAATAGCAGATTTCCAGCCTTGATCTTAAAGCGGACTTTACTGGCTACCAGTTCAGATAAGGAACCCGTAGTTGGCGATATTTTACATCGCAACAGCAAAGGTTTGCTAGAGAAATACCTGCCAGATGCTGCAGGGCCAAAGCCCCAGCAACCAGTGGCTATTTTACTCAGCGAACCTGAAACCAGTGGTGAAACCTCCACTGCCAAGGTCGGTTTTTCAGGGGTTTACTGGAGTGAGGCTGTGCGTTTGGAAGGTTTTTTCTCAGATACAATCGCAAAGTTAGAACAAAAGGGCTTCCACTTTATGACCTCTGAAGGTTTAGAGCCGGCCCCTTTGTTTGAGCTTGAACAATGCCCAAAGGCTAGCAAAGCTAAAAACCGTCAAGTGACTCACCAGCCCCAAGACAAACCAAAGGTTGCTTTAAGTAATCACCAAAAAGCCAGAAACCTTTACATGAAGGATTTAAAATCTTTTGAAGCCATTGCCTCTCAATTGAAATTAACCCTTTCCACTGTCAAGGGCTACTGGATTAAAGATCGGGAAACCGCCCAAGACTGGGATTTGCCCACAAATTTTAGCTCTTAAGGCCCAGCCTAAGATCTTAGAATTTTAACAACTACTATTTCAAATTTCTATAGGAGAAAACATGGATTCAATTTTTTTAACTAGAGTGTTGATGGGTGTTATCAACAAGCTGAAACCCGCACCGACATTGATTTTAGACACTGTCTTTGCAACTAAGAAGCGTAGCTTGAGCAGTCTTTTTTCTTGGGACATCCTGACCTCGAGTGAGCGGATTTTAAAAAGTATCAAGGTCAGCTCCCCAGCTTCAATGGCTGACACCCAAGGTGGGACTCGCATCTCCTGTGACGCGCCAAGATTTGCAGAAAAAAGATTAATCACTGCTGGTGAAATGACTTCAATGCGTGCCTTTGGAACAACTGCAGGCATGGAACTATTACAAGAAAAAGTCGGTGAAAATCTAAAAGACATTCGCAGAAAAATTGATATTACCCGTGAGTTCATGGCTGCAAAAGCCTTGAGCGGTCAGATTATCGATGAATCTGGCTCTGTCTTAGTAGATTTTAACTTTGCAGCGGCCCAAAAGCCAACTTTGACTGGTACAGCTCTTTGGACAGATGCCGCCAGTGACCCAGTTGCCAATATTCGAGCTTGGCAAAAGCAGGTCGGTCAGGCTTTAGGCAATGTGCAAAAATGGGTTGCCTTTTGTGGCACTGAGGCAATGGACGCGCTACTGAACAACCAAAACGTCCGTGAACTACTTAAGTACACCCAAGGCAATGACGTTGCTGAAAAGGGCCGTATTGCAAACCTAGCTGGTGTAGAAATCATTGAATACTTTGGTTCTTACATCGATGAAAATGGTGCAAGGCAAGACTTAATTCCTGTTGACCGCTTTATCACGGTCGCCATCACTGGCGATCAAGCTATGGAAATCTATGCTCCCGTTGTAGATTTTGATTCAGAAAACGGAGTAGGCATGGGTAAACCAGGTGAAGTGTTCTTCGCAAAAGCTTGGGATAGCAAAGACCCAAGTGGAAAATGGCTAAAGGGCGAGTCTCGCCCGTTACCTGTTTTAACACGGCCTGAGGCTGTTGTTTACGCTAAGGTAGTCTAGCTATGTATGCTGCAATGGGCGATTTGCTCCACCTGATTTCTGAGGCGGAATTGATCCAGCTAACTGATGATGATGGCTTTGGGGTTGTTGACGTCCTTTTGGTGGAGGCTGCCTTAACTCGGGCCGACCAAAAGATAGACAGTTATTTAGGTAACCTCACAGAGCAACTACCGCTAAACCCTGTTCCGCCAATGATAACACAGGTTTCAGCCAAGCTGGGCCTCTTTGAATTGTATTTGCGAAGACAGGCAGAATTGCCTGACTCGTGGGTCGGCGAGCGTAAAAGCCTATTGCAGTATTTAAGCGATCTGGCTTCTGGTAAGACCAAACTTGTTGGTCTTGCCGAATCTGTGCAGCAAGCCCCAGCAGGGGCATTGGCTGCAAAGGCGCCAACAGATAGCTACCCCGACTTGAGCGAGTTTGGGTGGTAGGTCTCATTGAAAATAAGGACCTGCAATTGACCTTGCTGCAAATAAGCCTAAAAAATCTAGGTTCAGGCAGGGCTGGAGCAGAGAATTTAGCAGCGGAAAGCCCTAATCTCATGGGGCTTCCACTGCTTAAATCAGAAAATCAAGGGCAGGCAAACAGGGCTTTGCAAAATTATTTTGGGTTTTGTGTGACCCAAGGTAATATTAAGGTCGCCTCGCCCCAAATTTCAAGCGACAAAGACTTGCCAGCTACCACCAACCCCTTGGTGGCAGCTGGTCTTTTTGGAGCAAACTGGAAGCTACAGACACAACTTAAACCTGAGATTGATGCATGATCCAAGATCTACTAACCCAAATTATCACCCAAATAAAAACAGGTGTGCCCCAGGGAATTAAGGTTGAAGAATGGCCTGACAACGCCTTAAAGAAAAAGCTAAACGGCCCCAAGGGCAGCGTTTTAGTCAAATACCAAGGGGCCAAAATGCACAATGTAGAAGAGCTAGGTGGGGTGCCTAACCCCGCCAATTATCCCTTAGAGCGTGATGTGAAAATTTCCATCACAGTGGCTTGCGTAGCCTTGAACGGGCGAGGTGGGGCATTAGACCTTTTGGAGCAAATTACAAGCCTATTGGGTGGCTTCGAGCCGTCAGGTTGGCAAGCAATGCAACCCCTAGAAGACAGCGCCATGGGTCAGGTTCAAAACCACAACCTCTATGCCGTACTATTTAAAACAACCAGTTCTTAGGAGAGAACATGAGCGAAATCGCCAAAAAAATTGAACAGCTGGTTTTTATTACACCAGAAATTACTGTAGGCACCTTTGTGATGCCTGCATCTGCTGACTGCTTGCCCCTTACAGGTGCAATTTCAGCAAACCAAACACCGAGCTATTCTGATAGCCCTGAAATGACTAGCACCAGAGGCTTAGCTGCTAGGTTCCAAGACGGTCTGACTGCAGGTGAATTGAGCCTTTCCTGCCTGATGAATGTCAATGCCGCTGGAACGCCACCACGAGGCGGTGTTTTACTAACTAGCTTGATGGGTGCAGAAAACGTGAATGCAGCCGTTGACGTGCAATATTCTCAAGCAGCAAAAAAGCCCAGCTTTTCTATTGCCTACCGAAAAGGCCACGCCACCTATTATGTTTCTGGCGCCGTGACTACAGAACTAAAGCTTTCAATGGGTGACAAAAAAGGTGCCGCTGATTTTAAATTCACTGGCAAATTTTTAAAGCAGATCACACTTGGTGATGACACTGTGGCAACCCTTTCACCTGCGGTGCAAGCTGTGGTTTCTGTGACAGATGCTTCACGCTTTATGGTCGGTGGCTATGTGCAAAATAAGGCCTGTTTAGGAGCAAGCGGCCTTGCCGACACCAATACAGACCTAGGTTATAAGATCATTGCTGTTGATACAGTAAATAACCAAATTACCTTGGCTGATAACTTAGCCTATGATTGGGCTGTATCGGAAGAAGTAGTCGGGTTCTTACCTGCAAAATCTTCAGGCGGGACTCCTCTAAGGAAAAAAGATGCCAGCCTTTTACTTGGTGGTGTGGAAGGCGTTCCCACTAACTTTGATCTTACCATTTCTGAGTCCGTCGTTGTCATTGAAGATGAAATGACTTCCAGCCCCTACCCAACAGAGTATGTGGAAGACTCTCGCAAAATTAGTGGCAGTTACAAAGTTTATTTCAGGAAAGACCAGTCGGCCAGCTTGATCGCTGACAACGATGGTTTGGAGAGAGAATTAAAACTCACCTTAGGCCCTGTTGGGGCAAACCAGATGGTAATTACCCTGCCTCGTGTCCCTCAAGAAACTGCCAAAGTAGAAGAAAGTGGTCCGACTCTAGTCTTGGCCAATAGCTATTCGGCCCTAGAGACGGTTGGCGATGATAGCGCAAACCTAAAGTTTATTTAGATAAAACCACAAAAGCCCTGCCCTCAAAAGGGGCGGGCAAACCAAATTTTAAAACTGACATCAAAAAATTCATCAAAGGAAAAAATGCAATTACTTTTAGAAAAAGCCACCTTCACAACAGAAATCAGCCTTGGCAATGTGACCACTCAAGTTACATTAAATGTCATTGACGCAAGCTCCATCCAGTCCATTATAGATCAGCATACCAAAACCAAATTCAAGCAAGGTGTGAAAAAAGAATCCATAGACCACTTAGCCATTCGGGCCGAGCGATTCTGTATGATTGTAGAAGCTTGGGATGATATCACTGATACCCAAGGAAAAGCGATCAAGTGCACCTACGAGAATAAAAAGAAGATTGCAGATATGAACTTCGACTTTGTGCAGGCTGTTTTTGATGCAGCAGAAGGTTACGGTCAAACTCTCAATGAAGAAGAGACTAAAAAAGTGGGAAACTAAAGGGCTGGGCAGAGTGGCATATGGGGGATGCCCCAGACTGCGCCACCTGCTCAGACCTTCACCAACACATTTCCCCACCTTGCCAAGATTGCGCTTGGCCCCTTCTGAATAAGGCCTTTCACCAAGATTGGGTTGGGGCCTGGCAACATTGGAGCCAGCTTGAAACCTGCCGTCCCATGGGCTTTGGAATGGGCATGATCCCCATAACGGCTGTAGGGGAATATTTAAGGCTCTTAGGTGAATCAAGAGAGATGTTAAAAAGGGTCATGACCATTGAAAGGGTCATGTTCCCTTTGCTTGTCAAAGCCCAGAAAGACCAAGAAAACAACAAACAAAAAAACCAAGAGTAGAAAAGAGAACATGGATTTAAATTACGGTACAGATCAACAACAAAGTAACTCTGCGGCCCTTGAAAATGCAATTGGTAAAAGCGCTAGCAGCTTAAACTCATTAGCCAATTCCGCTGGAAAATCTTTTGCTGCTATCAATAAGGGGGCCCAAGACTTTAATACTTCGATAGCTCAGACCAAACAAAACAACATGGGCTTGGCAGATTCAGCGGGGAAAATTTTTGTAAAAGCAAACGCAGGTGTTGAGAAATTTAACTCAGGCCTACAAAAAAGTAGTGCCATTGGCAGAGAGAAGGGACAATCTGTCTCCAACTCTGACTCTAACGCCAGTAGATCTTCAGGAATAGCAAATTCAATCGGTACTCTTGGTTCAACTTTAAGCAAAGGAGTTTCTGGTTTAGGTGGAATAATGTCAAACGGTTATGTTGCAATGATAAGTGCAATTTTTGCAATCCCTCAAGCAATTCTCGGTTTTAAAGATAAAATAAATAATTTTCTAGATACCTTGGCAGATTTCCCCCGACAAATGCAAGATTTTGCAGATAAACTCAGCGAAAGACTTTCCAACGCAATCCAAGGCGTAGGGCGTGAAATTTCAAGGTCTTTACAAGACGCCAATAGCGGGAACGCTTTACTTGAATTTTTCGGAGGCTTGATAAAAGGAATAGCCTTTGCTCTTTACAACTTTTTTGCGCCTATATTTGGCCTTGCAAGACTTGCCGACGACAAGCAAGAGAAACGCTTACAAGAAATAAATAAAGGCATAACAGGATTTAGGGATGACCAAGTAAATGCCTTGAAAACTTCAAAAGACTTTTTAGCGGATGCAAACAATATCAATTCCCAAATTCTAAGTTTAGACAAGGCAGGGGGGAATTATTTTGAAAACCTTGCAGACTTGGCAGAAAAGCAATTTTCAACTTTAAAAGACTTAGACACATCTATAAAAAAAGAAATCGGAATTTTACAAGGCGTCCTTTCTACTCTTGATAGTTCCCTTGATGCAATCCTAGGCGGCGGCCTTGCACCAAAAAGTGCATCAATTCAGGAGCAACAAGTTAGATTCGTCGAGCTATTAACAAAGAGCCAAGACAAAACAGTATCCATAGCAGAGCGGCAAAAATCAACGGGTGAGCTTGCAAGTTTTTCAACTAAATTTTTGGAAAGCGCCAAAGCTACCTTAAGATCAAGTGAAGCTTACAACACTATCTTTTTACAGGTTACAAGCGGATTAAAGAGCGTACGTGAAGGGGTAGCTGGTGAAGTTGCCTCACTAAAAGCAAATGACACAACGGCGCTTTTCGACTCTTTACAGGGATCCGTTTCAAACATAAACAAGCTGAATACTGACGCTATTAGATCAAGCCTTCTTACAGATATAATAAAAGGAATAGAACAGATAATTGATGCTCTAATGGGAAATAACGTAATTTTTAACAATATGCTATGGGTTTTTAATAGAGTATATTCAGTTATTGAATCTATTGTGAAACAACTTCAAAACTTGGGCGATATTTTACGGGGACTGGCGGCCGATTTTACTACTTTTCATCATGGTTTTTTAAGGCTTGCCACGGACAGTTATCACGCATTGCGGAACTTGCCTACGCATATTGCAAACGGAATAAAAGACGCTTTAGGAATAAACAAAGGCGGTAAGGCAGGGCTTGGGGCGGGACACTGGTCTGGGCTTTCTGATGCAAGATTAAAAACGAATATCCAGCGAGGTGAAGAATTTTATCCTGGCCTCCAGCGTGCTAGCTGGACTTGGAACGAAAAGGCCAATGCTCTGGGAAAATATGGGGATGCTCAAGGTGTGATTGCCCAAGATCTAGAACAGGTTCTCCCCCAGCATATTAGAGAATTTGCAGGCTTTAAGGCTGTAGACTATGAAGGACTAAAAAACACCACAGGCTTTAAAGACGGTGGAATTAGTTCTGGCTCTGATGCAGGCCATTGGGAATTACTCCATGGAACAGAGGCCGTTGTGCCCTTGCCCCAAGGGAGAGCAATCCCTGTTGAATTAAAATCCAATGGCGATAACAAAGACCTTCAAAAAACTTTGCGTCAAATTTTAAGAACCTTGGAATCTTCCGCTGATATCCAACGGAATATCAGCCATAAATCAGGGCAGGTTTTAGTGGTGAATTCTGACGGGAAAAAAATAGCCGAAGAAACCACAGCCAGACAAGGCCGCTCGGCTCTCGAGTTATAAAAAATGATGTTAAAAAACTTAAATAAATTTACAAAGATCTTTGGAAAGCTATGTTAAACGGAACCCTCTGCGGAAGTCAGCTGGCTCATAAAATGATCTTAGATGATCCCTTTTTTGGTCAGTCTTCACTCAATGTGACAATGCTCTCAATGGGACATGACCGAACCACACCAGAAATGACTCGAATTTGGCAGCATCATAACTACAATTCGAACCTTTCAGAGGGGATATTGTATGATCTGTCAAACAGTAACCATTTACAAAAGTTAGGGCCATTATTTTTAGAGGCGGTAGTCCGCTTTGGGAAGCTCTACGTAGAGGTGACTCATGACGGAAACGGCGCAGGCGACGTGACCCAATATTTTTCTAATCGAGGAGTGGTGGGCCAGACTCATTTTTGGGACCTACAAATTTCAAAACTACCGACCATCCAATATGAAACCAGTAAAAATGGGGGCTATATCACCCTAACATGGGGCAAAATTACCTTTTTACCTGAAGCTTTCAAAGATGCCAGCGGCGCCCAAATTAGCCCACCTAGTACCATTGCAATCAAAGCCACTTGGGGCGCAAGGGATGACCGAGCAACTGTGGTGTTGGAAGGCAATGCTGTTTTACGTAGCCTCAATGAAAGCGGTTATGAGTATGAGCTTTTTGAAAAGGAATTCCCAGAACAGGCTTTAGAAGAGGGCATGGGCACAGGGGAATCTTTGCTCATTTCAGCCCTCACTGCAGATGGTGCTAATCTCACTATCACAACTGGCCAAGCGCATAGTTACAGCATCTATGATGAAGTTTTACTCCAACCTGTTAGCAACCTAGCCTCCATAAATTTTATGGGAAAATATGAGGTCACTACCGTCTTAAACAGCACCCAGTTTAAAGTTGCTTCAACAGAAACAGTTTCCTACGTGGGCGGCGATTTAGAATGCAGCCGTGAAATTTTACCCATCCCCTTATGCCTTGGAACAACGGCACACCCAAGCTTGATTCGTACAGGAGTGGAAACAGAGTGGCGTTACTATCGCCCTGATTTTGTGGGCACGATAAACAATGGTGTCACGCTTTTTGATGACGGCTTGGATATATCCTCTTCAGGCTGGGCTTCTGACTCTGTGGGAAATAGATACCTTGAACGAGGCACAACCAAGACCTTTGGCCAAGCAACAGCAGGCGGCACAGGAAACATCACCACACTTTCACAGCTTTTTAACTGGGGTGCGGCAAAGCTCGGCCTTGCCTTTTCAGATCTTGATGGGGCAAATCAAATTCTTGTTGATCAAGTGATCACCAGCCAGATTACCCTTATAGATTTATTGGACCAAGTGGCGGGATACTGTAACTTTGCCTTTTACATCAAAAATAACAGTTTGGTTTTATTTGATCGAGCCATTGCCCATGGGGATATCGGCGCCTTAGGGGAGATTGATATTTTTAAAGTCAGTTATTCTCTGCCTATGCCAGTAAAACAGTACAAGGCCAGCTGGGAAGTTGCCTTTGCTGGGAGCCAGTATAAAGATGGGGCGACAGGCCTGCCAGCTATCCTAAAGAAAAAAAAGGAATCTACAGAAAAGGGGACTCACTCCTTAGGGGTAGAAAAAGTAATTCCTGTTTTTAATGAGAAAGAAAACCTTGTAAAGAAAAGGCTCAAGGCAAAAAAAACCTTTCACGAACAAAGAGAAATCCAAATCGAGGCCCCCTTAGAGCGCCTGCCCCAGTTTGGAGAACTCTTAACCTATTTTGACCAAGATTTTTACCCACCCATAGCCATGGGGGCCAAAGTGAGCAGTTTTGAACTTGATTTTGGCAGTGACCAATTGACCATCAAAGCACGAGGTGCATTTTTATGAAAATAATTTACCCAGACCTCATTCAGTTGGTCGATGCAGGCCCCGCTGAAACTTTAAGCGAATACCCCGTTACCTATATTAAGGATGATCATCTTTTAAGGCCCTGGCGGGCAGAGGCAGGGGAGGCAACTTCTTTGCAATTAAATTTACGTAGCGGTGGCACTAGTGACACTTTGGCAATATTTGGGATGGAATTGGATCAGGTGTTGATTGAGGTTTTTAGTGATGAAGCTATGACGACCCTTGTGAGCAGTAAGCTTTTTTTAGGTACTGAAACAGAAATTTTTGGTGCATCGAACATTAAAAGTATTTGGTACTCTTATCCAGAGCAAGCCTTCGCATGGTTCAAACTAACCATCACCACCTTGACCATCACCACCCCCATGATTGGTCGGGTTTCCTGTGGCAAGGCGACAACCTTTGTGAATCCAAAGTGGGGTTTTGGGTCTTCTATCCAAGACCATGGAACCCAACAACGCTTAAAAAATGGTTCTATGCAGGCTAGAAATAAGTCGATCAATAGAGCGCCCAAATTAAATTTCGAGATTCCCATGTCGAGGGAAGATGCCTCGGATCAATATTATGGTCTCGTTGAACTCTATGAAAAGCTCCAATCTGCCGACCCTTTTGCCTGCCTTATGGTAGAGGGTCGCAAGACCCAAGCAGGGAAAATTTTAGACCAAAGATATGCAATCTGGGCCAGATTTGCCAAGGGCAGTTTTTCAGCCTTAGAAAGCTCCTTTGCCTTTCACCAAATTGATTTCACTTTAGAAGAATCTATATAAAAAAAGGATAACTATGGGCAAGTACGCAAACCCCCTAATAATGGATGAAGGGTTAAAACACATCCAAAATAACTGCAACAGAATCACCGCCTGTGCGGGCCAACCTGCAAACTACACCGATGCTACCACTGCGGTAGGCACAAAGAATATGTTGGGGGATTTAGGGGCATTGGATGCCGCTGATTTCCCCTTAAGCGATTCCCCCAGTGGCGGGCGACAATGCACGGTGTTAAGCCAGACTATTCAAATGGCCTATTCAGGTTCCTTTGATCACTTGGCATTGGTAGACGACGCTACCAGTATTTTATTGTATGTCATCCCTGTTACCGCACCCCAGCCAGTTGTCGGTGGCAACACAGTGGACACAGGCGACGTAACTATCACCATTAGCGATGTACTTTAGGTAAAAAATGATCCAATTTATAAATCAATTCAAAGTGGCTCTATCGACCGGCGCTACGAATACAGACACAAGCTTAAGCCTTACAGATGCTAGCCATTTAACCTTTGGGAAAATCGGTGATTACTACCTTTTAACCTTAATTCAAAGCGGTACAAACAATCTTGAGATTGTTAGGGTAACGGCAAAAGTTGGCAATGATATTACCGTAATTCGTGGCCAAGAGGGAACCAGTGCTTTGGCTTTTGTCGCTGGCGACCCAGTGGAAAACCGTCTTACCGCTGGGGCTTGCATGAGTTTTTCTGAACCTGTCGGTACAATCAAAGCCTGGATACCAGCCAGTTTTAGCGATGCAAATAATGGAGGTTTTACCTTGGAACTAGGCATTGCCACCAATGATGTAGAAGGGGCTAACGCCTATCTTGCATCAACGGCCTACAGGGTTGCCGATGGCAGCATCCCAAACCTTGCCCTTTCACCAATTTGGAATGATAACGTTAAATGCCTCCCAAACCTTAAAGATGAACGATTCATTCAAGGCAGCTCAGGCCTAGGTGACCTTGCTTCAGGTGGCGCAGGGGGAAGCAATACCATGGTAGACCACAAGCATGGGAAAGGCACAATAAATATCACTACTGGTGGAATTCATAGCCACGGCCCCGCAGCTGGAAATATGTTTGTTTACAACAACAGCGGAATCCCAAACGCAGCAAGCGGGCCGGGTGTAGCCGCTGGCCACTATGTAAATGGTAGAACAGCGGCAGAAAACCACACACATGTTAACAGTGAGTTTTCTGGGGAAGTAGGTAGCGGTGCAGCAGACCCAGCAGCAAATTCAACAGAAAACAGGCCAAAATTTTTAAACTGTTTTTATATCATTAAAGTTTTTTAGTTAATCCCAAAGGGATTAAGTATCCTTAAAAGCTTTAGCTTTTACACATAATAAAGGAAAGCCAATGGCAATTAAAAGAACCTATGCAAATGATTCAACCAAGGAAAATTATATTAAAATTTCCTATGTTTCTTATAACCCTAGCGGGGTTGTGATATTTTACGCCCAAGCTTTTGAAAGGGATTTAACCCCCATTGATCCAGCACCAGACAAGGCGCTAGGTGAGGCCCAAAGCTTCACGCTTACCGAAGGCTTAGCAGGCTTTGAGCTTTTTTCTTTGGTGGAAATTTCAAAGGTGGATAACAACCCTATTAAGGCTGCCTACAACCACCTAAAAACCTTTGATTTGTACAATGACTTTTTAGATTGTTAAATTTGTAGCTGGAGAAAACTAGACAGAAAAAGGCTGCCTACCCGGTTGCCAAGGCCTTGTGGAGTTTTCCCCCTACCAAATCGACTCTTCAAGGTTTACATCAAGAAAAAGACCTTTCATAATAACAGGACTGGAAACTAAAAAAATCTTTTGTCTTATGAAAAAGCTAAAATACCTTGGTGAGCCGTCAAGTTTCGTGCAACATCTACTGGCAAATGACCACCGTGACTCTGCCACCTTAATTCGTGAAAAACTCTTAGAGGTTTGCGAGCAAGGCAAAGAGCATGGGGAAATTAAAAAATCTAGTGAGCGAGAAAACCAATACTCGGTGCAATCTCTGCCTGGGGATTCTGATGGATTAATGCATCCTGGCTATGAAGCAGAATTTTTAATTTTAGAAGAAGCTGTTTTAGTAATCAGCCTTAAAGCGCTTGAGCTTCATTAAGCCTACCCTCCTAGGAATCCCATCCTATAGAACCCAACCAAAAAATCCCCAAGTTTTCAAAGTAGGGTGGGTTTTACTCCCTTGTTAGTCTTTTGATATCATCGTTTGAAAAAAGCCTTCCGAACCCTTATTTTCAATTGAATCACCTGAAGGTTAGACAAAAAAGGCCCCTCCTAATGGCTCCGACCCCTTGTAATCCTTTAAAGAATCTCTAACTTTATCAACCAACTCTATGGCGGTTTTCCCAAAAATCAATGTATATTCCATTTTTTCCTTTTGTGCCCATTACACTTTAAATTCTTGTATCAGTCCGTTTAAACTTTCCGCAATTTGCCTTAGTTCTTTGGCTTGGTCATTCACTTGGGCGCTTCCAGATGCTGTTTCATTACTGGCAGAAGCGATTTGTGTAATGTTTTTTGATATGTCCTTTGTCACTCTAGTTGACTCAGAAATATTTCGAGAAACCTCAACAGAAGCCAATGCCATTTCATTGACTCTCTGGCCAACCTTAGCTGTTGTGTTGGCCATTTCATTCACCATTTTTGCAACTTCTTCCACATCCTTCGTGTTGGACTGAACATTTTTAACAATGCTTGAAGACGATGCAGACTGCTCTTCAGCCAATTTGTTTATCAATTCTGAAGAGCTACTTACTTCATTGATAACCTTGCTAATAGACTCAATGCTGCTGATAGATTCTTTAGCTTGGGATTGGATACCCGAAACCCTATTGGATATTCCTTCCGCCGCTTCAGCACTTTGTTTAGCAAGTTCTTTAATTTCATTTGCTACCACAGCGAACCCCTTTCCAGCTTCCCCAGCGCTGGCAGCTTCAATATTAGCATTTAAAGCCAAAAGATTTGTTTGTTCCGCAATTTGTTTAATCATGCTGGTTACTTCGCCGATCTCGTCCGCTGACTTCCCTAAGCTATTCATCACATCCGTGGCCATTTGACTTTGCTCTTCCGCCTGTTTCGTTATGTTTAAAGCGTTGCTTGCCTTTTCAGCTACTTGATTGATGGACTCCCACATATCTTTAATCTGCTGGTTCACAGATTCCATTGATTGAAACATCTGCGTTGCTGTTGTAGCAACTGATTCAATATTGGCCGTCAATTCGGAAGAAGTTGCAGAGACAGAGTCAATATTTGCGGTCATCTCATTTGAGGCAGAGGCTATTGCTTCAAAAGTTTGCACCATTTCATCAGATGAAACAGCCACGGTATTGGCCTGAATACTTACCCCTTCAATTGCCTTTGACATCTCATTGGAAACAGAAAAAAGCTCCACAGAAGAGCTTGAAAGATCTTGAGAATTGCCTTTAACTTTCTTAATTACATTATTTAAATTGCCCGTCATGGTCAGCATAGATGCATACAAACCAGCGGCATCGCCCTTTCATTGGTTTTAATAGTTATATCTCCGCCTGCAATGGTTTCTGCCATAATTTTCATTTGTTGAGGCTCGCCTCCCAGTGGCAGAGTAATGCTTCTAGAAATCAAAATTCCTACACCAAAAAGCACAAAAACAGAGATAACAAAACTAACACCCAGCAGCTTTTCAGGGCCAGCAACCTTAGCTACCATTTCACCAGAGTGTTCTTTCGTCTGGGATTTATAACTATTGTTTAAAACCTCTAATGCTTTAATAGCAGGACCATCACTGATCTTTATAATTTTATCGATTGCCTCTGGCCCCCTGCCAGTTTTATACAGGGATTTAACTATATCTGTGGCATTTCTATAGAGAATCACTGTTTCAGAGATCGTAACTAAAGCCTTTTTTTCTTCTTCAGAAATATCAGCAAGCTTACCATACCTTTGAATAGAACCATTGATCAGAGCAACCCCTTTATAAATACGGTCGTAATATTTTGGCGTTCCACGAAGGACATAATTTTTAAAATTATGGATAAAACCACCATATCCCAACAGAGATCTCATGGTTGAAATTTCCTCTTGTCTAGGTGCCACATCTGATTGGTATTCACCCCATGTATGACTAAGGGCATTCAATGAGTTAATCGTAACCACCGCAATAATGGTAATACTTAAAAGTGCTAGTGCGACGAGTAGATATATTTTGTGAAGAACTTTCATGGTGCCATTAATTTAAAAGGTTCAATATAATATTAAAATCTGATATCCCCTAAACCTGCGAAAAAAGGGGGATATTTGATAGCTGATTGTAGAGGATCATACTACGAATTGCATTTTTTTTAATCTCTTCTCTCAATATTTCATTCAGATATTCCAATTCAAATCTTATTAGGTGTAACGTGATTTCAACTTAAGATACACTTAGTATTTATTTAAACTAAGGAATATCATGATGGCCCTAGTTTCCACCAACAAGCACAAGCTTCTAAAAAACTAAAAAACCTTGTTTTAGAAGTATAGTTTTAATAGGCTTCCCTAATTTTAGAGTTCTAGGGAGTGGGGGAAATATACAAAAAATTTCCACTTGAAATTTATCTGAATTCAACTTTTTTCTAATATTGTTGAGGAAAACCAACTGGGGAAAGTAGTTTGAAATTCTTCTATCAAAGGCTTCGCAAAGGGAATTGCCTCTGTAGGTTTCATTCCCTGCATTTGGAGTAAAAACTTCCCCTTTTCCAGATTAGCTTGGGCAACCCAATTGGGGTTCACACAATGACTGCGATGAATCTGCACAAGGTTACAGTAGGGTTTCAGGAACTTGACTAACTTCCAAAATGGTAACCTCACTTCTAATGAAGTCACTTTTTTTCCCTGCATATAGATCTGGCAATAGGGGGATTCCGCACAGATCCTTGAGACCTGAGTATAATTTGAATCAATAAAATCTACTACCTGTTCTATCGCCTTATCAGATTCTAAAATCTGCTTATGGTCTAAATAACCTTCAACTTTCTGCAAAGTGAAATCTAAGAATTCTACATCCAAACGGTTGAAAAAATGCCTTCCTTGTTTTCTGTATAAGACCACAAAAACTTCTTCATGTTGTCCAATGAGTAGTTGCCCACCTTTAAGAAACTCAGAAGTGGCTTCGTCAAAAAACTCTAAACAAAATTCCTTTTCTAAAGAATCGAATATTTTTAACCTTTGGTCCCCACAGAGTTTAATGAGAGCGCTGAATTGCACCCCCTTTAAAACTTTCCCTTGGATTTTACTATAAGATAAATCAAACAACCCTGAGTCATTGGATTCAATTTGGCTTTGCAGCAGTTTAAAACTTTCTTGGTAAACTTGGCTGGCGGTTTTGAATGTGAAAATCTTTTGAGAAAATTTCTGCAAGGCGCTATGGCCCTTGCCAAAGCTAACCCCACTCAACTGTAAGCTCAGTTTAAATAGCAATTCTTCTTTCTGAAAAGGTTTATTGAGGTAATCATTTCCCCCAATCGAAAGGCCTAGGGCTAAGTCCCTTACTTGGGTTTTCGCTGTTAAGAAGATAATAGGGAGCTCCTGCATAGAATATTTTTCACGGATTTGACTACAAACTTCAAAGCCAGAAAGTTGAGGCATCATTATATCTAGCAAAATCAAATCAGGTTTTTGTGCTTCCAGTTGCCTCAAGGCCTCAAAGCCATCTTGAGCCTCAATGATTTGGTAGTCTGCAGGCTCCAAGTAACTTTTTACAACTTGACGATTAATTACGTCATCATCAACAACTTGGATTAAAAGCCCATCCTTTGGAATTGCTTTAATCTCTTCGGCTTTCTTTTGATCAAAGTATTCTGTAGTTGTTACCTCGTCCCGCTCAAAACCATAGGTTTCTTTTGTCACAGCTACCTTTAAGGCAAAGAAAAACCGAGAGCCTTTACCTGGGTGAGAGGAAACCTGCAACTGGCTCTTGTGCAACTCCACTAAGCTTTTGGTTAAGGCCAAGCCTAAGCCTGTCCCTTCCGCATTGAGTGACTTTGCAGCTTTCCCCTGTTGATAAGGCTTAAAGAGAGTCTCTAATTCCTCTTGAGGAATACCGATTCCTGTATCTTGAACCCAGATATCAACCTCTTTACCTTTTTTGGTCGCACCTAAGGTGATGGTTCCCTTAGTTGTAAACTTTATAGCATTGCCAACCAAATTAAAAAGAATCTGCTGTAATCGTTCTTCATCCCCTAAAATAAAAGGTAAATTATTTGGAATTACTGAGGCAAAGGTGAGTTGTTTTGACTTTAGGGACTCTTGGAAATGAGCAAAAATTAGTTTCTGCAAACTATGAAAATTGATCGGTGTAAACTCAATATGTACACCTTCAACTTTGATTCTGTTAAACTCTAAAATATCATTAACAAGACCTGTTAAACGGATGCCACTTTGCACCACCATATTTAATTTTTCCAGATCTTTTTCCATGCCCTTTTGCTCTATCATTCCTTGGGTGATGCCAATCATTCCATGGAGAGGAGTTCGTAATTCATGCGAGATATTAGACATGAAGGTATCCTTTTCCTTATCCAAATGGATCAACTCAAAGTTCGCCTTTTGTAACTTTTCTTGGTACTGAAGGTTTGCCTTATAAATATAAAAAACCTGTAGGCTCAAAGCATAACTTAAGATCAGTAACTCAATGCTGCTTCCCCAATACATAGAGGCAATAAAAAAGCCCGGAAAGGGCATTGGAATTAAAGCGACCAGCACTTTTAAAATCACACTCGTCAGCAAGACACCTGTACCAAAGAGGTAGTACTTGGCTGGTTCATAACCCTCTTTCAGGCGGTAATAACTAGCCCAGATATAACTTATAACAAAGGGCACAATCAATGAGTTTACCAAGGCTGCAAGCAGATAATGAGGGAAAAATAGGTAAACAATAGCTGTGCTTATAAAAAGAGTCAGGTATACTAAAAGAAATTGATAGATTTTTTTGTTGTTTTGCCTCAGCCCTAAAAATTCAATGGTCATCAAGGTTCCCCAAAAGAAGGCGATTCCCACCATAAAGACGTCTACTGTCTGTTGCCAGCGAGGGGACTCAGGCCATAAATACCTGTAAGCTAGCCCCTCGGTACATAGAAGGTAAAAGGCAATTGAGAGTGTATATAAGATATAGTAAAAGTGGGCACGGCTGCGAATTGCAAAGCCCAAAAAGCCATTAATCAAAACCATCAACAGGGCAAGGCCGACATAGGCCCCAATCAGGATCATGGTAGTTTGTTGCTGCTCTAAAAAAAAATGGGGCCTGACTAGTTCGTAATGCACAACACTATACTGCCCATCATACCTTATCCAGATTTCCTTTGTCTCCAGAGGTGCAAAAGTTAGAGGCTCAATGATCAACTGATTGGGGACACTGCGGTCCTTATAAGGGGTAAAAACACTAGAAACTTGTTTTTTCCAAGGGCCTGAACTTGGTTCTGTAAGTTTCCTTGAGTAGACTTCTGTCTCCCCTACCCAAATAAATTGATTAACCAACCACCAAGTTTCTATTGATTCGGTTTGATTTTTTAAAATAAAATGCAACCAAAATACATGATCGTTCACCCCACGGGCGAAAGGCATCTTTTCAATAGATTCTCTTGGTGCGGAAACATCACCTGCTATGATTTGATCAAGGCTAAAACTTTTGTCCCTATCTGTAACCAACTCCACAGCATTTACCAAGGAAACAAACTGGGCATCTTCAGTTAAAGAGATACTGCCTAAAGCATAGCCAATATTGCTGAAGCCCAAAAAAAGGATAGCAAGGAATAAGCTTACAGCGAGGAGGGATTTTAGGTTAGTTCCTCCTAAAGAATGAGTAAAGAGGTTAGCTTGTCTTAACACCTAAAACCTAAATTTTTGGAAATCATAGTAGTCTCTTATCAAAAGTAACCCTTTTAATTCCTAATAGGAAGAGTAAACAAATTTATGTGTTAAACAACACCTCTTAACGGGGGAAAATCTACATGAGGTTCACAAAGGGCAGGGGTTTGCCTTGTTGACTACGCATTTACAGCATTCAGAGGCTATTTTTTCAACTTCAGGAATTGGTAAATCTATTATTTTAATTTTGTTCTTGATTTCAAAATCGCTAATGCACTCAAAGGCACTAGGGCTTTGTTCACATAGATTAAAAAACTTATGAAGTTTAATAACTTTATCCATTTTATGATCCATTTTATGGTCTGTTACGTCCCTTTTTATTTGATTACTCATATTTCCCCTTTTGAGTCGTTTCGTTTTACTGTAAATTTTTTAGATCAATCCCATGCCCTTAAATATGGTCGTAGGTATGAACTAAAATCCCAAAAATTAACCCTTAGCCCCCTGTGGAAGGGGATTGCTTATTTGCTCTAGGGCCTTGTTAAATATTTTCAATTTAACTTGCAAAACATTTCTCATTACACTGCTTATGGGCGGAGGATTTAATCCGCTTTTTTCTTTCATCAATTGAACCAGCTCTGTTGCCATTATTTTATTTATATTTAGGTGTACCGATTTTGCCGAAGCTCCAAAAATTTCTTCTAAAGGCAAACATATTTCTTTTTCTATCTTGGATTTAAATTCTATCTCAAATCTTTTTGGGAAGGAGGAGTCGTCATTCAAATGGTATAATTTTATTAGGCTTTTCCAAGCATTAGATAAAAGAGGTCCACTCCGATAAAGCTGATTGGCTTTTTTATATAGATCCTGTTTGCTTTGCTGGGGTAATATTTTAGGTTGAGGCATAAGTTCTTTAACCTCGGGCTTTATGCCTTTTGGGTACTGGCTTAAACCTGTAAACTCTAACATTTTTAGAGCTTGGTCCTCCTCCTCAACGAAAACTCCAAATTTAACAAATAGGGGCTGTTTTCCGTAGGCTATCCAGAGGTCTTCAAAATAATAATCTAATGCACCCAGTTCCTCTAAAAAATACATCATTGAAATATTGAGACTAATTTGGCCGCTACTATCCCACTGCCCAGAATCTTTAAGAACCTTGGCTTTTTCAATAAGTTGAATCCCCCTTGCGTAGTGATTTTGAGGGTCTTTTATAGAAGAAAATCCTTTGCGGTATAGATACCTTTTAATGACCTTCTCGACTTCCTCACAGGGTATAAGAAAGAAAAAACGAAAATTTCTAATCGTGCCATTAACCTGTAGATTCCGTTGCCCATCCCCCTGTTCTGAAAGGAGGGAAAAGGGAAGTTGTTTCCCTAATAAGGGAGAAAATTTTGTATGCAATTTAGATTTGATTCTACTAAAAGGATCGTTTGTTTTAACAGGTATCTTTTGGGCGTAAGAAAACCCCCAAGCAGAAACGTCACCAAGACAATAATTATTTGATCCTAGCTGGGCTGAGAACTGATGTAGATCATGGCTGATTAAATCAACTCGTTCTGCCCTTTCTTCATAGTGAAAATTTTTGAATTTAAGTGTCTTACTTGCGTCCTTGGACTGGGCCAAATTCGTTAGTATTTTGGCCTTTCTGGCAATGCCAGAATTTTGGACCTTCCTAGTATCGACTGAATCCGCTGGATTGCAAGTTTGTAGTACATTCATTTCCCCCTCCCTCAATATCTCTTGTCACTATTTAAACCTAAGTTACTCTGCATTTTATTTATTATGGGCACTAAAAAATAAAAGCCAGTTGTAGGGTAACGCCTAATTTAAACTTCCAAATTCTCAGGTCTAATTCAAGGTTCTTGTCGCCAATTTATATGCAGGAATTGAAATACTTATTATTTACAAATAGATATCTTCATGGATTTGTCGCGAAATACTAGTTATTTTTGCTGAAAACAACATATTAATCAGCACACTTTTAGAAAATGTCGCTTCCATCTATTGAGATGAACTCTTAGTGATTCTTGTCAGATCAATAGGAGAGAAAAAATATTTGAAGGCACTCTAGATAAAGCAACTGATGCCGCAAGGGCGTACTCTAAAGATATAGAAGTTACACCTACAGTCCTAAATGGCTGTTGTGTTAGTAAAAATAGGGGATAGGAAAAGAAAAGAAGGCTGGAAAAACCAAGGCTAAGGTCAGCCCTCCAGCATTTCAGTTATTTTTTTATAGAATTTAGGGTGCCTCCCAAAAAGTTTATTCTTTTAGGCAGACACCGTAAGTCCATTACTTTTTAAATTCATCTCTAAATTGGATATGGCACCCCATTCAGCCTTGAACTAGCTCGGTAAAAGCCTTGGTTTCGCCGTCTCTGTCTTGTTTCAGAGCAGCCTCTGCTAAAGCGACACCAGCGTCATGAGTTTTCCCATCCCAGGCCTTAAATTTTGGCATATCTGTATTCAATTTAGCCATAACCTTCATGCGTTCGTTAAAGGAAATCATAGGGTGATCGGCAATGGCTTTGGCTGCCTTGGCTAACGTTTCATGGTCTTCCGTGAGTAGCGCCTTTTGAGCTATCTGCAAGTCAATACTCAGTTGCTTCATCAGTTTATTGATCCCCGGAAAATCAGAGGCCTGCGCTTGCGTAACTACCAACAGGGCTGCAAGTAATGTAATAAGAAACTTCATTTTCATTTTTATTCCTTTTAATTTATCAGTTAAAAAACCGTCGGTTATAATTAATTTTCTATTTCGGTTTTGAAGTAAAAAACTTGTTTGATTTTTGTAAAATCAAAAACATAATGGTTACCGTCGCAATAAAACTGGTAAACATATTTAAAGAAACCAAAGCACCTAAGGCTCGGTTTGGAGGAAAAACAGAAAATAGCAGAACCATAAAGCCTGCAATTACCACCAAGGCATTAAAACTAATGGCCTGCCCTGAATGGTGCATTGTCGAACTCATAGTGAGCTCCTTATCCCCTGTGTTCAAGGCATTCACCTTGTATCTTTCTATAAAATGCACTGCATAATCAATCCCAATCCCAATCGCTATACTTGAAACCAAGGCTGTAGTCGTACTCAAAGGAATATCCAACAACCCCATAATTCCAAAACTAGTGATTGCCGTTATTGTGATTGGCACGGCGCCAATTAGCCCTAAGCCAAAATCTTTGAACATCAAAGACAATAGGCCAATGACCAAAAATAAAGAGATAATCAAACTAATGATCTGCCCCTCAAGTATCAAATCAGTAAAAATCAAAGATTTATAACCTGACCCTGCATAATGAACCTCAATTCCCTGAGCTTTAAAATCACCTTCAAATGTTTTTATAATCGCCAGCGCGCTGTTGATCGCTTTGGAATTATCCGACTTCAATTGAAAGGTTAGATTTGCACTTTGGTATTGCTCATTGGTTACTTTCCAAAGATTTTCAGGGTCACCTGAAACCTCATAGAGCAACAAATATTGGGCAACTAAATCGCCACCATCGGGAATGATGTTAAAAGCCTCTTGGTCGGCATTCATAACCTTGTGCATCCGTTTCACATAGTCGGAAATCCCAAAAGAATTACCCACAATTGCCAGCTTCTCTACTTCAACTTGCATCTGGTTCATGAGTTTTAAAGATTCAGGTCTTTTTAAATCACCCTCCTTTTTTCCCTCTAAAATCACATTTAAGCTAGAAGTTCCCCCAAAGTGCTGGTTGATAAAGGTATCTGTAAGGACAATTTGACTGTCTAATTCAAATTTTTCTAAAAAACTAGAATTTACCCAGATTTTAGTTATCCCCGAGATTGAAACAGCTAAAATAATCACCGTTGTTGCAAAGGTTAGAAAACGGTATTTGACTAAGCCATGTGCAAATTTATGGCTAAAATTAGACTCTTTAGCTTTCTCTTTTCCTTTTGCCTTAAACTTCGGCATTCCAAAAAGTATAATGCCTGCGGGAATCACTGTTAAAGAAAATACCATCGCCATCAGTACGCCAAAGGCTGTGAATAAGCCAAAGTAACGAATTGGGTAGACTTCCGATGTTACCAAAGAAATAAACCCGACCGCTGTGGTCACAGAGGTCATCACCACGGGCTTCCACATTTCCTGGATCATATCAGATACGGCTTCATATTTATCGGCCCCAGGGTTTGCTTCAACATAAATTTGCAAGTGAGAATAGAGGTGAATTCCATCGGCCACGCCTATGGCAATGAGCATGACAGGTATCATAGTCGACATGGCGTATATAGGGATACTAAATGCCGCCATCAAACCAAAGGCCCAAATGGTGCTAAAAATTACGACAAAAAGAGTAAAAATTGTATTGCGAATACTGCGTAAAACGGCCCAAAGCACAATGACAATGACAACTAATACGATAGGTACCATTTTTTTCATATCCTGTGGCCCAAGGTGAGCCATCGTACCTTCAATGATTGGCCTTCCAGCGACATGGATTTTTTCTGCCCCTTCAAATGATTTCCCTAAATCTAAGATTTTTTTGTAAAATTCTTGGGAAAAAACACCATCTTCAATCTCAGCAATGATCAGTGTTACCTTTTCATTTTGGGAAACCAAACGGCCAAAAATCATCTCATTGCCCCTAACATTTTTAGCCAACTGCTTTAATTCCTGCTCACTGGTCGGGGCATCTTCATAAAAAGGCTGCACGTCCATACCATCTTCTGTGCCCAAAATATTGTCGGCAGTAGAAAGAGAGGTGATGTCGTCTTCTTCGATCTCATCCATTTCCCCTAAGGCTTCTGTAAGATCAATGATTTTTTGCAAGGTCGCCCTATTATAAATTCCATCTGGGTTTTCAACCGCAATGATAATACCGTCTTTGATGTTAAAATCATCTTCCGCTTGGTCACTATAGACAAATGCAGGGTGCTCTTTGGGCATGTATTCGTCTAAATTCGTTTCCATCCTTGAGTTTTCTTTGATGGCTGCCATAAAAGCTGCCGATAAAATGACAATGATTAAAAGGACTACAAGGGGATACTTAAAAAGAATTCCTGTTTGTGTTTTCATATTGTTCCTTATGGTGATTGTTTTTAACGGCCTGGCTTACCCCAAGCTATTACCAATTAACTAAACTGCTGGTTGATCAGGTAACTCGCAAGCTTGCCCCGAATTTTTTAATAGTAAACCAGTCCCACCCCAAAGTAGGGTACGAAATGACATAGCAAAGACAGTTCTCATTTCAAACAATCCGCCACTTTGGATGTGATAAGCCAAATATACATCGGCTAAAAGATAGGCTGCAAAAACAAGGTTCACTAACTTATGTCCACATTCTTTTTTCCTCCAAAGTGCCACGGCTATAACTAGATAAAAGGGGCCGGCAAAAACATTAAAGCCTACAATAAAGGGGATATAGTTTCCCGCTGCGACTTTAGCTGCTTCACCCAGTAAAACTGACCCACCTGATTTTAAGGTTAGGATTCCGAAGATGAAAAAGAAGACGGAGAGCGCCTTCATAAAAATTGGTTTTTTGGATGCTTGCATTTTATTCCTTTTAATTTTGGCTCTATTTAAGAGCGGGGTTATCAAATTTTATTTTCTTGGTAATTTTTAAATGTAACTTTTTAAATGTAACCTTTTAAATTGCTTTTCCTGACCTCTAAAAGGCATAGCCAAACATAGCAGTGATTTCTGATCTCTCCGCACCTGTGGCATAATCAGCCCGTAATACCAGCCCCGTTAGGATGACCCGAAAACCGACCCCAGCGGAAGATTTAAAATCAGAAAAAAGTCTATCGAGGGTTTCACTAACTTGGCCAATTTCATAAAAAGTTGCGATTTGAAAAGCCTCAAATACCCCTTTTGCTAAAAAATAATCAAAGGGTGAGGAAGTGCGGTTCAAGTACCAACGATGCTCTAAGCCTGTAAAAAACTCATGCTTATCGTGAAACCTGCCAACAGGGTAACTACGAAGGC
The DNA here is from genome assembly GCA_965602905.1 of uncultured bacterium. Lineage (GTDB taxonomy): Bacteria > SAR324 > SAR324 > XYD2-FULL-50-16 > XYD2-FULL-50-16 > JASJGK01. The sequence continues at coordinate 32,958 of CBFCZY010000005.1, read as the reverse complement.
GGTTCACTCCCCCGAGCGCCGTTCCACTAGCAATATTCCCTTCTCCATCGTCATTGAACTCCTGTGCCGCTTCCTGCATATAAGTACAAATTTCCTCAACGGTAAAACTAACTTTCAGTCGGTCTTTTTTTGACATCCGATCAACACAGCTATTGTAAGACTCCTCTCCTACTTTCAAAGGACTGGTTACTGTGGCTGTTGAGTAAAAAACATTAAATACAAAAATGCTACTTTTGTCCGCATTAGGAAAATAGTATGTAAAATTGATGTCATCAGTATAAGACTCTACCAACATACCCATGGGGTCTTCTACAGTCATGCGTTCTGTTTGAACTCGGTACCCTTCTTGGGGGTCACGGCGATCATCTGTATCGTCCCAGTAAATACCTGTCCTAGCTAAAATCGGGCTATTTAAGTTGGCATAGCGTAGGTAGTTTTTATAAGCCTCTTTAAATTGATCTTTCGTAGCAACGGAAGAGCTAAATCCCTGTGGTTTAAAAAATCCTAATGCATAACCAGAATAGATTTCCAAATGTTTATCGAAAAAATTAAGACTGAATTCTAGGCCACCCATCCGGCCTTCATCAACGGTAAAATTAAAGGCTGGCTCAGTCGGGGAATCACGACCTCGATCAAAGAGGGACATGGTTCCACCTTCAGAGGAGCCGTAGGCAGCGCTTAAAGTAAAATGTTCTGTAAAAAGTGGAATCTCTGTTAAGACCAAAGAATCCATGTTCCAGCTATTTGTACCTTCGGCATCATCACCCTTGAGCCTTGCAATAGAAGCTGTTGATCCGTCACCTAAAGCATTGAGTATGGAGCCACCATAACCAGTACCTGTGCTATAACCAGGAATTGAATAGAGTAAGGGGTATGCAAAATAAGACACCTCTGGATCACTGTCCTTTTGCCTTCGTTCCGTCCAGAATGACTCCTCTGCAAATAAGCCTGTTGGGCCATTCAAGCAAAGGGCGATCAAAAAGATGGCGGTTTTATTTCCCAAAGAATTCCTTTTTTTAACTAAATTTTATTTATTTTCACTGTCTAAGCTATGCACTCGGGTCACAATTTTATTTAATATGGTCTTTAAAAATTGAATTTCTTCCTCTGAAATATCTTCAATCACTTTTTTATACTCTCCTAAAACTTCAGGCATGATTTTATCCATCATCTCTAAGGCACTGGGGGTCATTTCTAATTGATGCTTACGTCGGTCCGTTGGATTGGGAACTCTCGTGATATAGCCCCTCTTCACTAGTCCATCTATCAGGCGTGTAACATTTGCTTTATTTCTTTGCGTTGCATCGGCTAGATCTTGCTGGCAAGCGGAGCGGTGACTCCAAAGCCAATTGAGCACAATCCACTGCTCAGGGGTTAGATCCACACCAAGGGAACGTATATGCTTTAGCATATGGCTACGAATTACCCAGGATGTATTGCTAATTAGAAAACCAATTCGTTCATTAATAGGAGGCTGATTGGTAGGCAAAATAGATCTCCATAAAAAAAGTTTTTGATGCATTTTAATTTAGTTTACCGATCAACAGTTAAATGCGCAACTACTTATTAAAACCTTCAGCCTCACTGTGGATTTAAGGGACCTTAAGTTTTTCAAGATTTGAATATGCAGGTAGCCCATAGGGCCGCTTTCAGCTCATGCGGTCTGTCTGGTCAATTTTGAAAATAAAATTAGTTACTCTTTGACGGTTCGCCCAAGCAGGTATGGTAATCTACACCCAAACGCAAGGCCCAGCACGGCCTTGCCTGAAGGTTGATCAGGTAGGCTTTACCCGTTAATAGGGGGGGGGGATTTGAATGGTTTCATCTTAGGGAGTTATAGGTAGGGCAGCAAAGAATGTAACCCTTTCCTAATTTAGGGCTAGCTCAATGATTGAGCACCGTCAGTCAAAAAGGCTGTTCTATTGAACTGATTTTAGAAGTAAAAGTTCTTTTGAAACAAGGCCGAAAATCTAGTCATTGTTCTGTAGATGTTTGGCTATGACCTGATAAAGCAAACGCTTTTCAAAGGGTTTAGCAGCAAAATCAATCATCCCTGCTTCCAAGCAGGCCTTTCGATCCTCAGCCAAAGCACTGGCTGTAAGTGCAATGATTGGTGTCTCGGGGCGCCTTACATTTGCGACGCCGCTAACGATCAACTTTGTCGCCTGTAAACCGTCCAATACGGGCATCTGGATATCCATAAGCACAATATCAAAATCTTTTTGCTTCATTATGTCGATGGCTTCTGCACCATTGTTGACCCTTTCAATTAGAGCGCCACCTTTGCTTAAAATTGTTGTCGCCAATTTTCGATTTACAGCATTATCATCAACCACCAAAATATGAGCACCTTCAATATTGGCAAGTTCACCTGCCTCCTCTTCGTCAATATGGCTTTCAGCTCTGCTACAGGGCATGGTAAAATAAAAACTACTCCCCTCACCTAATTTACTTTCGAGCCAAATATTGCCGCCCAACATTTTTACGAGTTGCTTGCAAATATTAAGTCCAAGGCCAGTACTCCCGTATTCCCTTGAACTACGACTGTCAGCTTTTGAAAAAGCGTCAAAAATATATTCTTGGTTGCTTTCAGGAATACCAGTACCAGTATCTTGCACTTTAAAACGTAACATCAACTCATCTTGACTACCTGTAGGTAGATTATCGACTTCTATATTCACACCACCTTCGCTGGTGTATTGACATGCATTGGCAACAAGATTAGCCAACACCTGTTTTAAACGAAGGTCATCGCAATGGATTTCAAGAGGAACATCTGGTGAAATAGTATATTTCAAGGTGATCTTTTTCTTGAAAACTCGCTCCTTAAAAGTAGTCATGATTGCGTTGATTTCACGATTCAAATTAACATCGCTGAAAATCACCTCTAACTTGCCAGCTTCTATCTTTGAGATATCTAAAACGTCATTGATCAATTCTAAGAGATTTTCACCAGAATCCTTTACTATCTGTAGCAACTCAATATTTTCATCACCTTCCTCAAAGGTTTCCATTACCAAATCAGTCATCCCCATTATCCCATTCATAGGGGTGCGGATTTCATGGCCCATATTTGCTAAAAAATCACTCTTGGCCAAAGCATGATATTCTGCTTCCTCTTTCGCCTTCACCAAACTGGCTTGGTATTTAGCTCTAATATCAGTAATTCGGCTATAAAACAGGGTAATTCCAATGGTTAAGAAAAAAAAGATACCAAAAGAAAAGCCATAGATAATGCGATTTTTCCAGATCAATTCATTGATTTGACCCTCAGACATTTCAACTTTTAAAAGGAGTTTTCGACTCTGCACTACCTGTTGCGGGTTTAATGCAATGAGCTGGGCTAGGTCCACCCAGTGATAAACACCCCAAACTTGACTGTCAAAATAGTGAAACTTTGGTTTTTCTTGGATTGACCTCCAAAGTTGAGGGTCGGAACTGGCCAAGCTTATTTCTTTCATTTTCGAAAACATGAAACTGAATTGTTTTTTATCTGGACTGATCAAGGGGAAACCTTCTGCATTTAACAATTCAAAATGCCAAGGGTGTTGCCCAGCCATGTGCTTTAGATTCTCCAAAAAACCCTGAATCTGGATATTGAGCACAGCGACCCCAGAGACTTGACCCAATTTATCAAAGGTCGGTTGGGCAAGTCTTAACATTGGCTTATGGGGGATCTCGATCTGCCCTTGCTCCATATTTAGGTCCAAGGGTGAGACGTAAATTTGCCCTCGATCAAGCTTAATGGCCTCTAAAAAATAGTACCGTTGCCCTTTATTTTGATGCTTTTTATCAAGTACCGCCTGTTGATTATTATAATCGACTCTAAATAATTCAGTTCCACTGGGATCAAGAAAACGCAGTTGATTGTAAATGCCTTTCGCTTGCATAAAATTTAGCCAATATTCGGCAGGGAAATCTTGAATCACATTTTTACTTTCCACCATGCTGGCAAAATAAACTAGATCTGATGTGACATGTTTCATAGTCTGAGCAGTTACACTATACTGTTCAGCTAACAGGTTTTCTGCCCTCATTAAAAAATCATCACGTTCAGCCTGAAGTGATTCTTTATAAAGAGTGAAACAAAAGGTCGCTAGTATTAAGGTAAGTGAGGTAATAATTACTAGGTTCTTTTTAGAAAAGAGCTGTGTCTGCGGAAAAAGCACATCCTCCCTTGGCCTCACTTGTGACGAATGCAAAAGCCAAACTAAAAAAGGCATGGCCAGCATCGTTAACAAACCAGCAGCAACGGCAGCGGTGAGAGTCGGTGAATTCAAATTAGGTAAAAGACGAATAACGGCGAGAGCTAAAATAAAGAGTAACAGAGACGAAAGCAGCAATCTTTTTAAGGAAAGTTTAAAATTAAATAGGGATTCTAGCATGTGACTTGGAGGGGAAGCTGTATACAAAACTCGGTAAAAGCGGATGATATAGTGGCTTAGAGAGTTTTACTTTTCGTATTTACCTTGAGATTTTCAGGCTTATTGTGCGCTCTTTTAATGCAGTCGTAAAGTTAATTTTGAGGCAAATTTGGAATACTAGGGTTAGGTTTCCGTAATGTAGGTTTCTCTACAGACTTTTTTTGAATGTCGTTAATTGAGTAGACTTTACGGGGCTAAATAGAGCAGGAAGATCGAGCTCGCTAGAAAAATCAATAGAGGGTTGCACCATCGCAGAATTTTACTGGAGAGAGTTCATCATCATCCCCTTACTTAATAAGTCTTTCTCTCACCAATTCAATGATTGAGTACCTTTGATAAAAACTCCTTTAATCTTGGGTGATCGGGCTTGGTAAAAAAGCTACTCGCAGGGCCCTGTGCTTGGATTTGACCTTTATCCATAAAAATCACCCGATCGGCAACTTTACGGGCGAAACCCATTTCATGGGTGACCACCACCATAGTCATACCCTCTTCTGCCAGCTGTTGCATCACCTCCAAGACCTCACCAATCAATTCGGGGTCAAGCGCGCTGGTCGGCTCATCAAAGAGCATTACATTCGGCTCCATAGCTAAGGCACGAGCAATGGCCACCCGTTGTTGTTGTCCGCCAGAAAGTTGATGGGGGTAGGCATCCAGCTTATCGCCTAAGCCCACTTTTTCAGCTAAACCTTTAGCCATTAGCTCGGCTTTTTTATGAGACAATTTTTTTACCACCTTAGGTCCTAAGGTGAGGTTGTCCAGCACGTTCAAATGGGGAAAGAGGTTGAACTGCTGAAACACCATTCCAGCTTCTGCACGAGCACGGTTGAGGTTGGTCGAGTTCATATCTTTACCGCTCAGCCAGACTTCACCCTCTTCGGGATTTTCCAGGGCGTTTATACAACGAAGCAAAGTAGATTTACCTGAACCCGATGGGCCGATGATAACGACAACTTCCGATTGAGCGATCTGCAAACTGGCATTCTGCAAGACTTTTTTACCACCATAAGACTTGGAGATATTTTTTAGCTCAATCATGCTGCCACCTTGTATTTCTTTTCCAGCATGCGCAAAAACAATGAGATTCCTAGAGTCATACACAGGTATAGTATTGCTACGGTCAGCCAGACTTCAAAAGCACGGAAGTTAACAGCAATTACCTCTTGGCCGCTTCGGGTGAGCTCTCCCACCCCAATCACTACCAGAAGTGAAGTGTCTTTCAAGCTAATGACAAATTGATTGCCTAAGGGGGGGATCATGGCCCGAAATGCCTGAGGCCAGATGATATATCTTAAGGCTTGGGGCTTACTCAAGCCGATGCTGCGAGCCGCTTCCATTTGCCCCTTTGGCACTCCGCCTATGGCGCCTCGTACCACCTCTGCAATATAGGCCCCTGAATTTAGTGCAATGGCGATCACGCCAGCGGTTACGGGGGGAAGGCGTAGGCCTAAGGCCATGGGCAGAGCAAAGTAAAGGAACATCACCTGAACCATCAAGGGGGTTCCCCTGAAGATTTCAATATAAAATTCCGCTGGACGGCGGGCCCAAGGATTTTCCAAACTGCGCAACACACCAATGGCCCCACCAAGAAGAAAGCCAAAGAGACAGCCAAGCAAAGTAATCCAAAGGGTGAGCTTTGCCCCTTCCACTAAAAGGGGCAAAGTCTCCCACATTACGGAAGTTTCAAATTGAAATGAATTCATGGATTTAGGTTCTTAGGTGCCTGCCCAAACCATTTTATATAGAGCTTTTTGTAGGTGCCATTTTTCATAAGTTTACCCAAGGCTTTATTCACCTTATCCCGCAAAGGGGAGCCTTTGGGAAAGGCGATACCATAGCTTTCGCCATCATAGAGCGGACCAACGAGCTTCACGCGGCCCTTGCCGACGGTGTTGGCATAGTATTCCAAAGCGGGAAGATCATAGATGACAGCATCAACCCCACCCATGATTAACTCCATATAGGCCCCATCAATTTGAGGGAAGAGGCGCACCTTAGCGGCCTTGCCCTTGATGAAGTCGGCACTGGTGGTACCCAGTTTTACGGCAACTCTTTTTGTTTTTAGGTCTTTTACATTGGAAACTTTACTTTCCTTGGCCCGCACCATGATTTTTAAGCCCGCTTGGTAATAGGGCCGAGAAAAATCTACCACCTTTTTACGTTGCGGTTTGATCGTCATACCTGCCAAGCCGACATCAATGCTCCCAGTCTGCAATGCGGGGATCAGCCCGTTAAAGTCCATCGGTTGCAGCCGATAAGTGAGGTTTAGCTCCCTGGCAATGGCCGCCCAGAGGTCAATGTCAAAACCGACATATTTGTCCCCTTTTTTAAACTCAAAGGGCATGAAATTAGTATCTGTGCCAATCACCAGCTCTTTCGCATGGAGAGGAGAAGAGAGGAGGCAGAGAATCAGAGATAGAAAAAGAAGCAGTCGTTTTTGCATGTTAGGCTCGATTGGGTTTTTGTATTCTTACTGCTTTGTACCTCCTTTGTCCAACATGCGAGACTTGTAGATTTGGGGATATATCTGCTGAGCCGTTGTCTGTGCAAAGGGTGGTTGTTCAAAATGATCGGATCGAACTCAGGCCCAAAACTTTTACTACTCACGATTAAGAAAATGACAATCAAAGAACCCCTCCAGAAATAGGTTATTTTTCCCTATTTTTTCTTGTACGCCCTTTGTTGATGTGATAAATTTAACACAAAGATATACCGACGTTTTGAGGGAGAAAGGATGGGACAAACCACCACCGACAAGACTCCTGAAAGAAAAAGCCAATCTATTCAGGATAATAACGCTGAGAATAACCAATCATCTCACCGTAAGATCAATGATGAAATCGCGGCAAACCTAAGCCCCCAAGCAAACGGCGAAGTGCAGGTTACAGAGAAGAAAAAAGAGGAACCAGATCCCTTGCTGGCCGGTACGGTAGTGGAGGAGACCGACCGCTGCCCCTTTCCTAGAGTTGAAGGAGCTGAAACTAGGTCCACTCATGATATTCAATCAGAGGCAAAAAAAGAAGAGATCCGCTTAAAAAACCCAAAATACCAATCTCGATCCGACCGCATCGACCTAATTAGTCACGGGATTCACCATCTTACTACAAAGCTAGGCAGCCACGCTTACGCCCTCTGCGATATCTCCCCTTGGGGATTTTCCTATGCACAACAACTGCCTTTACCCAAGGGCCTATCCTTTAGGACGATGCGCCATAAATTAAGAGTAAAACTGGACACCGTTGTCGGTTCTCACTTGCCCTTTACCATTTTTGATCAGAAAGGGGAGGAGCACAAGGCCATCACAGTGAATGGCTGGGTGCGCAATTTTAGATACTTTTTTGGTTTACCCCTGCAAGCGGTGGAAAAAGAGGTAAAGCAGTATCTTTATAAACGTGGCTATTCTGAAATCAGAGACCCATACGACTTTTTTGCCAAGGGGAACATGCTGATTGATCATGCAAAAGAAATTAAAGATAAAGGCGGGTGGGATATCCATGCCCAAATCAGTTTAAATATTTCTATGATGCAGTTTTTAGAAGAGTTAGGGGCTACGGATCAATTTTTTGAAGACCTCTGGCTGACTTATGAGCAGCATCCACTCTTTGCCAAGTTTGGGGTTTACGTGGAAGCAGGTGAAGAGGCCCAAGGTCTTCTGGGTTTAGCTGGTATCAATGAAAAACTAGGAGAGCCCCACCCCTTGCCAAAACTCCCTAGAACCCAAAAACAACTTGCCGCATCTGAGAATATTTTACAGCGACTAAAAAAACATGGTAACCCCTTAATTCATCCTCCTAAAAAAGTCGCTAAAAATACCTTGATCTATGCCAAGGCTAATAAAGTCTACAGCAGTGGCCCGCTACTGACCACAGCTTGGCGGGGGTTAATGCACCTTTACCATATTGATGAAAACACACCCTTTCCCAATATAGCAGAAGGCAAATTAAAACATGAGCTTGATGCGGAATTACACCTCCCTCTTGAACATCTTTTTGATGCTAACGAGCATGCTACACAGCTCACAATCAATAGGATAATGGCATTTGAGTTGGCTCACCTGATTGAAAAAACCAGCGGAATGAAACCCCCTCCTATTTCTAATATCATGCTCAAGGTGTTACTAGTAAAGGCTAAGGTTTTTAGTATTGCCATTAAAAAACTGGAGACAACAAGTCTGTTACCGACACAAGATAAACTATAGGCACTACTAGAGATCATCTGATTTTAACGAGTAACCTCACTATGAAAACAAAGTAAAGAACGGGTTCATCACATCGGCGCCAACAAACAGAACGCGCCGTTGTGCCTAGAAGCCCATTGGCAACGAACCCTTTAACCATAAATGTGTAAAATAGAGCGGCGTAATTGAGTAACAAATACTCCAATGAGGTTAAAAATAACAGCTGCTGCAACTTTTTTATTTGTTTTTAAAAATAGCTCTAAATTATCCCTATTGATGGATAAGTACTTTGAGTTTTCTAGGGCAATTACTTCGGTAGAATGTTTGTGGTTAGAAGTAAATAAGGCGATTTCTCCTGCTACATCCCCTTTTGTTAAAATTGAAATATCTTGGCTCTCCTTGTCTATTTTTCGAGTCAAGAGCATCTTCCCTTCTAAAACCACAAACATTTGATTTCCAAACTCATTTTGCTGATATAGATTTGCATCTTTTGGAAGAGTTTTGATTTGAAAAAACTGCATAAAGCTTTTTAATTCCTTGGGGGTTAAATTAGCTAAAAGGTTGCTGAATTCTGGCTTTTGTTCAATTACTTTTCCACTTTCAATCTCTGTGATAAATTCTTGAATTATCTTCTCTGCCTCTTTAGAAAAACTCAGGTCTAATTGGATATAGCCCTTAATCAGTACAATCTGGTGATAATTAATAGTTCCTTGCTGGATAATCAATTCCAGTAAATTAACTAAGTCTTTATCACTATGAATATGTTCTTCAATTTCTTCTTTTGATCTAGCAAAAACAAACCGATGATAATAATTTTTTAAAACATTGAAGTTGCCTATCCTTATGACATCTTCCCTCCGACTTTGAATTTTAGTCAGGGCATTTGAAAGGCCACTGGCTAGGGTCCCAGAATCATGCAAAAAAGGGAGTTCATTTTTAGAAGTTACGCTCTGTATGTCACCCTCTATGACATCACAAAGATTTTTCACTAAATTTAAGTATAATTTTACTGCTGTATGAGGAATTTTTTCTTTTAATTGGCTTAGGTTTTGGTTATTTAACATGAGAAGTTTCACCTTACTCAAGGCTCTTGCTGAATCCATCCTCTTAGCATTGGGAAAGAGGGCCATTTCTCCAAAGACTTGCCCCCGACTAAAACGGGCAACTCTTTTGTCTATGCCGTGAAATTTTTGGTCAAAATAAATTTCAACCTCACCTTCTAAGATCACAAAAAGGTCTTGCCCAGACTCATGTTCTGTAAAAATCTTATCCCCCTTTTTATAATCTTGTGTTTTTGCAACCAAGGTAACCAATTTTGATTCTACTAGATTCATCCCAAAAAATAGAGGGATAGAGGAGATAAATTCAGGGGTATAACGAAGAGTGAGGTAGTCCCAAAGAACAATAAACTTCGTTTGGGTTAAGATCGCGGGAAGTAAAAATAAGCTACTACAAAGACTCACTAAAAGGGTGGTTGCCGTTAGCCAACCAAAACTAGATTGACCCGTAACCTCGGAGGTCATTAACACACCAAAGCCAACTACCAGTGCAATAGTCGTAAAAATCATTGGCTTTCCAACACTACGAAGAGTTTTACTTGTTGCTTTGGTTTCAACCTGTAACTCTTTTAAGTTCTGATTAAAGTGAGTGATAAAGTGAATTGAATCATCTATCCCTATGCCTAAAGCAATAGCCGCAATGACGCTTAAGGTAGCGCTGATAGGGATCTGGTTTAGACCCAACAGGCCAAAAAAGATAACTATAGAAACGATGTTTGGAATCAAGGCCAAAATGCCTGCTTTCAAGGAAAAAAATAAAACTGATAAAATCAAAAAGATAACACACAGGGCGATGGCTAAACTTGTTACTTGGCTTGTTGCTATATTTTGAGCAGATTGTGTTGATAAAATTGCATTTCCTGTAAGATGCGAGTCTAGATGAGGGAAAAACTCATTGAGTTTAAGATCCAGTTTTTTTGAAAATTTGATAAATCCTTTGGAACTATGATTTTCAAGGCGAATGGTAACATTTAGAAGATTTCGTTGGGGGTTGATAAATAAAGCGCCATAGTTTTTATCCATACGGCTGAGGTAAAACCTAACCTCCTCATCATTTAAATGATCTACCCCCTGACGCGCCAAGTCAATTTGATCAATGGGGCTATAAAGGCGGTTGATTTGAATTCCTTGGGTTTTAGCGTCTCCACTTAAAAGCCAATCCTGCAATAAAATCAGCCCATCAATCGTTGCTGCCGTTTCCAAATCTTTTGCTTTCTCTTTGGTTTGAAAAATAATGCGAATGAAGCTTGAGCCACCAAAGTTTTTTTCTAGGTAGGCTTTATCCTTTACGATCTTTGACTGGGCTGGGAAGTTGGAAATGTTACTTTCAATAGTCACCTGTGATGCGCCAATGATAGCTAATGCCGTAATCAATAGCCAAAAGGCCGCAATGGGCTTGGGTTTGGAATTTACAAAATAACCTAACCAAGTTAGCCATTCATCTAGAAACCCAGCCTTTTGAGATTCTTGGGCACTAATAGCAATGGGTTTCAGGGATAATGCACAGGGCATTAAAATCAAGGAAAATGCTGCCATCAAAAAGATACCGAGGCAGGAAAAAAGGCCTAAGTCTGCAATGGCTGGGATAGGGCTCCAGATCAAAGCTGAAAACCCAGTTAGAGTTGTCAGCAGTGCCAAGGTTGCAGGAAGGCTGACTCTGGTTAAAGACCTCTGCAATATTTCATCATGTTTTAAGCCCGTCTTTTTGGTCGCCTGAAAGTACTGTGCTAGATAATGAATGGCGTAACTGGTTCCAACAGTAGTGATCACAGGGGGCAGAACCAAGGTAATTAAATTGAGCTTCATGCCCATGATACCAAATATTCCTGCTGTCCAGATCATCCCGGTACTTAGGGTAATAAAGAGTAATAGGCTGGCATAGAAACTACGAAACAACAAAAGGGCAACAGCAGAGAGCAGGAGGAAGCTGATGGGCAAAACACTTTTTATATCTTTAATGAGCAATCTAGTGATTTCAAATTGTTCCCTCGGTTGGCCTGCGTAATGAATTTTCATTACCTCTTTGTTTGAATTTTGGATTATGGATTCTAATTTTCTTAAATCATGGTCCCTTTCCTGGGTGTCTTTGTGCTTTAGGCGTAAAAAAAGAACCGTTGTTTTTTTATCAAAACTAAAGAGATCTTTTTGAATTAAAGGGTTGGCCTTAAGATCTGAAATTGCTTGGTGCACCTCTTTTTCGGCATCAAGGCGAATTCTTGTTAAGTTCTGCTTTAGGATCTCTTGCGTACAGGAAAAAGGGTTTGTTGGCTCATCAAATTCATTGAGTGATTCTGATAAATTTAAGCCTAGTTCAAAACCCTCGTCTCCACGGTCAGGCTTCCCTTTTGTATGACATTCAATTGCCGCTTGGTATTTTTTAATTATATTAACGCAACTGGAAGAAAGAAAAAGGGAGTGAAAATAACTTTTCCCTAGGCAATCTCCATTGCTCCTAGGGATATCTAAAATACTGGTAAGGCTGACTAAAGAGGGAAATGTTTTTTCAATTTGACCTCGTAACTGCTCCAATTCAATAATATACTCTAAACTAAAATACTGGCCCACAGGCTCAAGCGCTATGATTAGTAAATCTTCAGAGCCAAATTCCTGCACCATTTCTTGGTGATAGGAAAAGGTGGGGCTTTTGTTATCAAATAAAGGGTCAAAGCCTGTATCTAAAATCAAATGGCCTCTAAGGTCAAAGAGGTTCGACCAAGCGGAAAATGCAAAAAATAGAGTCCCGAGAAAAACCCCGAGCAAAGTCAACTTCGGGAACTTGTAAAAGGGATTTAATACTTTCAGCAACATGCTAAATCCTTAAAGAGAGTTCAAAGTGAATTCGTTGCAAGGTAGTTTTTTTATTACTTAGATGGTTGACCTCTGTGCCAGTTTGGCTAATAAAAAAGCGGAAACTTTGCCTATTTAAATCTTTTAATAGCCATTCAATCACCCCACCTCTCGACTCAAAGGGGGTTGAAGTAAAGACTAGAGCCCTTATTTCTTGGTTTATGGTTATGTCATAAGCTAGTGCCAGAGCGACTTCCTTTTGGCTAAGATCCCTCTCCTCTGTTGCCGGCTGGCTCAAGTTTTCAAAGTTTAGAACTAGGGTTTCTTTGGGTACCTTATAAAGATTTGTACTGCTAAACTGAGCGAGCCAGAATAACTTGCCTGTTTTTCGCTCCAAACTGAGGGCAAATGCAAATTCCTTCAGTTTTAAATTTTCCAGCTCTGCTTTTTCAACATCTCCTTCTGGCGCATAGAGATGATAGTGGGTTTTATCTAAGAAATACCCAAAGTCGCCTTTGAGTAAAAATTTATTTAGACTATAATCAAAATCAAAAAAAGCAAATTTAATGGGGCTATCTTCCATTTTTAAAGTTAATTTATTTTCTTCCAATTCTGGGTCGAATACCGACTCCAAACTCATTTGATTTTGATCATCAAACCACTTAAACAGGCCCAAGTCATAGGTTAGATTCGGGTTGGATACTTGAAAGCGAAGGCCAATGTTGCCTCTCAATGATTGGGCCTCTTCGCTAACTCTTTGGAAGGGCGCCCAGTAGAGATGTAGTTTGTGACTCCCAAAGCTTTTATGGTACGATGCAATGGGCATAACGTAGCGATTGTCGACTGAATCCAAATGATTCAATTTATCAGGATTGCTGAGATTTAATATGTTGATTGGACTTCTAAAATCGATTTTGCCTAAAGAAAGCTGCTGCCCACCCAACCTAATTCTGCTGCGTTCCCCCTGCCAATCTAAATAGGCCTCCCACAAATTCACACCTGGTGTATCCTGATATTCCCCTGAAATAGTATCGAGCATTTGCAAAAAGTAGTAATCAAAGCGCAGATAGCTGGAAAGATTCTGGGAAATCTGGATTTTTGAATCTGCTTGATAGATATGATAGATTGCATGGGCTTTTTCTTCCTCTGCTAGTCCAGCGTTTAAAGGAAGACCCCATTTATCAAAACTACTTGTCGCCCTGAGAATATATTTTGAGCGGTAACTGGCTTTTAAGTAATAGACTTGCCACTGCTGCTCCTGCATGGGAGGTGGTTCCTCTAAATTTAGTACATCCTGTGCGTGAGCCTGTGCTGAAAAACAAAGCAGACTAAAGCCAATGAAGAATATACTACTCAGTTTGAAAGGACTCATTTAACTCCTTTATTTTTATCATGGGGTCTTTTTCTGGCTCTAAATAGAGGTGATACTGATTTTGATTATTGAGAAGTAGCTTAAAGCTAGTTTCAAAATAGTATTGACTCTCCCCACCTTTTACATTGCGCACCCGAAACTGACTGGAGTACCAGTTTTGATTTACTTCAATGTAGGCTTGAGGGTAAAAACGGTAAATCTTTGCAAGCCTGTTATTATGAAAAAACCGAATTAAGATAGGGATCTCCCTTTTCTTTTCTAAATAAATCTCAATTTTTTGCCATAGACTCGCCTGTGGGTTTTCGCTCTTAATTAAAATATATTCCTTAGATTGACTAAAAGGGCTACAACTAGACTGATAGGAATTCTGAGTTAAAAAGTCAAAATCTGCTGAATCAATATTTGTCCCCTTAATTAAAGTTTCTGAACCTTCTATTTTATAACTTCTACAGTTTTCATTTCGGTACTCATTGCAACTTGTACATTTAAAGTCTTTTGGCCCGCTGCGCATCAGGCATTGCGGAGCATTTGCACCTGACACAAAACGAACTCTTTGTTTCCCCCCTAATTTTAACATATGGATTGCTTCTTGATTTTTAATCCGAAGCAGTCGATTTTTACTCTGGCATTCCGCCTCTTCACAGGGAGAAACTTCAAAAAAAAGAGAGAATTGTTGTAAGTTTAGAGGATTGGCCTTTTCAATTTTTTGAAAAAGACTTTTAAAATCTTTTGAGCTTTTGAGTTGATTGCAGTCTGCACCAAAGAGAGACAAAGGAAAGAGAGTAACAAGGAATATAAGAACAAACCTAGAAATAAACATCGCATCACCTGTCAGAGGGTAACATCAGCCTTTTGGTCTATTATAAGACTCTTCCCCCCCTCTTGTGAAGTTTTATATCTCAAGTTTGGTGTAAAGACCTTGTTCTCAGTCAGACCTCATGAACCATTTTTTGTATTATAATTAAGATCCATATATAAGAGAACTTTTTATTAAAACCGCCCCAGAGGTCTTTAGGGATGATGAAGCAAAAGAAGAAGGAGCTAGTGGTTTCCCCAAAGCAGCCACCCTAAAAGCCCCACGCTGCTAGTTGAGTGGATTCATGTAATGAGTTTACATGCATTTGGCTGGAGTTGTACCTATTTGAGTTTTTGTTCATGGGGATTTACCCTTCTTTTTAGTTTAAATTTTCTGGTTAAAATGATATATTCAAATATATATAAATGCAACTTAACGTTGATTGGCTTATACAAAACATTTTCTACTTTAAGAAAGCTAGGGGTTTTGATTTTACAAATCATTTAAAAAAAAATAGGGATGGGTTTTCATAGAGTTATTTTTTTAAGTCTTTTACTTTTCTTTTTTAGCGGTTGCGATCCAATAAGGGAGGCTGATTATACTCCTGAGTTTGCAGATAAACTGGCTCAGAACCAAGAAGTAGAATACATTTTTGGGATTCATCCGTTGCATAACCCTCACCGTTTAAATGAGGTTTTTAGCCCTTTGATGGACTACCTCTCGAAGCATATCACTGGCATCTATTTTACTTTAGAGGCGTCGAGAAACTACGCTGCTTTTGATCAAAAACTCTACGCCAAGCGTTTTCATTTTGCTCTCCCCAACCCATTCCAAACGATCAATGCTGCCGACAAGGGCTATCTCATTTTTGCAAAAATGGGAGATGATAGTAATTTTAGAGGAATTATTTTAGTCAGAAAAGACAGCGGGATTAAGCAAATTTCAGATTTAAAAGGACAGGCAGTCTCTTACCCTGCTCCTACAGCCTTAGCGGCGACCATGATGCCTCAATATTACATCCAAACTCACGGGGTAAATGTACTTAAGGATTTGGATAATCGCTATGTCGGCTCTCAGGAATCATCAATAATGAGTGTATTTTTAAAACAAACTATTGCTGCTGCTACTTGGCCGCCACCTTGGCAGGCCTTAAAAGCCGAACGCCCTGAACTGGAGAGGGAGTTAGAGGTAAAATGGCAGACTGATCCTTTGCCTAACAACGGAGTTGTTGCTCACCCAGAAGTAGATAAAACTATCGTTTCACAGGTTCAAGAGTTATTAGTCAACCTTCATAAAACCCCCGAAGGGGAGGCTATTTTAAAAAAAATAACCCTTTCAAAATTTGAAAAAGCCGATCATAAAACCTATAAACCCGTTAGAGATTTTGTGAAAAATTTTTCTAAAAAAGTGAGGCCATTAGACTAATGTTTACACCGATAATTCACTTTTGGACGGCCTCGATCAGAAGGCAGTTAATGCTGGGCATCGCTTTAGTACATGCTGTAATGATGACGCTTTTTGTATTTGATTTAGTTGAAAGGCAACGTGAATTTCTATATGAGCAAAGTACTTCTGAAGGTTTGGCACTGGCAAAAACGTTAGCGGCAAATGGTTCTTCTTGGATGTTGGCGAGCGATTTTATTGGTATGGAAGAGGTTATTTCCTCCCAGTCAGATTTCCCAAATCTAAGGTACGCCCTTTTTTGTGACCTTAAGGGAAAGGTTAAAGGCTATACAGACCGTAAAGAGGTGGGACGTTATCTATCCGACCCTGTCAGTTTAAAGCTTATCAATTCTAATCCAGAACCCATCATACTGATCAACGACAAAAACCTCTTAGATGTGGCTGCGCCAATTTGGGCTGGGGACAAACAAATTGGATGGGCTAGAGTAGGCATTAGTCGGGTGAATATCACCTCAAATCTCCAGCTAGTCACCCAAAATGGCATGATCTATACCTTCTTAGCCATTATTGTAGGCCTTATTTTCGCATGGTTCATGGCTAGGGGCCTGACTACAGACATTCGCAAATTGGTTTTCAGCACCTCAAAAATCAGTCAAGGGGAGCGAGATCTTGAAATAAAGATTGATAGGATAGACGAAATCGGCCAACTGGCAATGGACTTTAGTAAAATGATTGCCTCTTTGAAGGGGCAGGAAGTAGAGGTCGAAAATAGGGGGAGGGAGCTCCAAAAGAAGGATGTTGAGTTCCAAAAGCTTTCTAATAAATATGACCTTTCTGAAAGCCGCTACAAGCAGATCTTTGAATCAGTTCCTATTTCAATTGTTGTCGTTGATGACCAGGGAATCTTAGTGGATGTCAACGATTACCATCTAAAAGAAATAAGTCAGGGTCAAAAAACAAAAAAAGATTTTATTGGGACCTTTATTCCCGACTTAGAACCTATCAAAAAAGCTGGCCTCAGCGAGCTATATGCTGAGGTCTTGGATGGTCACGAAGTTTCAGTTACAGACATCTTCATTCCTCAAACTTCTGGAGGTACAGAAGCCTATTTAAATATCCGCGGTGTTCCTCTGGTACACAATGGAGAGTTTTTAGGTGCTGTTTATGTGCAGGAAAACACTACGGAAATACATAAAATCCAGACGAATTTGAAAGAGGCTAAGGTCGCCGCAGAAATGGCAAATCAGGCGAAAAGTTCTTTTTTAACTATGATGAGCCATGAACTAAGAACCCCGATGAATGGAGTTTTAGGCATGGCCCAGATCTTATTACGTACTGATTTAACTGAAGAACAAAAAAGCTTTTGCGATATTATCATTTCCTCGGGAACCTCGCTGATCAACATTTTATCAGATATCCTTGACCTTTCTAAAATTGAAGCTGGTAGGCAAGAAGTCTTAAAGCAGCCTTTTGCATTCAGGGAAATGGTCAACCAGGTCGTATCCCTGTTTTACGGCGCAGCAAAGCTGAAAAGATTAGACTTAAGCTTTCAAGTAGACCCTAAGATTAACCAAGAATTGATCGGCGATGAGAGTTTAATCATGCGGGTTTTAATGAATTTGGTGGGCAATGCCATCAAATTTACTAAAGTGGGCTCCATCCAAATAGAAGCGACCTTATCGGCAGAAACAGCTCAACAACAAACCGTAGTTTTTAAAGTCATCGATACAGGGATCGGTATCAATAAAAAGATACAAGAGCAGATTTTTCAATCTTTTAGACAGGCCGATGAAGAGCTAAGTCGCCAATACGGTGGAACGGGGCTCGGCCTGACTATTGTATCTACGATTGTAGAGCTTTTAGATGGTAAGGTGAGCTTGGAAAGTCATGAGGGCATGGGGAGTGAATTTACTGTGACTTTGGTCTTTGAAAGAATTCAGCATGAGGCCACGGATCTTCTTTCTTCCTCTAATGGCATAAAGATAACTGAGGAAGAAAAACAAGGGGTACATGCTTTACTCGTCGAAGATGATGAAGTGGGGAAAACGGTAATCGGCACCTTTTTATCTCACCTCAATATGACTTTTGACATTGCGTCAGATGGACAGGAGGCTGTTGAAATGTCTAAGAAGCAAAAATACCAGCTGATTTTTATGGATTTATTGATGCCCCGTTTAGATGGCTATGAGGCCACTACTCTAATCAGGGAAGATCAAGAGAACCCCAACTATCAAACCCCCATCATCGCACTAACGGCAATGGCGAGTAATTATGATAAAGAACTATGTTTGAAGGTGGGCATGAACGACTACATATCTAAACCCATCGACTTCCAAAGGCTTTCTCAGGTAGTGAGAAAATATTAACCAACTCACCTTTCACCTACAGAGGTTCTACCAAAACTCTAAAACTGGTTAAACTACCCCATACAAAAAAGCTAGGCCGCTAATTTCCAAGATCGCAGGCCCTGTTTGCTGTGGAGCCACAATTTCTATGGTACTAAGAATGGTGGAGGTACGGTGGATCGAAATTTTTCTTAAATGTTAAGATTAGTTTTTTTGGTCCCGCTTGATTACTGTTGATACAGATGTGCAAGAACTTGAAGAACTGAGGGGGTTTGTAAACACATAGTAGAGACCCCATTTTTTTCAAATTTATGGGATGGACGAAGATTTGCCATGTGTGATGAATCTTAAACTTCGAATTAGGACTCTATTAATTAAGGTTTACTTTAAAATGCTACTTTAAGGAGTAAAGTAGCATTTTTTTCTTATTTTTCAGTTGATTTTGAAAGTCTAGAAATAATTACCTTTTGATTTTTATAAAAATTATCTCGGTGAACCATGTGTCTCATCTTACGAGTAGGCATTAGCTTTTTAATTCCATCGAGTAAATAGTCAATCTGAGCTGAGTCTAAAGAGCGATCTTGTTGTCTTCTGCGCTCTTTTATGATCTGCTCGGCGAGATTGCTTACTAGGCTATAGGCCATCCTGTCTCGTCTAGAGAACTGTGATGCACCAACGGTGGGTAGTGAGTTCAAGGTTGTCCGTAACTTCCCAAAAAGGCCTGCACGATATTGGTCATTCATGTAACCTTTGACTACACTCTCAAATTCCTGCCCATTTCGGTAGGTCTCAGGTGAGAGCAGGATATTCATCCCCTTATAGGTATTATAGGCAAGATCTAACTTGGTTGGATCAAATCCCTTTTGGATCTGCATAGAGATATAAGTATGGTCTCTAAACAGCTTTTCCCTTTTTTCTCCCCCTGTTTCATTCACCTCATACAACCTTCCATCATTAGGATTGAAGCTTAGCTTAGCCCAGTCTAAAGTTTCTTGTCGGTCTTCCTGTCTCACAAAAACTAGATTGGAAACCTCTAACTTAGGAAAAGGCAATACTTTACTGCTGCCTTTTGGGTGTAAAACCATGGAGTAGCGGAAAATGATGTTTTCTTTATTACTGTTTAATAGCACGGAACCAAGATTATCTAACAAGCTCAAAGTCGGTGATCCTGGCGGCAGCATGGCCGATCCAGACTGGGCTAAAGAGGTCAGAATTGGTTTAATCTGGGAATTTGTTTTTTTGATTTCAATTATAAATATCTGAATTGCAACGGGATTCCCATGATAGGTGATGGGACCATAGACAGGTAAATAAGAAAAATTAAGGATCTGTTTAGGGCTAACATCATCAGAGTAGTAGATTAGTCGTCCAGAATCTGCAGATTTTTCAGAAAGTTCAAGATCTTTAGTCTCGGTTAACTCATGAGCCTTAATCACAATTGCGATTTCCCCTTTTTCTGTTCCTGCTTCATCAGCGTAAGGTAGGCTTTCGATCATCCCTTGCATTAAATGAATAGAAAAAGAATCATTTTCTTTAATCTCTAAATCCTTAGAGTCACTATTTTCAAACTGTCGAAGAGGTGTGGAAACAGTGTTTTGTCCCTCTTTCCCTATGTTTGTTTTAGTATAGGTGAATTTTCTATGTTCAATAGCCCCTTCATTGAGAATATTAACGTCTGAACTAGAACAAGCAGAGAAAATTAAACCAATGAGTAAAAGTAAAAAACTATTTTGTACTTTTTGCATGATTTTCCATTTTTTAAAAATTACTTTTTAGCAGTAGAAACTGCCGTTATTTTTTTTTCGGTTAAAAATCAAAAAACTTTAATTTTTTCTTTATTTTTCTTACAGATAAAAGGGAACAGCCTTAACCCTTTTTTCAACTTCAAGTAAATTCCTCCTTAGAATCTAGTATTCCTCAGAACTTTGTTAATTTCAAAACCATGATGTTTCAAGGCATCTTGGGCGACATTATCTAACAACGAACCCATTTTTGCCACTTTAACCGTAGCATCAAACCTAGTTTCTTCCTGTTTGATTTGTTCTTCTTTCTCAACCTTGGTCATCAAGTAATTTTTACGTTGAATATCCTCTTTTGCTGCCTCTTTAAAAAACTCTAACTTGTGACGTAAGATTTCTTGGATTGCATCAATAGTAAGTGGTTTTAATTCAGGCACTTTACGGATTTGATCAAAGATTTGTTGAGTGATTGAATATAACCACAGTGCATCTTTTTCGGCTTGATGTAAAATCGCAGTTCTAAGCGATATAACAATGGTTCTTTTAATGAGAATTGGGCGCAGGTCTTTGGGGATTACTAAGCGAAAGTAGTAATAGGATGATCTTCTTTTTTTGATGATGTAGGTTCCCATAGAATATTGTTATGGGAGTAGAGAGGGTTGTACAGAGTAGACTCTAAAAACACCCTAGTCAAAATAATATTCCAAAAATAGTCTTTTACTGCTATTTTAAAAAAAATTAAAATAGAGGAACAAAATGCATGCAATTGAAAGTTTTATTACTGCCCCAAATAATTTAGATAAAATTAACAAAGACCCTCAAGGAAATGTGTTTGTTAATGCAAGTGTCCATTTTTTTTATAATCAAAGAGAGTTAGAGTCTTATACCCAAGTTCATATAGTCAGGGCTGGGTACAATTATGGGGATATGAGATTAGAAGAGAATGGAGAATTAAATGATAATTATATCCATTTATTCTTTAAAGAGAGATTTCAAAATTATAAATTTGATCCAACAAGCAGTAGTTTGATTGTAACTGGCTCGTCAGATAAAATGAATGGTGATTATAAGGTAGTAATAAGAGTTCAATAGAAAACAGAAGTTACCATGTTCACCTAAAGAAAAAGGTTTATCTATTTTTTAAAGAGGCTCATTCCAATGAAAGAAGAAGAAATTGAAGCAATTTTAAAGGCATCCCCAAATGCTAAACGTGCGAAAGATGGAGTTATATTAGAGACAGAAGACGGTCTTTTTCATATCACTGGAATTCACGTGCAGGAAAACAAAGAAGAACTCGGTGGTGAGAATGTATTTTTTACACCGTTTTGTACTGATGATGAAATTCGCAGAGTACTGAAACCAAGATCGGCATCAGATTACTTACTTCAACTTCAGGCGGAAGCTATTGTAGATAATCCACGGCTTATCAGGGTTTTTAAAAATAGGAAAAGAAAGGTTAAAAATTGGAGTTTAGAGTCTTTTTATGCAAATCAGCAGAGAGATTTAAGTTATCTAGCTAATTTATCAAAAGGAAAACAAAAAAAGCTTTCCCAGATTCCCTTTGGCGGGGCATATTTAAACTGCGTAAATGCAAAATGTATAAAAACAGATCCTGGAAATATAGTAACGATATCAGAAACTCTTGAGTACTTCTTTTACTTCATGAATATCTGGTTCTATGGGGAGACATTGTCCATCCCAGTAGAAGATCAATTTGCAGCTTTCATTATCGCAATGAGACTTATGAAAGGGTATGAATCCTTTGATTTTGACCTTGATCCTCGCTGTTTTCTCCCACCAGAAATTGAAAAAACTATTTTGGAACTCACCCACTCACAATACCAATTTATAATAGGACATGAATACGCTCATCATCTTCTTGGACATTTAGATAAAGGGTTTGTGGTAGAAAATAACTTGTCAAATTTCGTGCATGCTTATGAAGGTTCTAAAAGTATAAAGCACTACAAATATACACATAAACTTGAGTACGATGCAGACTGGTACGCAATAAAACATATTACAGGAAATTCAGAGTTTCGGGAAGAATTAGCAAATGGGGCATTTTCCGTTTTTTTGTATTTTGATGCCTATAGAATAATTTCTGATTTTATTACCCCTAGCCCAAAAATGGACAAAGGAAGCCACCCATCAGATGAAGCACGAATTAAAAAACTAAGGTCACGGTTAAATAATAAATATGGGTTCTCAATGAAACAAATAGAGGAGCACTTGAATTATACTAGGTCCTTTGCACGATTCTTCATTAAAGACTACCTCCCATTTAATTTTGAAGAGTTTGAAATACATGGTTCTTTTTACTTACCTTCGTTTAAAGGAAAAATTTTGAAAGATCGCATTGATTTCTAGAATAAATTTTTCTGCATTCTTCTATTCAGGAATATAGGTTCTAAGTTTGCCAAAA
Source organism: uncultured bacterium (assembly GCA_965602905.1). Taxonomy (GTDB): domain Bacteria; phylum SAR324; class SAR324; order XYD2-FULL-50-16; family XYD2-FULL-50-16; genus JASJGK01. Next base: position 10,431 of record CBFCZY010000005.1, on the reverse strand, counting down.
CTGCTTACTATAGTAAACGAACCTAAAACGGCCCCACCTATCTTTACCCCTAAAGCCTAACCTCTGTGTAACTCTTAGAAAAATCAAATCAGGTTGGAGGCGGAATTAAGCTCCTCAGAATGAAATCAAGGTAATTGTTTGTATCAAATAACTCCTTTCAACTTCATATCTGTTTTCTATAGAAAACGAAAAGTGTGCCGATCAAATGCCCCACAAAAGTAGCACACCCTTCTAACCCCAAAATTAGGGCTTAAAACTTCTAATAAAAAAGGTAAGTAAAATCAATCAAGAAGAGGGAAATCTTTGGAGGAAAAACAGGGATATAAACACCTAGAATCGGTGAATTCTCTAAATCAGTAAGTATTTGATTTTATTCAGGAAGTGAATGGTGGCGAGACCAGGAATCGAACCAGGGACACGAGGATTTTCAGTCCTCTGCTCTACCGACTGAGCTATCTCGCCACTAAACAAACATAACGCCAGTTTTTTAATTCTTCGTCAAGCAAAAACTAGGTTCTCTTTCTCTAAAAGAGATAAAATCTCTCTTTTGTCGGGATTCTTATAGTTTTTGATCAAACGGTCTGAAGCGGACTCTCTGGAATTAAAGTTTACAAATGCTTGGTCTAGGTATTTCGCTTCCGATACTTCCCCAGATTTACATTGATTTTCTAATCCTTTTTTAGAAAGGTTAATGGCCGTTTCTAAAACTTTGATGCATTTGGCATCTTTGGTCAAACAATCAAAACCAGTCAAATATCCTTTTTCGTGGATTTTTTTAAAAATTTCAATACCTGTACTTTCCACCCACGTTACAGTCTCTAACAATACCTCTGGGTCGTAAAGTAAACCTTTCCAAAAGGCCGCTTGCCCCAGCAACATAGACACAGGGCCAGCATCACAGGTTCGAGTTTCAATTGCATTTCGCAGCCGAGCCACAGGGAAGGTGCCACCTAACTGGGCTACCCAATCCTGTTTTTCGTAAGAAAGGCCATTTAAGCCGCTAGCGTAAAAGTCTTCAAAATTGGCGCCTCTAACATCTTGGGTAACACCATCACGCTCTAGAACCATCATAGGTATCTTGCTGACGTAGTCGATGTAGCGTTGGTAACCAAAACCCTCTTCAAAAACAAAATCTAAAAATCCACTGCGTCTAGAATCTAAATTTCTCCAAGTCCAGTTTCGTGAACTCTTACAGCCAGAAATTTTGGCTTGTCTTATGGGGCTTGTAGCAAAAATAATACTCATCACCGAACTCAATGCCACGGTTACTTTCATTTTATTTATCATATCCTCTTCTGAGGAATAATCAAAATTGGCCTGGGCCGTAGCTGTCATCCGCATCATATGGCGTGCTCCTTCCCCAAAGGCAGGAAGGTAGTCAGCCATAATATCGTAGCGTTTCTTGGGGACAAGATCGATATTCTCTACACTAGAAAAGGGGTCATAACCCATGCTGAGCCACAATATAGATTGCTCAGCGCTTAACTTTTTTAATTGCTCTTGGTAAGTTTTTAATTCACGTTCCACTTCAAGAAGACCACCAATAGGCTTAAGGCTAAGTTCTAGCTGGGCGCCTGGCTCTAAAGTAATGGAGGACCCATCTTTTTTCAGGCCTATAATGTTTGCCCCTTCATAATAAGGAGTCCAACCAAACTGCTCAGCAAATCCATTTAAAAGGGGTTTGATATGCTTTGAATAATCAAGCCTTGTTAGAGTTTCACTATCAAAACCAATTACTTCCTGCTCTAATCCCATTTTCCACTGGTTCTGTGGCTTTTCGGCCTCATGGAAGTATTGTAAAAATTCATGCACTGGTGGGCTTTGCTTCATATTGGCTAACGTAATAATTTAAATGATATTTGTAGTATAGAGTTTCCAAGTTAATCTGCCAACAAATCCCGCTTAAGAAAAAACTTCTTTTCCTAGTTTTTCCCTTAATTGTTTGGCCTCTACAAAAAAGGACTTTTTTTCCGTTTCTGTAAAAAGACCAATTTTCCCGAAGTCCCCATCATAGCCGCCAAAGCGAATAACTTCATTTTGCCGCATTCTGGAAATAGCTTCAGCTAAAATTGGGGTTCCTGTTTTTTCAATGGTCGCCAGAGGCACATTCCTTAAAATATCCAACTCGCAGCCTAACTGATTTAACAGCCCCAAGTAAGGTTGTTGCACTCCCTTGGTAAACACGCCTTGCCCGATAATCTCGGCCATAATTTCAGCAAGAGGAATTAAGGATTGATACTGTTCTCCCCTTTGAAATAGGGGGTTTTCTCTGTCACTCATTGCCTCAATTTGGTTTAAAACGCCCACAGTTACGGGCTTGCCGCAAACAGAACAGAGGCCCTTTTGGGCTTTAGTCTGGTCTGGTGTAAGCTGCTCTTTGCATTTTCTATGGCCATCCAAATGATACTTTCCCTCATCAGGATAAAAATCTAAGGTTCCCCAAAAGCCAGTCTCTGCATTTTCCAAGGCCTTTTTTATAGAAAAAAAATCCTTTTCACAGGTGAAGACATTGGCTTCCCTTCCTAGCTTCCAAGGGGAGTGGCAATCGGAATTTGCTACCAAGGTAAAAGCATCTAAGCCCGAGATTTTGCGATTCATGGCAGGATCAGAAGAAAGACCCATTTCCAAAGCAAAAATATGAGGCGTTAGGTCTTCAAAACATTCCTCAATAGTATCAAAACCCGACTTAGAGCCAAAAAGAGAGAACCAAGGGGTCCAAATATGGGCAGGGATCAGGTAACCTTCTGGCGCCTCCTCCAGCATAATTTCAAGCAGATCTTTTGCATCTAACCCCAATATCGGCCGGCCATCAGAATAAATGTTCCCTATTTTCTCAAGCCTTTTGTTTAGCCTTTCCACAGAAGCAAAATCTGGGACTACCAAAATACTATGAATTTTTCTAACCTTACCATTCTTTTTATAGATACTGCTAATTTCAGCCGTCAGCATAAAACTCACAGGCCGCGCTTGAGGTTTCCAGCCTGAAATTTGGTATTCAGAAGTTCCTGCAAGCTCAAAAAGACCGGCATGGAGTTTTGAAGGCCGCAAATTGGCTTTTAAATGGTCAAACCACTGAGGATGAGTAAAATCACCAGTTCCTAAAACGTCTAACCCCTTAAGCTTTGCCCATTCAGCCAAGCCAAAGAGGTGGCTTTCCCTGCTAGTAGCTCTAGAATAAGGTGAATGAATGTGTAGATCGGCTATAAACATAAATATTTCTTTTTTTAACCCAAGCTTATGTCAGGGATGTAATTTAGTACACGATCTTTCCAGATTAATTTACACAAGGCTTCTCTACCTTTGCCCTAATGAAAAGGACTTGATACCCTGCACAAGGAATTTTAAATAACAAACCTCAATGTTTGTATTTAAATGTAGAAATTTGCTAACTATCTGGAGGGCAAAATGGATTTAGGTCACGCAATCAACAGTATAATCGGGTTAAGCTTTGTAGCTATTCCATTAGTATTTATGATCAATGCAACAAGATCAAATGATGCTGAAGAAAAAGAAAAACAAAAGTTAGAAGAAAAGAAAAAAAATTAAATAACTTTAGTTGAACAAACGACATGAGTCATAAAATTGGGCACCGAGAAAAATTAAGAATAGTCATTTTTGAAGCAGATACGCCTATTGGCAAACTCTTTGATGAAATAGTTATTTTTGTAATTATCGCCAGTGTCTTTGCTGTTATGCTTGAAAGTGTAGCCGGGATCAAGTCTCAATTCGGCGAAATACTTTTTTGGCTAGAGTGGTTTTTCACGATTGTTTTCACAATAGAATATATCGTGAGAATCTACTGCATTCACAAGCCTTTCCGCTATATTTTCAGCTTTTTTGGCATTGTAGACTTACTTGCCATACTTCCCACCTATCTTAGCCTGTTAATCACAGGCACACATATTCTTGTAGTAGTCCGAATTTTAAGGGTTCTGAGGATTTTTAGAATCTTAAAATTAACTAAATATATTGCAGAAGCCCAAACCCTTTCTGTCGCCTTGGCTGCCAGCAGAAGAAAAATTACCATATTTTTAACTTCCATTGTGGTATTAGTGGTGATTTTAGGCTCAACAATGTATGTCATCGAAGGGGCTGAGCATGGTTTTACCTCAATACCTCACTCTATGTATTGGGCTGTGGTAACACTAACTACTGTCGGTTATGGTGACGTTGCTCCGCACACCAATTTAGGAAAGGCGCTGGCTAGCGTGGTCATGATCTTAGGTTATGCTATCATTGCTGTCCCTACAGGCATCGTCTCAGCAGAGATTGCCAAGTCCCAACAAAATGTAAAACCCAGCACTAGGATATGCCCTGAATGCAATAAAGAGGGGCATGATGTCGATTCCCAATTTTGTAGATATTGCGGTGAAGAGTTAGATGAAACTTATATAAAATAGTTGAAAGGCCATGGCACAACAAGAACTAGACTTACAAAAAAAAGTAGAAAAATTTTTTAGCATCCAAAAAAGCCAAAGGATCATCAGCCAAGACCACAGTCTAACAATTTTAAAACTTATTGAGCAGAATCAACCCTTTCCCCTTAAAGAAGCCCAGGAAGTTTTTGTAGAAATAGCCAATTCCCCCCAGATCAATGATGAAAAATTCACCCTCATCAAACACCTTTTTGAAGAAGCTATTAGCAGTTTTAATGAATTTAACCCTGCACGAAAATTTTTCACCTCCCAATTAGTTAGTCTTTTCGATACTCCAGAAAGATTAAAACTAACCCTTGAGACGCTGCTCTTGGCTAACCACCAGCAACTAACAAAAATTGCTGTCCACTACCTTAGAAGTTTTAATGGCACGACCCAAGTCATTGAAATTTTGACACACTGCAATGAGATATACCATACCAGTGAAGTAGAAATTAAAGAACGAACTTTAAACTCCTTTCGCTTGGTCTTTACTGAAAAGTTACTTGCGCTTTTTAATAGTACTTTTATAACTCAACAGCAAAAACTTTTTGAGCTTTCCCCTGAGCAGAATTTAGAACTACTGGAAAAGATTCTGGGCTCCATTGCTTTTGACTCTTGTGCCTCAAAACTTTTAGGGAGTGAAGAGCTATTTGTAAAACTGGCCGAGGTAATTACCTTTGCGCAAGCTCATCGCTGGCAACCCATTTATGCAAAAAAACGCTATGATTATCTAAGGTTTTACTTACAAAATTTGACCTTAAAGACTGTAATCAAGGGTATCAAACCAGTTAATTTGGCCAAAGTCGTGGCTTGCTTTATCTTTTGCAACCAACAGTTACAGCCAAACAAAAAACTGATTGAATTATTAGTGGACAGCAACAGCTTTGACCAGAAACATACCCAAGAGGCACTGGAAACTTTTTTAAGTCATTTAGCGCCCACCACAGTTGACGCTTTGCTCTCTGACATTCGTGATTTTTTAAGCCAGCTACTACAAAGCCAACCTCGAGACATCAAAGAAGCTTTGGAGCAGGTGAGTAAAAATTATGAAGAAAAAATAGACGATTCCAGCATTTTAGGCCGTTTTTATGCGGCCGCTTTAGACTTAAAACATCTCGGGGTGACTGTGGTCAACCAAGTCAATGAATTGACAGAAGAGATTATTGAGACCTTTCAGAAAGAGGCAGAAAACAAAGATACCCCAACAATGGAAAAGCTCTTTGGCAATATTACCGCTGGCCTAGCAGAAGTTGCCCCCTTTAGGCTGATCCCTAAAAACCAAATTCTTTTTGACTATTTTAAGTCTTATAAAATTGTCACCACTAACATTGTAGGGTTGCAAGGTGTCAATCGAGACTGCGGAAAGCATAACCTAGAAGGGGCAGTATCCCTTTTTGGTGGAAAAGCAAACATTACTTCTGTAAAAAAAATATTTGTACAGCTTTTCCATTATCTACAAGAAACCCAAAGTAGATCTGTAACCATAAGCGAGTTCCCAAACCCTATAGTGGAAGATGCCATTTTTAAGGAATATTACTTGCCCCTTTTAGTTCCCAGTAAGTCTAAGTCAGATTACTATTTACTCTGTGTGGGAATTGGATACTGCGGGGATAGCCTACTCGACTCCAGCATGAGTAAATCGGAACAAAATGATTCCTGTGCCGTTCCCTATTCTATGCTCTTTTCCACTACAACAAAAAACAATGTCATGAATGCGCTATCCCGCAAAGTCAGTAGCCAAGACAAAAAAGTCAAAGATCTAGAATTTAAGCCCTTAAATCAAAAACATGAGGACATCAAAAAGGCCTCTTTGAAGGCTTTACTTGATCTATTGCATTTAGTCCCATTTAATCACTGGGAAGAATCAGAGATGCAGAATTTTTTAATTCACCTTGAAAGTTCTCTTGGCCTACCGATTAAGGAGCTGAGTACTACGGACCACCAACTAAATTAATTTATTTGCAAAGATTTTACCATTAACAACATATCTAATTGCTGAATTCAACTTCCTTTCCTATAATGAATTTCTAATTAACCAATAATCAAGATTTAATTAAGATGCAAGCCGAGCCACTACAACACAATGTAGATAATTTTTTAAAATTACAAAAAAAACAAAGAATTATCAGTGCTGATAAGAGTCACAGCATCATTAAAATTATTGAAGAGTCCACTCCCTTAGATTTAGCCCAAGCTAAAGTAGTGCTTGGTGAATTTACACGAGACCCCAGTCTTGATCAGAGTATAGTAAGTGAAGTCAGCCGAATTCTCTTAGAAGCAACAGGGGAGCTAAACAGCTTTAACAATGCCCGTAGACTTTTTTCCTTTGAGACCATCAATTTTATTGGGACCTTGGAAAATTTAAAAGTTACTGCTGACACCATCCTCCATTCCCCGAAAGACCAATTAGATCAAGTTGCATACAGTTTTATAAAATCCTTCCCTGGAACCGATAAAGTTGTCCAAACTCTTTTGGAGTGTGACAGCCTTTACACAGAAGATACAAAGGATTCTCAAATCTTTGGGCTAAACTATTTTCGCTTTGAACTTGCCGCAAAGGTACTAAATCTTTTTGAGCCTAGTTTTATAAAATCCTGTTCAAAAAGTCTAAAAATTGATGAAGACCTAGCTCTCGACTTTTTAAGAAACCTGATCAAGCATGTAAAGCCCTCAGAAATAAGAGCTAACTTTCTTGACCTTGGGAAATTTCAAATTGCACTAACAGAGCTTATTGTTTATGTTCAAGCCCATAAACGAATGCCTGTTTACGCAAAAAAGCGTTATGACTATTTGAAACTATTCATGGCTGAACTGACCTATGAGGTAAAACTTTTAGGTATTCAACCTGCTAATATGGCAAAAGTAGTAGCTTGTTTTTTATATGCTAACGAGCAGTATATGCCCAAAAAGGAATTGATCGGGCTTTTAGCATCGGAAGAAACTCATGATTCAGCAGAAACCCAAGAAAAATTAAATAAATTTTTAAGTCAATTGGCCCCCTCCACTGTCGATGCCTTGCTCAAAGACATCAGAGACTTTATGTCTAAACTATTAACCAAACCAGAGAAGGATTTTTGGGCAATTTTCGAATCAACAAAAGAACGCCACGAAAAGGGAAAAAAAGACAATAGTATATTAGGCCTATTTTACAATACCATGATGGAGCTCAAAGGAATTGGGATTATGGCGATCAACAATGTAAATGAAATTGTTGGTGATATAATAGACCAGTACCACCTAGCAGAAGAAAAAGGTGAAGCTGGATCTGTTGAAGAATTGTTTGACGAAGTTCCTACGGATCTAGATCAAGTTGAAGAAAATAAACTTATCCCTAAAAGTCCGAAGGTTCTTGAGCATCTAAAGAATTACCGCCTTGTTGAAACAAATGAAGTTGGCATCAAAGGCGAAAAAAGTGAGGGCGGGAAACGAGCCTATGCAGCAAATTTGGTTCTTCTTGGTGGAGAGGCAAACCTTCCTGTTATTAAAAAATCTTTTGAAAATCTTTTTGAGTATTTGGTTGATTCTAGTGATGATGCAATTGTCTGTAATGAGTTTAAGCATCCTCAATCCCCCCAAACTTCGGTAAAAGAGTACTACACTGCCTTTCTATTACCAGGCCAGCCGAAACAAGATAGGACCATATTTTGCCTTGGAATTAGCTACTTCTACAAGGAACTAAGTATGCTTTCTGAAAATAAAGATGAAGCTTCCAATCAGTATATGGACCCTTACTGTTTTTTAATGAGTACCAGTAATAGCGAAACTGTTATGAATGCCCGTTCGAGAAGAATATCTTCTGGAGATAAAGACGTTCAAAAAGTAGAATTTAAGGCTATGAATTTAAGGCTAGAGCACAATAAAAAACTTTGTTTGCTCTCCCTTTTAGAGGTATTACATATTATCCCCTTTAACCACTGGGAATCTAGAGATGTGCAAGAATCAATTCTATTCCTATCAGACACTTTGGATATTGATCTTACAGAGGATGTGGAAGAAGGTTCTGAGTAAAACTCTATTTACAGTGGCCAATACTAACAGCATTACACTCCTTGCCATCGGTCCATGTTGCATTGGAAAAATTAGTCTTTACCAAAATACTGTTCTTAAGACTGGCTCCAGTAAAATTTGCTCCAGTAAAATTCGTACCAGTTAAGTTTGAACCATCTAACTTTGCTTGGTTTAACCGAGCACCTGAAAAATCAGAATCAGTTAAATCAGCCACTATTTTGGCATCTTCCATAAAAATCCACTTTGCATCTGCCCCCTTAAAGGTCGTTGGAATTTTAGAGTTTAGAGGCCCTATCGATGCTTGGCTTAAAAGTGTCCTGCGGAGATCAGCTGATGAAAAGTTTACACCTTTTAAGTTTTGCTCCTTAAAGTCGGCCCGCCTAAGGTCTGCACCAGTAAAATTCGTATTTTCCAACTTGGCATCTTTTAAACTAGCTTCCTTTAACAGGCCGCTGGTGAAATTTGTGCCCTTTAAATTCGCTTTCTTCAAAACAGCAAATTTTAAATTTGCTCCTACCATCACGGCATAAGCCAAATTAGTAGATTCTAGATTTGCAGATTCAAGATTTGAATTTGACAGCCTTACATTTTGCAAATTAGAACCATTTAGAATTGCCCTCTCCAATTGAGCGCTTTCAAGGGGTGCCCCTCTCAAATCACAATTTTCACAAATTTTAGTTGTTAATAATTGCTCTAAATCACGAACTCGATAAAAGGCACACACGCCAATAGACTTTGGGGAACACTTTTTTCCATTAACCCAAATAGCTCCTGAAAAATCGACCCCTTTTATTTTAGCCCCTTCAAAGTTCGCACCTTCTAAATTTGCCCCTGTGAAATTCGAATTTTCCAGGTTTGCGTTCTCTAAATTAACTTTTTTTAGGTCTTGATTTGAAAAATTAACGGCAAGCAAATCGCAGGTGACACAGGATTTGGTTTTCTCTAATTCTGCCAGATTCAAACTAATCAATGTTTTCCATGCACTCAAAGAATAGGTCCCCTCAGGAAATTTTACTAAAAATTGATGTAAAGGCTCTTTAGCATTTACACTCTTTGCCTTTTCAAAGTAAATCTTTTCAATCTGCTCTTTCGCTTTGAGCTGGTTTGTTCCAAGGGGATTTGCCTCTAAATAAGAGTTGTAGCTTTGAATTGTATTTATCTTTTGGGCCTCTTCATATTTTAAACTATCTATCCAATTATCGGCTTCTCTACGGTATCCCCCAAGAGGAAATTCGTGATTATATTTTTGAAATCCCTCAATTTGTTTACTTTTTTTAGCCAATTCAAATGAAAGTAAATCTAGAAAACTTTCTGCTTGGGCTGAATAACTGCCTTGAGGATATCTATTTAAAAAATCTTTGACCCTCTCAATATCCTTAGACTTTTTTACATCTAAAAAAAAGAAGAGCTCATACTGTTTTTTTATCTTTTTCTCAAACTGCCCCTTGGGGTATTCCTCTAGGTAACGGCGAGCAAATACAAGTGACTTTTCTTTGATTGCAGCCTTGAAGAGCGTTTTTTGATGCAACTCAATAATAGGAGGGGCATTTTTTGTAGACCTAAAATCTTTTAAATAAAGATCTAAGTTTTCCAAGCTAGCATCTGAATCAATATTTTCTAATAGTAACTTTTCTTTCAAAGATTTGATCTCAGGAGTATACTCAGAATCTTCATACTTTGAGATAAAACTATTGTAGGCTCCCAATGTTTTTAAATCTTTTGCTTCTTCAAATGCGGACTTGGCGCAGCTAGATAAAAGTAACAAGCTCAAAATAAGAAAGAGTTTTTTTATTGAATACACTGGTGGTCTTTATTGTAAAAGTGATAGACCTATTATGATTCCATCGAAAAATGGAAGCAATAGTTTTCATTCATATTCGGCAAATAACTTACAGTTTCTTTAAAGATTTCTAGATCCCAAATATTAAAAACTTGGGTGTTTAATAGAATGATGTCTAGTCTTGGGATTGTGGTCTAACTATTGTAACCTAGCTGAAGACGCCAG
>CBFCZY010000004.1:0-238732 GCA_965602905.1 uncultured bacterium | reverse complement strand
GTAAAAAAATTTCCTTCGTTACTTTAAAGGGTAACTAAAAGGGTTACGGCTACTATTGAGTAAAGTAAAATTAGTGCGTTAATTGCTTTCATCTTGTTCCTATTGTTTGAGTTGGGTAAAAAAATTTCCTTCGTTACTTTAAAGGGTAACTAAAAGGGTTACGGCTACGATTGAGTAAAGTAAGATTAGTGCGTTAATTGCTTTCATGTTGTTCCTATTCTTTGAGTTGGGTAAAAATTCGTTTGTTTTAAAATTAAAGAGTGATTAAGGCAGTTGCTGCGATTACGTAGAATGCCATCATTGTTGTTAGTACTTTCATTGTGTTCCTGTGTGTTCGTTGTTTAAGTTTCGAGTGACTCTGTGTCATTCGATAGGTTTACTATTTCACGCAATGTGCCACCATGAACAAGCGATTGAAATTATAGACTATTGTTATTTTTGGATTCTGGACCCACCTAAAAAGCGGAATTATGAATACCGATATAATTACTAAAGAGGAGGCGGGACTAGTAAGACAAGAGGGAATGTTGACCAAGAATAAACAATAAAAACACTAGCTTGACTATGATTTCGGAATTGATAATACCGAAAATATAAAAGCGGAATCAGATATTCCGTTTATCCTTTGGCAAGGGATGCCAGTTCATGGAATGTTAATGAGGTTTTTTACTGGAAAAGACAAAATAAGGAATAAAAAGCATTTAATTTCAGCTATATGCCAACAAAATAATCTTTTTTAAAATAAATCAACAATAAGGGGCTGGAAGGAACAAAAGGATGCCAAAGTGAAGGAAAAATGAACTTTACCCCTTATAGGATTCCTTTTTTAAGTCATGGCGACGCATTAAAATCCGAAGTTGCCTCTCCCCAATTCCCGCAGCCTGAGCCGTCTTTTGAATTTTTCCATTGTTCGTTGCTAACAGTTGATGCAGGTAGGCCTTTTCAACCTCTTCCACTGTGCGCATTCGCACCTCAGACAAGGTTTTATTAAGGTCAAAGCAATGGGATAGAAAACAAAGAATAAAGATTCAAGCAGTTTTTAAGAGTAAAAAGCAAATAACAGCTACAATTTACCCTTAAAAAGCTACCCTCTGTAGGTATGAGGGATTTTACCCACAGATGAAACCCTAACGGAACTTGGATAAGGGCTGGAGGACCCGTTAACCCAAATTATATGTTAGGGCCATATTTTTGTAGCTTCTCCAATAGATCTAACTTGCGAAAGGGCTTTTGAATGAAGTCTACTATGCCCACTTGCGAACATTGGAAGCGGTCTTCAGCCGACCCGTTTGCGCTTAGGGCAATTATAGGTAAAGCCTTTTCCCCCTTGAGGAGGTTCATTTCTTTAATTTTTCTAGCTGAAACAAATCCATCCATAACAGGCATATGCAAATCCATTAGTACAATATCTACCTTTTCTTCTTGGACCAATTCCAATGCTTGTAGACCATCTTCTGCCGTTAATACAGTGGCTCCAGATTTCATCAAAACCTTTTGACCTAAAACCAAGTTATTATTGTTGTCATCTACAAGAAGAATTTTTAAATGCGAAACATCGGGGAGCCCCACCTTTTTGGGTGATTCCTCTTTAAATTCCCTTGCAGTTTCAAAAGGGATTGTAAAAAAGAAGTGGCTCCCCTTACCCTCAACACTTTCAAACCAAATTTCACCATCCATGTAGGCCAACAATTGTTTAGAAATTGCCAAACCCAACCCAGCACCGTCAAAGGACTTTGTTATGCATGGGAATCCTTGCACAAAGCTTTGGAAAATTTTTCCGAATTCCTTTTGCGCAATGCCAATTCCTGTGTCTGAAACTTCAAAAAGAATTTTGTCAGTACCTTTTTCCCTTGTGGTTTTTCTGATTTTCAAACATATTTCGCCTCCATTGGTGAACTTGTAGGCATTGCCCAAAACATTCCCTAAAACTTGGCGTAGTTTGAGATGATCACCAAAAAGGAAATTTGGGATGTCAGGATCAACATCCACTTTAAAGCCCAAACCTTTTTTCTCCGTCGTTGCAACAAATAGATTTATGGTCGCCTTTAACTCTTCTGCAAATGAGTAGTTTTGCATATCTAATGTCATTTCCCCTGATTCCATTTTCGCCAAATCAATCATATTATTGAGTGTTAGCAACAGATTATTGGAACATTTCATAACCACGGCAAGATAGTCTTTTGTATCTTGGCAGTCAGTGGAGGAGATAACAAAATCAGTCATTCCCATGATTCCATTCATAGGGGTTCGAAGCTCATGACTCACGTTATTTAAAAATTCCCTTTTGGTACTTTCTAGTTCCTCCACTCTTTCAAAGGCATCTGACAAATTTTGCTCATAGTAACGAGAGGTCGTGATGTTATGTACCGTTCCTTGGATCAAATTTGAATTGGCCGTTGGTCTATGTGCTTGGTGAATTCTAAGGCAAATTGTCTGAGGCGTTGCCTTGTGGTCAGGATTAAGCTCAAAATCCATGTACAATTGTTCCGGACCTAGCTCCCTAATTTTTTTAATTAGCTTTTTGCGTTCCTCTGGCTCTACTGACCGCAAACAGTGGCGTAGTAGCAGGAAAAAACTGGTATTTTGAGGTAAATGAAACATTTCAAAAAAGTGCCAACTCCCCTGAAATTTTGAATTTCTAGGGTCCCAAGAAAAACTTCCCATTTTAGCTTCTTTTTCCGCTTCAAAAAGATCGAATGACCTTTGACACAGGTTTTGCTGAAAAGACTCACAACGCTCTAACAGGGCAAAGTAGCTTTTGGTTTTGCAAAACCACACCCAAGAAATAAAGGCAAAAACCACAATATAAAATAGATACAAAGCACCAAAACTGAGGGTTTGAGACCATGCGAAGGGCATTAGTTTTGGGGCGTTTTGACTGAAAACCGCCAAAATTACAAAGCTAAGGCTTAGTAACGGAATGGCACCGTAGCTTCTAATTTCATATTTCGAAAGCTGAGTTTTCATACTATTCCTTTTTCCTCTATTTTGATTTTTTGTTTTCTTATTGCTTTAGTCATTCACCGATCAACACAAACCGTAACTAGAGAATACAAATGCACAATCCTTTGCACAATACCAAGTATCTACATAGAGACTCTACGTACTTTCTACGTAGTTTTTGTTTTATTGAAAAAAGGTTGTCATTTCCAATAAAAGTCTTTTAACTGAGTAAAAAAGGAGACCCATGCAAGCTTATCGACCAAAAATTTTCATTTTAGATGATAATATACAAAGTTTAAATCTCTTAAAAAAACTTCTCGCCAATAAGGGCTGGGAGCTTATTTTTGAAAGTGATTCTACAAAAGCATTGAACGCTTTGGTGAACTGCCAACCTGATCTTTTTGTATGTGATGTGATTATGCCTGATGTGGATGGTTTTGCTTTGGCTGAGAAAGTTCGAAAGATTGATCTTTTAGAATATTTGCCGATTTTATTTCTTACCTCCAAGGGAGACTTAAAGGATATTTGCCGTGGTTTTGAGCTAGGCGCTGTGGACTATATCACCAAGCCTTTTCAAAAAGAAGTTTTGCTGATGCGAATGCAAACACAGTTAGACCTTAGCCTGACAAGAAAAACTTTAGCCAATGCCCTAGAGATAACCCAAAGTGAATTAACGCAAACAAACCAAGCATTAACGGTTCTTCTGCAAAGGGTTGAACAGGATTGTATCCTCAGAAGAAAAGAACAGGTTCAAGGCCTGCAAAGCATAATCTTGCCAATTGTTGCGCAGCTGCGTACGTCGGGACTAACAAAGGCCCAAGATGGATTGTCAAGATTACTAGAAAAATCTTTAGAGCAGGCGGTAGGTCCTGATTTAGGAAATTTAAAAGAGCTGCATCAAATACTAACCAATGTTGAAATGGAAGTAGCAAAATACATTAAAATGGGAAAGGTAACTAAAGATATTGCGCAACTATTAGATAAGGCGCCACGGACAATAGAGGTACACCGCCAATCAATCCGTAAAAAATTGGGGTTAGTAGACCAAAAAGTCAGTCTTGCTGCTTATTTAAATGGGGCCAGTAACTAGTCTTTGCACAACTAAGAAACAAGCCCTAGCCTTTATAAGATTCCTTTTTTAAGTCATGGCGACGCATTAAAATCCGAAGTTGCCTCTCCCCGATTCCCGCAGCCTGAGCCGTCTTTTGAATTTTCCCATTGTTCGTTGCTAACAGTTGATGCAGGTAGGCCTTTTCCACCTCTTCCACTGTGCGCATTCGCACCTCAGACAGGGTTTCATCAGGGTCAAAGCCGTAACTGGCACGGCGAGCGTCTGGCGCTAAATCCAGTGGCAGGGAAGCTAGATTCAACTGGTCGCCCTTTTCTAGCACATAGGCCCGCTCTAATATATTCTCAAGTTCACGAATATTACCAGGGAAGTCGTAAGCCTGCAAAGCTTGGATCACTTTAGGCTGGATGCCTGTCAGCTTTTTTTGGTACTTGCCTTCTAACCTGCCAACAAAGTTTTCAGCCAGAATGGGAATATCTTCTAGGCGTTCTCGCAAAGAGGGCACGGTCATAGGGATAACATTGAGGCGGTAGTAGAGGTCTTCTCTAAAGGTTCCCTCGTGGCTCATGGCGAGGAGGTCGCTATTGGTGGCCGACACCACCCTAACATCGGTATCAATCATATCTTCCCCACCGACCCTTATTAACACATGGTCTTGCAGAACCTGCAAAAGCTTGGTTTGGGTGGCTAGGGTGATGGTGCCAATCTCATCTAAGAAAATAGTCCCGCCCTTGGCAATTTCAAAGCGCCCTAGTTTACGAGCTGTGGCCCCAGTAAAGGCGCCCTTTTCGTGCCCAAAGAGTTCTGATTCAATTAAATTTTCAGGGATGGCCCCACAGTGAACATGGACAAATGGCCCCTTGGCCCTAGGGCTATTTCTATGGATCAACTTCGACAAAACCCCTTTGCCCACACCTGATTCACCTAACAGCAACACACTGGAGTCTGTGGCAGCCACAGAGTGGAGCTCAGAAAATAGCTTCTGCATAACGGGGGAATGGGTTTTGGTCACACCCAGTTTAGCATCGTCCCAAAGATTATGCCGCAAGTATTCCAACTCACTTTGCACCATGGCCTTTTCCTGTAAGGCACTGATCACCAGTTGCAGGGAGTTTAACTCCAAGGGAGTAACTAGGTATCGATCTGCCCCTGCCCGAACGGCCTGAACTAGGTTTTTAGTCTGGTCTACCTCACCCATTACCACGATAGGAACGGTCTTAAATTGGTTATGAAGCTCTTTGTAGATTCCTTCAAACACAGAAGGCGACAGTAATTCACCCGAATCAAAGGGCAGGCTGGCAATTTCTAAGAATATAAGGTCGTAGCGTTTTTTCTGGGCTTTCTCGGCACAGGAATCAAAATCAGTAACAGAGGTCACTTGAAAATCGGAGCCTGCCGTTTGCTTTAACGTTTCTAGCGGTTCCAAAAAGGGGGTGAGCATTAAGAGGGATTTCATATTGCCTTGGTGGTAATTTTAAGGCCATTATTTCGGGTTTAATCCATCTTGGCTAGACTTTTAGCTTGGGCCAAAAGACGAGGCCAGAAAGCTTCAACCTCCCTTCCTTGTTGCTTACCACCATCACCGCACAGGGTGCATAATTTTTTCCCCATTGGAGCCAAGCCAAATAGGCTCTTGGGCGTGGGCGGCCTGTCCCCCCACCATTCAGATCAAAATCTTCCTCCTTTGCGTTTCCCCTTGCAAGTGAGACACAAATCCCCGCAGATCACCCTATAATGGCATTAAAAATACAACTTGTTATTGTCAGTAAAATCATTAAGATAATAGGAAAATTTACTTTAATCCTAGGAAAATGAAAGGTTATGTCAAAGTTGTTTACTATGAGAATATTTATCTTGATGGTGATCTTAGCCTTTACCCTGTCTACGGTTGGCTGTAAAAGCTCGGGTGGCGCAGCCAGCACAGCAGATTCAAGTGGCGGCACTACAACAGGGGGAACAGACACGGGAAGAGAGACAACCACTGTTTCAATAGGCACAACCTACGGCACAGCAATTTACGGAACTTCAGTTTACCAATAAAAAACCAAACATGAAAAAGCTACTCACCTTACTCTCATTTTTTATTACCTTTAATCTCTTTGCTGCCGTGCCCAACAGCCTGTCAACAGGGGATACTGTGGACGCAAGCAAACTAAACGCAAACTTTGCAGCCAACGCCAAGCGTTGGTACTATAAAAATAATGGTACTGTGCTGGGGGAAATGACTTCTAGAGGGGAATACATTACTGGTAAGGGCTATGTTGGTTCCGTTCTGCCGTCAAGTACCACTGCAAGCTACTATCGTTATTGGACAACTTATTACACCACTTCAGATTGTACTGGAACAGCCTATGCTGCTATAGCATACCTTGTTATTGCTAGCTACGATGGCAATACATACTACACTGTGACCTCAGATACCCCAGCATCAATTACCTTTAACAGTTACCATTCAACTTCAAGTACCTGTGGTACAACCACTGGCACAGCCTATTTGGTACAAGCCTATACCAATGTTGAAGCCACCACTGGCGTGCCCAACTACCCTCTTTCTGGCCCCATTACCTTGGTTTACGAATAGCCCTGAGGAAAAAATACAGCCCTCCTTGGGCGGTTTGGATTTGTAGTAAATAGTGTTCGAATTAATATTTTTTTAAATTGTACTCTTTGCCGTGACCCCCCAAATACCAAGCCTCTTCTGGTTTTTTCAATTCTAGGCTTTGATCCCCTTTGCCTTGAGAATACTGTGGGGATTTTTCACTCTATTTTACTTTTTCTTTTTCAGCGCCAAACTCAGCCCCTCCATTTCCATCTTTTGGCCTCTAGAAATTTTACAATCTAACTTTGCGCCTTCTCAAGCTTTGTTCTCTCTAGCCTGAAAACCTGTGCCCCTACCTTATATACCGCTAATCCCCCCCGATTTCGGCAACCTGAATAAAAAAGAATATTGACCGATCGGTCGGTTTGTGTTTATTCTAAGACAGGATTAATTCAAAAGGATAGAAAAATGGTCGCCAAAAAATTACAAAGCGAACAAACAAAACAACTGTTACTGCATGCTGGCTTTCAGGTGATGAAAGAAAAGGGATTCAAATCCTTAACCGCAGCCCAGATTGCCACGGCGGCAGGGGTAAGCAAGGGTGGATTCTTCCACCACTTCCCCACCATTGATGATTACTACCTTTATATGCTCGACCAAATGATGCAGATGATCGAGACCCAGATTTTTGAAGAGAAGCCCGCAACCATGAAGGAGTTTTTAGAGGTTTCCATGGAAGCCACTTTAAAACTGACCGACGAGATGCCTGAGTTCATGACCATCATCTATTTCTTTATCGATTTTGCCAGATTTAACCCAAGCTACCTGACTCGCTTGCAAGGCTTTATTAGGGTCAGTTTAGCAAAGTGGGTAAAAGACCTAGAAAAATACTTCCCACCCGATTTCCCTCTTGAAAAACAGGAAATCTTTGTGGCCATGGTGGATATCTTTTTTTCCGGTATCGGCACCCAGTACCTAATTTTACAAGACAAAACCCTTTACCGAACCGTAGCAGCTGAGTTTATTGTTATGGTCTTAAACTATTTTGAGGAGAAACAGAAATGAGCCCACGAAATTTTATCAACCCTGTTCTACAGGCCTTTAATCGAGTTTTTGAGGCAACGCCTTCCGCTCTCCGCCCCTATAAATGGGCGATTTTAGGTTTCTATTTGGTCAGTACCCTTTTCATGGGCTACGGGATGACTCAAAAATTAAAGATGGATATGACCATTGATTCTTGGTTTGATGCTGGCGACCCTGCAAAGGTTGCTCTGGACAGCTTCCGCCAAGAGTTCGGTAGTGACGACGGTCTTTATGTGATTTACAAACCAAAAGATGGCGATGTTTTTTCCTATCAATCCCTATCCTTGATTCACCAACTGAGCGAGGAACTTAAAAATCCACCTGCCCATTTAAAGTACAGTGATCCTGTAAATTTAGCCCACGTCGATAAGATTACCTCCCTTTCCAACAGCCGCTACCAAGTGGTTCACGGAGACGACCTCATTTCCAATAAAATGATAACTGGCGCTGTTCCCACCGACCCTGCTGAGCTGGAAAATCTGCGCAAAATTGCCGCTACCCAAGAGACCATGGTGGGAGCTTTATTTTCTAAAGACTTTCAATATGGCGCTTTTCAGGTGAAAACCGACTTTGGCGCAGTTCCCGTAGAGGATACAGAAGTTGCTGAATTTGACCCACTGGCCGAAGAAGATGCCACTGAGTTTGATATGAGCGGTGATGATACCTCAGGCATTATAGCCCCAGAAAAAACGGAATTCAAGATAACAGACATCAATGAATATGTTGGCTTCATGGACGATTACCAAGTGATTTTGGGCCAAGAAAAATACCAAGATCATTTTGAATTTTATTCTGTAGGTAACCCTTCTATGATGGCTTGGGCCATGAAATCTACCGAAGAGGCGAGCATATTGATGGGCTTAATGATACTGGTGATAATGGGCCTCCTCTGGGCTTTGCTTCACTCCTTTAGCGCTGTGGTTTGGCCTATCGTTATGATCATCGTCAATCTCTGTTGGGTGATCGGTATGGTGTCATGGATGGGAATTGAGGTTACGACTTTAATATCCTTAACAGCAATGTTGATCATCACCGCAGGCGTTGCCGACTCGGTGCATGTTATGAGCACCTATCTGCTCAATCGTCGTGAGGATTTAGATCATGAAGCCGCCATGACCAAAACCTACCGTAAGACAGGCATCCCCATTTTAATAACCAGCATCACTACCATGTCGGGCATGCTCGCCCTTTCCATTACAGGAATGCACCAGTTTGTGGTCTTTGGTATTTTATCTGCCGCAGGTGTGGGCTTCGCTTGGTTTTTAACTTGGACCTTGCTCCCCTCTTGCTTAGAACTTTGGCACCCACTGGCAAAGGTTTCCGTGAAAAAGGTGGAAGCCAAACAGAGTAAATTGCGTTGGTTTCTAAGCGCTGGTTGGCTTCAGCCCCTTTTGGGCCGAATCCCAGACTTTGTTTCCCCTAGGCCCTACCCCATTGCCGTGCTCTTTTTAGGTATTTTGGCACTCTTTGTTTACGGGACATCTATCGTCAAGGTAGATACCAACATGGTGGAATTGACCCAAGAAGGCAGTGAGATGCGGGTTGCCTACGAGCTGGTAGATGAAAAAATGATGGGCGCCCAGTCTATGGAAGTCATGTTAGATCTAGGCTCAGTTGACGCCCTGAAAGACCCTAAAGTCTTGGCCGCCATCGATACATTGGAGCAACGCCTAACAAACCAATACAGCCATTATGTAACCAAAACCTTTTCCCTTAACCGCATTGTAAAGGAAACCAACCAGACCATGAATCGGGATGATAAGGCCTTTTACAAACTGCCGACAGACGCCCAGTTAACCTCACAACTGATCTTTTTGTTTACCAATGCCAACCCTGAAGATCGCAGGTTACTAGTGAATGACAATATGAGTAAAACTCATATTTCCATTATGTTAAAAAATGCAGGTTCCTTTGAATACCAAGAAATGTTTACAGGCATTTCAGCCGACATTGACGAGGTCTTTGCTCCTTTAAAGACAGAATACCCTGACTTGAAAATCGCAGTTACAGGTAGCCTCGCAATGATGATGAAGCTTTCTCAAAATATGGCTGTGGCACAGCAAAAAAGCTTTACCTTTGTGATTATCATCATCAGTCTTTTGATGATTCTCACTCTAGGCTCAGTGCAAGGGGGCTTGATCTCGATTATCCCCAACATCATCCCTGCTGTGGTCACCTTTGGTTTGATGGGATTACTCAAAATTCCTCTCGATGGGGATACCATGGTGATCGCTCCTGTGATCATTGGTCTGGCTGTAGATGATACCATCCACTTTATCACCCATTACCGAGACGCGCTCATGGAAGGAAAGGACATCAATACTGCTGTAAAAGACACTCTAAAAGAAGTGGGGCAGGCGATCACCTTCACCTCCTTAATTTTAGGGCTTGGTTTTGCCATGCTGTCGTTTTCCACCTACGGCGGTCTTTCTAAAATGGGAGTCTTTGGTTCTATCGGCATCTTTGCTGCCCTGCTTTGTGACCTCTTTTTACTACCAGCACTCATTTATATCTTCAAACCTACCATGGGCACCCAAGGTCAACTCACCGAGAGCCTATTTGCCCAAAAAACCGAAGGAGAAAAGTCATGAAAAAGTTTATTTTTGCTCTAGCCTTCTTGAGCCTAGCTCTGCCTCTGCAAGCCCAAACCGCAGCAGAGATTATGAAAAAAGTAGACGCCGAATCCAAGGCAACCAGTGACTCTTCCTTTTCTACCATGAGCCTTTCCACTTGTAAGTTTGGGAAAAAAGGAAGAAAAATTAGCTGTCTTGAAGCCCCTAGAGTAAAAAAAATGGAGTCCGCCCAGATCAACACGGGCAAAGGGAAACTGGATTCTAAATCCATCTCCATCCTCCTCGCACCGACCAGCGAAAGGGGAATTGGCATGTTGAGCTTTTCTTACGACGACCCTAAAAAAGACAGTGAATCTTGGTTGTATCTCTCGGCGCTAGGCAAGGTAAAACGCATGGCAGGCGGTAGCGATGAAGATGCAGAACCGACAGCTTTGTTTGGCTCGGAATTCACCACAGAAGACATGGAGACAGGCAAACTTGATGAATATCGCTACAAGATTTTAAAAGAAACCAAATATGCTGGCAGACCTGTGTGGATCATTGAATCCACCCCAACGCCTGCAAGATTGAAAAAAACTCGTTACGCTAAATCTATTGTTTGGATTGATTCCAAACGATTCATCACCTTGAAAGTCCAGACCTTTGATAAAAGAAATAAGCCTTACAAGCGCCTATCCTTTGGTAAGATCACGGAAATTTCAGGTCACTGGTTGGCCCGTTCTATTGTCATTATGAACCAACAAACCAGCCGTTTGACCAAGATGGAAATAGAAAAAATTGTTTTAAATATCAAGGTTGACGAAGCCTTTTTAAGCCAGCGGTCTCTAACTGATTTTGCTTACCGAGAAAATCACTTAAAAAAACTCCGTGCTCAAATGAAATAGGCTAAAGGCGAAATACACATGAAACATCTCACTCTTTTTTTCCTGGTCTTCTTTTTATTTACTTGCTTTGCTTCTGCCCAAGACTATCTTGATGATGATGGTTTTGGAGGCGAAATGGAGTTGGATATGGGCGGAGAGATGGACTCAGGCCCAGAGGCCCAAGTAGATTCTGCCCCTGCTCAAAGCCCCTTTCGGGTGAGTGTTGACCATGCTATATCCTTTCGCACAGGGGCCGTAAAGTCGGTGGTCAACAATCGTTCTAGCTTGAATTTAGAATATGAAGCCTCACTGGCTACAGGCCTTTACGCCAAGATTGACGCCACAGGGACTCTGTTTTGGGCGAAGGATCACAGGTCTCTGTCGACGGCAAAAGATTATGATTACGATGGCCTCATCCGTGAGGCTTGGGTGCAAAAAAGCTTTGATCAAATCAATTTCACCATTGGATTGCAGTCGATCGTTTGGGGCGAGGTGGAAGGTGCCCAAGCAACAGATACACTCAACCCCACAGACAACAGCGAGTTTTTATTTGTAGATTTTGAAGATGTGCGCATTGGTCAGGCCAGCCTACGAGCCAATTTATTCAGCAGTGGGCTAACTTGGGAGGCCTTTGTAACCCCAAAGCCCCTCTACAGTAAAAATCCACCTGCAAATTCCATCTACGCTTACGCAACCCCCTTTGCAGGCCTTAGGGTCACCGAGCCTGAGAAAGCAGAACCTGAGTATGGCGTAAGGATGAAGTTTAATGTGGGCGCCGCTGAAATGGCCTTTTTGGCAGCTTCCCTAACACCAAACCAACCCCTTTATAAACTAGAAGCTACTGGTTTGGCCCAAGTTGCCCAAACCTTTAGACTCTATGGGGTAAATTTTAATTATCCCGTTGGGCAAACTCTATTCAAGGCCGACTTAGGCTATAAAACCGACCAAGGGATCAATGACCAAAGCTTTGGCTTGGTTTTTAAAGACAAACTAGATTCGGCCTTGGGGGTAGAAACTACCCTTAGTCAACATACCTTCGCTGCTGTTGTTAGTTTGAGCAGCATTCAAGATTGGGATGAATCTTTACTGACTAAAGAACAAACAGGATTTTACAATCTAAGTTGGTCCAAGAGTTACCTCAACGAAGATCTGAGTCTAAATCTAGGGATGATGGGGGTATTAACCAAATCAGACCAAATCACCAGTGCCCTAGTCGACTATAAAACCAGTGACCATCTGCAATTTTCTTTCAGTTTATTTAGCTTTAACATTTCAGACCCAGAATCGGATTTTTATGCCTTTAAAGATGAAAATCGCTTGGAGTTAAAAACAAAGTATCAGTTCTAGACCCTAGAGAAGCTAAAAAAGACCTTTGCATTGGTCTTTAGATCAACTAAACTGGTATTAGCAAGCAACACTAGGTAAGTATGGCAATCTACAATATAAAATATGGAACAGCAGAGGTTCTGTCAGAAAGCATTGCACTAATGACCCCAGCAGAGGGTGTTAATGTAACCTTGGAGATTTTTCAAGAGGTACTGGCTTTACTCAAAAAGCTTTACCCAACTGGAGTGAAGGTGATTATAGATATGCGGAACCAGTACTCCGTTTCCACTGATTCTATGATGGCAGCGGCAAAACAACCTCACTTTTTGGCAGTTGCTTTTGTGGTGTACCGTCAACATTCTGTTATTGCAGCGGAAACCTTAAAAATGATACTTGGGGAAAAAGAGGCAGAGATCTTTTTTGGCGACGACGGAATTGACTTAGCCCAGAAATGGCTCAATGAATTGGAGCCCAGTTAGTTTTTATCCCACAAGCGAAAAACCAAAAAACTAGTCTAGCTTTTCAAAGTATTCTGTTACCTTTTCTGCAACAGTAACCTTCCATTCCTCTAGCCCCACACCATCGCCACTAGTACTAAAGAGTTCTTGTAAATTATCAATTTCAAATGGGGTCTGGGTATCAGCGTTGATTTGAGCTAGGAAGTATTGCAAGAGTTCTAATTCCTCTAAAGCCTGCTGCCCATCCGCATCCATCACCATGATCAAAAGGCCTGCAAGGGCCACCTTTTCGGTGCTATCGAGTTTTTTTACTATGT
The DNA here is from genome assembly GCA_965602905.1 of uncultured bacterium. Taxonomy (GTDB): domain Bacteria; phylum SAR324; class SAR324; order XYD2-FULL-50-16; family XYD2-FULL-50-16; genus JASJGK01. The sequence continues at coordinate 225,561 of CBFCZY010000004.1, read as the reverse complement.
CTTCAATAATAAACTCGTGAGTCACTCCATTTTCGTCTTTAGCATTATAAAAACCCTCGATCAAATGATCCATTTCTTTTGTAAAATCAGTAACTTTCCCCCAGTCAGGTTTAAAGTGCACAAGTAAAAACTCGTGAATAACCTCTTGCTCAACCTTGGCAACATCCATATCAATTGCCGACATCACATGACCTGCGAAGATGATATTAAACAGGTTGTCTCTTGTTAAGTGCCCTGGGATAATTTTAGGGGGGGTATTTTTGAGTTTCCCTTTCATGCTACCTCGGCTGTGGGTGTAAGGAATTTAAAATATTGCTTATCTTAAAGTTAACACCTTTACCTAAGAAGTTAAACTTAAAAAGCCTTTTTTACCTCGGGACGCTTGCGCAAATGGACTTTCAGCTTAAACCTGCCTATAGTGATACTAGACCAAAACTAAACTTAGGAGTTTATTTATGCCCTTTATTTGGCGAGCAGGGCTAACCTGCAATTTCCCTATTATCGATAAGCAACACAAAGAGTTAATCGAGCATTTTTCAGATTATATTGACTCCATCTCAGAAAAAACCAACGAGGTTACTGATCGAGATATGTTAAACTTTTTAAGGCAATATGTTGTGGATCATTTTTGGTCAGAAGAACATTTAATGAAAAAGTACGAGTACCCCGAAATTCATGAACACACCGCCATCCACAGGCAATATGTCGATGACTATAAAAATCTAATTGCAAATTTCAAACTAAATAAAGACTTCAAAATCCTTCGCAGCGGTCTGCGGGATATGCTATCATGGTTTGTTGACCACATCACCGATGACGACCAGAAACTAGCAGGTTTTTTAAAATCCACTAGTAAAGATCATAAGGGCGACAGCCATGAAGTGGCAAATCTACTAGAAGAACGCCACAGAAGAGAAATTCAACTGCGAGAAGGAACAGCAGGCAGGCCTGAAGTTTCTGAGATCTTAGCAAATCTGCTCTGCTTTGAACGCGGTATAAACGAAGAGCACAGAGACTTAATCGAACGCTTTGCCGACTTCCAAAAAATGGACCCCAAAGCTGTAGATGTGCCCAAGGTAAAAGAGATGCTGAACTTTTTAGGGGAATATGTAATCAAGCATTTTAGGCATGAAGAAATCCTAATGCACCAATACGAATACCCCGACCTTGATGATCATACAGTGGCTCATGGGGAATATGTAACTGCCTATAAAAAACTCTTAGAAGATTTTAAAACAGACCATGACTTTGCCAAACTTACCAAGGGAATTACAGGTATGTTTGAGTGGTTTTTACGCCACATTGCTGATTTTGATGTAGTTATGAGCTTTTTCATTAAAAACAGTGCCTTAAATCTCTTTGCTAAGAAGAAAGTGGTTCTTTTGGCCGAAAGCCCGCAAACAGGAAAGCAGGTAAAGGATGATCTGGCGCAAATGGGCTTTCATAAGATCATGGAATGCAACGAAGTCCCAAAAGCTTGGGACTGGATTAAAACTGTCGGCTCTAGCTTACTGGTCATTGCAGAAGATGGGGCTGATTTTGGAGGCAAAGAGCTGCTCGGTCGTTTGCGAGAAAGGGCCAATGACTTGCCCGTTTTGTTTCTAACTACGGAACCAAACAAAAAAAATCTAGTCCATTCCTTAGAAATGCAAAACCGCTCGGTTCCCCATGATATGATGGAAAACAGCCTCATAGAAACTCGCCCCTTAAAACTGGAATCTATGGTTCGAGGGTTGGACCAATTGATCTTTTATTATAAAAGAGGCTCCATTGCCTTAGAAAGAAACGTAAAATAGCCCTTGCAGCGGATTACTTAGCGTTATGGATTAAAGCTGGAACCTTCATCCTCCAATTGACGCCTTCTTTCCACCAGGCAATCGCCTTGTCTGTCAAGTCGTCGGGCAGCAACAGGATATTGCCCAACTGGCGGATAAAGATTTGTTCTTTTTCATGCATTTGGTTTTGCATTACAAAATGATTTAACACCTCAAAGATAACCAATCTCAAGGTAGCCTCATCAACGCCTTTTGGGGCGTAAAGGCTGGGCCTAATCTTTCTTTGCACGTACTTTAAAAGATTTTCCTTCTGGAGGTTGTTCCCTATAAAACTCAAAATCCCCTTAAACATTTCCAGTTCTTCCTTATCTATTTTCCCATCTATAACAATGGCATTGACCAAAACTTGACCATACCAAAGGCGTTGCTCTGCATCAAAATTCATGATGGGCACTTGGAGAATATAATTCCCCTCTTCATCGGCCTCAATCCTTAAAATAGCAATCCGACTTTGCTGCCAAGCATAACCCTGCATGGCCCACTTTAAAAGATAGGGGATGAACTTTTCATCTAGGCCCATCAGCCTTGCCAGCCCCAGCAAAAAGGCTTGCTCCTTTTCATCAAAATCAAAATCGGCAATCATTAAGGCTGCAACTTCAGTAAAGACCCAAGCCAAGGCTTTTTTAGAAAGATGAGGCGGGGTTTTTATTTTTGGCCGTTCGCTATCTTCAATGATCATCCGCAAGCGCACCCGCATGGTTGAATCTTCAACATGTACAAAGAGCTGGCTCAAGTATTCCATTTCTATGGGGGCCACAACGCCATCGGCGTCAATGGCGTGGATTACCACTTCAATAAACCAAATGACTTGGGGCTGGTCTCACTTCTTTAATACCTCTGCGACATTCATGGAGTTTTTAACTGGATGATAAATTTAGAACCATGGTCACTCTTGGAGTCGGCCTCGGTTTGGGACTCCACTTCAATCGAACCGCCGTAGCTGTGAATAAATTTTTGCATCAACTGCATCCCAAAGCCTGTGCCCTTTTCCCCTGCGGTCCCGGCTCTGCTGGTGATTTGGGTTAGATCAAAGAGATTATTTTTAATCTCAGGGGGCATGCCAATGCCATGGTCCTCAACGGTAATTACAACCCCATCCCCGCTCTTCTCTGCTACAATACTCACCTTCCCGCTGGCAGATGAAAACTTGATGCTATTGGTTAGCAGGTTGCCCAGCACAGAATTCACAAGGGACACCTCTTCGGCGAGAACAACCAAATCACTAGAGATTTCCACATCGATTAGGATTTTTTTGTCCTGAATCGGGGCATTGAGTAACTCAATTGCCAGCTCCACCGATGCCTTTAAATTAATGGGGCTCAGCTCCAATTGGCTGTCTTCTAAGGTATAGAGATTCCGCACTAGCTTGATCATTTCCAACCCTTGGTTGGTCGATTGCAAGATCTGAGTTACATAAAGGGAGGTGTCTTCAGGGTCTTCTAAAACCATTTGACCATTGAGCTGGGCACAGTTCAGGAGTGACAAAAGATCGTGACATAAAACCTGTAACAATTCTTTTTGCTCTAGGTTTTGCCTTTTAATCTGGTCTTTTTTCTGTTTTAAACTCAGGTGAGTGCTCACCCTTGCAAGCAACTCTAAGGGTTCAAAGGGCTGGGTAACATAGTCTACCGCGCCCATCTCTAACCCCTTAATGATCTGCTCTGGGCTTTGGGGCGAGGTGAGAAAAATGATCGGGGTCTCAGAGGTACTAGGCTCTTTTTGCAACAAACTACAGAGTTCTAGGCTGCCCATTCCATCCGTTTTCGCAGCCAATAAAATCAAATCTGGCTTAACTCTTTTAGCTAAGTCAAAGGCTTCATCCCCCCTAGTTGCTTCTTTTAGATCATAATCATGATTTAAAAAATACTTTAGGATTTTAATATCTTCAAGGTTGCTATCTACCAGTAAAATTACGGGCCGCTCTGTTTTAATATTTGCCATTCCTGCTTTTTCTGATGGTTACTTTTCTTTATTCTCAGTCATTTTAACAATTCTCAATATTACGTCAAGGCCAATAGGCCGATTCTACCCCTTGGCCAAATAGGCATGTGCATCTCAGCTTTTTGCAAAAAAAAAGGCGAAACTTAAAAACAATAAGCTTCGCCCTTTTTTACTGTTCACTCTACAAACTACTGTTGCTGCCCAGGTTTCGACTCAGAAAGCAGCTTTTTACCCGTCTCACTATCTTCCAGTTGCATCCAAGGCCGAACGCCCACAAAGGGGAGATTTTGGATTTTGTTTTGTAAAAAATATTGTTCCCCCGCTTTAACCTCTACATCTACAGCCTTTGTAAAAAGAGAAGGCGTAGAAATCACCTTCACCGTGCCTGGCTCGACTTCCCAAGAAAGAAAACTACCTGGCCCAAGTAACCCGATCAATTTTCCATCAACTGTAATTTCAGTCATGGTATGTTTGGCCATTCCCCCTGCTGGGCGAATTACGTAGATTCTGCCCTTGGCAGGGTCTTCCACTACTTTACTTTGATCTGGAAAGGCTTGGTACTGTATGGTTGCGGCAGGGCTGCAAGAGGCAAGAAAAAAAAGAGCTGAGGCAGCCAAGATTGTTAAAAGACGTTTCATTAAATATTCACAAATGAGTGGTTGGGGCCCCCAAAAAACAAGTTCATCGGTTTATCTTTCAGGGGCAAAAAACTTTTGTTTGACAGTACCCCAGCTCAACCCCTTTTACAAGAAATTTTCTCGCTCTAATTTTCACCCCAAAATAAGCAAAAAAAAAGGCCCGCTCAAGGGAAACAAGAGCGGGCCTTTTAATTGGATCTCTTTGGTTACAAAGAGGCCCGATGCAATTTTCTAAGTATTGGAGCTAGAGCCTTTCTAACACAATACTTTTTTTTAGGTTGGCTTAGAACTTAATGAAGAAACCAAGACCTGCAAAGGTTCCAGTAACTGCTGTTTCTGTATCAGTTGTATCGGCTGTTGCGATGGCTGTAGTAGCTGCACCGTAAACAAACTTGATGTTTGCTTTCTTAGCAACAGGAACTATATAAACTAAATCTGTATGAGAGATTGTTTCAACGTCAGCATCTGTTGTGTCTTTTTTGATCTCTTCAGTTGCGATAGTAACAACCAACTCATTGGCACCGAGATCAACACGTCCCTGCAAAGCAGATTCAGTGTAAAGCTTGTTGTAAGCGTCTTTTGCAGAAGTTGCCTTAGTTGCAAAAGCGTAATCTGTTGCAACAGTTGCAGAGGTTGCAGAAGTTGCTGCGTAACCTTTTGACTTAGAAGCTGAATCAACAGAAACACTGTATCCGTCACCCTTAAACTTTAGACCAACGTTACTTGCAGAAGATGAAGCCGTTTCGCCACCTGCAAAATCATCAGATACTGCTGAGTTTGAGTTCACACGATAATGGATAGCACCAAATTTACCCATGGCACCAATTTGAGTTGTTGAACCAGAAGACTTGTGAATGCGATCATCTTGATACATAGTAATACCCATTTTGTGATCACCAGCTTTGTAACCTAAGTGTAGTCCGTCACCTTCTAACTTGTTCAGTAAACCCTTATAGAAGTTAAAGTTTGCAGCTTCACTGGTCTCAGTTCCTGAACCCCAAGAAAAGTTATAACCCCACTTGGGCTTGAAAGTACCAATACCAACAATTACATTATTTTCCATTTTGTAAGTGATTCTTCTGATGGTTGATGGGGACTCACTGGCTTCACGAGATTCAATTTCAAAGTAACCTGTCATTCCGCCACGCTTAACTTCGGCTGCTACGTTGCCTTCGTTGAATTCTGTCATGTGAGCTGTTTCGCCCTCAACACCACTGTTAACTTGACCGTAAAAAGCTCTTAACTTTCCTTTCATTTTGAATTTATAATCGCCACCCATATCTTCTGCAAAGGTTGCAGGAGCAATGGCCATTAAAAGACCGCTAACTAAGATTGCTTTTTTTAAGACTTGTTTCATTTTTTCCTTTTTAATTTTAAAAATTTCGATTGAATTGAGTTGTTTGTAATCAGTTCATGAAACCTTTATAAATTTCTATTGTTAAGGAAAAGTTACTGCTCTGTTAGGATTGCGTTAGGATTTTAAAAAGACGAAGCTCACCCTTTGCAAGGGAAAGCAAGAGCTGGGGATTAGAAAATAGGTGACTAGGTTGCAGAGACTAAGGGGCAGGATAAGGGATAAACAGGTTATCCCTAGGTGATTGATTATTTGCTAGCTACTCCTCGCCTTCTTTGGCCACTGGCGGCTTCGCAGCCTTGACCAAACCTGCTACCTCTTTGGTCACAGCGGAAAGTGCTTGCATATGCTCTGCCGCAAAGGATTTATCTACAGCTTTCAAGTTGGCCGTTTCAGGCCATTGGATTTGTGGTTGAAGGAGGTCTGTGAGGGGCTTCCAATGTTTTGTTTCCAGCTCATTTCCATGTCCTTCTGTGCGTTCACTAATGTTTAAGTAGGTGAGCAAGGCTCTCTCTTCCATAGTCAAAAGTTTGGTGTAAAAGGTCGCTGTATCTACAAAGTAGCGGTACTGTTTTAAAAACCACGCTGCCAAGAATTCTATAAAAAGAAACAAGAAGGAGGTGGAGGCCATACCCACGTAATGCCTTGCGTGAATGCCATCTTCACCTGCTAATAATTGCCAGAGACTAATGGCCACTAAATAGCCAACTACCCCGCCAATCCCTGTCCAAATCCCGTAAGTAAGGAGTGCCGTTGATTTTTCATGGGCACGTTCCGATTCTGTTTTAATGCGTTCCAAGGAGTCTTGGAGGGTTTCTAGAAAGATTGACTTTTTGGAGAGTAGAGTTTTTTCAAGAGTATCAGGAGAGGGTGCACTCTCCTCTGTTTTTAAACCCATTTCTGAGTTGATTTTCTCTTCTACTTTTATGTAAGAAGCTGTGCGGCTATGGATAGCTGTTACTTCATTTTCGATTTTTGGGGACTGGTCGATTGAAGGCTCTTCTGAACTCTCGGAAGAGTCAGGGTCTTTGCCCTGTTCCGTAAGCTCAGGGTCTGACACTGGGAGTTCAGCTTCTTCTAATTTTTTGATTTGCCTTTTCAGGGCCTCATTTTCTTCAATTAAAGGGCTGTTTGTTTTTTGGCTGGCAAATTGTTTCTCTGCTTTTGAATCGGCTCTTTTAAAGGGATTCCCATCTTGTAAGATCGTAGAGATAAAACCTAAAATGAACACTCCACATGCAGCAACAAAACCGATGAGTATTACATTAATAATTGGGCCAGAATGCAGCCTAAAAAGCCAATAGGCTCCTAGAAAAAACAATGCAGAGATCACAAAATAAATCTGTAAAAAGTCTAATTTGATAGGATAATTTTTTTCAAACCAAACAAATATTGTTTCCCAACTGCTGATTGTCTTGAAGTCTGTATCTATATGGTCTTCATATTTTGGGTCAAATTTTGGTAGAGAATAATATACACTTGCCCCTAACCACAAAATTTTCTTGGGCCTTTTCTCGGTGGCAATCAAATCAAAGATTTGGATTATTTCCTTATGCATGCCTAATATACCTTGTTGAGCCACCCTATCGCTCCAAGGTATCACATAAAAATCATGCTTTTTAAGATCTTCTATGGTGAAGGGGGTTTCCCCCTTCCCAGTAATTGTAGGCCTTTCACAACGGTAACCTTTTTTTGTGAGTTTCTTTGCTATTTCATGATGCAGTTTTTCATCAAAATACCAAAAGGGGAAAAAGATTGTGGGGCGTTTTAAAAACATAGTGGGCTTTGAAGAGGTGGTTTAAAACTAATAGTATACGGAAAATGTGTCGCTTTTCCTTTAACTTCGCAAAATATTATTTCCCTGTCAGTAATATAAAAAAATAGGGCGTGACGGCTGAATAAAAACTAAGACTTGTTGATTTTGTTGAAAATCAAGGTGAGGCAGCGGTTTAGGGCGTTGGCGAAGGCTTCTCGGTCTTTAGGGGTGAAGGCTTTGGGGCCTGCGGTTTCAACGCCTGATTCTCTGAGTTCAGCAGAGAAGTCCCGAAAGGAAAGCATTTCGTTGATGTTATTTTTATTAAATTCCTTGCCTCTGTGGTCGATGACCATGGCCTTTTTTGCCAAGAGTAAGGCCGCTAGCGGAATATCAGCGGTAATAGCCAAGTCGCCTTCTGCAATGTGGTCTACTATATAAGCGTCGGCCACATCGGGGCCAGCATCCACAACAATGGGTTTAATCCAAGGGGTTTTGGGGGTATCTGAAAAGCGGTTGGCAACCAAAAAAGTGGGGATTTTTTGTTTTAAGACAGCCTTAAAAACCACCTCTTTCACCAATCTAGGGCAGGCGTCGGCGTCAACAAACAGGGTAAAGGGGGCTAAGTTATATTCTTCCACAGATAAACCTAACCAAAGGTTTGCAAGGGGCCAGAAATCACAAAGGTCATTTGGGCTTCCTCGTTTCCTAGTAACATTTGGTCTTCTTGGATGGTACAGCTTAAATCCATACCCTTTTGGACTAGGTCTTCTGGGTTTTCCCCACGGGGAGACTCTAAAAAGTAGATCTCCAACTTTTTTTGGGCCAAGAATTTTTTGTCTAGCGACTTAAACCAGCGAGAAAACTTTTCTTTGTGGTAACCGACAATAGTAATTTTTTCCGCTTTGGAAATGGATTGTTTGATGCGTTTTTCAGTCGGTTGCCCAAGGTCGATCCAGTGATCAATTTCCCCTGTTGCGCTGTGGCTCCAAATATCTGGCTCTTCATCGGTACTCAGGCCTTTGGTAAATTCCAAACCTTCAGAGGCAAATAGGCCAAAGGCCGCCACTCGAATGATCATCCTTAAATCGGTTTCTGAAGGATGCTGGGCCAAGGTCAGACGGTAGTCTTCGTAGTAGTGCGTGTTGATGTTGGCTAGGGTGAGGTTCACCTTTGCGATTTTTGCCTTTAGTGCCACTTGCTGGTCTCAATGAAAGAGTGTTTTTAAAAAGCTAACACTTTGACCCACAAATGGTCACTGGTAATATTAAGATGCTGGAATTAAAGTTATTCTAACTCTATAGCAAGGGTTTCTTGCAAGACATCTAAAAGATCATTTTTACTTAAAGGCTTAGAAATAAAACGGTCAAAATTGGTTTCTCCAAATAACTTTTTCATTTCCGCTCGGGTATAGGATGTGAGGGCTACTTTATAAGGAGTAGATAGCTTCAAGGCCTCCATACTTCGTAAACACTCCACTCCATCAGAGTGAGGTAGGCCAATATCCATAAAAATCAAATTGTATCTGGTCTCTTTATAAAGTTCCAAGGCCGCATCGCCATTGCTCGCTATATCTACCTTTAACCCAAATGACTGCAAGAGTTCCAATGCCGCCTTTCGGGGAATTTTTTCATCTTCTACCAGCAAGACTCTTAATTTTCCAAACCACTCACTTTCTGTTCCTTCATTTGCCTGCTGCGTAGCTTGGCCCTTGGGCAAGGAAACCCAAAAGGTGCTGCCTTCACCTAGTTTGCTCGTCACACCGACGGTACCCCCATTTAGCTTAGAAAAGTCCTGGCAGAGCGGTAGGCCTAAGCCTGTACCCCTTTCCCCTGCCGTGCCTTGGGAAAGGGTTCCATATTCTTTCATTTCAAAAATGTGGGCCATTGAATCCACTGGGATTCCCAAACCTGAGTCTGAGACAAACACCTTTACCGATTCCAAATTCTCTTGCCAAGAAAGGGTAATTTTCCCGCCCATAGGGGTAAATTTAATGGCATTGTTTAAATAATTTCGAATGATCGTAGTCGTCATGGGTAGATCGGCAAAGAGGTAACATTGGCCTTCCTGCTCAAATTCTAAAGTAATATTCTTTTTGACTCTTGCGCCGTTGGTGATTTCGATAGAGCTTCCAATCGCATCCTTAAGTTCAAAGTGCCTAGGCTTTGCAACCAATTCCCCCTTTTGCCCCCTTGCCCAAGTCAGCAGGTTTTCTAAAAGATTAAACACCCCGGTTACGGATCTACTGATCTCAGGTAGCAGTGTGGTGGGAATGGGTTCTTTGTCCTTTACAAATTGCTGAAAAAGCATGGCAAGGCTCCCGACAGGGCCTTTTAAGTCGTGGGCTATAATAGCAAAAAATTGATCCTTGGAACGGTTACTTAAAGCCAAGGCTTGGGTCCGCATTTTAATCCGTGACTCTAGGGTTAAATTCAACTCTTCCAATTCTTGTGTTCTCGTCTTTAACCCCTGTTTTAAGAGGCTATATTCCCGAGACATAATGACCCCCATCATGAGGATAAAAAAGAAGGGGCCTGTATATTCAGAACTAGCCGAAAAGGGTAAAAAGTCATGGGCTACAAGGCCATTGTAAACCAAAATTCCATACATAAACCAGAGGCTAAAAGCCGCGAGCTTCTTATTGGTATCACCTTGACGAGCTTCTAGCTGTAATGAGAGGGCAAGAAGAAAGAAGGTCACTAGGGCTAGGGCATCAAAATAGAGATAGGTGGTAGAAAGGCTGGTAAAGCCTAAAAGGGAAACGGAGATCGCAACAAATAAAAAGAGTAAATGACCAATCCAAGCCAGTTGATTGACCCTGAGTTTGCCCTTGCCATACATGGCCTGAATCAGGCCTGCGATGGTTACAGGTAGCAAAAAGTAAGAAGCTGCACCAAAGTATTGCCAGCCAAGAGGGTTAAAATAAAGTAGTTGTTTTAGGTGCGAGGTGCCAATGGGTATCAAACCCAGATTGATGAGCAAAATCCCCATTAAAAAGATTTTTCCACTGAGGCGGGTACAGGCTAAAATAAAAAGCACCAACCCAAAGAAGATAAAAAACGCTCCTACGCCTACAGCAAGCAAATCCCCTTGGATTATCTTAGAAAGGTGGCTGATTTCACTGCCTAAAACCACTTCGCCCCAGAGGCCGATATCTGGGTAATCGGAATAGATTCTAAAATATAGCCTTTTGCCTTGGTAGCCCTGTGGCAGGTTCACCATGTGCCAAGGCCAACCTATAAAGTCCCCTGTGCCATCGGCTTTAAAATGACCATAGTTATAGATCACTTCCCCTTCAAAATAGACTTCTGCAATTAAATCTATGGAATAGATAAATATGGAATGCCCCAGGTCAGGCTCGGTCGGTAAAGTAACTCGGTACCAGATATTGTTTCGGCCATTACGGCCCTTTGGGTTGGAGGGAAAACCAATGTCTTTCCACTGGTCATCTTGGTCCTCAGTTATCCAAAGTGGTTGGCCTTGCACCACAGGAGAGTCTCCCCAACGATATTGCCAGCCTGAGTCTAAATTTTGGGATTTGTTTTCAAAGGCGAAACAAGAAGCGCTAATGCTGAGAAAAACAAGGAGGTAGAGTAAAACTGAGGTAACTTTTTGCATCTTGGGCCGAGTCGCAGAAAATTTTATCGGAATGAAAACCAATACTTTTAATTAGTGAACGCTAAATATACAGCATTTTGCAAGTAGGAGGCAAAGGATATTTTCAATGAAAATTCTCATTTTACCTCAGGCCCCGCAAAGCTCCTATCCATGGCACTATAATGGATATAGAAGGAAGATTGAAAAAACTATACCCTAGGCCAAATAATAATTTCTCCTACATAAAACCCTAATAGGATTCTATTAAATCTAGGAAAAGATTTTTAACATTCCGAGCTAAATTCCTTAGGCCCCGCCCCAAGTTTTTAGGTGCAACTTGGCAGTTAAAAAGTCTCTTTGGCGCAAAAGGTCAAGTGATTGGCGCTCAGGGTTCTGGTTTCTTTTCTCCCCTACATTATAATTGAGGAAAACAAACCAACATAGGACCCATCATGAAAAAACTCCTTTTACTATTCCTACTCCTCTGCGCCTCTGGCAGCGCACAAGCTGCAATTGAACTGGAAACCGACCCAATTGCCTTTGCTTTAAAGGGCCACAGTGCCCATCTTGCCTTTGCAGGCAGTGGGTTCAGGTTGGATGTGGGTGCTTTCGGACTAGAACTTCCTGAAGATCAAAACAACCCCAACTACACTGTGGAGATGAATGGACAAGGTCTAAAATTAGATTACTACGGTGATAAAATAGATGGCTGGTTTTCAGGCATAGAGGCTGGCAAGGCAACCCTTGATTTTTCAAATAGCTTGGACCCAACCAGCACAACCAGCAGAGACTTAAGCAATTATGGTTTTCGAGTAGGCTACAGATTTGGCACCGAAGGGTTTTATATTACCCCTTGGATTGGCTTTGATAAATTCACCAACCACGGTGACCCTGTAATTTTAGGGGGCGAGGAATACCAGTTTAAGGATCTCCAGATCTTTCCAACGGTGCATTTGGGGTATAGCTTCTAATCAAACTCTATGTAGAGCCGATTTTAAGTAACTACTGGGGCTGAGTCCGACCCATTTTACAAAGGCACGGTGAAAGGCTGAGGGGTCAGAGTAACCTAAAAGAAATGAGGCCTCGGTAATATTGATTAAAGGGTCTGCTAAATATTGCTTGGCCAAGTTTATTTTCACCGATTGCTCAAGCTTACGAAAAGAGGTGCCCTCTTCTCTCAAACGTCGTTGCAAGGACCGACTACTGAGGCTCAAGTTTGAAGCAACTATTTTAATATCAATCTCTGGGCTTTCTAAGCCTTGGCTCAAGCCTTCCATTAGTCTCTCCATGGTCTTTTGGGCCCAAGGTTTTTTTTGAGCCAGATCTTGTAAGGCCCTTTCTGCATGAGCCAGCAAGAGAGCTGCAAGCTTTGGTTCTGGTTGAATTTTTAAAGGTTGGTCTAACTCACGATGCAAAAAATAAAGGGCATTTTTTGTCTGGCCAAAAAGCAATTCCGCCTCGCCGAAATGTTTGCTGTATTCCCCCGTTTCTTTGGGTTTAGCCCCTTGAAAATGAACTCTTTGAGGGTAGATTTTCTGTCCACTTAAGTCCCTGATTTGAGCCAGTAACGTAGCTAGCGTGAATTCACTGGGCTGGGCTCCTGGGCCAGAAATTTTCGGATGGCCTAGTGCGCCCTTTGGAGCAGAACCCCTAAAATAATGCTCAATTTTATCCTCTGTATTTGTGCGAACCAACTCGATAACGGCTTTCCCATGGATCAATCTATGGAACCTACTCAGACTATTTAGAGAATCTGCCAAGGTTTTTTGAGAACTCAAAACATAGCCCAAAACCCCAAAATCAGCCAAGCGCACTTCTTTGCTTAAAACCAAACCAAGATGGGGTTCACCTAGTATTTTCGCAGCCTCGTCCCAAAGCCAAAGCTCATCTTCTAAAGTCCAATCTTTCTGGGTTTCACTGGGGAGGGGCCGACTTAAGGCCTTAAAATCTATCCCTGCCTTTTCCAAAGCCGTTAGAATCAGTAAAGGAATGGCTGCATTTACATAGCTCATTGCATTTTTCTCTAAAACTATTTTTTATTACATCATATTCTTAAGGTATTTTTTGCAAAAGATACAGGCACTATTTAAACCACTCTTTTTAAGCCCAAAATTCACTTTGCAAGGTGACAGTCTAGATTTAGAATCTTCTAAAAGTCTTTTAATTTAAGGCTAAAGCTGTCATAATTTAATTTTATATCTAATTTTTCTTAAAGCCTAAGTAACACTAAAATGATCCAAAATCCAGTCAAACCCTTTTATCGTTTTTGCATCTGTGAAGTCATCAATGTCAAAATCCTAATCAATGCAGCCCTAATTGGTGGCAGCATCAACTGGTTTGGGACAGGCGACGTTTTTGCGACACCCATGGGCTTTGTCATTCCCTTTTTGGTTCAGGTTCTATCTCGGGCTTCTGTTGGTTATAAAAACCGTTATCAGGCCCTGCTTTCTATGCTCCCTTTAGAGCGAAAAGACCCAGCTTTTATTATGGACCACTCTGGAAATGTGGTTTTATCAGGTGGCAAAAGTAAGGAGTTTTTTGAGGCTCAGAGCATCACTAATATAGGCCAACTTTTAGGCGAGAAGGCGGTAGGCGAAATTATAGATCATTTTGAAACTGACCAAAAACAGAAAAAGTTAGAATACTATGTCGCTGCAAGCCACACATGGTATGAGGTTGCCGTAAAGCAGGTCACCTATACAAAAGGTGGCGACGCTATATTGGTGTGGTTGGAAGATATTTCGCCCATCAAAAGGCTCCATGAGAGGATCATAGCCATCTCCAGCCACAGCGACCAAGTGGTAAGGCAGTTGGAAGACTTTACCCAAAAATCGGATATCTACCAAAAGCTTGCTCCTTTTATATTGGGAATGGGCTACCAAGTGACCTTTATCGCCATTGAAAACCAAGAGGGCTTCTGGGTGGGGCAAGCAACAAAAGAAGTGGATGGCCAACTGGTTCATTCTGATTTTATCCCTCTTGCGAAAGATTCAAACGCGCCCATATTGCTCTCTAGGAAACAACATCGTTTGATGGAAGCCAATAACCTGAGCTACCCAAACCAAGAAGAATTTGAAAAAGACTACCCCTTTGACATGCGAATTAAAGACTTTATCGGCCAGCCGATCCACAGTTTTTTAAACTTCCACGAGGGAGAATGCTCGATCATCGCCTTTAACAAGTCGAACCCCGAATCCTTTGAAGATGAGCTTTTTTTACACAGTTTAGTTTCTACCTCCAAGTCGTTACTCTTCCTTGCCAACCTAGCTATTAGAAATGAAGAGCAATTTTTACAAAAGGTGACGGGGCTGTGTTCCGCTGCGGAATTTAGTGACGAGATTACAGGCAAGCACATATTAAGAGTAAACAAATATAGTGAACTCATTGCGGGGCACCTGAAACTAAGCAAAAGCTTTACCCACTCCATTTCTCAAGTGGCGGCACTTCATGATATAGGTAAGGTTGCCATCCCTGAATTGATCAAGTTTACAGGGAAATATAGCCAGGAACAACGGGAACAGATGCAGATGCACACCATTTACGGGGCGCAAGTGATCCAAAATATGATCGCCTTTTCTTCAGACCGAGATGAAAAATTAGAAATGGCCTACAATATCGCTCTGCACCACCACCAATCTTGGAATGGTACGGGATACCCAAAGATTAAAGGGCCTTTAGGCGAAGTGATAGCCACCTCTAAAGATCTAGAATTTTACCAGACTATGGAACCGCTAAAGGGGGAAGAAATCCCCATTGAGGCTTTGATTACAGGCCTTGCCGATAGTTACGACGCCTTAAGGAGCCCCAGACAATACAAACCTGAATTTACCCACGAAAAAACCGTGGCTATTTTAAGCCTTGATGACCGCACAGGGGTAACTGGCGCCGACCGCTTCGGCCCCGTCGTTTGGGCAGCCTTTGAGGATTTAGCATTGGAAATGTCTGCTATTTACGCCAAAATGAACAGCTAGCCTGAAGTTGATGTGGCAGCTAAACTACTTGAACCTTGGGGCTAAAGCTTGGGGCGCAGGGCCGATTTTATGAAAGGTGCCTGTCAACTGCGCCCGCTCTCCGTTGCATTTTCCGTTGCCCGTTGCAAATAAAAAAGAGCCACGTAAGGTGAGCTTTAATCTACATTCTTGTGTCAGATCCTGTGGGACCCCTTCCACTTGACCATTTTCCAATTGATAGCCACTACCTACAAAGTTCAAGTGTTCTGGTGCATCAGGGTTAACCACATCAAAGGCGTTCCCCAAAAGGTCAAAATTCACCCCGTTAAAATGCAGGCCTAAAGTTGCATTATGTTGGCTCTCCCACTGGCCTTCTAAACCTGCGGTGCTCACTTGTGGGTCTTTTACTGGTGCAAGTGCAGGCGCAGGGATAAAACCAGAGTAAACCCTTTTGCCAACAGCATAATAGACACAATAGAAGTCGTAAGTTTGGTGTAACTTTTCAAAATCCTTGTAAAAGTGGGCTAAAACCAACTCGCCCCCCTTGAGGTAACTGCGTTGACTCCAGCTACATTTTCTATTTTTTACACAGGGTTTGGGCCTAGAATTCAGCCTCTTAGCATAGGCTGGCTGGACTACTTTATACAAAGATGCTTTGCCCAGGTTGGGGTTGGGGCAAGCGTCATAGTTTGGCAAAGCCGCAGCAATTGCGCTGGGGGCCAAAAGAAAAAATAGAAATAAAGAAAAGCTGAGTTTGCGCATCATACCTAAACCACAATAAATAAAGTCCTCTGATTTCACATTGTTATATAGCAACCCTTGGCATTTAGCAAAGGCCTAGCTTCCCCTAGGCAATCATTACAAAGTCATGGGTGGTTAAATATCTTAAACCTTGGCAAAGGTGCAAAGTTTTTTTACTCTGACATTAACACTAACCGAGCCCAAACCTATGTTACAAAGCGTCCAAGAAATATCCACCATTTTGCTAGCTGATGACCATGAGCTTTTTCGCATTGGTTTGCAGCATCTTCTGCAAAGCAAACTGCCCAAGGTGAAGATTTTTACTGCAGCCGATGGTTTGGAAGCCTTGGAAATTACTAGAACAGAAATGCCTGAGGTTATTATCACTGACTTTGATATGCCTCAACTTAACGGTTTGGAGTTTTCCCAAAAACTACTTGCCGAGCAACCTGACGCCAGAATCATTTGCCTTTCCATGCACCAAGATGCGGTATTTGCCCAAGAGATGCTTAAAGTGGGTTGTTTAGGCTATTTGATTAAGGATTCCACCACCGATGAATTGATCTTGGCTCTTTCGGCCATAGTTAAGCGTGAAAAGTACATTAGTTATAAAGTGGCAAACCAACTTATTGAAACCCAAGCCAACCTTTTGCAGAACACAAACTTGAGTGTTCAAGAATTAAAAATCACAAAAATGCTTTGTGAAGGTAACTCAAATAAGGAGATAGGCTTTGAATTGGGCATCAGTGTTCGCACCGTTGAAAGCCATCGTTCTAACATTTTCCAAAAGCTTAAAGTCCACAATTTAGCTGAACTCATTCGCTTCAGCTTAAAGAAAGGGATTATCTCACTAGAGTAGTCTAGTTGTTCCACCCGCCTAGCTCTCAGTAGTTCTACTGATAAAATTGCGTAAGATTACGGATTTACTTTCTTTGACCTAAAACTGTAGATTAAGGTTAAAGAGAGTTTTTACATTTATGCTGAAAGTGAAAAGTTAACATAAACCAGTAAAGGCTCTCTAATCAAAATTTACGCTACGATTAGGAGGGGATGACTATGGGTGCTTTAAAAATGCAAAATCGCTTTGTGCAAGTCAACACTGACGACTTGAATAAAAACATGAAAATCAGGGGGATTACTTCTTTTAGTTCCCAGTTTCAATCACTAGACCAAACAACTTGTGCCTGGCTAAAACAAAATTTTAGCAAAGCCAAGGCTAAAGCCGAAAGAGCTGGCTCCCAAGTAGAAGTTACAATTGACGAGCTAGAACTAGGTGACAATCTAACCAAGATTTTTGATTTTCCTGCCAATTTTAACCGCTTTGACTCTATGAGTGAAAAGCTGTTTCGGGAACTTAAAAAACGTGGATTTTTATCCTTTGATACCGAAGCTATCCAACCTTCTGCTCAAAATAGTGCGAGAACGCTATCTGTCGCCGAAGGCAAGCAGCTGCAAGTACACCTTTCTACAGGTAACAAACTTAGAGACCAGCTTTCTGGCACCTTGGCTGAAACCTTTCGCAAGATTGAGCAAGGCTCCTTGGATATCTCTGATATGCAAGAGATGACTAAATCTGTTTTAAAAGATACCTCACCTGAGGCCCTAACAGCCATTGCCAGCCTCAGAGAAAGCGAGCAAACCTATGCTCACTGTATTGATGTTGGGGCAATTTTTTTAGACAGCTACCAAAAAAGCAACATGGCTAAAAATCGGGCACAATTCCCCGATGAAAACCAAATTTTACTGGCTGGCTTTTTACATGACATTGGTAAAGCTAAGGTTCCAAAAGAAATTATCGAAAGCACCAAGCGTTACGATTTAGATAGCCCTGAAATGATCTCGATCAGAAACCACCCAGTTTATGGTGCTGAAATTTTAGAGCAGATGGGTTTACCTAAAACCGTTGTTATGATGGCTGGCCAACACCACATTAAATTGAACAGCAAATTGGTTTCAAGCTACCCTGTTGCCGCAAGCTATGATGATGTTCTGCCCGAATCTAGGTTGCTTTCTATTGTAGATGTTTACCAAGCTCTTGTGGGAAAACGAAAGTATAAAAAATCTTGGTCCCCTGCTGAGGCCATTCGTTATCTAGATAGCCTTGCAGGCATTGAGTATGATCAGGATACCTTTAATACCTTTTTAAGTGTCATGGGCAAGTGGCCTATTGGAACTTTGGTGGAATTGAGTGACAAGTCAAAGGCTTTTGTTATCAAGCAGAATGCCGATATTAACAGCCCTAAGGTTGTACAGGTTATCTCTTCGGCAGAAGAGCGTTTGACCCATACACCAATCTTGGATTTGACCGTTGAAAAAGACATCTCTATTGTCACTGACCATCACGTTGATAAGGTCTTTGAAGGTGAAGACGGAATGGAACTCTTTGCAGGTCTAGAACTCTGTTAAGATAACCCTTGATTAGAAGCAAGCATCAGCTAAGCATCCCCCTCCCGCGAGGTTTTTGCCTGCTTCTATCATTCAAATAAAAATGTGCTAATGCAACCTCTGCCTTAGCCCGATTGATTAGAAGCAAACTCTTCCCAAGCATCCCCCTCCCGCGAAGGTTTGGTTTGCTTCTAATTATACCAAATATACACTTCTTTTAATATTCTCCATCACTTCCTAAAAGTCTAATATTGATAGGTTTTTTCCAGCCCATAAAAAAACAACTCCTTATATTTTACTTTTCATTTAGAACTGTTATAGTAGGTCCTAAGCTTCTCCACTGGGGCTCAAGAATTAAAGATTAAATATAGGGTGATGATGGGGTCATTACAATCTCAGAATTTAGTGATGGAAGTTAGTACAGAGAATTTAAAACAAAATATGCGAATCAAGGGAATCACTTCCTTTGCTTCTCAGTTTCAGTCTTTAGACCAGCATACTTGCTCTTGGTTAAAAAAGAACTTTGCCCAAGCTAAGGCCGAGGCCAAAAGGTCTGGCACCCCCGTAGAAATAACAGTTGACGACCTTGAACAGGGCGACCACCTAACAAAAATCTACGATTTCCCCTCAGGGTTCAACAGATTCGACTCCATGAGCGACCAACTCTTTGGCGAGTTGAAACGCCGTGGCTTTCTGAGTTTTGATGCTGAGGTTTTAAAACAAGCCCCCAAGGGCAACAAACGCACTCATTGTATCTCTTATGCCAATCAGATCTTAGCCCAAATATCCTCTGGGATTCGGATTCGAGATGAACTCTCTGGCACCCTAGCTGAAACCTTTGTTAAAATTGAAAAGGGGTCTTTAGATATTAAAGACATGCAAGAGATCACCAAATCCGTTTTAAAAAACACCTCTGTTGGCGCAATGACAGCCATTGTCAACCTAAAGGAAAGCGAGCAAACCTACGCCCACTGCATTGATGTTGGGGCCATCTTTTTAGATAGTTACCACAAAAGTGGGTTAGCCAAATCAAGGGGCCAGTTTTCCGATGCACCTCAGGTTTTACTGGCTGGATTTTTACATGACATCGGTAAGGCCAAAGTGGCCAAGGCGATTTTAGAAAGCACCGAACGCTTTGATGTGGATAGCCCTGAGATGGAATCTATGAGGAGTCACCCTGTAAAGGGTGCTGAGATTTTAGCTTCTATGGGCATGCCTCGAACCGTCTGTATGATGGCAGGCCAGCACCATGTTAAAATCAATAGTGAATTGATGTCGAACTATCCACCAACGATCAGCTACGACCAAGTTTTACCTGAAAGCAGGCTGCTTTCTATTGTCGATGTTTATCAGGCTTTAGTTGGGCGCAGAAAATACAAAAAGGCTTGGTCACCTGCTGAGGCCATGCGCTATCTTGATAGTCTGGCAGGCATTGAATATGGGCAAAAAACCTTCGACCTCTTTTTAAAGGTCATGGGCAAGTGGCCCATTGGCACTCTGGTAGAATTGAATGATGGCTCTATGGCTTTTGTTATCAACCAAGGCAAAAGTTTAGAAACCCCTTGGGTGATCCAAATCATCAGCTCCGCTGGCGAGCAACTGACCAAGACCCCGATCTTAGATCTAGCTGTGGAAAAGGATATTAAGATTGTAAAAGATCACCATGTTGAAAAGGTGTTTCTCGGCGAAGATGGCATGGAAGTTTTTGCAAATTTAAAGGTCTGCTAGCCTCTAAATTTAGGCCTTATTTTACAGTTATTATCCTCTCAATTTTACCCCTTTAAATTGATCAGGAATTCAACTTACCTCTTCTATATTCAAAAAAACATACACTGTTTTCTGATCAAGAAACCCAAGAAACTCTTCTGGTGAAAATAAATTTAACAAAAATTATCCTTCTTATAACACTGTAATTATTACATTTTACCCCGCAATTCTGTCCATCATAGGCTCATAGACCTCTGCCGCCACAAAAAAAACATCATTTTTTTTTGACATCCCAATTACAAAAATATTAAGGTAACAACACTTTTCCCTAAAGTTATTACAGATTAATTTTTAAATTATTTTTTCAGGAGAAACATGAAAAGACTTGTGATCCTAGGTGCAGGTTGTGCGGGTACAATGGTAGCCAACAAGCTGAGAAAACGCTTAGACGAAAATGAATGGTCAATCACCCTTATTGATCGTGACGACAAACATATTTACCAGCCAGGCCTACTCTTCATCCCTTTTGGCGTTTATACTAAGAAAGACGTTGTCAGAAGTAGAAGAGAGTTCATTGGCAAAGGAATTGACTTTGTTGAAGCAGAAATCACTGGAATGGATACAGCTAAAAAGGTTGTCACTACTTCAAATGGCCCTGTTAGCTATGATAAAGTTATTGTTTGTACAGGCGTTGGCCTTGCTTACGACGAGATCGATGGCTTAAATGACACCTACAATAAAACTGCCTTTGATTTTTACTCTTTAGATGGCGCTGTTGCTTTACACGAAGCAATGAAGAATTTCAAAAAGGGTACAATCGTTATGAACATTGCAGAGATGCCTTTCAAGTGCCCTGTTGCACCCTTAGAGTTCATCTACTTAGCTGATTGGTACTTCACCCAGCAAGGTTGCCGTGACGATATTGAAATCCGCTTAGTAACACCACTGCCTGGTGCCTTTACTAAACCTAAAGCGACTAAATTCTTTACTCAAGTTGCTGAAGAGAAAAACATTAAGATTACCCCAGACTTCGATTTAGCTGAAGTTGACGGAAAGGCTAAGAAGATCATTGCTGCTAATGGCAAAGAAGAGCCTTACGATTTACTTGTTGTGATCCCACCTAATGTTGGTTCTCAATTCTTAGTAGATTCAAAAATTGCTATGAATGAAGTTGGTTATGTTAGAACCAACAAAGAAACTTTAAAGGCTGTAGACCACGAAGATATGTATGTCGTTGGTGATGGTGGTGATTTACCAACATCTAAAGCTGGTTCTGTTGCTCACTTCTCAGCCGATGTTGCCTGTGATAACTTCATGAGAGAAATTAACGGTCAAGAGCCACTTCCTGAATTTGATGGTCATGCAAACTGCTTCATCGAAACAGGATTCGACAAGGCGGCCTTAATCGACTTTAACTACGCTCAAGAGCCACTACCTGGTAAGTTCCCACTTCCTGGAATCGGGCCTTTCTCTTTGCTTGCCGAAACAAAAGCAAACCACTGGGGTAAGTTAATGTTTAAGTGGATCTACTGGAATAAACTCATCACAGGCGAAGATATGCCTATTGAAGCTCAAATGTCATACGCTGGTAAAGTCCGCGATTAGGAGAAATCATGACTAAAGAAGATCAAATCTTAGCCAAGCTAGATGCTTTAACGCTCGAAGTTGCTGAAGCCAAGAAAGCGATCCGCCCCTATCAGGATTTCAAAGAAACCATGGAACCAATTATTAATGCAGCCGTTTTAGACTGCATTAATAAACTGGATTCAGTTGGTGGGCGGATTAATTCAGAAGACCTAAGCGATCTGGTTACAGAAAGTTTAGCTTCGGCTAGTAACCTAACCGAAGGTTTGCGTATGTTAAATGGCGCTATGGAATTGAAAAAAACTGCGGCCCCTATTGTGGACCAAGCTTTTCATGACATAGTTGCAAGCCTTGATACGGTTAAACATCGTTTCGATATGGGCGATGTGCAAGAATTGCTTCACCAAAGTCTACTCAATATTGGCAACTTTACTGAGGCTTTACGACTTATGGGTGCAGCAATGGATTTCAAAGAAACCATTGCAGACTTCCCTCGTGTTATGTTTGAAGATCAAATGGTAAGACTGGAAGAATTCAGAGTCGCTGGCGGCTTTGACGGAATTGCTAACCTAATGACCATTATGGAAAAAATGGCCATTGGTCTGGGTCAGGTTGACCTTGACAAAGCAA
Organism: uncultured bacterium; assembly: GCA_965602905.1. Lineage (GTDB taxonomy): Bacteria > SAR324 > SAR324 > XYD2-FULL-50-16 > XYD2-FULL-50-16 > JASJGK01. Next base: position 203,446 of record CBFCZY010000004.1, on the reverse strand, counting down.
AACCAATCACAGGTATGTTTGGCATGCTCGGCGCTCTGAAACGTAAAGACGTTCAAGAAGGCCTAGGCGTTGCCATCGAACTTGCTGGCGCTCTTTCCGCTGTTAAAAAATAACAGCCGAAACGCACCCAAGCTAGAAAAACGACCTTAAAAATGGGCTCCCTAAGCCCAACCTTAAAACCCCAGTAGAATTTAATATTCTGCTGGGGTTTTTTTGTTTCTAGAAGTTGGCTTTTCAATCACCGAAAAAAGAGGGTGAAAAATAAGTGATTGGCCTTGAAGCAGGGCTGGATTTCCGATAGGGTGGGAGTAGAGTAAAAAACTTTAATCTTAAACGTCTGCCATGCCATACCTAGCGAAATTTGAACTGGTTCATCCAGAGATGAAAGACTTGCTGGTTAGCTTTTTTGGAAAAAAGGCGGCCACTACGCAGCGGGCCTATGCGCAGGATTTAGAGGATTTTAGAAGGTATCAAGGGACGGAAAAGCTGGAAGACGCTTTGACAGATTTTTTTGGGTCGCCTGCAAGTCGCGCCAGCCTAAAAGTGCAGCATTATAAATTTTTGATGGGGGAGCGAGGTTTAAAACCCACCAGCATCAACCGCCGAATTTCTATGCTGAAGACCTTGACTAAAAATGCCCGAACCCAAGGCCTAGTCACTTGGCACTTGGAAGTGGAACGAGACCTTGAAGGGGCTGTAACTGAGCCAGTAACGGCAAACCTCACAGAGGTTGCGCATTTAAGCGCCTACTTTGAAAATCTGCCCGACAAACCCATTCACCAGCGAAACCGAGCTTTACTATTCTTGATACAAGACTTGGCTCTAAAATCTTCTGAGATCTGTGACCTTACCTTTGCCGACTTGAGCCTTTCTAAAAAAATTCTAGTTGTGGGCAAAGAGAAAAAAAAGCTGCCTAAACGTTTGGGCCAAGCCCTATCCTTGTGGATTGCCGTCAGGGGCTTTGATGCAGGGCCACTTTTTACTAATTTTGACCACGCAAAGAAAAAAGACCAAGGCATCACCACTACCAGCATTTACCGCATTATTAAGGGGCTGGGAAAGGAAATTGGTTTGGAATTGAACCCTAGAAGCTTGCGCCAAGGGGCCATTGCCCATAAGTTAGAAACTAAAAAAACAGGGGGCAATTTTTCTAGCCTCATGACCTTTTCAGGTTTTACCCACGAAAAAAGCCTAAAGCGTTACCAGAAATAACCGCCAATCAAGGGTAACTTGTCTCTTAAGCCACGATTAAATATTGAGCGCTTTTTACAAAAAGCCAAATCCACCGAGCACACCTTTATGCTGCTCTTGGCCATTGCCATTGGTGTTATTGCGGGCCTCGGGGCTATTGCCATCCGTATGGCAATCACCTTAATTTCAGAACTTTCTTTTCCTGGCCCTGGCGACCTATTAACGAACATCAACAGCTTACCTTGGTGGTGGATTCTAGCTATGCCCACCATTGGGGGCCTGATCGTAGGGCCGATCATTCATTTTTTTGCCCCTGAAGCCAAGGGCACAGGCGTGCCTGAGGTGATGCAGGCGGTGTTGGTTAAGGGTGGGCGCATTCGCCCCCGTGTGGCTATAGCCAAAGCAATTTGCTCGTCCATCACCATTGGCACAGGCAACTCCGTTGGCCGTGAAGGGCCGATTATCCAAATTGGCTCTTCTATTGGGTCAAGCTTCGCCCAGTTTTTCCAGATTTCAGGCACCAGAACCAAGACCTTAGTTGGTTGCGGGGCGGCAGCGGGTATTGCCGCCGCCTTTAACGCTCCCATTGCAGGGGCGCTCTTTGCCGTTGAGATTATTCTCATGGATTTCGCCGTTGCCCAGTTTAGCCCCATAGTTATCGCCTCGGTTACAGCAACGGTAATCAGCCATAAATTTGAAGGGAACTTTGCCGCCTTTTTGGTTCCTCACTATGAAATGAACTCCAGTTCAGAAATTTTACTCTACTGCGTTTTAGGTGTCGCCTGCGGCCTCATTTCCAGCCTCTTTATTAAATCCATTAGCTTTGTAGATAGGGCGGTAGAAAGTACATACAAATTACCTGATTATTTAAAACCCGGGATAGGCGGTTTGCATATAGGCCTTATGGCCTTACTTTTCCCCCAGATCATGGGGGTTGGTTACGGCTCCATCAACTTGGCCCTACAGGGCGAGTTTTTGTGGCAATTGGCTTTGGTTTTAGTTTTTGTGAAGATCTTGGCAACGGCTGTTACCTTGGGCTTTGGCGGCAGTGGTGGCGTATTCGCCCCCAGTCTTTTTGTCGGTGCCATGCTCGGGGCGGGCTTTGGGGCTCTGGCCCAAGAATTATGGCCCTCTTTGAATATTTCTATCGGGGCCTACGCCCTTGTTGGCATGGGTGGCATTGTGGCAGGCACCACGAGAGCGCCGATCACCGCCATCATTATGATCTTTGAGCTGACAAATCAATATGATGTTATCTTGCCCCTGATGCTAACCTGCATTTTGAGTTTGATCATTTCTCAGAAGTTGGCCCAAGAGTCTATCTACTCTATCAAGCTGATCAAAAAGAACATTTCTATCAAACGGGGCCAAGAGCAGAACATTATGAAAGACCTCTACGTCCATGACCTTGTGCCCAGCCCTGTGGTAGCTCTGCCCAACACAGCGAGGTTTAATGAGATCGTAGATCAGGCGACCAGCCAACGCTCCCCTTACCTGCCCATTGTAGATAAAGATAACTCCTTAAAGGGTATGATCTCGCTTCATGATATAAAACGCTACCTGCTAGAGCCTGACCTGCTTTCTGACTTGATCATTGCCCAAGATATTATGCTCACCAACCCGCAATCTGTGGTTGGCGATGAAAGCCTATTTCAGGCGTTGGAAAAAATGGAAGCCGTTGATCTGTTGGGTTTGCCCAAGATAGATGGCCTGAAAGAGAAAAAACTAATGGGCATGATCTGGCAGAAGGATATTCTAGATGCCTACCATAGCGAGGTTCGCAGGCGGGATGTAACCAGTAACCTTGCCGACCAGCTCTACCAAGAGCAAACTCTGACCCATGTTGATATGCATGGGGTGAGCTTGATCGAGATCCCAACGCCGAAATCTTTCATTGGCAAAAGCCTAATGGAGTTGAATATTAGGGCCAAGCATGGGGTTTTAGTTTTAACGGTAAAGAGAATGGATCAGGGGAAAACCGAAGTGATCCCTTTTCCAGGGCCTGCTTATGTAATTGGGGAAAAGGATAGTTTACTGGTTGTGGCAGGCGAAACCGACGCCATTACAGGCTTGCAGTCTTTAGTTTAATTCTAGTTTATAAAGGCCATAGGCGACCGAATAAATATCAGGGATATCAGCAAACTTTTCAAAACCCATCCGCAAATAGAGGCTCAAAGCCACTTCCATAATGGGGCTGGTATGCAAGCCAATGGCACCACAGTTTAAGTCTCTAGCCTCTTGGATGCATTTTTCAGTTAAGATTCTACCAATGCCATTGCCTCGAAATTTGGGGTCTACCACGAGCATGCGAATCACAGCCCAACCTTCTTCAAAAATCGAGTCTTTACTTTGGGGAGGTTTCACCAAGCCAATTGCCCCTGCAACTTGACCATCCACTTCGGCCACAAAAATCTCCATTGGCATTTTCGACATGGTAGCAATTTTACTTCTGAACTCTTCCCAAGGGTTATAAAGCTTAGAATACTGCGCAAAGGCCGCAAGCCCAGTTGCATCAATAGAGGCTGCATCTTTTGTCAAAAAAGCTCGAACTTGAATCTGTGGTTGAGACATAATTTATCTTAGTTTTTGTTGGTGGGGGGGAGTAAAAACAGGGAGCGGCTTAGTAAAGGACTTAAGTAAGCGGCTAAAATCAAGGGGTAATGAAAAAAGATAAAGGGCCTATTGGACTGGCGGCCTTTTTATCTTTTTTTCATTGAATCAAACATGCCAGCGTTTACGCAAGGCCGAATAATACTTCGTTGGGTACAGATTGATGAACCTGAAAAACTCTATTTTGTGTCAATTTTCTTTGCTCAGTTAAGCTCATTTCTTCTAGGCTTTCACGCATTGTGTTGAGTGCTAAGATTTCGTCTAAGCAAGAAGTTGAAGCTTCTAGTAAATCTAATGCTCTGCTGATTGAAAGGCCACGTGAAGTAATTGTTTCTAATTGGATTACAATTTTTTGAATAGTTTTTTCGATCATTTTCCGTCTCCAGTAAGTTTGTTTTGGCTTGTGCCTTTTGAACATCAACTTGATTCGCTTAAGCTGGGTTGTTCAAATTATATTTGTTTAAAATATATCTAATATAATACACGAAGCGTGCCAAACCTTAGAAACTCAAATAAATCAAATACTTAAGAGGTAGTCTTGCAGATTCGCTAGGCAGAAAAATCCCTGAACCTTAAAAAAGGAGCAAAAAAATTCACTATTGGCCTAGGTCTTAGGTAATTTTAGGGTGAAATACCCTAATGAGAAGTTAGAAAACGAATTTCATGTATCTTTCTCGTCCTTGAGATTGGTTATTTGGGGGCGAAAGCATCTACTGTCCATCCTTAGACTTAGCCTCATCGCGTATTTCTTTTTTTTCTTTTTTCCAAAGCTGAGTAAGGTCGTCCTTGTGTGGCCGTGAACGGCTCCACATACAGGCCTTATAGGCTTTATAATCTTCATCGCAATAGATATTGCGGTTTTCCCAACACTTAATGCCTAAGCGTTCGGCAAGATCTGGAAACTCTTTTTTCATGATCTTGTAAATCTGCCACGCCATATCCCGAATCTCCCACTGGGCTCGGTCACACATACGGACATCTAAAAACTGTTGCATCGCTTGGAAGCCCATAGAAAATTGCTCACGGCTTACTGTACCCATGGGTAAAGCAAATCTGGCATCTTCCTTTTTAATTCCTTCTTCCAAACAATCATTGTAAAAACCAACCATCTCACCTTGGAGCTTGGTCCATTTTTCTAAAATCACAGGGTTTTCTTGAATGGAGGGGGGAGTGATCACAGCATTGATCCCCTTGTTGAAATCAACATAGCGCTGGCTCATCTCTTCCCGCTCAATACCAATGTGATGGCGATTAAACTGAGCTGTGCAAGCCCTAGAGACATTATCAACTACAAATACAAAGTTCACCTGCCGCAAGGGGCTAGTGTGGCCTGTGCCTAGTTTATCTACAACAAATTTTTCCATTTGCTGGCGTTCGATTTCACCTGACTTGATCTTGTCCCAAGTTTCTACTGCGTCATCTTTTGAATAACAAATCCGAAAAGCACTGTATAAAACTTCCACTGGGTCTTTGGAGACACCTAGGAAGTTAACCGTTAACTTTGGGAATTCAATCTCTTCACTCATAGTCCAATATCCATCAGATAATAAAGGCCCTTTTCTGGTGCCATGGTTTTAAGCCCTAATAAAGAAGGGAGAAGGTTTTCCATCTCCAGATCCTTTAAAAATCTTTCTTTCGGGTCTAGAGAATAGGTAATTTCATAGTTGTCACCTAAACCTAAATCCTGAGCTAGCTGCTCTTGCACCCTTGCAAAGGTGAGTAAATCGTCAATCAAGCCCGTTTTTTTGGCCTCAGTTCCTGTCAGTACTCTACCATCGGTCACCCTTTTTAAAGTGTCTTCTGGTAATTGCCTTTGGCTCTGCACATCGGCAATAAACTGCCTATGCGTCTGCTCAAGTAGGTTATTAAGCAAAGAGCGTTCCTCTGATGTCATGGGTCGAAAAGCATTTCCCACATCTTTGTTTTTTCCAGCCTTAAGAGTTTCAAATCTTAGGCCTATTTTTTTTGTTAATTCGCCAACATTCATCGACTGCATAATCACACCAATGGAACCTGTCAAAGAACCAGGCATAGCGTAGATCTTATCTGCCGCAGCGGCAATATAGTAACCGCCACTGGCGCCAACCGTACCGATAGAAGCGTAGACAGGCTTCACCTTTTTTAGTCTGAGCAGTTCTTCATATATTTCTTGTGAGGGGGCAACAGCGCCGCCAGGGCTATTGATGCGGACGATAACGCCTTTGATGTTGGCATCATTCTTAAAGTCCTTGATCTTTTTTAAAGCCAAGTCCGACTGCATGATCACGCCTTCAATGGGTAAAATGCCCAACTGAGGTTTGCCAACTTTGGAATCTAGGATATTAAGAAAAAAAATGAGGACAAAAAATGCAACCAAAGGGGAAAGAATCGGGTGCTTTTTTACAAAGGCATTCGCCTTTTGTGATTTTAAAGGAGAAATCCAAGACATGAGTATAATCTAGTAAAGGTGAGGCTAAAGCTTAATTGGGCCTAAAAGAAGGCCCTCAATTGGGGAGGCTTTTGGGCCTAAAACTAAGCTTTAGAAGTAAAATCTGCAATCCAACGGGCCAAGTTGATGGCTACCAAAATTCCGCCTTCCAGCCTAGATATTCTCCAGCCTGTGCGCATAAAAAAGACTACCAAGCAAACCATAGCAACTAAGATGATCATACTGCTTTGGGCTTCTGGGGAAACGGCAAGAGGGCTGCCGATCATACCTGCGAGGCCTAAAACGCCGAGCAAATTAAAGAGGTCAGAGCCAATCAAGTTACCTGCGGCCATGCCGTGTTTTTCTTTTACGATCGCTGTAATGCTGGTCGCAAGTTCAGGTGCGCTGGTTCCAGCGGCAACAATAGTAACACCAATCACCCAGTCAGAAACTCCAAATACTTTAGCAATGGTACTGGCAGATTCAACCAGAAGATCACCACCAATAACCACACCTGCAATACCAACAACGAGCATGGAATAGACTTTCCAGTCGGCTTTATCGTGGCAAATTTCTTCATCGTCTAGAGGTTCTTTTTTTATAAAAAGAAAGAGCATGTAGGCAATGAGTATCAAGAAGAGGGATCCCCCTTCAACAGCCGTTAAGGTTAAAGGTTGACCAACATACTCAGTATCACCGCTTAAATAGTGATAAAGCTGCTCTGGGCCAAAAAGTAAAATAGTAAGGAGAACGGTGGAAAATATTAAGAAGATTCCATCTCGGTAAACTAGTTTGGGGGTACATTTAACACCGATCACAGCAGCAGTACCGCCGAGGATAAACCCTAAGTTAAAGATGTTGGAGCCAACGACGTTAGAAACGGAAATATCATTTTTCCCTGCCAATACGGCCATAGTAGTAACAGCAAATTCAGGGGCGGAAGTTCCAATAGCCACAACGGTTAAACCAATGACAAGGTCTGAAATCCCCCAGGTACTTGCTATGCTTGAAGCAGATTCTACAAGCCAATCTGAGCCTCTCCATAAAAATAGAATGGAGACAATAAAGATAGGGAGATTTATTAATAAGGTCTGTGTCATTAAAACCGCTTTTAGTACTTAATTTTAGGTCTAGTAACTGCATTGCCAAAATGGCCTTTTAAGTTACTTCCAGTAGGCTAAAACATTTTTATCATTAAATAAACCTAAAACCTCAATAAAAACTTGATATTGCAATGAAAAATTCGCCTCAAGCAGAAAATATTAAAAAAGAGGTAGAAAAACTACTCCAAAGCCCTGAGGGCATCCTCATTCTACTGGCTGGCTCACTGGCAATATCGGACTTTGACGACCTTGATACAGCCGTTATCGAGGCGCAAAAGGCCTACTTGGGGAATAAAGGCTACTTTGCCCAACTGATCAAGCGGGCGCAGCCTGAAACTTGAAGGCTTAAAGCCGAGCGGACAACCCAGATTCAATGGATTTTATTTTTGTTTTCGCAGGGTAAACCCCTTTGAGTAAAGTTTGGTTAGGATAGAGCCAACATTCTTTACCTACAAAGGCCATAGGGGCAATAACGCTATTGCAACCTGCCTCAAAACCATCGCCAATAATAGCGCCTAATTTGACTAAACCTGTGGGAACTTTTTTACCACCTAAATGCATAGAAAGCTCAGGTAAGGCCCCAGTGGATTTTTCTTCTAAAGTCCGAAATTCTAGATTACTGATTTTAGTACCTGCCCCGAGATTAATATTAGAGCCTAAAATACTGTCGCCAATATAGGAAAAATGACCTGCTTCCACATGGCCAATGAGGATAGAATTTTTCATTTCTGTGGTGTGGCCTGCAACGCAGCCTTCGCCTATGTATAAGAAGCCTCGCAAGTAAGCCCCTTGCCTCACTTCGCAATTTTCACCAATAATCGTATGGTTTTTAATGGTGGCCCCAGCTTCCACTAGCGTACCCCGGCCAATAGAAATAAAGAGTTCCTTATCAACAAAGTCTTCTTCTAAAAGTTGTGATTCCTTGATATAATATCCGCCCTCTTTAACTTGTTCTAGAGGATCTAAAATCAAGTCAGCTTGGGTCTTTAACGAACCTGAACTTTCCAACTTTTCAAAAGTTAATTCAATGGCGATGCGCAACCGCATTAGAGGGTCGTAAGGTTTTTCTGCCTTCGCAAAAAGCTGCCCAATGGGGCCTTCTGGCAATTTAGAAAAATAGAATTCAAAATTCGTCCAGTCCATACTGGTCTCTTGAGCTCCCAACTTAAACCTCTTCTATTTCGTAATTAGAAAGACTTAGGATCATTAAGTTATAAACAGTCGTGTTCACAGGGGTAGGAATGCCGTGCTCTTCCGCTTTTTTCAAGAGAGAGCCAATCAGAGGTTCCAGTTCCGGCATTTGCCCCAATTCAAGATCTTTCAGCATATTGGATTTTGTTTTACCCATGCTCACCGATTGATTGCGAACTTCATTTACAATTTCATCAGGAATATTAACACCTTCAGCCTGAGCAATAGCGCAGATTTCACTCAACATTTGGTCGATCGTCACCTGCATTGCCTGGCAGGCAGAAATATCCAGCATGTTGCTTCGAGTGAGCGCGCTAACCAAGTTGTAGCTACTGTTCCAGAGGGCACCCTTCCAAATTTCTAAACTAATATTGTGGGAGATCTGATGGTTGATCCCTGCATGAGAAAATATTTTAGATAGCCAGTCCAGTCTTTCAGAAGGTTGATTATCCAATTCCCCAAAATATAAAAAGGCTGGGGCCTGTTGGATTAAAGTAACACCTTCTAAAAGGGCACCTGAAAAGCGTGGAGAAGCACCAATCACCAAGTTAGAACCAAGTAAATCAGCGATAACCTTTTCATTTTCCAAGCCGTTTTGCAGGCTCACAATAACGGAAGTCGGCTTTAAAACAGGTAAAAGATTTAAAGAAATATCGTAAGTATGAAAGGCTTTCACAGCAACTAAAATCAGGTCCTGTGGTTCCAATCCTATGGGGCTATCTACTATAGTAGGCTTAAAGTCGTAAAAGTCACCCGATTGGTCCCTTATAGCCAAACCCTTTTCTTCAATCAATTCCACTCGCTCAGGCGTATCGATAAAGGCAACTTCGTAGCCTGCTTTAACTAGTAGTCCACCGAAATATACACCGATAGCACCAGCACCATAAATTAAAACTTTAATTTTTTCCATTTTCTTTAGTTGAAGAGCCTTAGCCCGTCTTGAATAGAAACCCAGAGTATCAAAAATAAAAGGGCTGAAAAACCTACCGTCGTCATACGGTTTTTCAACTCGTCTTTTATTGGGCTTCCTTTAATTTTTTCGATCAATAATATAAATATATGCCCGCCGTCTAAAGCAGGGATGGGAAAGAGGTTAAATATTCCCAATTGCAATGAAATAAAGGCTAAAAGCCCCAGCAATTCACTTGCTCCCTTTTGCGCTGCCTGACCCATCACCTGCGCAATCATAATAGGCCCACCAAGGGTTTCGCTACTAGCCTTACCAGATATTAATTGAAAAACAAAGCCCAAGGTTTGTTTTCCAAGAGAAATGACTCTCGTTGCACCAGTGCTAATGGCTTCACCAAGGGGTAAATAAACGGTAACCGTTTGGGGCGACACACCAATGTAGTAATATTTGCTGGCCGCATCATAAGCTGGGGTAATCAGAAGTTTAATCTCTCTACCTTCACGCTGAATAACTAGCTCTAGCTCTTTTCCTTTACTCTGTTGCACCAGCGGCGGCAGATTGCGCCAAGATGCCACTTGGCCACCATTTACAGCCTTAATCAGATCATTTTTTTGCATCCCACCGAGGTCTGCAGGGCTGCCTTCTCGAACAGAACCAATCAAAGACTCTTGCCAAACAAAAAAGCCTGGGTTCTTTAGAGCCTTCATTTTTTCAAGGTTATAAGTGGCGGTCATCACTTGGCCACTTCTGCGGATTTTTAACTCTACTATATCGGCACTACTAGAAACCAAAGACCGAGACAAAGCCTCGAAGGTGGCAACAGGCTCAGAGTCGACAGCAATGATGATGTCATTTTTTTGCAGGCCAGCGTCAAAGGCCACCGAGTTGATGGTAACCTCGTCAATCAAGGCTGCTCTTGTCATATGCAAAGGTTTTTCAACTCCAGCCATTAAAGCCAAGGCCATAAAAACAAAAGCAAAGATCAGGTTCATTGTCACGCCGCCAATGAGAATCAAAAACTTTTGCCCCGCTGTTTTAGAAGCATAGTTGGTGGGGTCGTTTTCATCTTTATCGTCTGTATCCAAACCCTTTAGCTTAACATAGCCACCAATAGGCAACCAGGAAAGGCAATAGTCTGTTTCGCCAATCCTTTTAGAAAAGGCCTTTGGCGGTAAACCTATGGAAAACTCCTCTACAGAAACGCCCACGTAACGAGCGGCCATATAGTGACCCAATTCATGTAAAAACACCAATAAAGATAAGGATAAGATAAAGGTTATAACTGTAAACATTAGTTCCATCTTTGTTTAATAAAATCCCGTCCCCATAGGTCTGCCTGCATGGCATCACTTAAATCATTTAAGATAAAGGGGAAGGTGGGCTGAGCATCTTCTTTTAAAATCTCCAATTCCTCTACTAAGGCAATTAGATTGGAGAAAATTTCTGTAAACTTGATTTTTTTATCCAAAAACAAGGCTACCAGTTCTTCGTTAGCCCCGCTTAATGCGCCTGTAGACCCTCCACCCAGTTTTAAGGTGCGAAAGGCCAAATCTAAGGTTGGAAATCGCTCTAAGTCAGGTTCTACAAAATGCAAAGTTCCAGCTGCCGCTAGGTCTAAAGCCTTTACCCCGGAACGAACACGTTTCGGCCAAGCTAGGCAGTAAGAAATGGGAACCCTCATATCAGGTTGGCCCAACTGGGCTATGGAGCTACCGTCTTTGTATGTAACTAGGCTGTGAATGATCGATTCTTTGTGTACCACCACTTTTATTTGGTCTAATTCTAAATCAAAAAGCCACTTGGCTTCAATCACCTCCAAGGCTTTATTCATCAGGCTGGCTGAATCAATGGTAATCTTTGGACCCATATCCCAGTTGGGATGTTTTAGGGCCTGCTCTAGGGTAATATTCTCAAATTCAGCAAAGGGTAGGTCCCGAAAGGGGCCACCTGAGGCAGTTAAGGTGATAAAATCCACCTCTTTGATGTTCTCCCCATTTAGGGCTTGGAAAATGGCATTATGTTCGCTGTCCACAGGGAAGATCTGTACCCCATTGGCTTTGGCTCGCTCCATAACGAGGGGGCCTGCCAGAACAATGGTTTCTTTATTGGCTAAAGCGATGCGTTTTTTAGCGTCAATGGCGGCCAAGACAGGCTCAATACCAATGGCACCCACCATAGCGGCAACAACTTGGTCCGCCTCGGGCAGCGTAGCCACAGCCTTGAGGCCTTCCATTCCTTCTAAAATTTTCGTTTTGCAATCAGGGGGCAATAACTTCTCTAGTTTCACCTTTTTTCCAAGGCCGACAGAAACCAAAATAGGCTTAAACTCTTTAATTTGTTCGGCTAAAATGCCCACGCTACTATTGGCGCTTAAGGCTACCACTTGAAACAAATCAGGATTGATACGGATTACATCAAGGCTGCTTTGGCCGATGGAGCCAGTAGAACCTAAGATGGCAATTTTTTGAATGGTCATCTAAAGCCCAGCAAAATATAAGATCGCCCAAAAGAGTGGCAGACTGGTAAGATAGGCATCAAAGCGGTCTAGTAACCCTCCGTGACCAGGCATGATGGTACCTGAATCCTTCACACCGCAGAAGCGTTTGAATTTGGATTCTACTAAATCACCTGCTTGGGAAACGACAACTAAAAGAACAACCATTAAACCCAACAGAGGTAAGCTCAGCGCAGGTAATAAGGTGAGGCCAAAATAAACCCCAAATATACTGGCGCAAATTAGCCCAATCCCGCTGCCTTCCATCGTTTTTCCAGGGCTGATGCTTGGGGCAAGCTTGTGTTTACCAAATTTCTTCCCACCAAAGTAGGCGAAAATATCACTCATGGCCGCTAAGGAAATGACATACAAAATTAAATAGTTACCTTGCTCAAAATCAAATCGTAACCAAATGAAGGCGTAAAAGGGTATGGTGATCCAAACCAGACCAAAGATATTCCACTTTAAGCTTTGCACTAGGTTCTGCTTCAAAACTAAAGGAGTTATAATTAAAGAGGCCCCTAGGGCAGCTAAAATCATAGACGCCTGCTCTGGGGGCCAGCCTAGGCCTTTTGCATTGGCATTGCCAAAAAAATAAGCAAAGAGCAAAAGGTGGTTTATATATAAGGTCGGCTGAAACAGGGGCAAACCCTTCCCACGCCCTGCCCTACCAAATTCAAACTGACCAACCAGCCCCATGAGGCAAGTGATCCCAATAAATAAGTAGTAAGAGGTGTAAAAAAGATAGGCTATTCCAAGCAGTACTAAAACCGATGCCGAGGCAATGCGTAACTGTAATTCCTTAGGCATTCACTTTTCCTTTGCGCCTTTCCCTGAGTCCAAACTCAGTGAAGGCTTTATGTAGTTCTACTTCTGTGAAATCTGGCCAGAGAAGTTCTGTGAAATAAAATTCTGCGTAGGCTGCCTGCCATAGCAAAAAATTAGAGAGTCTATGTTCGCCACTGGTGCGAATGATTAAGTCGGGGTCAGGTAGGCCTGCAGTATCTAGTTTCTGGCCCATCAGTTCTTCGGTAATGTCTTTAGGGTCTAACTCGCCTGATTTTACATCTACAGCCAAGGCCTGCATCATTCTAGCAATTTCATCTCGCCCACCGTAGTCTACGGCCAAGCATAAAACCATGCCCTCATTGTCTTTTGTTTCTTCTAAAGAAGTCTCTAGGGGGCCTTTTAAAAAACTGGGCAAGCGGTCTGTCCTGCCTAAAATGCGTAAAGAAATGTTATTTTTTTTCAGACTCTTCAGTTCTTTTTTTAAGTATTCCTCAAAAAGACGCATCAACATTTCCACTTCTTTTTTTGGTCTTTGCCAATTTTCAGTGGAGAAGGCATAGAGGGTTAAAACCTCCACCCCAGCTTCCCTGCAACCAGTAACCGCAGCACGCACCGCTTTAATGGCATTTTTGTGCCCCATTATTCTCGGTGCTTTACGCTTATTCGCCCAGCGGCCATTGCCGTCCATAATAATACCTACATGGCGAGGTATTTTAGTGTCTGGATTATTCTGTTGGTTCAAGAGCAAATTTTAATTCTAAGGGTTACTGCTTTGCGTTCCATTTGCCACTTAAATCATAGCAAAGTATAATTCTAAGGAATTGAGGCAACAAATGCAAGGCCGCTCAATAATGCCTGAATATCTTTTGTTTATTGCAAAAAAAGTTAAGGTTCTAGCCTAAATGCCTATTTGGGCAAGGCTTTTGCTAAGCTTACAGCAGCAATGACTTTAATTTTAGACTCGTTGTTTTTTAGGTATTGAAATTGTTAAACTTTATTAAAAAAATCTCACTTTCCCTGTCACTATTTCTGATCGTGACCCCGGTAGCTTTTGCCCAGGTCAACCTACTTGAAAAGATCAAAAATAAACCAGCGACGGAATTACAAACAAGACTTTCCTTCCAGTTTATTGATGCACCTGACTTCGAACTGCAAGAAAACCTAAAAAACAAGATCTTAATCCTTAAGATTCGGAATGCTCAAGTGGGAGACATTCCCAATTTGATCGTGTTTAAAGACCCCCTTCTGGGCGGTGTAAGAATCCGAAAAATTAACGATTTCGAACATTGGGCCTTAATCCGTACCAAACACCCGAACCTACTATATAAGGTTGTGCCCCAAAAAAGAGGCTCAAGTAAATTGGTTCTACAGTTCAATAGGAAGGTAGCAGAGGTACAAAAGGATAAATCTGCCGAGGTAGTAGAGATGTTTCGTGAGCTAAACCCAGGTTCCGAACGCTTGATCATCACCTTAGATAAACCTGCCCAGTATGATATTATTCGTGACAACACCCAACCTGGTGGAATCATAAAGATCCGCATGCTTTCGACCAAAGCCACGGCAGGCCTAATTGTGCCTGGTGCTTCAACCAAGATGATTAAATTCATTAAACATGAGCAACGTGGTAAATACCTACTCTTTTCTATTAAGCCTGAAAACTTTGTCTTGAACATTGATAGAAGAGTGGTCACCAAACCAGAGCATCAAATTATTTTGAGTTTTACAGAAGATAAAACCAAAGATGTATCTAAGTTGATGGCCATTGCTGAGGAAAAAAAGAAAGCCCAAGCCCAAGCTAACCAAGCTGAGGTGCAGCGAGAACAGTTCATTGAAAAGAAATTTGAAGAGGCTGAATATGAGCTTCGTCTAGGCCACTATGCTGCCGCAGGTTTGCTCTTTAAAAATATTTATAACTTTAGCCCCCACAGTGGTTTGGGTGTGCGAGCCGCCTTTAGAAGTGGTGATGCCTACTATCAATCAGAAAAGCTAAAGGACCCTGAAAAAGAAATTCCTGATCATGATTTTGTTGTCCAAGAATACCGCGCGGCCATTGATGCTGCCTTGACAGCCGACTTAGGTTACGACGATGTTCCTAGGGCTTACTATAACATGGGTAAGATGCTCCTCTCAAAAAAGATCTATGGGGACGCTTTTAACATGTTTGAGATCATCCTTCAGCTGCATCCAGACTCACCCTATTCCAAAGATGCACTCTTCCAAAAGGGTGTGATTCATTTGGCTATGTACCGCTACGAGAAGTCCATTGAGACCTTGCAGGATTTCATCACGGAAAATCAGACAGCAAGACAGTTGCCCCTAGCCTATTATAAATTAGGTGAGGCTCAGTTCCAACAAAAGCAATTCAAAGAAGCAAAGCAAAACTTTGATAAGGCTTGGAGCATGAATGGCGACTACATGAAAACAGATGCTGAGTTAATGTTCCATATGGGTGAAGCCTACTATGAAAACAAAAACTACCAGACAGCTCGCTCGATCTATGAAAACCTGCTTGATCTTTACCCAGATGAGGCCTTTTCAAATTTGGTAGCCATTCGAATTGGTGACTTTTTACGAGCGGAAGATAAAATTGAAGATGCCATTAAGGCCTATGAAAAGGCCATTGTGGAATATTCAAATGAATTGCTGCTCATTGGGAAAATGCGCATCGCCAACATTTACGCTGAAAAGCCCGAGAAAGACGAGTACAAAAAAGCCCTAGAGATCTACGATTTTATCATTGAAAAGTATTACTTTTCAGACCAAATCGAAGAGGCCACTTTGCGTAAAGGGTTAACCTTGGGCCTGTTCCAGCATTACCCTGAGTCGATTAATACCTTAGAAAAATTCTGCAAGGATTTCCCTAAGAATATCTATGTAAAAAACCGCATTATTCAATCTCGAATCATTGATAATGTGCGTTCTTACATCAAAGACTATTACGACCAAGGCCTCTACCTTGATGCTCTTGCGGTTTGGGAAAAGTACGAAAAGAAATACTACCTCAGACCCCAGTCTTCTGCCTGTTATGTGGAAAAGAAAAATAGTGGTTTTGGTGAAAAGATCCAACCTATTATCCACCGCGCGCCCTTATTTTTAATTGCTGACTCCTACTTTAGGCTCGGTCTGCAAGATAAATCCTTGGTTTTCTTAGATGAAATCATCAAGGCACCGAAAGACCCACTTGCCCCACTAGCATGGTTTAACAAGGGCAGGATTTTTGACGTGCAAGATAAATCAGAACAGAGCCAGCAGGTTTATATGGATTGGTTGGTAAAGTATCCCAACCATACCTATACCCCGACGGTGAAAAAGGCCTTTGGTGATGCCTACTATAAAGTGCATAAGTTTGACCGTGTGGATAAGGCCATTCGGATTTACAACCAGACCATCAGAGACTACCAAGAGACAGACAACCCCATGCACCGTGAGATCATCGTGCCTTGTCATTTTGCTTTAGGCGGACTCTACCAAGCGATTGGTAAATATGATGACTCTATTGATTCTTACAAAAAGGTAATTGCTACCTACGAGCATCCTTTGCAGGATCAATTTGTAGAGCCTATTGTTGTAGACACCCACTATATTTTAGGGGATCTGTTTTTCGAATTGAACGCTTTGCCTGAAGCCTTGAGTGCTTATAACGAAGCCATTGAGCTTTTCCCTAACTCGGAAAAAACTCCTTGGGCCAAGTACCAAAAGGGGCAAATTTTTGTGAAGTACAACCAAAAGGAAAAGGCTTTGGCTATATTCGAAGAGTTGATGGAAGAGGCGAAAGACCAGCCTGATGCACTTTGGGGAGCTTTATCTGTTGAATCCCATAAGGCTATGGTTAATGACTTGAGATTTGACCAGTGGTTGGGACGTGAGGCGAAGCCGAACTAGAGATATAAAACTGCGAAGCCGAACTAAGATATAAAGTATCCTACACTGCTGCGCAGCTAGTCTAAAATATTTTAGACAGCTACGCAGCTATAGAGCTTTAAAGAAAAAAACCAGCCTTAGGCAAACTAGGCTGGCATTTTTTTCAAGAGTTTATCAAAGTTCAAGCCTGCCAGCTTTACCATAGGCTTCCCATTCACATAATAAGTCATGTTTTCGCCAAGGCCCTTTAAAAAGAAAATAGGGATTCTAAGCCTTTCACCATAGGCCTTAATCTGATTTTCACATTCTGCAATCTTGCTCGCCTTAGTGTTTCCACTGGTTTCCACCACAATCCCAGTACCACCGCCATCAATAAATTTCTTTCTGGCACCCATGTTAGGCAAGGTTCGAATGGAAGAATTAAATCTTCGCAAGGTATCGATAATCATGGTTTCAAATTCATCATGATTGATGTCGTCTTTAACGTAACTAACTTCTGTGGGGCTAGTGAAAATAGCGTAACCATGCCCATCAGGCAGTGGGGGCCAATTGAAAATATTTGAATCACCTAGAGCGTTATCGGATGTCTTTTTTGGCGGAATGGGTCTACCATTGTCATCAACTTGCTTCTCAACAACCGTTTCATTATAACCGTAAAAGAACACCAAATTTGGCATCTTTTTTAGCCAGCCACCTTCGAGTTTATTAACAAAAAGCTGGATTTTATCACATTCTGTACAAGTTCGGTTGACCATTGCAACTACAACAACACCACGACCTTCAATTTGCTTGGTAATCTTTAAAAAAGCCTTTTCATTTAAGTTTCCAGCGACTTTATTTAGGCGTTTCTTGGTTGGCATTACTGCTACCTCTTGCTTAGGTGTTTTTTTTCGATTACCAAATGATAACGAGCAAGTTTTTATTTGTCATGTAAAAAACCTCAATGTAGCGCCTTAACTTACTATGAAAATTATCCATAAAAGCTTTAAATCTAGCAGTAGTGAGGGGGACTGGGTTTTACTCATCGGAAATTTTGATGGGTTTCACATGGGCCATCAGGCCTTAATTGCAGCTTTATTGGCAGCAAAAGAAAAATATAATGCCAATGCTGCGATTCTGAGCTTTGACCCACACCCTAAAGTTGTCTTACAGCCCCATGTTCCCTTTCAGCATATTTACGATGAAGAAACCAAATGGTGCTTGATGGAAGAACTGGGTCTAGACGCTTGTTTCTTAATCCCTTTTACCCCAAGATTTGCAGGCCTTAGCCCCAAAGAATTTTCAGAAAAGTTGTTCTCGCTCCTTTCTATCAAACAAATCATTGTAGGCTACGATTTTAACTTTGGCAGGGATAGAAGCGGCGGTGCCACAGACTTGAAAGAGGAAGCTGCGGCCCAGGGTGTTGAGTTTTCTCAGTTAGAACCTGTGAAACTAGATAATTATACTATTAGCAGTACCATGATCCGCCGTTTGCTTTACGAAGCCGAGTTTGCCCAAGCGGAAAAGCTTTTAGGCCGTCCATGGAGAATCCTAGGCGAGATCCAAAAGGGCGCCCAGATAGGCCGCACCATTGGCTTTCCGACGATCAACATCTTCCCCCCTGTTTTGCTACCTGTGCGCTTTGGGGTTTATGTTGTTGAGGTGGACTTGAGCGGTAAGACTTACAAGGCTGTTTGCAACATTGGCCATGCCCCTACTTTTGGGCTAGCCCAGCTTAAGGTTGAGGCTCATATCTTTGATTTTAATAGGGAAGCCTACGGCGAAATGGCCAAGATCCGCCCCCTAGCCTTTATCCGTGAAGAAGAAAAATTTGAAAGCAAAGAAGCTTTAAAGATTCAAATCGCCAAAGATGTGGAAGTAGCCAAGGCCTGGAAAAAATAAAAAAAAACACCAATCCCAATTAACTTTCAGTTACTTAGAAACTTTTCTTCATTCTTACTACACAAGCTTAGCTAATTCATATATTCTTGATGAGATTTGGTTCATAACTCTATATATGAGCCTCAAAAACTATAAAGATGATCAATGGAATTAGTATTAGAAGATGGCCAGATCTACTCTGGCAGACATTTTGGATACAAAGGCTCTGTCGCTGGCGAAGTAATTTTCAACACCGGCATGGTAGGTTACCCAGAAACCCTGACTGACCCAAGCTACACAGGCCAGATTTTGGTATTCACATACCCTTTAATCGGCAACTACGGTATCCCTGCGGAAGACCAAATTGACCAAGTAAAGTCAAATTTCGAATCTGGAAAAATCCACCTAAAGGGAATCATCATCACCAGTCTAACTCGTGATTATTCTCACTGGAACGCTGTGCGAAGTTTAGAAGACTGGATGATTGAGCATAAAATCCCAGGTTTGGAAGGCATTGATACCAGAGCCGTTACCAAAAGATTACGCGCCACAGGAACCCAGTTAGGTAAGATTATTGTTGAGGGTAAAGATGTTCCCTTTTACGATCCTTCTAAAGAAAACCTTGTTGCCCAAGCGAGCATCAAAGAACCAATGGAATACGCTAAGGGTAAAAAGAAGATTATCCTAGTTGATCTTGGTGCAAAAAATAACATTGTGAGAAACTTCTTAAATCGTGATGTTTCTGTTTTACGTGTCCCTTGGAACTATGATTTTTCAAAAGAAAAATTTGATGGCATCATGCTTTCTAATGGCCCAGGCGACCCGATGAAAGTCTTAGACACCATTGAGAATATTAAGCCTCACTTGGAAAACAACAAACCCATTTTTGGTATATGTATGGGTCACCAATTGCTTTCTCTGGCCACAGGCGCCTTGAGTTATAAGCTAAAATTTGGTCACCACAGCCAAAACCAACCTTGTATTAAGGTCGGAACCAAGCGCTGTTACATCACCAGCCAAAACCACAATTACGCTATTGACGACCAAACCCTATCTGATGATTTTAGCCCTTGGTTTTTCAATGCAAACGACGGAAGTAACGAAGGCATAAAGCACAAAACTAAGCCCATTCGTTCTGTACAATTTCACCCCGAAGCTTGGCCAGGCCCAGTTGACACGGGATTTTTATTTGATCAATTTGTAGACTCCCTTTAAAAAATGCAGAATCAGGTTAAAAAGGTAATTATTTTAGGCTCAGCCGCTTTAAAAATCGGTGAAGCAGGCGAATTTGACTACTCAGGTAGTCAGGCCATTAAAGCCTTAAAAGAAGAGGGTATTGAAACCATATTGGTCAACCCTAATATTGCTACCATCCAGACTTCAGACTATCTTGCAGACAAGGTTTACTTGCTGCCTGTGACACCTGACTATATTGAAGGTGTAATTGAAAAAGAAAAGCCAGACGGCATTCTTTTAGCCTTTGGCGGCCAGACAGCCCTCAATTGCGGTATGGAATTGGACGCGCTAGGAATCTTGGATAAGCATAATATTAAGGTGCTTGGAACCCCAATTTCCGTGATCCGCAACACAGAAGACCGACAGATATTCGCCGATAAACTCGGTGAGATCGGTGTTTCTGTACCTGAGTCAAAAGCTGCGGCCACAGTAGAAGAGACCTTAGCCATTGCTGAAGATATTGGTTACCCTGTTATGATCCGCTTAGCCTTTGCCCTTGGTGGCCTTGGTTCTGGCCCTTGCTGGAATGAAGCCGAAGCCCGTGATCTAGCAGAAAAGGCCTTTGCTCACACCCCTCAGCTCTTAGTGGAAGAATACTTAAAAGGTTGGAAGGAAGTTGAATACGAAGTTGTAAGAGACAAAGAAGACAACTGTATTACCGTTTGTAACATGGAAAACTTTGATCCTTTAGGGATTCACACAGGTGAATCGATTGTGATCGCTCCAAGTCAGACTTTAACCAACCGTGAATACCACATGCTTCGTGAAGTTGCCTTAAAGACAGTGCGCCATTTGGGTGTCGTTGGAGAGTGTAATATCCAGTATGCCTTAAATCCTCATTCTGAAGAATACCGAGTGATTGAAGTTAACGCTCGTCTCTCTCGTTCTTCCGCCTTGGCTTCTAAAGCGACAGGTTACCCCTTGGCTTTCGTAGCTGCCAAGCTGGGTTTAGGTTATTCTTTAACAGAACTGAAAAACTCCATTACCCATTCCACCATCGCCTGCTTCGAGCCTGCCTTGGATTATGTTGTAGTGAAGATCCCCCGTTGGGATTTAAAGAAATTCAAGCAGGTTTCTAACAAGATTGGCACCAGCATGAAATCCGTTGGTGAAGTTATGGCCATCGGTAAAACCTTCCAAGAGGCCTTGCAAAAAGCCTTACGGATGATTGATATTGGTGCCCAAGGACTTGTGACCAACAAAGATGACCTTGGAAAAAAGAAAAGCACCAAAGACTTGATCAACGAGTTGGCAAACCCAACTGACGAACGTGTATTCTCAATTCCTTGGGCGATCAAAGAGGGAATGTCCATTGATGAGATCCACGAACACACTCGCATTGACCGCTGGTTTTTACACAAAATCAACAACATTGTTCGGGTTGAAGATCTAATCAGCCAGTACCATAACGGTAACGTGCCTCGTCATGTACTGTTAGAAGCGAAACAGTGTGGTTTTGGTGATCCTCAGATTGCACAACTCATTGGAACCGACGAAAGAAACGTTCGGCGCATGAGACAAGCTTACGGCTTGAATCCTTATGTGAAACAGATTGATACTCTAGCTGGCGAATACCCAGCCCAGACCAACTATCTTTATTTTACCTACAACGCCAGTGAAGACGACATTGAATTTGGCGGGGCAACCTCGGTTTTAACTCTCGGAAGCGGGACCTATAGAATCGGGTCCAGTGTAGAGTTTGATTGGTGCTGTGTGAATGCCGTAAAGACTGTGAAAGAGCAGGGTTACAGATCCATTTTGATCAACTACAACCCTGAAACTGTTTCAACCGATTACGATGAAGTAGATCGATTATATTTTGATGAGATCCGCCTTGAAACGGTTATGGACCTCTACGAGAAAGAAAACCCAATGGGAATCATTGTTTCCATGGGTGGTCAGGTTTCCAACAATCTAGCTTTACCACTGGAACAGTGGGGAGCCAAGGTTTTAGGCACCAGCCCAAAGAAAATTGATCAGGCAGAAGACAGGCATAAATTTTCAGCCCTCATGGATAAGCTTGGTATCGACCAGCCTTTATGGAAGGAACTGACAACCCTTGACGCTGCAAAGGAATTTGCAGAAAAGGTAGAATACCCTGTTTTGATTCGTCCTTCTTATGTTCTTTCTGGCGCCGCTATGGGTGTGGCTACCAGTGAAACAGCTTTGATCAGCTACTTAAAGCAAGCAACCGACTTGAATACCGATCACCCCGTGGTGATTTCCAAGTACCAAACCAACTCGAAAGAGATTGAATTTGACGGCGTTGCTAACGATGGAAAGGTTGCAGCCTTTGCCATTAGCGAGCACTTAGAAAATGCAGGGGTTCACTCTGGTGATGCAACTTTAGTCTTGCCTCCACAGCGAACTTACATTGAAACAATCAGAAAAATTCGTTTGATTGCCGCTGAAATTGCCAAGGGCTTAGAGATTACAGGCCCCTTTAACATGCAGTTTTTAGCCAAGGGCAACAGCATTAAGGTAATTGAGTGTAACTTACGTGCCTCAAGGTCTTTCCCTTTTGTTTCTAAAGTTTACAAAAAGAACTTTATCAAACTGGCCACCGAAGCCATCTTAGGTAAAGGTGCTATAAAAACCCAACGTTCTTTTATGGAATTGGATTATGTCGGTGTGAAAGCCAGTCACTTTTCCTTTACTCGTCTTTTAGGTGCCGATCCAACCTTAGGTGTGGAAATGGCTTCTACTGGTGAAGTTGGTTGCTTAGGTGATGACTTCCATGAAGCATTATTAAAATCTATGCGCTCTGTTGGTTTTAAAACAGTTCTGAAAAAAGTACTCATCTCTTCAGGCGGAGAAGAAGAAAAATTGGCCTTTATAGAGCCAGCCAAGGCCTTACTGGCAATGGGTGTGGAACTTTTTGCAACCCCTGGAACTCACAAGTATTTTGCAGCCCATGGCGTAGATACGACACAAGTCCTTTGGCCAAGCCAAAAGGGTGATAGAAATGTCTTGGATCTGATTGAAGAAGTTGGTTTGGATTTAGTGGTGAATATCCCTAAAAACTTCCAACGCACCGAGCTTACCAATGGCTATAAGGTCAGACGTAAGACCGTTGACCACGGTGTATCCTTGATCACGAACCCTCAGCTGGCTGCTCGCTTTATCGAAGCCATTGCCGCCAACCCTGAGTTAAAAATCAAGTCTTGGAACGAGTACCAATCTTAGATTTCTAAGGTTAAGTTAAAGAAAAAAGCAGCTTAGGCTGCTTTTTTTTTGCCTAAAATTTGAACCTTACTCCAAATCCAAAGAAAAAATCAGCCCCCTACTAAATTATAGCGCCCCCAAGTGGACAGCTGCATTGCTCCCCCCTAATACTGTTTTACTTGTTACCTCTCTAGGCAATTGAGCTTACTTTACATCGTGGTAAATCAATATTAAGCTGTGACTATTCCCTTTGCAATATAATATTAAAGTCACGCTTGGGAGCCCAGAAAAATATAAAATGAAACACCTCCTTAGCCTACTGCTTTTTCTATTTCTAATTGCCCAATCTAGCCCTGCCTTTGCGCTATTTTTCGACCGCAGGCCCAAACCAAAACCAGAGCTTTCTTATTTTGTCTATCCCGTAGCGGGAAAGCTGCCAGGGGTTCAGGAATTTTCAGGTTACGGCGCTAGCGTAATTGCCTTAGGCGGAAAAGAGACAGACATTGCTATTATTAAACTTGGGGGAGAGGCGGAATATTTTGCCAATGACGACTTTGAAATCACGATTTTAACTGTTTTAGATCTACCCCTTTATACCGAGCATTTAACCTTAAATGCCTATAAAATTGATGTGGTTAACGGTACTTGGCCCGAAGGGGAACGAGGTATCAACTCCAATCCAGACAGCACCTACTACCTTTTAGCCTCTACCTTTGCCTCCTCAGGTGCAGAGTTGAGTCTCAATTTTTGGGATTACCAGCTGGAGTTTTATTATGGCTATTTGGATGGTTCGGTCACCCCCTATGGTTTGGTAGACCCAACGGGAAAGTTTTATACCGCTGAGGAGGCGAAATTAATTAAAAACCCCCGAGGCTACCGCTGGGGAATCTACCTAGACGACACCGATGACCGTAGAGACCCAAGGGTAGGCTACCGCATCCAATACGAAAAATGGGGCATGCCTGCCACCAGAGAAGGCAACAGCGGCTTCTTCCAAGAAGACCTAAACTTGACTACCTACTTGCCTGTTTTGGATAACAACCGAGGGGTGCTGGTGTTAAATTATTTTTTCGGGTCTTCCACAGTTACAGAGCTAGGTTCTGTAAACCGAGCCCAATTTGTCTGCCCCGAAGGCGCACCTGCAACCTGCCAAACCTTGTTAGACGACCTTTACCAGAGACAAGTGGACAACGCCAACCAAGGCAAGGCCACCTCTTTGGGTGGGGCCAACCGCCTGCGTGGTTACCGCACGAACCGATTTTATGATTCCTACTCGGCCTTTCGTGGTGCAGAATTTAGGTGGTATGTTTTTGAGGCCCAAGAGGCCTTTGATTTCTTTATCGAAAAGGGCACCTTTGCAGGTTTCCAAATGGCCTTTTTCGCAGAATCTGGAACCGTAGCCCCCACCAAAGCGGAACTTTGGGACAACACTAGAACCAGTTACGGTTTCGGCCTGCGGCCCGTATTTAACACTGTAGTGGTTAGGTTGGATATCGGTTGGGGTGAAGAGGAAAAAACCACGACCCTATTTTTTGGTTATCCCTTCTAACCCACTTCGTAGGGTTTACTATTTACTTAATAAGGCCTATTCATTAAGTTCTAGGCCCCCCAATATTAACGACAACCAAACTATGCCTGAACCACAATTTAATTGGCCCCCTGATTGGCTTAAAAATTTCTACTGCAACTGGGTCAACCGCATCAATCAGGTTGCTGTAGTGATCGCTTTAATGGGCCTCTCAACTTTAATTGGTGGCATCGCCTATACTATCATCTCGGCCGAATTAGCGAAGGGGTAGTTTTCCTTTCTTGAATTTTCTCTCTCACTTCACTTGTTTTTGGATTTGGCTGAGTTCCTACTTTGTAAGGCTGATTTTCCAAACTACTTCTGAAAAATTTGACAGCCAAAGCTTTTGATACAGTTGAAGGATTGTGTTTGCTTAATTCTCTGTCTTTAAATTGTATTGCAAATGTAATGACAACTGGTTAATATATAATATATGAAATTACATTGGGACCCTGCAAAGAATGAAAAACTAATTGCCACGCGCAATATAAGTTTTGAAGAGATCGAACAAGCAATAGACAACGGTTTTTTGTTGGATGTGCTTAGGCACCCAAAACGTGCAAACCAAGTTTACTTGGTTGTCTTATTAAATGACTATGTTTGGGCTGTTCCCGCCATACCAGAAGAAGAGGGCTTTTTCTTAAAAACTGCCTTTGCAGATCGAAAACTCAAAAAGAGGTACACAGATGTCTAAAAAAAATATATACGATCCATTAGATGCAGAAGAAAAAGAATTGATGGATGCCTTAGACGATGAAGGCTGGGTTTCGGCAGGCCCTGAAATGATCACGAAGGTAAAACTAGCTGCCAGTAATTCCCTAAAGAAAAAGAAAACTATTACCTTTCGGATCACTGAAAACGATTTAAACGCCATTAAGCAAAAAGCAGCCAGTGACGGAATTCCTTACCAAACATTAATTTCTGCACTGGTGCACCAGTATTCAGCAGGTAAAATTAAGCTGAATTTATAGCATTCATAGGATTCTTAGATAGGTCTGAATCACTGCCCCAAGAAAAAAATGGTTTTCGGCACAGACTACCCTATATAAATAAGATTGATATTTACAAAAAATATTGCAGTAGTCTATTGTGAGATATGTTAAAAAAAATCATTAATTTTACTTTGTTTCTTGCTGCACTTTTTACTATAGGGGCAGCAGGGTCTAGCATCTACAATGAGTATTACCTCCCACAAAATGAGCTAACCCTTAAGCTTATAAATGATACGAGCGTTATTTCAGAGAAAAAAGAAATACATGACCTTGAGATTCGCTATAAAGACAAGCTGATAACAAACTTAACAAAACAAGAATTTCAGTTAATAAATAGCGGAAGAGAACAAATTCTCGACCAAGATGTATCAAAAAAAGTTACCCTTCAATTTGATAAAAAGAGTGCTATCCTTTCTGTTCAAATTACCAGCGCAAGTGAAAAATTTTTAAAAGAAGATTCAAAAGTTGTTTTTATAGAGAAGGATAATAAAATTATTCTAACATTTAAAGACATCCAGCCAGACGAAATTCTTGTTTTCGATGTGTTCATTGATGGCGAAACTAGCACCACGCCAATAGCTACTGCCAGAGCTAAAAATATGCCCTCACTAAAAACCAATTATACCCCTCAGGAAAAAGGTTTTAAAGAGCTCCTTAAGGGGAAAAGTCTTTGGGTTTTATCTGGGATTTTAATATTTACTATGTTTGCATCCCTCATTCTTGAAATAGTCTTCAGCATAGTGAGGATTAAATTTCACAAGATTTTCCCATACTCTGCTGAAAATACGAATAATGCAGATAACCCTGAAGAGGCAAAAAAAGAACGGCCTAGTTTCCTTTAACCAGCTCATCAACAATTTCACCAAACAAGCGTTTGAAGTCAGAATCACCTTCTTGTAACACAGCAGGGATACCGCTGTTGCCAGATCTTGTAACGTTAGGGTCTAGGGGCAGGGAAGCCAAGGTTTCAAAACCGACTAGCTCGGTGGTGCCAGCGGGGAAGAGTTCTTGGGGCTTGCCGCAATCGTTACAGATGTAGCTCGCCATATTTTGGATCACGCCTAAAACGGGGATCTGCTTTTCCTTAAATAGAGTCAAGGAGCGGCGCACATCACCGATCACAACTTCTTGGGGCATAGAAACCACCACAACCCCATCTACCTTTAATTCGGCAGCTAAGGTAAGCTGCACTTCGCCACTGCCTGGAGGCATGTCGATAATCAAATAATCCAACTGGCCCCATGCGGTATTTCTGATAAATTGCAGCAGCGTGCCTGCAACCAACTGACCTCGCCAAGCGAGCGCCATATCGGGCGGCACAAGGCTACCTGTGGAAATAAACTTCATCCCGTGGGCGTGAACAGGCAACAACATTTCATTGGCAAGCACCTGTGGTTTATCGGTGCAACCCAGTAAAATAGGTAAAGAAGGCCCGTAAATATCGGCGTCCATCATACCCACTTCAAAACCCTTTAGCTTAAAAGTGGCAGCTAAGTTTGCAGCAACGGTAGATTTTCCAACCCCGCCCTTGCCACTACCGACCATAATAATTTTTTTCACACCTTCAAGGCCATTTAAGGCAACCTGTACCTTGTAGATATGCAAGGTGATGTCAGAAAATTCTAGATGGGCCAATGCCTTTTCTACTTCCTTGGTAAATTCAGCTTTTTGGGTCTCATCATCAGTAATTAAATCAATGCGGATGGTAACTTCATTCCCATCAAAGGTAACCTCTTTGATCAAGTTCAATTCCCCAATTTGCCACTTGAGTTTCGGCTCGATTAGGGGGTAAAGAGCTAAAATTACCTGTTCTAGTTTATTCATTGTGCCTCTAAAAGGGATTTAATATGGTCAAAACCTAATGTCTTCGCTTGTTCCTCTTTCCACTCGCCAACCAAGTAATTGATAATTTCATGCAAGTCGGGATAGGTGAGTAACAGCCGATTGGTAGCTGTAATAGCGTCATTTTCTTCATCGATAAAGAGCAAACCTTCCTTGGCCGCCGACTCCAATGAAGCCCACATGCGGGGTTCTTTGGTCTTCACATATTCTATGTAGCTATTTGGTTGCATTTAAACTCTCTGAAAATAGTTCACCAAAAGCAGTTCCTGCCTTGGCGCTAGTGATTTTAACTGAGTGAATTTGATTGCTCAAATCCACTGCCGATTGAACCTTAACTCGTAAAAAATTCCCGCAGTAACCAGAATAGACATCGCCACTGGTGCCTTCAAATAAAACTTCTTGGACTGTGCCAATTTGGCCTCTCGCAAAATCTTGTTTTTTCTCATCGCTCAAAGATCGTAACAAATCAACCCGCCTGCCCAGCTCCTTAGTTTCTATGGACACTAACTTGGCAGATCTGGCCCCTTCCCTTTTAGCGTAGGGGAAGACATGAAAATAGGCAAAGGGTTGGGCCTTCACAAATTCAACCCCCTGGTTAAATTCCTCTTCCGTTTCTGTGGGGTAACCTGTCAAAAGGTCGGTACCTAGCCCCAAATTGGGAATAGTCTCCATGGCATCTTTAATAAAACTTTCGTATTCGCTTAAAGTATAGCGCCTGCGCATCTCACCTAAAATTTTATCTGTGGCCGCTTGCAGGGGCAAATGCAAATAGGGTTGCAGGTTGTGACTGGCATCCTTCATTCTCTCGAAAATTTGAGCGTCTACCGTTGTAGGCTCAATGGAAGAAATACGAACTCGGGCCAAACCTTCAACTTCATTCAACCTGTCGAGGAGGCCTAAAAAATCTAGCCCACTATCTTTATATTCCCCTAAATTCACGCCTGTTAGCACGATTTCTTTCACGCCTTTTTCCACAAACCAGTCTACTTCTTTGAGTAGATTTAAAAGCTCCCTAGAGCGGCTTCGGCCCCTTGCTGTAGGAATGATGCAGAAGCTGCAAAGAAAATCGCAGCCATCTTGGATCTTAATATTGGGTCTAGTGTAGGTAGAATGTTGGCCTAGGGTATCAATGGAAAAGGCATTTTTAGAAATGGTCCCCACGGCAACTAGGGGAACGTCAGGTTGTTTTTCTTGAAGCCAATGGCCGATATTTAACTTTTCTTCTGTCCCTAAAATCAAGTCCACCCCACCGATATCCAAAATTTCAGAACTGGAAACTTGGCTCATGCAGCCGACAACACAAGTGATGGCCGTTGGGTTGGCCCGCTGTAAACTGCGAACCGCCTGCCTTGTTTTTTGGTCCGACTGGCCTGTTACAGTGCAACTATTGATCACAACTAGATCCGCACCTGATGCCTCAGAGGTAATTTCGTAACCAGCATTTTTTAGACTTTGCGCCATAGAGGCAGTTTCAGCCTGATTTAAGCGGCAACCTAAAGTGTGGAAAAGAGCTTTTTGCATAGGGCAGTACATGGGTGCATATGAATTTTTTCCATATTAGAGCCGATGCACAAAAGGAGCAAGGCTTTAAGAAAAAGAGAGGCTATACTATACAATTTTTCCCCTTTTTGCTACTTCTTACCAAAAGAGAAGAGCTAGCAATAATGAATAAAATTCAAAAATTAGATGACCAACTCATCAATCAAATCGCCGCTGGTGAGGTTGTAGAGCGACCTTCAAGCGTGGTGAAAGAGTTGGTAGAAAACTCCATTGATTCTGGCGCAGACCAAATTTTTGTCACCATCCAAAATGGAGGCAAAGACTACATTTCCGTTTTAGATAACGGCAGTGGTATGACCAGTGACGACGCAAGGGCGTGCATAGAGCGCCACGCCACCAGTAAAATCACCTCCATGGAAGACCTTTTTAAAACCAAAACCTTAGGTTTTAGAGGTGAGGCCTTAGCTGCCATTTCTGCGGTAAGTCGCTTTGAACTGACCACCTGTCAGAACGAAGAAGTCGGTGGCTTTTTGCTCAAGCTGGAAGGGGGCAAGGAAATCCAAAGCAACAAAGTAGGCTTCCCCCAAGGAACACGCATCACCATTGAAGATCTCTTTTTTAATGTCCCTGCTCGCCAGAAATTTCTAAAGGCAATCCAAACAGAATACCAACATATTTACGACCTCATTTTAAAGCTGGCCTTGGCCAAGCCTGAGATTCAATTTCGCCTGACACACAACAAAAAAGTGGTGATCAACTTGGGAAAAGGGGAAAGTTTTTCAGGGCGAATCCGAAATTGCTACGGCGCTGAAATCGCCAGTGACCTCTATGAAATTGAGCACCAAGAAAGCTACCTAAAATTCTCAGGTTTATTTTCTAAGCCCGATGGCGGCACCAGAAAAACCAAACGGTGGCAGCAGGTTTTTATCAATGGTCGTTCCGTTAAAAATCAGACTATTTCCCATGCGATTGTGCAAGGTTACAGCACTCTTTTGATGAAAAACCAATACCCCATGTTTTTTATCAATATAGAAATCGACCCTGCCGAAGTGGATGTGAACGTGCACCCAGCAAAGGCTGAGGCTCGGATGAAAAATACAGCTCTGGTCTCTACTATTCTTTCTTCCGCTTTGCAGCGTGGCCTGAAAGCTGCCAGCAGGGAGGAGTTTATAGCGCCCCAAAGCCCAGATGAGCCAAAAAAGAATGAGCTTTTCAACGGTAAAGTAAAGGAACACCCTCACCACCAAAATTCCTTACCTCAAGCGGGCACAGCGCCAAAGATTTTTATTGAAACCAGCGAGCAACTGGGTTTTGAAACTGAGGTGCCTCGGCCAGTAGTGAAATCGCCTGAGCCTTCCCCAACCGAGGCCCCAGAACCAAGCAACCAAACTCTAGAAAGCCCCGCAGCCCAACAACCTCCAGAAGAACCCTTTTTATTTGCACCTGCAAAGGGCCTGGAAGCTGTAAAAAAAGTGGAGTCCGACCCCTTTAGTTTGATCGGCCAATTGGCCAACAAGTATATCTTAGCCTCTGGGGATGATTGCCTCGTGTTAATAGACCAACACGCCGCCCACGAAAGAGTAAGATTTGAAGAGGTGAGACAAGAGTTTTATGGCAAGGGCATCTCATGCGAGAAATTATTGATCCCCCAAATGATTGAACTGGCCCCCCAAGAAGGCCTGCTTTTAGAGCAACACCTAGACCACTGGGAGCGCTTTGGTTTTCTCATCGAGCCTTTTGGTGGCCGTGACTATAAACTTTCAGGCGTGCCTGCAATTTTAAAAAATGTAGATGCCTCAGAAGTAATCAAAGATGTTTTAGACGAAATGAGCAGCTTTGGCCGCAGCGGGAAGCTAGAGATCTTTTTTAATGAAGTCTTTGAAAAGGTCGCCTGTCATTCTGCCATCAGAGCGGGCCAGCCCTTAAGTAAAGAGGAGATGCAAGGCCTGTTAACCCAGCTTGTCGGCCTCGATTTACAGATCCACTGCCCCCATGGGCGACCTGTTTTAAATAAAATCTCCTTAAATGAGCTAGATAAGCGCTTTAAACGCATAGTTTAAGGGGTCTCCGCTTGCCATAAGGCCAATTATTGCTTATTCTAGTTAATTATATCCAAATTTAAGGTAGTTATGAGATTATTTGCCATTGTGGGCAGACCGAATGTAGGCAAATCCACTTTTTTTAACCGTCTTGCAAGACGCCGCATCGCTATTACTAGCAAGATCGCAGGCACGACCCGAGACCGAAACATTGCCACAACGGCTTACAAACGATTCCGCTTTTTATTGATGGATACAGGCGGTTTTGAGCCTGAGGCCACCGAGGCCATTCCTTCTAAAATGCGAGAGCAATCTCAGTTGGCTGTTGAAGAAGCCGACGCTATTTTATTCATGACCGATTTCCAAGCGGGCCTAACGGAGCAGGATAAAGAAATTTACCTCTATCTAAAGCGCAGCGGCAAGCCTGTTTACTTCATCGTAAACAAGATTGATGGCGATAAGCATGAAGACCTAATGGGTGAATTTTGGGAGGCTGGGCCTGATGAAATCTACACCGTTTCTTCCGAACACGGTAGAGGCGTGGATTACCTTTTAGACGAATTGGCAATCATCTACCCCGATATTTTAGAACAGGAACAACCAGATGAAGATGAAGAGCTAGCTCTGGCCATTGTGGGCAGACCAAATGCTGGTAAATCCAGCTTGGTAAACTACCTACTTGGGCAAAATAAGCAGATTGTAGATGACGCCGAAGGTACGACAAGAGACCCCATTGATAACGATCTCATTTACAACAAACAAAAAATTAAGCTCATAGATACAGCGGGTTTACGTAGAAAATCCAAAGTCAGCCAGTTGATAGATAAGTATTCTATGGCCGCAGCTGTTAGATCCGTTGAGCGTGCCGATGTAGCCCTCTTGATGATTGACGCCACAGAAGGCGTGGTGGAGCAAGACGCTAAAATCGCAGGCCTCATTGTGGAACGAGGCAAGGGTTTAGTCATCGTGGTGAACAAGTGGGATCTGGTGGAAAAGGACAGTAAAAGCTTGGAAAAATATCGAGCCGACCTTTACGACCAAATGGAATTTACTCGCTTTGCACCGATCATTTTTATCTCTGCCAAAACGGGCAAGCGTGCACCCTACGCTATTGATACGGCTCTCTTAGTGTTTAAACAGTGCATTCACCGAGTCCAGACTTCGCACATGAACGAAGTGCTGGCTATTGTGCAAACTCGCCACATTCCGCCAAGCAAGCGAGGCAAAACCAACAAGTTGCTTTATGCCGCCCAAGTTGCCATTAAGCCACCGACTTTTATTGTCCACTGTGGCGACCCGAAAGCGATGGACGAGTCTTACCGCAGGTTTTTACTCAACCAGTTTCGATTCCATTTTGGTTTCGAAGGTACACCAATCCAAATCTTTTGGCGTGACCGAGGTGGAAAGTCAGCAGAGGATGACAAATGATAAGTATTTTTCAAGCTGAGACCATCGCCCAAGGTGGCCCCATTGTTTTAATTTTAATCGGCTGCTCTGTCTTAAGTTTAGCTTTGATTTTAGAACGAATGGTCTACTTGAAACCTAAAAAAATCATTCGTTTAAAAGATCTCCAGGCTATTGAAACTCAAATTGAAAAGGGCAACCTGAAGGAAGCCTTGGCTTTAAGCAGAGCCAACAATAGCCCCATGATGAAGGTGGCCGAGGTGGCAATTTTAAATGCCGATAAGCCCAAAGCCGACTTGAAAATGATCATCGAAGAATCGGGTCGTTTGGAAGTCCCGAGACTAGAACATTACCTGTCAACCCTCCACACCATTGCTGTTGTTAGCCCACTGTTGGGTTTACTCGGTACGGTACTGGGTATGATCCATGTCTTTGACGCCATTGTTACCCAAGGCACAGGCAACCCCCAACTCCTTGCAGGTGGTATTTCAGAAGCTATGATCACCACAGCCTTTGGCCTAATGGTCGCCATTCCAACCCTCGTTTTTACCAACTACTTTGCTAAAAAAGTAGACCTAATTTTAGTTGAAATGGAAAGACACAGCCTCTTTTTATACGAAATGCTCACAGGTCACTAGCCATGCAGTTTAAAAAGAGAGAACCAAAAAAAATCGCCATTGAATTGACCCCCTTGATTGATGTGGTTTTTTTGCTCCTCATCTTTTTTATGGTTTCCACTACCTTTAAAACCGAATCGGGCATCAAGTTAAAACTCCCCAAGGCAAAGACAGGTGGTGTGGCTACAGCCGTTACCCCCATTGAAGTTAGCCTAAACCAGCGGCACCAAATTTTTATTGGTAAGGATAAGGTGGAAGGTTCTAGTCTCTTTAAAAAACTAAAAGAATTGAACGCTAAAAACCCAAGGCCCTTGCTGATTCGAGCCGATGGAAAGGCCCAGCATAAGGCAGTGGTTTTTATTATGGACGCCGCCACGGAGGCAGGCATTGAAAAAATCTCCATTGCCACAGTCCCAAGGTAACTATGAAGCTTTCTGTTGCCATCATCGCCTTCAATGAAGAAGCTAACATCCAAGCCTGTTTGGACTCTGTTGATTTTGCCTCTGAATTCATTGTGGTAGACAGCCAATCTACCGATTCCACCGCTGAAATTGCCGAAAAATTCGGGGCAGTTGTTATTAAACAGAAATTTTTAGGTCATGTGAGGCAAAAGCAATTGGCTGTTGATCTTTGCTCTAATGATTGGGTTCTGTGCATTGATGCCGACGAGCGAGTGAGCCCAGAATTAAAGGATTCCATTTTAGAGTTATTTAGAGGTGATTCCGAGCCTAAAGCCCAAGGCTACTACCTAAGCCGTAAGAGCTTCCACTTGGGCCGTTGGATTGAACATGGCGGCTGGTATCCCGACCGTGGTATTCGGCTTTTTAACAAAACCTCAGGCGCTTGGGCAGGCTACAATCCCCACGACAAAGTCGAGGTTACAGGCGAAACAGCCCTCCTAAAAGGCGACCTCTTACACTATGTTTTTTCTAGTCTCAGCCACAACGTAGAAACCAACGACCGCTATTCCAGCATTATGGCGGAAGACCTGTTCAAAGCGGGCAAGAAACCGAGCCTGTTAAAATTATTTTTAAAACCTCCCTTCAAATTCTTTGAATGCTACATCCTAAAGGGTGGATTTTTAGATGGCCTTGCAGGTTTTATCATCGCCATTGGCGCCAGCTACAGCATCTTTTTAAAGTTTGCTAAGCTTTGGGAATTGCACCTTAAAGCAAAACTAAACAAAAATAAAGACTCTTGAGCCTGCCTAAAAAACTGGACGCTTGGTTTGCAAAAAACCAACGGCCCCTGCCTTGGCGAACCAGCTACGACCCCTATCAAGTTTGGGTCTCTGAAATCATGTTGCAGCAAACAAGAGTTGAGGCTGTGCTGCCCTACTTTGCCAATTGGATGGCGCAATTTCCGAGCTTAGTAGCCTTGGCAACTGCCCCTGAAAATAAAGTCCTGAAAGCTTGGGAAGGGTTGGGTTATTACTCCAGAGCGAGAAACCTACACAAGGCGGCAATCCAGTTACATTCAGAGGGGAGTAGCATTCCTTCAGACCTCCCGTCCCTCCTTGCCATGGCTGGAGTCGGCCCCTATACAGCTGGCGCAATTTCTTCCATCGCTTTCAACCAGCCCAACCCCCTACTCGATGGCAATGTTAAGCGGGTTTTCTCTCGGCTTTTAGATTGGGAAAAGGATGTTTCCTTAAAGGAGTCTGAGACTCATTTTTTAGATTTTGGTCGGTCTTTACTTGCTGGATTTGAACCAAGAACCATCAACCAAGGTTTGATGGAATTGGGCGCTTTAGTCTGCACTCCAAAAAGCCCAAAATGCAACGCCTGCCCTTGGGTGAAAGATTGTAAGTCCTTTGCCAATGAGACGGTAAACCTGCGCCCAGTAAAGCTAAAAAAAATAAAGATAATAAAGGAAACCAGAGACTTTTTTGTCTTTCGGCAGGCCAATAAATACTACCTAGAATTACAGCCCGACACAGGCCGCTGGGCCAAGATGTACAACTTCCCCAACCAGCTTGAAGGCGAGCTTGCCACCCAAGAAGTGATGAGCGCCCAGACCCAATTTTTGTGTGAATTTAAATATTCCGTCACAATCTACCAAGTCAAAGCCAAAGCCTTTTTGCGTGATATTGGCAAAGATTTTACTGAATCTAAAAACGGCAAATGGTTCACCTTAGCAGAACTGGAATCCCAGACTTTACCGAGACCTGGGGTGCAGATTCGTAAAGCGCTTGCTGGGCTTATTTAGAACATTCTCTGAGCAAAGATCAATCATCAAAAATCGCTTTCAAAGTTTTTGATTTCAAATTACAAAACAATTTGATATTATTAAAAAAATATTAATTTTATCCCCAGTAAAGGCCACATGATGAACCCCACATTTTATTTAGATTGGACATTTTGGGCTTTCTTTGTGTCCGCAATTGCTTTGACCCTATCCCAGCTTCCGCCAATTAAAACTTGGTTTAAAAAAGGAAAAATTGATAGTGAAGTTTACCCAACTATCAAACTCACTCAAAAAATTGGAAACCCAAATTTAACTATCAACCTTTATGTGAGAAATACTGGGGGAAAAAGACTTCGCATCAAAGAGATAAATATAGCTCTGTTAAAGCAAGGCCAAATTGTTGCTAATTTACCAGCTAAAACTTATCACCCTGATCCGTTAATCTCTAAGGACGTTCTGTTCACCTCTTTTTCGTTAAATCCTGGTGATGAATGGGCAAATGAAATTACTTGCTTCAATTTTTTTTCCCGAGAGGAAGAAAGCAAATATAGAACCCTTGAATCAAAACTCATTGCTGGCATCAATCTTCAAAGAAAATTATATAAAGAGGAACATGACGAAGAATCACCTTTGGACTTAGAAGGTGATCCTGAAACTGTTGCTCATTTACATAAATTCTTTGATGAAAAATTCATCTGGGAGGATGGAGAATATCGCCTTGATATTGCATTAAAAACTGATGATCAGAAATCCCATTTTGTAAAATCTTATCGATTTACTATTTTTGAGTCTCAATCGGAGATACTAAAAAAATCTAAAGAGGGAATAAAATTTGGTTATGGCGTTTATTTAGACAGGATTGATTTAACCAGTCCTAACGCTATCCAACTAGATATTGTTGAAATTTAGTCCTCCAAAATAAAACCCAAAGCCATCTGAACCAAAGCGGGGTCTTCTAAGATTTTAGAGTGGCCCAAGTTTTTGGTTTGGTGGTAGTGGACATGTTCCAAGTAGGCGCTTACGGCGGCCGAGGCCTTGGCGGGGGCGTATTTATCGCCTTCATCGTGCATAATTAAAACAGGGCTGGCGATCTTACCTAAAATCGTCTGGGGGCTGACATCCTCGATGGATTTGCCGTGTTTTGATTCTAGGTCGGTAAGCAATTGTTTCACAATACCAGAATGCAGACCAAATGCCTTGGCTACATTTTCAATCGGTTGGCGCAGATTCATGCCTGGGGCAAAAAGCACGGTTTTTAGCCCATACTTTTGGGCCAATTGCAGACTGGGTACCGTACCCATTGAATGCCCAACAACGGCTTTCAACTCGCCCAATTCTTGTACAATAAAGTCTGTAGTTTCAATAAATTCAAAGAGGTTAGTCACTCCCTTTTGGTCGCCATGGGCAGGTTGATCAAAGGTTACAGGCTGCAAGCCTGCCTCAACTAGGGCCTCAATTAGAGCGTAAAACTGGGCACCACGCCCCGCCCAACCGTGAACCAGCAACACCTTTTCCCCTTGGCCCCAGCTCCAAAGTTTTAAGGGCTGGCCCCTAAAGTCTAATAGGGTCGTCTCGGCTTTACTTAAAATATTATGGTGTTTTGCTTTGCTATGAAAGGTTTGGGGGGTAAAAAACTTTTTATGTACCGCTCTACCTGTCCACTTTGGGTGTAAGGCAAAGGCCCCCCGACTCAGAATACTGGTTGCTTTGACCTGCACTCTTCTCAGCCTTTTTGCTGATGCTGTTTGCTGCCTAAAAACCATTTTGATTACCTAATATTATGTTAAATTTCATTTCTGTTTATTAGTGACTCTACTGCTGCAAGCCATCTTTTTTCAGGCTCTAAGGGCAACTTTCTCATGGCCTGATAACCTAGGAGTAAAGATATAAATTCAAAGGCGAATTGTTCGGGGTCGGTATCTGCTTTAAAGTGGCCTGCCTCTTTTGTGATCTGGCACATGGTCACGATACTTTGGTGATACTGGTTGGTGAGCCGAAAAAGACACTCCCAAACGGGGCCAACCTTTTCATCAAACTCTGTGAGGGACGATAAAATAGGGCAGTCGCCAGCGACAGAATCGCCAATCCACTTGGGCCATGCAGCCACCAGCGCACGAATGCGGGGCAAGCCTTTAGGCGCCGACACAGCAGGCCGAAAGACCACATCGGCAAAGCGTTTAGCAGAATACTCCAACACAGCAACTTGCAAATTTTCTTTCGAATTAAAGTGAGCAAATAGCCCACTTTTACTCATTTTTGTATCCTTCGCCAGTTGACCAATACTCAAGGCATCAAGCCCATAGAGGCTCACAAATTGGAGGGCTTGGCTTAGAATTTTTTCTTTTGTTTCATGCATAAGCCTATTAAAGCACGATCGTTCGTTTTTCGTAAAGACAAAAAACTACCTGAGAAAAACCTACACTTTATAAACTCTTGGATTTGATTTTATCTAGGACTTGCGAAAAGATTCGCCCCTTTACCTGTAAAACCCTGCGCATGAGGCTGGCTAAGGAGGGCGGCTGCATCTTACTCTGTTCCCCAATCAGACGGGTCAATTCTAGAGTCATCACCTTGTTTAAGTTTAGCTTTATAGCCTTGCCTGAGGTATCGAAAATTTGTTCTAAGGGGAGAATCATTTCAGCATCCAATTTGGGCTTGAGGCTTTCTGATTTTGGAAAAGGGGTGTTTTCATCCAGATGGTAAAGATGCAGTAAGGCCTTCCAAGAGGCCGCTAATAAAGGCCCACTACGGTACAAACGATTGGCCTTATTATAAAGCAGACTTTCATCAAGGGCAGGGGAGCTGGCTACTTTCACACCACTTAAGATTTTAGCCGAGGGGGCAACAGTCCTTGAGGATTTCGGGGGAGCAATTTGGGGCTTTGGACAAGTCAATTTTTCCTTCAAGCCAGTGGCCTTTAACATCCCCTCGGCCTCAATCCCCTCTTCAACAAAGACCCCAAATTTGGTA
This sequence comes from uncultured bacterium, assembly GCA_965602905.1. GTDB lineage: Bacteria > SAR324 > SAR324 > XYD2-FULL-50-16 > XYD2-FULL-50-16 > JASJGK01. Next base: position 165,511 of record CBFCZY010000004.1, on the reverse strand, counting down.
AACAAGGGTCGATTGTTATAGGTCAACCAGAGGTCATCAAAAAATTGGTCTGGGGCGCCGAGTTCTTCTAAAAACTGAACCATAGACATGCTCAAACTGACCTCGCAGTGGTCATCCCACTGGCCTAAAGATTCTATTGCCTTTGCTTGCTCAACCAAAAGCATTCCCTTTGCATAAAGACCACGGGGGTCTTTTACCGTCGAATAGCCCTTACGGTAGAGAAATTGTTTGATTTTCTTTTCAACCTCTAAGATGGGCAGCCCTAGAAAAAATCGAAAGTTACGAATGGAACCATTGACTGTTTGGGCTTGATTTTCCTTGGCCCTTGTAGAAAATATTTCAAAGGGAAGTTTTTTTCCTATCAAGGGGGCAACTTTTTTTGTCAAGTTGCGCTTCATCATGGCATAATTATAACCTGCTGGGATAACTACCTTCTGAGCGTAAGAAAACCCCCAAGCGGAAATGTCGCAAAGGGCATAACTATTGGAGCCTAGTTTTGTAGAAAAATTTTGTAATCGATTGCTGATTAGATCGAGGCGGGCGCCTCTTTGGGCAAATTTAGGGTTAATTAACCTCAGGCCTTCTACTGCGCTGTCTGACTGGATTGCATGGGTAGATGTCCCTTGCGGCTTTTTTTCTGAGCCAGAGTCAAAGCCTTCTCGTAAATCTTCAGCTATCTTTCGATCACTGGCTGATAAGGCCTTTACCCCTTGAATTGAACTTTCCATTTTCCCCCAAACAGAACCTACTTGTTTAATAATATTAACATGAATTATCTAAAGCCCTCAATAATATTGTTTTGTCTGACAGTAATGATATCTACATAAAAGCCATCAGACTGTTTTTAAAGTCTTTTACTCAGAACAAACATTGTGCGTTTTTGCAATTAACGGTACTAAAGTGCACTCTCCCATTAAAATTCTTAAAGCCTTAAAAAACCGACCTACTAAGGGGCGCCTTTGCAAGGTCTAATAAGCCGCCTATCCCTTGTCAATTGCTCCCTTAGCTGTTATATTTAAAGATCAAATCAACACATTAAAAAAGAAGTACATGAAGATCGTAAAAGGCATGCGTGACCTCCTTGGCGAGGAAATGCAAAAGTTTAGTTATTTAGAACAAAAGGCCCGAGAGGTTTTTGCCCTTTATGGCTTTGCTGAAATCCGCACCCCCCTACTGGAACAAACAGAACTTTTTGCCAAAGGCGTGGGCGAAGAGACGGATATTGTGGGCAAGGAAATGTACTTACTAGAAGACAGAAACGGCCTTTCTTTGGCGCTGCGTCCAGAAGGAACCGCCTCCGTGGTTAGAGCCGTGACCACCAACCAATTGATGAAGCAAAACAAGCAACTCCGTTATTATTACATGGGGCCAATGTTTCGCTATGAACGTCCACAAAAGGGCAGATACCGCCAGTTTCACCAAATTGGGGTAGAGCTTTTTGGCGTTGAAGGGCCAGAGGCCGATTTGGAAATGTTTTTGATGCTGCGGCAATATTTCGAAGCCATCAAGCTAGAAGGCGTTGCCTTTCAGATTAATTCCATCGGTTGCCAAGATGAATCATGCAGGCCCACTTTTAAGGCTAAATTAGTTGAGTTTTTTAAATCAAAAGAAGCCGACCTTTGCGAAGATTGCCAGCGTAGACTAGAGACAAATCCTTTGCGGATTTTAGATTGCAAGGTTCCAAGCTGCAAGGTAATCGCAGACGGTGCGCCCCAAAGCGCCCAGAACCTTTGTGGGAGCTGCTCCGATCATTTTAATTTACTTAAAGAATTACTGGCCCAAGAGGGAATTGAATATGAACTCAATCCAAAATTAGTACGTGGCCTAGACTACTACGCTAAAACAGTATTTGAGGTTTACTCCTCAAACTTAGGTGCGCAAAGTGCCGCTGGTGGCGGTGGTAGATTCGACGGTCTATTTGAACTCTACGGTGAAAAGCCTGTGCCTGCTGTGGGTTTTGCGTTAGGGCTAGACCGCATTGCCTTACTTTCTGAGCCAACCCCAAAAGAAACCTCAGGTGCTTTTGTTGTGGGTTTTGATAACAAAGCCGTTTTAAGCCTCACCTCTAAAATCCGCCAGGCGGGGACTCTCTGCCACTACGACCCTGATTTTTCTTCTATGAAGAGCCAGTTCAAACAGGCTGGGAAACAGGATGTAAAATGGGTTTTGATTTTAGGTGAAGATGAAATTAAAGAGGGCAAGGTTGGCGTGAAAAACATGACCGATTCCACCCAAGAAAGCCTACCCCTTGCTGAGGCTGTGGCAAAGATCACTGGAAATTAAAAAAACCTTCTAGCAACTATAGAAAATTTGAAGAAATTGACGAAAAGCTGCCTTTTCTGTTAAAGAAATAGGAACTTTTACCGATAATAGAAAGAATATGGAAATAGGACTCATTACATCTAGTTATAAAAATTGCGCCGTTGATTTGCGTGAACGGTTAGCTGTGCCTGAGTCCGAGATTGCCCCTCTGATCAACTACATTAAGACCCAAGCACCTGTGCAGGGTGTTATGATCCTTTCTACCTGTAACCGAGTTGAAGTTTACTTCGAGGCAGAGGTTGCAAACAAGCACACAGCGGCAGTAGAAAAGGCCTTTTTAGATTATCTGAAAGTTGAAGAAGCGCCAGTTAAATACTTTGATTCTATTGTTGGTGAAGCTGCCATCATGCATATCTTTCGAGTCACCTCCAGTTTAGAATCTATGGTTTTAGGTGAGCCTCAGATCACAGGCCAGATGAAAAATTTCTTTCATTTGTCTGTTGAAGCAGGCGGCCCAGGATTTTTGATCAACCAAGTTTTAAACAAAGCCTTTACCACTGCCAAACGTGTTCGCAACGAGACAGATATTGCGAGATACGCCGTTTCCATTTCCTTTGCGGCAACGGAACTGGCAAAAAAAATCTTTGATGATCTAAACGAAAAAACCATTTTGATCATTGGCGCTGGTGAAATGAGCGAGCTTGCTGCAAGCCACCTAATGAAAGCAGGTTGTAGCCACTTGATGGTTACCAACCGAACCTTTTCAAGGGCTGTAAGCCTAGCTGAAAAGTTTAATGGTTCTGCCGTCAGGTTTGAATCTTTAGAAAAAAGTTTAGAATCGGCAGACATTATTATTTCTTCCACAGGTGCCAAGGGTTTCATTTTAGAAAAGCCCATGATTTCTGCCGCCATGAAGAAAAGAAGGCATAAATCAATGTTCTTTATTGATATTGCTGTGCCTCGTGATATTTCCCCTGCAATCAACGACATTAGCGATGCTTATGTTTACGATATTGACGACCTGCAATCGGTTGTCGATGCCAACTTGGAAGAGCGGAAAAAAGAAGCCACCAAGGCGCAAGTTTTAATTGAAGAAGAACTAACCAAAATCGGCCAGTGGCTGGCGACCTTAGAGGTTGTGCCTACCTTGACCCATTTTAGAGAATCTATTTTAGACTTAGGCCAAGCTGAACTGGAAAAGGGCCTAACCCAAATGGGAGCCTTGACCCAGAAACAAGAGCGTGCCTTGCGTTCTATGATGAATTCCTTTGCTTATAAGGTGCTACACCAGCCGACTGTGATTTTAAAGCAAAAGGCCAAAGAAGGTGGAGAAGGTTTAGATTACGTCCAAGCCCTAATTGAACTCTTTGATTTATCCCCTGAGCAAGCGAAAAAAGAAAACAACGTCATTCCTATTCGAAAGACCAAGTAATCTGCCCTAAAATAACAATACCACTCATTTAGACCTATGAAAAACCCGATCATTATTGCCACTCGTTCCAGTAAACTCGCCCTTTGGCAAGCAGAGTGGATTCAGGCTCGCTTAGAAGCCTTGCACCCAGGTTTGGAAGTTAAATTGGAACTTTTTAAAACCCAAGGTGATATTATTTTAGATACTCCTTTGGCAAAAATTGGCGGTAAGGGTTTATTTGTTAAGGAATTAGAGCAGGCTTTACTGGAAAACAAAGCCGATATTGCTGTCCACTCTATGAAGGATGTTCCTGTAAAATTACCTGACGGTTTGGAAATCTCAATTATCACCGAGAGAGAAACTCCCTTTGATGCTTTTGTTTCTAATAATTACAAAAAACTTTCTGAGCTTCCCCAAGGTGCCAAGGTTGGAACTAGTTCCCTTAGAAGAATCGCCCAACTGGCGAAAGCCCGACCTGATTTGGAGTTTGAATCTTTACGGGGCAACGTGAATACTCGGCTTAGAAAACTAGATGAAGGCCAATATGATGCAATTATTTTGGCTGCCGCAGGCCTGGTTCGTTTAGGCTTTGAAGACAGAATTGCAGACAAAATCCCAGCTGAGATTAGCTTACCTGCTATCGGCCAAGGGGTTGTTTCTATTGAGACTCGAATTGGGGATACCGAAGTATTGGAAGCCATTTCCACCTTCGACCATGCGGAAACACGCTACACTTTAACGGCAGAGCGAGCCTTTTTAACTCGTTTGAATGGTGGCTGCCAAGTGCCACTTGGCGGATACGCAATTTTAGAAGGCGATGAACTTTGGCTTCGTGGACTGGTTGCCACTCCAGACGGAAAACGTTTTTTAACTGATGAAGGCCGCTGCCACAAGGATGACGGCGAAAAATTCGGTGTTGAGTTGGCCGAGCGGATGCTAAATAATGGTGCCCGTGAGATTTTAGCGGAAGTGGGAATCGTACCTCAATAAATCTAGCTTAAAAAAATCTGACATTTACACAGAACCACTGGCGTAGAACCTTTAGCACAGACCACCTACAATGAATCCACTTGCAGGCCAAAAAATTCTCATCCTCAGGGGTGAAGGCGGAAGCCTGCAAACACAATTAGAAGCTAAAGGCGCACAAGTTACCCACATCCCTGTCTTTACCTTGAACGACCCCCCTAGCTGGGAAGCCTTTGACCAAGCGGCAGCCTCTGACCCAGAAAATTTCGACTACCTGCTATTTACTTCTGCCGAAGGGGTAAAAAGATGCTTTTCTCGCCTTGAGTTTTTAGGCCTCACAGTCCCTAAAGAAATTAAAATTGCCTCCGTGGGCAACGAGACAGCGAAGCTTTTAGAAAAAAAAGGTTACCCCTGTGACATCCTTCCCACCACCTACCAAGCCGAAGGCCTGATGGAAGCCTTTGAGCAGGTGGACTTACAGAATAAAAAAATCTGGTTTCCTAGGGCTTTGGTGGCGAGAGACGACCTCATTCATTTTTTTGAAAATCGAGGCGCTGCGGTTTCCCTTTGCCCCGTTTATGAGAATATCATCTCAGGTAAAATGAAATATAGATTACAAAAAAAAGTTTCACAAAGCAGTTTCGATTGGATATGCTTTACCAGCAGTTCGAGCGTAACTAACTTTTTTAAGCTGCTAGATAATACTACTAATAAGCTACCAAAGCTGGCCTCCATTGGCTTAGTAACGACCGACGAATTAAAAAAATACCAACAGCCCCCGTCAGTGACGGCAGAAATCCAAAATATCACGGGCCTTGTTGATGCAATAATAAGATATGACCATGACACCAATTGACCCAATGCTTAGGCAGCTGCCAAAAGTTGAATTACATGTACACCTAGAAGGTTTTGTCGATACGGACTTCCTCTTCGACATGCTCATGCGGAATAATTCCACAAAAAGCCTAGATAAAAGCGAGCTGGTGTCTCTTTTTGAATTTAAAGACTTCCAAGGTTTTATCAATACTTTCAAAACTGTCGTTGACTGTTTTAAGGGGCCAGAAGATTTTTATTTGCTGACAAAAAAAGCTCTAGAGTCTCAAGCGAAAGAGGGTGTCGTCTATACAGAGACTTACTTTACCCCCATATTCTACACCAAAAAAGGCGTAGACTATAACGAGATCATGATCGCTATCAATGAAGCTGCCAAAGAAGCAGAAAAAAAGCATGGCATCAAAATGAAATTGATCTTTGATGCAGTGCGTAACTTTGGCCAGGAATCGGTGCAAGAAGTCTTTGAAATGGCGGCAAATGATCCTACTGGGCGAGTGATTGCCGTGGGTATTGGTGGGGACGAAGCAAAATTTCCAGCTCAGGCCTTTATCGACCAGTTCGCATGGGCGCAGGCCAATGGCCTTTCTGCCGTCTGCCACGCTGGGGAAACGGCAGGGGAGCAATCGATGCTCGATGCAGTGGAACTGCTCAACGCTAGAAGACTCGGCCACGCCTTAGGAATAAAAAAGGGAAGCCGCATTGAAGAGGTGATCCAAACCCAGAATATTGCCTTAGAACTTTGCCCCACCAGTAACATAAAAACAGGGCAGATTCAAAGTTTGAAAGACCATCCCTTTGCGAGCTACCTAGAAGAGGGTTATCAAATATCTTTAAACTCCGATGACCCTGGTTTTTTTGGCACGAGCATCCTCACAGAATTCCAAAAAATGGGCGAATTACATCAATTCCAAGCGGCAGACTATTGCCAGCTTTCCAAAAGAGCGGTGGATTCTAGTTTTTTAAATGGGACAGAAAAGCAAAAGATTACAGATAAGATCTTAGGTCACTTCGATTTGTGGAAAGGGTAAAACACCTGCTCCCCTTTCCAGTTTTTCAGTTCATAGCCTGAGTCACTAGCAGAGACGAGATTATTTGGTCCTAAAGTTACCTTGCCCCCTACAGGGTCAATGACAAACTGAGGCAGGGACATTCCCCCTGCTGTTTTCCTTAAATGTTCCAAAATTTCTACCCCTGATTCCAGACTAGTGCGAAAGTGTGAAGCGCCCAAAATTGGGTCGCAATGGTATAGCGCATAAGGCCTCACCCCCAGTGCCAAAAGATTTTGGTTCAGCTCCGCCATTAAAACTGGGTCGTCGTTTATTCCTTTTAAGAGTACCGTTTGGGCAGAGAGCACCACGCCAGCAGACCTTAAATTTTCCAAAGCTTCAGCCACTTCAGGGGTCAATTCGCTAGGGTGAATCACATGCAAATTCATAAAAACAGGCTTTGCCCCGCTAAAGACTTGGGCGAACTGAGGGGTGATTTTTTGCGGCAAAACCAAGGGTAACTTGGTGGAAAAACGGATGATTTGTAGGTGCTCAATCTGCTTCAATGCCCCAAGTTTATCTAATAAATCAGCCCCTGATAACAGCAGTGGGTCGCCACCACTCAAAATCACCTCGTTGATGCCTTGGTCCTTTTGAATATAATCTAAAGCCTTGTTAAAATCTAAAGTCGAATCAAAGTCTAAGGTCTCAGATTTTTTGCCTACCTTGCGCCCACGGGTGCAGTAGCGGCAATAGACAGCGCATTTTTCTGTTAAATAGAGCAAAACCCGATTGGGGTAGCGGTGAACCAAGCCCGCCATGGGGCTTTGGGCCTCTTCATTTAAAGGGTCGGCCTCTTCTCCCTCTGTGGTTTCTAATTCCAAAAGGCTGGGGAGCAGTGACTTCTGCAAGGCTGGCGATGCCTGCAAAACTTGGGCGTAGTAAGGGGTGATTTGAATTGGCAAACGTTGTAGCAAGGGCTCTTGCGAAGATAAATCATAAAAAAAGTCAGGAAAGGCGGCCTTCAAACCTGCAAAATCTGTGATGGCTTCTCGCAGTTGCCACTGCCAATCTTTAGAGTCTTGCTTAGAATGGGTGACTACCTTTTTGTTCATGACTGAAAACGAATACGTGGGTCGATGCTAGCCAAGCAAATGTCGCTCAAGATATTCCCAATAAGGAAAATAAAACTGGTCAAAAATAGGCTGCCTAACACCACAGGATAGTCTCGTTCCGTGACCGCCATAAACCCTAAGAGGCCAAGGCCATCAATGTTGAAAACTTTTTCTATCAAATAACTGCCTGTAAAAACCAAACTCAAGTTATTGCCAAAACTCGCCGCCAAGGGGATGAGGCTATTTCTTAGAGCATGCACATAGATCACCCTCTTTGTGGGCAAACCCTTTGCGTAGGCTGTGCGGATGTAGTCGCTACTTAAATTTTCTAAAAGGCTATTCTTCATGAGCACCGACATGGCGGCAAAGGAGCCGATCATGTAGCAGATTAGAGGCAACACCGAATGGTAAAGAATATCCCCCACCTTTTCAAAGGCATTGAGGCTATCAAAATTATCGGAGGTAAATCCCTGCATGGGAAACCATTCCAAACGACCGCCCAGATAAACAACCAAAATCAAACCCAACACAAAAGCTGGAACAGCGTAGCCTGTAAAAATCACCACCGAAGTGCCTGAATCGATCCATGTCTTATCCTTAATGGCCTTCAACACACCCAGTGGAATGGCAATCAAATAGGTAAAGATGGTGGTCATGAGACCATAATAGATAGAAATAGGTAGGCGTTCGGCAATCAAGTCGATTACAGGTTCGTTGTAACGATAACTTTCCCCCAAGTCCAAAACTAAAATTTTCCCTAGCCAATCAAAATAGGCTACAACGACAGGTTTATCAAAACCATAGAGTTCATTTAAGTAGGCCAGATCTTCTGAGCTTAGGCCTTCTCTGGCTCCACCTTGGTCGTTACGCCCTGTAGACTCGGCCCCTGAAAACTGAGCTTCCATCATAGCCTGCTCCACAGGCCCACCGGGTACAACTCTGGTGATCATGAAGGTCAAGAGAGTAATCCCGATTATAGTGGGGAAAATAAGCAAAAAACGACGGATTAAATAGGCTTTCATAGGTTCATCTTAGAAAACTATTTGCCACAAGACAACTGCCCTTTTGCCAAAGTGGTTGATTCAGATTATAAAACAAGGATGGAACGAATTTTAATTGCAATCAATGTACGCTGGTGGAACGCTGAAGCCCACTACGCTCTCAATCTAGCTAGTGGTCTAAAGAATTTAGGTCATGAAGTTACCCTACTGGTAAACCCTGACTCCCCTGCCGAAGAAAGGGCCGAAGCTCGGGGATTGGACTGGATCAGCTATATTTTGCTCGATTCCAAATCCCTATTTGTGCAAGCGAGAAACTACACGGAGCTTTTAGAGGTGATTTTAGACCGAAGGATCACCATGATCCAGAGCTTTAAGGCCAACGGTGGGATTCTCTTTAGCCTTTTGAAAAAATCCTACCCCAACTTAAAACATGTCAAAACCCGTGGCGAAGCTCGACCACCAAAAATAAACTGGGGCAATCAAGTGCTTTATGGCCCTTGGGGCGCAGATGGTTTGGTTTCTGTGGGCAAGTCGGTCGACCGCTGGCTTGATGATTTGGGCCAAGATAAGGCAAATTTTAATTACCAAAATCGAGCCATGATCCCCTACGGGGCGGAACCTGTAAAAATAGGGGCAGATTGCAACCAAAACCCCTTGGATTTACCGCCAAATGCCAAGGTAATCACCCTTTTGGGCCGCACCCAAGAAGTGAAGGGCCACCGCCTACTATTAGAGGCCTTTGCCCAACTGGCAGGCGAGGATAGCCACCTTTTATTTTTGGTTAAGGAACTGGATGAATTCCCTCAGGTTTTAGAGCAACTAACCAGTAGAATCAAAGAGTTAAAGTTAGAATCTAGGGTGCATATTAAAGGCCCACAAAAGGATTTGGCCCCTTGGCTGGCCACGACAGACATTGCAGCAGTACCCTCTTTAGATAGCGAAGTAAATTGCAGGACCACCGTAGAATTTATGTCTGCCGCCGTGCCTTTAGTTGTTTTCCCTACAGGAACCCTGCCAGATATTATCATACACAAAAAGACAGGCTTTATCTGTGAAGATAAGACCATTGAAAGCTTAAAATTAGGCCTAGAGTGGATGTTGAATGAAGCTGATTTAGCCCAGTTAGGCTCAAATGCTAGACAAGATTACGAAAAAAATTACACCCAAAAAATACTGGCCCAGCGCTACTTAGACTTTTATGAGTTGGTAAGAGGTGGCTAATGGTTAGCTATTTGCATTAATTACCTCAGTAATATTACAAAAAACGCTTTTGAGATTTCCATAGGAGAGAAAAGGCATGAGATTAAAAAAAACAGCAATAGCCTTTTTTATAAGCTTCACACTGGTGCTGGCAACAGTACCCAGTCAAGCTATGGCCCAAGATGAAGGTCAACCAGCCATGAGAACCGTAGCTTTTTTTAGCTTGGGCGGTGGTGCTGCTGGCGCTTTTTTAGGGATTGCTCTTTGGCTTTTGGACCCTTTAAACCCCAGTGCTGACTTAACAAATAATGCCCTACAGGGCTTTGCCGTAGGCGCTATCGGCGGTTCTATCATGGGTGTGTTGCAGCTACAAAGGCAAATGGTTTTACCCTATAGAAATAATTACTCTCCTGCTGAGCCAAGTGAATTTCAAGGCGACGCTAGAAGATATAAATTGGACCCCATGAAAGAAATCATGACAGCTCAGTTTCCTGCTATTCGAAATACAAACCGCAGTATACCCCTAATGAATTTGCAGTTTAAGTTTTAAGAGAAAAGTCTAATAAGAAAATTCAGCCAGAAATGGCCAGAAGAAAAATAGATTCAAAGTAGGTTCAAGAACCTACTTTGAAAAAGCCTTACCTAAAGGCAGATGCTTAGTACTCAGGAAAGAGCACGCTGATCGAGTTGCCATTGTGAATATTATTAATGGCTTGGGCAAAGATCGGGGCCACAGTTAAAACCTTGATTTTATCTGTATGCTTCAACTTATCGCCTAAGGGAATGGTGTTGGTTACAACCAACTGGTCTAACTTAGAGGCATTGATCTTATCAATGGCTGTTCCAGAAAGTACAGGGTGAGTAATGGCTGCACAAATGGAATTGGCTCCCTTTTCTTTTAAAAAGTCGGCTGCTGCACATAAGGTCCCGCCACTTGCAACTTCATCATCAATAATCAAACAATCTTTACCCTCGACATCACCAATCACGTGAGTGGGGATCACTTCTTCTTTGTTTCCCACACGACGCTTGTCAATGATAGCCATAGGTAGATTTAACCTGTTGGCATATTTTCCCATCTGCTTTGCTTCACCGACATCAGCGGCAACCAAAACAGAGTTACTCAAATCAGTTTTTTGAAAATGCTTCACAAAAACTTCTGTTGCCAACAACTGATCCACTGGGACATCAAAAAATCCTTGGATCTGAGGGCTGTGTAATTCCATGGTAAGGAATCTGTCGGCCCCAGCAGTTTGGTATAACCTTGCAGCCAATTTGGCAGCAATGGAAATTCGAGGTTGGTCTTTTTTATCACTTCTCACATAGGGGAAGTAAGGCAGTACCGCTGTAGCACGACCAATAGAAGAAAACTTTAAGCTATCAAGTAGCAGAAATGTTTCCATCATAATGTCACTTACAGGGGGGCAGGAGGTTTGGATCACAAAAACATCCGCTTCACGCACGTTTTCTTTGATCTTAACCATCTGGTTTTCATTGGAAAAGGTCAGCAGTTCCACATCAGTCAGCTGTACAGCCAAATGGTCGCAAATTTCCTGTGCGAATTCTCTGTGTGATCTACCAGCAATAATCTTTAAAGGCCCTCTCATGCCTCCTCCTGTTGTTTGTTCATGTTTCAAAGGAAAGCACCCGAATCGCCCCTTCAGGCGCTATTGAAATTCGAATGACATCTCCCATTTCTGTTGCGATTTCATCAGTACTTGAGTCGAAACTCAAAATGTAACCATCCCTTTCAGGGGTGATGATCACTTCTTGTCCATCCTGTAGGATGCCAGAGGTAAAGGTTAAGGGTCGTTTTAAGTTTGGAAACAAAACCCTAAAACCAAATGCTTCTAATTCATTACTAAAGGGGCTGCCCCCTGCGTTATAGTGCCAAGCGTGGCTTCCCATGCCTGTACAAAGTAAAACGCCAGAACAGTTAAACTGTTCGGTTTGGCCCGACTGTTCAATAATCAGGTCGCAAGTGCGGTAGCTGATCTTTTGGCCAAAATAGATATCGTTAATGGCTAGCCTATTGACCAGTTCGCCATTGATATGGGCCTGCAAACGGCTCCAATTAACAATAGTATAGCTACCCTTTTTTAAATCTTTTAATCTCTGAGTCAGGGTATCCCTGTTCACACAGGTCAACGCGCCATAACTACCAACACCAGCTAAGGGTTTATAGTCGTTATTCATGCCCAGCATGCAGCAAGAACCAAATCTTTGGGCGGCATTTAAAAAGGTGCCATCGCCACCAGCTGTAATCACTAAATCATCTGGCCCAGGATTGATATTTTCCATCTCAACTTGAGGGACAAATTGAATATCTAACCCAAGACTTTCTGACTGGACCTTTAATTCCTGGACAAATGCCTGCTGATTTAAATGACTTTCCGTTAATTCTTTACGCTTGGTCTGATCAAGCTTTAAAATGCGCTCGCTACCACCACCTAAAATCTCGTGGTAGTCTAGTTCGCTTAACTTGATGATACAGTAGATTGTTTTGAACGCCACTTATGCCCTGCGATTTCATGTTGGGGATAAGTAAACTTAAACATTTGCCTCCCTAATGGCAAGGAGGCAATGATGGATTTTACAAGAAATCTTTTAGCTTATCAATAAATGACTTACGGATAGGGTTTACCTCTTCTCCACTGATGGAGGCAAACTCTTCTAAAAGTTGTTTTTGTTTCTTGTTCAAATTAGTTGGAACTTCAACCTGAATTCTTACATAAAGGTCGCCTTTTCCATTGCCTCTCAGCTTCGGGATGCCCTTAGCTTTTAGGCGAAAGACACGATCGTTTTGAGTTCCAGGCTGGATGGTAAGCTTCGCTCGCCCTTCCAAAGTGGGTACCTCAATATCAGAACCTAATGAAGCTTGAGTAAAGCTTACAGGTACCTGACAATAAACATCGTATCCGTCTCTTTCAAAAATCGGATGATCCAAAACATTGATCAAAAGATATAGATCCCCAGCAGGGCCGCCACTCAGGCCAGCCTCACCTTCGCCAGTCAATTTAACTCGATGACCTGAGTCAATTCCAGCTGGAATTTTAACCTTCATCTTCTTTTCTGCGTTGGTACGTCCACGACCCCTACAACTAGGGCAAGGATTACGAACGATTTTACCAAGGCCACGACACTGGCTACAGGTTGTGGCTACAGAAAAGAAACCCTGTTGGATTCTCTGTTGACCTGAACCCTGACAAACAGGGCAAATTTCAATGTCACGACTTGAGCGTGCACCTGTGCCACTACACTGACCACATTCTTCCAATCTTGGAATCTTGATTTCAGTAGAGTAACCAAAGGCTGCTTGGTCGAAAGTTAGATCCATTTTATAGCTTAGGTCGCTGCCACGTTCACCACGTGCGCCACCTCTTCCTTGGCCCTGGCCTTGGCCGCCAAAGAAATCGCTAAAAACGTCACCAAAAATATCGCCGAAGCCACCACCTTCAAAGGGGTTGCCACCACCGCCGCCGCCCATTCCGCTTGCGGAATGACCAAACTGGTCGTAGCGACTCTTCTTTTCAGGGCTGCTTAAAACCTCGTAGGCTTCACTCGCTTCCTTAAAAGCCTCTTCGGATTTTTTATCCCCCGGATTTTTATCGGGGTGATACTTCATGGCTAGCTTTCGATAGGCTTTTTTAACTTCGTCAGCACTGGCGCCTTTTTTAACGCCAAGCACTTCATAATAGTCTCGTTTAGACAAAAGGACTCCTGATTAGTCTTTTATTTCTTCAAAATCAGCGTCAACAACGTCGTCGCCCTTATCTTTTTTCTTCTCTTCGGTTCCTTCAGATTGCTCTGCACCGTCACCAGCTTCTGGTCCGCCTTCGGCGCCAGCAGTTGGGTCTTGCTTGTAAAGTTCTTCTGAAGCCTTGTGGAAGGCTGCTGTCAATTTTTCAATTGCAGCTGTTAGAGTTTCTTTTTCTGTTGTATCAAGAACTTCTTTTAATTCTTTGATCGCTTCTTCTGCTTCTGTTTTTAAAGCTTCTTCTAGCTTGTCGCCTGAGTCGGTTAATACCTTCTCACACTGGTAAACTAAGCTGTCGCCTTGGTTTTTAAGATCAATCAATTCTCTTTTTTCTTGATCTTGAGAAGCATGAGCTTCTGCGTCAGAAACCATTTTTTCAATTTCTTCGTCACTCAAGCCGCTGGAAGCAGTGATTTGAATCTTATGTTCTTTACCAGTACCTAAGTCCTTGGCAGACACGTGAACAATACCGTTTGCATCAATATCAAAGGCGACTTCAATCTGAGGTACACCACGAGGTGCTGGCGGAATTCCAACGAGTTCAAATCGGCCCAAAGTTTTGTTGTCAGCGGCCATTTCTCGCTCACCTTGGGTTACGTGAATGGATACAGCAGGCTGGTTATCGGCCGCAGTAGAAAAGATCTGGCTTTTCTTTGTTGGTACAGTTGTGTTCCTGTCGATCAAGCGAGTAGTAACACCACCTAAGGTTTCGATACCTAAAGAAAGAGGAGTAACGTCGAGTAAAAGAACATCCTTCACTTCACCAGCAAGTACACCACCTTGAATAGCAGCACCAATTGCCACAACTTCATCGGGGTTCACACCACGGTGAGGAGCCTTGCCAAAAAATTCTTCTACAATAGAAACAACTTTAGGCATTCGAGTCATACCACCAACCATGATCACATCATGAATATCGCCAACTGTAACACCTGCATCTTTCAAGGCAGCTTTCATTGGTCCTAGGCAACGATTAATTAAGTCTTCTGTTAACTGCTCTAGCTTAGCACGAGAAAGCTTCACGTTTAAGTGCTTTGGTCCAGATGCGTCAGCAGTAATAAAAGGCAAGTTGATGTCAGTTTCTGTTGAAGATGACAATTCATGCTTGGCTTTTTCAGCGGCTTCTTTCAAGCGCTGTAGGGCCATTTTATCGCCTCTAAGGTCGATTCCCTGTTCTTTTTTAAATTCTTCAGCTAAAAAGTCAATGATGCGAATATCAAAATCTTCACCACCAAGTTTTGTATCACCGTTGGTTGCTTTAACTTCAAACACACCATCGCCAATTTCCAAAACAGAAACATCAAAAGTACCGCCACCAAGATCGAATACTGCGATCATTTCTTCTTCTTTTTTATCTAAACCATAGGCTAAAGCTGCGGCAGTCGGCTCGTTGATAATACGTTTCACTTCTAAGCCTGCAATCTTACCAGCATCTTTAGTTGCCTGTCTTTGGGCATCATTAAAGTAAGCAGGAACAGTAATTACGGCTTCTGTTACTGGCTCACCTAAATAATCTTCTGCTGTCTGCTTCATTTTCTGTAAAATAAAGGCTGAGATCTCAGCTGCGGAATAATGCTTATCGCCAACATCAATTTGGGCTAAACCGTGGGAAGCTTTAGAAACACCATAAGAAAGGTTTTTCATATCATGCTTAACAGAATCAGAACTGAACTGGCGGCCAACCAAACGCTTTGCAGCATAAATGGTTTTTTCAGGGTTGGTAACGGCCTGTCTTTTTGCCACTTGTCCAACTAATCTTTCGTCGCTATCTGTGAAAGCTACCATAGAAGGTGTTGTTCTTGCGCCTTCAGAGTTAGTGATAACCGTTGGGTCTCCCCCTTCCATTACAGCTACACAAGAGTTTGTTGTTCCTAAATCGATTCCAATAATTTTTCCCATTGTTTTCTCCTTACAATTTTAATTTATAGTCTTTGAACTTATTATGTGATATATTTTTGAGGCAGAGCCTAACTTTTTTTACAAACCTGAACCATGGCTGGGCGAATCACCCGATCATGCAACAGGTAACCTGCTTGTAACACTTCTGCGACAGCACCATCTTCTACCCCTTCCTTGTCAACCATCCCTACTGCCTCATGGCGGTTCGGATCGAAGACTTCTCCAGTGGGGTCAATGCGCTCAACATTATTTTTCTTCAAGGCTTCAGCAAGTTGGCCTTTGACCATCTCAATACCTTGAACAAAGTTTTTAAACTGCTCATCCTCTTCTGGATTTGCGTGACTCAAGGCCAATTCTAGGTTGTCTAGCCCTTGGATAAGGTCTCTAGCCATCCCAGATGAGGCATACTTTAAGCGTTCTTTTGCTTCTTCTGTTTTTCTACGTTTAAAATTTTCTAGCTCAGCATGGTTACGAACATACATGTCTTTTGCGACCTGTAATTCAGCGGTAAGCTTTTCAATTTCTGCGTCCTTTTGACCCAACTCGTCGAGTTCTTCTTCAGCTTCTTCGGCAATTTCTTCTGCGTCAGACGCTTCTGCGTCGGGGGCGTCAGCTTCTAAGACTTCGCCTTCGGTGGCCTCTTCTTCGGTAGTTTCTAGAACTTCTTCGGTTGTTTCAACAACCTCTTCCGTTGTCTCTTTTTTCTTATTACTCATAGTATTTATATAAGGTTAGTATTCATCTAAAAATTGACTCAAGGCAAAAGAAAGCTTTTGACTTGAATAATCTAGGGCATTGATTACCTTTGGGTAATTCATTCTTGTGGGGCCGATCACGCCGATCGAGCCTAGCCTGATGCCTGCATTTCCATAGCCCATGGCTAGGATGCTGCAATGGCCAAGTTCCCGCACAGTATTTTCATGGCCGATGGCAACTTGAACGCCATCACCATTGGTTGCTTGGTGCAAAAAGCCTGAAATAGGGCTTTTTTCTTCTAGTACTTGGAAAATCCCAGCCAATTCCCCAGCCAAACCAAAGTCAGGAAAGGTACAAAGCTTCGATTCCCCACTGAGGTAAATATCCTCGTTCTCTTGGTCAAGATTAAAGGCCTTTTTCCCTAAGCGAATAGCTTGGGCCGTTAAACCTGTGTCTTCACTGCTCAAAACGCCCATTAGCTTTTCTTGGATCTGAGAAAAGGTCATTTTTGCAAAAAGCTCTTGGAGGAGCTTAGCCATTTTTTCTAAGGTCTCGGGCTCGGGGCAATGTTTTAAATTTAAAATCCGATTTTTCACCATCCCTGTCTGGGTAACCAAAACAACCAATACTTGGGTCTGGCCCAGAGGGATAAAGTCAATTTTTTTAAATTGGCTTTTGTTGGCTTGGGGGCTTAAAATCACGCTGGTGCAATTTGTGGACTGCACTAATTCTTCGGTAATTGCTTGTAAAATTCCCTCTATGGATTGCGCCTTTTTTCCACCTGTAAACTTTGTAGGGGAATAGGTAGCATGGTATTTATTTTGTTTTTGGATCGCATCGACATAGTATCTGTAACCTTCATCTGTAGGAACGCGCCCTGCAGAAGTGTGGAGCTGGTGAATTAAGCCCAAACTTGTGAGGTCACTCATTACATTTCTAATTGTCGCAGCACTCAGATCAACACCGGCAACCTTAGCTAGATTCCGAGAGCCAACAGGCTCCGCATTTTGGATATACTGCTCTATGATAGTTGTAAGTATTTGTTCTGATCTTTGATCTAATTCCATTGCCATCGCCTATTTGTTTCAACCAATAGTTAGCACTCTGTCTTAGTGAGTGCTAAAATATTAACCCTTCTTGATTATCATGTCAATCCACTAGATACTAGTGGGACAAAGTTTACAAAAATATTAATTTTACATCCCTTAAAAAGCTCATGAACCAAGATTTTATCGACCTAAAACTACCCTTAAGTGTTGAATACAAGGGCGGCGAACTTTACTTACTCGACCAAACCCGATTGCCTTTAGAAATTTTAATTGAAAAACAAGAAACTGCCGCTCAGGTCTTTGAGTCTATATTAAAGCTCAAGGTTAGAGGCGCACCAGCCATTGGTATTGCTGGCGCTTACGGTTTATTGGTCGCCATTAAGCCCCACCTCGATAAAAGTACCCCTGACTTTTTAGAAGCCTTGCAAAAAGAAGCCGATTACCTAAATTCTTCTAGGCCAACTGCGGTTAATTTATCTTGGGCGTTAAAAAAAATGACGGCTCTGGCATTAAGCTTAAAAGAAAAAAGTGTCTCTGAAATCTTTGCCGACCTGGAAACACTGGCCATTGAGATCCACAATGAAGATATCGCCTGTTGCCAATCCATTGGCCGCCACGGGGAACCCCTAATCAAAGAAGGCATGGGTTTACTCACCCATTGCAACGCAGGTCACTTGGCCGTTTCCCAGTTAGGAACAGCCTTAAGCCCGATGTACACAGCCCATAGCAAAGGAAAAAAATTCAAGGTTTATGCCGACGAAACAAGGCCATTGCTCCAAGGCGCAAGATTAACCGCTTGGGAATTGCAAGAAGCTGGGGTAGACGTCACCTTAATATGCGACAATATGGCAGGCCATTTGATGAGCCTCGGGAAAATCGACATGGTCATTGTGGGGACCGACCGTGTTGCCGCCAATGGCGATGTGGCCAACAAGATTGGAACCTTCTCTGTGGCCGTCTTAGCCCAGTACCATAAAATCCCCTTTTATGTTGCCTGCCCTTACAGTACCATTGACCTAGATACCCCAACTGGAAAAGAAATTGTGATTGAGCAAAGAGAGTCTGAGGAAGTAACACACTTTGGAGCCCGCCAAACGGGGCCCACTGGAATTCAGGTTGAAAACCCTGCCTTTGACATCACTCCAGCCCACTTAGTTACAGGTATCATCACCGAAAAGGGAATTTTCAAAGCCCCTTTTACAGAAACCTTACGAAAAGCGGTTTTAGGTTAATGAGCTATCATATTCTAGCCATTGAAGATGAAGAAGATCTGCTAGAGCTTCTTGAATATAACATCACTGCTGCAGGCTACCAGTTCACTGGTGCCAGCACAGGGGAAATGGGGTTGGAAATACTTAGAAACAACCCCCCTGATTTGGTTTTACTCGATTGGATGCTGCCAGGCATCAGCGGGATCGACCTTTTAAAACGCCTCAGGTCGCACCCTAAAACCAAAGACTTGCCTGTCTTAATGCTTACGGCCAAGACAGAAGAAGAAGATATCGTAAAGGGTTTAGAACAGGGCGCCGATGATTATTTATCAAAACCCTTTTCTGTTAAAGTTCTACTGGCAAGGGTGCAAGGCCTACTCAGGCGTAGCACTGGGGCCGAAGAGGAAGAAAAAATAGCCCTTTCCGGAGTGGAAATTTTCCCTCAAAAAAAATCTGTAATCGTCGATGGCAGCCAGATCAACCTCACGCCGACAGAGTATAACATATTAATCTATTTGGTTAAAAAGCCAGGCTGGGTTTTTAGCCGAGACCAGATCATGAGCTACGCTCATGGTGAAGACCATTTTGTTACCGACCGCAGCGTTGATGTGCAAATTGTAGCTTTACGAAAAAAAATGGGCGCCAAAGGCAAACACATTAAAACCGTAAGGGGCACAGGTTATAAATTTGAGGAAGAACTATGAAGGCACTGGCCCTCAGATTAGCCTTAAGTTTTACCATCATTTTATCTCTTTCCCTCTCCATCTTAATCCATTTTTATCAAGTAAGGGTCACGGAAAGGGCCAAGGAATATCAGGCCCAAGTTTTACACCAGCGGCTGAGCCTAGAACTAGGTGATATTTGGAACCACCTAGAATATATTGAACAGGACCACATCGGCC
Organism: uncultured bacterium; assembly: GCA_965602905.1. Taxonomy (GTDB): domain Bacteria; phylum SAR324; class SAR324; order XYD2-FULL-50-16; family XYD2-FULL-50-16; genus JASJGK01. The sequence goes on along the minus strand of CBFCZY010000004.1, from coordinate 146,222 downwards.
AAAAGGGCCTTAAGGTTTTGGCAAAAAAACTAACCGCCTCGGTACAGGTTTACAGCGAACAAGCTCAATTGTTGCAGAGTAGCTACCCCACCAGCCTCAAGGGAACCAAGCCGGAACTTTTACTTTTTGCCAAGTGGCAGGAACCGAAAAAAAATCAAAACTACATACTGGCAAAGGCGAACACCAAGAATGGGAATTTTCTTTTGGCCCAGCAGGCCTATAAAAGAATGCCCCTGCCAGAAATTTTTGATCTTTGGTTGATCACAGCGATACTGGGCGCTTTTGTAGCCTTTTTATTTTTATGGTCGGAGCTGCGACCTTTGAGCAAACTCAGCCAAAGTTCAGGAAGTTTAACGGTAGAGCCAAATAGCAACGTCAATGCCATTGACCAGATCCAACTGAATTTCGAGCAACTAGAAAAAACCCTAGAGCAAAACCTTGAAAACGAAACCCAACAAAAGATCATTTTAGAAACCATCTTTGCAGGCATGGAAGACGCTCTAGTGCTCTTTGATGAGGACTGGCGGATCAACGCCATCAACCGAGCGGCCATGACTATGTTAGACATCAGCCCTGCCCAAGCTAAGGGACTGAAGCTCACAAGTTTGTTCCGCAATCCCTTAATCAGCCAACTTGCCGCCAAATGCCTAGAGCAAAAAGAAACTCTCTTTCGGGAAATGGAACTCCACCATAAAAATCTTTTAGTTAAAATCCAGTTTACTCCACTACAGCTACCTAAGGGTGAGGGTATTTTACTGTCGCTCCGTGACCTTTCTCAACTGTCACACCTTGAAGGCGTGAGGAAAGAATTTGTAGCTAATGTTTCCCATGAACTAAAAACCCCCATCACCTCCATTCAGGGGTTTAGTGAAACTTTGCTCAATGGGGCTTTAAAAGATGAGGCAACCTCTGAAAAGTTCTTGACCATTATCCACCAGCATTCTTTGCGGATGTCGGCTATCATTGAAGACCTTTTGGCTCTCGCTCGAATTGAGGAGAATACAACTACGGGGGAACTGGAAACAGACCCCCATGAGTTGCTGCCCATTGCGGAGCGTGCCTTTACTATGGTTCGGGATTTAGCTGAGAAAAAAAATATCTCTGTTACCATTGAAATTGAAGCTAGTTTGAAAGCTTCGGTCAACCCCGCTTTAATGGAGCAATGCCTAGCTAATTTAATTAGTAATGGCATCAAATACAGCCCTGAAGAAACCTCCATTCATATTCAGGCCAAAAAAGACCTAGAACAAATTTCTATAGAAGTTACCGACCAAGGTGAGGGCATCCCCTCAAAAGACCTTTCTCGGGTTTTTGAGCGCTTTTACAGGGTGGATAAATCTCGGAGCAGGAAAACAGGTGGCACAGGCTTAGGTTTGAGTATTGTCAAAAACATCGTCAAATTGCACCAAGGTGAGATTTCATTACAGAGCAAAATCGGGCAGGGTTCCACCTTTAAAATCAATCTTCCATTTTCTGAATAAACTAAATAATTTATTTTTTCAGAAAAAAAATGCAAAAAAAAACTTAACAAAATGGAGCCCTGAAACGGCCTCGTTTTTTTATTAAAAAATTGAAATCATTAAAAAAATTTCATCTTTCATAAAAAATACCTTCCTGAGGCGGCTTTTTTAAGAAAACTAAAAGCTAGACAAATGACTTTTTCTGACGTAATTGAATGCATATTGTTAAGTTCAGAAAAAAAATACTGGCTTTAACTCTATTACTTAAAATGTTTTACCCACAAGGGTAAACCGATGGTGAAAACCTACAATTAGAAAAAAGGGAAACATGAAAAAGATAGCAATGATCCTAGCTCTTGCATTTGTTGCAACTGCTACTGCTGCTCCAGCTTTTGCTGATGGAAAAGCTTTATACTCTAAAAAACAATGTGTAACTTGTCACCAGGCTGGTGGTAAGGGAACAGGTCCATTTCCTAAGTTAGCTGGAAAAGATGCTGCATTTCTTCAAGAACAATTCTTAGCCATCCAAAGTGGAACTAGAAAAGGCGGAATGACTGCAACTATGAAGAGCAACCCAGGCGTTAAAGCAGTAACTGCTGCTGAAATTGCTGAAATCGCAGGATACTTATCAGCCCTTTAATGGCCGATTAAGTTTATCGATACAAGACTCAGGGTGTTACTGTTACACCCTGTAAAACTACAAACAATAATTAAAATTTAGGTTCATTGTCATGAAAAAAGCTTTATTACTTGTTGCACTTAGTTTTGTACTTACTTCAAGCGTTTACGCTGACGGTGGTTCATTATACACTGAGAAAGCTTGCAACACATGCCACGGCGATAGCGGAAACTCAACTGTTTCAACTTTCCCAAAACTTGCTGGCCAAAATGCTGAGTACCTTGTTTCTCAAGCAAAAGCCATTAGAGACATGAAAAGAAAGAACGGCATGTCATCTATGATGCAGCCAATGGTAGCAAACGTAAGTGACGCTGAGTTACAGGCAATTGCTGACTACCTTTCTAATCAAAACTAAGATTAGTTAGATCCTTTTAGGAGAGTAATCTTTATTCTCCTAAAGTAAAAAAAGCCCTTTTTGGGCTTTTTTTTTGCCCCCTACCTCCCCTACACAAACAAAAGAGTATGAAACCAATCCTAAGCTCAATCCCTATTGCTCTTTTTCTACTCATCAGCTCTGCCAGCCCTGCCTTTGCAGATGGCAAGTCGCTTTATAAGACAAAAGAATGTGGCCTGTGCCATGGGGCAGGCGCTCAGGGAAATAACTCGATAGCGAAGCTGGCGGGGAAAAGTTCTGGGGTCATTCAAGAACAATTTTTGGCGATCCAAGCGGGCGACCGAAAAGACGGGATGGCGAGATCAATGAGGAGAAACCGTGCCGTAAGGTCAGTCACCCCCGACGAGATTGCTTTGATTGCAGATTACCTATCTAAGCTTTAGTCCTTCCATACTACAACAGAACCAACAAAGCCCTGGGGCCAGAAAAACTCAACTTTGAGGTTTTTCGGAAAGCCCAACTTCACTAAAGATTCGTCCAGCTGGACCTCTGCATAGTCTAAACTCAAAAAAGTAACTTGCGCCTTCAAAAACCCAAACCAGACCCCAAAAACAGGATGCAGGCATTTAAAAATCGACTCTTTAAGGGAAAAAACCTGCCTTTCTTTTAGCCCAAAAACATCTTCTGAAAGCCCCAAGGTTGCTCTTTCTTGGGCACTGGTGATTTTGCTTAAGATATTGGGGTTGATCTGTCCTTCTAGGCTCTCTAAATCCACACCGATAGATTTAAACTGCGAATCCTTTGGCAAGACTATTGCCACAGCGAGATCTTCCTTGTGAGAAATCGAGCCCTTTACGCCTACAGGCCAAAGGGGCGCACCCTTTGGACTTCGTAAAATGGGCAAGCGAGCAAAGCCTTGGGCGTCCATTGCCAAATGGGCGGCAGCTCGGCCTGCCAAAAAGGAATTTTGGCGGTCTATATTACCAAAAGTTTGCGCAATTTTATCCTCTAATGGGTGAATAAAAGTGGATAGTTTTTGAATTTTTTGTAAGATTAATAAATCTTTTATAGCGTGCATTTATCCCCTTCCCCTGCAAATGGCGACTTCAACATATCGACAAAAATTATAGCCTTTTCTTTGTTGTTTGAATAACAAAACCATGCTACCACTTACTTATTAGATTTTCTTCTTTGTTGTTCAACCTAAGCTTATGGAACACAAAGGTTTTTAGGTACTATAAAAAACAAAAACTGTAATGGCAGCTGACTTACCCGCAACTCTTGAATCCCTAAATGCTGGCGGCATTAACCAAATCGGGCAATATATTACCTTTCATATCGACAATGAGCTTTATGGGGTAAATATTCTTTGCATTGAAGAGATCATTACACCTAGAAGATTCACTCACATCCCCCGAACTCCTGCTTACTTTTTAGGCATTATCAATCTGCGTGGCGAAGTGATTTCCATCATTGATATTAGAAAGCGCTTCGGCAAGGAACCCCTGACCGCCGAAAACCCCCAAGCTAGAATCGTGGTTATTTCTGTTAAGGGTTTAAAGTTAGGCCTTTTGGTTGATGAAATCGAAAGCATCATCAAGGTGGAGTCGGCTCAAGTTCAGCACTCCAATAAAATTATCTCTGGCGATAAACAGCAATACATTGACGGTACCGTTAAAATTGCAGATGACCAAATCCTGCTGCTTTTAGCCCATGATAAGATCATAGAAGAAGAAGATTTTAACATTCAATTGGACCTTGCTGCCGGCGCTGGTGACATTTTAAAAGAAGATGTTACCCAAGAAGAGGTTTCACCAGAGCTTTTTCTAGTTGGCTTTTCTATTGGACAAGAAAACTTTGCCTTAGAATCCTTGATGGTCGAAGAGATCATCATGAAGCCCGAAGTGACACCGATCCCAGAAATGACAGCCTACATGGAGGGGATCTTTCACCTTCGTGAATCGGCAATCCCCTTGATTCGTCTTGGCGACAAGTTATCTATTAACGACCAGAAACCAACAGAAAAAAGCCCTGTTATTATCATCAATGTTTACGATGTAAAAGTTGGCTTACTGGTTGATAATATTACCGAAGTATACTTGGTAAAAGAAAATGAAGTTGTCGACCCGCCCATCACCTTAAACACAGATCAGCTAGAGCAGCTGAAGGGTGTGATCAAGCTCGAAAGAGATAAAAAACAACAGCTGATCATGCTTTTAGAGCTAGAAAAGCTTTTTAACGCAGAAGAGCAAGAAACCCTAAAAGAGATCGACGAGCAGAATACTAAGGTTACCGAAGAAGAAAATAAAGAGGTGCCTGAGCCTATTTTAGAGTTCACCCTCAATGGGGAAATCTATGCGATTCCCGTTTCTTTAAGTAACGAGATTATTTTACTTCGTGAAATTGTACCTGTGCCCAAGTCACCGACCTACGTTTATGGCGTGATCAATCTGCGAGGCGAGGTGATTTCCATTGTGAATCTTCCCTTGCTGGTGGGCAACAAAAAATACGAGTTTACCCAGCACACCCGAATCCTTATTGTTGATCCAGGTGGCGAAAAAGCAGGCTTGATTGTAGAAAAAGTGGAAGGCATTAGAAAGGTATTTATGAGCTCTTTCCAAGAGCCCTCTTCCCTTTTAACTCGCCGAGGCAATGTTTTTATTAAGGGCATGAGCCAGGATGATGAAGTGGGCGCAATTGTGGTTTTAATGGATTTAAAAAAGACACTGGAACAATCTCAGTCAGAAGAAGCGGAAGAAATTCCAGAAGATGGCATTTACGACATCCAAGAAGAACTACGCAAGCTAGACCAAGAAGAAGCAAGTATTTTTGGGGCAGGTAAGTAAGATATGGCCTATAAAGTTTTAGTTGTCGATGACTCTGCCATCATGCGCAATGAGATCAGCAAAATAATAAATGAAAGTCCCGAGTTAGAGGTTGTCGGTTCCGCAATCAACGGGAAGTACGCCATAGACAAGGTGAAGATCCTAGACCCTGATGTTGTGACCATGGATATCAACATGCCTATTATGGATGGCATTGAGTCACTAAAGCAGATCATGAAGGATCATCCTCGACCTGTAATCATGATTTCTACCTTAACGGTAGAAGGTGCAGAAGAAACCATTGAGGCTTTAGCCTTAGGTGCCTTCGATTACCTCCCAAAGCCTGGTGGAGACCGAAGTGCCATTCGTGCCCAAGCTGAACTGATCAAAGCCAAGGTATTAGAGGCCGCAAAGGCCAAAGCGAAGGGTGCCTCAAAGAAATTACAAGTCCGAATGCCAACGGTGCCAAAGGCCTTTACGGCTACAGCCACACCGAGAGCTGGGTTTAGCGGGATTGCAGCCAACCTGATTGTGGGCATCGGTGTTTCTACTGGCGGGCCAAAAAATTTGCTGACTATTCTACCTGAAATCCCTGCTGATTTCCCAGGTTCTATTGTCATTGCGCAACATATGCCCAAAGCCTTTACGCCTACCTTTTCCACAAGGTTAAATAACATTTGCCCTATGAATGTTAAGGAAGCGGAAGAGGGTGATATTATTGAAAAAGGCTGGATCTACGTGGCTCCCGGTGGCTGCCATATGGAAATTATCGCTAGAGGTAAAATCAACCAAGTGAAACTCTTAGATGACGCCACACAACCCTATAAACCTTCGGTGCACATCCTTTTTAGTAGTTTGAGTGCAGCCTTTAGTAACAAATGGATTGGCGTTATGCTTACAGGAATGGGGGCAGATGGTGCCCAAGCCTTAACTGACTTACATAAAAACGGGGGACATACCATCGCTGAATCAGAAGAATCCTGTGTAGTTTTTGGCATGCCGGGGAAGGTAGTTGCCTTAGGTGGAGCTGAGTTTATTTTGGATGAAAAAGACATTGCCCCAAAAATAATTTCTTTAGCTGGAGGTAGGGTATGATTTCTTTAGAACCACCAAATTTTCCTGCTGAAGATATCATCTTAATTCGTGACCTTGTGGCAAACCACTCAGGAATCGCCTACGATGAAAAGAAATTCTATTTTTTAGAAAAACGCATTGCTCGCAGAATCCAAGCAACCAATTCTAAAAGCATCAAAGAATATTACCGTCTTTTAAGCCTTGGTGACAATGCCGATGAAATTAGAGAACTCATTAACTCCCTGACCACCAATGAGACCTATTTTTTCCGTAATTCCCCCCAGTTAGAGTCCTTCGTGCAAGAAGTGCTACCCTTGATTGTGAAGGAAAAAGAAAAAAATAACGATTACTCGATCAATATTTGGTCTGCTGGTTGTTCTTCTGGTGACGAGGCCTACACCTTGGGAATCTTACTAAAAGAAAATCTGCCAAACTATTCGAGATGGCGAGTTAGCATCTTGGCCACAGATATCGACACTCAGATCTTAGATAAAGCGCAACTGGCATTATATGACCAACGAGCGGTAAAAGATGTGTCGCCTATGCTGTTAAAAACTTATTTTCATGCCGTAGGCACTCGCTACCAAGTTATCCCTGAAATTAAAAATCTGGTTACCTTTGAACAGTTAAATTTGTTAGATAGAAAGGCAATGAGGCAAAAAAAGAATTTTGATTTTACCTTTTGCAGAAACGTGCTAATTTACTTCAATGAAGATTCCAGAAAGAAGGTTGTAAGCTCCTTTTACGATAGCTTAAGGCCTGGTGGATTTATCTTTTTGGGCCACTCTGAGTCGGTTGGAAAACTTAGCGCTGCTTTTAAGTTAATCAAATTTAATAAATCTCTTTCATATCAAAAATAGGGATCAAGGACAGGATGAGTTTGCAAAGCACTGATGAAAACATAAAACAACTGATTGCAGATCTGCAAAGTGCAGATGAAGCTGACAGAAGGTATGCCGCCGAAGATATTGAAGAAGGTGGTTTTTCTGAATGCACGGAAGCCTTAGCCACGGCGCTAAAAGACCCTTCCATTGCTGTTTCTGAAGCCTGTGCCAGTGCCTTAATCAAGGTTGGCGGTAGTGAAGCTGCTCGTTTGATCGTCCCTAACTTGGGAACAGAAGAAATCCATTTAAGAAACATTACCTGTGAAGTTTTATTCGGACTGGGCCAAGACTCTATTGAATCCTTAATGGAACAACTGCAACATGAAGACAGAGATGTAAGAAAATTTGCTGTAGATGTTTTACTTGAAATTGGTTCCCCTGAATCAGTCAATGGCTTAGTCAAAGCCCTAGACGACCCTGATGTAAACATTGCAGCCACAGCAGCAGACGGCATTGGCCAAGTGGGAACATTAGAACATGTAGACCTTCTAGCTAAGTACCTAGATTCTGATACTTGGATGAAATGTGCTATTTTGCGAGCTCTCGGTTGCTTCAAAGGCGATGATGTATTTGGTAAGGTTCGCCCTTCACTGGACTCAGAAGACCTTTTAGAAAAGATTACAGCGATCCAGTCCTTAGGTAACATTGCCCATCCAAGTGGTTTTTTACCCCTTTTGAAAATATTAGACCCAGATAGCATTTCACTATTTGGCCCTGATGCCATCAAGTCATTGAATGCTATTGTCAAAGAGCATCCTTCTCACTCCTTTGCCGACTTGATTGAAGAAGAGCACATAGAAATATTTAGCTGGATTTTAAAAGAAGCGCCCATTGACACAAAAAGACGTTGCGCCAGTTTAGCTGGCTATTGTAGCGAAGATGTTGTGCCCATTTTAGCTAAAGCTTTTGAGGTTGACGACGAAGAATTACACGAGATTATCGTGAATTCCATCCGCCAAATTCACCCCAATAACATTTCGGCCTTAGCCAATATTCTAGACAGCCCAAATGAAGGCTTGATGGAAAAGATGAACGCTCTCAGAGCCATCCAAGCATCACACCACAAACATGCCCCTCTGATCATCGGTAAGGCTTTAAATGGCGCCAACGAAGAAAAGATCTTGGCGGCATTGGCTGTTTTAGGTCCCTTGACTCGCCCCATTCCCTTTGATGAGTTAAAAAAACTAATCCAACACCAGAACCCCATTATCCGTATTAATACGGTTGAGGCGATGGGTAGGCTTACAAAAGATGAATTTGCCCCCTATTTGATTTCCCAACTGAACAAGGAACTGGATGAAGAGGTAAAATTCGCCATTGATGCAGCCTTATTATCCATCGGGCAATCAACAGATAACGAGACCTTAGGTGTATTCTTAGCTTCCTTTTCCCCAGAAGAAAGGAAACGAGTTGCTCTCTATTTTGGCTTTCACGACCCTAGCCAACTCTTACAAAAATTTGAATCTGGGCTGAAAGACGAGAACCCAGAAATTAGAGAAATTAGCTTTAAAGTCTTTGCAAATCTAAAAAAGGCAACTTTTGAGTTGATAGAAGTTGGTTTAAATGATGAGGTAGCCAATGTTAGGGTTGAGGCGGTACGCTGTTTATCTTCTATTAAAGATGCAGATAAAGTCATTACCTTTGCAAATAAAATAAAAAGCACACTGGGTTCCCACGAAAGGGTAAAGGTAGAGTTAATTCAAGTTTTAAGCGCTTTTCAAGGAAGAGAAGATGCAAGCGACTTGGTTCTACCCTTTTTACAAGATTCTTCACCTTGGGTTCAAATCGAAGCCGTGGAAGGATTAAAACAATTAGACGACATCAGAGCAATTGAACCGCTAAAAGATCTCTTAGAATCTAAGAATGAAGATCTTTTAAATGCAGTTTATTCCGCCCTAGATGAATTAGAATAAAGGACAAAATGGCGACAAAAGTTTTAGTAGTTGATGACTCTCCTATCGTAAGAAACCTACACTGCGTAATGTTACGCTCTGCAGGTTTTGAGGTTGCTGAGGCCGAAAACGGCTATGACGCCCTTGAGCAGTCTCACAAGGATAAATACGACCTCATGGTTGTAGATATCAACATGCCTAAAATGGATGGTTTTACCTTCTGTACTGAAATTCGTAAAGGTGGGGAACATAAAGATGTACCCATCATCATCGTTTCTACAGAATCAGAGGCAGATGATAAAATGAGAGGCTTTAAAGCAGGCGCAAATCTTTACCTGGTAAAGCCTGTAAAACAAGCGGATCTAATTGAAAACGCTAAAATGTTATTGCAGCAGTAACCATGTCAGATGAACTGGATGACCTGATTCAGGGTTTTGTTGAGGAATCTCGCGAAGCTTTTGAATCAATCGAAAAAGATTTACTAGGACTGGAAGATAATCCTGATGACCTGACTCAGGTTGATGGCATTTTCCGTGTGCTCCATACTATTAAGGGTACAGCTGGGTTTATGGGGCTCGATGAAGTCAATAAACTTTCCCACAGCCTAGAGTCTATATTCGATCAGGTTAGAAAGGAAGAAATCTCCATGACTCCTGAGTTAATGGATCAACTTCTGCCAGCAATCGACCTACTAAAGCTCATGGTTTTTGAGCTGGAAGCTTCAGAAAAAACAGATTATCCCTACGCTGAAACCATGACACTCCTAGCAGAGATCCTTGCTGGTGGAGCCGTACGGGTTTACATTGAAGACAAGCAAGCAGCCCCTGCGGCTATTGGCGGCGGTGCAACCCCCGCAGCGCCAACTCCACCCCCTGCACCTGCCCCTGTTGCAGAACCAGCAGCACCTAAGGCTGTGGTCAAAATAAAATACCAAGAACCAGAAATAGACCCCGATGCTGCGCCGATCTCCATGGAGTTACTACAAGACTTTGTAGTTGAGGCCGACGAGCATTTAGAGACCATTGAGCAATTTTTATTAAAATTAGAAGAGTCCCCCAATGATGATGAAGCCATTAACGAAATCTTTCGGGCCACTCACTCCATCAAGGGTACAGCCTCTTATGTGAACCTTGGTAAGGTAAGCGCCCTGTCTCACCAGATGGAAACTTGCTTTGATAAGGTCCGTAAAGGTGTTTTAGCCTACTCAAATGAAATGGCAGATGTGATTTTAAAGGGTGTTGACCTGTTAAAATCCATGGTCGCTTTGATTCGCATGAAAGAAGATTCTTCCATCTTGGATATTGATGATCTTCTGACCCTACTCGAACCCTTTGCCAAAGCCGAACAGGCTGCACCAGCAGCTGGTAGCCCAGCCGCAGCGGCGGCCCCTGCAAAAGACCCCAAAATGGCGGCCTTTGCAAATTTAGCTGGCCAGCAGATTATGACCATCAAAGAACTTGGTGCTTTGATCGGTGAAAATAAAGCGGGGCAAGATGAATTGATGGTTTTAAACCGCTCCATAAAAACTCTAGATAATGGCGCAAGAAAACTAAACTTAAACGCCATATTTGAGCAGACCCAAGCTTTAGAAGAAATGACCGTTCAAATCTTGGCGGAAGAAAAAACCGAGGCTGAATTGGCCCCGAACTTTTTATCTTCCATCAGCCAGTTGGATATGATTTTAGGTCTATTTTTAGACCCTGCTGCCGCACCTGCGGCACCTGTAATGTCTGCACCTGCACCCGTTGAAGCTGCACCAGTTGTGCCTGTAACACCAGCACCTGTTGAAGCTGCGCCTGTAGCGGCACCAGCACCTGCGGCAAAAGCAGCACCGAAAAAAGAGCCTACAAAAGTTGCCTCGCCTCCCGCTGATGATGAAATCAAAACCATGCGGATTGATGCCTTCCGGCTCGACCAGTTTATGAACTTGATTGGCGAATTGATCATTGCCAGAAATGCCTTCAACCACACCTTAGGTGAGTTGAACACAGTCAATGTGAAACCAGAAGTGATGGCTTCCATTCGTTCTGTAGAAGGGGCCTTTACTCGTATTAGTGATGACCTGCAAAATACCCTGATGGATATGCGCCTCATCCCTGTAAAAACTGTATTCCAGAAGATCCCTCGGATCATTAGAGACATTGCTCGCAAGACGGGCAAAAGCATTAATTTCCAAATGATTGGCGAGCATACCCAGATTGACAAGTCCATTATTGAGGTCTTGGGCGACCCCCTAGTGCATATTATTAGAAACTCTTGCGACCATGGAATTGAGTCTAAAGAAAAACGCCTTGCCTGCGGGAAACCAGAAGAGGGTACGGTTATTTTAAAGGCCAGCCACCAAGGTGGTTCCATTGCTATTGATATTATTGATGACGGTGCAGGGGTAAATACCAAAAAAGTTTTAGAAATCGCCATTGATAAGGGTCTCGTTCGGCCTGATCAGGTAGAAACCATTGACGATAAAACCGTAAACAACTTCATTTTTCATCCTGGATTTTCCACTGCATCAGAAGTAACCGACCTTTCTGGTCGTGGTGTGGGCATGGATGTGGTTATGACCAATATCCAAAAGGTCCATGGCACGGTTGATGTTGATTCAGACCCTGGCCAAGGCTGTAAAGTTCGCTTGACTCTACCCCTGACCTTAAGTGTGATTGAAGCTTTAATGGTAGAAGAAAGCGGTCAAAAATTTGCCATTCCTTTGGAATCGGTTAAAGAATCCATCGAAGTCAAGGTAAGCAAGCTACACCAACTGAAAAACAAAGAAGCCATCAACCTACGTGGGAATGTTGTTGGAGTCGTTAGACTGGCAGACCTGTTAGACCTGAAAAAACCAGCGGAGCGCAAGCCTGACGATGTGGTTTCTATTGTCTTCATTCACGTTGGCGGCCGAGCAATGGGTATCATTGTCGATGATCTTTCCAACCAGCAAGAAATTGTAGTAAAACCCCTACAGGGTTATTTATCTAATATTCCTGGTATTAGCGGTTCCACAATTTTAGGTAGTGGCGATATTATCTTGATTTTAGAGCCTTCTCAACTGATTGACCTTTCAGCCCAATAGGTTGATAGTCAGGCCTTAGCCTTTTTTTTTAAAAATTGTTCCTTTTCCTTTTCCCTCTCTAAAAAGTTTGTTATGAAAAAAAAGCTGATCACTTCGGCCTTGCCTTACGTAAATAACGTCCCTCACCTTGGTAATATTATCGGTTGTGTTTTGTCTGCTGATGTTTACTCTCGTTACTGCAAGAGTATGGGCCAAGAGTCGCTTTACATTTGCGCCACCGATGAATATGGCACTGCCACTGAGAAAAAAGCTTTAGAAGAGGGCCTAACTCCAAAGGAAATCTGCGATAAATTTAACGCAATCCACGAACAGGTTTACAAGGCTTTTAATATCGACTTCGATGCCTTTGGCCGCACAAGTCACCCTGAGCACATCCAAATCACCCAAGAGATTTTTAAAGGTTTGGAGCGAGAAGGGAATATTTTAGAGGAAACCACCGAGCAATCCTACTGCGAGCATGATAAAAAATTCTTAGCCGACAGGTACGTAGAAGGCATCTGCCCCCATTGTAATTACGACTCTGCTAGAGGCGACCAATGCGACCAGTGTGGCAAACTCTTGCAGCCAACAGAATTAAAAGAGCCAAAATGCCAGATCTGCGGGAACAAGCCAACCACTCGGGCGACAAGCCACCTCTATATCGACTTGCCCAAACTAGAAGAAAAACTAAAATCGTTCCAAGAAACCTCCAACGCCAATGGCGCTTGGTCAAGCAACGCCGTTGCCGTTTCTAAAAGCTGGATTGAAATGGGCCTGAAGCCTCGACCCATTACCCGAGATTTAAAATGGGGCGTGCCCGTTCCTAAAGAGGGTTTTGAAGATAAGGTTTTTTACGTTTGGTTCGATGCTCCCATCGGTTACATTTCAGCCACCATTAGGGCGCTCCCAGATACCTGGAAGGACTGGTGGCAATCCCCTGAAACCACCGAGCTCTATCAGTTCATGGCCAAGGATAACATCCCCTTTCATACGGTAGTCTTCCCCGCCAGCCTTTTGGGCACGGGTGAAAACTGGACCATGCTCCACCATATTAGCGCCACGGAATACCTAAACTACGAAGATACTAAATTTTCTAAATCACGGGGCATTGGGGTCTTTGGAACCGACGTGATGGACTTAGATATCCCCATTGATATGTGGCGGTTTTACCTGCTTCATAACCGACCTGAAAAATCAGATAGTGCCTTCACTTGGGAAGGGTTTGTAGAGGATGTAAACTCCAACTTTATTGATAACATTGGCAATCTACTCAACCGAGTCTTGGCCTTTTACAATAAAAACTTCGAAGGCGAAGCTTGGGGCAGTAAACTTGGCGACCGAGAAATTAAATTCATTACCTCCATGAAGCCGACCAGTGAAAATGCCTTAAAGCAACTGGAAGCCGTGCAATTGCGTGATGCTTTAAACGAAGCTCTGGCCATGGGCCGAGCGGGAAACAAGTTCTTCCACGAAAATGAACCTTGGAAAGAAATCAAAACTTCCCCTGAAGACACAAAACGTCTACTGGTGGTATTGGCATTTTTGCTCCAAGATGTCGCCCTACTTCTGGCGCCTTACATGCCTGAAACCAGTGAGAAAATTTTAAAGCTATTAGGTTCTACAAACGTGAGCTTGCAAGACCTTGGTGACTACAGCCAGCTGGAGCTGCAAACTCCCCCTAAGCCTGAAATTTTATTCCCTAAGTTGGATAAAAAAGTCGTTGCCGAATACAAAGCAAAATTTGAAGGCAAGGCCGACCAAGGCCCAAGCCCCATTGAGGCATTTGCATCCTTGGAAATAAAAGTCGGTGAAATTAAATCCATTGAGCCCCACCCCGAAGCAGAAAGGCTTTACGTGGAAACCATTGACTTGGGCGAAGGCCACCTTCGCACCATCGTTTCAGGATTAGTGAAGTACTATAAACCAGAAGAGCTACTGGGCAAACGTGTGCTGGTTGCCTCCAACCTAAAGTCTGCCAACCTGCGGGGGGTAGAAAGTCAGGGCATGGTGCTCGCCTGTGAAACCAAAAAGAAGTTGGAAGTTTTATTTACCGACGCTGAAATTGGCGCTCATGTCTATATTTCAAGTGTGGAGCCCACCCAAGCACCGAAAGAAATCACCATCGATGAATTCTTCGCCTGCCCCATGGTAGTCAAGTCTCACCAAATGGAAGTTGGCGGAGTTGCATTGGAAGTAACAGGCCTAAAAATAACCACCACAAAAATCGGTGACGGCAAAATAGCGTAACTTCGTTACATTTACGGTTTATTGAACAAGAGATGGGAGTATTAAGGTATTCTCAGCCTAAAGAAAATCTTCTCAGGCTTCCTGCTTTGCTAAACTAGGCCGCCCGCAGCTTCAAGGGTTTATTAAATTCTGATAGTTTTGAAGGCGCAAGTCTGTGCCTATATTTGATTTGTTTAAGCCAGCTCCCAGACACCTGGAAGAGACTCCTTGCCATATTTTACGATTCCTTGGTCACGTAAACGCTGTACAGCCCATCTCATTTCATACTGCCAAGTATAAAACAAGTCACCCGAATCTCTCAGTTCCTGCTCATGCTTTTCCCAAATAGCTTTTGCTATGGGGATGATCTCAGAGGATCCACCGCAGGAATTTAAAAACTCAAGTATGTAGTTTGATAATATATTTCTGTTGTCGCTCATAACTAACCCCTATAAATTTAGTTAGTTAAACTCTACAGTCTAGAAGCAATCTGAGTCAAATAGACATTACAATTACCCCAGCACTTACTGAAGAGGAGTCTCTTTGCACACCCAGAACAGAATAGAGTAAACCGTAAAACCCACGCAGTGGGCTACCTGATGAAGCCGTTGCTGATGATTTGGTTGTAGGCGTTGAAGAAGATGGAGCCCATGACAGAGAAGATGGCGAAGGCGAAGAAGGTGAAGATGATGCCGAAGACGACCACCAATACCAAGAAGAAGCTGTTGCCCCAAAGTTCTTTTAATTTTCCCATTTCATGTCATCCTTTAAAAGTTAACTCAACTGAAATGAGACTAGCTCTATTGGGCAAAATTGCCAAGCCCAAAGCACCTGTCCTTTGATGGAGCAAAGGCTAGGCTGCTTTGGGCTTGTAGTACCTCACCGCTGATGGAGCAACGGTCAAGTAGTTATCGCAATATCTTTTATAAAACTCCCCACTAGTCTTATAGTACTGGCCACTGGCCTACTGCAATCTGAAAGATTGCTGAGGTGCTAAGACCTGTGCAGTTTGCGTCTCTAACGGTGATCACTATTTGCCCGCCAACTGCTGGGTCGTAACCAGTGAAGCTCACTGGGTTCGTGGTAGCATCGGCAAAGGCTGTCGTTGTTCCGTTGTAAGTCCAAGAGTAGCAAAGCTGGTTTGTAGGCTGGTCGTCGCTAACTTTAGCAGTTAAGGTAACGCCTTTCTTTTTGGATACTCTAGCTGCAAGGTTATCGATGGAAGGTGCAATTCCCACAGTTACGCCTACATCCTTCTTCGCATTTACCAAGTTTAGATCGTAACCGATGGTGGTGCTGTTTGCTTGGCCGTTGGTTATTACAACTTCATGGGTCACGATTCCTTTCATGTCAGGAGCAGTGTAGGTACTGTCGCAAGTTCCTGTTGTGGCCCCTAAGGTAATGGTAATGTTAGCAGGTGTATAGTATCCACCGCTTACATCTGTGTTAAACTGACACTGAAATGAGTCACCTACGGCACCAGCAACGGTAATGGAAACGTCACCGTTCATTACTCTTTCGATTTCCACTGGGGTGGTTACGGCTGTGATCTTAGGCAAGGTGTTTTCTTTACCGTCGTCAATTGGGTTTAAGTTGATCGCTAAGGTTGTTTCTGTCCCAACTAGGGTTAAGGTTTGGCTACCATTGTAGATCTCCTTTCCTGTCACATCCAAACCCTTTGCAGTAATAACAATCTCACTGCCGATGGGTAGGGCTGGCAATACAGCGCTATAGCCTGTTATGGAGTAGGCAAGTGGCTGGCTAGTGATTAAGTTAACTTGAGCCTCAGTAACTGTAACTTCCACTCGGTCGATGTCTGTGGCTGCGCCTAAAAAGGCAAATGAGGGCTGGTCTAGCTCCGTTGCTCTACCATCGGGGTAAAGAATCTGGCTCAAACCTTCTTCAACTACGTTGGCAGTAGGGTCGGTAACAACCCTTGGGTCGTTAGTTGTTGTCCCTGAGCTGGTAACGGCTACGGCGACGTTCAAGTCTACCGTTGGGGTTGTCTCTGCCACTTCCGCTTCTGGCTCTTGGCATCCGGCTAAAATCATCATTAGCATCAAGCTGGTTATTAGTAGGCTTTTAGTATTTTTTAAGTCGATTTTCATTTTCTTTACCATTTCTTATTAGGTCTTGTTTATTAGTTGTTAATCTCATTCCATCCCTTTCTTTTTAATTTCGGAATTCCCTTTCCTGTACTTTAGAATTAATTGGAATTTGATTTCTTACCCTTATCTATTACAAGGGTTGTGCCACACAATTTTAAAAATTTAACCTAGTAAATTCAACTGCTTAAGCCAATCGGCAAGGCTTGCCTCTTCGACTTTTTGGACTAGGAATTTACTGCCGCACAAGGCCCTAGAGCCAATAAAAATTTACCTAATTTAAGGAGGGCAAAAAATACCTAGGCCTTGAGGGCATTGAAAGTTCGACAATTTGGTCTGATTTGGTCGCTTTTTTCAAGTCTTAAAAAATAGCGCCCAATCCTTGATTTTGGGCAAATTCCCTTCACTAAAACATTGCCCCTATATTAGGGTGAATACATTGCCCCTATATATAAGGTGAAATCGCACCTTTATATATAAGGTAAACTGAAAGAAGGATAAGTTGGATCTCAAACAGAAAATCGTAGAACTAAAGGATGAAAACGAGCAGCTAGAGTCTGCTTGGGCGTGGGCCCAAAACAAACGCCAGTACTGGCCGCTTTTCTCTTTTGCGTTAGGTTTCACTTGGGACAGCTTAACTCTGGCCCGTATAGATGACCCAATGGCCTACGTGCAGCTTTTGATCTACATGGCCGCTTTGATAATATTTACGACCTTAGTGCGCATTGCAGATAAGGGTTTGCTGCAAGATAGCCTCTTGGGCAAATACCAACATACTTACCCCTTGGTGGTGCAGTTTGTTTTTGGTGGCCTTTTTAGCGCCATGACCATTTACTATTTCCAAAGTGCCGCTCTAAGCCAAAACCTAATCTTTGTTTTATTATTAGTCAGTCTTACCTTGAGTGTTGAGTTTTTAGAAGGCAGCCTTTCCAATCCTTACTTGCAATTTACCCTGCAATATTTGGTAACAGCGAGCCTATTGGCTTTTATGCTGCCCATGCTTTTTGATATTTTGGCCCCTTGGACCTTTGCCGCTGCTATCATTTTAGCCTTGGTATTTATCTACGCTCAGCTAGGGATTTACCATCAATATTACCTCATGCCACGGCCTAAACAGGTGGGCCGAGTGGCGGTCATGCTGCCTTTTTTGGCTTTTGGTTTTTATTTACTTTACTCCCTTAACCTCATTCCCCCTGTGCCCTTAGCCTTGAAAGACCCAGGGGTTTACCACAAATTAGAGATAAAAAAGGGGGTTTACAACCTGACCTATGAAAAGGCCCCTTGGTATTTATTTTGGCAAGAGATCAACCAACCCTTTCATAAAATTAAAGGGAGCAAAAGCAACCAGATTATTGTTTTCACGCCGATTTTTGCGCCAAGGTTGTTAAAAGCTAAAATTTACCATCATTGGATGCACTGGAACAAATTGGAACGCAAGTGGATAGAGCGAGATAAAATTGGTTTTGAAATTAGTGGTGGCCGAGAAGTGGGCCACAGAAGTTACAGTAAAAAAAGAAAATTCCCCAGTGGCGAGTGGCGAGTTGAGGTGAAAACAGAAGATGGCAGGATTTTAGGAATCATCCCCATTTACGTAAAAACGGCGCCTGTTCAAAACCTTACTTTTGCTGTGCATAAATATTAAAAAACTGTGAAAAAGCACTCTTTTCCAAGGCCCTGAAAAAGCAGGCTATTTGTCGACAGGCTCTAACCTTACTAGGGTATTTTTAAAAAATATAAAAAAGTCCTTGCCTCAAAAGAAAGCTATTGCTAACTTGTTCTCTTTTAGCGGGACTAATGCCTTTGGCTCCTGCGAATCAGAATTACATTAATTACCATAGTTAAAGTCGAATTTTACGACATAGGAAAAAATGCCTACGCTAAATCAGCTAGTCCGAAAAGGACGTAAAAAAATGATCGAAAAGAGTAACGTACCAGCTCTTGAAGCTTGCCCACAGAAACGTGGTGTATGTACTCGTGTTTATACAACCACTCCAAAGAAGCCAAACTCAGCTTTAAGAAAAGTTGCTCGTGTGCGCTTGACTAACGGAATGGAAGTAACCAGTTATATCGGCGGAATCGGCCACAACCTGCAAGAACACAGTGTTGTAATGATTCGCGGCGGTAGAGTAAAAGATTTACCTGGTGTTCGTTATCACGTTATTCGTGGTACTTTGGATACACAAGGTGTTGCAAATCGTAAACAAGGTCGTAGTAAGTACGGCACCAAGAAAGGAAAATAAGCCATGTCCAGAAGACATAGTGCAGAGAAGAGAAAAATTCTTCCTGACTCAAAATACGGCAGCCTAGTCGCAGCGAAGTTTATTAACTGCTTGATGCTAGACGGAAAAAAAGCTGCTGCTGAAAAAATATTCTACGGTGCAGTTGAAAAACTAGCCGAAGCTGCAACAGAAACTAAGCCTATTGATGCTTTTTATACTGCTTTGAAAAACGTTCAGCCTACTTTGGAAGTTCGTTCAAGAAGAGTTGGTGGTTCTACTTACCAGATCCCTGTTGAAGTTCGTGAAGACAGACGTGTAGCCTTGGCTATCCGCTGGATGATTGACGCTGCTAAGAACAAGCATGAAAAATCTATGGCTGGAAACCTAGCTGTTGAATTGACTGACGCCTTCAATAACCGTGGAAGTGCAGTTAAGAAAAAAGAAGATACCCACAAAATGGCCGAAGCTAACAGAGCTTTCGCCCATTACATGTGGTAATCAGTCTCTAGGATTAAACGGTGGAACTTTCCGAACTACGCAATATAGGCATTATTGCTCATATTGACGCAGGGAAGACCACTACCACAGAGCGGATTCTATATTACACAGGCGTGAGCCATCGCATTGGCGAAGTTCACGACGGTGCAGCAACAATGGACTGGATGGCCCAAGAGCAAGAACGGGGCATCACCATTACCGCAGCGGCGACTACTTGCTACTGGGATCATGCAAAAAACTCCCAAGAGAACGCAGTTAAGGCTCGGCACCAAATAAATATTATTGACACCCCTGGACACGTGGACTTCACCTTAGAAGTAGAACGATCTTTAAGAGTGTTAGACGGCGCAGTCGTTGTCTTTTGTGGAGTAAGCGGGGTTCAACCTCAGTCTGAAACAGTATGGCGACAAGCTGATCATTATGAAGTTCCTCGAATCGCTTTCATCAATAAGATGGACCGAACAGGAGCCGACTTCAAAGGCGCAGTGGCCCAGCTCAAAGAGATTTTGGGCGCCGAACCTTTAGTTGTCAATCTGCCCATGGGGGCGGAAGAAAATTTAAGTGGTGTCATTGATTTGATCCACATGGAAGCCCTTAGCTTTTCAGAAGAAAGCTTAGGACTCGATGTTACTCGGGGAGCAATTCCTGAGAGTTTCCAAGAAGAGGCAACTGCAGCTCGTGAAGAGATGCTAGAAACCTTAACTCTCTTTGACGACGACCTTATGGAAAAGGTTTTAGAAGAAGAGGCGCTAGAGCCTGACGACATCATTAAGGTGATCCGAAAGCTTTGCATTGGAAATAAAATAACTCCCGTAGTGGGTGGTTCTGCTTTTAAAAATAAAGGCGTACAACCCCTCTTAGATGCGGTTTTGGATTTTTTACCTTCTCCCTTAGACATTAAACCTGTCCAAGGCGTGAGTGTAAAAGACCAAAGTCTTGTTGCTAGAAAGGCAGATCCCCTTGAACCGCTAGCTGCATTGGTATTTAAGATACAAACAGATTCATTCGCAGGCACTATTAGTTTCCTTCGAATTTACTCTGGCACTCTGAAACAGGGCGAACAACTCATCAATCCTATCAAGGATAAAAAAGAGCGAGTTGGCAAGATCTTCAGAATGCACGCAAACAAACGTGAAGAAATTAAAGAAGCTACTGCTGGCGAAATAGTTGCTATTGCAGGCTTTCAGTTTTCCCACACAGGCGATACGATTTGCAGAAAGAATGAAGAAGTCATTCTTGAAAAGATCACACCACCTGTACCAGTTATATCCATTGCTATTGAGCCTAAAACCAAGGCCGACAGCGAAAAATTGGAAGGGACTTTAGAAAGACTCATCAAGGAAGACCCTTCTGTTGATGTTTCTAAAGATAAAGAAACTGGCCAAACGCTACTCTCTGGAATGGGCGAGTTGCACTTGGAAATTTTAGTTGATCGTTTAAAACGAGAATTTAAATTAGATGTCAACGTAGGAAAACCACAAGTTGCCTACCGAGAAACCATTGCCAAAAAGGCCACAGAAACGGAAGTTTTTGACAAGCCAATGGCAGGGAAGGCATGTTTTGCAGGTGTAACCATCTCTGTGAAACCTCTGGAACAAAAAGAAGAGAATACAATTTCATTCAACTCTTCTCTTGAGCTTAACCAAGAATTACAAAGCTTAATTGAAGCGGGTGTGAAAGACGGTTTGTCCTCTGGTGTAATTGCTGGCTACCCTGTTATTGAGGTTGCGGCAACCATTGAAGACGTACAGACCAAAGACGAAGAATTTAACCCACAAGCTTTTAAGATTGCAGCGGCTTTAGCTTTGCGCAAATGCTTAATTAGTGGAGGGGCAATGCAGCTTGAACCCATTATGAGGGTCGAAGTTACCACCCCACCAGACTTTACTGGTGATATAATTGGTGACCTCAACTCCCGAAAAGGAAGGGTTCAGAGCATAGAAGAGAAAAAAGGTACGCAACTTTTGATCATAGGGGTTGCATTATCCACAATGTTTGGATACCTTACTAGTTTGCGCTCCCTAAGTCAGGGCAGAGCAACATTTTCAATGATGTTCGATCATTATGAAAAGGTTTAAACCAAAACCTTTAATGATCATTTTTTTGTGTAATTACACGACTCATCCTTCTTTTGGGGAAGACTAATGTCTAAAGAAACATTTAAACGAGACAAGCCCCACGTTAACGTGGGCACAATTGGTCACGTCGATCATGGTAAAACTACCTTGACCGCCGGTATCACTAAAGTAATGGCTCTAGCTGGTAAGGCTGAGTTTCAAGGCTATGCCGATATTGATAACGCTCCAGAAGAAAGAGAGCGTGGTATTACAATCGCAACTGCTCACGTAGAATACGAATCTGACACACGTCACTACGCACACGTAGATTGTCCAGGTCACGCCGATTATGTGAAGAACATGATTACTGGTGCTGCTCAAATGGACGGCGCTATCTTAGTAGTATCTGCTGCTGACGGCCCTATGCCTCAGACTAGAGAGCACATCTTACTTGCTAAGCAGGTTGGCGTACCTTATATCGTAGTTTTCTTGAACAAAGTTGATCAAGTAGATGACGAAGAATTATTAGAGTTAGTTGAAATGGAAATTCGTGAGCTCCTTACTGAGTACGACTTTCCAGGTGACGACACTCCTATCATCAAGGGTACAGCTCTTGGTGTTCAGAACTGCGAAAGTACTGATGCAACTGCACCAGAATACGCAGCTATGCAAGAATTAGTTGACGCACTTGACTCTTACATCCCTTTACCAGTTAGAGAAATTGAGAAAGATTTCTTAATGCCTGTTGAAGATGTTTTCTCGATCTCTGGTCGTGGAACTGTTGCTACTGGTCGTATTGATCGTGGTATCGTAAAAGTTGGTGAAGAAATCGAAATCGTTGGTATCCGTGAAAACCAAAAGACAACTGTTACTGGTGTGGAAATGTTCCGCAAGCTGCTTGATCGTGGTGAAGCTGGTGACAACGTTGGTATTTTACTTCGCGGTCTTAAACGAGACGACATCGAGCGTGGTCAAGTTATCTGCAAGCCAGGTACAATCACTCCTCACACTAAGTTTAAAGCAGAGATTTATGTATTATCAAAAGATGAAGGTGGTAGACACACTCCATTCTTTACTAAGTATCGCCCCCAGTTTTACTTCAGAACAACTGACGTAACTGGTATTGTTCAGCTTCCTGAAGGAACTGAAATGGTTATGCCTGGTGATAATGTTTCTATCTCCGTTGAATTAATTAGTTCTATCGCTATGGAGCCAGGTTTACGTTTCGCTATTCGCGAAGGTGGCCGAACTGTTGGTGCTGGTACTATCTCTGAAATCATCGAGTAAAGGAACTCATGACCGAAAAGATTCGAGTCAATTTTAAAGCTTTTGATCCTAAGCAATTAGACAAGGCTGTAAAAGAGATTGTTTCTATCGTAAAAAGAAGCGGTGCCAACGTTGTTGGCCCGGTTCCTTTACCGACAAAGAAACAGAAAATATGTGTATTGCGCTCACCTCACGTGAACAAAAAGTCTCGTGAACAGTTTGGCATCAACACTCACAAAAGACTTTTATACATAACTGAAACTACCCCCCAGACTATGGATAGCTTAATGAAGCTTGACGTATCAGCTGGCGTACAGGTAGATATTAAAGTTAACTAAAAAGACTTACATTTAAATAAGAAATTTGTAGTAATTCGTTACTACAAAAACCATTGCACTATGCCCCACTGCTTTTTAGCTAAGGGACGACAATAAAGGACATACAATGGCTACTCTCAAGGTAGTAAACCTGGAGAACAAAGAGACTGGTACGCTAGAGTTGCATGATTCGATTGCAACTGCTCCGCTACAGCCTCATCTAGTTAAAGACGCAGTTGTTGCCTACATGGCATCACTTCGCCAAGGGACCCACTCGGTCAAGACTAGAGGAGAAGTTTCAGGTTCTCGAAAAAAATTATTCCGTCAAAAAGGAACTGGTAACGCTCGACAGGGTAATGCACAGGCACCTCACCGAAGATCTGGTGGTGTTGTTTTTGGCCCGACCCCTCGTGACCATAGTATCCAAATCAATAAAAAAGCTAAGACTAAGGCTCTAATAAGCGTGATCGGTGAGAAAATTCGCCAGAATCAATTATTTGTAATCGACGAGTTAACTGCTAAGACACCTAAGACAAAAGATCTAGTGGCTCAGCTAAGTGGACTTAATCTAAGCAAAGCACTTGTTGTATTTTCTACAGCAGACGACAACTTTTTAAAAGCCAGCCGCAATCTTCAAAATTTGATGATCAAGCACGTTGGAAGTTTAAATGTCTATGATATCTTAAACCATACTCAGCTACTCATCACTAAGGATGCACTAGAAGAAGTGGAAGGGAGACTGTTGAAATGACAAGCCAATACCGACTAATAAAGCAGCCTTATATTACTGAAAAAGTAATGTACATGCGTGAAATGAACAACAAAGTTGTTTTTAAAGTTCGCGGGGATGTTACAAAGATTGAATTGAAGAAAGCTGTTGAGAAAATCTTTAGCGTAACTGTTGAAAACGTTAATACACTTAACGTGAAAGGCAAAAAGAAACGTCAAGGGTTAATTCAGGGCCAACGCTCTGATTGGAAGAAAGCCATCGTTACCTTAAAAGAAGGTGACAGCATCGAATATTTTGAAGGTGGTTAACCCCGTAACTTAAAGCTAAAGGTCTAAGACAATGAGTATCAAAAAGTATAAACCAACGACCCCGGGCCTCCGCGGGATGAGTGTTTCTGGTTTTGACGAGATCACAACCAGCAAACCGGAGAAAAGTCTACTTGAGCCTAAAATTAGGACAAACGGTAGAAACAATCACGGTAGAATTACTGTACGCCACCGAGGTGGTGGACACAAAAGACAATACAGGGTTATTGACTTCAAAAGAAATAAATTTGGAGTTCCTGGTAGAGTGGCAACGATTGAGTATGATCCGAACAGGACTGCTAGAATCTGCCTAATCAATTATTTAGATGGTGAGAAGCGTTATATTTTAGCTCCTGCGGGAATTAATGTTGGCGACGAAATCATCAGCGGGGACCAAGTAGAAATCAAAATCGGCAACACTATGCCTTTAAAGAACATTCCACTAGGAACCACATTACACAACATTGAAATGAAGCCTCTTAAGGGCGGTCAAATCGCAAGAAGCGCTGGAACAGGCGTTACTTTGATGGCTAAGGAAGGTAACTACGCTAACTTAAAGTTAAGAAGTGGTGAAGTTAGATTAATTTCTTTAGAATGCAGAGCAACAATCGGAAGCGTTGGAAATGCAGACCACAACTTAATTAAAGTAGGTAAAGCTGGTAAGAGCCGACATAAAGGAATTCGACCAACTGTACGTGGTGTTGTAATGAACCCAGTAGATCACCCACACGGTGGTGGTGAAGGACGCACAAGTGGCGGCCGACACCCTGTAACACCTTGGGGTAAGCCAACCAAAGGCGCCAAAACTAGATCAAACAAACGAACCGATAAGTATATCGTTTCAAGACGGAAATAAGGAGTATTACTGTGCCAAGATCCCTGAAGAAAGGCCCATTTGTAGATGATCACTTACTAAAAAAGTGCGCTGCAGCTAAAGATGCCGGAGATAGAAAAGTGATCAAGACCTGGTCACGAAGGTCAGTAATTCTACCTGATTTCGTCGGCCTAAACGTAGCTGTCTACAATGGGAATAAATTTATCCCCATTTTTGTAACTGAAAACATGGTTGGACACAAGCTTGGTGAGTTTTCACCAACTCGTACTTACCGTGGACACATTTCAAAATCTGACAAACGTGGGAAGAAATAGAAATGAAAGCGAATAAAAACAATAAAAACAGGGTAAGCATTGCAACAGCAAGCGCTAAAAATGCCCGTGTTGCTCCTCGAAAGGCCCGCTTAGTTGTGGACCAGATTCGTGGAATGAACGTAACCCAAGCCTTAGCAATTTTAGAGCATACTATTAGACGCTCTAATCCAATCATGCTTGACCTTTTAAAGTCAGCTGTAGCTAACGCAATGGAAAAAAACAACAGTATCAATCCAGATGAGTTGTTCATTACAGAGGCAAGAGTTGATCAAGCCAGAAGCCTAAAAAGAATGCGCGCACGCGCTATGGGCCGAGGTTGTTTGATTGTAAAAAAATCCAGCCACATCATATTGGCCGTAGGCTAACAAAGGAGAAACCTTGGGACAGAAAGTTAACCCCATCGGCCTT
The DNA here is from genome assembly GCA_965602905.1 of uncultured bacterium. Taxonomy (GTDB): domain Bacteria; phylum SAR324; class SAR324; order XYD2-FULL-50-16; family XYD2-FULL-50-16; genus JASJGK01. Next base: position 120,748 of record CBFCZY010000004.1, on the reverse strand, counting down.
AGGTTGGGTATTTGCAAATCATGGCAATCCAACTGGTATGCTGATAAGAATTATCCTGAACTTCTACAAGAAGATTTCAGGATTACAGACTACATCCGCAAGACCCTGAAAAACGCAGGTATTGCAGAAGTATCAATTGAAAGAGCTGCTAAAAGCTTAAAAGTCAACATTCACGCTGCAAGACCTGGTATTATTATTGGTCGTAAAGGCGAAGAAGCTGACAAGATTAAAAAGAAACTAATCAACTTGGTTAGTCAGAAGGATTTAACTTTAAATATTAAAGAAGTTAGAAGACCTGAGACTAATTCTCAATTAGTTGCTGACTCTATTGCTCAGCAGTTAGAGAGACGTGTTGCATTTAGACGAGTTATGAAAAAGACTCTTCAGAATATTATGCGCTACAATGTGATTGGTTGTAAAATTATGGTTTCTGGCCGCCTTAACGGTGCTGAAATGGCTCGTACAGAGTGGATTCACGATGGTCAGGTTCCTTTACATACTTTAAAAGCCAACATCGACTACGCTGTCTGTGAAGCCCATACATTATACGGCTTGATCGGAATTAAAGTGTGGATCTTTAGAGATGCTAAGGCTTCTGACAATCACGCCCCACGGCCTGAGAAGCGCAGAAGACCTAAAAAACCGATTACGAAGGAGAAATAACCATGTTAATGCCTTCTAAAACAAAACACCGAAAGGTGATGAAAGGTAAGAACCGTGGAAACGCTAAAGGCGGATCAGAGATAAACTTTGGTTCTTTAGCAATCCAAGCAATTGACCGCGGTTTCATTACAAGTCGTCAAATTGAAGCTTCTCGTCGTGCTATGACAAGACACGTAAAGAGAGCAGGTAAAATCTGGATTAGAATTTTTCCAGACAAGCCAATTACCAGCAAGCCAGCCGAAACACGGATGGGTAAGGGTAAAGGTAGTGTTGACCATTGGGTTAGCGTAATCAAGCCTGGTCGAATTCTTTTTGAAATCGACGGAGTAGATGAAGTTGTAGCAAGAGAAGCTTTTCGCTTAGCGCAACACAAACTACCTATTAAAACTGTAATCATCGAGAGGAAATCATGAAAGCAGCTGATTTTCGTCAGATGGGTGAGAAGGATCTCGGAGCAAAGATTGAAAGCTTGGAAGAAAACCTCTTTCGTCTGAACTGTAACAAGACCTTAGGGCAGTTGGAAGATACTTCCGTTATAAAAAAGACTCGTCGCGATATTGCCCGAGCAAAAACTGTGCTAAACGAAAAGATTCAAACAAGTAATTAATCATGAGTGAAGCAAAAGTAATGGAACGGAGAAAGAAAGTTCTCCAAGGTGTTGTCGTTAGCGACAAGATGGATAAGACAGCGGTTGTTCTAGTTGAACGCCGTATTCAGCACCCACTATACAAGAAAACCGTAACCAAGTCTAAAAAGTACAAGGTTCACGATGAAAACAACGAATGTACTTCAGGCGATCAGATTAAGCTGATCGAATGCAAGCCGCTTAGCAAAGATAAGTGCTGGCGTCTTCTTGAAGTAGTCACCAAGGCTGTATAGCCTAAAGGGTAAACTATGATCCAAACTGAATCTAGAATGGAAGTCGCTGACAACAGCGGCGCAAAAGAGATCATGTGTATCAAAGTGTTGGGCGGGTCTCATAGACGTTATGCTCATCCTGGTGATGTGATCGTTGCAAGTGTTAAGCATGCTTCACCACAAGGTAAAGTAAAGCAAGGTGAAGTGGTAAAGGCTGTGATTGTTCGCTGTTCTTACCCTACACAAAGAAAAGATGGGACTGTAATTCGTTTTGATGGTAACGCAGCTGTGTTACTTAATGCGAAATTAGAGCCTATTGGTACACGTATCTTTGGCCCTGTAGCTAGAGAACTTCGTGCGAAGAACTTTATGAAGATCGTTTCTCTCGCACCTGAAGTAGTTTAAAGGAAAGCCATGACAAAGACTAAACAAGAACCAAAGCGCTTAAAGCTTAAGTTAAAAAAAGGTGACACTGTAACGGTGATCGCTGGTAAAGACAAAGGCGCTAAAGGTGAGATTCTTAATATTGACCGTGTGAAAGCTCGTGTGGTTGTTGCTGGTGTGAACATCGTCACCAAGCACGTTAAACCTCAAGGCGCTGATAGCCCAGGTCGTATTGATAAATTTGAAGCGCCAATTCACTATTCCAATGTTTTGCTTTTTAATGAAAAAAGCGGCAAAGGGGAAAGAGTAAAAACTGAAGTGGCCAAAGACGGTAGCAAGAAACGTATTTTTGCTAAAACCGGCAATTCCGCCAACTAGGAGATATAAGTGGCTAGGTTATTTGATAAATACCATAAAGAAGTTGCCCCTTCTCTAAAAGAGAAGTTTGGCTATAAAAACGTGCACCAGATCCCAAAAATCGAAAAGATTGTGATCAACGTTGGTGCAGGTGAAGCTGTACAAAACCCAAAATGTTTGGACGTCATTCATGACTATTTAAGCCAAATTAGCGGGCAAAAATGTACTGATCGCAAATCAAAAAAATCGATTGCAAGCTTCAAACTAAGAGAGGGCATGACTATTGGAGTAAGTGTAACCTTACGAAGACAAAGAATGTACGAATTTTTAGAGCGTCTGATTTCAGTAGCTCTACCTCGTGTAAGAGACTTTAAAGGCGTCAGTCAAAAAGCATTTGATGGAAACGGAAACTATACCTTGGGTTTAAAGGAACAATTAGTTTTCCCAGAAGTTGAATACGACAAGATTGATAAAATTCGGGGAATGAACATCACCATTGTGACAAGTGCAGATTCAAACGATGAAGGTTTGGCTCTACTTACACAATTTGGATTTCCCTTTCGGAAAAATTAAAAATGGCTAAAAAATCTTGGATCGAAAGATCAAAAAAAGAACCAAAATTTGAAGTAAGAAAAAGGAACCGCTGCAAATTATGTGGTAGGCCCCGGGGCTACATCCGCAAATTTGGTATCTGCAGAATCTGTTTTCGAAATAGAGCAGGTTTCGGTCAGCTTCCTGGCGTGCTTAAAGCAAGCTGGTAACTAAAACAATTTACGGCAAGAGGAAGACTAATGTCCATGTCAGATCCCATAGCGGATATGTTGACGAGGATTCGTAATAGTATTTTACGAGATCACACAAGTGTGAAAATCCCATCGTCAAAGATAAAAGAAAACATCGCCCAAGTCCTAAAGACAGAAGGCTTTGTAGAAGATTATACTGTTGAAGAATTAGAGCTAGGTAAGCTTCTAACAATCAACTTAAAATACGACCGTGAAGGTGATAACGCAATTCGAAAGATTAATCGCGTTAGTAAGCCTGGTTTACGTATACATAAAGGTTTTAAAGAAATTGCACCTGTACTTAACGGTCAGGGTATTGCAATTGTCTCAACCTCTCAAGGAGTACTCAGCGATGCAACCTGTCGAAAGAACAAGGTTGGTGGTGAAGTTCTCTGCGAAGTTTGGTAAGGGGAAGAGATGTCAAGACTTGGTAAACTACCTGTTTCTTTTGACTCAAAAGTCAAAGCGGAACTTAAAAACAACATTGTTACCTTCAAAGGCCCAAATGGCGAAATGAGCTATGAGCCCAATGAAGCAGTAACTTTGAAACTAGATAAAGAAGAAATCCTCGTTGTAGCTGACTTTGATATCAAAGAAGGCCGCATGATGGGTGGAACCGCTCGTGCAATCATTAAAAACATGGTTGAAGGCGTTACCACTGGATTTACTTCAGTACTAAACTTAATCGGTGTTGGTTATCGCGCTCAAGTGCAAGGCCAGAAACTTACGTTAAACCTAGGTTACTCTCACCCAATTGAGTATCAACTCCCTGCAAATGTTAAGGGTCAAGTTGAGAACAACACTAAAATCACCCTAACAAGCTGCGATAAGCAGGTTCTAGGGCAGGTTTGTGCAGAAATCAGAAAATATAGACCACCAGAGCCTTACAAGGGCAAGGGTATTCACTTTGAAGGTGAAGTTATCCGTAGAAAAGCTGGTAAGTCTGGTAAAGGTGCTAAGTAATTATGGAAGCTGCAAAGAAAAGAATTGTCACAAGACAAAAAAAGAAAGCTAGCATAAGAAGTAAGCTGACCGGAACGACAGAACGCCCACGTGTGAGTGTTTTTAGATCTGCAAAGCACATCTATGCTCAAGCTATCGATGATAGTAACGGTAAGACCTTAGCCTCTGTTTCCAGCTTGTCACAAGCTGTAAAGAAAGAGATCAAAGGTAATGGTGGTAACAAAGAAGCCGCTCAGAAATTGGGTGAGTTATTTGGAAAAGAGTTAAAAGAAAAGGGTATCGAAAGTATTCTTTTTGACCGTAATGGGTACCTTTATCATGGTAGGGTTCAAAGCCTTGCTGACGGTATTCGCGAAGCGGGAATCAAGTTTTAATTATTAGGAGTAAGTTTTGGCTGAAAAAGAAGTAAGTGACTTAGTCGAAAAAGTTGTCGAAGTCAAAAGGGTTTCTAAGGTCGTTAAGGGTGGTCGTCGCTTTAGCTTTTCTGCACTAGTTGTAGTAGGCGATGGTAAAGGCCGCGTGGGCTTTGGCTTAGGTAAAGCAAACGAAGTAGTTGAGGCTGTGCGCAAAGGATCCGAGCAGGCCAAAAAGACTTTTAAGAATATTGCCCTTTATAAAAATACAATCCCTCACAAGATCATTGGCCACCACGGTGCTGCTAAAGTTTTGATGAAGCCCTCCCCTCCGGGAAGTGGTATTATCTCAGCTGGCCCAGTTCGTGCGGTAATGGAATGTGTTGGTGTTCATGATATCAACGTAAAAGCCATGGGTAGTAGTAACCCACACAACTTGGTACGTAGTACAGTTGATGGGCTTAATAACCTAAAAAGCTTTGCTGATATCGCTGCCCGACGTGGTAAAGATATCAAATCAGTTTGCAGTATGGATTTCTAAGATGAGTAAAGAAGTCACAGTAACCCTTGTCAAAAGCACAATCGGTAGTACGATCAAGCAAAAAGCTAATGTGAAAGGCTTGGGTTTAAAAAAAATTGGTCAATCAAAGACCTTAGTAGACACCCCTGAAGTTCGGGGAATGATTAATAAAGTGAGCCACCTAGTACAGGTGAGTGCGTAGCTAAATAGGATACAACCATGTTGCAAAATCTTGAAAACGCCCCAGGCGCAAGAAAAAACCGGAAAAGAGTTGGTCGTGGACCAGGTTCTACTGATGGAAAGACGTGTGGTCGTGGGCATAACGGTTATTTATCGCGCTCAGGCTCTACAAAAAGAATTGGTTTTGAAGGTGGCCAGATGCCTCTTCATATCCGCTTACCAAAAAGAGGTTTCACCAACATTTTTAGAACTGAGTTTCTAACTGTAAATGTTTCTGAAATTGAGCTTTGCGAAAAGCTAGACAAGTCTAAGTTAATCGATGTGGAAGCATTGAGAGCTGCTGGTTTAGTTTCTAGAAAAGAGCTTCCTTTAAAAGTTTTAGGTAACGGTGACATCAAATCTAAGATTTCTGTCAAAGTTGATAAGATTAGCGCTTCTGCTAAAGAAAAGATCGAAAAAGCTGGCGGTACCGTCGAGTTAATTTCATCTGAAAAAGCGTAGGGTTAGCATCTTATGTCAATGCTAGAAACATTTAAGAATATTAGCCGAATCGAAGAACTCCGAAGTCGAATTCTGTTCACTTTGGGGATGCTTATAGTATTTCGCATCGGCTGTCATATTCCTATACCAGGAATCGATTCTGCAGCTTTGGCTGCATTTTTTAATTCTAGTGGCAGAGGCTTACTCAGTCACTTAGATATGTTTTCTGGTGGCGCCTTAGCAAATATGACAATTTTTGCCTTAGGTATTATGCCTTATATTTCTGCTTCAATTATCATTCAGTTGATGGTTGCAGTTTTTCCTTTCTTAGAGCGTTTGCAAAAAGAAGGGGAGTCAGGGCGGAAAAAAATTACCCAGTACACAAGATACGGTACTATTGTTCTTTCCATCATCCAAGGCTTCGGCATTGCTGTTGGTTTAGAATCAATGGGGCTCGGCGGCCAAAAGGTAGTGATGACGGACATGAGTGTTTGGGGATTTAGATCTCTAACCATTCTAACCTTAACTGCTGGTACGGCCTTTGTTATGTGGCTTGGGGAACAAATTAGTGAACGTGGAATTGGAAACGGAATCAGCTTAATTATCTTTGCTGGTATCGTAACTGGAATTCCTGCTGCATCTCTTCAAACATGGTCTTTGATGCAAACAGGTGAAATTACATTATTTGTGATTTTACTCGTTGCTGTGATCATTGTTGGTGTGATTGGCGCTGTTATTTACTTTGAAACAGCAAATCGCAAGATCCCGGTCCAGTATGCCAAGCGAATGCAAGGCAATAGGATGACTGGTGGTCAGCATAGCCATTTACCCCTTAAGATTAATGCTTCAGGTGTGATTCCTCCGATTTTCGCAAGTAGTATTTTAGCTTTTCCAGCTACCATCACTGGCTTTACTCAAATTGAGTGGGTGCAATCAATTGGATCTCAATTGATGCCTGGAAGAATGCTATACAATATTGTTTTTGTGGCTTTAATCTTTTTCTTTTGCTTCTTTTATACGGCTATACAGTATAACCCTATGAAGATTGCTGAAGAATTGAAACGCCATGGCGGTTTTATTCCTGGTATCAGACCGGGTCAGAAAACTGCAGAGTACCTTAACCTCGTACTAACCAGACTTACATTTGGTGGCGCGATCTACCTTTCAATAATCTGCGTTATGCCTAGCATCTTGTACCTTTACTTTAAGGTGCCTTTTAGCTTCGGCGGTACAGCAGTCTTGATTGTGGTAGGTGTCGCTTTAGATACTGTCCAACAGATTGAAACCTTTTTGCTAAACCAAAACTATGATGGTTTTACTAAGAAGAGTAAAAAGCGCAAACGAAATTACTAGCGTTGCACTATGAGAATTATATTCTTCGGTGCGCCAGGTAGTGGCAAAGGCACTCAGTCAAAACGAGTTGGAAAAAAATATAACATCCCACAGCTTTCCACGGGCGATATGCTCCGGAATGCGAAGAAGCAGCAGACGCCCATTGGGCTGAAGGCTGCTGAATATATGGATCATGGCAAATTGGTTCCCGATCAGATCATGATCGGAATCATTGCTGAAAGGATCTTAGAGGAAGACTGCGAGCAAGGCTTTATGTTGGATGGGTTTCCCCGTTCACAGCCCCAGGCAGAGGCTTTAAGGTCTATGATGGAAGCTCAGGATATCGAGCTTGATTCTGTGATCTTCTTAGACGTTGATTTTGATGAGATCGTCACCCGATTAGTCGGTAGGCGTGTTTGTGGGAATTGCGGCGAAGAATACCATATATCCTTTAAACCTCCCGAGGTTGCAGGTAAATGTGGTAAATGTGAGGGGGACTTAATCCAAAGACCAGACGACTTCGAGGAACATATTCGAGTTCGTTTGAAAAGCTACCAAGAGCTTACATCGCCCTTGATAGAGTATTATCGTGACCTGGGAAAACTAGACCAGATCGCAGCTAGTGGTGATTTCGATGAAATTACCAAAAGAATATTAATAGCACTGGAAAATTAATCTTTAGGGTTGCTAAAGCTCTAAAGCGGTGTTATTGTCAAAAATTAGTTTGTATTTTTAGGCGATAATCGTCTGAACTGTAATTAGGAGTTTGTTTGTCTAAGACTGAATCGATCGAAATGCAAGGGAAGGTTCTCGAATCTTTACCAAATGCCATGTTCAGGGTCGAACTTGAAAACAAGCATGTACTCCTTGCTCACATTTCTGGAAAAATGAGAATGAATTATATTCGAATCCTTCCAGGTGACAAGGTTACAGTCGAAATTTCTCCTTATGATTTAACAAGGGGGCGGATCACATACCGCAACAAATAAAAATGAAAGTAAGAGCATCAGTAAAACCAATTTGCCCTAAGTGCAAAATGGTAAAAAGAAAGGGCGTTCTCAGAGTTATCTGCGAGAATCCAAAACATAAGCAAAAACAAGGTTAAGGATTATGGCACGCATCGCTGGAATCGATCTACCTGTACGCAAAAGAGCAGAAATTGGCCTAACCTATATCCATGGGATTGGTCGTACTACTGCTACTAAAATTTGCATACAAGCTAAGGTAGACCCTAATACAAAAATTAAAGATCTGGAAGAAGGTCAAGTCAACACTATCCGAGAAATCATCAAGGCTTTAATAGTTGAAGGTGATCTTCGAAGAGAAGTCAGCATGAACATCAAAAGACTTGTTGATCTTGGTTGTTACAGAGGCTTAAGGCACAGAAGATCTTTGCCTGTTAACGGTCAAAGAACAAAAACAAATGCTAGAACCCGTAAAGGGCCGAAGAAGCTAGCTGTATCTAAAAAGAAATAGAGGTTGATTGATGGCTAAGGCTGCACCTAGGAAAAAAGTTGGGAAGAAAAAAGAGAAAAAGAATATCGGCAACGGTATTGTTTTCATCTCTGCTACTTTCAACAACACAATTGTCAGCGTTGCTGATGCAAGTGGAAACGTAGTTTGCTGGTCATCTACTGGAATGCACGGATTTAAAGGATCTAGAAAGTCTACTCCTTTTGCCGCTCGTCTAGTTGGTGAAGACGCAATTAAAAAAGCCCAAGAACACGGGTTACGATCTTGCGATATAGTAGTTAAGGGCCCCGGCTCTGGACGTGAATCAGCCTTGCGAGCAATCGCAAATTCAGGCGTTCGCGTGAATGTAATTAAAGATGTGACGCCTGTACCCCACAATGGATGCAGACCACCAAAAAGACGTAGAATTTAATTTAAAGTTAGGAGTAACCAGTGGCAAGATACCGCGGGTCCGTTTGTAGACTCTGCCGTCGAGAGCAGTTGAAACTCTTTTTAAAGGGTGACCGCTGTTACGGTGAGAAGTGCTCACTAGACAAAAGACAATATTTTCCAGGTCAGCATGGCCCAACAGCCAGACGTGCGAAAATGAGTGAATATGGAATTCAGCTTCGAGAGAAGCAGAAGGTTAAGCGCATTTATGGGCTTTTAGAAAAACAATTTAGAATTGCCTATAAGGCAGCTGCTAACAAAAAAGGTAAGGCTGGTGAAAACTTGCTTATCATTTTAGAAGGCCGTTTGGATAACATTGTTTTCCGCCTTGGGTTTTCTCGTTCTCTAGCTGAAGCTAGACAACTTGTGAAACACTCACACATTGAACTTAACGGTAAGAAATGTAATATTCCTTCCGTACAAGTAAGAAAAGAAGACGTAATCTCTGTTCGTGTTAAAAGCGAAAATGTTGCATCTATTAAAGTAGCCTCTGAAGCTGCCGAAAGAAAGGGTATGACTCCAGGATGGCTTTCTGTTGATCGTGCAAAATTGTCTGGACGTATGGTTGATACCCCTACAAGGGAACAAATCACCATTCCAATCCAGGAACAGTTAATTGTCGAACTTTACTCAAGATAAGCTATGGAAAATTCAGATGTTTTGTTTCAAAAGCAGTGGGAAGGCCTAAATATTCCCTCATCACTTTCTGTTGAACGTGATGAAGTGAATGAGTTTTACGGTCGTTATTCACTAGACCCTTTACACAAGGGTTTTGGTATAACCATTGGTCACGCTTTAAGGCGTGTACTACTTTCTTCACTCAGAGGAAGCGCCGTTTACGGTGTAAAGATTGAAGGTGTATCTCACGAATTTGAGACCATCAAAGGTATCAGAGAAGACGTTTTACAGGTAATGTTAAACGTTAAGCAACTTCAACTAAAGCAACTTGTGGAAGAAGATCTTTCCCTTGAATTAATTGCTGAAGGCCCTAAAGTTGTTACTGCTGGCGACATCTCTACTTTTAGTAAAGTAGAAGTGATGAACCCAGATCATGTAATCTGTCACCTTGATGAAGGTTCAACCCTTGAGATGACTTTATTTGTTAAGCATAACAGAGGTTTTATTTCTGCTGAAGAAAACAACGACCCTGATTTGCCTACTGGTACTATCTTTTTAGATTCAAACCACTCTCCTATTAAAAAGGTAAACTACGAAATTACCAATACGAGAGTTGGACAAAAGACAGATTTTGATAAGTTAAATTTTCAACTTTGGACAAATGGTGGCGTACACCCTGATGATGCAATTGCTTACGCAGCTAAAATCATCAAAGAGTACTTTACTCCATTTATCAATTTTGATGAAGAAGCAATCGAGCCTCTTGAAGAAGAGATCAAAGACGAAGAAAAGCCCTTTGAGAATCCTCATCTTTATAGAAGCGTAAATGAATTAGAGCTTTCTGTTCGTTCTATCAACTGTTTACAAAATGCTAAGATCGAAACGATCGGCAATTTGGTTCAGAGAACTGAAGCAGAGATGTTAAAGACTAAAAACTTTGGACGTAAGTCGTTACAAGAAATCAAGACAGTACTTGCCAGCATGGGGTTAACCCTAGGCATGAAGCTTGATCACTTTGAGCATAAAGACTAATTAGCCAATTATTTTTCCAAAAAAGAGAACATGAGACACTTAAAGGCAGGCAAAAGACTAGGACGTACAACGGCCCATAGAAAAGCCCTAATGCGCAACTTAGTTACATCGTTACTGAAGCATGGTCAAATTAAGACCACAGTAACCAAAGCCAAAGAAATGCGAAAAGAATTCGACAAGATGATCACCTTAGCAAAAAGAGGCGATCTTCATGCCAGAAGACAAGCTTTATCGTTTGTTCAGGAAAAAAACGTAGTAGCCAAACTTTTTAACGAGTACGGCCCACTATACCAAGACCGAAATGGTGGTTATACCCGCATCTACAAAACAGGTAATCGTTTAGGTGATAACGCGGATATGGCTTTAATCCAAATGGTTGGTCTTAGCGAAGAAGCTCCAGCAGCCAAGCCTGCAAAGGCAAAAATTGCTGAAGTAACTGAAGAGCTAAAGAAAGAAACTCCGAAGAAAGCAGCTCCTAAAAAAGCCGCTGAGACAAAAGAAGCAAAGTCAGCTACGAAGGCAGATGATGCGGATGCAAAGTCTACTGCAAAAAAACCTGCAGCAAAGGCTACAAAGGAAGACCCAAAGGCCACGGAAAACGAGGGATAGAGAACCTCGGCCAATTTCTTTAGCCTTGGAAGAGGCGGGAGGACCGGAACTATCACAAAAGATCGTGATTAGACCTCTCTTGAACCTGCGAAAAAAACCAGTGAAAACTGGTTTTTTTTTGTATAAAATTTGCTGCTCCTAAAAACTCCCCCCCCCTCCAGACTCCTGCTCTGGCCAAATCTCTTTTTTCTGACCCATAAGACTACAATTCTCCCCCCCCTGTTCTTGCCCTCTGATTCGGAGCTCGAGTTCTCTGACTTGTGATTTTCAATCTACGACTTCTAATCTTGGGTATCTAATCGGGAATTTTTGATGAGTTCTCTTATTTGGGATTTCTGACCTGGATTTTTTTGAATCGCCAAAAATCAACTCTCCCAATATTCACTGCGACAGAAAAGCAATTCTACCTTTTCCCATTTGCGGAAGTAAATGAGTGGTTAGAGCTAAGATCCACCAAAAACACTGCTATTTAGATGCAGGTTCGTGATATTTCAGTGCCATTTCTTAGTATTTCGTGCAGTAAATGCATCAAATTGATGCATGAATTCCAGAAATTTCTTAATTTACCCCACTGGAACCAGCCTCGAGTTCCCTCATTTTTGAACTTTAAAAAGGAGCGGAACAAATCTAGATTAGTCAACAACTCCTGAGAAATAGCTGCAACTTCGTGATATTTTGGTGCCTTTTCTTAGTATTTCATGCAGTAAATGCATCAAATTGAGGCATCAATCGCAGGAATTTCTTAGTTTTTTGGAGCTAAAAGAGTCGAATCTGGAGCAAAAGATGCTCATGAGAAATCAATATGAGCTTTCTGGCCCGATGCGATTTGTGTAGATTAATATAGCGCTGACGGCTAATTCAAATTGAAAGGCTCCCGCCTTTAAAATCAAGGAGTCGATCAGCTGATAGAATTCTTCAAAATTCTTTATCCCTCTAAAGGATTCCACCCATTCCACTTTAAAATCATTCTGTCTGCAAACCTCGTAAAGCTTTGAGGCTTGCCGCTCTAGGCCATCTCGGTCCTCCTTAATATCGTTTAAGAATTTACCCAAATAAGACTTTAATAAAAAATCGGAACGAACAGAATTTCCAATCAAAAATTCTTTTTTGATGACTTCTCTTTTCACCTTGGGGTTGATTTGATACCTTGGTTTTAACTTGCGGTCAGAGTAAAGATTAGAGTAATTATAAAATTTGAGATCATAGGTAGAATCCTCAATTTTCTGAAATTTTGGCCCCATTTTTCCGTAGGTAACATTCGCAGCTAGTGATCTCTTATTATAGGGATTACTGAAGGGATCCACTGGCTGGTAGTTATGATCTCCAGGCTCAAAATTTAAGCGTATTTTTTCCATCAAATGACCAAATTTTTATTCATTTTACTTGTTCTCTTTTCATCAACACAACCATTATTGGCATCCAAATCCAATTATGGTCAAGGGGTTCAAAATTTTCAGGAAAAAGAATACGCTAAAGTCGTAAAGCAGTACCCCACTCCCAAACTGGAATCCTTTAGCCAACAAGAGCAATATTTACTTTACCTGTCCTTAGGAAAGCTTAAAAAAACAACCGCAGCGAGAGAGGTTTTAGAAAGTCTAAAGGCTATATCCACTGGCCCTGTACAGAACATAATGGCCTTTGAGCATCTACAGTTTTTGGCCAAAAATAAATCATACAGTCAGCTCTTAGATACCATTTCAAACCTTCCAAAAGAAACCAATAGCCCTTATTTTAGAAGAGCCATCAGAAATATCCTCTTAAAACATTACAAAAATTACCCAGACAAGAAGCATCTATATCGATCTCTAGGCCAAATAACTGAGAAATATCCAAAGTTTAAAGAAGATACCAAAATTCTTTTGCTTCTCTTATCTAGTATAAAAAAAACTAACCCTTTACGCAAGAGAATCGTACTCCAACTTTGGCAGAAAGGCGATGTAAGCCAAATCCCAAAGTCGGTTAGAAAGACCCTAGACTTTGCGATGAATAACCCGTCAAAGTATACTCAGGTTATCTTCAAGCATTTGACCGCTCAAAAAAAATACAAAAATTATACCTATTTAAGGCGGACACTTCCACGCTATCTCTACTTTTACAAAAAGCATGATCATGATGGTTTTTTAGAAATAAGAGACCTTTATTTTACTGTGATCTATAAAACCCGCAAGTATTCTCTAGGGGAAAGGGTGCTAAATAACGAAGCCAGTAAACTCTTTTTTGAGTTTGAGGTGGCTGCCGAAAACAAATGGCGTGTTAAGTTTTTACTCAAGAAAAACAAGCCTACAAAGGCCCTAGAAATTCGAAATCGTTTAAAGGCCATGGACTACCTAGAGGAAGCCCAGGAAATGACCTTACAGCTAGGAGATTACTACTATAATAAAGAGAAATTCCTAACAGCGCTGAACCTATATAATCAAATTAACCTAGATTCTTTGTCCCCGAAAGAATTGGTCAGTACCCAGTGGAAACGCATGATGATCTACAATGAACAAGATCAGGTTAAAGCCATGCTGCACATAGCCGTTTGGGCCAAAGAGTTTAAATTTCCTAAAACGCGCGATGGCGCAAAGTTTTGCTACTGGACCCACAAATTAAACTTGATAAAAAACATGAAAGTTAAAGAATGCTATGAGCGTTTTCCTTTCACCTATTATGGTTTGAAATCCAAGGAGCTTTCTAGCCCATACAAGCAATATTTTGCAGCCGATTTAGTAAATGGCCTAGACACAAAAAGAAGAACCCTTACCCCTGAAGAAAACTATCTTTTTGTTTTTTTAGATCTTTTATATTCTACGAACAAAACCCATTTGGCCGACAATGTAATCAAGTATGAAGCTGAAGCCCTAAAAGACATCACTTGGTTCGATCACCTTGGGGAACTCTTACAAAAACACAAGAGATACTACACTTTTCACCGCTTAGTAGTAACCAATTTTGATGAGTTGATAGGCGATGATTTTTATGGCCAACACTTTATACTGCCACTCAATTACCCTCTAGCCTTTCAGGAAAAGGTCAAAATTCACGCAGAAAAGTCCAAGGTAAGCGAGCTTTTAGTTTATGCTGTGATGAGGGAAGAATCTCGATTTCGTCCTTATGTAAAATCCCATGCTGGCGCAGTGGGCCTGTTACAGTTAATGCCTGCCACGGCTAGATATGTGGGTCGCAGGACCAGAACAAGAGGTGTTAGAAGACGCAACCTAACTGATCCTGATTTAAACCTTAAACTGGGTTCTGCCTACCTAAACATCCTGTTGAAAACTTACGATGGTAACCCTTTTCACACCCTTGCCGCCTACAATGGCGGGGGAACCCATGTAAAGCGTTGGCGAAAGTCCGTTGGGCAAAAAGACATTGACTACTTTGTGGAAGGAATTACCTTTCACGAAACTCAAAACTACGTCAAAAAAGTGATGAAATCCTATTACCTCTACCAGAGTATCTATGGAAAAAACTTGGCAGCCAATTAAAGGGCTTCAGGCCTATGGAACTGTTATTACGGCCTTCACTTTGTTTCTTTTTAGCGGCTGCACCCCTGTTGCCACTTTTACGCCCATGCAGATCTCTGAGGTCGCTCCACTGGGCGAACAAAGACTACCTAATACCATCGACATAAAAGCAAGTGGTAAGGGTTTTTGGTCAAGTGAAACAGACAAGGTAAACTTTGATTTCACCCTCATCTGCAAAGCCGATCTCTGCCGACTTCTTGCCTCTCATGCTTTGGGGCCTGTAGTGGCAGAAGTAGCTTTGAGCAAAAAAGGTAATTTTATCCACCTCCCCTTGCAGGATACTACTAGCAGACTACATTTTTTTGAAATGGATGAGCTCACCCCTTTAAAACTCAGGGATGCAATATGGTTGGGCGATTGGGACCTCTACGGCTGGACCGTTACCCAATCAGGCAGCAAAAAGACAAGTCACAAAGTCAAACTGACAAATGAATCTAAAGAAAAGCTGATTTTACTCATCCAAGAAGTAACCTTGGGGAAAATTACAAACTTAAACTTTTCCTCTAGCTTGAAAAGCAAACTATAAAAAAAACTCAGCTAGAACGCTTCAAGACAAAGTTGGCTAACTGGGTCAAGCGAGTAGGATTCAACCCTGTCTCCTTAAGCGCTTCTAGGGCTTCCTCAAGGGTAATTTCTGCAAGTCGTTTTGATTCTTCTAACCCATATAAACTGGGGTAGGTTAGCTTCTCATTTTTGGTGTCGCTGCCAGCAGGCTTACCGAGTTCATGGTTGCTGCCTGTAACATCTAAAATATCATCTTGGATCTGAAAACATTGACCAATTTTTTCCCCAAACTTTACCAAAGCGCTTAAAGATTTATCCTCTAAGCCCGCCAATAAACCACCAATTTCCACCGAAGCTGTAATCAATTGGCCCGTTTTATGGAAGTGAATAAAGCTTAGCAATGCTGCATCCTGCTGGTCTTGGTTGGCTAAAATATCCGCCGCTTGGCCAGCTACCATACCAAAGTTACCCGCCTTTTTAGAAAGGCAATGGATAATCTTCACCAAAACAACAGGCTCAACTTCAGACAATCTCGCAGGCGCACTTAAAAGATGAAAGGCTTCACTGAGCAAGGCATCACCAGCGAGCAAAGCCACATCTTCCCCATATACAATGTGATTTGTAGGCTTACCACGCCTGAGATCATCGTCATCCATGCAGGGAAGATCGTCGTGAATTAAGGAGTAGGAATGAATAAATTCCAAAGCTGCTGCGTAGGGCAGCCCCAAGGTTTTATCTTTGCCCGCAGCTTCGAGTACAGTAAGCAAAAGTAAGGGTCGTAGCCGCTTCCCCCCTGCCATCAAGGAGTACTTCACTGCTTCTTCTAACTTGGTCACTTCTTTTGCCAATGGCCCGAAGGACTCCTGCAAATAGGGCTCAAATTGATTCTGTAAATCTTGGTAATAACTTTTAAAATCAGGCATTATTTTTTCTCCCATATCATACCGCGATCCAACCCACTTAAATCTTTAATAATCTCTTTCAGTTGCAACCCTGAATAGTCTTCCATCAAAGCTAAAATTGCTTCTTTTTGGGCAGAACCATGTTCAAAAACCAAGGCACCACCTGGAACCAATCTCTTTACCGCTTCTGCGGCTAAAAGGTGATAAAAATCCAAACCTGTTTCCCCTGCCTCCAATGCAACTAGAGGCTCAAAGTCCCGAACCTCTTCTTGCAGGCCAGATAGTTCATCCGTTGCAATATAGGGTGGGTTGGAAATGATCAAGTCAATTTCGCAAGACTCACCAAGAATCTCAAAAGAATCGGCATGGAGAAGATGGATTTGGTTTTCTAGCTCAAGCAGTTGCTTTTGGTATTTATCTAAGTTCTTTTGAGCGTATTGAAAGGCTTCTGGCGAAGCTTCTAGAGCGAAAATTTCTAGTCCCATCATTTCTGTGGCCAAACTCAAAGAAATGCACAGGCTTCCTGCACCTAGCTCAATGACTTTCCGCTTTTGCCCTTTGTCAGTGGTGCTTAACCAAGCCAAGGTTTTATCCACTAAGGCTTCGGTATCGGACCGAGGAATCAATACCCCGGAACCAACAAATAATTCTAGGTTCCAAAAGTGGGCATTGCCTACAATATAGGCCACAGGTTCACGTTGACGACGACGCTGTAAAAGCGCCTTAACTTTGCTGCGTTCCCCTTCTGTAACGGGGCGATCAAATTGCAGAAATAGCTCTAAGCGACTGATACTCAAGGCATGAGAAACTAAGAGTTCCGCCTCTAGTCGATGTGAAGGGGGTAAGCCTCTTTTCTGCAAATCTTGCGCAATCCAAGAGACTAATTTTGGTGGGGTCCAGACTTCATCCACGGTCGGTAAAAACTTTATCTATCTTTTCAACAATTGTTTTTACACTAAATGGCTTCACAATGTAACCATTCACCTTGTGCTTGGCAGCTTCAACAATTTGTTCTTGGGAGTCACTGGCAGTAATCATCATAACAGGTAGATCTTTTAAGTAACTATCTCTACGGATCATTTTTAAAAGTTCCATCCCATCCATCACAGGCATTTGCCAATCAGTAAGCAAAAGATCGTAGTGATAAGCATGAAGCTTATCCCAGGCTAACTTACCATTTTCCGCTTCAGAAATAGCAGTAAAACCAATATTTTTTAAGAGGTTGCAAAGAAGCTTTCTAATCTTCTCGTTATCTTCAACCACTAAAATTTTTAAATCTTTTTTAATACCCATATTCTTTATAATTTTATGAATTGTTATGTTTCATTCTTACAAAAACCAGCTTTTCTAGCAAGTCAGAAAAGGCATTAACTTAAGCCAGCCATTTTTAAAGCGTAATTGTAAGCGTAGAAAAAATTACCTTCTTTGGCGGTCTTGTCCCTTACAATATCGAAGGCAGTGCCGTGATCTACTGAAGTTCGGATGATAGGTAAGCCAATTGTCACATTTACGCCTGAGTCAAAGGCCATCAGTTTCCCGGGGATGTGACCTTGGTCGTGGTATTGAGCGACGACCATATCCCATTTACCTGCAAAGGCGGCAATAAACACTGTGTCCCCAGGAAATGGACCCTGTACATTTTTACCTGCCTCTTGAGCAAATTTGATGGCTGGAATTATTTCTATTTGCTCCTCACTCCCAAAGATCCCTTCTTCACCAGCATGGGGATTTAGCCCGCATACAGCGATTCTTGGGTTTTCAATGCCCATGCTTTTTAAGTGATTCCAACCCAAGTCAATCACTTCAATAACCCTGTCTTTTGTCACCTGTTTAGTGGCGTCAGCTAAGGATAAATGTGCCGTTGTATGGCAAATTTTTAAGTCTTTTGTGGCAAAAGTCATCGTATAGGCTTCGCATTTCACCAGCTCCGCTATTAGGCCTGTGTGACCGTCATATTTTCTCCCTGCCAAATGCAGGGCCTCTTTGCAGATTGGAGCCGTGACAATGGCTTTTATTTTTCCACTTTTAGCCAGTTCTACAGCAAGCAAAATAGCCTGAAATGCTGCTTCTCCAGTATGGGCCTGCGCAACGCCCCAATCAAATTCTACTACTCGCTCACAATCTGGCTCAAGGACAAATATCTCATCGTCACCAGGCAATTGACTAGGGACTTCACCCCAAGAAATGACAGTTTTTTTGATTCCTAGCCATTCTAACCGCTCTTTTAAAGGCTGCGCTTCCCCAATCACCAAAGGAAGAATGCCCTTTGCAAAGCGATCCCCTACAAAGGCTTTTGCCAACACCTCAGGGCCAATTCCAGCCACGTCACCAAGTGTAATTCCTATTACGGGAGGCGTATTATTTTCATCATTCATAGTTTCCGACCTTAAAGTTATGCACAGAATTTAGCAAATTTGATTTTTTTTGGGTATACTGATTTTCGCAGATGTAATAATAATAAATAAACAAATTCAAAATAAGGAAATTTGCGCTAAGTGTGTATCCTTTGATTGCAATTTAACTCAAATAAGATAAGATAAAACAAACCTTAAGCATAATTTAAATATGATTACCTTTAAAGAAGAAGATAACAAACTAATCTGCTTGCCCGAAGAGGAAATTATCGCATCCAATGTCCCCCCTATGCGTGACACCCTCATTGCACAGCTTGACGCTAACGACACATGGCAAGAACTGATTTTCGATTGCGAAAAAGTAGAAACGTTAGATTCCATTGGGATCAACCTTATTGTTGGATTGTTTAAAAAAGCAAAAGTCGCTGATAAAGGCTTCAAAGTGATCGGCTGCAACGAAGCCATCATTAAAGTTCTTGAGTTATTTCGCTTAAATGAGCAATTTATTGTAGAGGCTAAGGATGCTTGATGATGAAGAAATGCTACAAGGTTTCTTAGAAGAAACTAAAGAGCACTTAGCTACCATTGAACCTGACCTTTTAAGCTTAGAAGAGGACCCTGAAGATCTAGATACCATGAATCGCCTCTTTCGGAGTGTTCATTCTATCAAAGGTGGAGCTGGATTTTTTGGACTAGAGCAGCTTTCCAAGATGGCGCACGTCATGGAAAACCTAATGAGTCAGGCGAGAAATGGAAAATTAATCCTCGCTAGCTCGCACATCGATGGTTTACTTAAGGGGCTAGATAAGCTCAACACCATGGTGAACGATGTAACTGCGTCCAACGATTTAGATATTGACTCTGAGCTAGAGCTTTTAACAGCTTTAAACGACGGAAAAAACCCAGAAGTTCAAACTGTAACTGCAGATATTGAAGCTACACCTACTGCAGAAAAAGAAAGCTCTGAAGTCGCTGAAGAGCTTACTGAGACCGATGCGCAGGGATTCAAATCAAAACAAATAAACTTTAAGATTTCTGATGATGAGTTAAAACTTATCAAAGAAAAGCACATGAATCTCTACGCTGTGAGTCTCTATCTCAAGCGTGACATCATGTCCAAGGGCAAAACCCCCTTCCAGTTTATTTCGGATCTAGAAGAGTTAGGCCGTTTTATTGATTCTTACTTAGACCATGACGAGCAAGGCACAATTGAAGAAGGCATAGAAGACGATTTACTCTTCACCTTTATTTTTGCCAGCATCATGGAGCCAGCTGTTGCTGCAGAAGGCTTAGCCGTTGAAGATTTTCAAATTGCTAATGTAAAGCCTGATGATTTAAATCAGGGAGGCCTAACCGTAGACACTAAAACAGAAAAACTGGCTGTCATCAAAGCAACTGAAGTTAAAATTGACACTCCTGTTGCCGCACCTGAACCCGTTAAATCCGAGCCCGAACCAGCAGCGCCATCACCTGTTGTAGCTCAGACACCTGTTCAGCCCACCCCACCTGCGGTTAAACCAAAAACACCCCCTCCAAAGCCTATAAAACCTAAGGCTAAGCAAGTGAAATCGGATGAATCCATTCGAGTGAGTGTGGGTAAATTAAACAAGCTTGTAGATCTCGCAGGAGAGCTGGTTTTAGTTCGAAATCAACTTTTACAAACTGGGGAGCGTGAAGGCAAAAAGCTGCCAGGCCTAATGCCTATGTTGCAAGGTTTAAACATTGTTACTACTGAGTTACAAGAAGAAATTTTAAATACTCGTATGCAGCCAGTAAGTACTGTCTTTGGGAAATTCCCAAGATTGATCCGTGAGCTGGGCACCACCCTAGGGAAGGAAATTGCCCTGATCCAAGAAGGTGGAGAAGTTGAATTAGATAAAACTGTTTTGGAGGCCTTAAGTGACCCCTTGACCCACATTATCAGGAATACCGCCGATCACGGCATCGAAACACCGGCTGAAAGAAAGGCTGCAGGGAAAGCTTCTGAAGGAAACTTACTGCTCAAAGCCTACCATGAATCAGGACAGGTGATCATTCTAGTAAAAGACGATGGCAAGGGTATTGACGGCGATAGAATCGCAGGAATCGCTTTTGAAAAGGGTTTGATTTCCGAAGATGACTTCCACAACATGTCACAAAGAGAAAAGATCAAATTGATCTTTCGCCCTGGATTTTCTACAGCCGACAAAGTTTCTAGTGTTTCAGGCAGAGGCGTGGGCATGGATGTGGTGCGGTCTAATATTGAAATGATTGGTGGCACCGTTGAACTTTCCTCTGTAAAGGGTGAGGGCACGACCATTAAGATGACGTTACCTCTGACCATGGCAATTGTTTCGTGCCTTATTGTTGAGAGTGAAGGTGAACGCTTCGCTATTCCGCAAATAAATCTTGAAGAACTGGTAATGCTCAAGCCAGAAGACTATAAGACCATGTTGGGCTATATGCAAAACAAGGAAGTTTTAAAATTACGGGGCGACCTCTTGCCACTTGTTGACTTATCAGAAGGGCTAGGTATTCCTACAGAAAAAGACCCCCCATACAAACAAGTGTTAAGGTCTATATCCAAAGAAAAAGGTGCAGAAGGCTCAAAATCAACTGGCGGTTTAAGTATCGTAGAGCGTAACCCAGAAGCTGCCCAAGAAGCAGTAAGGATCTTGATTATTTCCATAGGAATTAATAAAGTTGGGGTTATCGTTGATTCAATTGTTGGAAGCGAAGAAATTGTTGTTAAGCCGATGCCCGAGTATTTAAAAGCCCTAAATCAATTTTCTGGCGCAACTATTTTAGGCGATGGTACAGTGGCAATGATCATTGACACTTTAGGATTTGTTCAAAGAAACAACCTGTTTTTTACGGACTTTAAAACAGAAAAAGCTAAGGCAGATTCAAAAGCGAATCAAACTTCTGAGGAACAGTCTTTGTTGGTCTTTGACAATGGAACTGATGAGCAATTTGCCATTACCATTCCTCTCATCCAGCGAGTGGATGAAATTGAATTGAAGAAAATCCAAATGGTTGGAGATAAAGAGTTTTTCGAATACCGTGGCCAGCAAATGCGGCTTTTACGGTTACATGATTACCTTTCTATCCAACAACCAGCTGAATTTTCAGAACAAGCTAGTATTATTGTACCGAAAGAAACCCGAATTCCAGTGGGTATTATCATTAACAAGGTAATAGACACTAAAAACATGCAGATTGATGTTTCAGAAGGTGGTATACAAGCAGAGGGTATTTTAGGCTCGACCTTAATTGAAGGCAAAATCACCCTACTACTTGACCTTTATGCGCTATTAGAAATGGGTGAGCCAGATGCTCTTCACCGCGTGAAATTTGAAGCTAAAACTATACAGTCTTCAAAGATATTACTAGTTGAAGACACTCCTCTCTTCTTGACCATTGTAAAAGAATATCTTGCTAGTGTCGGTTTTGATGTTGTCACAGCGGTAGACGGGCAAGAGGGTCTTGATAAATTAGAAAAAAATCATTTTGATTTGGTACTGTCTGACATTGAAATGCCTGTTATGGACGGATTTGGATTAATTCGCGCCATTCGAGCACAGGATAAGTATGCCGAGCTACCTGTACTTGCTTTGACCAGCCTAAATGACGACGATACAGTCAAAAGTGGTTTAAATGCTGGCTTTAATGAATGGTTAGTCAAATTAGATAAGGAACAAATCCTTACTACTATCAATAAATATCTAGGTTAAGGGAAGGAAAATGCCACAAATAGCAACTTTTCACCTTGGTGATGAAATCTTCGGTATTGATATCTTAATGACCAAAGAAATTGGTAAAATTCAAGAGATTACACCTGTTCCTGAGGCACCAAGCTTTTTGCTAGGGCTAATGAACTTACGTGGGCAAATTGTCACTTTAATGGACCCAGGAGTCTTTTTAGATCAAACCAGCCAAGTAAAACCAGAAGAAAGACGACTAATTATCTTAAAGACTGAAGATGAACTAGAAGAGTTACGGCGCAACGAGCTCGTTGAGTGTGAAACTATGTCTCAAGATTTTTTATCTTTAGTCATTGATCATGTAGGTGATGTAATTGATATTGACTCTTCTCAGGTTCTGCCTCCCCCTCCCAACCTAACAGGAAACAAAAAGGATTTTGTGACGGGTGTTGTGCAACTCAACAAAAAACTAATTATACTCCTTGATGTCAGCGCCTTAGCAAAGATGTGCATCACTGAAAACGAACAATAAAATCATATGACTGATACTATAAAAGTGATGGTAGTAGATGATACTATCACCTACAGACAAATCCTTTCTAAAGTTGTTGAAACAATAGATCACGCGGAACTTGCAGGTACAGCGTCCAGTGGAAAGACAGCATTAATGAAGATCCCTACCATCAAGCCAGATGTGATCTTTTTAGATGTCATGATGCCTGAAATGGATGGAATAGAAACGCTCTACAATATCAAAAAAGACTTTCCCGATATTGCAGTAGTAATGGTTTCAGCTTTTGACATGGAAAATGCAAAAGCAACATTAGAATCACTGGAAAATGGTGCTCTAGATTTTATCGCAAAGCCCGTTGCACAAAACATGGCAGATGGCATTGCGCAGTTTCAAACTGCTCTGACCCCTATAGTCAGCCTTCTTTTCCATCAAAAATACCCAAATGCAGATCTAAGCACTCGAGCTAAGCAACAGATTTTTGTAGCAAAAGAACAGACAGAAACACCTTCTGCACAATCTATCAAAACAGAAGCTACCTCCATAAAAGGAAAAGTAGATTTAGTTACCATCGGCATTTCAACTGGTGGGCCAAATGCTTTACACAGCCTTTTTACGAGCATCTCCGACGTCTTAGACTGCCCTGTTTTGATTGTACAGCATATGCCCCCAATGTTCACCCAGTCCCTAGCAGAAAGATTGAGCAGCATATCTAAAATGACTATTACAGAGGCTGTAGATGATGAAATCGCACAATCGGGGCATGTATATATTGCTCCTGGCGGCAAACATTTGTTAGCAAAAAGGCAGGGAACAGGATTCGTTTTAAAGGTTACAGACACCCCTCCAGTAAACCACTGCAAGCCAGCTGTTGATGTTTTATTCCAATCTGTTTCAGAAATTGCTAATATCAATGTGTTAAGTTTAATCCTCACAGGTATGGGCCGAGATGGAACTGAAGGTATCAAACAATTAAAAACCAAAGGTACCTTTACAATTATCCAAGATGAGAAAACCAGTGTGGTTTGGGGTATGCCCGGAAGTGTTCACGAGTCTGGTAACTTTGATGAGATGCTTTCCCTAGAAAAAATTGGCCCTAGAATTCTTGAGTTAACAAAAAAGAACTAAATAAATGTCCATTCAACCCTTAACAGAGAAAGAGTTTCTAAAGATTCGAGATCTTTTGGTAGCTATTTGTGGTATTGACCTCAAGCCTGACCAAGATTACCTCGTTGAAACTCGCCTTACGGAAGTTGCGACCGAAATTGGCGCCAACACCTTTGGCGAATTACATCAGGCCATGGTTTCAAATGATGAGCTACTAAATCGTGTTGTAGATCTCATGACTACAAATGAAACTCTTTGGTTTCGGGATGATTCCTGTTGGAATACGATCGAGCAGGCTATTTTACCCCAGTTTTTAAAAAAAATAAAACTCGGTCAAAAAGTTCGGGTTTGGTCTTCAGCTTCATCGACTGGCCAAGAGGCATACTCATTTATCATTACCATCAAGGAATTTCTAGCAAAACAGGGTCTTGATCACCTGATAAGCAATGTTGAGATCGTAGGCAGTGATATCTCAAAAGCTGCTCTTTATTTAGCTGAAAACGCCCGATACGATCCTTTTACCATTAGCCGTGGAATGGATGAAACTAGAAGAGATAAATATTTTGTAAAAGAAAACAATAGTTTTAAGTTAAGCAATGACATAAAAGAACATGTTTCTTTTCAACATTTTAATTTAATGAACTCTTTTAAACCTTTAGGAAAATTTGACCTCATTTTTTGTAGAAATGTAGCAATATATTTTTCTCGGGAGTTTAAAGAAGAGCTTTTTTTAAAGATTTCACAATCTTTGACTCCGGATGGAATATTACTTCTTGGAGCAACAGAATCACTTTTTGGCCTACAGACAAATTTTGAAAGTCAAAATTGTGGCAATGGAATTTACTTTACCTTAAAGGAATAAATGAGCCACGAAAACAAAACGATACTTATCATTGATGATAGTACAACATTACGTAAAATTGTTCACCAAGCATTGGAAATTTTTGACTTTACAATTTTTGAAGCCGATGGTGCGACAGAGGCATATAAAATTCTAAAAGACAACTCAGTCGATTTGATGATCCTTGATTGGCATATGCCAGAAAAGGAAGGCTATGATCTATTTTTAGAGTTTAAAGAGCACGAAAAATATAAAGAAATCCCTGTGATAATGCTTACCGCAGAAGATCGGAAAGAATCAATGCTCAAGGCAATTCGCTCTGGAATTCGTCACTATTTGACCAAGCCCTTTACCCATGAAGACTTATTAAGCAGGGTTGTGGCGGTTTTAAAATTATAAAAATATGAAAATTCTGTTATTAGAAGAAGATCAAAAAACAGGAGAAGAACTAAAAGACCGACTTGATGCAGAGGGTTTTGAAACTCTGCATGTAAATCAATATTCAAAAGCTACTCTCGCTTGGGAATCCACTCCCCAGATTAAGATTCTTATTATAAGCAATGCTACTCAAGCTGACTTAAAATTAATCCAAGTTTTAAGACAATATAAACCTTATGTGTTTATTTGTTGCATCACCTACGAAACAGACCACAGCTCTTTTTTTACACATGGCGCAGATCAAGTGGCCCAAGGTGGAGTCTTCCCGGAACTTTTAAATAAGATTGGCTCTATCGCCAGAACATACCATATTCTTAGTCATTCCCCGCCTTCTCAAGATACTGGTGTAGAGAACCTACAGCATTTGAACTTAAATGCAGGTTTAGCTTTTGTTGAGCAAGATAAAGGACTTTATCGAGAGTTACTCGGAGTCCTAATGGATACGCTACAACCTATTAAAGCTCAAATGAGCCAACTGACTCCTGAGATAGCGAATGAACTAAGGACCAATACCCAAAGCTTGGGCACGGAAAAGCTCAATTATTGGTTAGCAAATACTCTATATCATAGTAACTTGTTTGAAATTTCTGAAGACTATCAAGTTAAGCAGGCACAACATTTTGCATTTCTCTTAGAGAATTTGGAAAAAGAAATCGAACTGTTAACGTCAACAGAATTCTTTGATGGAGAAAAGGCTACCCAAGAGGATGCCTTGGGGAGTGCCCGAATTCTTTTAGTAGAAGACCTAATTCACAATCGAATTTTAGTGCAGCAGATCTTTAAAAAACATGGTCCTGAAATTATCGAGGCTGTACATGGGGAAGATGCAGTTGAAAAATGGGAAGAAAGTGGACCCTTTGATCTCATTTTAATGGATATGAATATGCCCATAATGGATGGTTTTGAAGCCACGAAAGCTATTCGAAAATTAGAAATCGAAAAAGGACTGCCAGAAGCGCCTATTCTAGCCTTGACAGCCTTAGCGATGAGAGGTGATAGGGATAAATGCCTAGAGGCTGGTTGTAGTGACTACATGCCTAAACCCTTGGAGCCAAGACAATTGATCCAAGTGTGCACGCAAATGATTTCCCACAGAGTGGTAGAATTAAAGCCAGCTCCAAAAAAAGAACGATGGTGGAGAGTCCAAAAAGTTGCAATTTATACTCAAAATTTAAAGTTTAGGCATATTTTAACTCATTATCTCTTGCAGTTAAACCTTGAATGTCGCAATTTTGAAACCCCTGAAGAGTTGCTAGCAAAGATTCAGGAAAAAAATATTGATCTTGTCTTTTTTGACTGTGCAGACCAAATGGACTTTAGTTTCTTTCTGAAAATGCACTACCCTGCCCAGGAATTATGCCTTCTATTAAGCCAGGGAACTAAAAGTAAGTATTCCGCAAATTTACCGAATGCGATCTCATTTCCTTTTTCTCAAGAGCAATTAAAAAATCGTATTGGTTATCACTCACATAAAATTTTAGAAACGGAACAAAACCAAGCCTTCATAAAAGATTTAGAAGAATTGAAGACTATCAAAAATGTAAGTAATCTAACTGAAACTAGAGAGCTTTCTCATGGACAAATTTCTGTTTGGCAAAAAACATTCCGCAAGATTGGTGGCGATTTGGTTTTATGTCACAGGTTTAATCTTCATGGTAGATTAGGGTTTATTATGGCCGATGTCTCGGGTCACGACTTACAATCTGGCTATACAGCTAACTGGTTTGCTGGTTTAGTAGAAGGTGTTTGGGGCAATAAATCCCAGCCCATTGAGCTGATTCAGTACTTAAACCAGCTATTTACCCATGGTTATGAAGAGGAAGACAAAAGATATGTATGCGCCTTAGCCCTACTTTGGGATCCATTACGTGGAAAATTAGAATATGCCAATGCAGGGATTCCAGGCGGTATTTTAACTAAAATTGACCAAGATGAAGTTAAGTTTATTGATTGGAAAGGGCCACCTATTGGGATGTTTGATGATGATCACTATTTTGATTTTGGCGAAATTGAATTCAACGCAGGCGACCGCCTTTTCATAGCTACTGATGGTGTATTGGAAAATATTCCTAATGATGTCATTGTTTCTTTGTCTAAAGATCAAAAAAATACACAAGAAGCCTTAGACCGTATTGTTGATTTCGTTCTTCGTTCTATGGAAATTAAAGATGATTTAACTATTGCCGTATTTGATCCTCAGAAACCGCCTCTTCTTGGTAATGCCTATAGAAACTCTATCTCTGGTGAGGAAGCAAGCTCAGGGGAAGAATTAGACCGCATTTGCAGCTATATTGAATCTGCTAGTGACCGACAATATGACTGGCCCATGATTTCAGTTGCGATTAAAGAAGCTCTTCTCAATGCTGCTGAACATGGGAACAAAAATCATTTAGCCTTGCCTATTGATATTGACGTGGAAATAACAGATCGACCATCTTTAAAGGTTACTATCTCAGATCGCGGCAGTGGTTTCGATCTAAGTTTTGAAAAAAAACGGATTCAGTCTGAGGGTCAGTTAAGAATTCAAGGTCGTGGGATTGAAATAATGGAGCATGTTGCCGACAGGGTAAATTTCATAGGTGGTTCTATTGAAATAGAGTTTTTGCCGCAGGAATAATAACCCTATTTTTTCACTAGTAAAAATAGTTGAACCTCGTTATATTAGACCCAAATACTTTAGGATAAAAGATGAAATTTTTGATAGTAGATGATGATCTCATCAACAGAAAGCTACTTACTGCTCTGTTAAAGCCTTACGGCGAGTGTGATATAGCTACCAATGGTAGAGAAGCTGTAGAATCTGTTGTGATCAGCTTAAATAATTCCCAAAGCTATGATATCATTTTCTTAGATATCATGATGCCTGAAATGAATGGACATGAATCCTTACAGGAAATTCGCAAGCAGGAAAATGAGCGTGGCATTGCCTTGGGTAAAGGTACTAAAATAGTTATGGTGACAGCTCTTGGAGACTCAAGAAATGTCTTAAGTGCTTTTAGTGAGGGAGCTGAATACTATTTAGTAAAGCCTATACAACAGAAGAAGCTACATGAATTGATGGAAGAAATGGGCTTTCAGGCTCCAGTCTAACCTCAATATTAGATTTGCTCCTAAAATGCAATAATCCGTCAGTGGGATAACTTGCTCCTCTTTTATTTGAAAAACCCACTTTCCAGTGGGTTCTTTTCGTTCTAACATCTAGTTTCTTAAAGCTAGTAATCGTTTGGCCCTCTCCTGAAAAACAAAACCCCGCAATATCTTTGTTTAAATTGTAAATGAAGTACGAAAGTGGGTTAAATCTAAGGCCCCAAGGCGATAAAAGTGCTTCTCTAGCTATATATTTGTCAATTTGAATCACAGCTAGCATCTACCGAAACTTTTCATTTAAAAAAAGAAAAATAGTTCCCCCCATAGGGTTTAAGAAGATACCTTCTTGGAAAATCGCCCTTTGTTAAATGCTGCAAAAATCCCTTTGGGGGAAACAGGGGCCTTTTGCAATTTCTTTGAGGTTATGGCATATTTAGAGTTTAAAAAAACACCTATTTACGAATGACAATGTTAAAAATATCACCTTCCCTACTCTCGGCTGATTTCAGCAATTTACACCAAGAAATTCATGCTGTTGCAGACGCTGGCGCAGAAATGCTCCATCTAGATGTAATGGACGGCCACTTTGCACCTGAGATTACCTTTGGCGCTCCTGTAATTGCCAAGTTGCCTAAGCCAAAAGGCATGGAATTCGATGCTCACTTGATGGTACAGAATCCAGAGCGGATTATTGAAAACTTTTTTGGCATAGGGATAGACCGCATATCTATTCATGTAGAGTCGACCATCCATTTGCACAGACTACTCAAGCACATTGAAGCCAATGGAATTAAGCCCTGCGTGACCCTAAACCCCTCTACACCTCTAAGCACAGTTGAGTGGATTCTAGAAGATGTAGCTATGGTTCTTCTAATGACCGTGAACCCTGGTTTCTCTGGTCAAGCCTTTATACCCAGTATGCTACCTAAAGTAGAACAGCTCAAAGAAATGATCACCAAACGGGGATTAGATGTTGAGATTCAGGTAGACGGTGGTGTTAGCCCAAAAAATGCTCGATCTTTAAAAGATGCAGGAATGGATATCGCTGTTGCTGGTAGCGCTGTCTACGGGCAAAGTGATTATGCAGCTGCCATAAAAGCCTTAAAAGAGGCTTAATATGCGCATAGGCCAAGGCTACGATGTACATCAACTTGTTGAAGGTAGACCATTAATATTGGGAGGTGTCACTATCCCCCATAGGTTAGGTTTGCTCGGTCACTCTGATGCAGATGTACTTGTACATGCAATCATGGATAGTCTCTTAGGGGCCTTGGCGCTTGGTGATATTGGCCAACACTTCCCTGATACAGACTCTAATTTTAAAGGGGCTGACTCTTTGGAACTACTCAAAAATGTATTAGAGTTGATTCGAAAAAAGGGGTATAAGTTGGTGAATCTTGATAGCCAAATTATAGCTGAAAAACCGAAACTTGCTCCCTATATCCCAGAAATGAGACAAAGATTGGCACAAACTTGCTCCTGTGATATAAATCAAATTAGTGTGAAGGCCACGACCACGGAAAAGCTTGGGTTTATAGGAAAAGAAAAAGGAATTGCTGCACAAGCTATCGTTCTACTGGAGAGAAATGACTGAACTTGAACAAAGACTATTAGATATTTTGCAGATTCACTCCCCCACAGGAGATGAGCAAAAGATGACTGTCTACATCCACCGTCTTCTCAAGAATAACAGCAAAATTTTGCTGACTCAACATGGTTTAAGTTTGATCTACCGTAGTGAGCAAAGTACGGAAAAAAAGACCTTAGGCCTATTTGGCCATACCGATACTATTAAGGCTGAGTATCCTGAGCCAGAAGTTACAGACGATAAAATTATAGGCTTGGGCTCAAGTGATATGAAAGGTGGAGTAGCGATCATGCTAGAGATCCTAAAAAACTTTGACCCTAAAAAATCCAAATACAATCTGATCTTCACTTTTTACGACCGTGAAGAGGGGCCTTATGACGAAAATGGCCTTGGCCCTGTCCTTGATCACTACCCTTTTTTACAAAACATTGATCTGGCGCTGATCCTTGAGCCGACCGACAATAAACTGCAAATCGGCTGCCTCGGCGCCCTGCATGCACTTGTTACCTTTGAGGGCAAAGCCGCCCATTCTGCTAGACCTTGGCTTGGTGAAAATGCGATCCATAAGGCTTGGCCTCTCTTAAAAAAACTCAGTGAGCTGACACGTAAAGAAGTTGTTCAAGATGGCCTGACTTTTTATGAAGTAATCAACGCCACCACAACGACAACAACCAATACTAGAAACACCATCCCTGGTGATTTTGTACTAAATTTGAATTATAGATTTGCCCCTGGTAAAGATATTGAAGTGGCAAAGGCTGAACTTTTAGAGTTTATTGGTGAAGGCTGCAAGGTTGAGTTCGTAGACGAATGCCCCTCTGCTCCAGTGATTGTAAGCAACCCTATTTTGCAAAGTCTCCATAAAGAATTTGATCTAGAAATAGAACCAAAACAGGCTTGGACAGACATTGCCCGCTTGAATCTCTATAACATTCCCGCAGCAAATTTTGGCCCTGGTCAAGCGGCCCAAGCACATAAAAAAGGCGAGTCAATTGAAAAACAAGGCCTAGCCGAATGTTACCAAATCTTTCAAAATTTTATTTACGGAAAGTAACTTGAACCCTGAAAGAAACATTTTTTTGAATCTGATCCTGAGCTTCAATAAGACATTTTTGCCTCGCAACATCGACCGAACCCTGTTCAGAAATAGAAAATTTTGGGGTAAAGTTATCCTGCTCCTATCTCTAAGCCTCGTCATAGGTTACTTGATTGCACCTAAGATTTTGTTTGATTCAACTCAGTACCACGAAGGTGATATTATCCGTCAAACTGTGGTCATTGAGGAGGATTTACTACTTCCAGACCATATTTCAACAAGGTTAAAAGCCGAGCAACTGCTCAACCAGCAGGGAATGATCTTTGATTACGACCCCAATGTGGCTGAAAAAATTGCTACCCGAATTAAAGAAGCCTTTTCTTCTGCAAGGCAGATGACAGAACAGATAGAGTCTCAAGGGAGCAACTTTGCCAATACTAGCAGGCAAGTAGCTATCGATTACTTCGAGGCTCATCAAAATCTCGCTTTAGCAAAGGAAGAACGGAACTTCTTCAGAAAATATAGAACCGCCTTAAAAAGTCGACTAAAAGAATATAAGGGCAACGAGCAACTGACTCCAAAGGATTTTTTAAAAAAATCCAAACTAGATAATGACATAGGTACAATGGGTCAAGCTATTGCTGACTTAGGGAAAAAACGAGCCCTCTACCTAAATAATGCCGAAAAACAAAGGCAAAGCCTGATTCTAAAAAGGAAAGAGGGCAAAAGCTTCACAAAAGAGCTTAGGGAAAAGCAAGAACTGGTCGCCAAGGACTTTTTAGATAAACTCAAGATAGATATAGCCTTGAAGGTTATTACCCGTTTAAATTTCCCCTTTTACGATTCGGAAGTAGAAGCGGAGCTTACTTCGGTAACTAAAGTTTTTTTAAGCCAAGAAATTATCTTATCAAAAAAAGATTTAAAGCTAGAAGAGAAGCTAAATCTCACGGTACGCAACGTTACAACCCAAGAAAGTAAAAAATATAAAGAGCTAGACGACCTGACAGATGTAGAAGAAATTAATTTGCAGCTTAGGGATTTCACTAATGTTCTTTTCCCCAGTGATGAATCAGGCCAGAAAAGAAACCTGATCTACCAACTCACTGAAAAGTTGATCGGCCCTACGGTCACTTTAAATAAGTTAGAGATGGAAAAGCGGAAAGAGCAAGCTAGATCGGGCATTAGCCCTGTGTACTTTAGCGTCAAAAAGGGTGAAATCATAGCCAGAGCGGGCGATAGAGCTACCCCGGATCAAGTGGAATTGATCAATGCTTACTACGAAAAGGTTTCGAACCTAGACAAAATCCCCCGTTTTATTGGTTTGATTTGCTTTGTTTTAGTATCTTTTATTTTGGTATATTTCGCCTTTCGCAGGTCAGAGCGAAGCCAGCTAAACTTCAAAAAGATCACTATGATCGGTTTGAGTATTTTGATCGGGATGCTCTTTGTTACAGGCGGAACCGAGCTTTCTAAGATGATAGAAATGCGCTATCAGGGCTTTGGTGGGCAACTCTTTATATATGCCCTTCCTATTGCTTTGCCAGCCATGCTAATTGGAATTTTGTTGGGCTTTGAAGCTGGACTAATGACAGGCTTACTCACCAGCCTTTTTGTGTCCATAATGATGCAATCTAGCCTCTATTACTTCTTTTTTGGCATGATGGGCTCCTTAGTTGCGGCCTTACCGATTTACAGCTTCTTTAGCCGTTATAGCCTCTTAGCCCATGGGATAAAAATTTCCTTTATAAACATCCCCTTAGTTTTTATTTTATATCTGATTGAAACCAACCAACTCGGTGGGGTGATTTTACATCACCTTGGTTCTGCCATTGCTGGGGGCTTACTGACTGCTATTATAGCAAGTATCTTACTGCCCTTTTTTGAAAGCACCTTTGATGTAACTACCAATTTAAAACTTCTGGAACTTTCTAACCTCCACCACCCTGCCTTAGCGGACTTAATCCAAAAGGCGAATGGTACTTTTCAGCATTCTGTAGTCGTGGGAAATTTGGCCGAAGCTGGCGCTAAAGAAATTGGTGCAAACCCTTTGCTTGCCAGGGTCGGAGCCTACTATCACGATCTAGGGAAGGGAGAAGACCCGATCTTCTTCTATGAAAATAAACCGCCTAATGTGCAGAATATTCATGATTCCATGGACCCTTACGAATCTGTTCAGAAAATTATCGGCCATGTAATTAAAGGGGAAGCCATTGCAAACCAACATCATATTGGCTCTGCCGTTACAGATATACTGAAGCAACACCATGGTACAACGCCAGTAAAATTCTTCTTAATCAAGGCCAAGAAGTTAGCCCTAGAAAATGGTTCAGGCCCTGTAAACGAAGCAGACTTTTGCTACCCAGGCCCGAAACCTCAGACTTTAGAGGCGGCTTTAGTTATGCTTGCAGATGGCTGCGAGGCTGCCACAAGGTCCATTGATAAACCAACCATTGAGGCCATAGAAGAGATGGTTCAGAAGGTAACTTGGGGGATTTTAGAGTCGGGCCAGTTGGATGAATCAGGCATGACCTTGCGCAAATTCAAGCAGGTTGTAGGAGCGTTCAATCAGTCTCTATGCACCATTTATCACAGCCGTATCTCTTACCCTGACGATATCGGTGGTCATATCGATTCAAAACAAAGCCTGTATATTTAATGGAAGGTTTGATCGTTACTTATGGCGAAGGCGTAAAACAACTCCCTGCGCCATTCTTGAACAAACTCCAGTCTACCTTTTCCAACTTTCTAGAAGTCGCAAAATTCCAAACAACAGTGGGCCTGCATTTTGTAGGTGCGGCCGAGATCCAGCGGTTAAATTTAGAGTACCGAAGCAAAGATAAAGCCACAGATATCTTGTCTTTTACCTACGGTGAAGAGGAAGATCAATTAGGCGATTTGGCGCTATGCCTAACAGTAGCAGAGACTCAAGGGGTAGACAACGGATGGGATTTAGAAACAGAAGTAGTAAGGCTATTGGCGCACGGATTCACACACCTGTTAGGTTATGATCACGAAACAATAGAAGAAGAAAGAGAAATGATAGAGGTCGAGATACGACTCTTAAGTTCTTGCGGACTAAATAACATTTACCCGCAAGAATAAAGGATTAAACCTTTAATTTAAGCAGAAACGACTTCAACAAAGCGACGCTTGTTACGGCCAACTTTGAATTTAACTGCGCCTTCAGTAAGGGCAAATAAAGTGAAATCTTTTCCAGTGCCAACGTTTGGTCCAGCGTGGAAGCTGTTACCAACCTGACGAATTAGAATTGTACCAGCAGTAACCTGCTGACCACCAAAGCGCTTGACGCCACGGTGTTGTGGGTTTGAATCTCGTCCATTCTTGACGGAACCCTGTCCTTTTTTATGTGCCATTTTTTAGCCTTCGATACCAGTAATCTGGATGCGTGAGTATTGTTGACGGTGACCTTGAGTTTTTCGGTAGCCCTTTCTTCGCTTCTTTTTAAAGACAATTACTTTTCTGTCTTTAAAATGCTTGATGATCTTACCTGTAATCTTGGCACCTTCAATAGTAGGAGCTCCTACTTTGAATTCGTTTTCGCCGGTTTTTAGGAATAGTACTTCGCTTATTACCAAATCACTGCCTTCCTCTTGGTTTAAAAGGTCAACATCAATGATCGAGTCTTTGGCTACTCTGTACTGTTTTCCACCAGTCTTAATAATTGCGTACATGCTACAGCTTGCTTAAAGTTAAATTCTCAAAAGAATCATCATTAGTATCGCCGTGGAGACTTCTCTGTCAACGGGAAATACTACTTGAGGGATATTTCCCCCTTGGAGGAGTGTTTTTTTGGCTAAAAACCACGCAATTCGTGCAATAAATATCACGAAACTGCATGAACTAGCAAAAAAAGGCACTCAAATATCACGAAACTGCAATAGCAACGCACCAACCAAAAGATTACCTTTTTTGGAAAAATTTAGAAAGTTGATTTTCTACTTTTTGGATTTTTTTTGGTGGATTCCAAACTCAGAAAATAAAACGAAAAGATCAATTTCAATCTTTTAAATTCTTGATTTTTTGGATTCAAGAGAATTTCCCAATTCTACGAGTCAAAGAATCACCAATAAAATTAATCTTTTCACTGTGGAATGGTTGTTACGTCTACCTCATTCCCGAAAAACCCCTTCCAGTATTCGCTCTGCTCGTCAAAAAGGACCCCAGTTGCTTGGCAATTTCCTTGATAGTTGATGTTTGAAGCGAAGGTGAGCATCTTCACCTCTTTCAACTTTAAAAACTGCCCCTGTTTGATTAGGCTACTAACCCTTGGCAGCCTCTCTTTTGCTACAGCCAAATTATAGGTTGTGCCTAGGTTCGATCCTCTTGGTTTTTCCCTTTGGCACTGCACAAAGTCATATTGGGACCCCTTTTGAATTACATTCCCTAGAAAATACAAATGGGTTACTTCCCCTTCAAATCTTGCAATGTTTTGGATACTACGAAACAACTCCGTTGGCCTAAAGCCGACAGATAATTTTTCGATTGTATTACCAATATTCGACCTCTTACTTGAGTAGCCAACTTCATCACCATCTAGACTCCAATGGCCGATTCTTGATGTCACCCCCCCATGGTTTTCTTCAACTTGATACAGAATAAACTGACTGTCTTCTGCAAATTTTTCGGAAAACTTTTCCCATAAAGCTCTGCTAATATTTTTAGCTTGCGTCCGTTTTGCAGTCGTCATTGCCGTATCAACTACAAGAACCAAAACCGCTTTTTCCTTAGCAACTGTTTCTTTTTTAGATACTATCGAGTCACACGAGGAGAGGAGTAAAACGACCAACAGGAAAGGAAGAATTTTAAAATTATGAATCATTTGATTCCTATGGGTTAGGGTTAGTGGTAGAGCTCGAACTAGGGGTAGGGGTACTTGTCGAATCTGCAAAAAACGGCGAGGGATTTCGCTTGGAGCTAGAAAGGTGCAGATCTATAAGAACCCCACTGAAGACAACATCTAAGGCATTTTTCCAGCTATATTTTTTTGTATTTTCCAAGATCCCTTGGGCCAGACCAGCGTCGTAAGCCTTGCGCACAAGTTCAAAATACTCAGGGCTTGTTTGTTCTCTAAAGGAAATTTTTTCCTGAAGGCTTACCTTTTGGAGCTCTAGTTCTGCTAAGTCCTTTGCTAAGGCTTTTGACTTTGACATGTGCTTTTCAATGTCTTGGGAATACTCCAGTTGCAACTTCTCTAACTTTTCAAACATACCTCGTTCCTCCTCACTTACTTTTTGTAATTCCTTGTCATTTAACGCATGCATCTCTTTGGTTTTTAGGTCTTGTTGCTCTTGCTTTTTCCTTTCAGCCTTTATTCTCTTATTTGCAATTTGCCATTTTTTAAACCATCGGTCCCGCCCTGCCCAAGCATGATTTAAATTCGTAAAAGCAAAGTGAAAAAACATTGCCCCAACAATTGGGTTTAAATTAGCAAAAAAGATCAGCATAAACATATGCCCCAGTTGCTTAAGAGCCTCGACAAAATCAGATGGTTCGCTAGATAGATACTCCACTATTTGGACAATAGGCTCAGCAATTCTCATGGCTGTTAAGCTTTGGATTAGAAGAAAACAAAGGATGAATTGGATAGAAAGCCATATACTTAAATAGTTTCTTTTGCTTTTTCCTCGAAAACCGAAAAAGTTGCTCCACCAAGGGAATTTTTCACCCTTCTCCTCACCCGCATATTCTTTCCCTTCATTGAAGGATCGATCTAGTATATAACCAAAATGTAATTTATAAGTGTAGGTTAAAAAAATACTCACAGCAAAACTGAGCAGCAAGTAAACATCTACTCCAGAAAATAAAAGACCCTTCAATTCGTCACTTTTCATAGCATGTTTAACAAAACCCACAGTGTAGATAGATTCTACAAACAAAGAAATGAATGTTAAGCCTGCAAAAAAGAAAAAGGCTACCCAGCCCTTACCAGCATTTTTAAAAACCCATTTTTCCGA
Source organism: uncultured bacterium (assembly GCA_965602905.1). Classification (GTDB taxonomy): domain Bacteria; phylum SAR324; class SAR324; order XYD2-FULL-50-16; family XYD2-FULL-50-16; genus JASJGK01. Next base: position 84,180 of record CBFCZY010000004.1, on the reverse strand, counting down.
CTCACTGTGTTCATTAGCCACTTCTGGTGTTTTTCCTGAGTTTTCTGGACTTTCTTCAGTGTTATTTGAGGCTTGGGCTTGCTCATCTAATTCCTTAAGTTGGGACTCAATGTCCGCTTCAAAAGCTTTGAACTTCGTTTCAAGTTCTTCAATTTCGTCGTCGTGCTTTTTTGTTCTTTCTTCATTGTTTTTTACGGCTTCATCTTCTCTAGTCTTTATTTTTGTACGAATTTCTTCAAATTCACCATCAAGGTTATCAACTTCGGCTTGGGAGGTAGCAATGGCCGCATCAATTTCCGCTTTCTCAGCGCTAATTTGAGTTTTTTTCTGACCCCCTTGTTTTTCTTTTGACTTTAACTCTGCCAACTCCTGGTGAACCAGCATTTCCAAGTAATCACGACCTGTTGAAATGGCTCCCCAGTCTTTTGTAATGCCAGCTTTTTTACCTAAGTCAAAATAGTGCGTTGTCATTTTATTTGTTGTTTTAGTGGAAGTTAAAGGGCTTTTTCACGGGAAAGACGGGATAAAAAGGTAACCAAGTAGATTTTTTGACTTTGAACAGCTTCCCTTTGTAACATATCGATTTTCAAATTGGAGGCCACTCCCTTTAAGTAGGGCAGAGCCAAACCAAAGAAAAAGAAAAGAGCAAGCAAACCTGTCGCTGCATGTAAGCTAAGGGCGAATCGTGGGTCAGAATCTAAAATAAACTCCCTAAAACTCACAGGTAACCCTAGTAAAAAACAAGCTCCAGCAGACCCAATCATAATGCGCTTTTGGTTTGGTAAATAACTATCCCGAAGAGCTGTTTCATCCTTTATCTGCTCCGTTAACCTGACGGTTGAAGGCATATTTTGGTAACTTTGAACACAGTGGGCTAACTCTTCTTTAGTGATTTCGAACAGGCCCAAAAGGGATGGGATTCCGTCAGTATCTAAAATCTGCCGCAATCGCCCTTTAGGGAGAAATATGTTTTTGAAAAATTCAATCATTTTCTAGATCCATATATAATGCTACAATTCGTTTGCATTCAGCTCTGCTTGTGGTGCATCCCCCTTCTTCCATTCCCTGATACATAATTCCATTTGTATTATTTTGGGAGGCCAGTAGATTGTAGAATTGGCTTACAGCAAAGTAAGCTCGTGCGTAGGACAGGCTGCAGTTGTCTTTTATGTTTCTATCTTCACTGTTGCCTGTTATCCTTTGACTTCCGCCGAGGAGTTTATATAGTTGTGGCTCACGGATGGCTTCAGGGGTTTTAATTGTATCGGGGTAGTCTAAGGGCCTATTGTTCCTGCACTCTCTGGGAACCATAAAAATTGCCTCTTCGTATGGCCGGCCAGTAGATCTGGGCCCGAATCTACTGTTATCAGTATAGGCTTGAACAATGATCCGAAGATTAGGGTAAGCTCTTTGAAAATCGGATAAGAGAGTCGCCATTTCTCGCAAGAATTTGGTCTGGTGCGGGATAAGGTGATAGTCGTTTATTTCATATTCCACACCTCCATCAAACACTTGAACCCAATTGCTAGCCCCTCGTAAAAATCTAGTCCTTACAACTTCAGAAACAGCAGTGTAAAAATCACTGGGTCTGATTTGGGCACTTCCATTATTAGTCAGTTGGTCTGCGATAGTATCTCGCATTCTGGCCCTTGCGTCATCAGAGGCTAACTTAAGTAAGATATCAGCGAGCCATGCATGTTGTTGATTGCTAGTTAACTGGGAAAATCTTTCTTGGTCCTCTGGCAAGGGGGTTAAAATATGAAACTCAGCCTGATATTCGTTTCCCTTTAATTCATAATGCTCAAAGCAAGTTCGAATCAGGTTATTGTATTGTTGCTGAAAATCATATTCCCCTTTTTTATCTCTCCTTAAGATTGCTAAGGACGTTTCAAGGGAATAGGCATCATCTAAACTATTTAATATTGGCTCTATCAGCAGTTCTCTTAGCAACCAACGTGGAGCAATCGTGCCATTTACAATTTTTTTAAAATCTTCCGCGCTAATGGTAAAGGTTTTCTGGACTAACCTTGTCGAGGTTGGGGAATAGTAACTAGGGCATTCATCCTTAATAGCAGTATATTCTTTCTTTTCATCTGAGAGAAGCGGACCTATAAGATACCAAATTCCTAGAATTCCTAGAATTCCTAGAACTTTAAACTTGGTTTTTATAGAAAATTTGTTTCCTTTACCTTCTTTCGGGCTGGAACTTTCGGAACTTATTGAAATATTAATTTCTTTCTTATCCATAGCTTAACAAATGAAATACTATTAAAAAATATGACTTTGAAAAACTGTAACAGAGTTAGATAAAAATAACAGAAATCCTTAGGGACAAAAAGGGGACATTCTTAGGACTTATTCTGAAATTTCCGCAGATTTTCAAGGAAACGGCCGACGCTAACTGCTTTCTTCTGCATGAGGGGAGAAGAAAAAAGATGGTGCTGGAGGTGAGAAATTCTAGAAGGGGGATAAAAACAAAAACCCGCAGGGGATGCAGGTTTTTATTCTTTGCTTAGGAGCTTGAATCTAAAACCAAAGCTTCTACATTCAAAGCCAAGTCTTACAAACTAAAGATCAAAACTAAACGATTGTAAAATCGCTATCTTCCATCAACTTTACAGCTGCGAGTTCGTCTTTGCAGGTTAGATTTGCGATCAATTCCACTGCTACCTTTCTGGAGGCTTTGCCTACGGGGACATAGGGCAACCTGAAGACAGGTTGGCAATGGCCCATCATAGGGAGCAAGGTGTTGAGGCAGATTGGGTTTGGTTCGGAAAACATCCATGAAAATAGAGGCATAAGGCCTTCGTTTAATTCTGCGTCTTGGTTATCGAGCAGATAGCGAAAGGTCTTAGGGATCACATGGGCGGTAACAGAAATAACGCCGTGGCTTTTTGACTCATGGTAAGACTGATGAAAATCATCATCGTTACCAGACCAACAGGCTATGCCCTCGGCTTCGTATTCTGCAATTCGTTCGGGGCCAGTGCATTCTTTTACACCAACAAAGTTTTGGTGCTTTGCAATTTGCCGCATGATCTCAGGTTGAATGTCTTGGCCTGTTCTACTGGGAACGTTGTAAATAAAAGCAGGGCCGAATTCCAATACAGCGTCAAAGTGGGCCAGCATACCCTCGTCACTGGTTTTCCCATAGTAGGGGTTCACCTGTAGACTAGCGTCCATACCGATCATAAAGCCTTCTTCTGTGGCTCTTTTTGCTTCTTTGGTGTTGTTGCTTCCTGTGTTTCCAATGATCACAACTTTAGAACCATATTTGTTTACCGCATGGGCGATTAAAATCAAATGCTCTTCCCAATCCATCAGGTGGCCTTCGCCTGTGGTTCCGCCGATGATAAATCCTTGGCATCCGCCTTCAATTTGTCTTTCTGCAATAAAGTTAAAGGCTTCCAAATCGAATTTGCCATTTGCCTTGTAAGGCGTTTTGATAGCTGTAATCAGGCTTGCTTTTTTTAGTTCGTTCATGGTTCACTGGTCATATAATAGGATAACTAATCCTCTATTTTTTACACCATCACGTTTTTCTGTCCATGCCTTTATGAATCCTAAAGTTTATATCATAGATACCAACGTACTTCTTTCCGATCCTGAATGCCTTTACGCCTATCCGAAAGAAGAAATCATTATACCTCTCAGTGTGTTAGAAGAGGTCGACCGATTTAAGCGTGAATTTGACGAGCGAGGGCGAAATGCAAGGCTCATAGGTGTGATTTTAGATAAAATCCGTAAAGAGGGCGAGTTAACCCGAGGCATCAAGCTAAAAAATGACGCTATATTAAAGGTGATCGTTGAAGATGCTGCCCCCCAAGGCCCACTTCGAGGCCACTTAAAAGCGCCCATCTTGGCCATTGCCAAGGAGCTTTCTAAAAAAAGAAGCGTTGTGCTCGTTACCAACAATATAAATTTACGTGTGCGGGCCTCGGCTTTGGGCCTTGAGGCCATTAGTTATGAAGAACGAGTTAAGGGGTCGGATGAGATCTACCAAACGATCCAAAGCTTAGACCTTTCCCCAGACGAAACCAAAGAGCTGCAAACGACAGGTTTCATCAAAGAAACCCCAAACAACCTCCATGCGAACCAGAATTTATTTTGCGAGTTGAAAGGGGAAAAGAAATTACTCAGATACAATAAGGAAGCGAAATCACTAAAATCCATCTCCAACCCTGAAAAGGGCATTTGGGGCCTCTACCCCAAAAACTTGGAGCAGCGGGCAGCCTTGGACTTACTTATGGATGAATCTGTGCATTTAGTTACCTTGGCTGGCAAGGCTGGAACAGGGAAGACATTGCTCGCTCTCGCTGCCGCCCTAGAATTGATGCTCAAGGTTGGCTCTTACCAAAAATTGCTGGTGAGCAGGCCAATATTTCCCATGGGGCGAGATATGGGTTACCTTCCAGGCGACATTGACGAAAAAATGGCCCCTTGGATGCAACCGATCTTTGATAACCTTGAATATTTGTTTGAATCACAAAATGATAAGGGCAGCTACCACCGTCTGCAAGAAAAGGGTTTGATCGAACTGGAACCCCTAACCTACATCCGTGGGCGCAGCATACCCAACCGCATTATGATCGTTGATGAAAGCCAAAACTTGACACCTCACGAGATCAAGACCATTGTCACTCGGGTTGGGGAAAATACCAAATTGATACTGACAGGCGACCCCTATCAGATTGACAACCCCTACATCGACCCAAACTCAAACGGTTTGAGTTATGTTATCCAAAAATTCCAAGACTACAGCACCGCAGGCCACGTAACCCTCGTTGGTGGCGTACGTAGCCCTCTCGCTGAACTAGCAAGTAATATCCTATGATTCTTAAACTTTCAAAACTACAACTCAAAGCTAAAACAGCGAGGGAAAAAGCCCTTTGCACTGTCTTGGATTTTCTAGAAAACCAGCAGTGGTATTTAACCCCCACTTCTGAGTTTACCAGCCCCCAAGAAAGCTCCCTTTACCGTTTGATTTGCTTTCAAATCATCCGCAACTTGAACCGCTACCAAAAATACACGGCCACCTTGGCCAATCGTGGGTTAAAAAAGGTGGATGTGGAGGCCCAAGCCTGTATCTTGCTAGGTCTAGCCCAGCTAGAACTTGGGGAGCGTGTGGCCGAACATGCAGCCATCGGCGAGACCGTTGAATTGATGGCATTTATGAAGTGCCCCCATTTAAAATCCATGACCAATGCCTGCTTACGTAGGTTCCAAAGGGAACAGGCGGAGTTCACCCAAGGTTCAGAAGAGGATTCCTTATCTTTACGCTACAGCCACCCCCAATGGATGATCAAACGTTGGATCAACCAATTTGGTGAGAAGGTGACATTAGAAATTTTAAATTCCAACCAAACCCCAGCCCTAACTTCCTTGGTGTCGTCACCAAAAACCACCCCCAAACAATTGACCTTGGCCCTAGAGCAACAGGGTTTTGAATTGAATGACTCGGCTTACCCCGTTGGTAAAAAATTACAGCTGGCAAAAACCCAAGGGCTTTTTGAAACGGAAGAATTCACCAAGGGTTTATTTTTTGTGCAAGACCAATCTAGCCAAAAGGTAACCAGCTTGGCCGCAGGAATTAAAAAAGAAAAATGTTTGGATGCCTGTGCTAGCCCCGGTGGAAAACTTTTTAATATGGAATGGACCTACGAAGGCGAGATTAAAGAATTGGTCGGCCTTGAGTTGGATGAAAAACGATTTGTAAGATTACAGGCAAACCACAAACGTCTAAAATCCAAAGCCAAGTTGCTGCAAGGCGCTTTTCGCCAATTGGACAAGGATGATTTTGACCTTATTTTAGTGGATGCCCCCTGTAGCGCCACAGGCAACATTCGTAAATATCCAGAGATTAAATATTTGCGAGACCGAAAAGGTTTCCTTAGCAACCAAGTGACACAGTTGGAAATTCTCAATGAATTAAAGACTCTGGTAAAACCAGAAGGCCACATTCTTTATGCCACTTGCTCATTGGAGCAAGATGAAAATCAAGATGTGGTGCGGATCTTTTTGGAGGCCAACCCCAACTTTGAACATGTTAAATTTGAGGCAGGCGCTGAGATTTTACCTGAAGGCTTTTTTCAAGCTACCCCCAACAGCAACCAGCTTGGCGCTTTTGCCGCGCTCTTGCGTAGGATCAGCTAAGTTTTACAAAGTAGAACTCAGAAAGCAGAAATCAGAAGGTTATAAATTCAGAAAAAACAGGCTCAAAGGGGCTAGTTAGAACCACAGGTTCGGCAGTGACAGGGTGTAAAAAGCTCAGGCTGCTGGCGTGGAGCAATTGGCGAGGGATTAGGCCAAAGGGCTCAAAGGTTGGCGGGATGATCTCTTTTACAATCTGCACAAAACGCTCGTCGCTTTGCCCATAGAGTTTATCGCCTACAACAGGGTGACCCATGTACTCTGCATGCAGCCTAATTTGATGGGTGCGGCCTGTAAAGAGTTCAATCTTAACTAGGGTAGCCTCGCCGTTATTTTTCAGTGGGGTAAATTTAGTTTTGGAATCCTTCCCGTCCTCTTTAATAATCTGGCGCACTCGGACCCTTGTCTTATCGTCATTTGCCACCTTGATTTTGCCCATCTTGACTTCCACCATACGTTCCTCTTCTAAAACACCTTTCAGTACAGCATGATATTCTTTGGTAGGTTCGCCTTTAACAAACTTTTTACCCATTAAAGTGGCCACCTCTTTGGTTTTGGCTATGACCACGACGCCCGAGGTTTCACGGTCTAACCTGTGGACAGGGAAAAGTTCTTTATAACCTTCCTCTTCTTCCAAAATATATTTTAAGGTATTTTTTAAGAAGCGCCCACCCTCGGCAATGGGTAGGTTGCCGTTTTTTTCCACAGCCACCAAATAATCATCTTCAAATATGATCTTATAGCTGGTGTCTACCTTAGGCTCATCTTCTCTGGGTCGGTCGTAACCAACATTCATGCCTGTGCGCAGAATTAAATTGGGTTTGGCCTTGTTTCCATCAACCGTTAAAGAGCCTGCCTCAAGGCGCAAGATCCAGTCCTCTTTCGAGTGATAGGGGAAGCGGCGCAAAAGGAAGTCGATTAGGGCTTCTTTTTCCTTTTTATTTTCAACAAACTTAAAAATCTGCATCTTGGCTTTTTTGGGGCTTTTCTTTATGATAAAAAAACAAGTGAACTTTTGAATTACGCCCCTTTGCACTTTCGAGCAAGCCCTATGAATGTCAAGCTACTCCTGATCAGTCAAAAAGACTTCCCACCCCTTTTAAAAGGTCGTCTGGAAGCCGAAGGCTACCACTCGACAGAAGCACGGGGAAGGTTAAAAATAAAAGAACTAGCCAAGGATACTAAATTCAACGCCGTTGTTTGGCTCTTTGAAGGCAATGATGAATCCTTAGCTTTAGACCTAGCAGACGCCTTGAATGCTGAGATCCCATCCCCTGTGTTGCTTCTAACCACTAGCTTTGAAAAACCCAGTTTTACAGGCAACGTGGAGCGGCTTTTTGCCATAAAAGACATCAATGATGGGGTAGAAGAAATTATTGCTTCCCTTGAAAAGACCTGCAAGCAGATGGGTATTGCCCCCAAAAGTGGGCAGCAACAAGTTCACGAAATCGACTTTAAAAACAAATTGGGCCAAATGGTTGGCGCTGAGTCGGAAAAGGGAAAAATAGATGCCCCCTTAAAACTGGAAACCCCTTGGGTCGCCGTTGGGCAAACGGAAAAAAATGTTCTTTCCCACCAAGAGATCCAACGTGGCCCCATTGCCGATTTCTTTTGGGGAAAAAAGAAGTAGCTAGAGCTACTATTTCTTACTTTCCCCTTACTAATAGAATATTTCTAGCGATATAATTCCCTTAAAAATTATCTTTTCCCCTTGTAGCGGTGATCTCCGCCGATTCTGATCTTTAAAGGCAAAATCTTGTTTTCTAAAGCGATTTTTGTTAAGTTATTTTAGGTTTTAAGACGTATAAATATGTCATTAAGCTATACACATCAAAAATAACCGTAACAAATGCCCCGAATGCGCCCTTTCCGAGTCTTTTTATTCCTTGTATTATTTTTGACCGCTGCGGCAAATGCCTTTGCCAAACCAACGGCTGTCGTTTACCCCGTAAAATTTACAGGGCTTAAAAACCCCAGCCAGCAGCAAATAATGCAAAACCAAATTCGAAGCCAGTTGGGCTCCTACTTTGAGTTAAAAACCCCCAAAGAATTACAGGCTGCGATTGAGCAGGTTCGAGATGTTATCTCTTCTGAAAACTGCACTGAAGATGCCTGTATAAAAAAGATTAACTCTATCTTAAATGTAAATTATTCTTTTACATTTCATATTGTTGCAGATGGAAACTATTGGGATTTTTCAGCCAATCGGGTTGATGACTTAGGTGTTAGTTCTCTAAAAAATACGGGTTGTAAAAACTGTACTATTTCAAAAGCAAAAGTAGCCATTACAGACACTGTCCGTTCCCTTTCCCCCAATGCCACAACGATAAAAGGGAAGGCTAAGCTGGTTTTAAATAGCAACCCCAGCGCCGATGTCTTTGTAGAAGGTCGCTTAAAGGGCAGCACTCCTTTGGAGCTAGAAGTTGATGCGGCAAAGCCCATTGAGATCTACTTGAGTGCAGAGGGATATAAGGAATTTTCCAGCGTTTATACGTTAAAATCAGGGGAAACAAAAAAGCCTGAGATGATCCAGCTGGCAAGGGAACGTGGGAAAATTGAACTCACCAGTGAGCCTGTTGGCGCAAGCATTTATTTAGACGACCAAAAGGCACTGACCTTGGGCGACAAACAGGCTGTTACCCCCTTTAGCCTCAGGCCAACCTTCGGTGAGCATAAAATCACCTTGAAGAAAAAAAACTATGAAGACCTCGATGTGCGTTTAAATGTCGACCAGAGCCAAATCGTTAAAAAGAAACTGGTGATGGTTCCTGTTGCTGCAAGGTTACTGGTTAAGGTTGATGCAAAGTACAAAAATTCTACTGTTTTTGCTGATGGGAAAGTTTTGGGCACTATGGGCGGGAAGGTGATGAAATCCTTTGCTCTTTCTGCATCGGTTGAGCACGAGGTTTACTTCACTCACAATGGCAAAGAATCTACATCTGAATATGTGACCCTTGAAGCCAACGGCAGCCAAAAAATTGATATTGAGTTTGGAGCGGGTAAGGTAACTAAAAAGGAGCCGCTAAAAATATTAAGTGCCATTAGGCCAGGGGATTTTATAATTTCACCCCTGTTACTTTCCTTTAGTGGGCCAACGCTAGCTGTAAGCCCTGGCTACTTTGACACTGACACAGGAGAGCAAGAAGTTGCCTTTACTGGTGGTGGTGCAGGAATTCGCCTTTTCCATGTATCAGGTCTTTCCGCCTCCATTTTGTTTACCTCTAGCGCCGTAGATCTCGAGAGAAACACTACCTCCCCTACCCCAGAGGATTATGAATTGGCCTCAGGGGAGGCCTTAGAAACAATGTTTTCTATGGAATACAATTGGTTCCAACAGCAATTTGGCGCCACAGACCAGTGGACTGGCTACTTAGGCCTTGGATTCCACCAAGTGGAGGGTGACTTTACCCTTGTCCACGTTTCAGGAGACAGTGAAACAATTTCCTTTACTACCAGTGGCTCTGACACGGTCATGGGTTTTGGTTATACATGGACAAATATTTCTCTCGGGTTTTATTTCAGAGGTTCAATCTCAGATAATGCAGAATATTCCACACAAAAATCTAGCAGCTTCCGAACAAATAAAACAAGCTCCTCTTCTAGTGGCCTCACTCTTGGTTACGAATTTTAATTTTGGTAAAAGAGACTTAATGGTTCAGGGGTGAATCTATAGCGATACTGGGAATATAAAGCCTAGAAACTGGCGAGCCAGACGACGAAAGCCAGCGACCCCCTTCCGGGAGGGGTGGCTGGCTTCGTGGGTACTGATAGATAAAGGCGTTAGCTTTTTCCAACGGGGGAAAAGCTTACAAAATTAAGCTAGATTTATTGCAGTCTCTAGACACCCCAGCAAGACAAGGCAATGCCTTATAAAATACTGGAGGCTGAGGCGAGGCTCAGTCTACAAAAGATCTCCTACATTCTTTTAAACAGGACTTTTGTTTCCAGAGAAACTAAAGTCCAAAAAATCTAGGGCTTTCCTTTACATAGAAAAGAAATTTCTTAAAAAGGAGCTTAAAAGCTCCTTTAAAATCGAATTATCTCTTCATCTGGATTGTATCAGATAAAATCTCGTCTGAGGTGGTTACAGTCTTAGCGTTAGCTTGGAAGGCGCGCTGGCCCTCAATCATTTTCACAAATTCTGCACTCATCTCAACGTTGGAACGTTCTAAAGTCTTAGCTTGAACACGACCTGCGCCATTTTGGCCCGGATCATTTTCAATAGGCTGACCTGATTCGAATGTTTCTTTGTAAAGATTATTTCCTCTTTGAGCCAAGCTTTCTTGCGACTTGAACTCAGAAAGGATCACTCTGCCCAATGCTTTCACATTACCAGAGTCGAAACCACCTTCGATGGTTCCATCTTGTTTCACAAAGATATTCTCAAGCTTGCCCGACTTCATTCCGTCGGCGTTCACTTCAATCAACTTAAATTCATTGGCAAACTGAGTCACACCATCGACGCCTGTTCTGTTGTCTAATGGGTCATCAGGGTTAGAACCTGCACCGAATGTAAATCCGATATTTTGTGGTCCACCACTACCTAAGAAAGCAAAACCAACCTGAGCTGGCGCAGTTGCATCCTTTGCAACCTTCTGCATTGTAATTGGGCCTGGAGGGCCACCAGCTACAGCAGGAGGTTCTTGTTGGATCACACCATTTGAGTCCGCAACTAAGCGACCATCAAATGAGAATTCCATAAATCCACCACCGACGGCCTTCATGGTGCCTGGGGTGCCACCTTCAATCTCGTCACCAGAGGCGAGAGTCATCCATTGCCATGAATTCTTCACAGCAGTTCCTGGAATTTCCGCACCTGTTGCAGGGTCGATATCAGCGGGCTTATCAGCCAATTTACGAAAGACCACATTGATATTGTGCTCTTGGCCTTTAGAATCATAGACAGTACTAGAAATTGAATTGTTATACATCTCAGATGTTACATTCTCATAGTCAATGTCCATGGTTGGTGGCTTAGAATTTGAGTCTAGGTTAGAAATGACATTCACACCTGTTCCCTCTTTCACACCGTCACCAGTAGGCTTAGGAGGATCAATTTGATCTAAAATATTTATCTTTTTTAAACTTCCAGAGCTGGCACCCGTTTCAGGATTTACATCCTTCACCATAACATACATGCCATCTTCATTCGTTAAAAAGCCTTCTTTGTCATAAACAAATTGACCAGCACGAGTATAGAATGTTTTGCCTGCCTTATCTTGCAGAGCAAAAAATCCTTCCCCATCAATAGCTAAATCTGTGTCTAGCTCAGTGGTTTCAAAAGAACCCTGTTTATGAATTTGCTGGATGGAGCCAATATTGACCCCTTTACCAATCTTGGTGCCACCAGCAACCGAAGTTGCCATAAGGCTTTCAAAATTAGTACGATTGTGTTTAAAACCAACGGTATTTACGTTAGCGATGTTAGAACCAGTGACGGTCATATCATGAGAATAAGATCTCACGCCGCTCGCGCCGGAATATAGCGAACCGATCATTGTATTACCTCCTTGTACAGTAGGATTTACCTACCAGAGTTTATTGCCTACCATCCTTGGCGGGCTGAATTCATTGTTTATTAAAGTTTAGCCTGAGGCTCATCGGTAATCGCACCCTTAGGGTTGATTGACCGCATCATGGGTAATGGCTTCGCAGTATCAAAGATCCTAGCTGAAGTATTATCCACGCTCCTAACCTTGCTCAAAGGTAAACTTCGTCCTTGGGCCTTCACCCAAGCTTCGCCTTGAATATAATCAACGCCAGTTACACGGCCTTGGTTATAAGAGGCTAAACGATCACTGGTGCCATCAGTAAAGTTTGCTTGGAAGGAAACGTTATATTTCCCATCAGGCATCAAGGCCCCTCTATCGTCTTTTCCATCCCAATCAAATCTATGGCGGCCTTGTGGGGCGTAGCCTAGTTTTTGTTTGGCAATAGGTGAACCGTCCTTGTCTTCAATTAAGACTGTCAATTGATCCGCATCTTTTGGCAGGCTATAGTAGACAGGGGCAGAAGCGCCTTTGCTTACATTCATCCCTTCAGACTCAAGTAAAACATCACGATCCAAGTAGCCCATGGCTGCAATTCCAGCCATTCCACTTTGGGTCTTATTGAGGTTTTGCATCTCACCATTCAGGTTTTCTAACTGCTCCATTGATCCTAACTGTGACAGTTGAGACATCATTGCGCCTGAGTCCATAGGGTCTACAGGGTTTTGATTGCTCATCTGGGTCAAGAAAAGATTCATAAAATCCTGCTTGCCCATTTTGCCGTCGGCAGATTGAACATTGGCAGCTTTACTTCGCAATGACTGTTGTGCATTGGTCAGTCTTTGAGTTACGTCACTTGGCACTGTGAATCCTCATCTAGGGGGTTTATGCGTATATATTCAGTTTACTATTACCATAAGCTTGGGGTTGGGCCCGAATTGGCTCAATCTCAGATGCTTTTGGCTCAAAAGATTTAGGCTGGTTACCGCTACTTTCGCTGTTTCCAAACCCGCTTCCTTTACCTTCACCGAAGGCGAAACCGAATGATTCATCGCTTACATTAATATCAAAGCTTGCCACATCGACTCCTTGTCGACTTAAGCTCTCTTTGAGTTCTGGTAATTGTTGCTCAAGCACATGTTTGGCTTCAAGTGATTCAACTTTTAAGCTGGCAACCATATGGTCACCATCTTTTTTCAGTCTAATCTCAAGCTTTCCCAAGTGCTGGGGGTTAAGCTTCATGGTCATCTCGTCTTGTGCACGATTGAGCATGATTTTCACATTCCCTGCTACCTCTTTCACATCAACCTGTGGGGTTGCCCGCATGATTGGTGCTTCTTTGGCAGTCTCTTGAGACTGCTTTATAGTACCAGTTCCTGTTGCAACAGATTGCACTGGCGATGGGCCCGTAGGCTTAGCTGCCGCTGCAACTTGTTTCGGAGCAGATGCTGCTGCCGATTTTAAGTTTTGTAGGCCTTGGGCCTGAATGGCATTTTGCTCGTTAAACTTGAATGGGCTAACCTGTGGGTTTTGCACATCACTTGTTTTTTGAGCATAATTAGCCATGTTTGCGGCACCTTTTTTGGCACCCTGTCCTGCCCCTTGCTCATCGGAATGAGAAAATTGCTGGGACTCACCTTTTGCAGCCTTGGATTCGGTTGCATTGGGCATTTCTGTCATACTTCTTGTCTCTTTACCTACCTTGGCATCTTCGCCTAGGGATTGAGCTAGTCCAGGGTTAAAAAGGTGACCCTTTCGCTCCATTGACTTTTGCTCCATTACTGCATCGGCAGCACTACCTTTCAGCTGTTCTGCTGATTGGTTAAATCTGCCTGCTGCCATCTGTCCTGATGACTGCTTAGTCTGGTTATGTGACAGAACCGAAGCTTCGGCAATATTTGCCTGATTTCGCCCTGTTGCGATCCTTTGTGTACTCGCCATAGCTAGTGCCAACTCGGCATTAGCCTGTTGTCTTTCAAAGGACTTTTGTTTTTGAGACTTCTCCAACTCATCAATGTGTTTACGCTCTTCAGACATAAACATCTCGGTGTTTTGAAGCCAGCCCTCTTTACCTTGGGCTGCGCTCAACTGGCCATCAAACTTGCCCGGTTCAGATTTGACAGTTTGCCCTGTCTCTTTCTGAAAGGCAGCTTGGTTGCCTGCGCTCGCTTTTACAACGTTCATAAATAATTCTCCTACCTTGGATATGATAAAGTGCTCATCCGTGAGTACCTCAACTAACAAACAAAAAATGCAAACTTTGAAGATGACTTCATGTCGTCTTCAGGCTGTTGCCGCCTATTTCGGTACTAGGTCACTTCGATTTTCTTTAAACCTTGTAACACGCTCGGTAATTTCCACAGCAACCTTGGGTTCTAAAAGTTGCATTACCGCACTTGCCTTTCTAGGGTTCATTCTCATAATCAAATGAGTTGCAGTGACTCTGTCCATCTGGTTAAAAAATGCCGCTGTATTATCTGAGCCCATGGTTTCGTAGTATTTCACCATGCGACTAATATCCTTTGCATCCATTTCCTTACGTTCTTTTCTGCGCTTTTCAATGTTCGATTGGAGAACACGCATCTGATCTAGTTTCTGCTCGATCTGCTGGGAGAGTAATTTGAGTTCTTGGGTTTTTAAACGGAACTCCTCTTCTCTTTTTCTTAGTTTTTCTTCCCGTATCTTCAGAGCGATCAAAACTTTCATTTCTGACTCGTCAAACTTTCTTTCCTTCGGTGCTGAATCGGCAGAGGCATCTTTTTGGCCTGTGTCAAAAGTGCCAGGCTTAACCTTGTTGACCCAGTCTTTCGCTGTGGACATGGCATATACTTGGTGGCTTGCCACCGTGCATATTACAGCTAAAATTAGTAATTTTTTAAACATTTATACTCCATCCCTTGTTTTTCTAACAAACATGTTGCCTGCAACTTCATCGAGCATTTCTCGTTCAATATCGGCCATTTTTTTGTTATGTTTTGTTACTTCTTTTTCACGTAAAATTTCTAAGGTCTTACGTAGGCGGCTCGCATCCACCAGTTTTAATCTTTTATCTTCAACGTCATTTTGCGCCTGAGTAAACTCTTGGCCTAAGTGGCCTAGATCAATTTTGGACTTATCCTTAAAGTTTTGTAACATCCTCAGTTGCATAATATCTATTCTTCCCGCTTTCTTACTCGAGTCTTGCAGGCCTTCTTGGCTAGAGATGTTGGTCTGGATCCCATCGATCTTACTCTGGATGGTCCGTTGGACGCTTAATTTTTCGGCCAACTCCTTCATTCGAATTTTTTCCTGCCTAGCTCGCACGTCTAGCGCTGTTTGCAGTGAAAATTTAAACATCAATAACCATTTGTATTTATAGCCTTTTTAAACTTGTGTCTGGACAAACCGTGGTTTGCACCTAATAAGTAATACAAGAGACATGCCCCAAAGGCGAAAGGAGCGGGATTTACCCGAATCTTTTTCCTTTGTTAGGCCCTTAGATTATAATGCAATTGTGAAGCATAAATTCACTCCTCATTTAAAAAATCGGAAACTTCAAAAAGACACCTATGAAAAATATCTTCCCTTTTCTATATCAATTTACCTTAAGCCTTTGGTTGGGTGGCATGGTAGCCATCGGTTTTATCGCCACTCCACCTTTATTTACCAACCTTGGAATTGATAAGGCCGCCGAAGTTACGGCCTTGATTTTCCCCATCTTTTTCCCCTACTGTTTCATCTTAACCTTGCTGGCAAGGTTCTTATTTGGGTTAACTTATAAAGATAAAGCTGTGAAATTCAGAAAGTGGATCTTAGGTCTTTTGGTTGGCTCCATCGTCTTGAGCGCAGCCCAGTACTTTTTTATCTTCCCCAAAGCCGAAGCCTTACGCTTAGAAATTGGTGTCTTTGCCACCACGCCCAAATCAGACCCCACAAGAAAGGCATTTGGCATGTATCATGGCATTAGTAACGGAGTGAATCTTCTGTTGATGCTTTCTGGCGCAGGTTTAATCTACCTTACTCCTAGAAAAGAAGAAGAGGACTAACCTCAACTTACCTATGATTCATTTTGACGAAAAAGCAGTCTTTATTTCTCGCCCCAACAGGTTTCAGTTACTTGTAAAACACAGAGGTGGGGAATTGGCGGGAACAGAGGGTTTGGTCTATATGGCCAACCCCGGTAGGCTTGTGGAGATCCTTCACCCAGGCACTGTGCTTTGGTTAGAGCGAGCTAAAAACCCCAAATCAAAAATGCCCTGGGCCGCCACAGCGGTGGAAACCCACTGGGGGGTGATCAGTTTAAACACGCACCTCGCCAACGATGTGGCCGAGCATCTACTATCAAACCACCTCGTCGCAGGACTGGAAGATTGGGATGTGAGGCGCAGGGAAGTCAAAATGGGCAAGAGTCGCTTTGATTTTTTGCTGGAGCGAAAATCGGAGTCTGGTGCAGGGGAACTGCTTTACCTAGAAGTAAAATCTTGCAGCCTCTATTCGGAACGCACCACCCAATTCCCCGACGCTGTAACGGCGAGAGGGAAAAAGCACATTGATGAATTGGTGCACTTGAGCGAAGAGGCATTGCCCACGGCAATCCTCCTGCTTTCACAAAATCCCAACAGCGAGTATTTCCTTCCCGATTGGCATACAGACATTGAATTTGCAAAAAGCTTTATGGCAGCACGCAACAAGGTAGCCATCTACCCTGTGGCCCAAGCCTTTTCGCCCACAGACGGCAGTTTGCAAGGCGCGCCCAAGGCCTTAACCATCCCTTGGGAGGTGATTACCACCCATGCCAAGGATGAAGGCTGCTACCTGATGGTCTATGAACTGGCAGAGGATAAAAAAATCAAGATTGGCTCTTTGGGAGAGCTGGATTTTAAAAAGGGCTACTACCTCTATGTAGGTTCCGCAAAAAAAAATCTCCAGAAACGCATGGCTCGCCACAGAAAAAAACGTAAAAAGCTCCACTGGCACCTAGACTATTTTTCGGCCCACGCAAGCTCGGCCAGCGCCTTTGCTATTGCCACCCAAGGGGATCTGGAATGCACCTTGGCCGAGACCTTTAAAAAACTCGCCTCCAGCGAAATCCCAAAATTTGGCTCTAGCGATTGTAGTTGCCCCAGTCACTTTTTTTATTTCCAATCCAACCCTGTTCAAACAGCGGAATTCCACAAGAATTTGCAGTTTTTTAGGGTCGAAGACTTGCTCTCGTCTTGACAATAGCCCCTATCTCAATTTAATATAACTAAAACTATAAAAAAAGTAGGTATGGAACATAAATTACACGATAAAATAGTAGCTGAAATCCCAGGCGCTATCGTAAAAGTCGACGACTTCAAGAATGACGGGGCACATTTTAACATCACTGTTGAAAGCGAGCTCTTCGTTGGTAAAAGTTTATTGCAGCAACACCAAATGGTTTATAAGGCCTTAGGTGAGTCCTTAAAAAATGAGGTTCACGCTGTTTCACTCAACACAAAAGCAATAGAGAAATAAAAATGCAAACTGCACAAGATATTAAATTAGAAAAGCCCGTTACTCCTTTTTCTTTAAAAGAAACAATCACCAGCCTGATCCAAGACAATAAATTGATGGTCTTTATGAAGGGCACAACCTTGATGCCACAGTGTGGTTATTCAGCTCAGGTTGTAGGTATTATGAGTGAGTTGGGTGTAGAATACAAAGCCTTGAATATTTTAGAAGAGCCTTTGATCCGTGAAGGAATCAAAGAGTTTAGCCAGTGGCCAACAATCCCTCAGATTTACTACAAAGGTGAATTTATCGGTGGATGTGACATTGTTACAGAACTATTCCAAAAGGGTGAGTTAGAAGCTATTTTAAAGGCTTAACTCTTTCCCTGTCTGACGCAGTTCCGACCTTCATCTTTGGCTAAATATAGGCCAAGGTCGGAACCTTCAACCAATTCCTTAGAACAATTATAGACCCCCTCTGTAAAGGTTGACACACCAACACTGATGGTAACATAGGCCCCAATCTTAGAGGCTTTATGGGGAATTTGATCCACTTCTACCCTTCTTCTTAATTCTTCGGCCAACCTAAGGGCATGCTCCATTTCCGTTGCTGGTAAAATGATAGCAAACTCTTCTCCGCCATAGCGAGCAACCAAGTCTCGTTGCCTTCTAAAGGTTTGCTGGATCAGGCTTGCAACGTCCCTTAAAGTTTGGTCACCCATAACATGACCATAGGTATCGTTATAGGGTTTGAAATAATCGATGTCGATCATGATCAAAGAAAGAGGCTTCCCCTGAGTCAAGGCACGAGCAAATTCGCTATCTAGGGTCTCATCAAAAATTCTTCGGTTCGCAAGGGAAGTGAGGCCATCGGTGCGACTTAAGGTTTGCAGCTCTCGATTGAGTTTAAAAATGGCTGTCTCAAATTGCTTTCGTTCTGTTTGGTCTACCAAGATGCCAATCACTTGTTTTACCAAGCCTGTATCTGGGTCAAATAGGATGGGGATGGTTTCTAAAAGCACAGGGATCTCTTGTCTATTTTTGTGATTAAAAATCACCTCATAGCTGCCCTTGGCTCCCTTTCGTTTTTCCTTTAGCTGGTCGATAATGACTTGGCTTTGAAACTCACTTACAAAGTCTTCATCAATCAAAGACTTGCCTCTCATCTCTTCATTACTATAGCCTAAAAGCTGGGTAAAATTCTCGTTTACCCTTTGGAAGAGTGCTTTAAAACCTACTTCTTTGTGTATATCTTCTACTGAGCCTAGCTTTTGATTATTTAAAGGTAAAAAATCCAATAAAAAGGCACCTAGGGGCAGGCGTTCAAAGAGATTATCAAAGTATTCTAGGTTCACCTGAACTTCTCTGTAGTAGGTCTCTCTTTGGCTTTCGGCAATTTTAACTCGAGTGATATTTTTTAAAACAGCACAGAGTACGGAGGTTTCCCCAGAAGAAATTACCTCCAAATTGACCAAGACATCCACCTCATTGCCTCGGTGGGTTAAAATCTGAGACTCAAATTCTTTTTTAAGGGGGCCATTTGTCCGCCAATCTTCAATGATGCAGATAAAATCTTCGAAAGCACCAGGAGCAATGACTTTTTTTACCGTTAGAGCGTCGGCCTTGCCAAAACCGCCCAAGTTTAAAAAACTATTATTCGCATAGGAAATTTCTTTTTTTTCAAAAAGTAAAATCCCCACAGGAAGCTGCTCCACTAATTCTTGAAAAAGATTGCAACTTGGTCGCTCTAGATGCAAACAAACTTGGGTTGTCCCCTCATGAAACTCTGGTTTTGCTTCAAAATTAATGGATTTTCCTCCAGCGTCTTTTAAGGTAATCAAAAAAGATTCTGTGGAAATATTGGTTTGGGGTTCAAAACCAATTTTTTCAATTTCCTCAGGAGTTAACTCATCACCTTTAAAATTCAGCGATTTAGCTAATTTTTGGTTCCCAAAAACAGCTCGCCCCTCTTGTAGAATCAGGCAGGGCTGCAAAGACTGTTGCGCTTTAAGAAATGTAGTTGGGTCGGTAGAAGATTTCACAGCCGCCTATTTATAAAAATATTCAAATTTTCTCACTAAATATATTGTCTGTACTGGGCTGTAAAAGTAATATTTTCCACCTTTTTTAGCCCTTTTGTCAAAGCAATCTTTTTGCCCCTTTACGAATGCCTTTTAGGAGCATAATCTAATGCTTATTCGGAGATCTATATGTCGCAGAAAGAACCAAAAGAACCAAAAGAACCAAAAGAACCAAAAGAACCAAATCACATTAAATATGGAAAACTAAGTTCCATTGGCATTGAAATGGGTTTGAGTGTGGTTGCAGGTGTTTTTATCGGCAATCTCTTAGATGAATACTTGGGCACCGAGCCCTATATGCTCATCTTTTGGACATTAGCAGGCTTTGGATCAGCCGTAAAAGCCATTCTCACAGCTATTAAAGACTGGGAAAAACAAATTGAAGCTGACAAGACCGCAGCGAAAAAGGAAGTAGAAAACCATGATGACTGACCCCATGGAAAAGGCAAAACTAAAGCGTTTGAACTTAGTGATGATCCTTTCCTTAATAATAATAAATATTGTAACATATTTCGCCTTGGGCCTTGACTTAGCCTTAGGCTCACTGGTAGGCTGCGTGGTTGTAGGGCTTAATTTTTTTCTGTCCCAACGAGTTGCCGCTAAAATCCTCTATGATGAAGCTGGCACTTCCTTCGCGCTTTTAATTTACGTTTTTAAGCTCGGGGCCTCGGTGGTGATACTTTTTGTAGCAGTACAAAAATTTGGAATTAGGCTTGAAGGAATTTTAATCGGACTTTCTACCGTGGTCATTGGAGTAGTTATTAACTCCATGATGAGTAAACCGAAAGTCACAACGGAAGTGGAATAAACATGGCTAGCGCAAACGCTTTTACATGGGGATCATTAGCAACCCCAATCGAACACCAAATGCACCATTATGGCATCGACCCTCATGTTGGGATTGATGTACTTATAACTAGTACTGTTATCATTACTTTAGCCGTGCTCGGTGGCGCAGGTTTTAGAAAAGCTGAGCTACACATGCCAGCTGGTAAATTGAATTTTACTTCCATGATGGAAATCATCATTGGTGGTATCTTCAATTACTGTAAGAGTATCTTAGGTGGATGGGCAAAGCCTACCTTTTTCTTAACTGGTAGCCTTGTCTTTTTTATCCTATTTAACAACTTAGTTGGTTTGGTTCCGGGCTTTAACCCCCCGACTGACCAGTTTAACGTTACTATCGTATTAGGACTGATCGTCTTTATTGTTACCCATATCATCGGCATTCGTGTCCATGGTTTTGCTTATATTAAGCAGTTTTTAGGACCAGTATGGTGGCTCGCGTGGCTCATACTTCCTATTGAATTGATCAGTCATATGGTAAGGCCTCTTTCTTTGGCTTTACGTCTTTTCGGAAACATAACAGGTGACCACTTGGTTGGTTCGATCTTTTTTGGGATCTTACCTCTCTTGTTACCACTTCCATTTTTGGGCTTGGGTCTGTTTGTTTCTTTCGTACAAACTTTTGTATTTTTACTTTTAACCTTGATCTACTTTCAAATGGCTGCAAGCCATGATCATTAGATCATAATTTAGGATATACTATGAACTTTTTCAAAAAAGCTTCTTTATTATTAGTTGGTGTATTTGCACCTATGGCCGCTTTCGCTCAGGAAGCTGCTGCTGGAACTACTGCTTTTCATGACTTCGGTGCTGCTATCGGTGCTGGTTTAGCTATCGGTATTGCCGCTGCTGGTTGTGGTATGGGTCAGGGACGTGCAGTTGCTGCTGCTCTTGAAGGTATCGCTAGAAACCCTGGTTCTTCTGACAAGATCATGACTCCAATGATTATTGGTTTAGCTTTGATCGAATCTTTAGCCATCTACGGTTTATTGATTGCTTTCATGCTTTTAGGCAAGATCGCTTAATTAGTTTCTATACTAATATTAAAGCCTCGCTTCTGCGGGGCTTTTTTGTTTCTAGCTCCTTGCGCCCCCCTACCAAATCCCTTTTTGCTTTTCCTTTTTGGCTGCTTCTCTGCTGCCTGACCCTGACCTCTTGTGTTAGCAAAAAACCATTTTTTCCAGAAATTGCCCCTATTAAGGCTGAGACAGAAAAAGAGCACCTTGAAAAACTCTTTTTAAACTCAAAAAAACTAATCCAAAGTTTACCTCTACATCACCATTCCCAGCTTAGTTTTATTGAGCTTAGAGGTGTGATCAAAACCAAAGTAGCAAAAAATAAAGGCTTTAAAAACCAACTGGCAAGCGCCTTAGAGTGGGTGGACTACATAGAACAGAACTCCAATCGTTTTAAAAACCTCTACCAGTTTCCCTACCAATGGCAGGCAGCCATTGAGCCACAGGGCCTCGGCTATACCAGAGTCCATAAAAGCTTAGTAACGCCCTTCCAAAAGGATATGTTTGCCCAGTGTAAAGCAGCCTTTTACTACAAAAATAAAAAACGTTTGAAGCTGAACTCCGGTTACCGCAGCCCAGCATACCAACTCTTTTTGACCTCTTTTTTGCAGGGCAACCTAGAAGAAGTATTTGAAAATGCCGCTCCGCCCTTTTATTCTCGTCATCAAAAAGAAGAGCCTGACCTCTCTATAAGTTTTGTCAAAAAAGAAAAGGATGAAGAGCTGGAGTCAGATTTACTTTCCCAAATTGGGGAAATCTGCGCCCCCTTTGGGTTCTCACAAAGCTTCCCTGGGGTGGATAGTTTAAAATATGAGTTTTCCACTACGGCCCAAGAGGCTTACTACCAAGAGATCTGGGCTAGCCCAGGCCTACCGCCAGAACTGACAGAAGAGGTGAAGACGGCCCTGACCCAAGCGAAATTTTTCCCTTCCAAGCAAGGGCTAAAGGTTATTTTTGCAATGGCTTGGAAAGAATCTAGCTGGCGATGGGACCCACGACTGATCAAGCTGAAAAAAAAGGCTCTGAGGGAAAAATTTAGTGAAAGCCTAAAAAAACTTGATTCAGGCATGACAGGTAAGGTTGCCAATTACTTTTTAGATAAAAACTTTTTCCTCCGTAAAGATAAACTCAAAAACGAGCTTTGGAGAATTACCGAACCTAAGAACTTTCACCTTACCGAATGGGATGTCTATCTCTGGACAAAAGAGGCTCACCAACTCCTGAAGGACTTGGCAGAAGAATACAGCACCTTAGCTAAGTTTGGGCGCATTCTCTTTGACTACCAGCCCCTGTTGAACCGCTTTGCCAATGAGCCTCAATCCTTTGGGCTTTGGCAGGTAAACATCAACTACTTGATTGAAAAAATAGAAGGCGACAGCTACTGGATCAACAAATACCCTGAGATTTTCCGTTGGGGGCAAGTGAATCGAGAAGAGTTAATCAAGGCCTTGAGTGGCAAGGAATCGGCAAAACTAGACCATACCCAGACCTTGAGCCTCGTGTTTGAGGCCTACTTAGCCCCAAGATACTACAGTCATACCCTAGGGACAGAGTGGGATCTTTTGTTTTTTGCGACAGAAAACCTGACTGGTTCTTTGAGTAGCTACCGGACTTCGTTGCAAATTGTGTTACGAAAGAAAATGAATCAGGAAATCGTTGCTGATGGGGACCTTGCAAACTACCATCCCTACAGCAGAAAAGTGGATTTAGGTCGCTCCAGCCAGACCTTGACCTTGCTAAAAACCTATATGCGTAGAAAGAGCTTTAGGCCGAGTAAACAAAAAACACTGGTTTCAGAATTGGTATCTGCGACGAGTAAAGAACAACTCTTAGGTAGTAAACTCTACAGGATGATCATGAAGGGGCAAATTGGGCGGCGAGATATGCCAGAAGTGAAAAGTAGGATCATTGGGCAATCCCCATATTCTTATGGAAACAAGGTTCTGACTTTAGCGGGGGAGTATTAACCCCCCACTCCGATTAATGGAGACTAAAGCTTAACGCCTCTATTCTCACCACAAGACTCTTTCGCAGCCTCATAGGGTGAATTAGCGCTCAAAACGCCAGAACGGTAAGGGCCAAAGACCTGATACTCTCCAGCAGCTTTCAACTTAACTCTTGCTCTTCCCACAAAACCAGTGCGATCGCACTTAAAATGAAGAACTCCTTGGTTATCTTTTTTTAGTAGCTTAGCAGCACTGGCTGGAGAGCCAACCAAGACTAAGCTTAAAAAGATCAAAATAAGTGGCTTTTTAAAATTTTTCATCTTTCCTCAACTATTTTTTAAAATAAAAAAAACTTTAAAGTTTTTTCCAGCCCTTCCGATAAGAAGGTAACAAACAAAAATTTAGGCAACTGCCTTGGATTTTAAACAAACAAACAACCTTGTACAAAAGAGTGCCAAAGTTAATCCGCAAGCTTTGGTAAATATTGCCGAATCCCTATGATTAATCAGGACAACTCCTACCGTCAAGATTAGTCAGGGTCTGGATTCAGCCCAATTCATTACTTGTCTAAAATTCACATTAGATAATTATAACTAACTATTATGCAAAAGCTTTACCAGCATGCAATGAAAGCTTAAAAAAATGCCATGAAACAGCACATTAGAATTAAAAAAACGCCGAAAAATCCCCCTCAAGTCACACATACCGAAGTCGATGAGGCAGTAACTAATTTTTTAAAAAAGGGAGGTGAGATTCAAAGAATTGAACCCCTTTGGATAGATGAAAGGGAAAATTTTGAGCCAAAGGTTAATAATCTTTAAAGGATTTTAGCCCGACTAAGTGGCGTGTGGAGTTGGCACCCAACTCTCCGCAAGCTAAGGTTGCCGCCTCAAAGGAATCTGAGGCAGGCACAACGTCAGCGACAAAAGGCCCTATCACTTGATAATGCCCCCAGCCTTGTGACCGAACCTTCGCTTTGAAAGCCCCTAGGCGGCCTTCACAGCGAAAATACAAAAAGCCTGTTTTATCTTTATGTAGAAATTCCGCCCCAATTACAGGCGAACAGAGTAACATAAAAAGAATAAAACAAGTAAATGAGAATAAAAGAGTCCCCCTCTTCATCTTCACTCCAAGAATTTTGTTTTGAGCTCCTACTCAATTTTAAAGGTCGATACCTGATCCCTTAATTTTTCTGCCAACTTACTTAGGTCTTCTGTGGTTGAATCCACTTCTGCCATAGTAGAGTTTAACTCGTTCATTGCCACAGCGTTAGCCCCACTATTTTGACTAATTGTATCGGCAAAACCAGCGATTTCGTTGGTTCTACGCTCTTGGTCACCCATCTGGGTGGCAATACCATTAATCTGATTATAGATCTGGTTCACAAGAGTTATAATGCCCTTGAGGGTAACACCTGTCTTCTCGATAACAGTAATTCCTTCATATACATTAGCATAACTAATCTCAATTAGTCGCTGTATTTTTTCGGTTGCTGAAGAGGAGCGTTCTGAAAGATTTCTAACCTCGTCGGCTACGACAGCGAAGCCCTTGCCAAACTCGCCAGCCTTAGCAGCTTCAATAGCGGCATTCAGACTTAAGAGGTTGGTTTGTTTAGAAATTTCACTAATCACATCCATGATCCCCAGCATCTTTTTGCTGGATTCTTCAATCTTTTGAATTGAATTGTTGGTTGCAGCTACACTAGAGGTTCCCTCTTGGGCCTTTTGTTCCGCTTCTTGAGCGTTGTTTTGTGCATCAGCAATGGCTTGGTTGATTCCCTTCATACTGTCTACCAACTGCTTAATGTTGGTACTGGTATGCTGTAGGTTGTCATTTGATTCTTCAATCCCTCGGTTCACTTCAGCGGTTGTTTTTTCAATTTCACTGGAGGTGGCAAAGAGTTCTTCTGAACTCACGGCCAAGGTCTTTGAAGTTTCATCAACTTCCATAATCACATTTTGGATATTTTCCACAAAGCGATTGAACTTTAAACTCAAGTTCCCAACTTCATCGGCTCGTTTTACGGTCAAGCGTTTTGTTAGATCCCCTTCCCCTTCTGCCATGTCATTAATCTGATTTTGCAGTTCTTCCAGTGGGGTAAACATTTGAGACTGGAGGATATAAAATAATACCACTAAAGTAATGATATTAAAGAGCATAGAAACTAAAATGCTTTTGATCATCTTCGACTTTGCAGCAGCTAAGGTATGCTCCATATCAAAGGCGACACTGACAACGGCCATGGGGTCCATCGGTGAAATGGCCATATCATTGATGTGGCAAGAAGCGCAGGCGCTGATATAGTGAATGGTTTTGTCTCGAACCTTCACATCTTTCTTTTCGATGATCTTAACAGGAAAGGCGGCCCGAAAAACTTGGGTGCCCTTTTTGTAAATGGTTTCATCACCATCCCAGTTTACAATCCCATAAAAGGCCTCGCCTGAAGCTAGTACTTGGCGATCAATATTATCTTTGGGCAACTGGCGATAGTTAAACTCATCCCCTTGGGTCTCAACATACTTTAAAATCTTTGATCCCCAAGAATACCATATAATGGTATCGGTAAGAGTCTCATTGAGGTTGGCCATGGTGGCATCTAAGCCATCTGCCCCAACGTTGATCACTTGGTGCTGGATCTTTACAGGTAGTTTATCAAAATGGGCTCCCAGACGATCACGTACAGCGGCACGAGACCACATGAAATTCTGGTTGGTTACCGTATTAATCTTAATAATGGTTTCCATTTGAGCACGAATGCGCTTGGTCACCTCAGTCAGTTCAGAGCGGTAGTCAGTTATGGCTTTAACAAACATCGGCAGCATCAACAACAAGGTAACGGCTACAAATATCTTTGTCTTAATGGTAGTAGTTTTAATAGTGGACATAATTTTCGTATTTTATTCTATGATTTCCCTCAAAAGCAAGAATGCTATAGTTTAACGACTTTTTAACATAGTGAACTACGAAATACTAGCAAAAGATTTCAATTTTCTATATACAGGCCCTTGCATTTCCTGCCTCTAGGATTTGTACTTGGAAACCCCGAAAGGGTGGCAAATTGATATGGACAATTTTACAGGCTGCCCCTGTTAGTCGAATTTTCAATGTATTTTTATCGTAAAAATCCAACTCAATAGTCACGTCTTTCGGTTGGGTCCAACTGAGTTGCTGGATAATGGGCCGGACTTCGGTGGGAGGGATGTAAAGGTAATAGGTCCGTCCCTTGAGCAAGGTAAAGCGTTCCCCCTTGCCTTGGATTTCTTTAAAGGGCTGCGGAGCCTTTTTTGTGTAAAAGCCCCACCGGATACTGTAATTTTTGCCCCCTTCTTTTGCCACCAATTCAGCTTGGTAAGAGGTTCCCCAATCCAAACGGTGTAAGGGAAAAAGAGCGAATTCTAGCGGCCCCAATTGTTTATTTGGGTCAGATTTTTGGCTTAAGATCCGAGTTTTTTTAATTTCCTCCCCGCCTGCCCTAAAAAGCCGAAAGCTCACGAGAGTGGGATTTTTAAAATAGTAGGGATTAAACTGCACAGAAAGAGGGTAGCCCGTCACCATTCGATCGGGCACAGGGTCTGGTACCTCATCAAAAAACCCTGGCGGCACAAAGCGGCTGCCTTCAGGTGGCCATAAAACATAAGTGGGGTTACGCCTGTGAAGCTTCAATTTTGCGCGATCTACTAAGTTGGCAGGGGTTTTTCTGGTGCCTTTGCAGATATCAAAGTAATATCTTGATTTTACCTTGAGATCTTTCCTCTGGCAGATCTCGTCAACCTCTCTGTTTCCCATAAGAAAAACGTTGCTGCCGCCCTCAGATGTTTGTCTTTCCCCATATCCCAGTTCATTAAGGCTAAAATCTAAAAAACCCAGCCTGTGGTAAATGGCGCTGAACAGGGATTCGGTCGCCCCTTTCAGGTCTTCTGACCCGACAAAAAACATCTCTTTCACTAGGCGGCTGTGGTAACCTGAGGCCAAGGCTCGGTCTTTGGGGTGGACCCCTGTAAAACCTTTTTTCCCCTGTTCTTGGGCGTGGCTTAGGCTATCATTTACTTTAATATAGTCTGCGTGGGCTTGAGCCGCTTGGGTCAGCTCCTTTTTTAGTTTTAAGGGGTTTAACCCTGCCATCTGGCGTGCTTGGTTTATTTCTTCTAAGGCCAATTCTTGTGGACTGGCAGCAAAGACATTCGGGCCTGTGAAACAGAAACTGAAAGCCAAAACAAAGAAAACAAAACAAAGGGCTGGCTTCATCGGCTTTCAAAAAACTGGACTAGACTGCGGCCAGAAGGTTGATCATGATCATTGAACTGGGCAAAATTTAAAAACTCTTGGTACAGGCTTTTAAAATCGTACTTCTCTAAGTTTTTATCGGCGTAGAAACAAAACAGCTCTTCTAGCTTACTAAATTTGGCTGGTGGGTAATAGACCTTCAAGGCAAAGCGGTCGTCTAAAGCTCGCTCTTCTTCTAAGCGTTGCCGCTCACTGGGGTAGGTTAAGTCGAGAGGTTTTTGGAAAACCAGATCTTTCCTGTTGGCTGTAGCTACTAAAATGACGTTGCTTGCCGCTTGGCAGAGGCTGCCTTGGAGTTTACTTTTGAGAAAATTAAAGGAGGCCGAATCGGCTTCAAAACTT
Organism: uncultured bacterium; assembly: GCA_965602905.1. Classification (GTDB taxonomy): domain Bacteria; phylum SAR324; class SAR324; order XYD2-FULL-50-16; family XYD2-FULL-50-16; genus JASJGK01. Next base: position 56,573 of record CBFCZY010000004.1, on the reverse strand, counting down.
AAATCATCTATATAGATGATAAATTTCTCAGGTAGGCCCTGCAATATTTGAAACACATCGCCCAATAGAGACAATTGCCCCTGTTCCAGTTCCACCAGCCTCAAGCCTTGGCCCCAGTACTGGTTCAGCAATGCCAGAACAGAGCTGGACTTACCCATTCCCTTGGCACCCCAGAGGAGGCAATTATGGGCGGCTTTACCCTCTATAAATAGGTCTAGGTTTTTCGTCAGTTTGCCCTCTTGCTCGGCCATTCCAAAAAGGTCGGTAAAGCTTACTTTTCGCACCTTGGCAATGGGGGCTAACAAGGCTCCCTCAGGGGCCACAACTACAGTAAAGGCGGTATAGAAACTCATGTCGCCACCAGAGTTTTTTGCCCAAAAGATTTGGAGTAATTCTAAGGCTTCCTCTGGTTTAGCCTCCTGTAACTGGAGAGCTAATTTTTCGATTGCCGACTCACTACCCACTACAAATTTGCCTAAGGGGCTGGGGTCAGGTCGTTGTTTGGCGCCCACTTCAATGAAGTTTAAAAAACTGGTAAACTGGTGTTCAGGGTCAATTTTGGTGAGGGACAATAAAAACTGGAGCACCTTGGTTAAGGCCTGATTTTTAGGGTCGCCGTCATTGATAAAGGGGGCCATGGCCTGTTGGTTTGTTATAAACCCCAAAATGGCGCTGGTCCATGGGTTTTGCCCCAGACATTTATACTTTTGCTGCTTTTGAATTTTTGAAGCAAAGAGTTCCCACTGACTAAATAAGCCTGCCTCTTTGCGAACCTCGTTTAAATACCACTTTTTTTGGTAATTTAATAGTTCAGCCGACCCTTGCTGGTCTTTGATCTTCCATTGGATCAATAATTCTTCTTCCAGCTCCTTTAACATCTCAAAATAGAGACGGAAAACAGGCTGGGAGCCCAAATGAACAGGCAAACCGAGACTATAATAGGGGTCCAGTTGCTTGGAAATTTGATCAAGTAGGGTCTGGATAAAGTCTGCAAAGGCAGTTTCATCCAGCTTCATGGCTTTGGTATTCAAAATAAAAGGCCCTAATAACAGGTAAAAATATTGGCTTATTCATTGATACAAATCAGGGAACAAGATAAAGTCAGCTAAATTAAACTTAAACAAGGCAGCGATGAAAGTCCAATTTTCAAACAAGCCAACCAAAAATGGTGGGATTGTTCTTTTTGTAAGCCCCAAGGGCCGATTAATTGTAAGCAGTAAACAAAGAAAAGCCAATAGCAAAGCCTTCCGCTTTATTTCTAAGCTCATAGAAAACGAAAAAATTGACCCTTCCAAAGAGGGTATGGCCCAAGTTTTTAGCCCTGAGGCCCAAGAGATTTTTGTACTTTGTTTAGGGGAAAAGAAAATGGTTTCCTTCCGTAACCTAGGTGCAAATTTAGGTAGAGCCTTGCTGAACAACGCGCCTAAAGATGTCCAATTACTGCTTCCAGAACGAGAACAGGGTAAGGTTATTAAAAACCTTGAGTTGTTTATCGAAGGCATGCTGCTAGGGAACTACTCCTACAAGGAATTTAAAAAGGCACCAAAAAAGCCTGTCAAGAAGACCCAAAACTTTTCTATTTGGGTTGTACCCAATTGGGCGACCCCCAATGCGGAACTTACCAATATGGTGAAGAAGGCTGAGATCATGGCTGCCGCTACAAACTTGGCCCGTGATTTAGGTAATAAGCCTGGAAACTACTTTACTCCAACCGATTTCAGAAACAAATGTGAATCAGTTGCCAAGGAAACTGGCATGGACTTTAGCGCCCTAGATGAAAGCCAAATGATGGCTGAAAAAATGGGTTGTCTCTTAGGTGTGAGCCAAGGCAGCGACGAGCCTGCTTGGATGAATTTTTTAGAGTACAAATGCAAAAAGAAAAACGCCCCCACTTTGATGCTTGTGGGCAAGGGGCTAACCTTTGATTCTGGTGGAATTTCCTTGAAGCCTGGCGCTGGCATGGACGAAATGAAGTTTGATATGCTCGGTGGTGCTGGGGTTTTAGGGGCTATGCAGGCCATTGCCTTACTCAAGCCCAATGTAAACGTTGTGGGTATCATCCCCACCAGTGAAAACATGCCCAATGGCAAGGCTGCCAAGCCCGGTGATGTGCTTACAGCTTGCGACGGAACAACCGTGGAAGTTTTAAACACAGATGCAGAAGGTAGATTGATACTGGCCGATGCGCTGGCTTATGGTGTTAAAACCTACAAGCCCGACGGGATAGTTGACATGGCAACTTTAACAGGTGCATGCATTATGGCCTTGGGCAGTTACCACTCAGCCCTAATTTCTAATAACTCCAAGCTTACCAAAAAGGTGCAAGCGGCATCGGACTTGACTGGCGACCCTGTTTGGGAATTGCCTGCCCATGAGATTTACGAAAAGCAAATCAAGGGTGATATTTCCGACTTAAAAAATATTGGTGGCCGTGAAGCTGGCACCATTACAGCGGGATTATTCTTGCAGCATTTTGTAAAGGATACCCCTTGGGTTCACTTGGATATTGCAGGTACTGGCTGGAACGCCGACCGAATTCCCTTCTACCCTAAAAAGGGCGCAACGGGTACAGGTGTGCGGCTGCTTGCGGAGTTAGCGCTAAACTACGCAAAGTAGCTTTTAAAATTAAGCATGCTTCTTAATCAGGAGCATGGCTTTTTTTGCCAATTCAATATGATTTAAGTCTGTTAGATGCAAATCAGGTAATTTTAGCTTCGTTGAGACTTCGTTGATCAGTGTCAGCTCGGATTCATGGACCTCATGGTCAATGGCCGCCACAGCGGCAATGGTCAAAAGCAGTAGCTTCCGCCCTTCGGCGCTTTGGATCTCATCGATGATTTGATCCAAGTCCATCAACATATCAGAGTCATAATTTTGCTCCATCACCTCGGGAGCAACTCTGGCTAAATTCCCAATCTTGTCTAAAAAGTTCTTTTCTGCGGCTAAAAACTTTCCATCTTGGAATGCCATTTTGCAGGCACCCTCTACTATCAGCATCATTTCTGAGCGTTCTATTTTCATCCTATCCTCTAATTACTACTAGTCTAACTTAGCAAAAAATGAGGATTTTTACTAGAATGAATTATTGCAGGCCGAGCCAGGCCTTGCGGTAAACTTCAAAAAGATGATCTTCTAAGACCCGATTGACTCTTGTGTCGCTGGACTCAAGCCTTCCCTTACCAAATTTACTGGCTGAATCCAATAGCTCGGGGGTTATGTATTCTACCGAACTGGGTAAAGCGGGTTTTTTTAGGCGCTGCTCTAGGCCCTTGTTACCATAAACTTCCCTGTGGCCTGCGAGCCAAAAACCCCATTGACCAAAGCTGGGAACATTTTCCCGCAAAGGTAAGGCAGAAAGACCTGCCGCTTCCATGGTTCTACCGACCATCAAAAAGGCCTCTTTTGCGTAGGCTGGGCTGGTAGATTGCTGGATTATTAGGCCACCCATAGAGAGGCGATCTTTTAAGGCCTCATAAAACTCAAGGCTGTAGAGCTTAGAAAGGTTGATGTCACTGGGGTCGGGAAAGTCCAAAATGATCACATCATAACTATGGGGGATGCTCTGGATAAAAGAAAAGGCATCAACGTTATAGTACCAAACGGCAATATCCTTGACCTCTTTTGTCCTTCGAAAATAGCCTTGCCCCTTTAAATTCAGGTCTTGCTTTTTCCCCTGTGCAATTCCCTGCGCAGGCAGGATCTTAGCATTTTTCAGGCTACCGCCGTTGAGGGCTACAAGCTCAGGGTTATTCTGGCCTAGATCTGTCATGCCGGGGTCCAGGTCGATAAGAGTGATCTCTTGCACTTGAGGATATTTCAAAACTTCCCTAACGGCCAGACCGTCGCCACCCCCTAACACCAATACTCTTTTGGCCTGTGGGGAAATGGAAAGGGCGGGGTGAACCAAAAACTCGTGGTAAATATGTTCGTCCGAGCTAGAAAATTGCAAGTGACCATTAATATAGAGGCGCAATTCCCCTGTTTCTTTTTTAGTTAAAATCAAATGCTGGTACTTGGTGGTTTTTGCCAAGATCACAGGGTCTTTGAATAATTTTTGTTCCAAGGCCACCCGAATGGGCTTACTTTGCGCCTGCAGGGAAACAATCAAAAGGGCCGCACCACCAAGCAAAAGAGCCGACTCCCAAGGCTTTTTAATTTTGGAGTAAAAAAGCACAAATAAAATGAGACCATTGGTTAAATTGCAAAGGCCTAGAAAATAACTGGTTTCTAAGAGGTCAAAAAACTGGGGGAAAAAATAGACCCACGCCAAAGCACCAATGAAGGAGCCGATATAGTCCATTTTTAAAATCAGGCCTAAATTTTCTTTTAGGTCGGGCAGGTAGCCCTCATTGATTCTGGTAAGTAGCGGGATTTCTAAACCGATCAAAAGACCGACAGAAGAAATCAATGCATAGTGAATCAGAGTAAAAAAATCGTGGTGCGCCCCAAAAACATAGAGGCTGAAAGTCGGCCCAATGCTGCCCACAAGGCCAAGGGCAATTTGCGCTAAGATCAGCTTTTCAACCAACATCTTATCGCTTAAGTATTTTTGCAGGTCGGCACCAATGCCCATAAAGAGCATCATCAAGCCAATGGTAATGGCCCATTGGCGGATAGAGTCGCCTAGAATATCACTGGCTAACTTAGAAAAGGTATACTCGTAACTAATACCTGTAATGCCCACCACGAGCATGCTTAAGGCGAGTAGGGCTGTGGCAACACGGGGGTTTTGAGTCATTTTATCTTACACCTGGAACCAAATTTTCAGCAGCATAACTCCACTTGGTCGCCTGCCATTCTTGGATCTGGAAAATCCATTTCTCGCCTAACTGAAATAGGTCGGCATAAGCTTCTGCGCTGGCTTTGTTGGGCGGAGGTAAAAGCCTAAGGTAATAGTTTCTTTCCTCGCTCAAATTCTCTTCTAAAATATCAAAGGCTAAGCCCACACCTGAAAAGAGAGTGATCACCACCTTGGCCTTGGTCACTAGCTTTAGATCCTTGGCTTTTTCATGGGTCATTACATCCATCAAGGGCATGTTTTCCACTTCCCTAAAAAGATCTTCCAAGCCAACTTTTAGGGGCTGGGCATTGATATTATCTTTAAAAGCAAAGGCCTGCATCTCAGATTTACGAGCCATTTCAATTTCTTTATCGTCATGCTTGATCAAAAAACCTTGGATTTGGGCTTGGGCAAGACTCACAATTTTGGTTTCCAGCCAATCTTCAGGCATATAGGGCAGGTGCAAGGAATCCTTTAACAGATAAACTTGAGGCTTCTGCCCCAAGCGAATATATACGCCCCCTGCGGCTCCGCCAGAATGTGCACCTACTGGCCCACTGGAGTCGGACCCCGAGGCTTCACGGGCACGGCCTACTGTGAGGTGGAAGAGGGTTTCTTTGCCAGAAAATAGTTTCAGACTGCTGCCATATTCCCCATCTTCATTGCGCTTTCCACCGAGATCAAAGTCGTCTAACCGACTTGGGTCTTCTGTGACCAAGCTTGCAGGCTGGGTCCTAACAAGGTGCGACAAGAGAGCCAAGATCTTAGCCTTTTTAGCAGGGAAATTTTCCTTTTGGGGTAAGACCCATTTGCCATCGGCCAATTTAAAATTTAAATCAATGGCGCCATGTTTGATTAAAATGGAATCCACTCGGTTGATCAAATCACTTTTCAGCAAGGGTGGAAAGTCTTGCTCGGTTACGGTTTTTTTACTGTTTAGAACTTGAACCAGTGCCGCAATGGCTACCAAGGCAAGAGTGGTAAAGAGTAATTTTTTATTTGCCATTGCTTCAGCCCATTCTATGAAATCGCTTTTTATAAAGCAGGGTTCCAAAAATAACCAATACAAAAGGCACGAGCAACAGGTTCAAGAGAATCAAGAGATTCTGTTCTAGCTCAATGTCTTTTCTCAGGAGTTTACGAATCTGCCTCAATTTGGATTTAGTGGTTTTTTCTTTGTCCCGAAAGTCTTTGATCTGTTCCACTTGGGCCTGACTCAACTGGATTTGGCCGCCTTGGTTGATCTGTTCCAATTCCCTTTGTAGGGCCTTTAATTCCAACTCTAAATCTGATTCGGCACGTTGGTAGTTTCCTTGGGCTTTCCGCTCCAACTCTTGGAAACGAAGGAAAGGCCGCTGGAATTTCGCCCGAGAACGCACCTCCATCAACTCATTGGCTCCGCCTAAAAAGTCTAAGGCATTTACCGCAAAGGCGAGGTTGTCATTTTTAGGCTGCATGATGGTCTGGCCTAAAAATTCAAAGCGCTCAACAGAAAAGCCATCGGCGATAAAATCAACATCTGCCATCAAAAATATGGTTCCCTGCCCCTTACTCAAATGGTCTGGGTTGGTCATACCTTCTGGTAACTGCGTAAAAGCAGAGGTGAGTTCACCCTTTAAAATGGCTGCAATATGATGCTCTTTGCCATTGGCCTTTACCTTTTCATTGATCTGCATAACCCCTGTGAAGGCGGTCAAGTAGGCTTCAATTGGCCCTGCATCTTTACTGGCCTGAATCAAGGAAGTGAGCTTTAAGGGGCTGGTGGCTGTCAGTCGGAAGCTACCAGGTTCTGGGAGCAACATATTTTGTAAATCTTTGGTGACGACCATCTCACTATTAAAGGCTTCTTTGGTTAAAGAATGCCAAATATAGTAAGGGGTTATACCGAGACCCTTCACAGAAACCTTGGCCGACCTTAAGGGGTCGCCTAAAATCAGACCCTTATCATATTCCAAACCCCAGTGGCTAAAAAGCAAGTTTAAGCTACTGGCCCCAAGGCCAGGCTTCCCCATTTGGGCAAGCCTTGCGGCCTGTTGGTCTACTCTAGCATTGGGGTCGACAAAGATGGCCAACTGGCCGCCTTGGAGCAAAAACTGCTCTAGATTATATTCTTCGGCAGGGTTAAAACCTTTTGGGTGGAAGACCATTAAAATGGAAATGTCTTCTGGGATTTCTTCGGAGGCCTTTAAAGCGACCAGTTCAAAAGATTTTTCTAATTCACTAATCAAGGCCCAAGGGGGCTGGTTGCCCATGCCTGCACCAGAACCCATTAGGGGTAAGGAGGTAACGATACCCAATTTCCCCTGTTCTGGTCTTGTCGCCTGTAATATGAGCTGGCTAATGTCGTACTCTAGGCTTTCTTCTCTTCTAGGGTCAAAGATGGGCATGACCACTTCATTGTCTTCAACAACAGCAACCAACCCCATAAAAAAGAGGTCGCCACCGCCAATATCTGCCCCAGTAAGGCCATATTTTTGCGCCCATTCTTCTTCGTCAGAATCGGGGGTAGGGTTGTAGATCTCAAGGTGGAGGTTTTCGGGGTTAACGGCTTGGTATTCTTGTAGTAACTCTTTAACCTGTTTGCCATAAGCCTTAAAACTGATAGGCACTTGGGCCGCATCTTTAGAAAAGTAAAACTTTAAGGTTACAGGTTTTTTAATTTTTTCTACCAGCTCTTTACTGCCATCAGACAGGGTATATAGACCCTCTTCTGTCATATCCACTCTAAAATAAATGGCTGAGGCGATAATGTTAATGGCAACGACCAGCACCAACACCATGAGGATATTTAAGGCGGTTCCTTGGATGTTTTTCATAGATTTTTTCATTTAAGCCCCCTTCTTTGCTTCAAGGATCATGGCATTGATATATAAGCCACCAACTGTGATCGAAAGAAAAAAGACGATGTCACGGAGGTCTAAAATGCCTCGGGTCATGCCTTGGAAGTGAGTGGAAAAAGAAAAGCTACTTATAACGTCGGTCAAAGCCACACCAAATAGAGGCGTGATCAACTCAGTAAAGACTCCCCAACCGAGCAACACTAAAGTAAAACAGATCATAACGCTCAAGATAAAACTAATCACTTGGTTGCGGGTCAAGGCCGAAGTGACCAAGGTAATAGAAAGATAGGAGCCTGCCATTAAAAAACTACCGAGATAACCCAGTAGAAGCACACCCCAATCAGGGTCGCCCAAGTAGGCAATGGTCAAGGGCATAGGAAAGGTTAAAAACAAGGCTACAGCGATGAAGAGCCAACCTGCCAGAAACTTAGCTAGCACTATCTCAATCAAACTTACAGGCAGGGTAAAAAGAATCTCAATGGTCCCTTGGGCCCGCTCTTCCGCCCAAAGGCCCATGCCGATTGCTGGAATCAAAAACAAATAGAGCCAAGGGTGAAAGACAAAAAAGGTCTCTAAACTGGTGTGATTGGTCATAAAAAACCGACCGAGGAAAAAGGTACTTCCTACGGTCGAAAATAAAAAAATCACAATAAACACATAGGCAACAGGAGAGTAAAAATAGGCTGCAAGTTCTCTTTTGATCAAGGCTTTCATACTAGCTCCCCTGCCGTTAAATTTCTAAAAACTTCTTCCATCTGGCCTTTTTCTAGGTGGATTTCTAAGATGTGCGAATGGTGATCGAGCAAAAAGTGATTCACCGCATGCAGCAAGTTTTGGCCGCCTAGAGGGTGAATGGTCAATTGGTTGCCATTTGTAATGGTCACATTTTCCACACCTTCTAAGTCTTTAATTTGCAAGTCCAAATCTTTTGGGATCTCGCTTTCAAAGGTGATGGTAATCTCATGGTGACTGGCAGACTTTAAGATTAATTCCTGTGGGGTGCCGTCAAAAACAATCTTGCCTTCGTCGATAATTATGGTTCTGTTGGCTAGGGCCTCCATCTCTTCTAAGATGTGAGTGGAAAGAATCACCGCCTTATTGGCAGCCATGCTTTTAATGAGATTTCTCATTTCATGTTTTTGGTTTGGGTCCAGGCCATCTGTGGGCTCGTCCAAGATTAAAACTGGGGGGTCGTGAACAAGCGCTTGGGCGAAGCCCACTCTTTGCTTAAAGCCCTTTGACAGGGTTTCAATGGTTTGGTTTTTAACTTGGGTCAAGTGGGTTTGCGTCATTACAGCTTCCACTCGGCCGTTAATTTCTTCGCCCTTAAGGCCCCGAACTTCCGCCATAAAACGTAAAAATTCAATTACGGTCATACTCTTGTAAGAGGCTGTCGATTCGGGTAAATAGCCTAGGAAACTTTTTGCCTTAATGGGGTCTGTCTGGATATCCAACCCCATGATTTTGGCGGTACCCTGATCAGGGGTAAGGTAGCCTGTGAGCATCTTCATGGTAGTGGATTTCCCCGCTCCGTTAGGCCCTAAAAAGGCCAAAATATCCCCTTTGTTTACCTGAAAAGATAAATTTTCCACAGCGACAAAATCACCGAAAGTCTTAGTTAAATCACAAGCTTGAATCATCCCATTATCCTTTTTAAAATAGACTTTTATCTCAACTGATTAAACTTTAAAGCCTTGCCCTAAATAATACAAGTTAAAGACCTTGAAAAAAGTATAACAAATTGTAAAATCAATTGACGCTCAAAGGCCTGATCAGGTAATCAAAAGAGTTCAAGTAAGGGATATATATAAGTGTAGTTTTTTTAAGGCTATCTTTTCCCTGCTTCAACCTAAACAAAAGTTGCCCGTTGGGATTTGAATCATTTGTCGCTAAAAGATACCTAAAAAGCCCTGCTTCAGAAAAATCTATTTCGCTGATCACAGGTATATCTGTGTTTGGCGTCGCCTTAGGGGTAATGACCTTAATCATTGTTTTAGGGGTGATGAATGGATTTGAAAAGGACTTAAAAGGCGCGCTCCAAGGGGCCAACGGACACATGAACTTGACTTCCATTGGTTCGATTTCTTGGGAAGGCAACGACGACCCTACTTTAGACCCCTTAAAAAACCACCCTGATGTTTTAGCCTTAAGCCCCTATACCACTTCCCAAGCCTTGATTATGGGGCCTTTCAAGCCTGTAGGCGCATTGGTGAAGGGAATCCAGATTGAAACCGAGCCCCAAGTTGGCGAGTTGTATCATTTTTTAAGGTCCCACAGCTTTGAAGAAAAACGGGATAACAGAAGGGGCAAAAGTGCCTTAAGCGCCAGTGAAATCAAAAAGGCCCAGACCATATTAAAAGCCCTATTGCCCCACCGTAGAGAGATCATCAACCAAGCGGGGGTGAGACAAATAAAACGAGTGACAGGCATCATTTTAGGCAGTCAACTGGCTCGAAACTTAGGGGCAGATATTGGCAGCTTTGTGACTCTAGTCACCCCGAAAGAACGCGCAACAGCCTTTGGGCCTCTGCCTAGAGCGAAGAAATTTTATGTTGTGGGTTTTTATGAGTCAGGTTTAATGGGCTACGACGAAACCCTAGCTCTAGTGGATTTAAAAACAGCCCAAAAACTAGATCAGGCCCTAGGCCAAATTAGTGGCATTACCATTAAGCTGAAGGATGGGGTTGATAGCGACGACGCAAAAGCCGATTTAAAAAAGCACTATCCCTTTCCCTACCACCTTGTAAGCTGGAAAGACCAAAATAAAAACCTCTTTGCAATGTTCCAGTTAGAAAAGATTGGCCTCGCCATCGTCTTGACCCTGATTATTCTCATTGCCGCATTCAACATCATCAGCAGTCTGGTGATTTTGGTTATGGAAAAGAAAAAGGACATAGCAATACTCAAAGCCATGGGTGCCAAGGATAGCTCGATCCAGTGGATTTTCTTCCGCCAAGGGGCTGTAATTGGCCTAGGCGGGACTTTAGTGGGCGAGATTTTAGGCATTTTGATTTGTCTGGTTATTCAAAATTTTGATGTGATTGACGTGCCAGCAGGGGTTTATGTTGGAAACCGCATCCCCATGCACATAGAATATTCCCAACTGGCGCTGATTGCCTTTGTTTCTTTAGTTATTTGTTTTACCGTGACTCTTTTTCCTGCCCGCAAGGCCGCTTCCACTGACCCTGTTGAGGCGCTCAGAAACGAGTAGATGACATGACTAAATTTATTGAAATAAAAAACCTGCAAAAGACCTACTCCGACGGCGAAGGCGGAAATTTAGAGATCTTAAGGGGGATCAATCTAGAAATTGCCCAAGGTAGCAGTATTTCTATCAAGGGCGAATCTGGCTGTGGCAAAAGCACCTTATTACAAATCCTAGGGGGGCTAGACCACCCAACAACAGGGGAAGTGATTTTTGAAGGCAAGAGTCTATTTGAGCTTTCCAAGGATAACTTAAGCCTCTACCGAAATACCGATTTGGGCTTTGTGTTTCAAGCCCATCACTTGCTAGAAGACTTCAATGCTCTGGAAAACGTTATGCTGCCAGCGCTAATATCGGGCAAATCCCCAGAAAATGCTAAAAAATTAGCGTCGGAACTGTTGACCCGCGTCGGCCTAAGTGAAAGACTAGGCCACAAGCCAGGGAAACTTTCTGGCGGAGAAAGACAAAGGGTGGCTATTGCGCGTGCTTTGATCAATCAACCAAAGTTACTGTTATGTGATGAACCGACAGGAAGCTTAGATGAATCCACAGGAAACAAGATTGGAGAACTTTTGTGGGAGGTAACAGCCTCTGCAAGGACTTCTTTAGTTATTGTAACCCATAATTCTGAACTTGCTGCAAAAGCACAATTTACCTATGAACTCGCAGGCGGAGTTTTGCGGGAAACATGAAGAAAAATCCATTGTTAAACCAACTCATACCAATAAAATTCAAGCTCTTAGTCCAAAATGTTTTATGTTTGGTGCTACTGTTAAGCTTCAGCCCGTTAGAGGCTATAGCCGCTACCCCCTCTACCATTGTAGATATTAAGGTCGAAGGCCTTAAGTTAATCGACAGGGGGACAGTGTATGGCGGTATTCAAAGTCACATTGGCGGTCAGCTTTCTGGCCCCCAAGTTGCCAGAGACATCCAAGAGCTTTACCAGCTAGGTTTCTTTGCGAATATCCAAGCCAAGATTTTTCAGAAAAATCCCAAAGAAGTAATCTTAAAGTTTGTCTTAAAAGAAAAATCAAGAATCAATAAGCTCACCATTGAAGGGGCTAACCGACTTAAGCATAAGGCTTGGGAAGAAGAATTAAAGGTCTTTGAAAAAAATATGCTTAACCGCTCTAAAGTCAAGGCGGATTTAGACATTATCAAATCTAAATACCGTGAGAAAGGCTATTTAAAAGCCGCCTTTACTTACGACATTACTCCCGTTCGTGATGGTTGGGTCAACTTAACTTATAAAATTGAAGAAGCCCCTAAGGTTTACATTACAGAGATCACTATCAAGGGAACTAAATTCTACTACCCCCTAGATATTGAGAGAATTATGCAGTCTGCCGAGGTGGATTGTTTTTCTTGGATCAATGACTCAGGTATCTTTTTAGAAAATAAGGTCAATAGCGATTTACAGATCATCACCCAAACCTACATGCAAAATGGTTTTATCAATGTTAAAATTGATAAGCCTAAGGTGACTCTAGTTAAAAGCAAAGACCTGTACCGCATGAAGATCGAAATCAATATTAGTGAAGGCGACCAATACTTCACCAACGACATCGAATTTTCTAGCGCCGACGGTTACGACCTGCTTTTTGACCCAGAAGAGCAATTGGAAGAAATTAAGTTAGTTAAAGGCGACCCCTATAACCCATTTCACCAAAATACAGACCGCACCAACCTGCAACAAATCTATTTAGAGCAGGGTTATGCCTATGTTAAAATCCACCCTCAAACTCAGATCAACGAGATCCAAAAACTGGTTAATGTTAACTTTGCCGTAACCAGAAAGCACAAAGCTTATATTGGTCGGGTGGAAATTAAAGGCAACTACGAAACTAAAGATTCTGTTGTAAGAAGAGAGTTAAAGATTCATGACAATGAACTCTTTAACGGGGTGAAACTTCGTGAAAGCCAAGTTGCCATCAACCAACTGGGCTTTTTTGACCCCAGAGATGGCGTTAAGTTTAACGAGGCTAAGGGCAACAACAAAAATGAAGTTAACTATGATGTGCAGCTGCAAGAAACCCAAACGGGAACCTTTACTGCCAGCCTTTCTTACTCAGGTTTAAATGGTCTGGCCTTACAGTTTAAGTTATCTAAAAAGAATATTTTAGGAACAGGACGAACCTTAAGTGTTTCTGTTGACCAACAGCAAGAAGGAAATAGCCTCTACAGCTTCCAGATGCAAAATCCATATTTCTTAGATACACAAATGACCAGTGAATTTGGCATCTATAAGTCTTACACTACAGCAGACGAATATGCCACCAGGTCAAACGGCTTTAACTTTGGTGTTAGCTATCCCCTTTGGAAAAACCTTTATGGCACAACTCGTTATGCCTACAAAAAAGAACTCTATGAGGATATAACCACCATCGGTGTAGAAACTCTAGGCGGTGATGAATTCAACACCTACCGTTCTGTAAATCTTGGTTTGATTTACAACACGGTTAACAACCCTATGTTTCCTTCTGACGGTGTGAAAACAACCTTCTCTGTGGAAAGATTTGGTGGCCCCTTTCAGGGAACCGTTGACTACAGGTCACAATCCTTTTTGCATTCTTACTTTAAGAGTTTTAACTCAGACAAAACCATTGTGGGCATGTTTAAGTTCCGTCAATCCAGCTTGACCCAAACCAACTCAGAGCAAGAAATTCCACTTCACCAACGTTACTATCTTGGTGGAATCTCCAGTATGAGAGGCCATGAATGGCGAGCCTTAAAAGGCCCTTCTAGTTACTATGAAGGCGATGCCTTTAGTATTATAGAAAAACATCCCTACCAAGGCGATTACGCAGGTTGTTCTACAGCAGACACAACAGATACTTGCCCCAGTGACTTGAGCGCTACCAAGCATGACGACCGAACCTATTGGGAACAGCACCAAGGGGGAACTCTTTACCGCTTAATGAACTTGGAACTTTTGTTTCCACTTACAAGGGAAGGGAAAAATGTTCGAGGTGTAGTCTTCTACGATATTGGTAACGTTTGGGCGGAAGACCGTATGTATGAGATTCGTGGCCTGACAAAAAGCTACAGCCATTTAAGAAAGTCCGCTGGTCTTGGTGTACGTTTTATTACCCCAATGGGTGTGGTAAGATTCGAATATGGTACCAAGTTGGACAAGCAACCGAGGGAAAGCCCCTCCAAGTTTGAATTTAACATCTCTGGACTCTTCTAACCTTTAGAGTCTGGTTTGTTTTATCCTCTAAATTAGCTCCTAGTTTTCAACTGGGTCATGCCTAAAAAAAAGGGCTGGTAGTGAATCACTACCAGCCCTTTTTTTGTATTTAATATATCTAGAAAAATATTGATAATAGGCAAGCTTGCTAGCCTAAAGTCTCAAGCTATGCGGGTAACTAACCTTCGATACGAAGTGGCTCAGTTGCAGGAAAAACCAAATTCAACCAACTTACGATCTTCGCTTTCAGATCGCTGCGATTGACAATCATATCCACAGCGCCGTGTTCTTGTAAAAACTCAGGTCTCTGGAAACCTTGAGGCAGGTTCTGCCCAATGGTTTGTTGGATTACTCTAGCGCCTGCAAAACCAATTAAGGCACCTTGTTCCGCAATATTTATATCGCCCAACATGGCAAAGGATGCAGATACACCCCCTGTTGTAGGGTCAGATAAAAGTGAGATGTAAGGAATTCCCTCTTTCGCTAACTTGGCTAGGCCTGCGGAAGTTTTTGCCATTTGCATGAGGCTCAATGCGCCCTCTTGCATTCTTGCTCCACCAGAGGCGGAGACAATGATCAAAGGGATACGCTGGTCTAAAGAATGCTCAATCATGCGGGCGATTTTTTCGCCAACGGCAGACCCCATAGAGCCACCCATAAAGCGAAAATTAAACACGGCCACAGAAACACGCCTACCTTCCATCGTCCCCTCACCAGTGGTGATGGCTTCATTCAGGTCGGTTTTTGCTTTGGCCTGTTTAATACGATCTTTGTATTTTTTACTATCTACAAACTTCAAAGGGTCTTTTGCTGTAACGTCAGCACTCATTTCCTTGAAGCTTCCCTCATCTAAGAGGTGCTTAATGCGTTCTTCTGCAGTGATTCTAAAATGATAACCACAACTAATACAAACCTTCAGATTCTTCTCTAAATCTTTGCTGTATAAAGTCTCGCTGCAATCAGGACACTTGATCCAAACCCCAGCTGGGATATTCTTTTTTGCATCCGTTGCCATTAGCTTAGGTGCGAGCTGCTTAAACCATGAAGTCATAAAAACCTATTCTGTTATATTTCTTTGCCAAGATTATCCCTTTTTTCTTATCAAGTCAAAGTGGGGGGTAAAATCCCTTTTTTAATCCCCTAAAGGCCTAATTAAAGGCGCCTCAAGAATTATCCATTGTTCAATTCCCTTTAGTGCTTTAATCTAGTTATAAATTTCCAGAAGGTAAGGGTAGTCAGTGGTATTTTTGAACAAGTTCATTTTAGTAGATGCAAGTGACCAAATGATGGGTACCTTAGACCTGATCTGGGTTTGCGCCTCTTTTTTGATCATTCTCTTCGCTTCCTACTCGGCCCTTTCTCTGGCTAAAAGCATTAAAGAAAGTACAGGCCTGTGGTTTTGGTTTTGGTACTTTGCAGCCGTCTTTTCTCTCGGTGCTGGTATCTGGTCGATGCACTTTGTGGCCATGCTGGCTATGAATATGGGCATACCCATTACCTATGATTCTTTTATCACGGTTGCGTCTATTTTCCCCGCTTTGGTCAGCGCCGCTGTGCTCTTTGGCTCCATTCGCTTTAAAGCTGAGGTGAAAACCCCACTCTTGGTATTGATTGGTACCCTTGCAGGCCTCAGCGTATCTGCTATGCATTTGATTGGCATGGAAGCCATGATCATGAAAGCCGATCTCTACTACCGCCCTGTGCCCTTTCTTATTTCCCAAGTCATTGCCATTGTAGTGGGCCTCATAGCGGCCAAGCTAGTCTTGCAGTTTGCAGCTTCGGCCAAGGATAACGGCCAAAAAATTCTAGCCAGTTTCGCCCTTGCCATTGGCGTATCGGCAGTTCATTTTTCTGGGGTCTGGGCGGCAAGCTTTGTTGCTAACCATCAGAACATTGCTGGCAGCCCTGTGGATAAGCCCCTTCTGGCTTTATTTGTTTCCATCGCCTGTATTGCCATTGCTTCTCTGTCTCATTTTGCCACCCTCTTAAACCAGCGAATCTTATTGCAGGTGAATGAGGGGCTTTCTTCCAAAATCAAAGAACAGCTCTTAAAACAAGAAGAGGCAGGAAGACTACTTCGACAGCGAAGTAAAATGGCTGACATGGGTGAAATGATCGCCATGATAGTACACCAGTGGCGCCAGCCCTTAAGTGTGATCAACGTAGCCAAGGCCGACTTAGAGCTAAAACTACAGCTAGACAAGTTAGAAAAAAAAGAGGCCTTAGAGGTGTTAGAGGAAATCCAAATCGCCGTAAACTACATGGACCAAACCATGAAGGATTTCCGTAATTTTTTCCGCCCCGACTTGAGCCCACAGGCTATTACGGTAGAAGAGTTGGTAAAAAATAGTCTTTCTATTGTAGGCCGCTTGGTGGAAGACCGAGGGGTTACCCTAGTCCAATCCACCAGCTATGAGGGGCAAGTTGAAACCTACTTGAATGAACTCTTGCAGGTGATGGTCAATATTATCAAAAATGCCTTGGATGTTATCCGTGAGCGGAACACCCAAAACCCAAAGATTACCATCACCGCCAAGGAGCAAGAAGGTAAGGTGGTCATCAGCATTTGCGACAATGCAGGGGGAATCCCAGAAGAACATTTGGGCAGTATCTTTGAGCAGTATTACACCACTAAAGGGGAAGAAGAGGGCACGGGCCTAGGGCTTTATATGTCTAAGATCATCGTAAACGACCGCTGTGGTGGCAGTTTAAAGGTTGAAAACTTAGATGATGGCGCCTGCTTTACCATCACCCTACCTCTAAAACTCGATGGCGCTGCTTGCAACTTGGGGCACTAGTTCTTTTTTAGAGCCGCCTTTTCAGGTTTCTTCGCTCATCTCCCTACCTCGACTTCCTTAGAATATTAGCCCACAAAATAAAAAACCCCGCCAGCCTAATGTAAAACTAGGTTGGCGGGGTTTAATAGTCCATCCCCACGGAAAAAATAAAACCTATTTCAGGCCTAAGCTAATTTAATTAGCTACAGCCTTGGCTAGCACCACAGGTAATACATACGTAGCATGTACCTGTTCTTAGAAAGTCAGTAGCCCCGCATTCGCCGCAAGGTACATGGTCTGAAGTTCTGGCAGCGGCTTCCGGGTCATGCTTAGGTGCATTTACTGGTTGTGGCTGGTCGAACTTTGGTGTCTTTGCCTTTTGGGCTTCGTCAGGAGTGATCTGTAAAAAATCAGTTCTGCCTAAGTACTGGTGACCTAAAACTCTAAAGATCGCATCAATTAATGAAGTTGCATTCTTTAAGTAAGGGTGACCTGTTACCATTCCATGTGGCTCAAATTTAGTGAAGATAAAGCGATCAACTAACTTCTCTAGAGGCACACCGTGCTGGATACTAAAGGATACGCTAATAGCAAATTGGTTCATTAAGGCACGAACGGTTCCTCCTTCTTTGTAGCCTAAATCAACAAAGATCTCGCCTAGGCTACCATCATCGTTTTCACCAGAGCGTAAGAAGACTTTTGTTCCAGCAACTTTGAATTCCCAAGTTCGGCCAACACGCATGTCAGGCAACTTACGACTGGAACCCCAGAAGCGCTGTGCATCACTGTCTTTTTTTGCATTTACAGTTTCTAATCGTTTGATCTCATCTTTCAAGTAAGTGATCGACTCTGAGTTCTGCGTGGAACTTGAATCTTCCTTTACGTTTAAGGGCTGGCTGCCTTTGGAACCATCACGGTAAATCGCAGTCGCCTTCAAGCCTAATTTCCAAGATTCCATGTAAACTTTATGGATATCGGCAACAGTTGCATTGTTCGGCATGTTGATGGTCTTAGAAATAGCGCCACTTAAAAAGGGCTGAACTGCAGCCATCATTTTCACATGTCCCATAGGATCAATGGCTCTAACACCGTGGCCTGAAGGAATAGCACAATCAAAAATAGGTAAGTGCTCTAGCTTTAAGCCAGGTGCACCTTCGATAGTTTGCTTCTCTTTCACATATTCGGTAATACCAGCAATATCCTGAGCATCATATCCCATTTTAGCTAAGATCATGGGAACGGATTTGTTAACCATGGGGATCACTCCGCCACCGGCTAATTTCTTCCACATCACCAAACTAAAGGCTGGCTCAACCCCCGTTGTTGAGCAATCCATAAGCAACCCAATGGTGCCTGTTGGAGCCAATACTGAAACCTGTGCGTTTCTAAAACCGTGTTGTGCACCCTTGTGCAATACTGATTCCCAAGTTTCCCGAGCTGCATCACGCAGAGCAGTTAAACTAGGTACGGTGTCTTCCATATTGAACTCATGGTTTTCAATTGCATCTCTGTGCATTTGCATCACTTTCATCATGGGTTTTGCATTTTTCTGGTAATGGGTAAAAGGCCCTTTCGCCTCTGCCATTTCAGCACTAATTTCATAGGCTGCACCAGTCATAATAGAAGTGATCATTCCTGCAACGGCTCTACCACCGTCACTATCGTAAGGGTAACCCATCATCATTAACAGTGTGCCTAAGTTAGCGTAACCTAAACCTAGAGGTCTAAAGTCGTGGCTGTTTTTGGTAATTTTTTTGGTTGGGTAAGAACCGAGATCAACTAAAATTTCTTGAGCCGTTAGAAACAAGCGGCAAGCCTTTTTGTAACTGGCAATGTCAAAGGTGCCATCAACATAAAACTTCTCTAGGTTTAAAGAAGCTAAGTTACAGGCAGAGTCATCAACAAACATGAACTCACTGCATGGGTTTGAGGCACGAATGGGAGCCGACTCTGGGCAAGTATGCCAATCGTTAATAATGGTATCAAATTGAACACCAGGATCTGCGCAACCCCAAGTTGCCTCGCAAAGATTTTGGAATAGCTTTCGAGCTGGTATGGTTTGGTAAACTTCACCGTTCGTTCGGTTGATCGTCTGCCAGTCTCCATCCTTTTCAACGGCTTCCATAAACTTGTTGCTCAAACGCACTGAGTTATTTGAGTTTTGACCAGAAACGGTAGCGTATGCCTCACCGTTAAAATCAGAATCATAACCTTGGGCGATTAAGGCTCTAGCCTTCTCTTCCTCTTTAACCTTCCAGTTAATGAAGTTTTCAATTTCTGGGTGATCTACATCTAAGCAACGCATTACAGCGGCTCTTCTGGTAGTTCCACCACTCTTAATAGCGCCAGCTGCAGCATCTAAAACTTTTAAGAAACTTAAAAGCCCACTGGACTGGCCACCGCCAGAAAGTTTTTCATTAACACCACGAAGGCGAGACATGTTTGAACCTGTACCACTGCCATACTTAAAGAGGCGGGCTTCATTTTTAACAAGGTCAAAGATGTTTGAAAGGTCGTCGTCTACAGACTGAATAAAACAAGCAGACCCCTGAGGTCTTTCATATTGGTTTTTAATTTCCTTAAACTTGTCACCTTCGGCCCAAGCGAAGTTTTCGCCACTACCCTTAATGCCGTACTCTTGAAACAGGCCTACGTTAAACCAAACAGGGCTGTTAAAAGCGCCATACTGGTTGATACAAAGCCATTTTAAATCATTTTCAAAGTTTTCAGCGTCTGATTTGCTATCAAAATAGCCTTCTTTGAAACCCCAATCTGTAATTGTGTGAGTCACTCTGTGAACAAGCTGGTTAACTGATTCTTCTCGACCAGTTTCTGTAGGTACACCTGCTTTTCGGAAATATTTACTGGCAACAATATCTGTTGCAAGCTGACTCCAGCTTTTTGGAACTTCTACATCTTTAAATTCGAAGATCACTTCACCAGTGGCACTGGTAATTTTTGAATCACGTTTTTCCATCTCAACGGAATCCCAAGGAGTTGGGACTGATTTGGACTTTTGAAAAAACTGAGGTTGAAACTTCAGGTTTTTGGGGTTGGGTTTGTTCATTTTTTTAGGCATAGCTTTAGGTTTTTTCCCAGCTTAAAGGTAAGCTGCGAACTGTCTAATAGTTGTACCAAAAAAAAGCCACTTTTCAATGATTTTCTTTTCCACAGGCACCTAAAAGTTTGTAAAAGCTTAGCCAGTATAAGAGCGCCAAATAATCTTTTTTTATAAAAGTTTAAGCCTGTGGTTTATTCCCAGAAAGCCTTATTTTTTAAAGGTTTAGCCCTATGTTACTGAGTTTGTTTTTCCTTTTAAATCCTTCCCAAACTTGTCTGGTTTCGGCCAAATTTTGACCTGTGATCAGTAGGGTCAACCAACCTCGTTTACAATATGAGTAGGATAGGGGTGTTAGTCCCTTTGGAAACTTTATTTTGTCCAAATCTAATGGCTGCTGTATCGGCAATTTTAGAAATAAAGTCTCGCCCTTTTGATTTTTCAATTTATGCCAATTTAGGGCAAGCCTGCCCATGGTATTTCTTCCATTCACCTCTAAAAGACGAAAGTTGCCTTGCAAATCTAATATCAGATCCAAGCCAAGATTTCCCAAAAACCCAAGGCTAACAAAATGATCTAATAAAGGACTCAGTTCCTCTAGCTGCTCAAATTTTTGGGCCAAAGGCAGAGAACTCCCCAAGTAGACCCCCTTGGCAGAGCATTGCAGATGCGTACGACCTGCGTAGTCCCAGGCATTTTCAGTAAAAGTAAAGTGCAGACTCATCTCCTGCTTCACCTCTACTTTTTCCTCCAGTAAAACTGACTCACTAAACTTGCCCCATTGTTTTAAGGTTTGGATCTCATTGGGCTGAGGGTTGAGTATTAGGTTCTGCCCACTTACGCCAAAGGGGTCCTTTGCCAAGTAATCACCACCGCCAATTAGGGTTTTAAAGGATTCTAGTTCCTGAGCAATTTCTGCCACCCTTTTATTTTTTGTTACTACTGCTTGGCTTTGAATATTCCATGAGGAGGGTAGCAGGCATTCCCGCAACCGAGCCGTTTCAATTTTGGAATTGACCAGCTTTGCAGAATCTTGGGGGCTACCCCAGTAGCGAAGATTATAATTGGAGAGATCTAAAGAAGCGGCCAGATTTTTTAAGTTGGAATTGGATTCGGCCAGAGGCCTTCTGGTAATGATCTCAGGAGTAAAACCTAAAAGGTCACCAACCTGATTCAAGCAGGTGACATCGGGAGCTTCCACCATATATACGGCGTCACCTTTTGACACTAGAGGCGCCAGCCACAGGGCCGAACGATTGAGGAAGTACCAAGGGCTTTTTTCGCTGGCGACTAGGGCCTCCCTGCCCGACAGAGCGAGTTCAAAGTCGTAGTTAAAAACCCAAAGGTTTTGAAAGGCCATTAAGCTAAAAGCTCTAAGGCCTTGGCAAATACTTCTTCTGGCCCAGGATAATTCATACAGTTAAAGTCGGGGCAAGACTCACCTTTGCAAGAATACTTCTCAGGGCAACTGACTTGGGGGGAAAAGATGTGGCCCTCGGCCATATAAGGTTCCCAACGTTTTGCCGACTGGACTTGGATCGGTGGGTAAAAGCTGATTATCTTTGCCCCTGCCGCATTGGCTACATGAGTGGGGCCAGTGGAAGGGCCTACAAAAAGGCCTGACCTGCTGCATAAAAAAGCCAACTCCCGAAGGGTGATTTTGTTGGAGCAGTCAAAGACATTTGAGGTGACCCCCGCGGCCAACTCTTGATTGCGTTTCGCTTCCCCCTCGCCTACCCCTGTTAAAACCACTTGAATCCCTTGGGCGGTCAGCGATTGCAATAGGGATTGATAATGGGCTAGGGGCCAGTTTAAGGCAGAACCGCTCATACCAGAATGCATCACTACATAACCAGGGTTTAATTCAGGGAAAAGGCCCCTAACTTTGGTCTGTGCCCCTAAGGATTCCGCTTCATCCATAAAGATCTCAGGGCGAATGTCCCTGGTTTTAAGCTTCCCAAAAACTTCCAACAATTCCAGATTATATTCCGCTTCATTTTGGATAGACTTTGATCTTTTTTGCAGCACAGGGTAGTTGTAGTACATGGCCATATTGGGCTTACTCAATGGCCCGATGCGCACAGGGATTTCTTTTTTGAAATAGGGCAGCAACTCTTTTATATTTGAGTCGTTTACCATCACTAATAAAGCATCAAAATCATAGTGAAAAATCATGCCTACCGTTTGGCGTGGTTCCGCTTTGGCGTTGATGGCTATAATTTCATCTACGTAAGGGTTACCGAGCAAAAGTGGCGCAACCGCCTCTTGGCAAAGTACCGAAACATGTAGCCCAAATTGAGTTTTTGCAGCCTGAATCGCAGGCAAGGTAAGTATAAAATCACCAATACGATCGGTACGAGCTATTAAAAGCTTTTTAGGTAGTGATTTAGGTTTTTTAAAAAAATAGGCCATGAAACCAAAAATTTTGATCATTCGTTTTTCCTCACTTGGGGATCTAGTTTTAACGACCGCTTTTTATCGGGAGTTAAAAAAAATCAGACCTGATGCTGAGTTGCATCTGGCTACCTCCAAGGAGTTCGCTCCGCTTTTTGCCCACTGCCCCCACATTTCAAAGGTCTATTCCTTTGATCGCCGTAAGGGAACCACTGCTTTTTCTGAGTTGGTGACAGAATTGGGTAAAGAAGACTGGCAAGAGGTCTTTGACCTCCATCAAAGTCTAAGGAGCAGGCTGCTTTTAATCAAGCTCTTTGGTTCTTTTTACCGCTGGAAGAAGAAAATTCATAGAATAGACAAGCGTTCTCTGAAGCGAAATCTCTTGATATCTTTAAAGGTGAACTTTCTTAAAAACTTCCCCAGTCAGCGTGCTGCTTACTTAAAGCTACTGGAAACAACTTATCCCAAACACAAAAGTCAGTCCCACACCGAGCTTTTTACAGGCAAGGCGGAAAAGGCGAAAACCAAAGAAATTCTCCAGACCCATAATATAGGCGGGAAACCCTTGGTGGCCTTGGGCTCTGGTGCTAGTTTTTCACTGAAGCGTTGGCCCAAGGAATCTTTTTTAGAATTAGGGATTCTGTTAACGGATCTAGGTTTTCAACCGATCTTACTCGGTGGCCCAGACGAAAAAGAGGCCCAGTGGATCTCAGACAAAACAGGCGGCAAGATCATTAATATATCTGGCCAGATGACCTTTCTAGAAACGGCGCATTTTTTATCTAAAGTAAAACTGGCCATTAGTAATGATTCGGCGATCGTTCACTTTGCCGAAGCCATGGGTACGCCTGCCATAGCCCTATTTGGCCCAACGGTTAAAGAATTCGGATTTGGTCCTTCCTTAGAAAAAAGCCTAATTATAGAAAGGGATTTAAAGTGTAGACCCTGCTCTAGAAACGGCAAGGGAACCTGCAACATTAAAGAAGAATTAAAATGCTTGCGGGATATTTCGGCAGAAGAGGTTTTACTAGAAGCCTTAAAAATTATCGGTGATTCCCCAGAGTCTCGCCTAAAAGCGACTTAAAAAATAGCACCCTATCGCCTGTCCTCTCTTTTTCAAAAGAGAGGGGTAGCAGCCACAAAATCTTGCCCGCTTTTGGCTCTGTCGTTAAAGATAGAAAGCTGCGTATCCCACAGAATCAGGCCCGCCTGTTTTGGCCCCAGAATTACTATAACTTTTCAGTTTAAACTTTCCCAGTCCCCAGCTTTGACTTAAAAGCATGGCCGTTACTATGGGCAAGTTGCCGCAGATAGTACATTGGTATTGTTGATTAAAGGCTCTAAATGCCGCAACGTCGCCCTCGGTGATCAACGCACAGGCTTTATGGTCTAACTCCGTTCCTGTTCCCCAACCTAATTTTTCAGGCTCATATCCAAATCTTGGGCCTGCATGGTTAAAATCAGTGGAAATGACAAACAAAGAGTTACCTTTTAAGGGTTCCAGTTCTTTGGCAATTGCCCGAGCCTGCCCCATGCCGCCACTGAGTAATAGGGGGGTAATGGGCAGGTTAGGAAAGAGTTCTTGGATAAAGGGGATTTGCACCTCTAGGCTATGTTCTGGGCCATGGTAGCTTTCATTTTGGGCAAAGTTCCCTTCGTTGGGGGTCACCAGCTCAACCTGACCTAAGGGCGTTTCCCAGTACTGGGAAGAATCTAAAACAGCGCCTGCAAAGGAGTAGTGGTGCGAAGGGCCAAGAAGAAATATTTGGTCGTATTCATGGCCTGCAACTTCTATAAATGCCGCAGCTGCAACCTCACCAGAGTACATGTATCCTGCATGGGGCACGATAATAAATTTAGGTTTTGAGCCAGAATCGGCGCTTTGCGCGCCCAAATAGCCCCTCACTTCTGCCTGCAATTGCTGAGGCTCACTGGGGTAAAAAGCGCCACTCACAGCCGGTGGGCGAATTATGCTATTCATATTAAGGTGCTGCTCATATTCAAGGCGCCGCTATGGGAACAGGTGCAGCAAATTTAGGGTCTAAATTACCTGCATCGGGGTCTTTAATTTCTGCTGCTGGCTGTTCTTTTAATATGCCCAGTAAATAGGCTGCTACACCAACGGAGCAAACCCTTGGCCAAGCAATGCACTTGGTGGAACCAACTCGTTTGCCAGCTAAGGTATGGGCGTAAGAATAGGTGGGGGTCCAAAAATAGGTCCCTCTCATTTTATTGTTGGAATCGTAAATGATTCCCTTTTTGGCATAGCCTGCAATGAGTCTTTTGCCTGAAGGCAATACCACATGAACCCTGGCTAACCCCTTATTTACTAAGATCCCAGCCTTGGCTACAAACTTATGGTTTTCATCGTAAATTTCTACAAAACGGGGGTAGACTTCGGCGGTGCCAATCTTGGCCTTATCGGCGTCAAAAATAGGCCCAATGACAGGAAAGGCGGCAAAAAGCGGAGCTGTGAAGCTTAAAAACAAAAAAGAAAAAAAGAGCAACCGCATGGTTTTATCGCAAATATTAATTAGTGCTTGGGGCTTTAATAAAACCCGCAAAAAACAAAGATACTTCTTTAATGAATGCGAAAGCAGTGCCCTTGGGCAACTTGCTTATGTTTTTTCGGTACGCCCCCAATGGGTTTCCCTGTATGCAAATAATTCACAAGGTTTGGATTGTCGAAGTAATCCTGTGGGTCACCATGAATCATACCGCCACCTGCATCCACTAATACTAGGTCGTACTTAAATATGTTTGGTCTCAAGTCAGACAGTTCTTCTAAGCGTTCGGGGCTAAAAATTCCCTTTTCTGTTAAATTAGCAATGGCCCGCTCTGGTAAATGGTCGCCTGAAATAAAGAGACTCGATTCCCCTTTGGTTGAAGGCACATGTAGCTTTAATCCCAATGCAGGGATGGCGTGAACAGAGTAAAAAACTTCTGCATTTGCGCCAAATAGCTTAAAAGGTTCCCTTGCGTAAACAGGGTGGAAGTCGTAGTGACTGGCAGCCTCGGCGTAAGAGCAATTTAACATAGCCTGCACTTTAATTAGCATAGAGTGAAAAATCTCAGGGCTAGAATAAAGCGGAACTTTCTTGCCTATCTCTAGGGTCTGGGCAACATCAATATGGTCTTCGTGCACATGGCTAATAAATAAGGCGTCCAAATCATCAAAGCCGATCCCAATTTTCGCCAAGTGGTTTCTAGCAAAGGCGGGGCAATCCCACAAAACCCATTTGCCATTAAAGTGGATTAACACGCCATTGGCTGGACCAGAGGGGTCAAAGCCTTCGGAAACACCGAGCAATCTCACTGAAAAATTCAATGAAAATTTTTCTTTAGCCGTAGCCTTGGCACCTTTAATTGCGTAAGCAGGCTCAAAAGCCTGACTGGTTTTTATAGATACAGAGTATTCTTTTTTGCCTGTAACAATAAAATCATCTTCGGCTGTTCTTTTAATTTTAAAACTGGGTTCCTCTGGCAAGGATGGGTATAAATCGATCTCATCACCGACCTCAAAGGTCACAAACTCGACCAAATCGGTAATGTTTAAGATCTCACCCTCTTTATTTTTTAAAGCCAAAAACTGACTTTCTTTGTAAACTTGGGCCAAATAATCTTTATTTAGTTTCTCTTCTAATCCCAAGTTTTTCTCTACAGCCAAAGACTCGTCTAGGCTTGGCCCGATTAGGGTCATCCTCAACATTTCTTCCAGTTTTTTAGCTACATCAGCCTTTGCCAGTACTCTAAATTTCTTCCCCTGCGCCAGCCCTTGCTGGATAAACAGAAAATGATAGAAGGGGAATTCTAAAGAGGCCAAAGAAGAAAATTGATTGACCACAGTGCCAGGAATCACAACAGTATCAGGCATAGGCAAATGCTGCTGCATCAAGGTTTTTAGTATCTCTGGGGGGCAACCAATTAATATATTACCCATATTGCCACTAAACAAATGACTGGCTTCATTTATCTGGTAATGGCTTATTAATGCTTGTGAATTAGGCATCGCTTCCTCAAAATGTAAGCTATTTGGGGCTGCCAACTAGCTAGTAAAGGGTTATTCTCAGCCCCTAAAAAGCAAAAGACATACCAAAATATATTTTGCTTTTAATAATTTTTAAGTTTATCCCCTATTTCCCTCCATTTTTGCCTCTTTTGCCAATGGCTGTAGCAATTTGAAAGCAAATTTATCCAAATAGATACTTTTGTATCCAAACCGATTGTAAGACTCAGCCAAATCAGGTAAAAACAACTTTATTCACAAAATTAAGTCCGTGCCCAGTGGGCATAGTTATTTTATATATTTTTTAAAGCTACAAATTACAATTAAGGCTTAAAAAAATTTGATCATCTTGCTCCAGAGTTAAGACCTTGCAAAAAAATCTTTATCTATTGATGACTAGCCTACTGCTAGCCCTCGCCTGTTCCAGCCCCTTATTTGCACAAAGAAACTTTAACACTCTCCAAGAGGGTGAGTATAAATTGGTTCAGGAAAATACGGAAACTCCTGCAAATATTACCCTACATGGCTCCTACGAGGCAAGTTATTTAGCTACTAAAAAAGCCCTTACTGGCGGACGTGTAGGCCGAGGAGTTACAAACCAAGAGATGATTTTTCACCTCCGCTCTACCTTTAATGAGCATATTTCTATCAACGCCCATATTTCCAATTTAAAAACAGACTTAGCCTCGCAAAGGTACGGTTATGGAAGTGAGCGTGAAGATGAATGGGGTGATTCTCGCAACTCCGATGGGATGAATCTTTATTTTAAAGAAAGCTACCTAGAATATAATCACAACCCCAATGCTATTTTAAAAATTGGCCGCCACAAGGCAAGCTTAGGCGACGAGCAAGGTTTGATTTTTGAAGGCTATGGAAATGGGGTCACGCAAAAATGTCGTGTGGGAACTTGGTGTTACTACGCTGGTGCCATGCAACTGGGCGAAAAAGAAAATGACTCTCTTTTTTGGGGCGAGCTTACCTACCCTGTTTACCAAACGGGAGTACTTATCAATGATCCTTGGGAAGGGGAAAGACAAAAAGAATCCTTAAACATAGAATTCATCCGTGCCATTTACAACGGTTCTAAAATCCCCATGAACAATAAGGGAACTTGGGCCGCACCGGGAAGTGGTTACCAAGCGACTACAGACGCTGGTGATGCTGTATTTTTTGATAATCAAACAGTGGAATACATTGCTATGAATATCAAATGGAACAATGGTGACTTCCAAAGTAAACTATTCTTCGCCAGTCTAGGCGGGCACAGGGATTTTTACTCCCAAAATGCCAGCACATCTGAATACACCTACCTTACCAGCCGTGGCCAAGGTGGCGGAATGGCGCAAGTTTCTTTTGATTATAAAACGGCTCCCCAGTGGAAAATGCGTTACCAAAAGTTTCTATCTTCAGGAACAGAGCAGGCCAGCGCTACTGAAAAATATTGGGAAAGAGATTCCAATGGCTACCAAGAGATCCAAAAGGGGTACTTCGGTGACGCCCTATACTACTTGAATGGAATTCAAAAAAGTGGTGACGGTCACTCTGCCCAAAACTTAATTTATGACCGAGTAGGCCTATCTTATGTCGATGTACTCGGTGACTACGCCTTTGACCTCGACCTCTATGATTTTAAACGTCACAAAGCAGTTTTTGTTAGCGATGGCACCAAAAAAAGCAACATCGGCCAAGAGCTGGATGTTATCTTCCGTTGGAACCTTGAGACCAATTTAACGATCAAAGCTTACACCAGTTTGTTTAGGGGCAAGGGCGCCTATGCAGCCACAGATACGGCAACCCCCGATTCAACCGACCAAAGCGAATATAGCCGCTGGGGTTCACAAATTATGTATAAGTTTTAAAAGAAAGAATAAGCTCCAAACCTCCATAACTAGAAAATTTAAATTTGTAAGGATTTCCAAATGCAAACAAGTAATTCAAAACAACTTTTCACCCGCGCCCAACAATCCATCCCTGGCGGTGTAAATAGCCCTGTTCGGGCCTTTCGTAGCGTTGGCGGTGAACCCCTCTTTATGGACAAGGCTTACGGAAGTAAGATGCTCGATGTAGATGGCAACGAGTTTATTGACTATGTTGGCTCTTGGGGGCCGATGATCATTGGTCACGCCAATGAGCATGTTTTAGGCAGAATCCAAGATGTTATGAAAAATGGCCTTTCCTTTGGCGCTCCTACCAAATTAGAAATTGATTTAGCCGAAAAGATTAGGGGCATTGTTCCTTCTATGGAACTGGTTAGGATGGTGAACAGCGGTACCGAAGCCACCATGTCGGCCATTCGTGCGGCAAGAGGCTACACAGGCAGAGACAAGATTATTAAATTTTCAGGCTGTTACCATGGTCATGCTGATTACTTGCTCGTTAAAGCGGGTAGTGGTGTCGCCACACTAGGCTCACCCGATTCGCCTGGCGTTCCAGCAAGCTTTGCTGCGGAAACTTTAATCGCCCAGTACAACAATATCCAAGAAGTAAAAGACTTGGTTGAAAAGTATACCGACGAGGTTGCCTGTATTATTTTAGAGCCTGTTGCAGGGAACATGGGTGTGATTCCACCACAGGGTGACTTTTTAAAGCAGCTTCGTGAATTGTGCGACCTCAATGGTATTGTCTTGATCTTTGATGAGGTAATGACTGGCTTTCGTGTTGGTCTAAATTGCGCCCAAGGGTTATTTCATGTGGAGCCTGATCTAACCTGTATTGGGAAGATCATCGGTGGCGGTATGCCCGTTGGTGCCTATGGTGGTAAGAAAAAAATCATGGAACGCATCAGCCCCAGTGGAGATATCTACCAAGCTGGAACCCTATCAGGTAACCCAGTAGCCATGGCAGCGGGTATTGCGACCTTAGAAATTTTAGAAAAACCAGGCTTTTATGAAGACCTAGGCCAGAAGGTAAATTGGCTTTGTAACGAGATGGAAGATTCTTTAAAAGCCGCTGGCAGACCTTACCATATGGAAAAGGTTGGCGGCATGTTTGGCTTTTACTTTATCGATAAACCAGTACACAACTTTGAAGATGCATTGGGTTGCGACACGGAACTTTTTGGTAAGTTCTTTAGGCAGATGTTAATCAATGGAATTTACATTGCTCCTTCTGCATTTGAGGCTTCTTTTATGTCTGCTGCTCACAGTGAGGACGACTTACAAAAAACTGCCGACGCTTTTAAAAAGAGCTTAGCTTCCATCTAGTTTAGTTTAAAATATTTTCGAGCGGCAGGCCGCCTACCTTAAAATATCTCTGAACGGCTACGCCGCCTGAAGGGCTTACCTTTGGAGGGGCTAGCTAGCTTTGGGGAAGATTTTAGAATGGTGAGCAGCAAGCGCCCAAAGAGGAACTCTTTGAGCAGCATGCTTCATAAAGGAAAAGCCGCCTGCTTTAAAATAATAAAGCAGTGAGCAGGTTACATTCCGATTTTGATTTTATAGGGGTTTTCACCTTTTTCGGGCACAACAGGCCGATTTGGGAAACCGCCTCTAAGGCCTCGCTCCAAATGGTAGATGCGGCTTAAACTTAAGCGGCGCAAGGTATGCAACGCTTTTGAAGACCGAAAACCACTGGCGCAATAGATAAGGTACGTCTTTGCAGGGTCAAGTTTTTGTACTTCGATAGCAAAGTTAGGTGAGTTGAAGTTGATCAACTGGGCACCTACGACGTGGCCTTGAACAAATTCTTCAGGAGTTCTAAGATCAATAACAACAAAGTTTTTGTTGTCTTTATTATCTCTGAGCACCTGAGAAGCTTCTTTGGTGTTTACGTTGATGACCCTAGGGTCTCCGCTCTGCGATGAAGGTGTGTCTTCAGTGACATGGCCTTCGCAGCCAGTTAAAATAAATAAGCCCAAAACTAGGCTTAAAGTAAAAATAATTCGTTTCATTTATAGTCCATAAAATTGCCATGAACCAAACAACCATAAAAGAAAGTTGCTTACTCCCTGGCGGTATTGGCTTACACTCAGGAAAAAAGGTTGATGTAACCTTTCATCCTGCTCCCCCTGATTCTGGAATCATTTTCCACCGTACAGATAAATCTGTCAAAATTCCTGCCAACTGGCGGTATGCTGAAGCTAGTGCATTATGTACTACTATTGGCATTGGTGATGTAAAGTTAGGCACAATTGAACACCTTTTGAGTGTCTGTAACGGCCTGGGGATAGACAACCTAGAAGTAGAGCTGACAGGCGAAGAGGTGCCTATTTTTGATGGTAGTGGCGTGGCTTTTGTAGAGAAATTTAAAAAAATTGGTTTAAAGGAAGTGGAAGGAACAAAAAAAATGATCCGCATCACTAAACCTGTCACTTTCACCCAAGGCGACATTACAATCATCGCCACTCCGTCAGAAGATTCCCAGTTCAACTTCTCCATTGATTTTGACCACGACCAAGTTCGTGCCCAAGAGTTTCAATTTACGCTGACAGCCGCAGCTTACGAAGAGCAGATTGCAGCGGCGAAGACCTTCTGCCGTGAAGAGGATATTTCTAAGATGCAAGAGGCAGGGTTGATCAAGGGGGGCAGTGAAGATATTGCTGTGATTTTAGATAACAAGGGCGGATTCAAGAATATGGGCATCATGACCTGGCTCAACGAGCCGAACCTCCATAAAATCCTCGATCAGATCGGCGATTTCTACTTGGCCGACAACATGCGCATTCTAGGCAACATCTTTAGCCATAAATCTGGCCACTCTAGCCATTTTGCGTTCATTTCGCACCTGATGAACGAAAGACAGGATGCCTTTGATATTGTTCTTGTGCCTTAAGGCCTCGGCCTTTTTTTATCTTTTCTTTTTTGCCCGTCTTAATTTAGAGCCTTAGGCTTATTCTTTTTTCCTTTATTTTTTCCTATTCCCTCACGCCTTGGCTTTTAGACTTTTAGCGCTGGCTTCTTTTTTCCTCATCTTACAATTTAGAGCCTTGGATTGGAATTTTTTTCTTTTCTCCCGATGCACCAAACCCTCACGCCTTGGCTTTTAGACTTTTGGCGCTGGCTTCCTTTTTCTGGTTCTTTGTTTTTTGGTATGATGTTTAGGCCCATCTCCGCAGGATCATTCTTTTAACCTTTATAGCTTCTGGTTTATTTCTCTCTTCTTTTGTACCAGACAAATGATGACGGCGAATACTTGGAGCAGGAACCAAAAACCCGCCCTCACCGCTCAAAGCTAGTTATCGCCAACACCCAGCCATATAAACCGAACGTCTCACACCAATAGACCATCACATAGCTTATGCATCCTGTAGGCGGTTTAGTAAAAGCCTGCGGCTTATGCCCTTGTGTGCAATCCATAAATGGATTGAGGAAACTTAATCGCTTCGCAATTAACCGCTTTTCACTAATGCGGACTGCGAAGCAGTCTTAGTGTCTACCCACGGCTATCTTTTGACCTCACTAGTTAAGAATAGATCTAGCTCGCCACTGCTATCCCTTAACCTGACTAGTTAAGAAAGGACTTTGCACCCCACCGCCAGCCCCTACTTCTCAGCCTTTATGTCTTTTTAGATTCCTTTTCCTTTTTCAGCTCAGCCAATTCATCTAATTCATCTAATTCATCTAATTCATCTAATTCATCTAATTCATCTAATGCATCTAATGCATCTAATGCATCTAATTCATCTAATTCATCCGCTCGTTTAAAATCTGCTGCTGCTAGGGCCTTTTTCCCCATTTCTTCAAAGAGAAGTCCACGGTTCCTTATGACATTAGCATTATTGGAATCCAATTTAATTGCCATATTATAACCTTCTAGGGCCATATCGAAATCCTTTAAGTAATATGCATAGAGGTTAGCCCTATTGCCCAGAGCATTTGCGGATTCAGGAGTGAGCTTAATAGCTTGGTTGTAGTCTGCTAAGGCTTGATCATAGTCACGGATATGATCCTGATAAAGATTCCCTCGATTGTTGTAGGCATTTGCATATTTAGGGTCAAGCTTAATTGCTTGGTTGTAGTCTGCTAAGGATTGGTCATAGTCTTGGAAATGTTCACGATAAAGATTCCCTCGATTGTTATAGGCCATTGGGTCGTCCGCATTAAGCTCAATCGCCTTGTTGTAGTTTGCTAAGGCTTGGTCATATCCATGAAAATGCTCTTGATACAGTTTCCCTCGATTGTAATAGGACTTAAAATCATTAGGGTTAATCAGTAATGCTTTGTTATAATCCTCCAAAGCTCCTTTATATTTTTTTAATTTACAGTGGCAAGTGGCCCTTCTAAAAAAAGCTAGGGCATCTTCTTCGCCCAGATCTATAACTTGATTGTAGCTCTCAAGTGCTTTTGCAAAATCCTTATTATCATATTGTAAATTAGCGAGGGCTTTCCATTCATCAAGAGACTCTGGATTTCTGCCACTTTCAAGTAGCTGGGCTAATTCCTCTTTCTTTTCCGCTTTTTCTATGGGGTCGGTTGTCGGTTCGGGATTAGTGCTGGCAGCATTTCGTTTGATAATTTCTAAGTACTTCGCAGCATCCTTTGCGTGTTCATCTAGTTTTTTAAGTTTTTCTTGTGCAGCTTGGTCAGTCTCTTCACTTATTTCTGAAGAAAATTGATTCAGTTCCTGTATTTTTTTGAACAATCGATCGCCTTGGTTTTCTATTGCGGCCGATTGGGTTTCTAATTCCTTTTCTAAAACTTTCATTTTCTGGGCTAAGATTGCGCTTCCTGCTTTTTCTAGCCAACGGTTAAAAAGTGTTTTTAGATTAACTAGCCCAATAAAACTAAGGATAGCGAGAAAGGCAGCAATTCCCTTATAGAAAAGTCCAAACCTTTCATCAACAAGCTGAATATCCTTTTCTAGTAAGGCCCCTTGCGTAGTTGAAAAGCTAGTTTTTTTGGCTACTTCAATATCTTTTTGAAGTTTCTTCTCTAAATCCACCCGCTTGTCTGTTTCTTGTGCAAGTGCAGCTTCCAGCTTGGTGATCTTAATTTCTAAAGACTGGGTCGTTGCGGCTTGGGCTTGAAGGCTGGTGAGTAACAGGAGTAAAATAATAAGTTTTTTCATATCTTCCTAATGGTTGATAATAAACTATTATATTTATGCCATTTGTAACAGGGGGAATTTAGCGGCTATATGGATTGGCCTGAAAAGAGCTGGGAAGGCGTGGGGGTCTAGTTTTTTAAACTATTTAATTTGGTTTAAGGATAGTCGTGGAGACCCAAATCACGACTTCGCTCTTTGGGGTAAGGGGAGCTGTGGACATCTCCCGAAGTAGTGGAAAGTGATCAATTTAGAAAAGGCCTGCGGCTTTTGCTTTTGTATGTAAGCCATAAATGGCTTAAGGAAACTTAATAGCTTCGCTATTAAGATGCAGGAAACAACGCAGCTTTAACCATCAGTGAGCCTGCTACGGGCTGGATGGTTTCGTCTTGTTTGTGTTTGTCGTAGCCAAAAGCGTCGCCTACTTTCTGTAGGAATTCGGATTCTCTGGCGTCGTATTCGCCATCGCACATTACAATTTCTGTGAGATACTTAAACATGTACAGGCCAAAATCTTTCTTTAAAAATACTTTAGGCATACCTGATTCAGCCAGTTGATCGGCTTGCTCAATCTTCGCTTGGTCGTTCTTTAACAGCTGGCTAATATTTTCAATGTACTTAAATTCTGCGGGGTGCACTTCATCATCGGCACGGATGGCCTTGATCAATAATATGGCACATTGCATTGATTGCTCGTCGTCCAAATAATGAACTAGAGTATCAAAGAAGTTTTTTCTAATGTGGTAGTTTGCCTGATCGATCATCTTTTTGGCCACAGAAGGGTCTATCCCCAAGGCGCTAGAAACGTCTGCAATAAAATAGTAATCGTTATCGCCCATATCTTTGCCCGTAGTGAAGATTTCCACTAAAGAGGCGATTACGCTTTTACCTAAAACCCGAGCCAATTTCATTGGTGGTGGGATCAAATCTAGGGGTTCAGCACTCAAGGACTGGGCAAGGGCGTTTTCTAGAACGTCACTAACCCATTTTTGGATGTATCTGATTTTATAAGAAATAACAGCATCTGCATCTCCTGATTTCCCACTATCTGCGGTCTTGATGGTCGCCGAGGGGAAGAATATTTCAAAAAGCTCTTTTCCAGCTTCAAGGTAAGAAGCCACCTCATTATTACATTTGAGGATGATAGCTTGCTTTTTAGCTTCTATTTCTTGTGGGGATAAAATCAACATACAAAATCTCCGAGTTTTAAATGTTATATCAAGTGCTCATATAAAGTGCAAAGGAATCTGAAAAAAAGCCGCTATAGAAATAAAATGCTGATGAAGAGTTCTTGGCAGAAAGGACCTTTTGCTTCTAAAATACGAGCCTGAGGGAAGAATCAACCAAAAACATCTTCACAACTGCCATTATTGCGCTGCCCCCGCACAAAGGCATAGTCTCTGCATTAGCCGAGGTGACTCAAAAAAAGAGGTCCAACTACGCCAAAAGCGTCGGAATTAAGTAATTAAAGGCCATATGCTCGAACTTTTTGTAAAAAAATTGCCCTTTTCTCAGCAAACACCTGAGGATAAGATGAAGATCTTAAAGATCATTGCCACAAGGCAATTGGGATCGAAATGGGAATATTTTAAAAAGATTAAAAATGCGGGAGCAAAGTTCGAGTTCTTAAAAGAACAAAGCTTAATGGACCAAATGAAAGCCACCCAGTCGGCTTTAAAGTTCAGCTCAAAAAACGCTAAAAAGCTATATTGGAATGTTTATAAAGACTCCGTTGCCAC
The DNA here is from genome assembly GCA_965602905.1 of uncultured bacterium. GTDB lineage: Bacteria > SAR324 > SAR324 > XYD2-FULL-50-16 > XYD2-FULL-50-16 > JASJGK01. The sequence goes on along the minus strand of CBFCZY010000004.1, from coordinate 21,603 downwards.
CATTAAAAAAAATACAGGCTTAAAAGAATTACCAGAACTCCCAGAAATTGGGGACAAAGTTCCGCCAGCCCTAAGCCCACTCTATGACGCTGTTATTATCCAGTGGTGCCCCTTTAAATTTATGGCGCCGATCAAGCAAATTCGAGACAAGGGTATAGCCACGCAACGCCACTCAGAAGGTGTGGTTGCCAAGCTTTTATTTAAGGTGGTCGCCTACTACTCTACCCCTGAAAACTGGAACAGAAAAAAAATTACCAGCTACCTTTGGAAAATTACCCCTGAGCATAGCTACCAAGAAGTAGCCCAGTACCTAGAGCCTTTGAAAAAAGACATCTTAAAATTTTCTGAAGCCTATGAACCCTTTAAATTTGGTAAGGCCAGCTTAAAAGCGGATGCCACCCAAGATGCCGATTCTTTTGAAGATGCATTTGGATTGGAATCGTTCCAAGATGAGATTAAAACCCTTTATTGGTATCAATTTATTTACAATGCAATGGAACAATTTATTTTCCGTTACTTTGTTACCTTGATCACCAGTACCAATAATCTCCATGCGATTCGGTACATTGAAAATATTTTTGAGCCAGCTTTGGCAAAGTCCATTGAGGTAAAAAATCTTTTTGTCGGTTCCTTTGAAACTGATTCCAGTAAAAAAGCTTATCTTGCGCCCTTTGAGACTTACAAAGCTCAGATGATGGCGCTAGAGGCGAAAACGACGACCATCAAAACCAAAAGAACAGAATACCAATCTTACGTTTATAATATGCCCCTTCTGGAGAAGGCCTCAATTAAATTTGAGATCAGCAGAACACCAGAGAAAAATTCCCCTTGGGGCAGATTTTTACAACAGTACTTTTTAGGCTCTGGCCCAAAGGTAGAAGAACCCATTGTTGAAGGCGAATTGCCTCGCCCTCTAGGCACTCCACACCCAGACGAGGACGAACTGGAAAAGGCCGCTTTTTACGAAGTTCCAGAAATTACCGCTGAAAGCCGTAAATTTGCCTTGATGCAACTATTAAACTCTATGATCAACTGCCACCAGCACAGGTTAGCTTCAAGGCACAAGATCTTAGAAATGTTTAAAGGACGGGTGAAGGCAGACAAAGAAGTTGCCCAAAAGCGAGTTGCTAAGATTAGAAAAGAGGCTGAAAAAGTCATCCGTTCCATGGAACGGAAGATGGGTAAACTCAAACGTATGAAGCAAGAAAAGGCTGTTGAGGCTGTAGAAGCTGATATTGATAAGTTCAAACAGTCTATTTCTAGTAAATGCAATACCATCATTGAAGACAGTAAATATTTACTCAGCCAGCAAAAAGTCCGCTTGCAGAAGTTATTTGAAGAGATCTCAAAGGAAAACCAAATTCCACCAGGTCTTGCTAGTCAAATGGTGATGAGTCTAACCAAAGACCTAGACCAAGCTAAATCTGCCGCCGCTGGTGACGATGAAGACGCCGAAAGTTTAACCAAAGACTTCAATCGTTTTATCACCCAGCAGGTGATTGCCGATTACCGCAAGGAACTAGAACCACTTTACGCAAATATATTCCAGGTCTTAAGTCCGACTACCCAAGAGAAGATGATGCTCGCCCAAGCGATTGATAAGGCTGGCGGTGACGATGGTGTAAAGCTGGCTTTAGACACAGATGAAATGGCTCAGATTGATACTCTATTAAATAAGATTAGAGCGAAAATCAACGCTGGAACCCCGGGAATTTTTGATAGTAAAATTATCTTTTTATCTCAGGTTATCCCCTTGGCCGATCTGTTTGAATTGAGCATTGATAACCAGTCCTTAGGCCAGATGTTAAAGCTGAAGGTAACTTCACCAAAAAGCCCCAAGGCGACCTTGATCAAGCCACCGACCGTGAAAGATCTCTTGGTTTTAAACTTGGTTAAAAACCCTGTACCTGCACATAATTTGGTGCAAGAAGGGCGTGAGGGAATGCCTGACCCAACTAAAGTCATCAACATTTCACAGTTGAATAAACTTTTAGCTGCGTCCCACTCTTAAAGACTTAAAATTTAGGCCCTTGTGGGCCTAAACCTATGCTCTTAATGTAAGCTAAGCTGAAAAAATGCTAGCCTTAGCCTTTTCCACTTTGGTTTTTATCTTCCCAAACTCAGGTAAGATCTTCCCTAATTTTTCACGCTGGTGAGTAATGGTCTGCTTTACCATCTTGGGGCTAGGTGCACCTGTGTGGGTTTTTTTGTCCAAAATCGAAAGAGGATTATTCAGCATTGCCACAGTTTCCGAAGTTAAGGTTTGCTCAATTCCACATTCGCTTAAAGCTCGGTTCATGCCTTGGGTAGTCAATTCCCCCATTTCTTCTGAATACTTTACAGCCAAAGACAAGGCTTGGTAGCAGTCTCGAAAGCTCAAAGAAAAATTCATTGCCAACCAGTCAGCCACATCGGCAGCATTGGTAAAGCCTTGGGCGGCCTTGGCGGACATCTCTTTTTTGTTAGCTACTAGTGAAATCACGACACCTTCTAAAACTTGGGGGCCATATTTCACTTCATCAAAAAGGTCCATAATCAGGGGCTTGGTGAGCTGCACATCTCGGTTATAACCACTCATCCCGCCCTTTAAAATTCCTAAAAGAGAATTTAAACCGCCAGAAACAAAGGCCGCCTTGCCACGTAAAACTTCGGCAAAGTCAGGGTTGCGTTTTTGGGGCATGATGGAAGAACCCGTAACAAAGGAATCGTGAATTTCAACCATTCCAAAGTAGGGGTGAGAAAGCAAAATTAGATCTTGGCCGATCTGGGCCAAGTGGTTGCTCATAAAGCTCAAAGCCGAGGCTGCTCTGCCCTCCAATTCCCCACGTGAGGTTACACAGTCAAGGCTGTTTTCTTCCACGCCACTAAAGCCCATTAGCTCTGCAGTGCGTTCACGGTTAATGGGCCAGCTTGTACCAAAACTCGCCGCTGCGCCTAAGGGGCAAAGGTTCACAGTTTCTAAAATATCCTTTAACGCATTTAGATCCCTAAGTAAGCCTTGGCTCCAACTGGTTAACCAGTGGCCAAAGGTAGTGATCATCGCTGGTTGGTAGTGGGTAAAGCCAGGCATTACCGTTTCCACTTCCGACTCGGCTCGGTTCAAAATGGCTTCGATCAAGTTGCCCAAGTCTTCGCTTAATTCTAGGATCTCACTCCTTATATAGGCCCGCATGTCCGTTGCAACTTGGTCGTTGCGACTGCGCCCTGAGTGGATTTTTTTAGCGGCTTCGATCTTCAAAGTTTCCACCAGATAGTGCTCAACATTAATATGCACATCTTCTTTTTTGGGGTCCAACTCAAATTTACCTGCTTTTTCTAGCTCTGAAACTTTTAAAAGGCCTGTTTTTATCGCTTGGTATTCATCGGAATCCAAAACGCCAACCTCTTGCAACATTTGCGCATGGCTTAAGTTGGTCCAAATATCGAAGGCCAAAAGTCTTTGGTCACACATGGGCAAGGTGGCAACATCTCGCCCCGCACAGAAGGCAATATTGGTCTCGTTCGGCCCTGCTTTTAGTCTAGCACCCCAAACTTGGGTTTTCGTTTCACTCATAAGGTCTCACAGCGGGGGGTAAAAAAAGTTACAGAAAAATCTCATTTATACTGGCATTTACTGTGGCAAAAATAGTATGATTTGAGCAGATTGACAAGGTAGAATAGAAAGGCTTGCTAACTATATAAAATGACTAACAAAAAATCCCTACTTTTTATAGCGCTATTTTCACTAGCACCTTTGCTCTATCTACCTGCGAAGCCCCTTACTCCAGGTCAGATTAAGCAAATTAGTTCTGGTCTTCAAAATTCTAAAGATATTGAGAAAACCACCAAGCTACATTTGCTGCTCGTTCAAAATGCCCAAGAGCTAGAAATTGCCTCCCAAGAGATCGAAGTTAGAGGCAACCTTGAAGCCTTTTTAAAAAGCTCCGGTAAAAATCCAGACCTTAGAAAATCAAATCTTTACGCTATTGGCGCGCTCAATTACAAAGAAAAGAACTTCCAGCAGTCCTTTGATAGCTTTAAAGTCCTCTTTGATTTGAGTGGCATCGCCGACCCAAAAACCAGAAACTACGCACTGCAATCCCTAGTCAATACAGCGGCACGATTAGGCAATGTTAAACTGGAAGAAAAATATCTAGCTATCTATGTCTTGGGCCAAGCCAAGTCGGCTGATTTTTATAAAACCAAAGGTGGTTTTAAGCGCCTCATTGCCCTCACTAAAAAATCAGGCAGTAAAAAATCACACCACTACTATAAAGAATGGTTTGAAACGGCGAAGCAGGGCGGGAAAAAAATAGAACAAAAGGGTGTTTTAACCAGTTGGGCCAACTATGCAGCCCTAACTAAAGCCAATTTTAGCGCCGACCCCTTTGAGAAGTATTTAGAATTTATCAAAGACCAAAAGGATCAAAAAGATCTCCGTAGCATCACCATGCTTTACGCCGAGGCCACGCCGAGCAAAAAGAAAAAATTACAGCTCTACGAAGCTGCCAAAGCCTTAGACCAACAAAGCGGCACCAATACCGACCTAGGTATTTTAACAGCCCTTTACCAGTCTTACGAAACCCTAAAAGACAAGGTGAAAGAGCAGGAAATTTTAGAGATCCTAGCTTACCGTGAAGACTACACAGGTAGAAAAGAGGCCTTGCGCCGCTTGGCTACATTGGCCCTATCCAATAAGGATTGGCTGCCTGCGATCAAGACACACCAAGAGCTACTTAAACTTAGCCCACCTGAAAAATCTAAAGAAGGTTTGATCTATTTAGACAATTTGATCTTTGCCCTGTCCTCGGCCCAAAAAGACGACTTGCAACTGGTTCACTTGCAACAAAAGGCCTTAGTTATAAATAAAGACCTTTCAGACAAAGCCCGACTGGCAGCCTACGCCCAAGCAATGAAGCTTTTTAAAGCTGCTAAAGACTTAAAAGGCGCAACCCGCTTTTACCAAGACTTTTTAAAGGTTCCCAAGTCACCAGAATTTACAAAGGAAAATGAGATCCATTTTCTTTACGCTCTAAACCAAGAAGATGCCCTAGCCTTTAAAGAATCCATAGCTTCATACCAGCTTTCTTTAAACGCTTTAGCAAAACAAAAGGACCAGACTAAAAAAGCCAAAAAAAATAAATCCAACGCAAAAATGGGCGTGAGCCTTGCCCGTAAGATTTTAAACCTCACCAAAAGAACCAAAGGCAAAGAGACGCCTGCCATGCGCCAACTGTTAACTTGGCAAGAGAAGGCAGGGGACCAACGGGCCCAAGCTAAGACGCAGTTGATCATGGCTCAGGCCTTAGAAAAAGCAGGGGATAAAAAGGCCGCAGTAGCAGGCTACAATGCTTCTTTAGCACTGTACAAGGCTACCAAAAACGAAAAGATGACCAACCAACTCTTGACCTTATTGCTCAACTTAGAAGATGGCGGCGGGGAAAAGAAATTACAACGCTTAATCGAGCTGGAAGCCAAACAGGCTGAGTCTAAAGATAAATCACAGGTCGTTGCCACTCGTATCGAAATTGGCCACCTTTACCGAGGCCAAAAAAAGTTTTCCGATGCCACAGACTACTATAAAAAAGCCCTAGACCCTACCCTGCCCCCTTCAAAAGATAGCCCCTGGGCGAGCTTTTATTTAGGGGTTAGTCTTTCTGGTGCAGGGGATATGCAAGGTTCCAATCAAGCTTATGACGCTGGTTTGAGTGAACAAAGCATGATTAAAGAGTCGCCTCAGGCCTACAGTAAAATCTATTTGGGCAAGGCCAACAACCTTTCAAAACTGGGTAAAACAGATGAGGCTCTAGCCGAAATTGAAAAGGCCCTAGCCCTTAAGGTGGCTGAGGAAGCATCGCCTCTCTTATCGGCCAAGACCAGTATTTTAATTACTGGGGGCAAGTTTGCCCTAGCTGAAAAGGCAGTAACGGCCAGTTTAAAAACCACGAAAGACCCAAAAGCAAAATCCAAGGCTTATGTCCTTTTGGCCCGTGCTTTACTGGGACAAAACAAATATAAGTCTGCCATTAAAAATCTAGACCTCGCCCAAAAGCAATTGGGTGACGATACAAACGGCAAGACCTCTGAAATCCAGTCATTAAAAGCCCACGCCTTAAGCCAAAGCGGGGATAATGCAGGCGCAGTTACTGTTTTAGAGGCATTAACGGCAAAGCTAGAAACTTCCGATAGCAAAAAACCACTGCCCCAGGCCTACTTACAACTTGCCAGCTACCAGATGGATTTAGGCCAGTTGGCCGCCAGCTCCCAGTCGACAAAAAATGCCCAAGCTTGGATCGCTGAAGCGCCTGAACTGGGCCCACAGGTCTACTTGAACCTAGGTAAGATTGCGCTAAAGCAGAAGAAGTTTAAGGTCGCCTTAGAGGAATTTAGTAAGCTTGAAGGGGAACTAAACGAGCAAAGCCCACAAAGCCTAAGGGCTGAATTTCGTTACCAACGTGGATTTGCCAATTTACAGATCTCAAAATTTGATGATGCTTTACAGGATTTTGAAGCCTCACAAAAACACTTTGAAGAATTAAACCAGCCTTCCCAAGCAAGACAGTCACAAATGGCGAGGGCCAACGTGCTCTTGCAACTGGGTAAGATGAGCGAGGCTGAGGCCATTTATCAAGACCTCCTAGGTAAGGCCGACAAGGCTGCCAAGGGTGACATTGAAAATGCCCTAGCCTTTTTATATTCTGAAATGGGCTCTTACGAAAAGGCCATTGCCATTTCCTCCAAGGCCGAGGCCACCTATAAAAAAGAAAACCAAAAGCGCCGTATCCCTGAAGTATTAAACGCAAGGGGCCTGATCTTTTTAAAGATGAACGACTTTGCCCAAGCTGAGGTGATCTTCACCAAGGCGATCAAAGCCAATGCGCCTTTAAACAACCCCCTATTAGAATCTGAAATCACCAACAACCTCGGTGGTTTATATAAGTCGAAGGGCGACCCTGAAAAGGCCTTGGCCCAACTTCTTAAAACGGCAGAGCTACAAAAAAAGCTGGGCTTTGAGTCGCAATTGGCTCTGACCTACAACAACATTGCCTCGGTTTACCTCGACCAAGCCAAGTATGAAGAGACCTTAGATTATCTGAAAAAATCGAGAAATTTTTCTGAGAAATTTGATCTAAAAAAAGAACTGGCCGCATCTTGGAACAACGAAGGTATTCTCTTTTTCAAGCAAGAAAAATTCAACGAAGCAAAGGCTGCTTTTGAGGAAGCCGTAAAGCTACAACGGTCTTTAGAGTTACGGTTGGATCTCGCTCGAACCTTGAATAACTTGTCTATCATTGCCAACAGGAAAAAGGATTTAAAAAAGGCCTTAGACCTTGTGCAGCAAGCGGTAGAAGCCCTATCTTTAGGAAAACTCGGCGGTGGTTTTTACCCCAACCCAGAGCAAAACGCTGTACTTGCCCCTGATATGATGAAGGGCTTTTTACAAAACAAGGGTGGGTTCTTAAAGGCCTTAGCTGTAGATGACCCAGGTAAAAAAGCCGACTACTTAAAATCAGCCTTTTCCAGTTACGCTCTTTCTATTGACCTGATTGAATCTTTGCGAAGCCAGATTAAAGGTGAAGAATCCCAACAGATGCTGATGAGTGCCAACATCGACATTTACCAGCAGTTGGTTTCTATTCTTTACGACCTAGGCGAACTGGAACCAGATAAGGGCTTTCATGAAAAGGCCTTTTACTACGCCGAGGCCAGCCGTGCCCGTAGCTTTTTAGATCAACTTGCCGAGCAAGCAGCCAAAGAAAGCTTAAAGCTGCCACCAAAGCTTAGAAAGCGAGAGGCCAATTTAAAAAACCAAGTGGCCGCCTTGGATCAAAAAATCTTTGTGGAACTGAAAAAACCCAGTGCCGAAAGAAACGAAAAGTTGATCGAAGACTGGCAGTTGCAGAAGACTTCCCTACAGTTAGACTACTCGAAACTCATTGAAGAAGTAGAGGAAAAATTCCCAGAATTTGCCGCTTTAAAGTATCCCAAGGTTTACGGGGTGGAGCTTGCCCGCTCAAAACTACTGGACGAAAAAACCCAAGTCTTGGTTTATTCTCTCGGCGACGTCCGTTCCTACGGTTTTGTTTTAGGTAAAACCAAGTTTAAGATGCTCCTCTTGCCGCCCAATGGCGATATTGATGCGCTGATTCGAAGATACCGTGTCACCATCAAAGACCCATTAGTCAGAGAAGACCCTGAAGATGAAGAATTGCTGATCGATGGCACCCAGTCGCACATTGTAACTGGCATCCAAATTTTCAGGACGATACTGGAGCCTCTTTTAGAAGCAGGCGAGCCCGATGCCAAGCAGTTGATCTTGATTCCCGATGGCGTGCTCTATTACCTTCCCTTTGAAACTGTGGTAGCTGAGATCCACCCGCAAAATAGTGGGAAGTTTGCCAAGGGTAGGGAATACCTACTCCACCGCTACTCTATTAACTATAGCCCCTCCACCAGTGTCCTTGGAACCATTAAGACTAAGGTTGCAGGTCGAGACAAGGCGATGATGAACAAACGTAAGGCCTTTTTAGGCTTTGGTGACCCTCAGTATAAGCCTGAGGACGAATCTACCTTTAAGTTTAACCCTACCTTACAACAGCAGGGTTTTTATCACCTCGACCGTTTGTTTAATACCATTAAAGAGCTGAAAGCCATCTCTAGCGTCTTCCCCAAATCCAACAAGGTCTTTATGCGGGACAACGCCCGTGAAGGCGTTGTGAAAAAGAACCTCAGTGGTTATAAGTACATTCACTTTGCCACCCACGGGATCTTAGACGAGAGAAACCCTGAATTTAGTGGGGTTGTTATGAATCTGATCAAGGCCCGAAAGCCAGAAGATGGATTCCTACAGGCCTCAGAAATTTTCGAATTAAAAATCAACAGTGACTTGGTTGTGCTTTCCGCCTGCGAGACAGGCCTTGGTAAGGTTATCAAGGGTGAGGGTATGGTTGGTCTGACCAGAGCCTTTATGTATGCAGGAACCCCCTCTATTGTGGTGAGTCTTTGGACTGTGTCCGATGATTCTACCAGTAAACTGATGATTTACTTCTACCGCTACTTGGCAAAAGGCCTAAATAAAGATCAGGCCTTACGTCAGGCAAAAATTCAGCTGATGAATGAAACCAGTGACGAGGAATTGGTTTATCACGATCCCTTTTACTGGGGCCCTTTTATTCTAAATGGGACTCGAAACTAATCTGACTCCAAAATTTGAGTTTAGAATTTGAGTCTTGTTAGTTTAGGCTATCTTGGGTTTTGAAAGGTGGGGCAACTTGCAGGCGGCCTGTTACTTTTCCTCTTGGCCTTGCTGGCTCCCACCAAAAACAAACCACCAAAGCCAAACCACTAGAGCCACAACCCCTGTTACTGAAGTCCTGACCTACCACTTCAAACTTCTCTGCCTCCCTGAAAACATGCCTAAGAGGAAAGCCCCTACTTCAATATATCTTGGGGGACCAAAGAAATTACGCAGCTATCTCTTTGAAGAAGATACTTCGGGGCGTAAACCTAGGCTGGGGAGAAGGCTAGTAGCTGGGGGAAAAAGGAAAAGAGAAAAGGAAAAAGGTCTTTGAGGCAGACGCAAAAAAACTACAGCTTCGTGGTGATCTTAGCTTCATCAAATGCGCTTTGCCCACGGAGTGCAGTCGCAGCATTTTTTGCATTGAATAATGAGGTGAAGGGGCCAGTGTAAACAGCGGTGGAGCTGTATTTGTGGGCACGAGTTTCAATCACAAATCTGGTGCTAATATCTGGGTGCAATACCCTTAGATAGGCCATCAACTGTATTGCTCTATCCTTTTTATTAAAATTACCATAGGTAATCCGAAACTCACTATTTTTGGCCTCTATCATGGAGGCCGTAAAATTCATTTTATTGTATCTTTCTAACTTTTCCAATTTGGAATAGGCAATATCGCTTCGGTAAGAATTTGCAGAAATCAACTCAAAATGGGTTTCTCTATTGTACTTTTTCACCACCTTATAGGGCATGCCTAAACGCTTCACAGCTACGGTAAGGTCCGACACACAGCTTTTAAAAATGCATTGTCCAACGCGGATATAGTAGAGTCGTTCGCCACGTTGTGCTTTAACAACCTTGGCAGCTTTTTTTTGTGCCAATTTTCTGGCTTCGGCTCTGGTCTCAGCTGGGGTGGGTGGGAGTTCTTCTAAAACAAAAGGGCTTTGTTTCGGTGGCTCTGGCTTATCTTCTAAAAAATCAAATTTAGGTACTTTAGACTTGAGTTTTTCAAGGTCAGGCATTTGAATATCTAAGCCTTCGACGTAGACATTTACTTTTTTATAATTACGGGCAAACTGATCTCGGTACTTTCTTGGAACCTTGTCCCAGTAAAAGTGTGTTGCGGCAGCGAAGGCCCCTACGATCATTAATAAGAAGAAAAGTGTCTTAAAAAGACCACCCTTTTTCTTTTTCTTTTTTGCCATAATATTTAATTAGAAAACCCAAGTGTTTTGCTATTTGTAATACGAAACAAAGCAATCCAGCAAGAGAATTTACTAAAGGACCTTTTTTCTCATAAAAGATAAAAATTCCTTAAAGTTTTCCAGCCCACTGCCGAATAGAAACTAGAAACATAAATCTATCTATGGAAACAAATGAAATCGGCTAGATCCTCCAAACTCTTTATGGGTACCTTACTTATCTTGATTGCAGCCACCTTACTGGCGACCTTGCACTTTTTCAATGAGATCAATAATAACTATATTTTGATGTACAATGGTAATGAGCCTTTGATGAGGGTTTTAAATCCCTATAAATACATCCAAGCGAAAAAGGGACTGATCTTTTCTGTCTCTATGTTGATATCCACCTTTAGCTTGGGCATCATGGTGATCTTACCGAGTGAAGAGGCTGGTGTTGTTCGCTTTAAGAAAGCCACCCAAACAAAAACAGTGGCACCGCCATCACAGGCAGCACCAAGTCAGCCTTCAGAAGGTTCCAGTGGAATTTCTGCTGAAGTTGTTGAGGCACCGCCAAAACCGCAAAACCCAACGGAAGGTAGAAAGTCCAAGAAGGAAGAAGATATTGAGCTGATCGATACAGAAGAGATCTTTGAAGACGACAACTACCGTGAAGTCACCGAAGGTGAGGACGATGTTGTCTACGGGGCAGGGGAAATTACCAACAGAGCCATTATGGACTTTGTTCACAAGTTCCCTGATTCTTCCCTCAAGTTCCTCTTTAGAAAGCAACTTGATGGCAAGCCTTTAACCAACGAAGAAGAAGAGATCTACATTGGTTGGGAAAATAGAGGAATGACCCGAGGAAAAATTAAGGCTTATATCTTAACCTTAATGGACTGGGAGCTTATTCCTAAAGAGCCCCTCTTTGATATCTGGAAGAAGATGAGAGATCATATCTTTGAGACTATTTCTTAAGGCTTGAGACATTAAACCATAGATTGTTTCCAAAAAAAAAACCCGCTCAAAAGGCGGGTTTTTTTTTAACTAAACTACAACTTGCTCGGGGGAGAGAAATCGAGAGGGGCCAGACCCCAAACAAGATTCAAAATTTCAGTTAATAGTTTCGGTTAATAATTGCGAAAGACACCCTTCACAATTCCATGGACCGTAACCCTAGAAGCTTCAACGTAAATGGGTTCCATATCAAAGTTGGATGGCTGCAACCTAACCTGTGCACCTTCTTTAAAAAAGCGCTTTAAGGTCGCCGATTCATAGTCCACCATAGCCACTACCATTTCACCATTGTCAGCATAATCTTTCTGCTCAACAATAATAAAATCCCCATCTAAAATCGATTCTTCGATCATAGAATCACCTGCAACCTCTAAAACATAACTGGTTTCAGGCTTGCGAACCATAAATTCAGGGAAGCTCATGCTTTCGCCTTCCAATTGGTACTGCAAAGGTTGACCAGCGGCGATTTTACCCTTTAAAGGCAAAGAAACCACAGGGCCGCCTTCTTCTACTGGGCTAGAGGAAGTATCATTTAAGATCCGAATAGACCGAGATATATTAGGGTCTTGGGCAATAAAACCCTTTTCTTCTAAATTTTTTAAATGCTTATGCACCCCGCCTGCACTGGCAAGATTAAAATGGGCTGCAATGTCTCTCACGCTCGGTGGATAGCCCGAATCTGCAATAAACTCTTTGATAAACGCCAAGATTCGTTCTTGTTTTTTTGTTAAATCCATTTCCTCTCCTTAATATACTAAACATATGTACTCTTTTTTAATTATTGTCAATATTTTATTCTTAAAGCCGACCCTTGACCTTTGTTCACTCACCTTGGCATAATATTTTCTTCCACAAGAGAGGTTACGAAAATGCAAGAAGATATCAAGGCCCTAGAAGCCAAAATTAAAGAGGAGAGTGCAAAGCTCTACCTACTCAAAAGGGAATTACAAAAGGGCGTTATTGGCCAAGAAGATATGATCGAAGGTTTGATCATTGCTCTGCTTACAGGGGGCCATATTTTATTGGAAGGCCTGCCTGGCTTAGCCAAAACCCGAGCCATCACTAGGCTTGCCGACTGCGTTGCTTTGAATTTTTCAAGGGTGCAGTTCACCCCTGACATGCTTCCAGCCGACCTGATTGGAACCAGTATCTTCCACCCTAAAGAGGGAACCTTTACCCCGGAAAAGGGGCCTCTCTTTGCCCATCTTGTTTTAGCAGATGAAATCAACCGTGCCCCGGCCAAAGTGCAATCGGCGTTGCTCGAGGTAATGGCAGAGAAACAAATTACCCTAGCCAAGGAAACTTACCAGCTAGAACCCCCCTTCTTGGTGCTGGCTACCCAAAACCCCATTGAGCAAGAGGGAACCTACAGCCTACCTGAGGCGCAAATTGACCGCTTTATGATGAAGATCCAAGTGGGCTACCCGACCAAAGAGCAAGAGCGACAGGTCTTAGACCTCGTGACTAGTTTTAAAAAGGACGGCCCTGCGTCCCAAGTTTTAACGAGAGAAGACTTACTTAAAATGTCGGACCTAACAGACCAGATCTACGTTGACCCAAAAATTAAAGATTATGTGTTGGAATTGGTTGATGCCACCCGTAACCCTAAAGACCATAATCTAGACCACCTAAGCCCACTCTTAGAATTTGGCGCAAGCCCGAGAGCTGGCATCACCTTAATCATTGCGGCCAAGGCCAAGGCCTTTATTAAGGGCCAAGGTTACGTAACACCTGAGCTGATTCGTCAAATGGCACCTGCTGTTTTACGCCACAGAATCCTACTGAGCTACGAGGCTGAGGCAGAAGGAAAAACCCCTGACTGGGTTATCTCTGAAATTTTAAACCAAGTGCCGATCCCATAGATGAGCAACCAAACTGCCGAACATGCCAGAGAGCTATTAAGGAAGGTCGCCAAGGTTCAACTCAACTCTCGCGCTCAAGCGACAGACTTGATGGCTGGGGCCTACCAAAGCGCCTTTAAGGGCCAAGGTATGGAGTTCGATCAGGTGCGTGAATATCAGGCAGGCGATGAACCGAGACAGGTAGATTGGAATGTTACGGCCCGCTTGGGCAAACCCTTTGTAAAAAGCTTTATTGAAGAGAGAAGTCTAAGCCTTTTATTTGTGGTGGATGCCTCGGCTTCCATGCTTTTTGGAAGTGGTGACAGTAGTAAAAAGGATTGGTTGATTGAGGTGATTGCCACCTTGGCCTTCAATGCCGTGAAAAAAAATGACCAAGTGGGTTTGCTGCTTTTTTCTGACAAGGTCCATAGTTACATCCCGCCTAAAAAGGGGCTGCGCCATGCTTTGCGTATTGTGAGAGACCTTATCGAGTTTCAGCCTACAGGCCAGACCAACTTAAAGACAGCGTTAGATTACGCCAATAAAATCATCAAGGGCAGGGCTGTTATTTTTTTAGTCTCAGATTTTTTAAAAGCCAACTTTACAGAACCCCTAAACATCCCCACCCACAGGCACGATTTTGTGGCTTTGGAAGTGCGTGATCCCCTAGAAACCATGCCCTTTAATATTGGCTTAGTAGAATTAAAGGACTTGGAAACAGGGAAATCGGCCTTAGTAGACACCAACTATAAACCTTGGCAGCGGGCTTACCAAGAGGCGCAAGAAACCAGAAAGGAACAGTTTAAGAAGACCTTGCGCAAATACGCCATCGACCATTTGCCCCTGACCAGCGGCGAACCCTTTGCTGGGCCTTTGCAGAATTTTTTCAAAAGAAGGGGGAGAAGACGATGAGAATACTACTCCTGTTACTTTCTCTTTTTTTTATTCCAAGTCTAACGGCCGCCCAGTTAAGTTGGGAAGTCAAAACCCAAGGTTTCACCCAGTTCAATCCCCTTATTTTAGAGGTGGTTTACCTTGGGGCAGAGGGCAATCTCCCGCCCTTGATAACTCCAGAACACCTGGGGGCGGCATTCCATTTGATAGACGTTAAAGCCCTTAGCAACGAGGCCTTAGATTCTAAGGGCCAAATCAAACGAGTGGTGCAGTATAATATCTTACCCCTAAAAGCAGGCGTGCAAAGACTGGCCCCCCTCACCCAAGGGAATTTGAGTACAGAGGCCTTAGACTTTCAAATCGCAGAGTCGGCCTTTGAGGTAACAGCGCCAGAGCTTCAGCCGCCACCTCCCCCAAGCTTTATATGGTGGCCTCTGTTTATTGCGGCATCACTGGTGCCTTTGGTTTACTTCCTCTTTGCCAGAGAGCCAAAAGAAAAAATTACCGCCCTTAAACTGGCAACCCCAAAAGAACAGGCTTTGGCTGAAATAGAAAAACTAAAACAAAGCAATTTAATTGTAAGCCACCAGTGGGACGGTTTTTATTCTCAGCTCTCTTGGATTTTTCGAGAGTACATTGAAAAGAGTGGATTTTCCCATGCTCTTGGCAAAACGACGGTAGAGTTTTTGGCCGAGGCCCAAAGTCAGGGGTTATTTACCCAAGCGGAAAGGGAGGGCCTTGCCCACTTTTTATCCTTTAGCGACTTGGTAAAATTCGCCCAAGCCAAGGCGGGGGAAGTTTCTGCAAATCAGGCCTTGGAAGAAGTCTTGGCCTATATTAATAAGGGTCAAGATGGAGTTTGATCAGCCTCTGCTGTGGTACTTGTTACTGGCTTACCTTCTCTATCTCATAGTATGGTGGTGGGTCAGGCTAAAAAAAGAGGAACCAGCGTTAGGATTTTCCAGTCTTTCCCTGTTGCCTGCAACTTCCAGCGGACTCAAGCCCATCCTCTATAAAATTCTACCCTATTTGCGCCTTGTGGCCCTGTTCCTCATCATTTTGGCGCTAGCTAGACCAAAGGTGGGCACAGAAAAGATGATGGTCATGACAGGGGGAATTGCCATTGAAATGGTCATAGACAGATCCAGCAGCATGAACCAAAAAATGGACTTTGAAGGGGCTGACGTCAGTCGCTTGACCGTAGCCAAAAAAGTCTTCCAAGGTTTTTTACTGGGCGACGGTGGGCAACTTAAAGGCCGCATTGCCGATCGTGTCGGGATGATTACTTTTGCGGGCTTTACTGAAGAGGTGGCCCCCCTTTCTCAAGATCTGAAGACCTTGGCCCACTTGGCTGGTACTGTTACCTCTGCAACCAAAGGCGAAGATGGCACCATGATAGGCGACGCTCTATATTACGCCGCCTTAAGGCTGGCCGCAGCAGAAGATTACCTCAAAGAATCAGGGGAAGAGATCCCCTCCAAGGTGATCATCTTACTAACCGACGGGCAACAAACCCGTGGCGGTTTAGAGCCACTAGAAGCGGCTCAATTTGCAGCGGATAAGGGCATTAAGGTTTATGCACTGGCTATCGTGCCGCCAAGCACCTCTTTTGGTGGTGGATTTTTTGGTCTTTTAAACCAAAGGCTAGATACTGAGAGCCTAGAACAAATTGCAGCAATAACAGGGGGAGCCTTTTTCAAAGCCGAAGACGGCGACCAGCTAACACAGATCTATAAAAAAATTGATCGCTTGGAAAAAACAGGTTTCCAGACCAGCTTTACTCGGTACCAAGAATACTATAAATCTTTTTTAAGCCTCGGTTTACTCCTCCTTGCTTTAGAATTAATTTTGGACTGGTTTTATTTAAAAAGGGCTAGATTATGATGCAGATAATGGCAGTAGGAATTGGTGGGTTTTTAGGGAGCATTTTCCGCTACCTCCTTTCCACTTATGTGAATAGTAGGTTTGGCCAAGCCTTTACTTTTGTAGGGACTTTGAGCGTAAATCTTTTGGGTTGCCTCTTGATCGGTTTTTTTATTGGGGTTTTTAACCATAAGGTACATTTGCCACCAGAGTTAAAGCTGCTTCTAATTACGGGTGTACTCGGTGGATTCACAACCTTTTCCACCTTTAGTTTGGAATCCTTTCACTTTTATAAGGCTGGGGAATATGGAATGCTCGCTTTAAACTTAGGGACGAATTTTGTCTTTGGGTTTTTGTTTGTCGGCTTGGGCCTTTGGTTTTCTGAATCACTTTTATCTTAAACTCTCTAACTTATAACTGAACTTGAACATGACCTTCGCCCACCCTGAATATTTTTGGTCTTTTGGCCTCCTTGCGGTTTTATTGGCATTTAAGGTCTTTTCTAAAAACCAGACAAACTTAAAACTCTCCCCTCTGCTTAAGCAAAATTTAGTACTGGGCGCCAAAGCTTCCCCCATTCGTTTCTCCCTTTTGCTAATTGGTTTAAGCTTGTCCATCATAGCCATGGCTCAGCCCCAAGGAAGGCAGATCCCCACAAAGGCCCAAAAGATTGAGCGGGATTTGGTGATTTTGCTAGATGTCAGTCGCTCCATGCTCAGTGAAGACCTAAAACCCAGCAGGCTAGAGCGCACCAAAGAAATGTTGGCCGATTTGGCAGGTTCATTAAGTGGCGAACGAGTAGCCTTGATCCTCTTTGCAGGTAGGGTAAAAATAAAAACACCCCTCACCCAAGACTACTACTTTTTAAAGCAGGTGATCAAAGAGGCCGACCCTAGCGAGATCTACCGAGGGGGCAGTAAAATTGGCGACGCCATCAGGGCCGCCTTAACCATTTTATTTTTTGAAGAAAACTTAAAAAATAGGGACATCATCCTCATCACCGATGGAGAAGACCAAGAAACAGAACCCCTAAAGGCCGCCCAACTGGCAGCCAGCAAAGGGGTTCGCATTCATACTATTGGCATTGGCAGTTTGGAGGGAGTTGAGATCCCCAATTCTGACGGAAAAATTAGTAAACTCAATGATGGTGATTTAAAAGAAATTGCCAAGATAACCAATGCCGTTTACATCCCCGCTGAAGACAGACAAGTGGATCTGGGCGATCTTTATCAAGATTACATCCAAAACAATACCGAGCTTGGAAAGTCGGAAAAAGATTCTGTCGTCCGTGAAGAATTGTTTTTCTGGTTTTTGGCTCCAGCTCTATTTCTGCTCTCTTTAGAGCCAATTTTAATATTGCCTTTTTACAGAAAATTACAAATCCCTAAAAAAAATTAACTTTACTTCCCCCTCCCAAAAGTCGAAACTTATTAAAAATTTATCGGAACAGGAACAACATGAAAAAAATCTTAATCTTAATCTTCATTCTCTTTGCCGCAGCATCTTGCGAGCAAGGGCCAAAACGAGTTAAAACCTTAGATACAGATCTAGCCAAGGCATCTTACGCCATCGGTGTTTCTATTGGCTCTAACTTTGAAAAACAAGATTTAAAAGTAGACCAAGAAGCTTTGCTTAGCGGCCTTTTAGACTCATTTGAGAAAAAAGAATTATTACTCGATGACAAAGCCAGACAAGAAGCCCTAATGAACTTGCAAACACAACACAGAAAGCAAGCCCAAGAAAAATTCCAAAAGTCAGCTGCTGATGCACTGGAAAAGGGAATGGTCTATTTAGAAGAAAACAAAAAGAAAGCTGGTGTAAAGGTTACAGAATCAGGATTGCAGTATAAAATTGTTACTCCTGCCAAAGCTGTTAAGCACCCAAAAGCAACAGATAAAGTTAAGGTTCACTACACAGGTAAGTTGATTGACGGTACTGTGTTTGATTCTAGCATTGAGCGTGGTAAGCCTGTTGAATTCCCTGTAAATGGTGTGATTCCTGGTTGGACTGAGGCCTTAAAGATGATGAGCCCCGGTGAGAAGTGGGAAGTTACTATTCCTTCCAACTTGGCATACGGCTCCCGTGGTGCTGGCCCGAAGATTCCACCAAACTCTGTTTTAACATTCGATGTTGAGCTGATTGAAGTTCTTTAACTATGTTTAAACTACTACGCAGTAAATGGTTTTGGCTGGGTTTGGTGACTGGAGGTTTATTTCTCCATTACCTAACTCGTGATGATTCCTGTGATCAGGGCCACCATGGCAGCATTGCCAAGGACGACCAAACAGACCTTAAAGCTTCTTAGAATCAACTCTATATGAAGCTCGACTTTCACCTCTTAGGGGTTGGTTATCTTGGGGCAAGGCTCCAAGCCTACCAAAACAGCCAAAATTCCCTAAATTCTGGGGGTGTCAGTTTAAGTCACGGTACAGGTTTCGACCTGTACGCTGACAAGGCCTGGGAAGCTCTACCTGAGCAACCCTTACCTACCATTATTACCATCCCGCCCATAGGCAGCTTAGCTGAAACCACAGAAAAACTTGGCCGTTTTGCTGGTGGCCTACAAGCGCACTGGGGCAAAGATGCTAAGATCATTTATATCTCTTCCACAGCCGTCTACCCCCAACTCAAAGGGGCCTTTGATGAAACCTTTACAGGCAACCCCGATGGGAAATCAGGTTTTTTAAGGCGGGCCAGTGAGGAGATTTTAAGAGAACACTTCGACTTGATCGCTCTTAGGCCTGGTGGCATCTACGGTGAAGGTCGCCATTTGGGTTTAAGGCTCGCTCAAAACAAGCCTCCCCGAGGGTGGGACCACCCAACTTACCGCATCCATGTGGATGATCTAACTATGATCTGCCTTGAAGCTGTAAAAAACCCCGAGGTACCCAAAATCATAAACTGTGTGGATAAATACCCCGCCAGTGCCAGAGAGGTGGCTGTCTGGCTCGATAAGGTTGGCCTACAGGCTTCGCTCAAAATTCCAGACTACCAACCTGTACCCATGAGAGTAATTTCAGATGAGCGACTCTCAGGCTTGCCCTACAGCCTACAATACCCTAGTTTCAAGGAAGGACTAACAAGGATTTACCAAGATGCGAAAACCAGAGATTGAAAAACTAAACGAGGCTTACCCCACCGTTCCCATTGAAGCCATTTTAAAGCAAGATATTCTAAGGCTTGGGGTTTCCTTTACTGTCGATTCTTTAAAGATCGCAGCGGGATTTAAGCCCAAAGATTATTTTATCTTCTCTTTCGATTTGGTAACCTTGGAAGATATGGAAAAGGACCAAAGCCACTTGTTTAAAGCACCAGAAGAGGTAAAGCTTTTTGGTGGCATCTGGGACTTGGCTCCCACCATATTTAATGTCCGTTTGAACCCTGCAAGCCCCTATTTGATCAAGCTGGAGGAAGGTAAATTGGTGCTGGAACTGGAAGGTCAGATTATTTGCCAAGCGGAATACCACCCCATGCCCGCTTACTACGCTCACCCCTTAGAAAGCGGCAAAAAGATTAGCGAAATCGCCCCAACTTTAGAGTGGGGATACCTTATTTATCTGACTCTTTACAGGCTCTGCCAATATTGGGGCAAAGAAGAAGAATGCCAGTTTTGCGATATTAACGAAAACTACCGACAACAAAAAAAGGCAGGGCGAGATTACACAGGTGTCAAAAAGATTGAAGACATCCTAAATGCCCTCAGTCACATTGAAAAATACGATACAACATCTAAGGCCATTACCCTGACAGGTGGCGCCATCACAGGGAATCTCAACGGCAAAAACGAGGTGGATTTCTACCTTGATTATGCAGCCGCCATCTACGAGAAATTTGGTCGTCGTTGGATTATCAAGGCTGTTGTTGAAGCCTTTGAAAAGGACGAATGCAAGCGCTTGCACGCAGGTGGCGTACAGATTTACCACCCCAACTACGAGATCTGGAACAAGGATCTATTCCAAAAGCTTTGCCCAGGTAAAGAGCGCTTTGTAGGCTACCAAGAATGGATGAACCGCATTGTAGATTCCGCTGAGATCTTCGGTCCTGAAAACGTGATCCCCAACTTTGTCGGTGGTGTAGAAATGAGCGCCCCTTATGGTTTCACTGACCTCCATGAAGCTGTAGACAGCACGGCAGAAGGCCTAGAATTTTTTATGTCCAAGGGCATCCTCCCCAGATTCACAACTTGGTGCGCCGAGCCCCTAGCCCACTTGGGCGAGCAACAAGCCCCGCCTTTAGAATACTACGTAAAGCTTTTGGCTGTGTACAAAGAAATCAAAGAGCGCCATAACCTCCCCAACCCTCCCGGCTACGGTGAAGCTGGCCGAGGCAAAGCCGTTTTCTCCGTTTCCGCTTTTATGGATGTTCTTTAGGTTCTTTGACTGAGACACTATGCTTACTTAAATCTTTCAATCGATTTTGCAACAGAGCATTAGTTTAATTTTATCTATTAAATCTATTTTAATAGATAAAACAACTGTAATTATTGATCTTATTGACACCCCTTTATAATATGCTATAATTCTCAAAAAAACTAATCTTTGGGAATTGGCACATTGAGCAACAAAATATTCATACTTTTTTTAATCCTATTATTCTTTGGGCTGGGATTTGGAACTCACTCTGAAAGGGTCAGTGAAGTAAACCTAAAAGTCGGAATAGCCTCCCTGCAAATCATCTACGAAAAAATTTCAGAATAACAAAGCGGTTTCTTTTAGTGCTCTCACTCAAGTTCGCAATTTTGGGAATAAACTTTTAGCCCCATCTCCGCAGGATCGTTCCTCTAAACTTTATAGATTATGGTTTATTTCTCTCTTCTTTTGTACCAGACAAATGATGACGGCGAATACTTGGAGCAGGAACCAAAAACTGGCCCTCACCGCTCAAAGCTAGTTATCGCCGACACCCAGCCACATAATAGCAGCATCTCAAACCAAAAAATCACGCCATAGTTTATAGAACCTGTAGGCGGTTTAGTAAAAGCCTGCGGCTTTTGCTCTTATGTGCACGCCATAAATGGCATGAGGAAACTTAATCGCTTCGCAATTAACCGCTTTTCACTAATGAGGGTTGTCTACCCACGGCTATCTCTTAATCTAACTGGTTAAGAAGGGACTTGGGTTCCACCCAATTCAGCTTTACCTTTTTATTTCCTTTACTTCTTCCCCTGTTTTTTCCTGCCAAAGGCAGGAAAAAAACAGGGGAAATTGAAGAATCAGCTCTGAACCCTTGTTTAAGGAAAGTTTCCACTTCCTGATATAAAAAAGAGGGTAGATAAAACTCAGCGTGAGTTAAAAGATAATTTGCAAGGAAGCCATAAGTTTTGAGGCAGAACCCAAGTTAAACTTAATTGCTGTAATTTTTTGCAGCCACTCCCCAATGCCAATTTTATACAGAAAGATGAAAAAGAAAAGGAGGTTTATTTTGTTGCCCATGATGCCAAAATCTAAAAGTTATACATTTTTTGAATCATAACATGCCAACGACTCCTGTCAATAAGTTTAATAATTACAGTTAATTGTTTAATTTATTAATTGCTTAATTGCTTAATTGCTTAATTGCTTAATTGCTTAATTGCTTAATTGCTTAATTG